>NZ_CP054058.1:0-1200000 GCF_003935895.2 Scandinavium goeteborgense | reverse complement strand
TCACGCAGGGCGTTGACGTCCCCTTTGACATTGGCTTCAATCCAAATCGCCGCCCGGCAATGTTCCGGCAAAATGCCGCTCTGAACCTGAGACATCGCTGCTTCTCCTGAAAGGCTGAAAAAAAGATGCCACGATCTCGTGGCATTATTGATGGCGGGCATTATACCCGCATTTTTCAGGCGGCGGCTTGCTCAGACGCAAATTAACGGCGCCAGATAATCTTGCTGACTTTCCAGAATTTCAGGGAGTCATCCGGCGGCATCAGTTCCTGCGGGCCGCCCCAGCTGCCGCTAAAGATATAGCTGATATGCTGGCTATCTTTGACTTTACACTCAACGCTGGCGCTGTCATCACCGCTGGCTTTTTCACAGTTGCCAAACGCTTTGCTGTATACCTCGCTGAATGGTGTACCGATTTTTGCACCGTCGGCTACCGGGATGTCGCTGTCCATGACATCAATCCGGCTGATACTTCCGCCCTCGCCATTCACCACCAGCGCGACCTTGTCGTCCTTCAGCGCTTCGAAGTATTTAACGATGGTGCCTTTGTCGGTTTTCATGCCGCTGCGCACGCGGTAATCGCCGTCGAGCGCATCGTTGATGGCCTCTTCATTCAGCGGCGTGGAGGCGGTCAAATCACCGACGCCCTGCTCGGTCACTTCCGTTGAGGAACCAAACCAGTTCCACGGATACGCCGCCGACCAGTGCACAGAATTAAAGCCATTACTGACGGTGGCACAGCCGGTTAAGGCCAGGGGCAGCGCGCAGAGCAATAAACGCATTGATTTCATTCGAGGATCCTTTGTATGTCAACACAACGCCTGTTGGAGTCCAGAATGGCAAAAAAGTGCCATTAATCCTCTTGCGGGGAAAAACAGGCGCGTAAACGGCGGTTGCTGAGCAACCACCAGAGCGCAAAACCGTCCACAATAACCAGCGCCAGGCCAATTCCGCTCAGCGGTTCGCCCTGCCACCACAGCAGCGGCTGCCAGAGTAACAGCCCGAGCTGCGCGAGAATAAGTACCCAGCGCATCAGTGGCCACAGACGCGGAAGCTGGTGTCGCCGTCCACTGAGGAGAAAAGCGAGCACCGCAGGCACGCCGGGCAGCAGGCTAATCCAAAAATTATCGTGATCGGGATAAAACAGATCCAGCAGCGTCCCGCCCTGCTGACGCGATGCCCCGGCCATCACAAAGACCACCCAGGTTCGCGCCTGTAACAACAGGACACACCAAAACACAAAAGGCAGCCGTAGCCGCCCGTGACCATCGTATGCCGACGGTAAAAAATCAGTATTCTTCATCTTCTATCAGACGCTTCCCGAGCACGACCACATCCGCATGCTCATAGCCCAGGCGCTCGTACATGCCCTGCACCATATCGTTATCTTCACGGACCATGATTTGTAATTTCGGGCAGCCGCGCGCAATGAGTTTTTTCTCAAGACGATTCAGCAGTGCATTGGCGATGCCGCGTCCGCGATATTCCGGATGCACGCCGAGATAATAGGCCGAGCCGCGATGACCGTCGTAGCCACCCATCACGGTGCCGACCACTTCGCCATTCACTTCCGCCACCAGAAACAGGCTAACGTCATGGTTTAGCTTACGTTCGATATCCATTTCCGGGTCGTTCCAGGGGCGTAATAGCTCGCAACGCTCCCAAAGCGTAATAACCTCTTCGAAATCGGACTGGCGAAAAACGCGAATCTCCATGTTATTGCCCATCATTTTAGGTTTAAAACAGTGATTATGGCGTGATCATCCTAAATCTCCAATAACTTGCGAATAACGGTCAAAAAAATGGCATAATGTTGCATTGTCACGTATTGAAATGAAAAGTAAAACAATTCTCATCCCAGATTGTCGTAACGGAAAACACGATACGATATAACACATGGAATATTTATTTTTACAAATCGGGCCGCATGAGCACTTTCAAACCCCTAAAGACACTCGCATCTCGCCGCCAGGTGCTAAAAGCCGGGCTAGCCGCGCTGACGCTATCCGGCATGTCGAACGCTATCGCCAAAGATGGAACACTGAAAACCAGCAATGGTCACAGTAAACCCGCGGCTAAAAAATCCGGCGCGCGTCGCGTCGTGATGCTCGATCCGGGCCACGGTGGCATTGACACCGGCGCCATCGGGCACGGCGGTTCGAAAGAGAAACACGTGGTGCTGGCGATAGCCAAAAACGTGCGTTCCATTCTGCGCAATCACGGCATTGATGCCCACCTGACGCGCACCGGCGACACCTTTATTCCCCTGTATGACCGCGTGGAAATCGCGCACAAGCACGGGGCGGATCTGTTTATGTCGATCCACGCAGACGGCTTCACCAACCCGAGCGCCGCCGGAGCATCGGTGTTTGCCCTCTCCAATCGCGGCGCCAGTAGCGCCATGGCGAAATACCTTTCCGATAAGGAAAACGCCGCCGATGAGCTGGCCGGTAAAAAAGCGATGGATAAAGATCATCTGTTACAGCAGGTGCTGTTCGATCTGGTGCAAACTGACACGATTAAGAACAGTTTGACGCTCGGCTCGCATATTCTGAAGCAGATTAAACCGGTGCATCGCCTGCACAGCCGCAGTACTGAACAGGCCGCCTTCGTGGTGTTGAAGTCGCCGTCGATTCCATCAGTGCTGGTCGAAACCTCGTTTATCACTAACCCGGGTGAAGAGAAGCTGCTGGGCACCACCGCGTTTCGTCAGAAAATCGCCAACGCGATTGCCTCGGGTATCATCAGTTATTTCAACTGGTTCGATAATCAGAAAGCACACGTGAAGAGACGTTAATGAAACCGGATGCCGCACAGGTAAAAGCCTTTTTACTGATGCTTCAGGACCGTATCTGCCAGCAGCTTGCGGCAGTCGACGGCAGCGCATTTGTTGAAGATAGCTGGCAGCGCGAAGCGGGCGGCGGCGGACGTAGCCGCGTGCTGCGCGACGGCGGCGTATTCGAACAAGCGGGCGTGAATTTCTCTCACGTCTATGGCGATGCCATGCCTGCCTCGGCGACGGCGCATCGCCCGGAGCTGGCCGGTCGCAGTTTTGAAGCGATGGGCGTTTCGCTGGTCGTTCATCCCCGCAATCCTTTTGTGCCCACCAGCCACGCCAACGTGCGGTTCTTCATTGCTGAAAAACCGGGCGCGGACCCGGTGTGGTGGTTTGGCGGCGGTTTTGATTTAACGCCGTACTACGGTTTTGACGAAGACGCCGTGCACTGGCACACCGTCGCCCGGGATCTCTGTCAGCCGTTCGGCGACGACGTGTATCCGCGCTACAAAAAATGGTGCGACGAATACTTCTTCCTCAAGCACCGCAACGAACAGCGCGGTATCGGCGGCCTGTTCTTTGACGACCTGAATACGCCAGATTTCGACCAGTGCTTTGCGTTTATGCAAGCCGTGGGCGACGGGTATACCGAGGCGTATCTGCCCATTGTCGAGCGCCGCAAACCGCTGGCTTACGGCGAGCGCGAGCGCGACTTCCAGCTTTATCGCCGGGGTCGGTACGTGGAATTCAATCTGGTGTGGGATCGCGGCACGCTGTTTGGTTTACAGACCGGCGGGCGTACGGAGTCGATTTTAATGTCGATGCCGCCGCTGGTGCGCTGGGAATACAACTACCAGCCAGAAGAAAGCAGCCCTGAGGCTGCCTTGAATGCGTTTATTCAGGTTCGGGACTGGGTGTAATTATCCCCTCTCCCCGACCCTCTCCCACAGGGCGAGGGAGAAAACCGAACAGCCTGACGCCCTGTTACACAGGGAGAAGGGGAAAAAGACTCCGATCGGTTCCCTCTCCCCGTGGGAGAGGGTTAGGGAGAGGGGAAAGCAATCACGGATAGCCAATTACAGCGGCTCAGTCTGTGCCTCGACCACCGCCAGCGCGACCATATTGACGATACGACGCACCGACGCGATTGGCGTCAGAATATGCACCGGTTTCGCCACGCCCATCAGTACCGGCCCGACGGTCACCCCTTCCGAGCATGACACGCGCAGCAGGTTGTAGCTGATACGCGCCGCTTCCATGTTCGGCATCACCAGAATATTCGCTGCGCCTTTCAACGGGCTGTCCGGCATACGATCGTGGCGGATGCTTTCCACCAGCGCGGCGTCACCGTGCATTTCGCCGTCAATCATCAGTTCTGGCGCACTGGCGCGGACCAGGTCGAGGGTCTGACGCATTTTGGTCGCCGCCGCACAGTTGGACGAACCAAAGTTCGAATGCGACAGCAGCGCCACGCGCGGTTCGATCCCGAAACGACGCACGGTTTCAGCCGCCATCAAGGTGATTTCCGCCAACTGTTCCGGGGTCGGATCGTCGTTAACGTAGGTATCCGCGATAAAGGTGTTGCCACTCGGCAGCAGCAGCGCGTTCATCGCCCCGGCGGTATGCACTCCATCGCGATAGCCGAACAGTTGCTGAATCACGCTAAAGTGCTCGTGATAATCCCCGATAGTCCCGCAAATCAGCGCATCCGCTTCACCGCGCTGAACCATGATCGCGCCAATCACCGTGGTGTTGCTGATGACATGACGCTGCGCCTGCTCCTGGGTGATCCCCCGGCGCTTCATGATGTTGTAGTACTCCATCCAGTACTCTTTAAAGCGCGGATCGGATTCGTTATTCACGATATCGAAATCGACGCCCGGCTTCATTTGCAGCCCCAGCTTTTGCAGGCGCATTTCAATCACGTTCGGGCGACCAATCAGAATCGGCTTCGCGAGACCCAGCGTGATTAACTCCTGCGTGGCGTGCAATACGCGAGTATCTTCCCCTTCCGCCAGCACCACGCGCTTCGGCTCTTTACGCGCCTGGGAGAAAATCGGCTTCATGAACAGGTTGGTTTTGTAGACGAATTCGCTCAGCTTCTCTTCGTAGGCGGCAAAATCGGCAATCGGACGTGTCGCCACGCCGGAATCCATCGCCGCTTTGGCCACCGCCGGGGCGATCTTAACGATCAGGCGAGGGTCGAACGGTTTGGGAATGATGTATTCCGGGCCGAAACTCAGATCCTGATCGCCATACGCCGACGCCACGACTTCGCTCTGCTCGGCATGCGCCAGTTCCGCAATTGCGTGAACCGCCGCCAGCTTCATCTCTTCGTTGATCGCGGTCGCGCCCACGTCCAGCGCCCCGCGGAAGATGAACGGGAAGCACAGCACGTTGTTTACCTGGTTCGGGTAATCGGAACGGCCGGTGCAGATGATCGCGTCAGGGCGCACTTCTTTCGCCAGCGGGGGCAGAATTTCCGGCTCCGGGTTCGCCAGGGCAAGGATCATTGGCGCACGCGCCATTTTCTTGACCATTTCCTGAGTCAGCACTTTCGGGCCTGAACAGCCGAGGAAGATATCCGCGCCGTCAATCACGTCGTCCAGCGTGCGTTTGCCATCGTCATCCACTGCATACGCGGCTTTGGTTTCAGCCATGTTCGGTTCGCGGTCTTTGTAGATAACGCCTTTTGAGTCGCACACCACGATGTTGTGCTTCTGCATCCCCAACACCACCAGCAGGTTCATACAGGCGATTGCCGCCGCACCTGCACCGGACACCACCATCCGCACGTCAGAGAGGTTTTTCTCAACCACCCGTAAACCGTTGAGAATGGCGGCGGTGCTGATAATCGCCGTGCCGTGCTGGTCATCGTGGAAGACCGGGATTTTCATCCGCTCGCGCAGCTTCTGTTCGATGTAGAAGCACTCTGGCGCTTTGATGTCTTCAAGGTTGATGCCGCCGAATGTTGGCTCCAGCGCGGCGACCACATCAATCAGTTTATCTGGATCGAGTTCGTCTATTTCGATATCAAAGACGTCAATCCCGGCAAATTTTTTGAACAGCACCCCTTTCCCTTCCATGACTGGCTTACCGGCCAGCGCGCCGATATTGCCCAAGCCCAGCACCGCGGTGCCGTTCGAAACGACTGCCACCAGATTGCCACGGGCGGTGTATTTAAATGCCGCCAGCGGGTCTTTTTCGATTTCGAGGCACGGGGCGGCCACACCCGGTGAATAGGCCAGGGCCAGATCGCGCTGCGTAGCGAGTGGCTTAGTCGGAGAGACCTGAATTTTGCCTGGAGTGGGGAATTCGTGGAAATCGAGGGCGCTTTGTCTTAACTGGTCATCCATTTTAGATTCCTTTTTACGTCACAGAAATAGGAGAAATGTGTTCCCGGTGCTAACCCGTGAGTATCCCCTTTCGCGGACTCGTAAACTTTGAAGGCTGCCATACTCTCGTCATCAAAACGCAATTTTGTTATTAATTTTTAACACTCCTGTTAAGCGATGTCGTAAACCAAGGCCGGCCCGTCTGCTATGCTTTTGAGTTAGGCATGACCTGAATTCCCCCGAAGTGCAAGCGAGAGCCTTCGTCTAACACTTTGCTTTTTAAGGAGTCTCTTTTCATGAACCAGCTAGACGGTATTAAGAAGTTCACCACAGTCGTCGCCGACAGCGGCGATATCGAATCCATCCGCCACTATCAGCCGGAAGATGCCACCACCAACCCTTCCCTGTTGCTGAAAGCCGCAGGCCTGGAACACTACACCCACCTGATTGATGACGCGGTGGCGTATGCCAAAAAACAGGGCAGTAGCCGCGAACAGCAGGTCGTTGACGCCTGCGACAAGCTGGCGGTCAATTTCGGTGCGGAAATTCTGAAAAGCATTCCCGGACGTGTTTCCACCGAAGTGGACGCTCGTCTGTCCTTTGATCAGGACAAAAGCATCGCCAAAGCGCGACATCTGGTGCAGCTGTATGCCGATCAGGGCATCGATAAATCCCGAATTCTGATCAAGCTGGCGTCGACCTGGGAAGGCATTCGCGCCGCCGAGGTGCTGGAGAAAGAAGGCATTCACTGCAATCTGACGCTGCTGTTTTCCTTCGCTCAAGCCCGCGCCTGCGCCGAAGCGGGTGTGTTTCTGATTTCCCCGTTCGTCGGGCGCATTTACGACTGGTATCAGCAGCGCGAGCCGATGGACCCGTACGTCGTGGAAGAAGATCCGGGCGTGAAGTCGGTGCGCAATATCTACGATTACTTCAAGCAGCACCGCTACAACACGGTAGTGATGGGCGCGAGCTTCCGTCGCACGGAGCAAATTCTGGCGCTGGCAGGCTGCGACCGCTTGACCATCGCCCCGCCGCTGCTGAAAGAGTTGCAGGAAAAAGAGGACGCGGTTACCCGCAAACTCATTCCGGCCTCGCAATTCTTCAACCGCCCGGCCCCGCTCACCGAAGCGCAATTCCGCTGGGAACATAATCAGGACCCTATGGCGGTGGACAAACTGGCGGAGGGTATTCGCCTGTTCGCCGTTGACCAGCGCAAGCTGGAAGATTTACTCGCCGCCAAACTGTAACTTTTGCCACGGAGAATGCTATGTCCCGAAGAGAACTAGCCAACGCGATCCGCGCCCTGAGTATGGACGCTGTGCAGAAAGCCAATTCCGGCCACCCGGGTGCCCCGATGGGGATGGCGGATATTGCCGAAGTTCTGTGGAATGATTTCCTCAAGCACAACCCAACCGACCCACATTGGTACGATCGTGACCGCTTTATTTTGTCCAACGGCCACGCCTCAATGTTGCAATACAGTCTGCTGCATCTGACCGGTTACGACCTGCCAATATCCGAGCTGAAAAACTTCCGCCAGCTACATTCCAAAACGCCGGGGCACCCGGAACTGGGCTATACGCCGGGCATCGAAACCACTACCGGCCCGCTCGGTCAGGGGCTGGCAAATGCCGTTGGGTTGGCGATTTCCGAACGCACGCTGGCGGCGCAGTTTAACCAGCCTGACCACGATATCGTCGATCACTATACCTACGTGTTTATGGGCGACGGCTGTCTGATGGAAGGCATTTCGCATGAAGCCTGCTCGCTGGCCGGTACGTTAGGCCTCGGCAAGCTGATCGGCTTTTACGATCACAACGGCATCTCGATTGACGGCCATACCGAGGGCTGGTTTACCGATGACACTGCCAAACGTTTTGAGGCCTATCACTGGCACGTGGTGCATGAGATCGACGGGCACGACCCGGAAGCGGTGAAAAAAGCGATCCTCGAAGCGCAAAGCGTGAAGGATAAACCGTCGCTGATTATCTGTAGGACGGTGATTGGCTTTGGCTCACCAAACAAAGCCGGGAAAGAAGAGTCGCACGGCGCGGCGCTCGGCGAAGAAGAAGTCGCGCTGGCGCGCAAGCAGTTGGGCTGGAAGTACCCGGCGTTTGAAATTCCGAAAGAGATTTATCAGGGCTGGGATGCACGCGAGAAAGGTGAAAAAGCCCAGCACAGCTGGAATGACAAACTGGCGGCGTATAAAAAAGCCCATCCTGAGTTGGCGGCTGAATTCGAACGCCGCATGAGCGGCAAACTGCCGGACAACTGGCAGAGCATCAGCCAAAAGTATATTGAGAAGTTGCAGTCGGAACCGGCGAAAATCGCCACCCGTAAGGCATCGCAAAACGCACTCAACGTTTACGGCCCGCTTCTGAAAGAGCTATTAGGCGGTTCGGCTGACCTTGCACCAAGCAACCTGACCATCTGGAAAGAATCGGTTTCACTGAAAGACGATCCGGCCGGGAACTACATTCACTACGGCGTGCGCGAATTTGGGATGACTGCCATCGCCAACGGCATCGCCCATCATGGCGGCTTTTTGCCATACACCGCGACCTTCCTGATGTTCGTGGAATACGCCCGCAACGCCGCGCGTATGGCGGCGCTGATGAAGGCGCGACAAATCATGGTTTACACCCATGACTCAATCGGCCTTGGGGAAGATGGTCCGACGCACCAGGCGGTTGAACAACTTGCCAGCCTGCGCCTGACGCCGAACTTCAGCACCTGGCGTCCTTGCGATCAGGTAGAAACGGCGGTGGCGTGGAAAGCGGCGATTGAACGCCACGACGGCCCGACGGCACTAATCCTGTCGCGTCAGAATCTGGCGCAAATCGAACGTTCGCCGGATCAGGTAAAAGCCATTGCGCGCGGCGGCTATGTGCTGAAAGACTCAGGCGGCAAGCCGGACCTTATCCTGATTGCGACGGGGTCAGAACTGGAAATCACCGTGCTGGCGGCGGAGAAACTGGTGGCTGACGGGCACAGCGTGCGGGTGGTTTCCCTGCCCTCAACCGATGTGTTCGATAAGCAGGACGAGGAATATCGTGAATCCGTATTGCCGTCGGATGTCTCCGCTCGCGTGGCGGTCGAAGCCGGGATTGCGGATTATTGGTACAAATACGTGGGCCTTAAAGGAGCGATTGTCGGCATGACCACCTATGGCGAATCAGCGCCCGCCGAGAAGCTGTTCCCGTTCTTTGGCTTTACGGTGGAAAATATCGTCGAGAAAGCGAAGAAGGTCATGCACAAGTAGTGAAAATGCCCGATGGCGCAAGCTTATCGGGCCTACGGTTTTGTAGGCCTGATAAGGCGCGTAGCGTTGCTATCAGGCAATAAACTATCTTGTTATCCAGAGGGTGGGCCATGCATCTGGCCCCTGCCAGTTATCGCAGGCCGGTTGTCCGGCGTATCGCACCAGACGAAAGCGCTGGCCGTCATAACGCCAGCGCGTTTGTACGCCGCAGTCGCCCTGACCGCGGCCTTTATCCAGCGTCTCCAGTTCACGCGTTTTGTCATTGAAGGTCAAATTGACCAGCTCAATGTCACGTTCGTCCTTTTCCTGCGGCAGAAACGGCAGGCGCAGCCTGATGGGCTGGGCGGCAAACGGTTTCTGACGCGATACCAGCCACGCCCGGTAAATGGTGTTGTAGGCCCCCGATTCACAGGTCAACATCAGTAGCGCTTTATCGTCGGTGAGCGGCGTGACCCACACTTCACGGCGCAGAGGGTCCAGTGAGCACTGGCTGTTGTTCATGCGCCAGGTGCCGTAATCGAGCAGGTCGTTAAACTCTTCGCGGCTAAACGGCGTCGGCGTCGGGTTCACCTTCTTCACCGCTTTCAGCGCTGGCGCGGGGGGTACGCTCAGCGGGGGGTCGTCGCCTTTGCCAATCCACGCGGTTTCACTCCCGACGCGCTTTTGCTGGTCGTCAATAAACAGCAGCGCCGCTTTCAGCCCCTGCAAAGAGATGCTCTGCGTGCCGTTTTCAAGCGTCAGCGCTTGACCGTCCTGAATATGCTGGAGAAACGTGTTGATGGTTGGGCTGTCGCCAGTACTGAGATGCCACGGCGTTATCTGCCAGTGTTCACCGACCAGCTTTAACGGCGAACCGTCCAGCAGCAAACGTGGGGCAATGGGAGGGATTTTTGGCAGCACGTTTTCCGGGCCGCCCAGTTCGATGCGCAGAGTCGAATCATTATGCGCACCCGCACTGCGCGTCAAGGACATCACCCACCCGTGGTGCAAGCCAATATTGCGCGTTACGCAGAAATTCTGATTATTGCAGGTCACCTGCCAGTTGCTGAATTCCTGTTGCACAGGCGCAGCCCACGTCAGCGTCGACGGTAACCCGACCAGCAGCAAAAGAAAAAGCAGACGAAAAGACACGAGATGACCCCAGAAGAAAAAAACGCCGATTACTACGGCGTATCCTCCCCTGGCGGCCACCTTTTACTCAATCGGATTAGTCCATTAAACCGGTGTTTTGCAGATATTGAAGCAGGATAACCGCTTTGCCGTCACGAATTTCACCGCTTTTGACCATCGCCAACGCACGTTCGAAAGGCATTTCCAGCACGTCGATATCTTCATCTTCCACGCCGCCGCCCGCGTTAGCACGCAGGTTGTCGTGGTATTCGGCGATAAAGAAATGCACCAGCTCGGTCACGCCGCCTGGAGACATGTACAGCTCGAAGACTTTGCGTACGTCGTCAACCTGGTAGCCGGTTTCTTCCACCGCTTCTTTGCGGATGCAGGCTTCTGGCTCGTCGTCATCCAGCAACCCGGCGCAGGTTTCGATTAATCTACCGTCGGCGTTGCCGTTAACCCACGTCGCGACACGGAACTGGCGCACCAGTACCACGCTTTTCTTGTGCGGGTTGTACAGCAGAATGGTGGCGCCGTTACCGCGATCGTAGACTTCGCGCTTGTGGCGCACCACTTCCCCATCTTTGCGCGTCAAATCGTAGGTGATGTTGCGCAATACGAAGTAATTTTCCGACAGGATTTTGTCTTTGATAATTTCAATATTGAATGACATTACGGCTCCACAGCGTCAGAATTCGCCAACCAGTTTACCCGTCACAGCTTGCTTTGTCGTTACGCTCATTTACATTGATTTATGTATGTTTATGCATGAACGCGGAATGATAATTTACACTATCTCCTTAATTTCTCCACGTTTCGCTCAGGCCTTGCCGCTACAGTATTCAAAGCCTGCCATAACAAAAAAAACCGTGTAGTGAGGTCCTGATTCCGATGGCGAATTTCTTTATCGATCGCCCCATTTTTGCCTGGGTGCTGGCCATCCTGTTGTGTCTGACAGGTACGCTGGCGATTCTGTCGCTTCCTGTTGAGCAATATCCTGACTTAGCGCCGCCTAACGTGCGTGTCACCGCGAACTATCCGGGTGCGTCCGCGCAAACCCTGGAGAATACCGTCACCCAGGTTATTGAGCAGAACATGACCGGGCTCGACAACATGATGTATATGTCCTCCCAGAGCAGCTCCGCCGGGCAGGCAACCATCACTATCACCTTTACCGCCGGGACTGACCCGAACGAAGCGATGCAGCAGGTGCAAAACCAACTGCAGTCCGCGCTAAAAAAACTACCGCAGGCCGTGCAAGATCAGGGCGTGACGGTGCGTAAAACCGGGGACACCAACATCCTGACCATCGCCTTCGTATCGACGGACGGCAGCATGGATAAACAGGATATCGCTGACTACGTCGCCAGTAACGTGCAGGAACCGCTCAGTCGCGTCAATGGCGTGGGCAATATCAGCGCCTATGGTTCCCAGTATTCGATGCGCATCTGGCTCGACCCGTCAAAGCTCAATAGCTATCAGCTGACCACTCAGGACGTTACCGATGCGGTCAGTTCGCAGAATGCCCAGGTGGCCGTTGGTCAGTTAGGCGGCACGCCGTCAGTCAATAAACAGGCCCTGAACGCCACGGTTAACGCCCAGTCGTTGCTGCAAACGCCGCAGCAGTTCCGCGATATCACGTTACGCGTCAATAAAGACGGCTCGCTGGTCACGCTGGGCGATGTAGCTAAAGTCGAACTGGGCGCAGAAAATTACGATTATCTGAGCCGCTATAACCGCAAACCAGCATCCGGCTTAGGGATTCAGCTGGCATCCGGCGCCAACGAAATGCAAACCGCCGAAGCCACGTTGGCGCGCCTCGATGAGCTGTCGCACTATTTTCCGCACGGGCTGGAATATAAGATTGCCTACGAGACCACCTCGTTCGTTAAAGCCTCGATTCACGACGTGGTGAAAACGCTGCTGGAAGCGATCGCCCTGGTGTTCCTGGTGATGTACCTGTTCCTGCAAAACTTCCGCGCCACGCTTATTCCGACCATTGCCGTGCCCGTGGTCCTGATGGGCACCTTCGCCATCCTGTACTCGTTTGGCTATTCGATAAACACGCTAACGATGTTCGCGATGGTGTTGGCCATCGGCCTGCTGGTGGATGACGCCATCGTGGTGGTGGAAAACGTCGAGCGAATCATGAGCTCCGAAGGGCTTTCGCCCCGGGAAGCGACGCGAAAATCGATGGGGCAAATTCAGGGTGCGCTGGTCGGCATCGCGATGGTGTTGTCGGCGGTATTTATCCCGATGGCCTTCTTCGGCGGAACCACCGGAGCGATTTATCGTCAGTTCTCGATAACGATTGTATCGGCAATGGTGCTGTCGGTGCTGGTGGCGATGATCCTCACCCCGGCCCTGTGCGCCACGCTTCTCAAGCCGCTGCATAAAGGCGAACATCACGGTCAAAGAGGCTTCTTCGGCTGGTTTAACCGGATGTTTGACAAGAGCGCGCGGCGCTATGAAACCCGCGTCGGCAAAATTTTGCACCGCAGCCTGCGCTGGATGCTTATTTACGTGCTGCTGCTCGGCGGCATGGTGTTCCTGTTCCTCAAACTGCCGACCTCGTTCCTGCCGCAGGAAGACCGCGGTATGTTCCTGACCTCCATCCAGCTGCCAAGCGGCTCCACGCAGCAGCAGACGCTGAAAGTGGTGGAAAAGGTTGAGGATTACTTCTTCAAAAATGAGAATGCTAACGTCGCGTCCATCTTTGCCACCATCGGTTCCGGCCCGGGCGGTAACGGTCAAAACGTCGCGCGTATGTTTATTCGTCTGAAGGACTGGGACGATCGCGATACTACCACCGGCACCTCGTTCGCCATTATTGAACGCGCGACCAAAGCGTTTAATAAGATTAACGAAGCGCGCGTATTTGCCAACAGCCCAGCGGCGATCAGCGGCCTCGGCAGCTCGGCAGGCTTTGATATGGAGCTTCAGGATCACGCCGGTCTCGGCCACACGGCGTTGATGGCGGCCCGCGATAAGCTGCTGGATTTAGCCAGCAATGATTCGCAGCTCACCCGCGTGCGGCACAACGGTCTGGATGACAGTCCGCAGCTGCAAATCGATATCGATCAGCGTAAAGCCCAGGCGCTGGGCGTCTCCGTCGACGATATCAACGACACCATGCAAACCGCGTGGGGCTCGGATTACGTGAATGACTTTATGGACCGTGGCCGTACCAAGAAAGTGTACGTCCAGTCCGCTGCGCCGTACCGCATGCTGCCGAGCGACATCAACTTCTGGTACGTGCGTAACAGTAGCGGTGAAATGGTGCCGTTCTCAGCCTTTGCCACCTCGCGCTGGGAGACAGGCTCTCCGCGTCTGGAGCGTTACAACGGGTATTCCGCACTGGAGATCGTCGGTGAAGCGGCACCGGGAGTCAGTACCGGTACCGCGATGGACGTGATGGAAAAACTGGTGAGCCAGCTGCCGACGGGCTTTGGTCTGGAGTGGACGGCGATGTCCTATCAGGAACGTCTCTCCGGTGCGCAGGCCCCTGCCCTGTACGCGATTTCGCTGCTGGTGGTGTTCCTGTGCCTGGCGGCGCTGTATGAGAGCTGGTCGGTGCCGTTCTCGGTGATGCTGGTGGTGCCGCTCGGGGTGATCGGCGCGCTGCTCGCCACCTGGATGCGGGGGCTTGAGAACGACGTGTACTTCCAGGTTGGCCTGCTGACGGTTATCGGGCTTTCGGCGAAAAACGCCATTCTTATCGTCGAGTTTGCCAACGAGATGAATGAGAAAGGGCAGGATTTGCTGGAGGCCACGCTGCACGCCTGTCGTCAGCGTCTGCGCCCGATTCTGATGACCTCGCTGGCATTTATCTTCGGCGTCCTGCCGATGGCAACCAGTACCGGCGCAGGCTCCGGGAGCCAGCACGCGGTCGGTACGGGCGTGATGGGTGGGATGATCTCCGCGACCATACTGGCCATCTTCTTTGTACCGCTGTTCTTCGTGCTGGTGCGTCGCCGCTTCCCGCTCAAAGAGAAGCCGCAATAAACTGAACAACACACAAAAAAGGCGACCTTATCGGGTCGCCTTTTTTATCATTTCTGCGGTGTGACACAACGAACAAACAGTTAGCGCATTACCCACAACGGAATTATTTACGAAGCATATCTTCGATAAAATCTTTCCAGTTTCCCAGTTCATGTTCGATCATAACAACCTCTCTTATTATTATCGTTAGTGTACGAAAATAGCCTGGAGTTGTGAAGATGGGATAGTCCATCGCTGCGATAACTGTCCTGAGCCACCGTATCACGGGGGCTTAACGTTACTATGAACGATATCCATTTATTTAATGTGACTTACTGCAATATTTTGAAACAACACGACTTCCGCATGATTTCACAATATTATGCGCTTCAGGTGAAAATTTATTCAATAATTCCGGGTTGATATTTCGCTTAGGGATAAGTAGGGTCGTACAAATATTTCGCATATGATCCGCAACCGATTTTCATTATTCGAAAAATCTGAGCGAATTACCTGTTTCAACGCAAAAGGATTAACCATGATCACGATGTACGGGATAAAAAACTGCGACACCATCAAGAAGGCACGCCGCTGGTTGGATGACCATCAGCTCGAATACCGTTTTCACGACTACCGGGTGGACGGTCTTGACCGTACGTTACTCGATACCTTTATCGCCGAACTGGGCTGGGAAGCGCTGCTGAATACCCGTGGCACCACCTGGCGCAAGCTGGATGAATCCGTTCGCGCCAGCATCACAAATGCGGATACCGCCGCCGCGTTGATGCTGGAAATGCCAGCAATCATCAAACGCCCATTGCTCTGCGCGCCCGGTCAGCCTATGCTGCTGGGTTTTAGTGATTCCAGTTACCAGACGTATAACGAGGTGTAGTGTATGTCATGCCCGGTCATTGAGCTGGCTCAGCAGCTTATTCGCCGCCCTTCCCTTAGCCCCGATGATGCGGGTTGCCAGGCGCTGATGATTGAGCGCCTGCGCGCGATTGGTTTTACCGTTGAAGCGATGGACTTCGGCGACACGCAGAATTTCTGGGCGTGGCGCGGGAAAGGTGAAACGCTCGCCTTTGCCGGTCACACCGACGTAGTGCCTGCGGGCGATGCCGATCGCTGGATTAATCCACCGTTCGAGCCGACTATCCGTGACGGAATGCTGTTCGGTCGCGGTGCGGCGGATATGAAAGGCTCGCTCGCGGCAATGGTTGTCGCCGCCGAGCGTTTTGTCGCCCAGCATCCGAACCACAAAGGTCGTCTCGCGTTCCTGATAACCTCCGATGAGGAAGCCAGCGCAACGCACGGAACCGTCAAAGTGGTTGAAGCGCTGATGGCGCGCAACGAGCGTCTCGATTACTGTTTGGTCGGCGAACCATCCAGTACCGAAGTCGTGGGCGACGTGGTAAAAAATGGCCGTCGCGGCTCGCTCACCTGCAACCTGACCATTCATGGCGTGCAGGGTCACGTGGCGTATCCCCATCTGGCCGATAACCCGGTCCATCGCGCCGCACCGATGCTCAATGAGCTGGTGCAGATCGAGTGGGATCAGGGCAACGAATACTTCCCACAGACCAGCATGCAGATTGCGAATATTAATGCCGGGACCGGCAGCAATAACGTGATCCCGGGCGATCTGGTGGTGCAGTTCAATTTCCGCTTCAGCACCGAGCTGACCGACGCGATGATCAAAGAGCGCGTTATCGCTCTGCTGGAAAAACACCAGCTGCGCTACAGCGTGGACTGGTGGCTTTCCGGGCAACCGTTCCTTACCGGACGCGGCAAGCTGGTCGATGCGGTGGTGAACGCCATTGAGCACTATAATGAAATTAAACCGCAGCTGCTGACCACGGGCGGCACCTCAGACGGACGCTTTATCGCCCGGATGGGCGCTCAGGTTGTGGAACTGGGGCCGGTGAATGCCACCATTCATAAAATCAATGAATGCGTTAACGCCGCCGACCTGCAGCTTCTTGCCCGAATGTATCAGCGGATCATGGAACAACTTGTCGCGTAGCGGCATTACTCAAAGAGGTATCAGGCATGGACTGGCTGGCTAAATATTGGTGGATCCTGGTGTTGGTGTTTTTGTTAGGCGTGATTCTTAACGTCATCAAAGACCTCAAGCGCGTCGACCCGAAGAAGTATATGGCGAACAAACCGGACCTTCCCCCACATCGTGATTTCAACGATAAGTGGGACGACGATGATGAGTGGCCGAAGAAAAAGCCTTAAACAAGAAAAGCGCCCGATGGGCGCTTTTTTATTGAGCTCGGTATTGTGCCTGCTGGCGCTGCGCTTAGCAGGCCTACATTCACTGTCGCGAAATTCAGGCAATAAAAAACCCGCACAAGGCGGGTTTATTTTATTATCAGTAGCTCTTAATTAACTGCTCAGACGATTGTCTTCATCGCTGTCGTAATGGCTACTGATAATCAGCAAGACTTACAGCGGGGAAACATTACCAGCTGCTGGGCCTTTAGCGCCGTTCTCGATGGTGAAGGATACTTTCTGGCCTTCGTCGAGAGTTTTGAAGTTATCGCTCTGGATTGCAGAGAAATGTACGAATACATCTTTGCTGCCGTCGTCAGGAGTGATGAAGCCGAAACCTTTATCAGCGTTGAACCATTTTACTAAACCAGTCATTTTATTAGACATAGATACTTCCTTAATTTTTTTGAGCCACTAAATGCGGCGATGATGGCCTGTAATGAGAGAGCTACTTACTTAGCACTTAGGAGGCGGCTCATGAAGGGCAATATCTATTGATAACACCTGAACTGAGGACTGCTTTACTAAAACTGCTTTCATAAGGTCTGTGTTCCAAACCAAGGACGCCATTAAGACATAGAGAAATTAATATAGCAACTTTTATGTCTTTTTATTTTAACCGCTTAAATAGCCAGATGGCTATACGGCTGCACGCTTCGGGCTCAAACCAGAGTAATCACCTCCAGAAACACACTGTACTTTCAATAAGTTATGCGCAATTTCTACAGCAACTCGATGATATCATCGTCCTGCGGTTTACCGCCGCTCAGCGCTTCGTCGAAATAGTGTTTCGGCACGGTGTAGCGCAAATGGTCGAGCGCAAACTGAATACTGCGGTCGTCAATGGCGTGCCCCAAGTCGTCAATAATATCCAGCGTGACGTCCCCACCCGCTTCAATCAGCGCTTCCTCAGCCGCCACCGCGTGGGACAAATCAATGACCCGATCTTCACCGCCGTGGATCAGGTGCACGGTAGTTGCCGTGCTGGCGCTGGTCGGCAGCGTCGCAAAGCGTCCGTTGAAGGCAATGATACGTGATGCCAGACCCGGCGCCGCTTTGGTGCTTTCGAGTGACATGATGGTGCCTTGAGAGAAACCTATCAGCGCCGTCGCCAGCGGACCAACGCCGCTCTCTTTCTGCCAGTGCCGCACGATGTCGATGAAGGTCGGCATGATGGCATCAATACGCTGCTGACGATTTTCTTCCGTCACGCCCTGCACGGAAAACCACTGGCGACCATTCGGGCCGCAGGGCTCAACACCACCGACGCTAACAATCAGCGCGTCGGGAAACAGCGGTGCAAACCAGCTGCCAATCTGCCCCATTGAGACCGGGTTATCGCCCACGCCATGAAACAACAGCAGCAGCTGTTTGGCCGGGACTGATGGGCTTTGCACAACAAAATGGTCATGTTTCATGGCTTTCTCCTTGGTCTTTTGCTGGGGAGTCTACGCCGTTGGGCGTTAATGACCATGACATTTAACTGAATGAGTTTGTTAAAAAAACTGCAGGTTTTTCACCTGTTCTGCCAGCGTCTTACTGCGATGCGCGTCGAGGCATTTCAGCGCGTTCGCCGCTTCCTGACGCTGCTTCGACAGGAGCGCTTTTCGCCCGCCCTGAGCCGGTGCGGCGTCGGTTTGCTGCGCCAACGCGCTCCGTAATGCGGGCAAGGGCAGCGTGACCACCGCGAGCAATCTTTGAAGGCTGCCGACCGACGCCATCAGCGGACGATGCGCCCAGGCAAACCCGGCCAGTTCCTGCCAGTCATCCTCTGTAAGAATAGCCGCTGACGGCTGATTTGCGGCCTGACAGCCATCATCACGCCACTGCGCCAGCCAGTATTCATCGCGTGCGAAGCGAGCCTGCTCACGCTCTGCAAGCTGATGGCCTGCCGCACTCTGCGGGTAAATGGCCATCGCGGTGTAACAGCCGCTGCTGGCTTCCCGGTGCGTGCCCAACCGCACCAGCTGAAAACCGCACCGCTGCCAGAAGCGCCAGAGTTCATCGGTAAAACCGAAGCTCACAGAAAGATAATCGCAGTCGGTGGTCTGCGCGATGACGCCCGCAATCATACGCTGGCCCGTGCCCTGTCGTTGCCGTTGCGGATGAATGGCGATGCGGCTGATACGCTGGCTTCTGAGCGCGGCGGCCTGCGGACTTCCGCCGTGTGCAGCCAGTGACTGCGCCACCAGATTGCCGCGCGGGCGACGAAAACCGGCCCACACCGCCTGACTCAGTTCCAGGCTCAGCCCCCCCTCCTCCACCAGCCACAGCGCGCCGGTCAGCGCTGCGCCTTCGCGCGCGGCAATAAAATGCTGCCCGGGGGCATCCATCATGCGGCGTAAATCGAGGGGAGACGTTCGATAATGCGCGGCAGAAAGCAGCCGATACATGGCGGAAAGGTGTTCCGGCTCGCTTTCCCACGCCGTTTGTTCAACGCGTTGAAGTTGGACGGTATCAGACGCAGGCAGCGCGGGAAGCGCGGGAAGCGCATCATCAAAGAGTAGCGCTTCGGTGATGAAGGCTTCCAGCGGACAACCGCTGGCCCAACGCACCGGCTGATTCAGCGTGAACGCGGCCAGATGCGGGAAACGGGCGCAAAACTTAAGCATGAAACCGCGCCCGGTGCCTTCGTAACCCTGGACGGTCGTGGTCAACAACGTGTGCGGAAAACGGCCCACCAGCCGCTCAAGCAGCGGGCCAGGAATGGCGGCCGCCTCATCGACAATCAGCCATGCCGCCTGTTCCTCTGAGGCCAGCAACGCGTCAGGAGCCATAAACCGGAAGTGTTCTCCCGCGAAATGCGCCAGCACATCGGTAGCCGCTTTGGCGGGAGCCGTTACGATAGCGCGCGCGGACAGCGTTTTCAGCAGCATTCCCGCCAGCGCGGATTTCCCTCGACCGCGCTCGGCGGTCACCACTGCCACGCCCGGCGGCAGGGTGTTCAGCGCGGCCAGGATCGCCGCTTGCTCAGTCTGCGGTTCGCCATTCGCGGGGCGCCATTGCGGGCGCGGGGGATATTCGGGCAGTGTAAACGGGAGATGTTGTTGCCAGACCAGCGCTTCTGTGTCGCGGTGCAACACGCGGCAAAAATGGTCGACAAAATGCGGCGTGGAGATGGGATCAGGGCTGTCGCTCCAGCGTACGGAATCGTCATCCGTCAGCGTCGGCCAGCGTTGAAGATGAGGCACCAGCAGCACCAGCCAGCTTCCGGCTTTTAGCGTGCCTGCCAGCGCCGCAAAAGCGGCGACGTCAAAACCACGGCGGGCATCAAAAAAGGCGTGTTTGAATTCACGCCCAAGAAGAGTTTTCAGCGCCGAAGGCGCGCAGTACGGTTCGGGCTGAACCTCAGGGGAGATAAACAGCCCGTCGCCGCTCAACCGTTCGCGCAGGCGCAAAGCCTGCCGATAGCTCCAGTCGGCCTCGCCGCTCAGAACCAACAGGCGGCGAATGCCTTGCGCTTTCATGTTCGCGCCCTGCGCGAGAATGGCGTCCATGTCAGGCATGAATTAGTTGAACGCTGTTTTACCGAAGGTGTTGCACTGGGACGGGTCCCCGCTGTCAAAGCCGCGTTTAAACCACGTGTATCGTTGCTCTGACGTTCCGTGGGTGAAGCTGTCCGGTACGACGCGGCCCTGGCTCTGCTGTTGCAAACGGTCATCGCCGATGGCTTCAGCCGCGTTCAGCGCTTCCTGTGCATCACCCGCTTCC
This sequence comes from Scandinavium goeteborgense, assembly GCF_003935895.2. GTDB lineage: Bacteria > Pseudomonadota > Gammaproteobacteria > Enterobacterales > Enterobacteriaceae > Scandinavium > Scandinavium goeteborgense. The sequence goes on along the minus strand of NZ_CP054058.1, from coordinate 1,179,546 downwards.
AGCACGCCCTGCTGCTGCATGCTGTGACCCCAGACGCCTGCGAAGCAGTCCGCCTGCAGTTCCATTTTCACCGACAGCTGGTTCACCTGAGTTTTAGACGCATTCTGCTGCATCTGGCGAACTTTCGGCTCGATGCCAAGCAGCTTCTGCACGTGGTGTCCGACTTCATGCGCAATCACGTAGCCCTGAGCAAAATCGCCATCAGCGCCAAGTTTGTTTTTCATGTCGTCGTAGAAAGAGAGGTCGATATAGACGGTGGTGTCCGCCGGGCAGTAGAACGGGCCCATGACCGACTGACCGGTGCCGCATCCGGTGCGCGTAGCACCACGGTACATCACCAGCTTCGGCTGTTGATACTGCCGGCCCATTTTCTGGAAAAGCTGCCCCCAGGTATCTTCTGTGGTGGCGAGAATAACGGAGGTGAATTTAGCGGACTCGTCATCGTTCGGACTGATGGAGCGCTGCGCCGTCTGCTGTTGCGGCATCGGCTGACCGGTGAGCATTCCGGTGAGATCGACCCCGTAATAACCCGCGACCACCACCACAATTAGCAGAATGATGCCGCCTTTTCCGCTTGGGAGACGAAAACCACCGCGGCCGCCCATAGGGGACATTCCGCCAGAATCGTTTCGCCTGTCTTCCACATTATCGCTTTCGCGACGACCTTGCCAACGCATAACAACCTCTGTATTTCATGTTCCTGATACAGTGATCGTAGGCGGTTAAAGGCAGGATTACCATAGTAAACAAGGCAGATATCAAAAGAGGATGACAAGCATCCTCTGAGTTACAGGCCCGGTAAGCATCAGCGACTCCAGGCAGACGATTCGCGTTTCGCGTTAGTCGAGCTGAACGCCTAAACGACGCGCCACTTCTTCGTAGGCTTCAATCAGGCCACCGAGGCTCTGGCGGAAACGGTCTTTGTCCATTTTATCCATGGTATTTTTATCCCACAGACGGCTGCCGTCCGGCGAGAACTCATCGCCTAACACCACTTTGCCATTGAACAAGCCGAACTCGAGTTTGAAATCGACCAGGATAAGACCCGCGTCATCAAACAGCTTCGTCAACACGTCGTTGGCTTTGTAGGTCAACTCACGCATGGTGGCCAGATTTTCGCGGTTCACCCACCCGAAGGTTTCGCAGTAGGATTCGTTGATCATCGGATCGTGCATTTCGTCGTTTTTCAGGAACAGATCGAACAATGGCGGATTCAGCTCAATGCCTTCTTCAATGCCCAGACGCTTCACCAGCGAACCCGCAGCGCGGTTACGGATAACGCATTCTACCGGCACCATATCGAGTTTTTTGACCAGACACTCGGTATCGGACAGCAGCTGCTCCATCTGGGTCGGAATGCCCGCTTCTTCCAGTTTGCTCATAATGAAATGGTTGAACTTGTTGTTCACCATCCCTTTACGATCGAACTGTTCGATACGCGCTCCATCACCTGCTGACGTATCGTTGCGGAATTCGAGCACCAACAGGTCCGGGTTTTCCGTGCTGTAAACGGTTTTCGCTTTGCCGCGATACAACTCAGCTTGCTTTTGCATCTTTCAATACTCCGGGTAGGAAATTAGACATTAAAATCGGGCTTTTCTGCCGACGCACACGTTTGCGTATGATAACAGAAAAAAGGGCCGGATTGCTCCAGCCCTTTTATTTCTTACTTAAATGCGGCCTGGAATACGGCTACCAGCGCGTCGTTTTGCGACTGGGTCAGCGTATGTCCTTTCGGATCGATGAACTGCATGCTGCTGCGGTTATCGAGGTCGCCAACCTGGAGCTTATAGTCACCAGAGCTCAGGCCCGGGTCACTTGCGCCAAGGTCACGCCAGCTGCTGTCAGAAAGCGGTTTGTAGGTGACGTTCATGCTGCCCTGTGAACGGGTGCTGTCGGTCACTTTCATGCCTGCTTTTTCCAGTGCTGCCGGCAGTTTCTGCCACACCTGGTTGAACGGACCACGTACAACCAGCATTGGCAGGCCAGTATCATCTGCCGCGCTTTGTACGTCGAAGGTTGCACCGTCGCGGCTCTGCGCGGCGTTCTGTGCGCTGGTCGCGTTTTTATCCAGACCTGCAGAAATCACGTTCAGCATTTCGGCGCTGTAACGCTGCAGGGATGCAGCATCGGCAACCGGTTTGCCCGCCTGTTCCAGATTCAGCAGTTTCACCACCACGGCTTGTTGATAGCCCTGCGGTTTAACAGAGACCTGATAGCGGCCACGGTACTGCTGATCTTCGTCCAGACGGTTCCACTGGACCCAATCGGTGGTCAGCGTCTGCGTCGCATCATCGCGCTTGTCGATGGTGTAGTTTTTATCCTGAACGATGCTCACAACCTGCGGCCACAGATTTCCGCTACGGCCACTTTCGACCATCAGCGTGGCGGTGTCACCCGTAAACTGGGTGCGCGCGCCTGAAACCAGGGCTAACGGCTGTGCAGGCGGACGAATGTCCAGTGCTTTACCCGTTGCGCCGTCACCGCGGGCCACAGGGATGTTGTATTCGCCATTTTCGACCGGCAGGATCATCCCGGCCGGTGCATGAAGTTCAGAAAGCGGCGGCGCTTCCAGATAGGCTTCATCACCGCTCACCTGGCGCTTGTAGCGCGAATCTGAGCTACAGGCTGCGAGGAGCAGAACAAGCGAAACACCCGCAACTTTCGCCAGCTGCGACTTCTGTACTGAGTAAGCCATCAAATCTCCCTAAACTTTACAGCAGACCGGCATGCTTCAGCGCGGATGCCACCTCGTCACGGCCATGGGCGGTGATCGGGGTCATTGGCAGGCGCAGCGTATCGGTCGCCACAAGACCCAATTCCTTACAAGCCCATTTAACCGGGATAGGATTGGGTTCGACAAATAATTTATTGTGCAACGGCATCAGACGCTGGTTAATCGCACGGGCTTCAGCAAAGCACCCGTCGGCGGCCAGTTTACACATTTCTGCCATTTCGCGCGCGGCTACGTTAGTCGTCACGGAAATAACACCGTGACCACCCAGCTGCATGAAGTCCAGCGCAGTGGCATCATCACCACTCAGCAGAATAAAGTCATCAGAAACCAGCTCTTTGATCTGGTGAACGCGACTTAAGTTCCCGGTGGCTTCCTTAATAGCGATAATATTTTTGACTTGTGCCAGGCGTCCCACGGTTTCCGGCAGCATATCGCAACCGGTACGGGACGGCACATTATACAGAATTTGTGGCAAATCAGTATGTTCGGCAATCGCTTTGAAATGCTGGAACAGACCTTCCTGAGTCGGACGGTTGTAGTACGGCGTTACCGTCAGACAACCAACGATACCGCTGTTATTGAAGCGCTGGGTCAGGCTGATGGCCTCTGCGGTGGCATTTGCCCCCGTGCCTGCAATCACCGGAATACGGCCGTCGGCGAGTTCAACAGTCATCATCACCACATCACCGTGCTCATCGTGGCTCAGGGTGGCAGACTCACCGGTAGTTCCTACCGAAACAATCGCCGAGGTTCCGCTGGCGACATGGTAATCAATCAGTTTTTTCAGGCTGGAGCGGTCGACCTGACCTTTTTCATCCATCGGCGTGACAAGCGCTACAATACTTCCCGTGAACATGGGCCATCCTCAGTGCAGATGTGCGGACAATAGCCTCAATGGTACGTTTGGTCCTGTTATAAAAGCAAGAGACCGGAGGCACTCAGGATGTTGTATGCCGGTTTTTTTTATGCTTTCCTAGTCGCAACCTCCCCTTTTCACAGGAAGAACAGGTTTGACAGCCTCCCTACATCACTATTTGGTGATTACTGCCTTGGGTGCCGATCGCCCTGGCATCGTAAACACCATCACGCGTCACGTCAGTAGCTGTGGCTGTAATATTGAGGACAGCCGCCTGGCGATGCTCGGCGATGAATTTACGTTTATTATGCTGCTCTCCGGCACCTGGAATGCCATTACCCTGATTGAATCGACGTTGCCGTTAAAAGGGGCGGAGCTGGATTTACTGATTGTGATGAAGCGCACCTCGGCGCAGCCGCGCCCGGCGCAACCTTTAACCGTCGTAGTACAGGTTGAAGTGCCTGATTCACCGCATATTATCGAGCGATTTACCGGCTTATTAGACTCGCATGGCATGAACATCGCCGAGCTGGTTTCCCGTATTCAGCCCGGTGACAGTGCGGCTTCTCCGCAGCTCTTTATTCAGGTGACGGCCCACAGTCCGGCATCGCAAAATGCGGCAAAGATCGAACAAGCGTTTAAAGACCTGTGTACAGAACTGAAAGCGCAAGGCAGTATAAACATCGTCAATTATTCACAGCATGATGAACAAGATGGAGTTTCGTAATGACCCCACTGAAAGCCGGTGACATCGCACCGAAATTTAGCTTGCCCGATCAAGACGGTGAGCAAGTAAATTTAACCGACTTCCAGGGACAGCGTGTTCTGGTTTATTTCTACCCGAAAGCCATGACGCCTGGCTGCACCGTGCAGGCCTGCGGCTTACGCGACAATATGGATGAGTTAAAAAAAGCGGGTGTTGACGTGCTGGGTATCAGTACGGATAAACCGGAAAAGCTCTCCCGTTTCGCTGAAAAAGAAGTGCTGAATTTTACCCTGCTCTCTGACGAAGACCATCAGGTCTGCGAACAGTTTGGTATCTGGGGCGAGAAAACCTTCATGGGCAAAACCTACGATGGTATTCACCGCACCAGCTTCCTGATCGACGGCGACGGCAAAGTCCAGCACGTGTTCGACGACTTCAAAACCAGCAATCACCACGACGTGGTGCTGAACTGGCTGAAAGAGAACGCCTGATAACAGTTTGCCCGGTGGCGCTAGCGCTTACCGGGCCTACAAAATCAATGCCCTGCCATTTTCCACACCGACGCCACGTTGCGCGCCGTTATCCGCAAGTTTTCTTCCGCCGCATCCAGTGCTTCCGGCAGCGTTACCACCTGAGTCAGAATCGAAAACGCCGCGTCAATTCCGTGCTCGTACACCACCCCGTGACAGCTTTTCAGGCCGCCCGCCAGCGCGATAACCGGTTTATGGTGCAGCTTGGCCACTCTCGCCACGCCAATCGGCGTTTTCCCGAAGATGCTCTGGCTGTCGAGCCGCCCTTCCCCGGTAATCACCAGGTCCGCGTCTTTCACCGCCTGTTCGAGCCTAAGCGCTTCCACCACGATTTCCACACCTGCACGTAGTTGAGCATTTAACAGCCCCAGCAGCGCACTGCCCATACCGCCCGCCGCACCGGCACCCGGCGCGTTGAGCACCTCGCGACCGGTCTGCTGTTGGATGAGTGCGCCCCACTGTGCCAGCGCGGCGTCCAGCGTTTCAATCATCTCCGGCGTTGCCCCTTTCTGTGGGCCGAAAATCGCCGACGCGCCCTGCGGACCGCAGAGTGGATTATTCACATCGCAGGCAACGGTGATGGTCACGTCTTTCAATTTTGGATGACAGCCGCTCAGGTCGATGCTCGCCAGCTCACTCAGCGCGCCACCACAGTGCGCCAGCTCATGCCCCTGCACATCACGCAAGCGGGCTCCTAACGCCTGCATCATCCCTGCCCCGCCGTCGTTGGTAGCGCTGCCGCCAATCCCCAGAATAATGCGCGTCACGCCGCACTCCAGCGCCGCGAGGATCAGCTCCCCGGTGCCATAACTGGTGGTCTGTAACGGATTCCGCTGCGCCACAGGGACATGATGCAGACCCGACGCAGACGCCATTTCTATGATCGCCGTTTCGCCATCGCCCATCAGACCCCAGCGCGCCTGCACCGGCTGGCCTAATGGACCGATAACCTGTTGAGTCTGGTAGCGGCCGCCGCTCGCTTCCACCATCGATTCCACCGTGCCTTCGCCGCCATCAGCCATCGGCACTTTAACGTACTGTGCGTCCGGGTAAATCTGGCGAAATCCCTGTTCAATGGCGGTCGCTACCGCCATCGCTGACAAACTTTCCTTGAATGAATCAGGTGCAATTACGATTTTCATACCGGTTATCCTGCGAGTCCAAATACGCCAAACATCAGGGTCGAGACAATAGTGATGGCCAGACCGACCAGCGTTTCATACGGCATCAGCTTCAAACGTTCGCGAATAATCATGCTGACGCTGCCGCCGGTGGCGTGGAAGAAGCTGCCATGCGGCAGATGATCGAGCACCGTGGCACCCGCGTGGATCATCGCGGCCCCGGCCAGAGCGGAAACGCCCAGCTCCAGCAGCGTTGGCGCAAATACGCCTGATGCCACCGCAGTGCCCGCCGTCGTCGAGGCGGTTGCCATCGACATAATGGACCCGGAAATCGGTGCCAGCAGATAGGCCGGTAGACCCGACGCCGTCAGGCCGTGAATAAGCACATCTTTCAGTTCCGAGTTGGCGATGATCCCCGCCAGCGTCCCGGTGCCCAGCAGCATAATGGCGACGGGCGCCATCCGCGCCAGCCCGGCGGTCATAAAGTGATTGCTCTCTTTAATGCGTCCCATTAACAGCGCGCCCACCAGCCCACCGAGCGGTAAGGCAATCAGCGGGTCGATAGCAATCCCGGCAATGGGCCGCAGCGACAGCAGCACAATGGCCACCAGCGGGGCGCTGATGGACACCATGAACCCCGGCTGGCCGCGGGTATCGCCATGAGAAATCACTTCTTCTTCGGTGACCGGACTGCCCTTTTTGCTCAGTCTTTTTGCCAGGAAGTACGCCAGCGCCAGGCCAAACAGACCGGGGATCACACCGGCGAGCATTACCGACGTCAGTGGTACGTGGAAGTTATCGGCAGCGGCAATGGCGTTCGGGTTCGGCGACATCACGTTACCGGCCTTACCGCCGCCGATCATCGCCAGCAAAATTGCGGTTTTCGAAAGCTTTGCGCGACGGGCAATCGACAAGGCAATCGGTGCCACGGTAATCACCGCCACATCAACAAATACGCCTACCGCCGTCAGGCACATCGTGGCAATCGCTAGCGCCAGCAGCGCCCGGGTTTCACCGACCTTTTTCACTACCGTTTCGGCAATGGTGTTCGCCGCGCCGGATTCAATCAGCACGCCCGCCAGCACTCCAGCGGCCAGAATACGCAGCACAGCGTTGGTGATGCCCTGCGCGCCGGTGACCATCAGGGTCACGGTTTGCAGCAAATCTGCGCCACCCACCAGACCACCGACCAACGCCCCGACCATCATGCCGTAGGCGGGGGAAACCTTTCTCAGAATCAAAATGATGGCCACGACCAGTGCGGCTATGGCCCCTAATGCGGATATCGACGTCATACGTTGCGCCTCCATTAAGTGACGACGCAGTATGGAAAATTACGTCGCCGTTTGGCCTGGAGGTTCTAACGAACTTTCGCCCCTGTCGCGGAGGTTAAATTGTGGGATCCGACAGATTCACGCTGCAGCTCCATGCCGATATACAGCCAGAGCCTATCTTTCAACTCATTGATTTTTATCTGAGTAATATCCTCACAGCGCTGAAGGCGATAGCGCAACGTATTGACGTGAATGTGCAGGACATTGGCGGTTTGAGTAAGGTCACAGTTCTGTTCAAACCATGTGCGCAGGGTGTGCTGCAAAACGCCTTTGGCATCGTTTTCAACCAGATGCAGCCACAGGCGCGACAACTCCTGCACCTGCCAGCTTTCCGACACCCCGCCCAGCAGCGCAGGCAGCGCGTAATCGTGATAGAAAACATACTGGCTTTTAAGTTTCTGTCGCTTCACCAGCGCCTGGGTTGCCCGGGCCGACTGCAACGAACGATGCAGCCCGGTTTCCCCGGGGAAATAACCGCCGATGATGATGCGGCTAAAACCAGACGACGTCGCCCAGGATTTAAAGCTCTGCAAGGCGCTCATCTCCTGGCGCACATCCCATTCTCCGCCCTTCAGCACAATCGGCTTGATGATAATCAGCTCATTGAAATCGCTGAATGTCACCAGATGATCGCGGGCGCGGTTGTCGAAATAATCCATCAGATTACGCAGCGCTTCGCGATCCGGCTGGCGCAGCTCAATCACCATCACCACCCGTGGCAACGCCAGATCGATCCCGAGGTATGACGCCATCGAGTGCAGGGAATCCGGCGTATTTTCATGTTGAATCAGCTTGTTAATCAGCTCTTCGCGGTAGCGCTTATCCCACTGTTTCTGCTCGATAAGCACCATGTGCTCGATGATCAACTCCGAGGCCATCTTCACCAGCTCCGCGTAGGCCCGGACCTTATTCGGCTCGCCGGTAATACCCAGCACGCCAATCAGCTGCCCGTTGAACGACATCGGGAGATTGATCCCCGGCCGCACGCCTTTGAGTTGATTGGCAGTGGCGGAATCAATCTCCACCACCCGATTCTCTTTCAACGCCAGAATGGCGCCTTCATGGCGCTGCTGGATCCGCGTGGGTTCGCCCGAGGCGATAATCACGCCGTGCTCATCCATCACGTTCACCGAGTAAGGAATAATCCTCATCGCACGCTGCACTATCTGCTGCGCGGTATAGTCCTTTAAATAATTGTGTCTCATCATTGTCCTCACCTGCTCCCTGTGACTTTATTGCTGCCTCTTATAAGCGAATTCGCCCACCGGACGCCCAGGATGAAAACACAAAAAAAGACGCAGAGATGCCGCCTTTTTTGGTGAATCTGACAAATAAAATTCAGGAACAGAAAGTCACGGCGTAAAAAAGAGAGAGATTCTGGCTGCTTAGGGGAGTCTGACGGGGAAAAATGCCGCGAAGAGGGCAAAGCGTGACGCTATGACGGCGTTCACGCTTTGCACTTAAATATTTACTCCATATCCTCAACGACGGCCGGACTATCCGGCCAGGCGTGCACCACCGCTTTGATAAGCGTCGCCAGCGGAATGGCGAAGAACACGCCCCAGAATCCCCACAGTCCGCCGAAAATGACGACGGAGAGGATGATCACCAGCGGATGCAGGTTTACCGCTTCAGAGAACAGCACCGGCACCAGCAGGTTACCGTCGAGGCCCTGAATTATCAGGTACACCGCCAACAGGCTCCAGAACTCGGTGCCCAAACCAAACTGGAACAGCGCCACGCCAATCACCGGAATGGTCACCACGAACGCGCCGATATACGGAATCAGCACCGACACGCCAACCAGCACCGCCAGCAGCAGTGAATAGTTCAGCCCGAACAGCAGGAAGCCAATCCAGGTGGCGACGCCAACAACAATCATCTCCAGCACTTTGCCGCGAATATAGTTGGTGATTTGCTGATTCATCTCCGTCCACACCTGGCCTGCCAGCCCGCGATTGCGCGGCAGCACGCGGCGAACGGCATTGAGCATTTGCTCTTTGTCCTTCACGAGGAAGAACACCATTAGCGGCACCAGCACCAGATAAACCGCCAGCGTCAGCAGGCCCACCAGCGAAGCGAGGGAGTATTTCACGACCGAATCGCCCATCGTCAGCATCCGGCTACGGATGTTTTCTGCCATCGCATCAATAATCCCGGCATCCATCAGCGCCGGATAACGCCTCGGCAGCGTGGCGGCATAATCAGAAAGCTTATTGAGCATCCCCGGCATATCGCGGATTAAATTAATGCCCTGTTGCCAGGCGACCGGCATCACCACAAAGGCCATCAGCATCACAACGCCGACAAAGAACACCAGCACAATTGAGGTGGCCCAACGTCGCGAGCAGCCAATACGCTCCAGGCGAACGGTCGGCCATTCGAGCAGATACGCGAGCACAATGGCGACCAGTAAAGGTGCCAGCAGACCGCTGAAGAAAAAGAGAATGCCGAACCCGGCAAGGAGAATAACCAGCAGCGCTATCGCTTCCGGATCGCTGAAACGACGACGATACCACTGCATTAACATTTCGAGCATAACTACACCGTTCCCTGAATGGCGGGCAAAAGGCCCGCGTGAATTGTATCGAAATGTCACAAAATTGCCTGTGCTTTTTGCGCGGCACCGCACCCAGTAGCAAAAGTCGCGCAAGGGTATATTCAGGCGTCTCACAGCCAGCTAAACTGCGATGGCTGCCGACAGTGGAACGTTACGCCGCGTTGTCGGTCAAACTGGCACACCCTACATACAGGACCGAGTTATGTTCAGGCAGTTAAAAAAAACGCTGGTTGCGACTCTCATCGCGTCGTTGACCCTGAGCCAGGCCTTGCCTGCCTTTGCGGACTCCGCAGATACACTGCCGGATATGGGCACCACCGCAGGAAGCACGCTCTCTATCGGACAAGAGATGCAGATGGGCGATTTTTACGTGCGCCAGTTGCGCGGCAGTGCGCCGCTGATTAACGATCCGCTGCTGGTTCAATACATTAACGGTCTCGGGATGCGCCTGGTGTCTCACGCCAACTCGGTGCGTACACCGTTCCACTTCTTTTTAATTAACAACGATGAGCTGAACGCCTTCGCCTTCTTCGGCGGAAACGTGGTCCTGCACTCGGCGCTGTTCCGCTATGCCGACACCGAAAGCCAGCTGGCTTCCGTGATGGCGCACGAAATTTCGCACGTGACCCAACGTCACCTGGCCCGCGCAATGGAAGACCAGAAGCGTAACGCACCGCTGACCTGGGTGGGCGCGCTGGGGTCGATTCTGCTGGCGATGGCCAGCCCGCAGGCCGGGATGGCGGCGCTCACCGGTACGCTGGCGGGCACGCAGCAGGGCCTGATCAGCTTCACCCGTCAGAACGAAGAAGAAGCTGACCGCATCGGCATTCAGGTATTGCAGCGTTCCGGTTTCGATCCGCAGGGTATGCCGCAGTTTATGGACAAGCTGATGGATCAGTCGCGCTACTCTTCCAGACCACCCGAAATGCTGCTGACGCACCCCCTGCCGGAAAGCCGTCTGTCGGATGCTCGTAACCGCGCCAACCAGATGCGTCCAGTAGTGGTGCAGTCTTCCGAAGATTTCTACATGGCGAAGGCGCGTACGCTTGGCATGTATAACAACGGTCAGAACCAGCTCAGCAGCGACCTGCTCGACAGCTGGTCCAAAGGCAATATTCGCGAGCAGCACGCCGCGCAGTATGGCCGCGCCCTTCAGGCGATGGAGGCCAATAACTATGTTGAGGCCAGCAAGCAATTGCAGCCGCTGTTAACCGCCAATCCGCAGAACGCCTGGTATCTCGATCTGGCGACGGACATTTCCCTCGGCCAGAACAAAAACGCAGAAGCCGTTAACCGTCTGAAAGCGGCGAAAGAGTTACGCAACAGCCCGGTGCTACAGTTGAACCTGGCTAACGCCCTACTTCAGTCCGGCAACCCGGCGGAAGCGGCCACCCTGCTCAATCGCTACACCTTTACTTATAAAGACGATGTGAACGGTTGGGATTTGCTGGCCCAGGCGGAAGGGAAACTCGGCAATCGCGATCAGGAACTGGCAGCCCGGGCAGAAGGCATGGCCCTGGTCGGTCGACTCGATCAGTCGATTTCTCTGCTCAGCAACGCCAGCGCCCAGGTCAAACTCGGCAGTCTGCAGCAGGCACGGTATGACGCGCGCATTGACCAGTTCCGTCAGTTGCAGGAAACTTTCAAACCCTATTCAAAAATGTAAGGACACCCGATGAGTCATGCGGTCCAGATTTACCACAACCCACGCTGTACCAAGAGCCGCGAAACCTTAGCGCTGCTGAAAGACAACGGCGTGGAGCCGGACGTGGTGCTGTATCTCGACACGCCGCCCGATGCAGCGACGCTGAAGAATCTGCTGAAAATGCTCGGTATGACCAGCGCCCGTGAGCTGATGCGTCAGAAAGAAGATCTCTATAAAGAGCTGAATCTGGCCGACAGCGCGCTGAGTGAAAGCGCACTGCTTGAGGCGATGATTGCCCATCCCAAGCTGATTGAACGCCCGATTGTGGTGAAAGAGGGTCAGGCGCGGATTGGCCGACCGCCGGAACAGGTGCTGGAAATTATCTAGGCCTTAACGCCGCAGCGTGTGTCTGTAAAAAGCCCTGCGGCGTACATTCTCCCAGTTTCTTCTGCGTTTTCCCGGTATTCCATAACACACTCAGCTGCTGCACCAGCGCATCCGGCTCCATCGCGGCAGGAACCAGCGTACGCAGAGTTTCCGTAAAGGTAATCGTGCTCGCTGTAACCTGCGGCAGACGGGAAACTTTGATGCCCGGCGCGTCAATCTCAAGCCACTTTACCGGCTCAGTCTCAAGACATTGAATATCAGCCGGACAGCGCGTCAGCGTTTCCTGGAACCAATTCTCAACCAGCGGTAACGAGATGCCGGAATAGACCCGGGCGTGGCACCAGCCGCTCAGCGGTTCCCGCGCCCACAGCAAATGATGATCGCCGCCGTCGTCCATGGTCATCGACAGCCGCCGATAATGCAGCGTTAGCGTATTCGGTACGGCACCTGCCTTCAGCGCTTTTTTCCCCTGTGCGCCGCCCTTTTCCCGTTGATGCGCAGGCCTTAAATAACGGTTCAACGTGGCGCGAGAAACCGTAATGCCTAAGCCTGCGTTAACCATAAACAGCAGTTCATCCAGCGGCGCATGCAGGGTATCGCGCAGCGCATTCACCAGCGCCACCTGTTCAAGTCTCATTACTTTGTGTACCACATGCGGCGTGGTGTGCTTGTCTCCCGTTTGCTCGCGATTGCGCCAGCGGCGTACGGTGGTCACTGAAATACCCAGCTCTTTTGCCAGCTCACGGTCGCTTTTATCAGACTGCTGAAGGTAGCGACGCACGCGTGGCGTAGTGGTGGCATTAGCATGCAGCTTAATTTCCATCGTCAATTCCTGATGATCGGTCAGAACTAATCATATGAGATTTATATACATCATGCGTTGGCATTGTGACCGGATTCACCTTTCACCGCCCGCCTTTCACTGATAATCCGCATACATAACACACAATCAAATAGTCAGTCTCGTGCGGAGCTCACAATGAACAATGTTCTGGGATTTTTAGAAGCCAAACTGATGCCGTTGGCGGCGAAAGCCGCACAGCAGCGTCATCTGTGCGCCATTCGCGGCGCCTATGTTTCATTCATGCCGTTTATCATTGTCGGTTCGATCCTGCTGGTGATTTCGTCGTTCCCCAATCAGGGTTATCAGCAGTTTATGTCTCACACCTTTGGTGAGAGCTGGAGCAGCATTGTTGAGATCCCGTTCAATGCGGTGTTCTCCACCATGTCGCTGTTTATCAGTTTCCTGGTGGCCTATCGCCTGGCGGAGCATTACAACGAAGACCGCGTCTCGTGCGGCATTCTGGCGCTGGTGAGCTTCCTTATCCTGACCCCGTTTATCAAAGTCGCGGAAAACGGCGGGATCACCGTCATGCCGGTGGAGTGGATCGGCAGCAAAGGTCTGTTCGTGGCGATGATCGGCTCACTGCTGTGGACCGAACTGTTCTGCTGGCTGAAGCGTAAAAAGCTGGTGATCAAAATGCCCGACGGCGTGCCGCCTGCGGTGCAGGAGTCTTTCGCGGCGCTGATCCCGGCGCTGCTGGTGATGATCCTGGTGCTGATCATCCGCATCGGCTTTGAAAACACCCACTACAACACCATTCACCAGTTCATTTATGAAGTGGTCGCCACCCCGGTTCGCCACTATGGCACCTCGTATTTCGGCGCGCTGATGACCGTGTTCAGCATCACCATTCTGTGGTCGGTGGGCATTAACTCCGGCTCGATGATCAACGGCATTATTCGTCCACTGTGGATGGAAAATCAGACTGACAACATCGCCGCCATTCAGGCGGGCGTGACCCCGCCGCACATTATTACCGAGCAGTTCTTCGACATGATCTGGATGGGCGGCGCGGGTGCCACGCTGTCGCTGGTGATTGCGATGCTGATTTTCGCCCGCAGTAAAAACATGCGCGAAGTGGCGCGCCTCGGTGCAGGCGCGTCGATATTCAACATCAACGAACCGGTGCTGTTCGGCCTGCCGGTGATCATGAACCCGATCATGCTTATCCCGTTTAATCTCGTGCCGCTGGTGCTGGTCACCATCCAGTACGTGGCGATGAAAATCGGCGCGGTGGCGGTCACCACCGGAGTGTTCATCCCGTGGACGCTGCCGCCGGTGCTGAGCGGATTTATTGTTACCGGGCACCTTTCCGGCAGCGTGATGCAAATACTGAATCTATTGATTGGCGCGATGCTTTACCTGCCGTTCATGCGCATTCTCGATAAGCAGTACCGGGCAGCAGAAATCGTGACCGAAAATGAAACCCGCCAGATGGCAAAACAGGAGTCGTAACGATGTGGGGAATTATTGCAACCTGGCGAATGGCGCTGGAAGGTGTCACTGAATCAGCGTCGGCGCTGGCCGCAGGGAGAGCCGCCTCCACCGCCGTGGTGGATGCTGTTGTAGCCGTCGAAGACTTTCCGCTCTACAAATCCGTCGGCTACGGCGGGCTGCCGACCGAAAACGGCGAGGTTGAACTGGACGCCGCCTTTATGGACGGCGACACCCTGGCGTTTGGTGCGGTCGGCAATCTGATTGATATCGCCAATCCGGTTCGCGTGGCACAGGCGCTCAGCCGCCAGCGCTATAACTCGCTACTTGTCGGCCAGGGCGCGCGCGAATGGGCGCTGGAACAGGGTTTTGCCGAGAAAATTATGCTGACCGACCGTGCCATGCAGCACTACCGCAAGCGCTGTCGTGAAACGCTCGACAAAGGCCTCAGCCCGTATGACGGCCACGACACGGTCGGCATCATCGGGCTCGATCAACAAGGTTCAATGAGCGTCGCCACCTCTACCAGCGGTCTGTTTATGAAAAAACGCGGACGCATTGGCGATTCGCCGATCATGGGCTCCGGCTTTTACTGCGACAGCGAAACCGGCGCGGCAACCGCCACCGGCGTTGGCGAAGACCTGATGAAAGGCTGCACCAGCTACGAAATCGTGCGTCGGATGGCGGGCGGTATGTCGCCGCAGGACGCCGCGGATTCGGTGGTGTTTGAGCTGGAAGACAAGCTGATGTCGCGCTTTGGCCGCGCGGGCGACCTGTCGGTGGTGTGCATGAACCGTCGTGGGGAATTTGGCGCCGCCACCAACATCAAAACGTTTTCGTTTGTGGTCGCCTCAGAAAATCAGCCTCTGACCGTTTACCGCGCCGAGCGCCGCCAGGAGAAAACCCATTACCAGCCGGTGGATGATGAATGGATGCAGGCTTACGCCACGCGCATTCGCGCCCCGATTGAGGAGTAAATCATGGAATATCGTTTAGTCACCGATCCTTCCGTCTTAGCGCACGGCAGTCATTTGATTACCTCACCTGACAGCCCGCTGCTGGAGGCGTTCGACATTCCGCTGCTGGCGGAAATGGTCGCCCAGGCCCGAAAGGGTCAGCTGGCAGACAGTCAATTTGGCTGCCCGCCGTTCGCCCGCATCACAATGATTCCTGATGCCGCGTGGCAGGATACGCTGACCGAAGAACTGCTCGTGGCGTTGCGTCCGTTATTCAAAAAGCCCGTTAGCGAAAACGTGGTGCTGGACTGCACGTTGCTGACGGAAAGCGGCGTGCGCGATCCAGTGCTGCGTTGGGTCTTCAATCTCGATCACAGCCTCGACGATCTTGGCCTGAAAAGCGGCAAAACTGCGCGCGATCGGGTCAAATGCCTGACCGGATTCTGTCTACCGTCGCAGCAGGAAACGCTGCAGTCGGCATTTCGCCAGCAGCATGCGGTCGCCAATGGGATGCTGGCGGCACGTCGGCTGGCGGATATTCCTTCGGAAATCTGTACGCCGCAGTATGTGGTCGAGGAGGCGCAGAAACTGTGCAAACTTTTCCCGACTCTTCGTTGCGAAGTGCTGGATGAAAAAGCGATCGTTGAGCAAGGACTGGGCCTGCTGCACGCCGTCGGCAAAGGCTCATCGCGCCCGCCTCGCCTGTTAGCTATTCATTATGACGGGGCGAAAGATGGCCCGGTTCGCAGCTACGTTGGGAAAGGCATTACGTTCGACACCGGCGGCCTGTGGCTGAAAGCAGGCGCAGGCATGTACACCATGAAATACGACATGTGCGGCGCGGCAAACGTGCTCGGCCTGATGCTGAGTATTGCGGAACTGGCGCTCCCGGTGCGGGTGATGGGCGTGCTGGCGCTGGCAGAAAACGCCATCGGCCCGGAGGCCATGCAGCCTGGCAGCGTGGCGCGCGCCTGTAACGGGATGACGGTGGAAATTAATAACACCGACGCCGAAGGCCGTCTGGTTCTGGCCGATGCGATTGCCTGGGCGAGCCAGCGTCATCCGCAGACCCATTTCATTATCGATATGGCGACGCTGACGGGTGCAGTGGTAAAAGCGCTGGGCTATGAGCTGAGCGGGTTGATGACGCAAAACGAGAGGTTGCGCGAGCAGTTGGTTCGGGCCGGGAAGAAAAGTGGCGACGAGGTCTGGTCGCTGCCGCTCGATGGGCGAATGAAAAAACAGACCGAAAGCGCGATTGCCGATTTGTGTAATACCCCAACCAACAACGCGGCGATCAGCGCATCGGCGGCGTGGTTGCTCCATCATTTCTGCCCACCGGAAATTCCATGGGCGCACCTGGATGTCAGCGGCACGGCATTGTGGCGTGAAGGCGGCAGAAGCGTGGCGTCAGGGCGACCGATACCGTTGTTGGTGCAGCATTTATTGGATGATTTGGCGTAATGTCGTGTGGTTTTGTAGGCCCGCGCAAGCGTAGCGCCGCCGGGCAATGGTGCCGGATGGCGCTATGCTTATCCGGCTTACAGCTTGAGGATCTCTTTCACAAACGGGATAGTCAGCTTGCGTTGAGCGGTAATCGACGCGCGATCGAGCTGATCAAGCGTCATAAACAGGGTGCGGGTTTCGCGATCGAGGCGCTTCATCAGGAAGCGGCAGACGTCTTCCGGCATCTCAAACCCACGCATTTTGGCACGCAACTGTAACGCCTGGAGTTTATCCTCATCGGACAACGGTTGCAGCTTGTAGATTTGCCCCCAGTCGAGGCGGGATGCGAGATCCGGCAGCGCCACATTCAGCTGGCGTGGTGGACGATCGCCGGTGATCAGCAGACGCGTTTTGCCCGATTCGAGAATGCGGTTGTAGAGATTAAAAATCGCCATTTCCCACGTCTCATCCCCGGCCACGCATTCGATATTATCGATGCAAACCAGCGACAGATGTTCCATGCCTTCCAGCACATCCGGAACGAACCAGGTACGTTTATCCAGCGGAACATAGCCGACGGCGTCACCACGCTGTGAAAGCTCGGCGCACGCTGCGTGCAGCAAATGGCTGCGGCCAGCGCCTTCGCGCGACCAGACGTAAATGTATCCGCTGTGATCCTGACGCAGCATGGTTTGCACTGCGGCAAGTAAAGAAGAGTTATCACCCGCCCAGAAACTCGCAAAGGTTTCGTCGTCGGGAAGATAGAGTGGCAAAGAGAGCTGAGCCGGAGCGTTCAGAATGACCTCAACATGGAACTGCTAAAAACGCGATGAGTGTAACACAAGATCCGCGAATGAGAGAACCGGACGGGAAGTCCCGCCCGGTTGGTTGATCACTACGCTGTTTTATCGCTATCAACCGGATCCAGCACTACTTCTTCCGGGCGCAGGACGCTGATCAGTTTGAAGATAAGGCTCAGCGCCACACCCACGATGGTCGCCAGCGCCATGCCTTTCAGCTCTGCCGCGCCGATGTGTACGGTCGCACCGCTGACGCCGATGATCAGAATCACGGCGGTCAGGATCAGGTTTTGTGTTTTGTTGTAATCGACTTTCGATTCAATCAGCACGCGAATACCTGACGCACCAATCACCCCGTACAGCAGCAGAGACACGCCGCCGATAACCGGAACCGGGATAATTTGAATCGCTGCCGCCAGTTTACCGACGCAGGACAGCAGGATGGCGATGATCGCCGCGCCGCCAATAACCCAGGTGCTGTACACGCGGGTGATCGCCATCACGCCAATGTTTTCACCGTAGGTGGTGTTTGGCGTAGAGCCGAAGAAACCGGAAATGATAGTCGACAGGCCGTTGGCAAACATTGAACGATGCAGGCCCGGGTCGCGGATCAGATCTTTTTTGACGATGTTCGCGGTCACTACCAGGTGCCCAACGTGCTCGGCGATAACCACCAGCGCGGCAGGCAGAATGGTGAAGATCGCAAACCATTCAAAGCGTGGGGTGTAGAAGGTTGGCAGCGCAAACCACGGCGCGTTAGCAATCGGTGCCGTATCAACAATGCCCATCGCAAACGACAGCGCGTAGCCGGTCAGCACGCCGATCAGGATGGGGATGATCGCCAGGAAGCCACGGAACAGCACTGAGCTGAAGACCGTTACGCCCAACGTGATCAGCGCAATCATGATGCTGGTCGAGTTCGGGGTTGTTCCCGTCGCGGGCAACAGGCCCGCCATATTCGCCGCCACACCCGCGAGCTCCAGACCGATAACCGCGACAATCGCGCCCATCGCCGCCGGGGGGAACATCACGTCCAGCCAGCCGGTGCCCGCTTTTTTGACGATGAACGACACCAGGCAGAACAGTACGCCGCACATAATGAAGCCACCGAGCGCCACTTCATAACCCAACGGTAACAGCAGCAGCACCGGGGAAATAAACGCAAAG
This sequence comes from Scandinavium goeteborgense, assembly GCF_003935895.2. Lineage (GTDB taxonomy): Bacteria > Pseudomonadota > Gammaproteobacteria > Enterobacterales > Enterobacteriaceae > Scandinavium > Scandinavium goeteborgense. The sequence goes on along the minus strand of NZ_CP054058.1, from coordinate 1,161,023 downwards.
CTTGAACCGAGATAGGCCGGGATTTTGCCCTTGCAGATGAACAGATACATCAGCGTGCCGATACCGTTGAACAGCAGAACCGTTGCCGGGTTGATGTGGAACAGGAAAGGTACCAGCACCGTCGCGCCAAACATGGCGAACAGATGCTGCAAACTAAGCGGGATGGTCTGCAAAAGTGGCGGTCTTTCACTTACCCCGATAGCGCGGCGCGTCATAGTCTTATCCTCTTTCTGAGTGTTGTTGTTTGTGTTGGTGTGTTTTAGTCAAAAAAAAGCCGACTCTCAAAGTCGGCTATTTTTTATGAATCTCTTATTTGGTACCAAAAATCTTGTCACCGGCGTCGCCGAGGCCCGGAATAATGTATCCGTGCTCGTTCAGGCCCTGGTCAATGGATGCGGTGTAGAGTTCGACATCCGGGTGCGCTTTCTCCAGCGCGGCGATACCTTCCGGGGCCGCAACCAGAACCAGCACCTTAATGCTGCTACACCCGGCATTTTTCAGCAGGTCGATAGTGGCGATCATCGAACCACCGGTTGCCAGCATGGGGTCAACCACCAGCGCCATACGCTCGTCGATGTTAGACACCAGCTTCTGGAAGTACGGTACTGGCTCGAGGGTTTCTTCATTACGGTAAATGCCGACCACGCTGATACGCGCGCTCGGAACGTGCTCCAACACGCCTTCCATCATGCCCAGGCCTGCACGCAGGATTGGCACAACGGTAATTTTCTTGCCTTTGATCTGCTCAACCTGCACCGGGCCGTTCCAGCCTTCGATGGTGACAGTTTCAGTAACCAGGTCAGACGTTGCTTCATAAGTCAGCAAGCTGCCCACTTCTGAGGCGAGTTCACGGAAGCGTTTGGTGCTGATGTCATGCTCACGCATCAGGCCCAGCTTGTGTTTTACGAGCGGGTGTTTCACTTCCACAATCTTCATTCTCTTTCTCCTCTGAGGGGCAACCACAAAAAAATCGCCGGATTATACCGCTTTTTGCAGGCAGCGCCATACCCGTTCTCATTGACGGGGATCAAGCAAAGTGATTAACACATTGTTACTTATTATAAAGTAAGGATAAAAATAAACCCCGCCGAAGCGAGGTTTTGTCTTTCAGAGAAGAAATCGCGCACGATTAGAGCGATTCGCCGTTGCTGCTGATAACCTTTTGATACCACGCAAAAGATTTTTTGCGGCTGCGCTCCAGGGTGCCGTTGCCTTCATTGTCTTTATCGACGTAGATAAAGCCGTAGCGTTTTTTCATTTCACCGGTTCCAGCAGAAACCAAATCGATACAGCCCCACGGGGTGTAGCCCATCAGGTCCACGCCGTCTTCTACTACCGCTTTTTTCATTTCGGCGATGTGGGCGGAGAGATAATCAATGCGGTACTGGTCATTTACGCTGCCGTCTTTTTCACGCACGTCGATGGCACCGAAGCCGTTTTCCACAATAAACAGCGGCAGCTGATAGTGATCCCAGAACCAGTTCAGTGAATAACGCAGGCCAACCGGGTCAATCTGCCAGCCCCAGTCGGATTTTTTCACGTACGGGTTGGAGACCAGACTGGTGGTTTCATCGTAGTCGAGCTGCGGGTTGTCTGCCGTCGCCTTGGTGGCGAAGGACATGTAGTAGCTGAAGCCGATGTAATCGACGCAGCCCTGTTTCAGCGCGGCGTTGTCTTCTGCGGTGATATCCAGTTCAAAACCACGACGCTCGAAGTAGTTCAGCAGATGCTGTGGATATTTGCCGCGCACGTGCACATCGGTGAACCAGTAACGGCGGTGCATGGCGTTCATCGCCATCATCATGTCGTCCGGCGCACAGGTCAGCGGGTAAATCGGGCACATCGCAATCATGCAACCGACTTGCAGAGCAGGGTTAATCTCACGCGCAACTTTCACCGCCAGGGCGCTGGCCACCAGTTCGTAGTGCGCCGCCTGATACATAACCGGCTCGCGATCTTCACCCTCTTCGTATTTGATGCCGGAATTGGTGAACGGCGCGAAATCTTCGTGGAAGTTTGCCTGGTTGTTGATTTCGTTGAAGGTCATCCAATACTTCACTTTGTGCTGGTAGCGCTCGAACGCCACTTTCGCGAAGCGCACAAAGAAGTCGATGACTTTACGGTTACGCCAGCCGCCGTACTCTTTCACCAGGTGATACGGCATTTCGAAGTGCGACAGCGTAATCACTGGCTCAATGCCGTATTTCAGGCATTCGTCGAACAGGTCATCGTAGAATTTCAGGCCCGCTTCGTTTGGCTCCAGCTCGTCACCTTTCGGGAAGAGGCGCGTCCAGGCAATCGAGGTGCGGAAACATTTGAAGCCCATTTCGGCAAACAGTTTGATGTCGTCTTTATAGCGGTGATAGAAATCAATCGCGTCGTGGTTCGGGTAGTTTTTTCCTGGCAGCACGCCGTCGGTAATTTCACGCGCTACGCCGTGGGCCCCGGCGGTCATCACATCGGCAACGCTCGGGCCTTTTCCGCCCTCTTTCCAGCCGCCTTCCAGCTGATGCGCCGCAACGGCACCGCCCCACAGAAAATCGCTTTTAAATCCGGACATAACAACTCCCTCTTTAACGTTCAGACTGCTGATTAAAATGGTAAACCGCGCCGAGTAAACCGGCGTCGTTGCCGTGGCTGACGGTATCGATGTATTCATCAATACCAAACCAGGCGAGATGCTGTTTCAGTTGGAGCAGGAAACCCGGGCGTTCGGTGATGCCGCCGCCGAGCAGAATAGTTTGCGGATCGAACAGATTGACCAGGTTGTACAGGCCGCTGGCGATGCCGTTGAAGAAATCGTTCACCAGCCTTTGGCAGACCGCGTCTCCCACCTCGCTGGCGTCGAATATCTCTTCGCCGCTGACCTCATCGAGTGGTTTTCCGATATGGCTCGCATAGCGGTTGCGCAGAACGCGCAGCGTGCAGGTGGCATTCATGGTGTAGTGCGTCGGGTGGCGGCTGCCGGGGCGGTCGGTAAACATGTAGCCAAATTCACCGCCGCGAAAACGCGCGCCGCGCACCAGTTGGTTATTGCAGAAAATCGCGCCGCCGATGCCGGTGCCAATGGTCAGCACCAGGAAATCGCTCATGTCTGCCGCTTTGCCCTGCCAGCGTTCGGCGAGCAGCACGCAGTTGGCGTCGTTTTCAATCGCAACCGGCAGACGGGTGCGCTCTTCAATCCATGCTTTGATGCCGAACTGGTCGAATTTGCGGATCGCCCCGCCCATTTCGATGAAACCGGTGTGAGGATTGACGTAGCCAGGCGCGCTAATGGCGATGCCTTCACATTCAGGATGCGCATCCAGCCAGCTCAGAATGCCTTGCAGAATGGCTTCGCCGTCGCTGTCTTTGATGGCCACTTTTCCTTTCGCGACGATCGTTCCTTCGTCGGTCACTACGCCCATTTTGAGCGCCGTTCCACCAATATCAAACGCGGCAATGTGCATCTGCTTTACTCCTCCTGACGGCAATTTCAGAAACCGGTTTCAGTGGAATATTGTGTGCTGTGGCAATAACCTGCAAGCATTAAAATGTACCCGGTTTCATTTTCGTGAACGGGTTCAAATTTGCCTGAATGAATGCTGAACGCGTGTAAAAAAACGTCAACAAAAGATATCCCGCGCCCAGACTCGCAAACGTTTGCTTAGGCTGTTAGAATGGCGCCGATTTTATTTGCTAACGCCATTCGTGGAGACTTGCAGTGACCGACAAAACCTCTCTCAGCTATAAAGATGCCGGTGTTGATATTGACGCGGGTAATGCTCTGGTTGACCGAATCAAAGGTGTGGTGAAGAAAACCCGCCGCCCGGAAGTGATGGGTGGCCTGGGTGGATTCGGCGCACTGTGCGCACTGCCGCAAAAATATCGTGAGCCGGTGCTGGTTTCCGGTACGGATGGCGTCGGCACCAAGCTGCGCCTGGCAATGGATCTTAAGCGTCACGACACCATCGGCATCGACCTGGTGGCCATGTGCGTAAACGACCTGGTGGTACAGGGCGCTGAGCCGCTGTTCTTCCTCGATTACTACGCGACCGGCAAGCTGGACGTCGACGTTGCATCCAGCGTTATCACCGGTATCGCCGAGGGCTGTCTGCAGTCCGGCTGTGCGCTGGTGGGCGGCGAAACTGCTGAAATGCCGGGCATGTATCACGGCGAAGATTACGACGTGGCCGGTTTCTGCGTGGGCGTGGTTGAGAAATCCGAAATCATCGACGGCAGTAAAGTGGCCGACGGCGACGTGCTGGTTGCCCTCGGCTCCAGCGGTCCGCACTCCAACGGTTATTCGCTGGTGCGTAAAATCCTTGAAGTCAGCGGCACCAACCCGGAAACCACCGAGCTCGACGGCAAACCTCTGGCCGATCACCTGCTGGCGCCAACCCGTATCTACGTGAAAAACATTCTGGAACTGATTGCCAGCGTCGACGTGCACGCCATCGCGCACCTGACCGGCGGCGGTTTCTGGGAAAATATTCCTCGCGTACTGCCGGACAACACACAGGCCGTGATCGACGAATCCTCCTGGCAGTGGCCGTCCGTATTCAACTGGCTGCAAACCGCCGGCAACGTTAGCCAGCATGAGATGTATCGCACCTTCAACTGTGGCGTGGGCATGCTGATTGCGCTGCCAGCCGCAGAAGCTGATAACGCTATCGCGCTGATGAATGAGAAAGGTGAAAACGCGTGGAAAATCGGCTATATCAAAGCATCCGATTCTGAACAGCGTGTGGTCATCGAGTAATGAAAAATATTGTGGTGCTGATTTCGGGCAACGGAAGCAATTTGCAGGCGATTATCGACGCCTGCAAGCAGAAGAAAATCAATGGCACCCTGCGGGCTGTATTCAGCAATAAGGCCGACGCGTTCGGCCTTGAGCGCGCCCGTGAAGCAACGATCCCGGCTCATGCTCTGAGCGCCAGTCAGTTTCCCAATCGCGAAGCATTTGACCGCGAACTGATGCAGGAAATTGACGCCTACGCCCCGGATGTGGTGGTGCTGGCAGGCTATATGCGCATTCTGAGTCCGGCGTTCGTCGCGCACTATCAGGGGCGTCTGCTGAATATCCACCCTTCCCTGCTACCGAAATATCCGGGCCTGAATACCCATCGTCAGGTACTGGAAAACGGCGACGAAGAGCACGGCACCTCCGTGCATTTCGTAACGGACGAACTCGACGGCGGCCCGGTGATTTTACAGGCCAACGTACCGGTGTTCGCCGGTGATACGGAAGATGACATTACCGCTCGCGTTCAACATCAGGAACACGCCATTTACCCGCTGGTAGTGAGCTGGTTTGTCGACGGACGTCTGGCAATGAAAGACAACAGCGCATGGCTGGACGGCGTTCAGCTTCCCGCGCAAGGCTACGCCTCCGAAGCGTAGTTCCAAACCGCCTGTCCGTCACGACAGGCGCTTTCTTCCCTCTCCCATACCGCTGAATAATAAAAAAACGTTATCCCAGGTTCACGACAAACAGATTATTGTCATACTTACCTGGCACAGTTGGACATCACAGGTCAAAGCTCGCCATAATGTGAGGGCTGTCCGCGTCAATCAACCGGAGTGTGAGTAGTAATGGGTCAGGATAAGCTTTATATCGAAAAAGAACTGAGCTGGTTAACCTTTAACGAGCGCGTGCTCCAGGAAGCGGCGGATAAAAGTAACCCGTTGATAGAACGCATGCGTTTTTTGGGTATCTATTCCAATAACCTTGATGAGTTCTATAAAGTACGTTTTGCCGAACTCAAACGCCGCATTATCATCAGTGAAGAACAAGGCCTCAACGCCCATTCCCGCCATCTTCTGGGAAAAATTCAGGCCCGCGTGTTGAAAGCTGACCAGGAATTTGACAGCCTTTATAACGAACTGCTGCTCGAAATGGCGCGTAATCAAATCTTCCTGATTAACGAGCGTCAGCTGTCGGTCAATCAGCAAAGCTGGTTACGCCACTACTTCAAACATTACCTGCGCCAGCACATCACGCCGATCCTGATTAACCGCGAAACCGATTTGGTGCAGTTCCTGAAAGACGATTACACCTATCTGGCGGTGGAGATTATTCGCGGCGAAGAAATTAGCTACGCGCTGCTGGAAATCCCGTCGGATAAAGTGCCGCGCTTCGTCAATTTGCCGCCGGAAACCCCGCGCCGCCGCAAACCGATGATCCTGCTCGACAACATTCTGCGCTACTGCCTGGACGACATTTTCCAGGGCTTCTTCGATTACGACGCCCTGAATGCCTACTCGATGAAAATGACCCGTGATGCCGAGTACGACCTGGTGCACGAGATGGAATCGAGCCTGATGGAGTTGATGTCCTCGAGCCTGAAGCAGCGCCTGACGGCGGAGCCGGTGCGCTTTGTGTATCAGCGCGATATGCCTGATGCGATGGTCGAGATGCTGCGTAAGAAATTCGCCATCACCCGCTATGACTCCATTGTGCCGGGCGGCCGCTACCATAACTTTAAAGATTTCATTGGCTTCCCGAACGTCGGTAAAGCCAACCTGGTGAACAAACCGCTGCCGCGCCTGCGCCATATCTGGTTCGATAAATTCCGCAACGGTTTCGACGCCATTCGTCATCGCGACGTGCTGCTCTATTACCCGTACCACACCTTTGAGCACGTGCTGGAATTGCTGCGTCAGGCCTCGTTTGACCCGAGCGTGCTGGCTATCAAAATCAATATTTACCGCGTGGCAAAAGACTCGCGCATTATTGATTCGATGATCCACGCGGCGCACAACGGTAAAAAAGTAACGGTGGTGGTTGAGCTACAGGCGCGCTTTGACGAAGAAGCCAACATCCATTGGGCGAAGCGCCTGACGGAAGCCGGTGTACACGTGATCTTCTCCGCGCCTGGCCTGAAAATTCACGCCAAACTGTTCCTTGTTTCCCGTAAGGAAGGCGACGACGTAGTGCGCTATGCGCATATCGGCACCGGCAACTTCAACGAAAAAACCGCCCGCATTTACACCGACTATTCGCTGCTGACCGCCGATGCGCGGATCACCAACGAAGTCCGCCGGGTGTTTAACTTCATTGAGAACCCATACCGTCCGGTGAATTTCGATTACCTGATGGTCTCGCCGCAGAACTCACGTCGTCTGCTGTATGACATGATCGACAACGAAATTGCGCACGCGCAGAACGGTCGGCCGTCGGGGATCACCCTGAAACTGAACAACCTGGTCGATAAAGGCCTGGTTGATCGTCTGTATGCGGCATCCAGTACCGGCGTGCCGGTCAACCTGCTGATCCGCGGTATGTGTTCACTTATCCCGCAGCTGGAAGGTATTAGCGAAAATATTAACGTCATCAGCATCGTTGACCGTTATCTTGAGCACGACAGGCTCTATATTTTTGAAGATGGCGGCGCGAAAAAAGTGTGGCTCTCTTCCGCTGACTGGATGACGCGCAATATCGATTACCGAATTGAAGTCGCTACGCCTATCCTCGATCCGCGCCTGAAACAACAGGTGCTGGATATCGTCGACCTGCAATTTAGCGATACCGTGAAAGCCCGTTTTATCGACAAAGAACTGAGTAATCGTTACGTGCCCCGCGGCAACCGCCGCAAAGTCCGGTCACAGCTGGCGATCTACGACTACATTAAATCACTTGAGCAGCCCGATTAATCTATGCCCATAAAAAACAAAATGTCACGACCGCAGGAGATTGCTGCGGTTGACCTGGGATCGAACAGTTTTCATATGGTTATCGCGCGCGTCGTTGACGGTGCGCTGCAAATCATTGGCCGCCTGAAACAGCGTGTCCATTTGGCCGATGGCCTGAATGAAGACAATATGCTCAGTGAAGAAGCAATGGAACGCGGCCTGACCTGTCTGTCACTGTTTGCGGAACGCCTGCAAGGATTCCCTCCGTCCAGCGTCTGCATCGTCGGCACCCATACGCTTCGCCAGGCGCTGAACGCGCCGGAGTTTTTGAAGCGCGCTGAAAAGGTGATTCCGTACCCCATTGAAATCATTTCCGGGAATGAAGAAGCGCGCCTGATTTTTATGGGCGTGGAGCATACGCAGCCTGAAAAAGGCCGCAAGCTGGTTATCGACATCGGCGGCGGCTCGACGGAACTGGTTATCGGCGAAGACTTTACGCCGCAGCTGGTTGAAAGCCGTCGTATGGGCTGCGTGAGCTTTGCCCAAATGTTCTTCCCTGGCGGACTTATCAGCAAAGAGAACTTCCAGCGTGCGCGTCTTGCGGCGGTGCAGAAACTGGAAACCCTCTCCTGGCAATACCGTATTCAGGGCTGGAACGTGGCCATGGGCGCGTCCGGCACCATTAAAGCGGTACACGAAGTGCTGATCGAAATGGGCGAGAAAGACGGCATCATCACGCCGGAACGCCTGGAGATGTTGGTTGAAGAAGCGCTGAAGTTTAAAAACTTTAGCGCGCTTAGCCTGCCTGGGCTTTCAGAAGACCGTCAGGCGGTCTTTATGCCGGGCCTGGCGATTCTGTGCGGCGTGTTTGATTCACTGGCTATCAAAGAGCTGCGCCTGTCTGATGGCGCGCTGCGCGAAGGTGTGCTGTATGAGATGGAAGGCCGTTTCCGCCATGACGATATCCGCAGTCGAACCGCGGAAAGCCTGGCCAGTCAGTACCATATCGACCGCGAACAGGCGCGTCGCGTGCTGGAAACCACTCATCAGATTTATGAGCAGTGGGTGGAGCAGAACGTGAAGCAGGCGCATCCACAGCTGGCTGCCCTGCTGAAATGGGCCGCGATGCTGCATGAGGTGGGGCTGAATATCAATCACAGCGGGATGCATCGCCATTCGGCGTATATTCTGCAAAACAGTGATTTGCCCGGCTTCAACCAGGAGCAGCAGACGCTGATGGCAACCCTGGTGCGTTATCACCGCAAAGGGGTGAAGCTGGACGATTTGCCGCGCTTTACGCTGTTTAAGAAGAAGCAGTTCCTGCCGATGATCCAGCTGCTGCGCCTCGGCGTACTGCTGAATAACCAGCGTCAGGCCACGACCACGCCACCGACGTTAAAACTGACCACCGAAGCGAATCACTGGACACTGTGCTTCCCTCACAACTGGTTTAGTCAAAACGCGCTGGTGCTGCTCGATTTGGAAAAAGAGCAGCAGTACTGGCAAGGCGTGACCGGCTGGATGCTGAAAATTACCGAAGAAGAATCACCAGACATCGCCGCCTGATGTAACAGGCTCGATATTCGCGGCAGCCAGACCTTCTAAAGGTTCTGGCTTGCCGAGATAATAGCCCTGCAGATAATCAATTCCCAGGCCCAGCGCCGCCTCACGAATTTCATCCGTTTCAACGTACTCCGCCACCACCTGCATGTTCTTCATTCGCGCCAGTTGGCAAATAGACGAAACGATTTGGTAATCCAGCGTGCTCAACAGCAGATTCTTGATAAAGCTGCCGTCGATTTTCAGGATATCGGCGCTGACGTTTTTCAGCCGCGCATAGCTGGCATAGCCGGTACCAAAATCATCAATGGCAATCCGACAGCCCAACGCTTGCAGTTGCGCCATGTTTAACATGGCCTGATCCGGGTGGCTCAGCGAATGGTTTTCAGTGATTTCAAAAATGAGCTGCCAGCCCTGAATGTTATAACGCGTTAGCAGGTCTGATACCGTTTTCGGAAACTGCGATCCGCAGGCCGATGAGGGCGAGATATTCACCGACAGTCGCAGGCCCGGCAGCGTTTCACGACGGCTATCCATAAACTTCAGCGTATTTTCCAGCACCCACAGGTCGATCCGCGACGAAAGCCCAAACTCATGGGCCACCGGGAGAAACAGTTCCGGGGCAATCAGCTGATCGTTATCGCCTTTCAGGCGCAGCAGAACTTCGTGGTAGCTGTCGCCGCGCATGCCGACAATCGGCTGCGCCATCAGGCTGAAATTACCGTGTTCCAGCGCCAGTTGTAGCCGGTTCATCATGGTGATTTTATCTTTCAGGCCCTGCTGCAAATGCGAGGCGTCGCGGTGTTGCAGGTTTTCAGGCGAACCGGTCACCAGCGAGGAGTTAGCCATCGTGCTTAGCTCACCGAGCAACAGGGGCAGCTGCATCACCGGGGAACGCACATGGCAGTAACTCACCCCGACATTCGGCTGCAGCGGCATTCCATCCCAAACAAAACGGAATTTTTTTATCCGCGCATCAATGGCGGCAATCCGTTCTTCATGGGATTCCGTATTCAGTCGAATCACCAGGTCGTGGCCAGAAAGTTGGTAAGTGCACTCACCGTCGTGCAGCTCTGACTCGAGCCATTTCCCCAGCGTTTGCTTGTACTGGATACGCACCATCATCCCGTAATGACGCCCTAACACCTCGAGTTCCGGGATGCGTAAGAAGCACAGCACTGACCACGGCGTGTGGGAGAGCTTGCGGCTCAGCGCCCACAAATTTGGCATCTGAACCACCGGGTCGATAAACGCCATCCGCTTCACGCGGGCGTGAATATAACGCTGCTGCGTCGACAGCATCGCCATATAAACCACGATAAACGAGAACACCAGATAGCTGGAAGAGGTAATCGCCAGCTGGTTGCTGTAGCTCGGATAAGACGGCATGTATCGGTAGTAGAAGTGAATACTAACTATCAGGACTATCGTCCAGATGACAGACATCAGCCGATAGCCGAAACGCATCGAGCCCCACAGCATGACTGGCAGCAACAGCGAGAGGGTATAATTGGTGGTGAAAATTGAGGCGGAATTTGCGACAGGAATATACAGCAGTCCCATGATAATAAACAAGATAAGGGACCAGACGATCATCTCGACTGCGCTCACTTTGGCGTCAATTTGTTGGCGGAGCTGGGAAATGAAAGAGCGCAAATACATCGGATTTCGGATGATCCGAATAACCAGATAACAGAGCGGAACCCCGGTTAAGCAGCCCACCAGCATCGACTGATAGTTAATCAGACTGTGCAGCGTCAGGGGTCCGGTTCCGGCTAGCGAAATTCGCGCGGGCAGAATATTAAAAAAGACGCAGGCCAGCAGCAACAGCTGAAAAAGAGTCGCAGGGAAAAACACCTGCCAGAACAGACGCTGCGGCATCAGACGTGTGCAGCCATAAGAAATGGAATGCCGCCTCGGCACGAAAACCCGATACCCGCCCCAGCTGAGGATAATGGGGATTAAAAAATGAAAGGTGACGCCAATGGTTTCAGGCACAGTCATGCCTTGCGCAACCACCAGCCAAATCCCTGCCACTATACCGGGCAGCGCTTTCCAGCCAAAAAAGAGCATCAGGGAAAGCAGCAGTGCCAGCGGCAGATAATAAAGCGAGACGATTCCGCCATCTATGTGGGTAAAGGTATTGGCAGCGCGGGCAACAGGTAAAAGCAGTGAGGGCAGGATGAGCGGTAATCCCCACCATTTATCACGACTGTTTTTATAGAATTCAGTAAGATGCATAGATACTCAAAAGAGGACCCAATTCCCGATGGGCAGTTTCAGACAGGCATCCAACCTGATTATCGACTTCCGCGCACTGTCACAGCGCGGAAAGGGGCAAGAGATTATAAGTAGCACCAGGGTGGACGATTTGACTTAAATCAATAAACCACAATGCGGTTATGATTAATGCATCATTCCATTCATGCGTTCGCCCGTTTTGATCTCCGGTTCTGTTTTGCACACTTTTTATACAATTGTTAATTGACCCTGCTGCCTCGCTGTGCCTTAATAGGCCCCATCGCCCATAATGGGTATTATTAAAGGACCCCCTCAGTGAGCCAGGCAACCCCGATGCGCAAACGACATCAGTTTAACAGTCGCATGACCCGGATCATTTTACTTATCAGCTTCCTCTTCTTCTTTGGCCGCTTCGTCTATTCCTCAATCGGCGCCTGGCAGCATCATCAGGACAAGAAAGCCGCGCAGCAGTCGAGTCAGGTCACTGAAACTCAGGTGCGCACCGAGCAAAATTAACCCCCATCTGGCCAGGACAATTCCCGGTAAAAGTCCCTGCATTTGCATCCTACGGTAAAACCAAGCACGATGATGGTGAACCCGTAACGAACAGCCAATACAGGGAACGTATGAAAAACATCCTGAATACCTTTCTGCCGCTGTACACCACCACCCTGCTGATGCTGCTCGGTTCCGGGCTGTTGACGACCTATATTTCACTGCGCCTTGCGCACGAAGACGTTAGCGGTACGGTTATCGGGGCGATAACTGCAGCGAACTATCTCGGTCTGGTGATTGGCGGCAAAGTCGGCCACAACCTGATTGCCCGCGTCGGGCATATTCGTGCTTACGTCTCCTGTGCGGGGATCATTACCGCCTCGGTCGTCGGACACGGACTCAGCGATTTTATTCCTCTGTGGATTTTCCTGCGCATGGTTATCGGCCTGTGCATGATGTGCCAGTACATGGTGCTGGAAAGCTGGCTCAACGACCGGGCGGAATCCTCGCAGCGCGGCGCCATCTTCGGGCTGTATATGGTCGCGACCTATCTCGGCCTGTGCGGCGGGCAGATTATCCTGATGGCGGCAGCGGGAACCGGGCCGTCGATGCTGCTGATTGTCGCGCTCTGCTTCGCCCTGTGCCTGGTGCCGATTGCGCTCACCACACGCACCACTGCGCAGCCAATGACCCCCGCCCCGATGGAGCTCGGCTACTTCTTTAAAGCTATCCCCAAACTGCTGGCGGCAACGCTGGTGATGGGCATGGCCGCCGGGGCGTTTTACGGTCTGGCGCCGGTGTATGCCATTTCGCAAGGCTTAACCACCCAACAAACTGGCCTGTTCATGGGCGTGACCATTTTCGCCGGAATGGTTTCACAGTTCCCGCTGAGCTGGCTCTCCGACCGCTATGACCGCCAGCATCTGCTGTTTTATACCGCGGTGCTGTTCGCGCTGGCCTCTTTGCCACTGTCGATTCTGCCGCATCTTGGCTTTTACTGGCTGCTGGGTATCGCCTTTGTTTCCAGCATGGCGATGTTCTCGCTTTACCCGCTCGGTGTGGCGATTGCCAACGATCGCGTGGAAGCAGAGCGACGCGTGTCGCTGACGGCCTGCCTGCTAATGGCTTTCGGCGTTGGGGCCTGTATCGGGCCGCTGATAACCGGCGCTGTCATGCAACCTTTTGGCGGCAACGTGCTTTATTTCTGCTTCACGCTGTGCGGGGTGACTATCGGCGCCATCAGTTGGATCAGAAAACGTCAGCCGGAGATCATTGTCGATGCGCCATTGCCACACGTAGTGATGCCCGACAGCCTGATGTCCTCCCCGCTGGCGGTGGCGCTGAACCCGTCAATGGATGAAGACGTCATTCAGGAGGCGATGGTCGATACACCGCCAGAAGACGCCGCGCCGGAAGAAAAAATCACACCTGACGCGGAAACATCGGAAGAAACAGCAGAGACCAGGACGGCCCCCTAATCGGGGCCACCTGGCATTATGACAGGGCGACGTTTGTCGCCCTTTTTTGTGCGCTTCGGGAGCACAGCGCAATCCCGCAAATAATCAATATCGTGCTGACCAGATGGAACGGATGCAGCGTCACGTTCAGGAACATCACGCTGAATAATCCCCCTGTCAGTGGAATCAAATGGGAGAACACTTCGCCCCGGGTTGCGCCGATGGCCTGAATGCCTTTGTTCCACAGCAGATACGACAGCCACGACGGGAAAATAATCAGATACGCCAGCCCTGACAGAAACTCCGGTTGCAGGTACTCACGGGTGGGCGGCAGGCCATGTTCGAACATTGAGAACAGCAGCACCGGCAGCAGCACCACGGCACCAAACGCTGCGCTAACCGCCACAAAAGCATTGCCCCCGACTTCACGTGGTCTAGTGCGCAGAAACGCGCAGTACACCGCCCAACTGGCCGCCGATCCCATGGTCCAGAGGTCGCCGCGGTTGAGGTTTTTCAGCTTATCCAGATGCAATAAATCCCCCTGCATCACCAGCCACACCACGCCAAACGAACTCAAAACAACCCCGGCAATATTATGTACCGATATTTTCTCTTTAAAAATATAACGGTTAATTAATAACACCAGCACCGGCGTGGTGGATAAATAAATCGCCGCATTCAGCGAGGAGGTATATTGCAGGCCAATATAAAGGGTCAGCGGAAATAATACCTGCCCAAATAATGCGAGGAACGCCAGCACCGAGAAAGAGCGTTTCATCACCGGCCACTGGGCGCGAATCTGGCGAGAATAGAGGCCAACCAATAGTATCGCCGTTAACACCCAGCGGGCAGCGGAGAGTACAATAGGGTCTGTATGCGCAACCAAAATATGGCCCACCACATAATTCCCGCCCCAAAAACAGGCCGCGAGGCTAAGTAATAAATAAGGCATAAATGCTCCCGTAAAAATACGTTCTGGATTAACAGAAGATTATCGCGGGGCTAAATGGGATGCTAATATAATGTTTTACTCATCGGGTATCGTTTAAAACTATGAAGTTCACTCTGAGACAACTTGAGTTCTACATAGCTTTAGCAGAAACATTACAAGTTTCTAAAGCCGCCAGCCGCTGCCACGTTTCGCAATCCTCGATGACCGTTGCGCTGCGCAACCTCGAAGAAACGGTGAATGCGCAATTGTTCCTGCGCCAACCCAAAGGTATTCAGCTGACCGCGGCGGGTGAACGCTTTCTCGCCCATGCCCGAAAAATCATCAACGACAGCCGTTTTGCGCTGGAAGATTTGCTGAACCAGCCCGAGACCACGGCCGGTGTGGTTCGCGTCGGCATCGCCGAAACGCTTTCTGCCTATCTGCTGCCCGAAATATTGCATGAAATTGAAAGCCGTTTCCCGCTGATAGAAATCATTTTTCAGGAAGCCCAGGCACCGGAATTGCTCTGTGTGCTACGGAATCAGCAGGTCGATTTCTGTTTATTGCTGACCTCAAATATTCCGCACGACGACGATCTGGACGTGGAAACGTTTATCCGTTCGTTGCGCCAGCTCTGGACGTCAATCGACCATCCGCTGCTCGGCAAACCTGAAATTACACTGAGCGATGTGGCGCAAACGCCCTATTTGATGTTGAGCACCGACGAATACCCCGGCGTGATCGGCGATCATTTTAAAAGCAGCGGATTTGCGCCAGACGTTTGCTTTCGCTCAAACTCGTTCGAAGCCGTGCGCAGCCTGGTGGCGCAGGGTAAAGGCGTCACGATTTTGTCAGATCTGGTCTATCGCCCCTGGGCGCTGAGCGGCCTGAGAGTGGCCCGCCGGACGATCAACGACTGCATCACCTACATGGACGTCGGCGTAGTGAAAACTGTCAACCGCCCACTTTCACCCGCCAGCCAGCGACTGGTGGATTTTATGCGCCAGCAAATTCTTCGCCTGCATGCACATTCAAGGTAATCGACACCTCCACTCACAGGTTATTTCATTTCACTTTCTGCACTTCAGTTTCGGCGGGTAACACCGCAGTACCGTCTTGCGAAGTGGGTCCCATGAACCGAATTGGCTTGCCGGTATGTTTGTCGATCAGAACCGAATGGCGTTCACCCTCCTCAAACAGATGCTGTTCGCCCCACTGCCGCAACGCCACCATCACGGGGAACAAGCTTTCACCCTTGGCCGTCAAAACGTACTCCTGATACGCCGTCCCATCAGAGGCGTCCCGCAACTCAAGGATCTCCGCATTGACCAGTTTTCGCAGTCGGTCGGAGAGAATGTTTCGTGCCACCCCCAGGCTGCGCTGGAAATCGCCGAATCGGCGAACACCATCGAAGGCATTGCGCACGATTAAAAGTGACCAGCGATCCCCCACGACATCAACGCTGCGGGCAACGGGACAGGGTTCATCGTTGATGGATTCGTTTGGCGACATAGCGTCCTCCTGCAGTTTCAATCGACATTCTGGTTGCATTTTAAAACCACACAACCTAGCATTCAATCAGTTTTATTTTGAAACCAGATTACAGGAACCTGAGATCATGAAAACTTCTTTCGTATCACCGTTTTCGTCAGACCAAAGCCGCGAACAGTCTCGGCCTGCGGGCATACCCCGCAGTCTGGTATGGCTGTTCGCCATCGCCAGCGGCTTGAGCGTGGCCAATGTCTATTACGCACAGCCTTTGCTCGACGTACTGGCGCAGGATTTCGGTATCAATCATGCTGCTGTCGGCGGCGTGGTCACTGCCACACAGATTGGCTGCGCACTGGCTCTTCTGTTGCTGGTCCCGCTGGGCGACAGAATGGATCGCCGTCGCCTGATGGCCTTCCAGCTGCTGGCGCTGGTGGTTGCTCTCATTGCGGTCGCCATGGCGAGTTCTGCGTCCGCCCTGCTGGTGGGTATGGTCGCCGTCGGCTTGCTGGGAACGGCGATGACCCAAGGGCTGATAGCCTATGCGGCCAGTGCAGCAGCCCCGCATGAGCAAGGACGCGTCGTTGGTTCGGCACAAAGCGGCGTGTTTATTGGTTTACTGATGGCCCGGGTATTTTCTGGCGCCGTCAGCGATCTGACCGGTTGGCGCGGCGTTTACCTCTGTTCCGCGCTCCTCATGCTATTGATTGCACTTCCGCTTTGGCGCAGGCTTCCGACCCTGGCAACGGTGCCGGATACGATTAGCTATCCACGCCTGATTGCCTCCATGCTGACGCTGCTGAAAGAAGAAAAAGTACTACAGGTGCGCGGCGGGCTGGCGCTGCTGATGTTTGCCGCGTTCTACATTTTCTGGAGTGCGTTAGTGCTGCCGTTAAGTGCCCCGCCGTTTGGCTTCTCACACACCGCCATCGGAGCCTTCGGTCTCGCAGGAGTGGCTGGGGCGCTTATCGCCACAAGGGCGGGACAATGGGCCGATCGGGGATATGCCCAACGCACCAGTGCGCTCGCGCTTATCGCATTGCTATTGGCCTGGTGGCCGCTGTCACAAATGGCGGTATCGCTCGGCATGCTGGTGATCGGTATTGTGCTGCTCGATTTGGGTGGACAGGCACTGCACGTTACCAACCAGAGCATGATTTTCCGCACCCGACCCGAAGCCCATAGCCGTCTGGTCGGGCTTTACATGTTGTTCTATTCTATCGGCAGCGGACTGGGCGCCATCTGGACCACCGCGACTTATGCCTATGGGGGCTGGCCTGGCGTGTGCCTGCTCGGTGCTGCGGTCAGTTTCTTAGCGCTCGGATTCTGGTGGTTCACGCGAAAAATTGGCTGATCAGAAATAAAAAGCCCGCATTTACGCGGGCTGAGAAGCTAGAGCTGACCGGGGGTTATTCCCACTCGATCGTCGCTGGCGGTTTGCCGCTGATGTCATACACCACACGGGAAATACCGTTCACTTCGTTGATGATGCGGTTGGATACGCGGCCGAGGAAATCGTACGGCAGGTGCGCCCAGTGCGCGGTCATGAAGTCGATGGTTTCAACGGCACGCAGGGAAACAACCCAGTCGTATTTGCGTCCATCGCCCATCACGCCAACGGAACGGACCGGCAGGAACACGGTGAACGCCTGGCTCACTTTGTTGTACAGGTCGGCTTTGTGCAGCTCTTCGATGAAGATAGCGTCCGCACGACGCAGCAGGTCGCAGTACTCTTTCTTCACTTCGCCCAGCACGCGCACGCCGAGGCCTGGCCCTGGGAACGGGTGACGGTACAGCATGTCGTACGGCAGACCCAGCTCCAGACCGATTTTGCGCACTTCGTCTTTGAACAGTTCACGCAGCGGCTCAACCAGGCCCATCTTCATCTCTTTCGGCAAGCCGCCCACGTTGTGGTGAGATTTGATGACGTGTGCTTTACCGGTCGCGGAAGCGGCGGATTCAATCACGTCTGGGTAGATAGTGCCCTGCGCCAGCCATTTCACGTCTTCGAGCTTCAGCGCTTCTTCATCGAACACTTCGACAAACACGCGGCCGATGATTTTACGTTTCGCTTCCGGATCGTTTTCGCCCGCCAGCGCGCTCAGGAAGCGCTCTTCGCCTTCCACGTGCACGATGTTCAGACCGAAATGATCGCCGAACATATCCAGCACCTGCTGAGATTCATTCAGGCGCAGCAGACCGTTGTCGACGAACACACAGGTCAGATTTTTACCGATAGCACGGTGCAGCAGCATCGCGGTAACGGAAGAATCGACGCCGCCGGACAGGCCGAGGATCACTTTGTCGTCGCCAACCTGCTGACGAATACGCTCTACCGCATCTTCGATGATTTTTGCTGAGGTCCACAGGGCTTCGCACTGACAGATGTCGAGCACGAAACGCTCCAGCATGCGCAGGCCCTGACGGGTGTGCGTCACTTCTGGGTGGAATTGCACGCCGTAGAAGCGTTTTTCTTCGTTAGCCATGATGGCAAACGGGCACGTTTCGGTGCTGGCAACGGTCACGAAATCAGACGGGATGGCGGTGACTTTGTCGCCGTGGCTCATCCACACGTCGAGCAGGGGTTTGCCATCAGCGGTCAGGGCGTCTTCGATGCCACGAACCAGTGCGCTGTCGGTTCTGACTTCTACCTGCGCGTAGCCGAACTCGCGTTCGTTAGAGCCTTCAACGTGGCCGCCAAGCTGCATCGCCATGGTCTGCATGCCGTAGCACACGCCAAGCACCGGGACGCCTGCTTCGAAGACATACTCTGGTGCGCGTGGGCTGTTGTCTTCGGTGGTGCTTTCCGGGCCGCCGGACAGGATGATACCGCTCGGATTGAACTCACGAATTTGTGCTTCGGTAACGTCCCAGGCCCAAAGTTCGCAATAAACGCCCAGCTCGCGCACGCGACGTGCAACCAGCTGAGTGTATTGAGAACCGAAATCGAGGATAAGAATGCGATGCTTATGAATATTGTCGGTCATTGACGATAATTCCAGGGCAAGTGAAACAAAATCAAAGCGCCCGGCATAAGCCGGGCGCGGGAAATAATCAAGAACCCATGCGGTAGTTCGGGGATTCCTTGGTGATGGTCACGTCATGTACGTGACTTTCCTGAATGCCCGCCCCGCTGATGCGTACGAACTCAGCCTTGGTACGCAGCGCGTCGATGGTACCACAGCCGGTCAGACCCATACAGGAGCGCAGGCCGCCCATCTGCTGGTGAATGATCTCTTTCAGGCGACCTTTGTATGCCACGCGACCTTCGATACCTTCCGGTACCAGTTTGTCGGCAGCGTTATCGCTCTGGAAGTAACGGTCTGAGGAACCTTTGGACATCGCGCCCAGAGAGCCCATGCCGCGGTAGGATTTGTAAGAACGGCCCTGGTAGAGTTCGATTTCACCCGGGGATTCTTCGGTACCTGCCAGCATAGAACCGACCATGACTGCGCTTGCGCCCGCAGCGATGGCTTTGGCGATGTCACCGGAGAAACGGATGCCGCCATCGGCGATAACCGGAATGCCCAGGCCTTCCAGCGCTTCAACCGCGTCAGAAACGGCGGTGATTTGTGGGACGCCTACGCCGGTCACGATACGGGTAGTACAGATAGAGCCAGGACCGATACCCACTTTCACTGCGCTCACGCCAGCGTCAGCCAGCGCACGGGCGCCGGCACCCGTAGCCACGTTGCCGCCGATGATTTGCAGATCAGGGTATTTTGCACGGGTTTCACGAATACGTTGCAGAACGCCTTCGGAATGGCCGTGGGAGGAGTCAATCAGCAGAACGTCAACGCCCGCGGCAACCAGCGCATCAACGCGCTCTTCGTTACCGGCCCCTGCGCCAACCGCCGCACCCACGCGCAGACGACCATGCTCGTCTTTACACGCATTCGGTTTACGCTCGGCTTTCTGGAAATCTTTTACGGTGATCATGCCGATCAGGTGGAAATTCGCATCAACAACCAACGCTTTTTCCACACGTTTTTCATGCATTTTACCGAACACGACGTCACGAGCTTCGCCTTCACGCACGGTGACCAGACGCTCTTTCGGTGTCATGTATACGCTAACAGGCTGGCTGAGGTCAGTCACAAAACGCACGTCACGGCCGGTGATGATACCGACCAGTTCGTTGGTTTCAGTCACGACCGGGTAACCGGCAAAACCGTTACGCGCGGTCAGCTCTTTCACTTCTGCGAGCGTGGTGGTTGGTAAAACGGACTGTGGGTCAGAAACCACGCCGGATTCGTATTTCTTCACGAGGCGAACTTCTTCTGCCTGACGCTCGATAGACATGTTTTTGTGAATAAAGCCGATGCCACCTTCCTGAGCCAGAGCAATTGCCAGGCGCGCTTCCGTCACGGTGTCCATTGCTGCGGAGAGCATAGGAATGTTCAGGCGAATGGATTGGGTCAAATGCGTGCTGAGATCGGCAGTATTCGGCAGAACGGTGGAATGAGCGGGAACGAGGAGGACGTCGTCAAACGTCAGTGCTTCTTTGGCGATACGTAGCATGGGCAATATCTCTACCTAAAGGTTAATAAATATTGCCGTGGCATTATACAGAGCGTAATCGGTTGCATCTACACTTTTTTGCAAAAAATGCTTGCGATCGCACCTGAGCAAGTTACTATCGACTGAATAACCTGCTGATTTAGAATTTGATCTCGCTCACATGTTGCCTTCTCAATCCCCCGCAATTTTTACCGTTAGCCGCCTGAATCAGTCGGTTCGTCTGCTGCTGGAACGAGAAATGGGCCAGGTGTGGATCAGCGGCGAAATCTCCAACTTTTCTCAGCCCTCTTCCGGGCACTGGTATTTTACCCTCAAAGACGACAACGCCCAGGTGCGCTGTGCGATGTTCCGCAACAGCAATCGCCGCGTCACGTTTCGTCCACAGCACGGCCAGCAGGTTTTAGTTCGCGCGAACATCACGCTGTATGAGCCGCGCGGTGACTACCAGATTATCGTCGAAAGCATGCAGCCTGCGGGCGAAGGGCTTTTGCAGCAAAAGTACGAGCAGCTCAAAGCGCTGTTGTCCGCGGAAGGCCTGTTCGATCAGCAGTTCAAGCAGCCTTTGCCAACGCCTGCGCACTGCGTCGGGGTGATTACCTCGAAAAGCGGTGCTGCATTGCACGACATCCTTCATGTCCTCAAACGCCGCGATCCGTCACTGCCGGTGGTGATTTATCCCACTTCGGTTCAGGGTGACGATGCGCCGGGCCAGATTGTTCGCGCCATTGAACTGGCGAACCAGCGTGAAGAGTGTGACGTGCTGATTGTCGGGCGCGGCGGGGGTTCGCTGGAAGATTTGTGGAGTTTCAACGACGAACGCGTGGCGCGGGCAATTTTTGCCAGCCGCATTCCGGTGGTCAGCGCCGTCGGACATGAAACCGATGTCACCATCGCCGATTTCGTGGCTGATTTACGCGCCCCGACGCCGTCTGCGGCTGCCGAAATGGTCAGCCGCAATCAGTTGGAACTGCTGCGCCAAGTGCAGTCGGCCCAACAGCGGCTGGAAATGGCGATGGATTACTTCATCGCCAACCGTAATCGTCGTTTCAGTCAGCTCCAGCATCGCCTGCAACAGCAACATCCGCAGCTGCGCCTCGCGCGTCAGCAAACGGTGCTCGACAGACTGCGCCAGCGCATGAACTTTGCGTTAGATAATCAGCTGAAAAAAACCACTCAGCGTCAGCAGCGGGTGATTCAGCGTCTGAATCAACAAAATCCGCAGCCGCGCATTTACCGCGCGCAAACACGTATTCAACAACTGGAGTATCGTCTGGCGCAGATGCTTCGTGCGCAGCTCAGTACAACGCGGGAACGGTTTGGTAATGCGGTAACGCATCTTGAGGCTGTTAGCCCGTTGTCGACGCTGGCACGCGGCTACAGCGTGACGACAGCCGCCGACGGCAAGCTGGTCAAAAAAACCAAACAGCTAAATGCCGGAGACACGCTGACGACGCGTCTGGAAGATGGGGTGGTGGAAAGTGAAGTCACTAAAATCACGCCGGTGAAGAAAACGCGGGCGCGCAAAGCCAAATCGTAGGCCCGGTAAGCGGAGCGCCACCGGGCATTTTCTCGGTTTTACTGCGCAACCACGAACTCCACGCGTTTTTTCGAAATCAAACTATGGCCGTTCTGGCAAAAATAATCCACCGCACCACAGGCTTTCAGCACTTCCAGTGGCTTATGGCATTCCGGGCACAGCGCCTGTAAGGCGTAATCCTGCTCGCACTGCGAACAACGCGCGCTATCACCCTGCTGCTCCAGCGGGTTCTCACAAACCGGGCATTTCAGTTCCATCGTTGACTCCTTCGTCATACGGAAATCTTCAGGCTATTTTACCACACGCCTTAATGCGGGCCGCGCAGTTGCTGTTGTAATTTCAGTAGCGCCGTCACTTCTGCAATGCGGCGCTGGGTCAGTTGGCTGACCTGTTCAGGCGCGCGGGCAAATACGCTTTCAGCCCCGAGGATATGCCGCGCCAGGCAGCGGTCGTACACCGGGCCTTCCATTTTCCAGCGCTGCACGTTTTCGCCCTGACACACTTCCAGCACTTCACCGGAACCGCGTCGGTCCTGACTCAGAATGGTTCCGTTTCGCAAATGCAGGCGAACGCCTTTTTGCCCACCGACTGGCCCCGCATATTTGTTCAGCCACATCTCCAGCGGAATACCGCACAGCTCGCCCTGCAAATGTGCGCAACCTTCGGCGGTGGTGGTATCGCCCTTCTCAATGGCATTACCCAAACGGTCTTTGGCTTCGCACAGTGTAAGGCTCAGCCGATCGTTGGCTCCGATGGCGGCCAGCGTTTCGTGCATCATCGCCAGCACGTGCGTGCCGATATCCACAATCACGCCATCGGGATGACGAAGCGTGCGAGTGTCCGGTTCCCCGGTGGCGAAATTCAACGCAACCGGCTCACCTTTATCGTTATACCCGCTCGGCTCTAGCAAATACCCTTCAATTTTGACGATATCCGCCAGGGTTGAGATGGGGGCCGTCATTGCCGGGTAATCCACTTCCGGCAGCCAGTCGCTTTCCGGCTCTCCGCGAAGCAGCTGCGCCACGCCGTCGCGTGCCATCCAGTGATCCAACGCGAGTACGCGGTTCACGTTTTCCGGCATCGCCAACAGAACCTGAAGCTGGTCGAGCTGCTCCAGCGTGGCGGCAACCGGCTTTTCCACCACGATGCGCGGCACCGCCGATTTCAGCACCTGCTCCAGCACCGGCAAATGCCCCAGCGACCCAGTGGTGATGAACACCACCTCAGGCTGTGTCGCCAATAGCGCCTCGAGTGAATCGCAGCGGGTGATGTTGGTCGGTGCTCTGGACGCGTCGATATCAAAACCGTAGCAGTTCGTCAGTGGCACATTGAGGCGCTTAAGCGCGGGTAGATACGCGGTCTCGATAACCGCGCCAAGACCAATGAAACCTATTTGCATCATAAACCTCAGAAACAAAAAAACCCGCCATCAGGCGGGTTAGTATCGGTACCGCGCCAGAAAAACGTTGGCGCTTACTTACCTTTTTTAATGTGCTTGATCAGACGCTTACGCTTACGCATCTGGTTCGGCGTCAGGGTATTACGCTTGTTCGCGAACGGGTTTTCCCCTTCCTTGAACTGAATACGGATTGGCGTCCCCATGACTTCCAGTGATTTACGGAAGTAGTTCATCAGGTAGCGCTTGTAGGAATCAGGCAGGTCTTTCACCTGGTTACCGTGGATAACCACAATCGGCGGGTTATAACCGCCAGCGTGCGCATATTTCAGCTTCACGCGACGACCACGAACCAGCGGCGGCTGGTGATCTTCCGCAGCCATGTTCATGATGCGGGTCAGCATCGCGGTGCTCTGACGATGCGTGGAGCTGTCGTAAGCTTCGCGCACGGACTCGAACAGGTTGCCTACGCCGCTACCGTGCAGAGCAGAAATGAAGTGCACGCGGGCGAAATCAATAAAGCCCAGACGGAAGTCGAGGGTTTCTTTAACCTGCTCTCTCACTTCGTTGCTCAGGCCATCCCATTTGTTGACCACGATAACCAGTGAGCGCCCACTATTGAGGATGAAGCCGAGCAGCGAGAGGTCTTGATCGGAAATGCCTTCGCGGGCATCGATGACCAGCATCACCACGTTGGCGTCTTCAATCGCCTGCAGCGTTTTGATAACCGAGAACTTTTCTACGGTATCGGTGATTTTGCCGCGCTTACGTACCCCAGCGGTATCGATGAGGATATATTCACGCTCATCGCGTTCCATCGGGATGTAGATGCTGTCACGCGTGGTGCCCGGCATGTCGTAAACCACGACGCGGTCTTCACCGAGAATACGGTTAGTTAGCGTTGACTTACCGACGTTCGGACGACCAACGATAGCGAGTTTAATTGGCAGGCTGCGCGGGTCGAAATCATCTTCCGGCTCTTCAATCGGTACGCCATTCTGTTCTGCTTCGAACTGAGCCCAGTACAGCGCGTCTTCGTCGACTTCTTCAACCGGCGCAACTTCGTCCATAAATGGCAGCAGCGCGTGTTCAATCAGGCTGGTGACGCCACGGCCGTGAGACGCAGCAATCGCGTGGATTTCACCGAGGCCCAGGGACCAGAAATCCGCAACGGCCTGATCCGGGTCGATGCCATCCGTTTTGTTAGCAACGAGGAACGTCGCCTTTTCGCGTGAACGCAGGTGTTTGGCGATACCTTCGTCCGCAGGCATCAGCCCGGCACGCGCATCAACCATAAACAACACGACATCCGCTTCTTCAATCGCCAGCAGCGACTGTTCCGCCATGCGCGTTTCTACGCCTTCTTCCGTGCCATCGATACCACCGGTATCGATACAGATAAACTCGCGGCCTTCCACTTCAGCACGACCGTACTTACGGTCACGAGTCAGACCCGGGAAATCCGCGACCAGCGCATCTCGCGTGCGCGTCAGACGGTTAAACAGCGTGGATTTTCCAACGTTAGGGCGCCCGACAAGCGCGACCACAGGTACCATGATAAATGCCTCATAAATTCTAAAAACAGTAAAACGGCCCCTGCTAAAACAGGGGCCGTTTGCAATGCATACTGCGAAAAGACTTAACGTGTAATGGAGTACAGCGTTCCGTCTTTCGCCTGGATCAGCAGTTGCCCATCGGCTACCACAGGATCGGTCAGGAATCCTGAGCTGTCCACTTCTTGCTGAGCAACGAAGCGGCCGTCCTGCGGGTTAATCCAGTGCATGTAACCTTCACTGTCTGCGACGACCAGGCTGCCATTATACAGCACTGGAGACGTCAGCAGACGGTGTAACAGATCGCTCTGCGTCCACAGCGTCACACCACCATCGGTGCTGAGCGCCAGCAGACGGTCGTCCTGATCGACCAGATAAATACGGTTGCCGTCGACAACGAAGTCATTCACCGAGCCCAGTTCACGTTTCCACATGATCTGGCCACTGCGCAGATCCAGCGCGGTCAGGTTGCCATTGTACGCGAGCGCGTAAACAACACCATCCACGATGACTGGCGTCGTATCCACGTCACTCAGACGATCGATTTCGGTCGGGCCAGTGGCCTGAGAAATACGCTGCTGCCAAATCAACTGGCCCTGCTGCATCAACACGGCGTTGACGCGGCCGTTATCGCCCCCCACAATCGCTGCGCCAAAGGCAGTCGCCGGAGCGGATTCGCCACGCAGAGAAAGCGCTGGCATGTCGAGGTTAACGGTCCATTTGATTGCACCGTCGGTTTCGTTCAATGCCTGCAACTGACCGTTGCTGGTGTGGATAAGCACAACGCCGTCGCTCACAACCGGACGGGACAGCGCTTCACCGGCAACGCGGGTTTGCCATGCCACGGTACCATCGCTGGTATTCAGAGCATAAACCTGTGCTTTCTCGGAGCCGACATACACGTGGCCGCCATTTACCGTCAGGCCGCCAGACAGCAGCGCCGGTAAGTGGGAGAACCAGCCGTCTTTCTCAGCCAGGTTCACAGACCACACTTCTTTCCCGCTTTCCGCATGCAGTGCTTTCACGGTGCCTTTACGATCTGCCGCGTACACTACGCTGTCGGCATACGCCGGGTGCAGGTTAGAGTAGAAATCGCCAATACCGCTACCTACGGACTCACTCCAGGAGGTCGTCGGGGTAAACTGATTTTCAACCGTTGGCAGCGGGGACATTTTCACAACGTCTTCTTCGCTGTTAAACAGTGAACAACCGCTCAATAACGTAACAGACAGCAGTCCTGGCAAAAGTAATTTACGCAATTGCATCGGGTCCCTCTCAGATGGACAAATTATTCATTTTCATGCGCATCATTTCGCTGAGCGCCGGTGAAGCATCACTTTTCACGCCAGCTTCCCAGGCGGCACGAGCCCCCTGCTTATCGCCTTTGCTTAACAGGATTTCACCGCGTAAGTCCGCGACGATTGCTGTCCAGCCTTCCCCTTTAATACCTTCAAGGGTTTTCAGTGCTGCATCAGGCTGTTTCATTTGCAGCTGGATGCGGGCCAGACGCATGTTGATAACCGATTTCAGGTTATCATCAGGCGCGGCTGCCAGACCCAGTTGCAGTTGTTTTTCTGCTTTATCGAGCTGGTTCGCATCAACAAATTGCTGCGCCAGTTCCAGTGCGGCAAACGCACCGTAAGCATTTTTTTGATTCGCTGCGATATTTTCCGCCGCAGCGTAGGTGTCAGGTTTACCCGCTTTCAGGGTGCTCACGGCGCTTGCATAGGCCTGTGAGGTCTCGCGGGAATTGTTTTCCTGATGCGAAGACCAATAACGCCAGCCAACCAGCGCTCCAATCCCCAGCACAACACCCACTGCCAGCGCTTTGCCGTTCTCAGCAAAGAAATTTTTAAGTGCGTCGACCTGTTCGTTATCGTTACTGTAGACTTCCACGCAGTTCTTCTCCTGAATAATAGTCCCGGGCAATTAGCCCAGCAGTGTGCGCAAATGCGCGGCAACGCTGTCCTGCGTTACAGTCGTCTGCTCACCAGAGCGCAAATCTTTTACCACCACATTGCGTTCAGCGACTTCAGATTCACCGAGCACCAGTGCGACGCGAGCGCCCCACTTATCGGCACGAGCAAACTGCTTCTTGAAGTTACCGCCACCGTGGTTGGTCATCAGTTTGATGGCCGGCAGTTCATCACGCAGCGCTTCAGCCAGACGCAATGCGGCGGACTGAGTACCGGTGCCTGAAGCCACCAGGTATATATCGACAACGGGATCGGCTTTAAATTCCGGATTGACTGCCTGAACCAGTAAAACTAAACGCTCGAGACCCATCGCGAAGCCAACGGACGGCGTAGCGCGACCGCCGAGCTGCTCGACTAAACCGTCGTAACGGCCACCCGCGCAGACGGTGCCCTGAGAGCCCAGGCTACTGGTCACCCATTCGAAAACAGTGCGGTTGTAGTAGTCGAGACCGCGAACCAGACGCTGGTTTACGGTGTAGGCAATGCCCGCTTCGTCCAGAAGCGCACACAGACCGGCAAAGTGTTCACGAGAGTCTTCGTCGAGATAGTCACCCAGCGCAGGCGCGTTATCGAGCAGCGCCTGAACGTCAGGATTCTTGGAATCCAGAACGCGCAGTGGGTTGGTGTACATGCGACGTTTGCAGTCTTCGTCGAGCTTATCTTTGAACTGCTCCAGATAGGCGACCAACGCTTCGCGGTAATTCGCGCGCGCTTCTAACGACCCGATAGAGTTCAGCTCAAGACGAACGTGTTCAGAAATGCCCAGCGCACGCCACCAGCGCGCGGTAAGCAGAATCAGCTCGGCGTCAATGTCTGGGCCTTGCAGGCCAAACACTTCACAACCCAGCTGATGGAACTGACGATAGCGCCCTTTCTGCGGACGCTCATGGCGGAACATCGGGCCGATGTACCACAGACGCTGTTCCTGATTGTACAGAAGACCATGCTCGATGCCGGCGCGTACGCAGCCCGCAGTCCCTTCTGGACGCAGCGTCAGGCTATCGCCGTTGCGGTCCTCAAAGGTATACATTTCTTTTTCAACGACGTCGGTCACTTCGCCGATCGCGCGTTTGAATAACGGGGTCTGCTCTACAATCGGCAAACGAATTTCGCTGTAACCGTAGCTGCCGAGCACCTGTTTCAGAGTGCCTTCAATGCGCTGCCAGAGAGCGGTTTCGCCCGGCAGGTAATCGTTCATGCCGCGAATGGCTTGAATGTTTTTTGCCACGTTTTTTCTCTTTATAGATACAAAAATGAACCCTGACGCCCGGAGCGCCTGCGGGTTCAATCATACACGGGAAGCGTGCTGCTTCCCAATACGTTATTTTGCTTCGACTTGCTGCACGTCGATGCGACGCGCTTCGTCGAGAATGCTGGCCTTGGCGCGAATACGCGCTTCGAGCTGGCTAATCATATCGTCGTTGTCGAGACGGTCTTTACGCACGCCGTCTTCGTACAGGCCGCTTTTCTTATTCCCGCCGGTGACACCGAGGGTAGACACCAGCGCTTCACCCGGACCGTTCACCACGCAGCCGATGATCGAAACGTCCATCGGGGTAATGATGTCTTCCAGACGCTGTTCCAGCGCGTTCACGGTGCCGATCACATCAAATTCCTGACGTGAACAGGTCGGGCAGGCAATGAAGTTGATCCCGCGAGCGCGGATGCGCAGCGATTTAAGAATATCGAAACCGACTTTGATCTCTTCAAGCGGATCCGCTGCCAGCGAAATACGCAGCGTGTCGCCGATCCCTTCAGAGAGCAGCAACCCAAGGCCAACGGCCGATTTAACGGCACCGGCACGTGCGCCGCCCGCTTCGGTGATCCCGAGATGCAGAGGCTGATCGATTTGCTTCGCCAGCAGACGATAAGACTCTACGGCGAGGAACACATCGGAGGCTTTTACGCTGACTTTGAACTGATCGAAGTTCAGACGATCGAGGTGATCGACGTGACGCATGGCGGATTCAAGCAACGCCTGCGGCGTCGGCTCGCCGTATTTTTCTTGCAGATCTTTTTCCAACGACCCGGCATTGACGCCGATGCGGATAGGAATGTTTTTATCGCGTGCGCAGTCAACAACCATGCGAATACGCTCTTCGCTGCCGATGTTGCCGGGATTGATACGCAGACAGTCGACACCGTATTCGGCTACTTTCAGCGCGATTCGGTAATCAAAGTGAATATCGGCCACCAGCGGCACATTGACCTGCTGCTTGATAAGCTTGAAGGCTTCGGCCGCATCCATGGTCGGCACCGACACGCGGACGATGTCCGCGCCGACGCGCTCAAGGGCTTTAATCTGGTTGACCGTAGCTTCCACATCGGTGGTGCGCGTGTTGGTCATGGACTGTACGGCGATGGGAGCCCCATCGCCAACAGGCACGTTCCCAACGTAAATACGTGTTGATTTTCTACGTTGAATTGGAGCCTGGTTATGCATGAAAAATCTCCCGCGTGGCGCGTCTGTTACTGAGCCTGAGCCGGTGATTGTTCGGCATTCAGGGTCAGACGTGCAACCTGGTTTGTTCTGATAAAGCGGCTCAGGTCGACAGGTTTACCCTGGAACTGAATTTGTACTGCCGCCGGCGCGCCGATTTTAAGCTTATACGGTGCCTGGCCTTCTAAATTGAGCGTACCGTCTTTGCGCTGTAATCCGCTGAACAGTTTTTTACCGGTAGAGTCGGTCACTTCCAGCCAGCAGTCGGCGTTGAAGTTCATCACCAGCGCATTCGGGCTTGCCGTTGGCGTCACCGCAGCCTGGTCGGTCGGCAGTGGTGCAGCCGGCGTTGCAGGGTTGGCGGCCGTCGCGGTGTTATCCACGTTTGCCTGAGATGGCGAAACCACGGCGTTGTTCTGCGCGTCAGGCGCAGTTTGCGCTGGCGCAGTCTGTGCCGTTGCAGCTGGCGCATTGGCATCAGCGGCAGGTGCGAGTTGCGAATTGTCTGCCGTCGCGTCAGGTGCCTGACTCTGTGTACCGCTGGTATCCAGCGGGACATTCTGACTGTTGCTGCTGTCGTTAGCGTTCAGTTCAGCGCTGGACTGATCCGCCATCGTCGAAATCTCTTCCTGCTGCGCTTTGTGGTTTTGCCACCACCATGCACCGGTCAGGCCGATAACGACAAACAGAACCAGCCAGGTGAAGCTCATCAGCCAACCGTCGCGTTTCTTACGGCGTTTACCTAAAGACATGTTCTGCATTGGCGCCATTTTCGCAACGCGAACAGGCACCTCTTTCGCAAGAATAGGCAAAAGTTCTTCTTCAGGAATGTGAACAAGACGAGCATAGGAACGGATGTAGCCACGCAGGAATGTTGAAGCGAGTGAGGCAGGCGCCTTGTCGTCTTCAATATCGCGAACCGTGGAAACCTTCAGGCATAAGCGTTCAGCGACGGCTTGCTGGCTGAGTCCGAGTTGTTCACGGGCGTTACGCAGGCGCGTCCCCGTGCTTTGTGCTGCTTGTGGATCTTGAGTGGCTTCAGTATTCATTCGCTACAGCTGCTGCTACGTAAATTTAAGGTTCTGGTGGCGGAAAACACCGCACCGCGAAACATCTCATGCCCGTCATCCGACAGACAGTATTAATACGTTAGGCTAACCCTTTGAACGTTCGGCTAACCTGTTGTTGCCCCGCTACATACTGCCTCAATCCAGGCTGAAACGCACAGTAATTCTTAACCGGATCAGTGCGTTTCGTTTATTCCTTAAACATTTTAGACTCCGCGCAGAAAAATGTGCGCGGAGTACAGGCTATCAGACTGCTTTCACCGCAATCGGTTCACCTTGCATGCGTTTACGCATTGTACGTTTGGTACGGTCGATAACATCACCGGCCAGCTGTCCGCAGGCGGCATCAATGTCATCCCCGCGGGTTTTACGCACGATAGTCGTGAAACCATAGCCCATCAGAACTTTTGAGAAACGATCGATTCGGCTATTGGAGCTGCGGCCATATGGCGCACCCGGGAACGGGTTCCATGGAATCAGGTTAATCTTACACGGCGTATCTTTCAGCAATTCTGCCAACTGATGCGCGTGATCCGTTTCGTCGTTGACGTGGTCGAGCATCACATACTCGATGGTCACACGACCCTGGTTCGCGTTGGATTTTGCCAGATAGCGGCGCACGGCACCGAGGAACGTTTCGATATTGTACTTCTTGTTAATCGGTACAATTTCGTCACGAATTTCATCGTTGGGTGCGTGCAGGGAAATCGCCAGCGCAACGTCAATCATGTCGCCGAGCTTCTCAAGCGCAGGCACTACGCCAGACGTGGAGAGCGTAACGCGACGTTTGGAAAGGCCGAAACCGAAGTCATCGAGCATGATTTCCATCGCCGGAACGACGTTATTCAGGTTGAGCAGCGGCTCACCCATGCCCATCATCACCACGTTGGTAATCGGACGCACGCCAGTTTTTTTCTGCGCGCCGATAATTTTCGCAGCGCGCCAGACCTGGCCGATAATTTCGGATACGCGCAGGTTACGGTTAAAGCCCTGCTGCGCGGTCGAACAGAATTTGCATTCCAGCGCACACCCAACCTGAGAAGATACGCACAGCGTGGCGCGGTCGTCTTCCGGGATATACACCGTTTCAACGCGCTGATCGCCCACGGCGATAGCCCATTTGATTGTACCGTCTGAAGAACGCTGCTCTTCCACCACTTCCGGGGCACGAATTTCAGCGACTTCTTTCAGCTTATTGCGCAGGACTTTATTGATGTCGGTCATCTCATCAAAGTCATCGCAGCAATAGTGATACAACCACTTCATCACCTGATCGGCGCGGAAAGGTTTTTCACCTAAGTTATTGAAAAACTCACGCATCTGCTGACGGTTTAAATCCAGCAGGTTGATTTTGGCATCTTTATTGGGAACCGTCAGATCGACGTTTTCAGGTGTGACAATTTGTTCAGACATAGTGTATTCCGGCCTCGTTATTACACGTTATGGCCCCTGGAGGGTTGAAAAAGAAACGCCCCGGCGAGCAATCTGCTCTTCCGGGGGCGTTGCATTGTACAAATTTTGGCGCACGGATGCCACGTTTGCACGCAGCATCAGCGAAATAAAATGTAAACGCGCTTATTAATAACCAAGAATTTCGAATCGCAGGAAGGCGGCAAGTTCACAAGTCCCCAGGAGCATAGATTAACTATGTGACTGGGGTGAGTGAGCGTAGCCAACGCATCTGCGGTTCGAAAGGCGACGGTTATTAACGTGTGCGGGCGCAGACTTCGCCTTCTGCGAAGAAGTACGCGATTTCACGCTGTGCGGACTCAACGGAATCAGAACCGTGGGTGCCGTTTTCGGTGAAGCTGTCAGCGTAGTCTGCGCGCAGGGTGCCGGCCAGTGCGTTCGCCGGGTTGGTTGCGCCCATCAGGTCACGGTGACGCTGTACTGCGTTTTCGCTTTCCAGCACGGAAACCACGATTGGACCGGAGGTCATGAACTCAACCAGGCCGTCGAAGAAAGGTTTACCGTCGTGTTCTGCGTAGAAGCCACGAGCCTGCTCAACGGTCAGGTGCAGCATTTTGGTACCGACAATTTTGAACCCTGCAGCTTCAAAGCGCGCAAAGATGTTGCCAATAACGTTTTTTGCCACCGCGTTAGGCTTGATGATGGAAAAAGTACGTTCAATAGTCATGATAACCTCTGTTTTCTGTTCTGTTGTTGTGCATTCGGGCGAATACCTGGCGCGCATTATAATGAGCAAAAATGCCCCTGCATACGGATGAAGGTAACATTTTGTTAAAATAAGACGAATGTTAGCAACACGTATCCGTAACCCACTGAAAATGCATTTATTGCAGGGTAAAGGTTGCGGCCGCAACCTGTCCAGCCTCGTCCATAACGACCAGTTGGTATTCACCGGTTTTATCCAGAGACAGCGTAATATTCGATCCCGTGTTATCCGTCGGCTCACCGTTGATAAACCACCAGCGTCGCCCTTCCCCGCCGTTGGTTTGTAACGCGACTGCCGCCTGCTTTTCGCCCGGCAGACGTTTGATGATAGCCCCGTCGCGCACGCCCGATAACGTCAACGGAATCAAATCCTGCTGATGCAGCGGCGGACAGCTTTTCGATGCGGCCGGCAAACGTGCCGCTCGCCGTTCACCTGGCGGCAACCACGGCTCCAGCGGTAACGGCCAGACGTCGAGCGTCGTCTGTTTTGCGTCAGGACAATCTGGTGCCACGCGCTGCCCCTGGGCATTCAGCCACACCGGGAAGCGAATACCGCGCAGGCCGTCCTGGCCTGGCAGCAGCAGCGTCGGCGGCTGGCTGTTATCCAGCAGCCAGGTCGACAGCCGACGGCGGCAGTTGCTGTCACCCGCCACCAGCGCCTGCCCGCCTGGCCAGCAGATGTTACCCGCACTAACGGAGTCTGGGCGTGGGTCAACAGGCAGACCCTTTTTGGCCGACGAGGTGCGGGCTAAAAGCATATTACTGACCTGATTCAACAGCGGAATAGCGCTGATAAAACCAAATTGACCGACAACCGGCGTGCCGTCCGGGCGCCCGGTCCAGATGCCAATCACATAACGCGCATTAATCCCGACAGCCCAGGCATCGCGATAGCCATAGCTGGTGCCCGTTTTCCACGCCAGCGGGACCACCGCAGGCAGAGAGCCATCCGGCAGGGGCTGATCTTCACCTGCCAGGATGCGACGAATAATCCACGCCGATCCCGGAGACAACAGCGGGCGCTCGATCAGCGGATCGCCGGGCAGCATGCGCAATCGTCCGGCTTGCCCGTGGCGAGCAAACGCGCTGTAAGCGGCAGTGATGTCCGCCAGTCGCGCCCCCGCACCACCGAGGATCAGCGATAAATTCGGCTCTGCACCGCCGGGCAAAATGAGCGGTAATCCGGCATTGCGCAGACGTGCTGCGAACTGTTTCGGCCCATAGGCTTCCAGCACCTGCACCGCCGGGAGATTCAGTGAGCGCACCAGCGCATCGCTCATGCTAACCGGACCGTGGAAACCGCTGTCAAAGTTACCCGGACGATAATCGCTGAAACGTCGTGGAACGTCCTGTAACAAAGAAGCGGGATGAATAAGCCCGCTGTCCATCGCCAGACCATAGATAAACGGCTTCAGCACCGATCCCGGCGATCGCACCGCGCTCACCATATCCACATGGCCAAAACGGCTGTCGTCGCTGATGTCCGCCGAGCCGACCCAACCGCGTACTTTCATGTTGGTATGATCGACGACGATCATCGCCAGCGAGCTGCGCGGCGGCAGACGCGACTTCCAGTTAAGGGCCAGCTCTTCCAGCTGACGCTGCAGGGCAACGTCCAGCGTAGTGACGACTTTTTCACTGCGGCTTTTTGCCAGCACCCGGCGGGAAAATAGCGGAGCCAACTGCGGCATCTGTCGTGGGAACAACCAGACGGGTTCCTGTCGGGCTTCTTTGACCACCTGCTGCGACCACACGCCCTGCGTCAGCATGCGCTCGAGTACCTTATCGCGTGCGGCCTGAGCCCGTTCCGGCCAGCGATCGGGCCGTAAGCGGCTGGGCGCCTGTGGCAGCACCGCCAGCAGTGCGGCTTCGGAATAGCTGAGCTGCTGAGGCGGTTTACCCAGATAGGCCCAGCTCGCCGCGCCAATCCCCTGCAACGTGCCGCCGAACGGTGCGCGGTTGAGATACAGCGTCAGGATCTGACGTTTATCGAGATGCCACTCCAGCTGGAAAGCGCGCCACAGCTGACGGATTTTGCCCCCGAAGGTACGAGGATGCGGATCGAGCAGACGAGCCACCTGCATCGTGAGCGTGCTGCCGCCGGAGATCACCCGTCCGGCGCGCAGATCCTGCCATGCCGCACGCAGCACTGACAGCGGATTCACCCCCGGATGATCCCAGAACCAGCGGTCTTCGTACTGGATCAGCGCCTGTAAATAGCGCGGAGAAACCTCTTCAATGGTGACCGGATAACGCCAGATCCCGTCGGCATCGGCAAAGCGCCACAGCGGCGTGCCATCCTCCGCCACGACGACGCGTGCGGGAGTGACCTCATTGAGGGGAAGTGGCCAGAGACGGTCGGCCAAACAGGCCGCCAGTCCGACAAAAATGAAAAAAACCGCCAGCCAAAGCCAGCGGGATTTTTTGAGACGGGAGAATGTCATCTTATGGCGTGACGATCAGCGGTCCGTCGGTCTCCCCGGTGGCGCGCCATTGTGGAACGTACATCGATTCCACTTGCGGCACGGGAACATCATAGGTGCCCGGCGTCACCGCACGCGCCAGATACACCAGCGTAACGGGTTGACCCTGGCTCACCGCGACCGCCGCAACAAAGCGATCATCGCGGAATTCGATGTGCTGAATATCGGCCTGCTGCATTTGATTAAGCAGATTCTGCACCTCGGCTCCGTTGTCCTGAAGGCTGGCGCTGCTGTTGGCCAGATTCTGGTTTTCCAGCTCAAGCCCCGCCGGGAGAAGGTCAACCACCAGCGCATCCGGCACATTCTGGCTCGCTTCGACCTCTAAATGCACCAGCACTAAATCCCCGCTGCGCAGCGAAGAAAGCGACTTCAGCTGTCCGTCTGCCCCCAGGAACTGGCGCTTAATATGCAGCACGTTGCTGGCAGGCTTAGGCGCATATTCCGGGTAACCACTGCTGTCCAGACGCAGCCACAGGGGTTGCGTTCCGGTGTTTTTCACGTTCAGTGAAGCCAGCTGATCGGTGGTCAGATTTCGGGAGAGAGATTTATCCGCGCTAAGCGGTTCAGCCTGAAGCGAGGTCTGCGCCTGCCAGGTACCCGGCAAATCCTGTAAACCTTTTGCGGCCAGGAACAGCGCATTCATCTCCTGCGTCGACAACCAGCGCTCACCGAACGCCTGTTGTGACAGGGTGTTCAGCAGCGTGTTTTGCACATCTGGCAGCAGCTTATTCTCTTCCAGCAGGCTCAGCATCAGCGCGTTATCGCGCAGCTGGCTGCCGTAATCCGCCATCCAGCCGTTGTTTTCCTGCCGCGGCGTGTTCTGAGCCAACTGAATCGCTGCATCACCGCGCGGGGCATCACCCATCGCTTTCAGCGCCAGACCCAGCTGCATCAGCGGCAGACCCGCTTTCGCCTGAAGATGACGCTCCCAGATTTCACGCAGCGCACCCAACGGAGCTTTCTGCTGACGAGCCAACACCAGCGCGGCGTATGACTGCACCGCAAAACGGCTCGCCTGGCTGTCATTGGTATAGCGAATGGTCATCAACCCTGGCTCCTGCAAATAACGCAGCAGGCGATTATTCCCGCGCGTCATCGCATCCGCTGGAACGCTGTAGCCCTGTTCGCTGGCGCGAGTCAGGAAGTCCATCACATAAGCCGTCAGCCAGTATTCTTCCGAGCCTTCTTTGTCCCACAAGGCGAAACCACCGTCGTCGCGCTGCATTTGCAGCAGACGCGCGATCCCCAAATCCACCGCCGCGCGGCGCTTCTCGTCGGTGTCGCCTACAATGCCCAACGTTTTTAACTGCGCCGCATTGGTGTAGAGCTGCGGGAACAGGCCGCTGGCGGTTTGTTCCAGACAGCCGTACGGGTACGCTTTCAGTTCACGAATGTATCGTGCCAGGTTCAGCGGCGGTTTGCCACTGAACAACAGCTGGCTTTGCAGCGTTTCCGGGACAAATCCTTCAAGCTGTGAAGCCGGGACCGTCCAGCTTTCACCTGGCTGCAGCGCCACGCCCGCGTTGACGGTTTGCGCCGGGAACGCCGGACGTACGCCGATTTTCCACTCTTTTTGCAGAGGCGTGAACGTTTCGCCCGGTAGCGTCAAGCCGCTGACTGTCGCCTGCACAGAACCTTCTCCAAAGCCATTCTGCGCGCTCACCGGAATAAACAGCGTTACCCGCGCGCCCGGCGGAAGTTGGGTTGGCTCTGGCTGTGTACCCTGGAGCCCCAGCAAACCCGTAGCAGAAAGATTTATATTTAACGTTTGCGGCTGGTCAGTCAGGTTGGTGAGATCCAGCGTCAGACGGCTGCTGTCGCCGCTCGCCAGGAAGCGTGGCGTATTCAGTTCGACAATAACTGGCGCGGCCACCACGACTTTGCTGTCGCTGCTGCCGAAATCATCTGCCGTCCAGGCCAGCGCCATCACGCGCAGTTCACCGTTGAAATCGCCAATGGGCAGCGTCACGGTACCTTCACCGTTTTCGTCCAGCGTGACCGGTTGCGCCTGTTGAGCAACAATGGTGACGTGATTCACCGGTGGCTTACCGCCGCGTTTGAGTTCGTCGCCGTCACCACCAAAACGCAGGCTGGCAAGACGACCCTGGCCTTCAATGACCTGGCCGTAGATGTCGTAGATATCAGCGCCGTAGCGTTTCTGCCCAAAGAAGGCATGCCACGGATCCGGTGTGGTGTAGTCGGTGA
Source organism: Scandinavium goeteborgense (assembly GCF_003935895.2). Taxonomy (GTDB): domain Bacteria; phylum Pseudomonadota; class Gammaproteobacteria; order Enterobacterales; family Enterobacteriaceae; genus Scandinavium; species Scandinavium goeteborgense. The sequence continues at coordinate 1,123,884 of NZ_CP054058.1, read as the reverse complement.
TATTCAGCACGCCGCTATCAACCGCGGAGACCAGCACGTTGACCTGCTTCGGTAACGCCCCTTCTTTGGTGCTGGCTTTGATTTTCACCGTCAGCGGCTGGTTCGGACGCATTTTCTGCGGGGTATCCAGCGCAATGTTCAGACGGCGGTTTTCATCCCCGAGCGGTAAATGCAGCAGGCCCACGGCTCGTTTTGGCGTTGCTGATTTTGATTTATCGCCAGGGCGAATCACCAGCGTGCTGAGATACAAATCGTGGCGGTTCCAGGTTTTATCAACCGGAATCGACAGGTCCATCCCTTGCGCTGGCACATCGATTTCCTGCCACCACAGCGGGCCTTCGCTGGATTCCACCATCGCGTAGCCTTTACCCGCCGCCGGGGCGGAGATGTGCAGCTTGATGGTGTCGCCCGGCTTATAGGCCGGTTTGTCGAGCTTCATGGTGACGCGGTCCGGGCGTGCGGCCCCGGCTCCGTCGCTATTATCCTGCCAGCTGTAACCGGCCCAGAAACGCACGCTGCTCACGGTGTCATCCGGCGCTTTGACGTCCAGACGGTATGAACCCCACTCCACCGGGAAGCTGACTTTGCCAGTTTCATTGGCGTTAAGATCCAGCGTTTGTTCGCCTTCAACCAGATCCTTTTGATCGAACTGTGACTGCCAGCCATCGCTGTCAGACCAGTTCCAGTAGTAGTCCCGACGCTCGCGGATCAGGCGGACCTTCAGCCCCGAGACCGCTTTTTTCTCGCCCTTCGCATTGGCATATACGATATCGAACCCGGCAGTGCTGTTTTCATCCACCATCGGCTGATTGGCGGTGGTGTCGGTGCGATAGTCGTAGACCTCTTTGCTGGCAAATTCAGGGCGGATCCCCGGCAGCGTTTCCGCAGGCCAGATAGCCTGCTCGGCGCGACGCGTGACCGGACGGCCGCCGGATTCCAACAGACTCGCCTGAAGGATCACCTGCAGCGGAGAATGGGTTTCCTGCCACTGGCTGTCGACTTTCACCTCACCGTGACCTTGGGCGTCGAGTTTGAGCTGTACTTCGTCCAGCGTGCGCGAGAGATTCTCTTCGGCGATATCACCGAACTCAAAGCCCGGTAGCGCGGCTACGGCGTCTCGCAAGGGACGCAGGAACATCTTGCCCTGCAGGGCGTTGCCATTCGCCGGCGCGCCATACAGGTAATAACCGGTCACCGCAAAACTGACGTCCTCTTCGGGTGCCCGCGGGGCTTTATCCGGCGTCAGGTTGAGGGCCAGGCGCTCTGGCATGAAATCTTCGACGTGGAAATCCCACTCACGATTTTGCTTGTCACCCGCGCTGGCGCGAACGTGCCACATTCCGGTGGCCGCCCCGGCATCCAGCGCCCAACTAAATTGGTACAGACCGTTAACGGCCTTGCTCATGACGGTACGCACCACCTGACCGTCAGGCTGAACCACTTCAAGTTTTACCGGCTGATCGGGCAGTGGCTTGCCGTCGCTGTCGCGCAGCAGGCCATTCACAATCACCGTTTCACCCGGACGATAAAGGTCGCGCGGGCCGAACATAAAGAACTGTTTGCTGTAACCCGGCGTGCCTGCAATATCAAATTCTGACAGGTCCAGCGCCGGAAGCTTGAGATCAAGCAGCGTGGTCTGGCCGTCTTTACGCGCCAGCAACAGGGCCGCATCTTTGTCCGTTTGCAGAGAAACATGACCTTTCGAATCGCTGTTGGCCTGGGCCAGAGTCTGGCCTTTATCATTGAGCAATTGAACGTCGATGCCACTTTGCGCCGCGCCATTTTCAAGGCTCTGGGTAAACACATCCAGACGATTATGATAACGGTGCGCGGAGACCCCAATATCGCTCAGGGTGAACAGCGTCGCGGCATTGCTGTAAGTGTAATGACCGGCCTGATTCATCACCGCGATATAGACGCCCGCCTGCTGGAGCGGTTTGATATCGCTTAACGGCAGCAGCAATTTTTCCCGAGTATTACGCTCAGGATTGAGATCAAAGCGCCCGGTATAAACCAGATCGGCCATTTTCAGCAACTCATCAGATTCCCAGTTGCTGAGCGAACTGCGGTATTCCCACTGGCTGATAAATGACGCCAGCGATTCAGGTTTAATGCGGAAGAAATTCACGTCGACGTTATTGACGTTCAGCGCCATCACCGGCAGCCCGGCCACGACTTTACCCGGCAGCAGCGAACCGCGGCTGGCAAAGCCAACGCTTGGCGCGATATCACGGGTGGCGATGTTCTGTTCGTAGGTTTTATCGAAGGTGGTTTTATTCACCGCCTCCACGTCCGGATCGACGGTTAATACCAGATTGCGCTTGGGCTCCAGATGGCGCATGCGCAATTCTTTCAAATTAGGTGCCAGTTCCCAGGCCCCGTCCACTTTGCCGCTTTTCTTATCAACAAGGTGTATGCGGCTGGAAAAATCCTGAGCAGGATTAAGCGGAATAGAAAACGTGAGGACCAGCGTCGCCGCACCATCAAGCTGCACTTCGGACGCATCAATCAGGGTCAGCGCTTTGCCTTTATTCTGCGCAGCCAGTTTATCCAGCGTTGCCGCGCTCGGAGCAACAGGCGTCAGTTTCGATGGCGTCTCAGCGGCTGAAGACGCGGGCTTCACGGTCTGTGTTTTGTCGTTGTTATCACAGCCACTTAGCGAAAATGCGGTAATCAGCGCGAGTGATAGCGCTGCCAAACGATACGGTTTCATCCTTTAACCCCTGGCCCAGAAAGCCTCAAATTTTCGTCAACACAGTATTATGCTTAATCCCCGGTTTTACCAACAGCCTATAAATTCTGATAGGGCTGCATTTCCGATAGCCTCCCTGCCGTCACGTCCCCCCGCGATTCCCTGCTGATACCCCGATCACAACGCCAAAGGTTACATGTTACCTTCAGCGTCATTTGTTTTTAAAACAATAAGATATATGGATGTAGTGACCGGAAGCCTGCTAGCTTTAAGCCTGAAACGCACTCTGAGTGCGCGGTTCAATAAGAGAGAACGTCATGAAACGAGCCGTGAATGCCCTACAAAACTTCGGAAAATCATTATACGGACCGGTGCTTATCTTACCGATAGTCGGTCTTTTTATTGCTTTTGGAAACGTGCTGGGTAACGGCAGCCTTGCCGAATATCTGCCCTTTCTCGGTCATCCGCTGATTCAAAACCTCGGTCAGCTGATCGCAAAATCTGCCGTTTCGGTACTGGTCAATCTGGCGCTGGTGTTCGCCGTCGGGATCCCTGTCGGGCTGGCAGCACGCGATAAAGGCTACGCGGCGCTGATTGGTCTGTTGACCTTTGTGGTGTTTATCAATGCCATGAACGTCACCCTTCAGCTTCAGGGCGAGCTCGCTCCGGCGGACCAGATGAAAGCCACCGGACAAAGCATGGTGTTAGGCGTACAGGTGCTGGAAATGGGCGTGTTCGCCGGGATCCTGACCGGAGCGCTCTCCGGTTACCTGTACAACAAATATTCCGGCGTACAGTTTAACGGGGCGATGGCTATCTATTCCGGCCACTGTTTTGTCGCCATTATCATGTTGCCAGTGTCGATGCTCCTCGGAGTGGTAATGAGCGAGCTTTGGCCCTATGCGCAGCACGGTATCAGCGCGATGGCGCTGGCGATTAAAGGCTCCGGTGCGCTTGGCGTTATGATTTACGGTTTCCTCGAGCGCATTCTGGTGCCTACCGGGCTGCATCATCTGGTCTACACCCCATTCCTGTATACCGAGCTGGGTGGCACTCAGGAGGTCTGCGGCACGCTGTATCAAGGCGCGCGGAATATCTATTTCGCTGAGATGGCCTGTCCGGAGGTGAAACAGCTGAGCAGCACCGTGGTATGGGATGCCCGGGGTATCAGCAAAATGTTCGGTCTGCCTGCGGCGGCGCTGGCGATGTACATGACCGCCAAACCCGAGCGCAAGGCCGCAGCAAAAGCCATTCTGATCCCGGCAGCGCTCACCTCCTTGCTGGTCGGCGTCACCGAGCCCATCGAATTTTCTTTCCTGTTCGTCGCGCCGCTGCTGTTTGTGGTCCATGCGGTGCTCACTGGCATCGGCATGATGCTGTTTTCCCTGCTTGGCGTTCACGCCATTGGCGCTAACGGCATCATCGATTTCATTCTCTACAACCTGCCGCTGGGCACGGAGAAATCCAACTGGCCGATGTACATCGTGGTCGGATTGATCATGTTCGCGCTCTACTTTGTCGTGTTCCGCTTCCTGATCCTGCATTTCAACATGAAAACGCCAGGTCGCGAGGAGGCCGATGAGGAGACACGTCTGTACAGCAAACAGGAGTATCAGGCGAAGGGCAACAACGACGGGCTTGGCGAATCCATCGTGGCGGGCCTCGGGGGACGTGAAAATATTGAAGTGGTGGATAACTGCTATACCCGCCTGCGCGTCACGGTAAAGGATATCGACATCATTGATGAACCGCGACTCAGTGCGACGGGCGCAAAAGGGATTATCAAACAAGGTAACAACGTTCAGGTGGTCTACGGGCTGCATGTCAAAAAAATGCGAGAAGCCGTTGAGACGTTTCTCTGAAGGAGCAAATGATGTTTAAACCCCCTTTTATTCTCTCCATTGCCGGTGGCGGCAGCACCTACACACCCGGGATTGTCAAAAGCCTGATGGTGCGTTTGCAGGATTTCCCCCTCGCGGAAATTCGTCTGTACGACATTGATGCCGCGCGGCAGGACACCATCGCGCCGGTGGTCGAGAAAGTGATTCGCGATCACAGCCAGGACATCAAATTCACAGTGACGAGCGATCCGGAAGTGGCCTTTAGCGGCGCGCATTTTGTTTTCGCTCAAATGCGCGTCGGTCAGTACAAAATGCGCGAGCAGGACGAGAAGATCCCCCTGCGCCACGGCGTGGTCGGACAAGAAACCTGTGGCCCTGGCGGGCTGGCGTATGGGCTGCGCACGATCCTGCCCATGGTGGAGCTTATCGATCTGGTTGATCGTTATGCTCACGAAAAAGCGTGGATCGTCAACTATTCCAACCCGGCCGCGATTGTCGCTGAAGGCGTACGTCGTCTGCGCCCTAACGCTCGGGTGCTGAACATTTGCGATATGCCGGTCGCCGCCATGCGCAATATGGGCGCAATCCTCGGGGTCGATCGTCACAAACTGGAAGTGGACTATTTCGGGTTGAATCACTTTGGCTGGTTCACCCGCGTCCTGGTCGACGGCGAGGACAAACTGCCTGAACTGCGTCGTCATATCGCGAAATATGGGTTACTGACGGAAGACGCGGCCAAAACCGATCCGCAACATTCCGATCCGTCGTGGGTGAAAACCTGGCGCAACATTAAGCCGATCATGGATAACTTCCCGGAGTATCTGCCGAATCCGTATCTGCAGTATTACCTGATGCCGAACCAGATTGTTGAGCATCAGAACCCGGACTACACCCGCGCCAATGAAGTGATGAACGGACGGGAGAAAAAGCTGTTCGCCGCAGCGGAAGAGTATAAACGCACCGGTATCTTGTCCGACGCATTCCACGTCGGCGTGCACGGTGAGTTTATTGTCGATGTGGCCCGGTCACTCGCCTTCAACCTGCGCCAACGTCATCTGGTGATGGTTGAAAACCGTGGGGCAATCGTCAACCTGCCTTACGACGCGGTGGTGGAAGTTCCGGCCTATATCACCTCGGAAGGGCCAGAACCGGTGCGGGTCGGCCAGGTACCGTTGTTCCATCAGACGCTGCTGCAACAGCAACTCGCCTCCGAGCAACTACTGGTTGAAGCCACCATTGAAGGGAACTACGAAAAAGCCCTGCAAGCCTTTACGCTCAATCGCACCGTGCCAACCATGGAACACGCAAAAGCGATTCTTGATGAGATGATTGAAGCCAACCGTGATTACTGGCCCGCATTGCAAAAAGCCTGGCAGGATGGCGAAGGGATAAAAAATAGGGCGTCGCTCGCGAGTTGAACGGGGTTTGCTTGTCGGTGTCAGAAAAAACACCGACAATCCGCTTTTCTGTATAAATACGGAGGCAAACATGTCCACTTCATATTTTGTCGCAACCGACTGGCTGATTGAACATAGCGACGATCCGAACGTCCTGATCCTTGATGCGCGTATGGCCCCGCCAGGTCAGGAGCATCGTGATGTTGCCGCTGAATACCGCGCCGGGCATCTGCCGGGGGCGGTATTTTTCGATATTGAAGCCCTCTCCGATCATACCTCTCCCCTGCCGCACATGATGCCGCGTCCAGAAGCGTTTGCAGTGGCGATGCGTGAGCTTGGCGTGCACCGTGATAAACATCTGGTTATTTACGATGAGGGCAACCTCTTCTCCGCCCCGCGCGCCTGGTGGATGCTGAAGAATTTCGGCGTTGAGCAGGTCTCGATTCTGGCTGGGGGTCTTGCGGGCTGGCAGCGTGATGAGTTGCCGTTGCAACAGGGCGATGTCTCACTGCCGGAAGGTGAATTTGAGGCCACGTTTGATGCCAGCGCGGTGAAACGTCTGACCGATGTGCTGGTGGTCAGCCATGAAAACACCGCGCAAATTGTCGATGCCCGACCTGCGCCACGCTTTAACGCTCAGGCTGACGAACCGCGACCCGGCCTGAAACGCGGCCATATTCCTGGTGCCCGAAACGTGCCGTGGGGCGATCTTGTTTTTGAAGGCGAGCTGAAAACCACCGACGAACTGCGCGCTATTTTCGAGCGTCAGGGTGTGGATTTACACCAGCCGATTATCGCCAGCTGTGGTTCCGGCGTGACGGCGTGCGTGGTGATTCTGGCCCTCGCCACATTAGGCGTCACCGACGTCACCCTGTATGACGGTGCCTGGAGTGAATGGGGCGCCCGGGACGACCTGCCGGTTGAACCCACCCCATAATGGATAACCGTCTGGCGACGCTCTTAACGCGCGGGGCTTCAATGACCCGCGCGGAATACCGCGTGTTGGCCCATCTAACGGAGCACCCGCTGCTGGTGGGAAATATTACGGTGCGCGAGCTGGCGCAGGCGACGTTTGTCTCCACCGCGACCATCATGCGCTTGTGCCAAAAACTGGGGTTCAGCGGTTTTAGCGAATTTATCTGGCACTGTAAGCAGCTGCTTTCAGACACGCCGCACATTGCGCCGCAGGCTGAGAGTTTGCCGCAGCTGCCGGCCCTCTTTAATCAATTTATCGCCAACTATCAGCAGACTTTTCAGTGGGTAACGGAAGAGAAACGGCAGCAGTTTTCAGCCTTATTGCGCCAAAAAGAGAGCTTTTTTCTGTATGGGGCCGGGTTCTCTTATCTGTTCGCCGAGTATCTGACCAAAAAATTGCAGGTGTTGGGCAAGACGGCGTTTATTTCAGGGCCAGGCGATAGCCGGAATATTTTTCTGAGCAACGCCGCGCGTTATCAGGTGTTTATCGCGGTTTCCCGCAGCGGTGAAACGGAACAGGTGCTGGATAAAGCGCGGATCGCCCAAACGATTGGCATGACGGTGGTTGCTTTTACCCGCGCATCGGCCAATACCCTGGCGGGTATGGCTGACCTGCATTTCGCGCTGTATGACGAGGCGGTGCATTACGCTGCCGAAGCCGCAGGCGTGACGTCGTTTGAGTCGAATCTGGTGTTACTGATGGATTTGCTGTTGCTGGAAGCCACGGGGTGAAAGCTCACCCCGAGTGCATCAGATAATCCGGTTCTGTTTAAAATCGCGCAGGAAGCTGCCCCAGCGTTTCTCGTAGAACGGCGTGATGTGCGCCAGCATAAAGTGGCTGATGCCCTTCTCGCCTTCGACCACCTGACAAATATCAATCGGCTCGTCGCCCGGCAAAGTGTCTGTTGCCACGCTGCCCGTCGCCTGAATCACCGCCTCGATATCATCGCCTTCAACTTCAATACCAATCAGCAGGTTTGGCTGCTCCTCCGCATGTTCTTTAATGGAACACAGAAACGCGCGCTTGACGGTTTTGAGCGATTTAAAGAGCGTGGTCAGGGAATCTACCATCTGAGCTGGCGGCTCGGTCACTTCGGACAGCAGCAGCGATGCGCCGCCTTCCAGTACCGTTTGAGTGCTCAGCGGATTGCCTTCTTCGCCCATCAAATGGCTGATTTCACGCGGGGTGAATTCTTTCCCGGTTGGCAGTTTGGCATTGAGGAACAGCGTCTCGCCGAGGGTCATTTCGAACAGCGTACGTACCGGCATAACCACAAAGGCCTGTTCGTCAGTGACCGCCTGCTGCAGGGCTTCAAGCGAGCTGAAGAACGGAACCACCGACGTACCGTCGTCTTTTTCCCAGTGCTGGATATCCAGCGCGCTGTCTTCCACCACCTGCTCGCCTTCCGCCGCCGTGCCTGGTACCCAGACCGTGGCGTCAAGCAGTGCGCGGAAGAAAGCCGGACGGTGTGCAGGCTCGGTCGCCGCCTGTTCCAGTAAAGTTTCTAATTCGTTTTTTTGTTCGGACATAAGCTCACTACTTTAAAAAACGCCGGGTGGCGCTGCGCTTACCCGGCCTACAAAATCCGTATGCCCGTGCAAGCGCATCACCACCAGGCCTACAAAATCCGTATGCCCGTGCAAGCGCATCACCACCAGGCCTACAAAATCCGTATGCCCGCACAAGCGCAGCGCCACCCGGACAACGAAATTCGTAGGCCCGTGCAAGCGCAGCGCCGCCGGGCATGACGATTACTCTGCGGTCAACAGATTCGCGAGGGTGCGCACGCCCAGACCGGTTGCGCCTGCCGCCCACTGCTCAACGGCAGATTTACGGTAGGTCGCGGAGCAGTCAATGTGCAGCCAGCCTTCGTGATAGTTTTCCACGAAATGAGACAGGAAGCCTGCCGCGGTGCTGGCACCCGCCGGGAATGCCGCGCTGGAGGTATTGTTCAGCTCAGCAAAGTTTGACGGCAGCTGATTGCGGTGGAATTCCGCCAGCGGCAGACGCCAGAACGGCTCGTTTTCCGCCGCCGCGCTAGCCATCAGGCGTGCAGCCAGTTTGTCATCGAAGCTGAACAGCGCGTGGTAGTCGTTACCCAGCGCCGTTTTCGCCGCACCGGTCAGGGTCGCCGCATCGATAATCAGCTCTGGCTTCTGCGCACAGGCGTCGATCAGACCATCAGCCAGCACCAGACGGCCTTCGGCGTCGGTATTCATCACTTCGACTTTTTTGCCGTTGCGATAACTAATGATGTCGCCCAGTTTAAATGCATTCCCGCTGACCATGTTGTCTGCACAGCAAAGATACAGTTTCACGCGTTTGTTCAGGCCACGGGTAATGGCGAATGCCAGTGCACCAGTCACCAGTGCCGCGCCGCCCATGTCGGACTTCATGGAGTCCATGAACGCGCTTTGCTTAAGGCTGTAACCGCCGGTATCAAAGGTAATGCCTTTGCCCACGAGGCAGGCGTAAACCGGTGCATTCGCGTCGCCGGTTGGGTTGTAATCCAGCGCCAGCAGCACCGGCGGACGGTCGGAACCGCGGCCCACGGTGTGGATTCCCATGTAACCCTGCTCGCGCAGATCTTCGCCTTTGGTGATGCGGTAATGCACGTTGTCACAGCCAAAGCGGCACAGCAGGTCAACCGCACGCGCGGCCAGCTGCTCTGGGCCGAGTTCTTCGGCAGACGCGTTGATGGTATCGCGTACCCAGTCAACGATCGCCAGACGGTTATCGAGTTCGCTTTTCTGCGCGTCATCCAGTGCCGCCCAGTCGACGTTACGGCTGCCTTTCGGTCCTTTGTAACCGGCCCAGAAAGCCCAGCTGCGCTCGGTATCCCAGTCATCGCCCGCCAGCGCAACATGCTTAATGCCCATGCCGTCAATTTTACGCGCCGCACGCTGAATCAAACCGGCATCATCTTTGCCGTTCAGGTGCAGGGTGATGCCGTCGTTGTTAATGCTGTAAGTGGCTTTTTCGCCCCAGCGCGCATCGGCAGGCTGGGTCGACAGCGTAATCTTCATCGCTTCGGTCATTGTCTTATCCTTATTGAGCAAACGGGCCGCCAGAGGCAGCCCGTTAGATGAATCACTCTGCTTCGTCTAACCAAACTAACAGAATCGCCTCGAGAATTTTTTCATTGGATGCGTTGGGATCATCCTCAAAATCTTCCAGAGCGCAAATCCACTGATGCATATCTGTGAAGCGGACAGTTTTCGGATCAGTGTCCGGATACGCATCGTACAATGCTTCGCCGATTTCACGGCTGTCGGTCCATTTCAGCGCCATAATCAGTGCTCGCGTGCGTGGTTGATAGTGTAACGTGGCATCTCGACCACCAGATCTTCATCGGTGACGCGCGCCTGACAGCTTAAGCGGCTTTCCGGCTCCAGACCCCAGGCTTTGTCGAGCATGTCATCTTCGTCTTCGGTACTTTCCGGCAGCGAATCGAAGCCTTCACGAACCACGCAGTGGCAGGTCGTGCAGGCACAGGATTTTTCACAGGCGTGTTCAATCTCGATCCCGTTGCGCAGGGCAACGTCCAGAATGGTTTCACCGCTTTTCGCTTCCAGAACTGCGCCATCCGGACAGAGATCCTGATGTGGCAGAAAAACAATCTTTGGCATATTAAACCTCGTCCACGGACTGGCCTTTCAGCGCTTTACGGACCGACTGATCCATACGGCGTGCGGCAAATTCCTGGGTTTGTGTGTCGATATTTTTAATGGCTTCTTTTATGGCATCGGCATCATCGCCAACGGCGGCTTTCTGCAGAACAGAAACACCGTCGTCAATTGCCTGGCGTTCTTCAACGGTAAGCAGCGCGGCATCGGCTGCCAGTGCGCTGTTCAGACTTTCCAGCACGCGAGCCGCTTCTACTTTTTGCTCAGCAAGCATGCGCGCCTGGACGTCATGTTCGGCGAAACTCATCGAGTCTTTGATCATGGTGGCGATTTCGTTATCGCTCAGACCATAAGACGGTTTCACCTGAATAGAGGCTTCCACGCCGGTGGATTTTTCCATCGCCGTGACGCTCAGCAGACCGTCGGCATCGACCTGGAAGGTGACGCGAATATGCGCCCCGCCAGCTGGCATCGCCGGAATACCGCGCAGCGCAAAACGCGCCAGAGAACGGCAATCCTGCACCAGCTCGCGCTCGCCCTGCATCACGTGGATGGACATCGCGGTCTGGCCGTCTTTAAAGGTGGTGAACTCCTGCGCACGCGCCACCGGAATGGTGGTGTTACGCGGGATGACTTTCTCCACCAGGCCGCCCATGGTCTCGAGACCCAGCGACAGCGGGATAACGTCCAGCAGTAGCATTTCGCTGTCCGGCTTGTTCCCGACCAGAATATCAGCCTGAATCGCTGCGCCAATGGCGACCACTTTATCCGGGTCGATAGAGGTCAGCGGCGCGCGGCCAAAGAATTCGCCGACGCGTTCACGCACTAACGGCACGCGGGTTGAACCGCCCACCATGACCACGTCTTTAACGTCTTCGACGCCCGCATCTTTCAACGCGCGACGACAGGCCAGCAGCGTGCGTTTCACCAGCGCAGATATCAGCTCGTTGAACTGCTCGCGGGTGATGTCGCCCTGCCAGCCAGCCACGTCAACGCGAACGCGGTCGGCATCGCTGAGGGCAATTTTGGCGGCAATCGCAGCGTCTAACAGTTCGCGCTGTACACGGTTATCGGAACGGTCGGCAATCCCCGCCTGTTCACGGATGAAATCTGCCAGCAGGTGGTCGAAGTCGTCGCCGCCGAGGGCGGAATCGCCGCCGGTTGCCAGAACTTCGAACACGCCACGGCTGAGACGCAGAATAGAAATATCAAAGGTCCCGCCGCCGAGATCGTAAACGGCAATGACGCCTTCCTGACCGGAGTCCAGACCGTAGGCGATGGCCGCAGCCGTCGGCTCATTCAGCAAACGCAGTACGTGCAGGCCCGCCAGACGCGCGGCGTCTTTGGTGCCCTGACGCTGTGCGTCATCGAAATAAGCCGGAACGGTGATCACCACGCCATCGAGTTCGCCTTCCAGCGTTTCGGTCGCACGGGCAGACAGGGCTTTAAGGATATCCGCGGAGATACGAATTGGGTTCAGCAAACCGGCGTTGGTCGCCAGCATCGGCAGGCCATTTTCACTGGCCTGGAGCTGATAGGGCAGATGCGGATAGCGCGCCTGCACATCGGCAAGCGAGCGGCCCATCAGACGTTTTACTGAGCTGATGGTGTTGACCGGATCCAGCGCGGCATTGGTGCGTGCGTCGTAGCCCACGTCATGTCCCTGCGCCTGGTAATGCACGACCGAGGGCAGCAGATGGCGGCCCTGGCTATCGGCCAATGTTTCAGCCTGACCGCTACGCACAGTAGCGACCAGTGAATTGGTGGTGCCTAAGTCGATGCCCGCCGCCAGACGACGCTGGTGCGGCGCGGCACTCAGGCCAGGCTCACTGATTTGTAATAAGGCCATAGTCATTAAGCTTCCAAAATCAATTACTCGTCATCATTCATGCCGCAACTGCGTTGCCGCCTTGTTGCAACCCGAATGATTTAGAGTAAGAAGAGCTTTTCTTCGAGTTGTTCTGCTGAGCTGCGCAGTTTATCGAGAAAACGCAGTTTACGCACGGTATCCGCCGCGCTGTCCCACGTTTCATTATCGAGTTCCGCGACCATCTGCTGATGGCGCGTGTCAAACATGCCTTTCACGCGACGCATAAACGCGTCCAGACGCTCGCTGTCTTTGGCACGATCAATCTCATCGAGCTCTTCACGCAGTTCCAGTTGTTCCATCAGAAACGCCGTGTCGCGCACCGTGTGCTGCTCGCTCGCTAAATCAAAACCGTGCAGTGACAGCAGATATTCCGCGCGCATCAGCGGGTGGCGCAAAGTTTGCCACGCCTGATTAATGGTCGCGGATTGCTGCACCGACGCAAGCTGGTCGGCGGAAGAGTGGCTGGCGAATTTGTCCGGATGGAACTGACGCTGTAAATCCTGAAAGCGCGTAGCGAGCTGCTGGCTATCGAGGTGATAAGAGGCAGGCAGGCCAAAGAGAGTGAAGTAGTCCATAGCTATCTCTGAAAAAGCAAACCCCACAAGTAGCGTGGCTACCGTGGGGTTATCTTACGCGTGATTAAACGTGGAAGCTTTCGCCGCAACCGCACTCATCTTTAACGTTCGGGTTGGTAAATTTAAACCCTTCGTTGAGGCCTTCTTTTACGAAGTCCAGTTCAGTGCCGTTGAGGAACTGCAGGCTTTTGCCATCGACCACAACCTTCACGCCTTTGTCTTCAAACACCGTGTCTTCGGCGTCCGGTTGATCGACAAATTCCAGCACGTAGGCCATACCAGAGCACCCGGAAGTCCGCACGCCCAGACGCAGACCGAAGCCTTTGCCACGGTTGGACAGGAAGGAACTGACTCGTGCAGCAGCGCTGTCGCTTAGGGTTATCGACATAAAAAACCTCAGATCTTATTTAGCTTCACGTTTGCTTTTATAGTCCGCAATGGCGGCTTTGATCGCGTCTTCTGCCAGGATAGAGCAGTGAATTTTCACCGGTGGCAGTTCGAGTTCTTCGGCAATATCGGTGTTCTTGATAGCCTGTGCTTCATCCAGGGATTTCCCCTTCACCCACTCGGTCACGAGGGAGCTGGATGCGATAGCAGAACCGCAGCCGTAGGTCTTGAAGCGCGCGTCCTCAATGATACCTTCATTGTTGACTTTAATCTGCAACTTCATCACGTCGCCGCAGGCCGGTGCGCCGACCATGCCGCTGCCGACGCTGTCGTCGCTGTTGTCAAACGAGCCGACGTTGCGTGGATTCTCGTAATGATCGATAACTTTTTCGCTGTAAGCCATGATGAATTCTCCTTATGGGGTTCCGATTAGTGATGCGACCATTCGATGCTGTTGATATCCACGCCCTGCTTGAACATATCCCACAGTGGAGAGAGTTCACGCAGACGACCGATGGATTTCTGTACCAGCGCGATGGTGTAGTCGATCTCTTCTTCGGTAGTAAAACGACCTAAAGAGAAACGGATGGAGCTGTGTGCCAGCTCGTCAGTCATGCCCAGCGCACGCAGTACGTAAGACGGCTCAAGGCTCGCAGACGTACAGGCAGAACCGGAAGACACGGCCAGGTCTTTCAGGGCCATGATCAGTGACTCGCCTTCAACGTAGTTAAAGCTGACGTTGAGAATGTTTGGCACGCCCTGCTCGAGGTCACCGTTCAGGTAAACCTCTTCCATGTCTTTTACGCCTTCCCACAGACGGTTACGCAGAGTGCGCAGACGCGCCATCTCGGTTTCCATCTCTTCTTTGGCAATGCGATACGCTTCACCCATGCCCACAATCTGGTGCACAGGCAGAGTACCGGAACGCATACCGCGCTCGTGACCGCCGCCGTGGATCTGCGCTTCGATACGAATACGCGGTTTACGACGCACGTACAGCGCGCCGATGCCTTTCGGGCCGTAGATTTTGTGACCGGAGAAGGACATCAGGTCAACTTTCAGCTGGCTCAGATCGATAGGCAGTTTGCCCACGCTCTGGGTCGCATCAACGTGGTAGATAATACCGCGTGAACGGCACAGTTCGCCGATAGTCGCGATATCCTGCACCACGCCGATTTCGTTATTCACGTGCATGATGGAAACGAGGACGGTGTCATCACGCATCGCCGCTTCGAGTTCTTTCAGGTCAATAATACCGTTGCGCTGCGGGGCGAGGTAAGTCACTTCAAACCCTTCACGCTCCAGCTGACGACAGGTGTCGAGAACCGCTTTATGTTCGGTTTTGCTGGTGATGACGTGCTTGCCTTTTTTCTGGTAGAAGTTGGCCGCACCTTTAATTGCCAGGTTGTCAGATTCGGTCGCACCAGAGGTAAAGACGATTTCGCGTGGGTCAGCGCCCACCAGCTCTGCAATCTGATTACGGGCGATATCGACCGCCTCTTCAGCATGCCAGCCAAAACGGTGTGAACGGGAAGCCGGGTTACCAAAGTTTCCGTCCAGGGTAAGGCACTGCATCATCTTCTCGGCAACACGCGGGTCCACCGGCGTGGTTGCGGAGTAGTCGAGATAAATCGGTAATTTCATTGCTCTTAAACTCCGTACATCACTCAATGCAATGAACCAGGCAACCGGCTGGATGTACGACCGTGTTGACGGGGCTTAGCGCCCCGGCCTGATTCTGAAATTCTATTATTATGCGCGCAGTTTGACGTCGATTGAGTCTTGACCGCGGGTACTACGATGGGACTCTTGCGTGTGCTGACGGTCAGAGACGTCCAGCACTTCCTGGTTATTCACCAGCTCACCCAGGGTGATGTTATTCAGGAAACCGGTCAGGCGATCGCTCAGATCGCGCCACAGCGCGTGGGTCAGGCATTTATCGCCGCCCTGGCAGCCGCCTTTACCCTGACAACGGGTCGCGTCTACGGATTCATCGACTGCGCTGATCACTTCGCCAACGGCGATGCTACCGGCTTCTTTACCCAGAAGATAACCGCCGCCCGGGCCACGTACGCTGGACACCAGTCCATTTTTACGCAGGCGGGAGAACAGCTGTTCCAGGTAGGAAAGTGAAATTCCCTGACGTTCAGAAATATCGGCCAACGGAACCGGGCCCGATTCGGAGTTGAGCGCAACGTCCAGCATCGCGGTCACGGCATAACGCCCTTTAGATGTCAGTCTCATGTCTTACTTAACCTCAAACTCGCCCCTGCCCGGGGTTGTTATTAAAATGTATGTATTGCATAGCAGGGGGCAAGTCTGACATTCCCGACTAAAACAGTCAACTATTTACCTGACTGTTTTAGTCAAGTATTTAACCTTCCGTGCGCTCTCGGTTTTCAGCCGTATTTTGTCGGGTGCCGCTGCGCTTAACAGGCCTACAAACTCGAACCGTAGGCCGGGTCAGCGCAGCGCCACCGGGCAACGATCACGGCTATTTATTCTTCTGTTCAATCGACGCCAAAATGCCACGCAGGATGTTCAACTCCTGGCTTTCCGGGCGCGCACGGGTAAACAGACGACGCAGTTTGTTCATTACCTGCCCCGGATGGTCGGCGCGGATAAAACCGGTCGACAGCAGGGTTTGTTCGAGATGACCGTAGAAACGTTCCAGATCGTCGACCAGCGGATAAGCCACTTCGTCTTCCGCTGTGACGCTTTCGCCTTTTTCCTGAGCGGCCAGCCACGCCATACGCACTTCGTAGGCAATCACCTGCACCGCCATCGCCAGGTTCAGCGAGCTGTATTCTGGGTTCGCAGCAATCGCGACGTGATAGTGGCACTTTTGCAGTTCATCGTTGGTCAGGCCCACGCGTTCGCGGCCAAATACCAGTGCGACCGGTGCCTCAGCGGCTTCGCCCACGCTTTTCAGCCCACATTCACGCGGGTCGAGCATCGGCCACGGCAGCGTACGGGAACGGGCGCTGGTGCCAACAACCAGGCTACAGCCAGCCAGCGCGTCATCAAGGGTATCGACGATTTGCGCGTTGCCAATTACATCGCTGGCACCGGCAGCCAGAGCGATGGCCTGAGAGTCAGGCTTCACCAGCGGATTGACCAGCCAGAGGTTAGTTAACCCCATGGTTTTCATCGCGCGGGCCACGGAGCCCATGTTGCCAGTGTGGGAAGTTTCTACCAGTACGATTCGAATATTTTGCAGCATTGTCATTCTTCGGCTAAAGATTATTCATCCATATTATCATAAAGCGAAGACAGAAACCGAATTCGCTGCTATGATGTGCGCCGTTTTTCCCGTTCTTTAACATCCAGTGAGAGTGACCGATGCAACATCCTATGTTGACCATCGCCGTGCGCGCAGCGCGCAAGGCGGGTAATGTTATTGCCAAGCACTACGAGACCCCAGATTCCGTAGAAACCAGCCAGAAAGGCAGCAATGACTTCGTGACGAATGTCGATAAAGCCGCAGAAGCGATTATTATCGAAACTATCCGTAAATCTTACCCGCAGCACACTATTATCGCCGAAGAGTCTGGCGAAGTAGCAGGCGAAGATCAGGATGTTCAATGGGTTATCGATCCACTGGATGGCACCACCAACTTCGTAAAACGTCTTCCTCATTTCTCTGTATCCATCGCCGTACGCATCAAAGGCCGTACTGAAGTGGCTGTGGTTTACGATCCAATGCGTAACGAACTGTTCACGGCTACCCGCGGTCAGGGCGCACAGCTGAACGGCTACCGCCTGCGTGGCACTAACGCCCGCGATCTGGACGGCACCATTCTGGCGACCGGCTTCCCGTTCAAAGCGAAGCAGCACGCGCCGGCTTATATGAATATTCTGGGTAAACTGTTCACCGAATGCGCTGACTTCCGCCGCTCCGGTTCCGCTGCACTGGACCTGGCCTATGTGGCTGCGGGCCGCGTTGACGGTTACTTCGAACTGGGCCTGAAGCCGTGGGATTTCGCGGCGGGCGAGCTGATTGCACGTGAAGCCGGTGCGCTGGTCTGTGATTTCACTGGCGGTCATAACTTCATGTCTACCGGTAACATCGTGGCCGGTAACCCACGCGTCGTGAAAGCGATGCTGGCGAGCATGCGTGACGAACTGAGCGAAGCGCTGAAGCGTTAATTCGGTTTGTTAAGCCCGGTGGCGCTCGCGCTTACCGGGCCTACGCGACTCGTAGGCCGGATCAGCGCAGCGCCATCCGGCAATCTCAAAACGGCCTTAATCCCCTGCCCTCCGGCACCGCACTCAGCCACATCACCACCGCCGCGACCACCAAAACCGCGCCCCCCGCAAATGCCAGCGTCGTCCAGCCAATTTGCCGCCACATGACCGGCGCACGATTGCCGCTCAAACGCACCGCCAGCTGACGGAAACTGTGTACCAGCAGCGCCAGGGATGAAATGGTTATCGATGTACCCGCCGCCATCGCCAGCGCAGACGCTACGCCCCAGCTAAATACCCCAATCACCTTACTGAACAGCAGCACCATAATCGCCCCGGAACAGGGCCGCATCCCCATCGACAGCACAATGACCAGCCGCGCGCGCCAGTCGTTGCCGCTCTCCATTTGTTTCGGGTCAGGCAGATGCTGATGCCCGCAGCCACAGTGGGCGTGATGTTCATGATGCGGCGCAAAGGCGGTAAACGTCGGTTTGCGTAAAATCTGACGCAGCTTTTTCAGCGCCCGCCAGCACAACAATAATCCCAGCACGCCGACCAGTGCATAGCTGCCCTTCTCCAGCCAGAAACTGCTGAGATGCAACTGGCGCGCAGGCAACGCCAGCAGCGTCAGCACCACAACCACCAGTGCAATCGCCACCAGCCCTTGCAATAAAGACGCCATTAGCGTCAGACCAATGCTCGATTTAAGCTTCGATGGATGCGTTGCAAGCCAGGTGGTGATGACCACTTTTCCGTGGCCCGGCCCGAGCGCGTGCAGTACGCCGTAGATAAAACTGAACGCCAGCAGCGATCCGCCCGCTTGGGTCGGATTTTCTGCCACCGCCTGCAACAGGCCGCTCATCTGCTGATTAAGCTCCCGCTGCCAGATAATGCTTTTCAACAATACCTGCGGCCAGGCGTGCCAAAGCCAGGCCCCGCCCGCCAGGGCCACAATCAGAAACAGCACCAGCGGCCAAAGTTGTAGCCAGGGGCGCGAGCGCCTGGCTACCGGAAAGATTACGGACATGTCAGCGTCACCTGTTGAGCAAACTGTTTACCTAAATCCATGTCCTCGGGCGGCGCATCGGCCTTATCGAGCGATAGCGCATAGGCCGTCAAATCTTCATTAGGTTTCGGTGTGTGCAGGCTGAGCTTGCAGCCTTTTGGCGCATCGGCGGGCAGCGAGACGAAAGCATCTTTGTCGTAGTGCATATCGACAAAATAGGTCGGATCAAAGGTGGAGAACTGGTATGTCTGCCCGGCGAGCGGCTGCGGTGTGGCGAGTGGTAGCGTAAACGTCAGAACCGCTTTATGCCCTTCACGGGAAAGCCCGTAAGACGTCGGGCGATTTTCAAATTTCACCTTCTGCTTACCGTGCCAGAACTCGGTGAAATAGTGCTGCCCAAGAACATTGGCCATCACTTCCGCCGCCAGCCGTTTCCAGACCTCATCCCCCGGCTTAGCGTTACCCGCGTCATAGAGCAAATCGGCGGAGGTGAGTTCATCCATCGTCCAACGCATATTAATGGCGGTCAACTGCCCGCCGCTTGCCACCAGCTGGCTTTGCATGCTGATAAAACTGTGCGGGTGCGCTGACACCTGCCACGATAAAAGCGCGCCAAAAGCCAGAACCATGCCCGGTTTCACTCTCGTCATTGCATCCTCAGTGAAAAATACTGTGACCGACCCCAGCAATCCTTGCGCAAAGGCGTCCCGTCTGGCTTTCACGCCGTCATCCTTTAGCTATTCTTATCAAAAACCTTTCTGGAACCTGACAGATGATGACCGTGCTTGAACCGCCATCTGTGCTTTCCAGTCCACAGCGCCGCTGCCAGATCCTGCTGATGCTGTATCTGCCAGGGCAGTCCGTGACGCCGGAGGCGATACGCCGGGTGAACAACGTTGATGACGCTGTCGCCCGCCAGGATATCGCCGAAATATGTCACGTCATCCAGCGCTATCACCGACTCAACATCGTGACGCTTGCAGACGGCAGCTACCGGATTGAAGGCACCACACTTGACCAGCGCTTATGCCTGATCCACTGGCTGCGCCGTGCCCTGCGGCTGTGCCCAGGGTTTATTCACGGGCAGTTTACCCCATCGCTCAAAACGCAGCTTAAACAATCGGGTATCTCGCGGATCCTGTATGACGATACCAACCTTCGGGCGCTGGTCAATCGCTGCGGGCAAAATCTGCAGCGCCAGTTCGACAGCCGCGATGCCGCCTTTCTCAGCCTGTATCTGAAATATTGCCTGCTGCAACAGCAGCCGCAGCAGTCCCCGGTGTTTAACGACGGGCAGCGCAAATGGGCGCAGGCCAGCGCTGAGTATCAGGTGGCGGCGGAAATTGCCCGCCACTGGCAGCGCCGGACCCTGAAGAATGCCCATCCTGATGAGCACCTGTTTCTCGCCATGCTGTTTATGATGCTGAAAGTGCCGGACCCGAAACGTGACCATCACACTCAGGAAGTTCGGCTCTATCGCAGTATTAACCAGCTGATTGACCGCTTCCAGCAGCTTTCCGGGCGACAGTTCAGCGACCGTCGCGGGCTGCGCGACCAGCTGTATGTGCATCTGGCGCAGGCGATTAACCGCTGCCTGTACGGCGTCGGGATTGATAACAGCCTGCCGGAAGAGGTGCAGCGCCTTTATCCGCGCCTGATGCGCACCACTCAACAGGCGCTGACCGAGTTTGAAGCGCACTACGCGTTGCGTATTTCTGATGAGGAGATGGGCCTGATTGCGGTGATTTTTGGGGCGTGGCTGATGCAGGAAAGTGACCTGCAAGAAAAACAGGTGGTGCTGCTGACCGGAGACAACCCGCAGCTTGAACAGGAAATCGAGCAGCAGCTGCGCGAACTGACGTTGCTGCCGCTGAACATCAAATACCAGACGCTGCACGCTTTCGAGAAAGATGGCGCCCCGAAAGGCGTGGCGCTGATCGTCACACCCTATACGCTCGCCCTGCCGCTGTTTTCCCCGCCGCTGATACACGCTGGAGAGCCGCTCAGCGAGCGGCAGCGGCAGCATATTTGTCAGATGCTGGAAGCACCAGGCTGAGCGGTCACTTTCGGTCGGATAAACATCGCGGGGATCGCCAGCAGCGCCATCACCCAGAACACGCCCTGGTGCAGATGCTGATACAGGAATCCGGCGAAGACGGTCATGATGGCGATACTGCCGCCCATCGCGACGGCGGAATAGACCGCCTGCAGACGAATCACTTCGCTACCCTGACGGGCGGAAATGTAGCGCATCGCGGCCAGATGACAAACGGTGAAGGTGCCACAGTGCAGGATTTGCGCAACGATGAGCCACGGCAATTCCGTCGTCCAGCCCATGATGCCCCAGCGGATCAACCCGCAGAATGCCGAAAGCAGCAGTAAATCCCTTGCGCCGAAACGGCGGAACACTTTCTTGCTGACCGCGAAAAGCACCACTTCCGCCACAACGCCCAGTGACCACAAATAGCCCACTGCCGAGGCGGAATACCCCGCCCCCTGCCAGTAAATGGCGCTGAAGCCGTAATACGCCGCATGCGCACCCTGTAACAGACACACGCAGGCCAGAAAACGCCAGCTTTGCGACACCAGAGATCGCCACGCGGGCCAGCCTGCGCTTTCCTCATGATGCCGGATTTCACCCTGCGGCTGAATCGACGGGGTGATCATCATGCCTATCAGCATGGAGGCAATGCCGATACTGAGCAGCGCCAGGATCGCGTGATAGTCGAACAAGCTCACTAGTTTGCCGGTCAACGCCGAGCCAATCACGAAGGCAATCGATCCCCACAGACGCACGCGACCGTAGTCCATGGTTATCTGCTTTTGCCAGGTGTTGGCCAGCGCATCCGTCAGCGGAACCAGCGGCGAGAAGAACAGGTTGAAGCCCACCATCATCGCCATCAGCCACGCCACTTTGGTGCCCGCCCAGAAGGCGAGCACGAACAACAGCGACAGCAACGCCAGAATGCGTAACGCGCGGATTAACCGTGACGGGTCGCTGACCCGAGGCGCAATCAGCAGGCTGCCGAGGAAGCGCGCCACCAGACCCGCACCGAGCAGCAAGCCGATGGTTTCCGGCGTCAGGCCCGTTCCAGCCAGCCATACGCTCCAGAAAGGTAAGAAAATGCCGTAGCTAAAAAAGTAGGTAAAATAACTGAGCGCCAGCCAGCGCGTGGAATGCAAGACCATGATTCCCTCCCTAATGGTGGCGCTAGTCTGGCGGCAAACGCAACGGCTGGCAAGTGGCCTTAACAAGCTTCTAACATTTTTAGCACTGCCGAACATGATTAACTTTTATAAGAACATCAGTATCGCCGGTGGATTTTTATTGCTGGCGATAGTTGGCCCCGCTGCGATATCGATTGACCGACACTGAATCTTCCCCATTAAAAAAGGCCGCATCAGCGGCCTTTGTTGTTACTGCGATAACTTACGCGTAAACCGGGAAACGGGCGCAGATATCCAGCACTTTACCTTTAATGCATTCGATGACGGCTTCATCATTGATGTTGTCCAGCACGTCACACATCCAGCCAGCCAGCTCTTTCACTTCAGCTTCTTTGAAGCCGCGGCGAGTCACAGCCGGAGAACCGATACGGATACCGGAGGTCACAAACGGGCTCTTCGGATCGTTTGGTACGCTGTTTTTGTTGACGGTGATGTTAGCGCGACCCAGTGCGGCATCGGCTTCTTTACCGGTCAGGTTTTTATCCACCAGATCCAGCAGGAACAGGTGGTTCTCAGTGCCGCCAGATACCACTTTGTAACCGCGGTTCAGGAACACTTCTACCATCGCTTTGGCATTTTTCGCCACTTGCTGCTGGTAGACTTTGAACTCTGGCTCCATCGCTTCTTTCAGCGCAACGGCTTTCGCAGCGATAACGTGCATCAACGGGCCGCCCTGCGCGCTTGGGAATACGGCAGAGTTCAATTTCTTGTACAGGTCTTCGTCACCGCCTTTCGCCAGGATCAGGCCGCCGCGCGGACCCGCCAGGGTTTTGTGGGTGGTGGTGGTCACAACGTGCGCGTGGGGAACCGGGTTCGGGTACACGCCTGCAGCAATCAGACCGGCAACGTGTGCCATGTCGACGAACAAGTATGCGCCGATGCTGTCAGCGATTTCACGCATTTTTGCCCAGTCAACCACACCGGAGTAAGCAGAGAAGCCGCCGATGATCATCTTCGGTTTGTGGGTCTGCGCCTGCTTCGCCATGTCTTCGTAGTCAATTTTACCGGACTCATCAATGCCGTAAGGGATGATGTTGTACAGTTTGCCGGAGAAGTTGACCGGGGAACCGTGAGTCAGGTGACCCCCTTGCGCCAGGTTCATACCCAGAACGGTATCGCCCGGTTGCAGCAGCGCAGTGTACACCGCGAAGTTCGCCTGAGAACCAGAGTGCGGCTGCACGTTGGCGTAGTCTGCGCCAAACAGCTCTTTGGCACGATCGATAGCCAGCTGCTCAACGATATCAACATATTCACAGCCGCCGTAATAGCGTTTGCCTGGGTAACCTTCAGCGTACTTGTTGGTTAACTGAGAACCCTGCGCCTGCATCACGCGCGGGCTGGTGTAGTTTTCGGAGGCGATCAGTTCGATGTGCTCTTCCTGACGTACTTTTTCCTGCTCCATAGCCTGCCACAGTTCGGCATCATAATCGGCAATGTTCATTTCACGCTTTAACATCCGCATCTCCTGACTCAGCTAACAGTAGTTTTACCGCTAAAAAAGGGGGCCCTTTTGGGCAACGGGCAACAGTATAACTGATAAGTTCTGCGATAACAGGTCTTGACAAATGATTTTACGCAAACGATTACCTCACCGCCACGCAAGGGTTTGAGCGATAAAGACTCGCGCAATTTAAGCTGATTTCTTTTCAGGTTTGTGATGCACGTTTTTCACCTTTCAAAGAACCATTTACATCATAGGGTCATTCTTATAAGATGCATTTGAAATACATCATTAAGAAACATGACGAAGAAACCGCATAAGGATATAGCCATGCTTGACGCACAAACCATCGCGACGGTGAAAGCCACCATTCCCCTGCTGGTCGAAACGGGCCCTAAACTCACCGCACATTTTTACGATCGCATGTTTGCTCATAACCCGGAGTTGAAAGAGATCTTCAACATGAGCAACCAGCGCAACGGCGACCAACGTGAAGCGCTGTTCAACGCCATCGCCGCCTACGCCAGCAATATTGAAAACCTGGCCGCCCTGCTGCCCGCGGTGGAAAAAATTGCCCAGAAGCACACCAGCTTCCAGATCCAGCCAGAACAGTACGCCATTGTTGGCGGCCATCTGCTGGCGACGCTTGATGAGTTATTCAGCCCGGGCCAGGAAGTGCTGGACGCGTGGGGCAAAGCCTACGGCGTGCTGGCTGACGTGTTCATTAAACGCGAAGGCGAAATTTATCAGCAAAGTGCTGCGAAAATCGGTGGATGGGAAGGCACGCGCGCATTCCAGATAGTCAGCAAAACGCCGCAAAGCGCCCTGATTACCACGTTTGAGTTTGCCCCGCAGGACGGCGGCGACGTGGCGGACTATCAGCCGGGCCAATATCTCGGCGTGTGGCTGAAGCCGGAAGGTTTTGCTCATCAGGAAATCCGTCAGTATTCACTGACCCGCAGCCCGAACGCCAAAAACTACCGCATTGCGGTGAAGCGCGAAAACGGCGGTCAGGTCTCCGAATGGCTGCATGACCAAGCCCGGGTGGGCGATACCGTTTATCTTGCCGCGCCTGCCGGTGACTTCTTTATGTCCGTGGATGCCACCGCCCCGGTCACGCTGATTTCCGCCGGTGTCGGCCAGACGCCAATGCTGGCGATGCTCGATACGCTGGCTAACCGCGCGCATCCGGCGCAGGTGAACTGGTTCCACGCGGCAGAAAACGGCGCGGTCCACGCGTTTGCCAAAGAAGTTCAAGCCCTGGGCGCAACCCTGCCACGCTTCGCCTCGCACGTCTGGTACAACGCGCCTGAAAGTCATGACGAGTACGACAGCGACGGGCTGATGGATTTACGCCAACATGAAGGTCTGCTCAGCGACCCGGCGACCCAGTTTTATCTCTGCGGTCCGGTCGGTTTTATGCAGTTTGCCGCACAGCAGTTAGTGGCGCTGGGCGTGGAGCCGGGCAACATCCATTATGAATGCTTCGGCCCACATAAGGTGCTGTAACGCGTCTCGGGGAGAGACGCGCAAAAATCAGATTGCCGCGTCGTCTTCTTCGCCGGTACGGATACGAATCACGCGTGCGACGTCGAAGACGAAAATCTTGCCGTCGCCAATTTTGCCGGTCTGCGCCGTGCGGATAATGGTATCCACGCAGGTATCGACGATATCGTCAGTCACCACAATTTCAATTTTCACTTTCGGCAGAAAATCGACCATGTATTCCGCGCCACGGTACAGCTCGGTGTGACCTTTCTGACGACCAAAGCCTTTCACTTCCGTTACCGTCATCCCGGTGATACCGACTTCCGCCAGCGCTTCACGCACATCATCGAGTTTGAAGGGTTTAATAATCGCATCAATCTTTTTCATGGTTTCCTGTCTTATCCGCGTAACCGGTTGCTTACCCTATCATAACGTCGTAGCGGGTAGCGGGCTACTCTTTAAAATCGTTGGCGTCGAGTTCGTGGCGCGAGAGTAATTTGTAGAATTCGGTACGGTTGCGCCCCGCCATTCTCGCGGCGTGCGTCACATTACCTTTGGTGATTTGCAGCAGCTTGCGCAGGTAGTTGAGCTCAAACTGATTACGAGCTTCGACAAACGTCGGCAGCGCGGTGTTTTCCCCTTCCAGCGCCTGATCCACCAGCGCATCGCCAATCACCGGCGACGACGTGAGCGCCACGCACTGCTCAATAACGTTCACCAACTGACGCACGTTGCCCGGCCAGTTGGCGGTCATCAGTCGTTTCATCGCATCGGTCGAGAATGCCCGCACGAACGGCTTATGGCGGTCGGCAGACTGGCGTAGCAGATGATTGGCCAGCAGCGGGATATCTTCGGTACGCTCGGCCAGAGACGGAATTTTCAGGCTGACAACGTTGAGACGATAGTACAAATCTTCGCGGAATTCGCCGCGCGCCATCGCCTTCGGTAAATCGCGGTGGGTGGCGGAAACGATCCGCACATTAATGTCGATATCGCGGTTGCTGCCCAGCGGACGAATCTTACGCTCTTGCAGCACGCGCAGCAGTTTGACCTGCAGCGGCGAGGGCATGTCGCCTATCTCATCGAGGAACAGCGTGCCGCCCTCCGCGGCCTGGAACAGGCCTTCGCGATTGCTGACGGCCCCGGTAAACGCCCCGCGCGCGTGACCGAACAGCTCAGACTCCAGCAGCTGTTCAGGCAGTGCGCCACAGTTTATGGCGATGAACGGATACTTTCCGCGCGGGCTGGCATTATGAATGGCCTGGGCGAAAATCTCTTTCCCGGTGCCGCTCTGCCCGTTAATCAGCACGCTGACGTCGGACTGCGCCACCATTCGCGCCTGCTCCAGCAAACGCAGCATCACCGGGCTTCGGGTCACAATCGATTCACGCCACTGATCGTCCGTTGAGGCGGCGGTATGCACCAGCGCTTCATCGATGGCCTTATACAACGCGTCTTTGTCCACCGGCTTGGTCAGGAAGCTGAACACACCCTTTTGCGTGGCGGTGACGGCGTCAGGAATCGATCCGTGGGCGGTCAGGATGATCACCGGCTTCCCTGGCTGCACTTTCTGGATCTCAGCGAACAGCTGCAGCCCGTCCATTTCATCCATACGCAGATCGCTTATCACCAGATCGACGTTCTCACGCGCCAGCACGCGCAGCCCTTCCTGTCCGCTTTCGGCGGTTACCACCGAGAAGCCTTCGCTGGTCAAACGCATGCCGAGCAGCTTGAGCAAGCCGGGATCGTCATCGACCAGTAAAAGGTGTGCGGGCTTGCGTCCTGTCATGGTTTTTCCTCTCCTGCCGGGGCGTCTTTTACCGCGGGTGACGGGTCAGCCGCATGCCCTGGATCCGGGGTAAAGTTGCTGCTCGCCGGTTTACGGCTGGAAAGCTGACGTTCGATATCGGTCAGATTCTCCAGTTTGCGCGTGGTTAAATCGAGCTGGCTGCGAAGGTGCTGCTGCTGTTGACGCAGGATATCGAGCTCGGCATCGGACGACTGTTGCAGTTTGCTGTAGCGCGAACGCTCGTCGGACAGCTGAAGCTGCGAGGCCTGGCCATCGCGCCAGATTTGATACAGCGGACGCACCTGGGATGGAAACTGCGGGCTAAAGCTGTCGAGGCGGCTGACCGCATCCCGGCGCTCGAGCGGGCTAATTTTGGCGCTGGCGAGCAATATGCCGCGGCGGAACGCGTCCTGCCAGCTGTCGTCGGTATGCAAACGGGCTTCGCTGCGCGCCATTTCAGGCGACAGGCGCTCGGCGCAATCCATCCCACGCAGCCAGTAAAGCGGGTTTTTCTCAGTGGCATCACCGTGCAGCGACCAGACATCCATGCAGTCGGTGGAGAGGAAATCCGCCACCTGTTGCTGAGGCAGCTTGTCTTCATCGCTGGCATTCGTTGCATGCGGAGAAGGGGTACACCCGGCCAGCAGTAAACATGACGCTCCGGCCAGGAACGAAAGAAAAATAGGGGACATTTTCACCAGACATTGCTTCATTTAATAGGTTTATCCGTGTCTGAAAGGGAGAGCTTAATGCGGAAGCAAACGTTGCCTTCTGGGGCATCAACCAGCTGCAGAGAACCTCGCATCCGGCGAATACAATCCTGGGCAATACTCAGTCCCAAACCGCTTCCCTTCACAGCCCCTTTGCGTTGATGGCTACCCTGATAAAAAGGCTCAAAAATCATGGTCTGTTCCGCATCCGGGATCGGCGTCCCGCTGTTCATCACCTCAAGGAAAATCATGTTTCCCTGCTGGCGACTGCGCAGATAAATGGTACCGGATTCACTGCCGTAGTGCACCGCATTGGAGTAGAGATTGTCCAGCGCGCTCAGCAGCAACATCGGCTCGGCCCAGCACTCGTCCGCCTCAAGTTCAACGCGGATATGCATCATTTTAGCTCGTGCCGGCAAACTGTGGGCGGAGACCACCATCTCCATCAGCGGCGCCAACTCGACGTTTTCCATTTCTACCGGGCTGTCGGCCAGTTTGCGGTTGTAATCAAGCAGTTGCTCAATCAGCTTTTGCAGGTTGCGGCTGCTGTCATCGAGAATCGATACCACCTCTTTTTGTTCGGAGGTGAGCGGCCCGACAACTTCATCCGCCAGCAGTTCGGTCCCCTCGCGCATACTGGCGAGCGGGGTTTTTAATTCGTGGGAGAGATGGCGTAAAAACTGATGACGCTGGGACTCAAGCCAGGACAGGCGTTCACTGAGCCAGACAATACGTTGCCCGACAGACTGCAGCTCGCGCGGGCCGGTCAGCATCGCCGAACTGCCGAGCGATTTGCCCTCGCCCAGTCGGTTAATCATTCGCTGAATGTTCTTCACCGGGCCGATAATCATGCGAGTAAACAGCACCATCATGGTCAGGCTGACCAGGAACAGCACCAGCGCCTGCCAGCCAAAGAACTGCCCGCGCTCGGCAATTTCCTGTTGCAGCTGCTGGCCGCGCGAAAACACCACCGTGCGGGTGGCCTGAACCAGGTCGGTATTGGCGGAAGCGAACGCTTCCAGCTGTGCGGCGGCGTTGTCTTCCGGCCCGCTATTTTTGCAGCGCAGTTCGGCCAGATCGTTTAAATCCTGGCGCAGCGTCTGATAGAGCTTGTCGTCCGGCAGAACACCCGCATGGGCATCCAGCATTTCGCTGTAGCGTTTGCGCTGGCCCTGATACACCTTCGCAAGCGTAGCGTCATCCAGCACGCAGTACTGGCGATAGCTACGCTCCATTTCCAGGGCGGCGTTGGTCATTGCTTCGCTGCGACGCGCATCAATCAGCGTCGTGCGGTTGGTCAGGGCAGCCTGCGAACTTAACGCATTCAGACTCTGCCAGGCCTGCCAGGCCAGCACTAAAAGCGGCAGCAGGATCAACAGAAACGACAGCATCACCAGCTGGCGCAGCGAGCGGGGGAAAAGAGACCAGCGTTTCAATGGGTTCGCCCTTAGTTATTAGAGTAAGAGTCTATTCCAGTAGGCGTTATCGTTACAGACAGTTTAGACGCGGACAGCGCGCAGAAACCGGAGCGTACACGTAGTACGTGAGGATTTCGAGCACTGCTCAAGTCCAAAATGGCAAAAAAGATTGCCCTAATGGAATAGGCTCGAAGGCAGGGTAACTGAGGTCAGGGTACAGATACAACAACGCCGGGCTAAACCCGGCGTTGTTATTGAATAAGGCGGTGCCTAACTCCACGTTTCGCCCGATGATTGATATAGCCAGGCTGATATCAGATGTTGGACGGCAGGCACCTGTTTGTGCGTCATTCGAGGTTTATGTAGCGCGTCCCGAAGGGGCTGACATAAGAAGGTGAATGAGCCACTGAGCAGTATTATGCAGTAACCGTGCCATAACGCAAAATTTATATTTAAACACCTGATATTCATCAAGATTATAGGTTAAGACGATACCCCCTGGTCAGCGTGCTTTTCAACCAGAGTGTCTCCAATAGACGACATTATTATCCGGATAAAAAATAAACCATCAATATCAATAAGATAAATGTCTCTAATTGGCGACAGCGAAACGGGGCCTTGTCGTCTTTTCCAGACACTCTTTTCATTCTGCGTCACAAATAAAAAAAGCCTTCCGTTATCGGGAAGGCTTTTTAGACGTGGGAGGTAATTAACCCAACTGCTTACGCGCATTGCGGAAAATGCGCATCCACGGGCTGTCTTCGCCCCAGTTTTCCGGATGCCATGAGTTCGCCACGGTACGGAATACGCGCTCGGGGTGGGGCATCATCAGGGTGACGCGCCCGCTTTCGCTGGTGACGGCGGTGATCCCGTTCGGGGAACCGTTCGGGTTTGCCGGATAATTCTGCGTCACGTTGCCGGCGTGGTCGACAAACCGCAGCGCCACCAGGCCTTTGCTTTCCAGCTGCGCCAGATGCGCGTCGTCACGGACTTCAACGCGGCCTTCGCCGTGAGAAACGGCGATAGGCATCTGCGAACCGACCATGCCCTGCAACAGCAGAGATGGGCTCTGCGTTACTTCGACCAGGCTGAAACGCGCTTCAAAGCGGTCAGAGTGGTTACGCACAAAGCGCGGCCACAGGCTGCTGCCTGGGATCAGGTCACGCAGGTTCGACATCATCTGACAGCCGTTACACACGCCCAGCGCCAGGGTTTGTGGCCGATGGAAGAAGGTTTCGAACTCATCACGCACGCGGTCGTTGAACAGAATCGACTTCGCCCAGCCTTCACCTGCGCCCAATACGTCGCCGTAAGAGAAGCCGCCGCAGGCCACCAGCGCCTGGAAATCATCCAGACCGGTACGACCAGCCAGCAGATCGCTCATGTGAACGTCGATAGCATCGAAGCCCGCCCGGTGGAACGCCGCCGCCATTTCGACGTGGGAGTTCACGCCCTGCTCACGCAGGACCGCCACTTTCGGACGTGCGCCGGTGGCAATGTACGGAGCCGCGACGTCTTCGTTGATGTCGAAACTGAGCTTCACATTCAGGCCCGGATCGTTGTCGTTGCGCTTGGCCTCGTGCTCCTGATCGGCGCACTCCGGGTTATCGCGCAGACGCTGCATCTGCCAGGTGGTTTCTGCCCACCACATACGCAGCGTGGTACGGCTTTCGCTGTAAACCGGATGACCGTCGGCGGTGATGACGAAACGATCGCCTTCGGTCGCTTTACCGAGCACATGAACGCAATCGGCCAGGCCGTGTGCGGCAAAGATGCTTTCGACCTGAGCGCGGTCTTCAGCACGAATCTGAATCACGCCGCCGAGCTCTTCGTTAAACAGTGCCGCCAGTTTGTCTTCACCCAACGCGGCGATATCGACATCAACGCCGCAGTGGCCGGTGAAGGCCATTTCCGCGAGCGTCACCAGCAGGCCGCCGTCAGAGCGGTCATGCCAGGCCAGCAGTTTGCGTTCTGCCACCAGCACCTGCATTGCATCCCAGAAGCCTTTCAGCTGCTCGGTGCTGCGAAGGTCGGCGGTTTTGTCGCCGAGCTGGCGATAAACCTGCGCCAGCGCCGTAGCGCCGAGCGCGTTGTGGCCTTTGCCGAGATCGATAAGCAGCAAGGCGTTATCTTCGGTAGAAAGCTGCGGGGTGACGGTCCGACGCACATCTTCCACGCGAGCAAAGGCGGTGATCACCAGCGACAGCGGGGACGTCATTTCGCGCTGTTCGCTGCCTTCCTGCCAGCGGGTTTTCATCGACATAGAGTCTTTACCGACCGGTATGGTCAGACCCAGCGCCGGACACAGCTCTTCGCCAACTGCTTTCACCGCCGCGTACAAGCCCGCGTCTTCACCCGGGTGCCCTGCCGCTGCCATCCAGTTAGCGGAAAGCTTGATGCGTTTTAGGTCGCCGACCTGCGTGCCGACAATGTTGGTCAGCGCTTCACCGACGGCCAGACGGGCAGACGCGGCGAAATCGAGCAGTGCAACCGGCGCGCGTTCACCCATCGCCATCGCTTCGCCGTAGTAGCTGTCGAGACTGGCGGTAGTCACCGCGCAGTTTGCGACCGGAACCTGCCATGGGCCGACCATCTGGTCACGCGCCACCATACCGGTTACCGAACGGTCGCCGATGGTAACGAGGAACGTTTTCTCGGCCACCGTCGGCAAATGCAGCACGCGGTTGACCGCGTCTTCAAGAGTGATGCCCTGGCGGTCCAGCGCTTCGCCATGAGCGTTCTGCGTTGTTACATCGCGGGTCATTTTCGGCGTTTTGCCGAGCAGCACATCCAGTGGCAAATCAATTGGCTGGTTGTCGAAATGGGTGTCGCTCAGACTAAGGTGCATCTCTTCGGTGGCTTCACCAATCACCGCATACGGCGCGCGCTCGCGGCGGCACAGCTCGTCAAACAGCGGCAGCTGTTCTGGGGCGACGGCGAGCACGTAGCGCTCCTGGGATTCGTTACACCAGATTTCCAGTGGGCTCATGCCCGGCTCGTCGCTGAGAATATCGCGCAGGTTAAAGCGCCCGCCACGATTACCGTCACTCACCAGCTCCGGCATGGCATTGGACAAACCGCCCGCGCCGACGTCGTGGATAAACAGAATCGGGTTCGCTTCGCCCATCTGCCAGCAGCGGTCGATCACTTCCTGACAGCGGCGTTCCATTTCCGGGTTGTCGCGCTGTACGGAGGCAAAATCCAGGTCCGCGTCAGACTGGCCGGACGCCATGGAAGAGGCTGCCCCGCCACCAAGGCCGATATTCATCGCCGGGCCGCCGAGGACCACCAGCTTCGCGCCGACGGTGATCTCGCCTTTCTGCACGTGATCGGCGCGAATGTTGCCGATCCCACCCGCCAGCATGATCGGCTTGTGATAGCCGCGCAGCTCTTCGCCGTTGTGGCTGTTCACTTTCTCTTCGTAGGTACGGAAGTAGCCGTTCAGCGCCGGGCGACCAAATTCGTTATTGAACGCAGCGCCGCCCAGCGGGCCGTCGGTCATGATATCCAGCGCCGTGACGATGCGGTCTGGTTTACCGAAATCTTCTTCCCACGGCTGTTCAAAGCCCGGGATGCGCAGGTTGGATACGGAGAAACCACCCAGTCCGGCTTTTGGCTTCGCGCCGCGCCCGGTGGCGCCTTCATCGCGAATTTCACCGCCGGACCCTGTCGCCGCGCCCGGCCATGGAGAGATAGCCGTCGGGTGGTTGTGGGTTTCGACCTTCATCAGGATGTGGGTTGGTTCCTGGTGGAAGTCATAACGCAGGGCGTCACGGTCGGCATAGAAACGACCGACGTCCGAACCTTCCATTACCGCGGCGTTGTCTTTATAAGCAGACAGCACGTGATCCGGGGTTTTCTCGAAGGTATTTTTGATCATCTTGAACAGCGATTTCGGCTGCACTTCACCGTCGATAACCCAATCGGCGTTGAAAATTTTGTGTCGGCAGTGCTCAGAGTTGGCCTGCGCAAACATGTACAGTTCGATATCGTTCGGGTTACGGTTCAGGGTGGTGAACGCGTCAAACAGATAGTCGATTTCATCTTCCGCCAGCGCCAGACCGAGACGCTGGTTCGCTTCTTCCAACGCCTGACGTCCCTGACCCAGCATGTCCACGCTGGATACCGGGGTCGGTTGGTGATGGGCAAACAGGTTTTCCGCATCCTGCAGCGCACCAAATACGGTTTCCATCATGCGGTCATGCAATTCTGCCGCAACCTGGCTCCACTGAGCGTCGCTCAGGGTTGAGGCTTCAACGTAGTACGCAACGCCGCGCTCGAGGCGGACGATGGTGTCCAAGCCGCAGTTATGGGCGATGTCGGTTGCTTTTGAAGACCAGGGGGAGATGGTGCCAGGGCGGGGGGTGACGAGCAGTAATTTTCCAGCGGGCGTATGGCTGCTGAGGCTTGGGCCATACTGCAGCAACTGTGCCAGTCGGTCATGTTCCTGTTCTGAAAGCGGGGCGTTCAGTTCGGCGAAATGCACGTACTCGGCGTAAATGTTGCTGACCGGAAGGTTGGCTGCCTGAAAACGTGCCAGCAGTTTGGTAATACGAAATGCAGACAGTGCAGGCGAACCACGCAGAATTTCCATCATAAGTCTCTCGTCTTCTGGGTTTCAGTGTGCGCAATGGCGGAAAACGGGCGCCATTATAGTGGATCTGAAGCAGCGACGTAACCGTTTGCGTCAAAATAAAATTGCCGCTGCGTTTTACCTCCCGATGCGGTGAAACGCATGAATGGGTTGCCAACTGCCGCATTGTTAAGCAAAATGCCGCTCATTCTGAAGTGCCCCTAAACTTTAACATGGTAACTATTGCCTGAGATCGATCTCTTCACAGAGAATTAACTAATTGAAAAAATTAAAGATTAATTATCTGTTTATTGGCATTGTCACCCTGCTACTGGCAGCGGCGCTATGGCCCTCTATTCCCTGGTTCAGTAAACCAGAGAATCGCATCGCCGCAATCCAGGCGCGCGGTGAGCTGCGCGTCAGTACCCTCGTTTCTCCCCTGACGTTCGCCAGCATTAACGAAAAAGATTACGGCCTCGACTACGAACTGGCTCAGCAGTTTGCCAATTATCTTGGCGTTAAGCTCAAAATCACCGTTCGCCAGAACATCAGCCAGCTGTTTGATGACCTCGACCACGATGATGCCGATATGCTGGCCGCCGGGCTGGTGTACAACAGCGAGCGCACCAAAAACTATCAGGCTGGCCCAGCGTACTACTCGGTTTCCCAGCAGCTGGTTTACCGCAAAGGCAGCTTCCGCCCGCGAACGCTGGATAATATCACCGCCCAGCAATTAACCATTGCCCCGGGCCACGTGGCGATCACCGATTTACAGGCTCTGAAGGCAAAAAAGTACCCGAACCTCAACTGGACCGTGGATGATAAGCGCGGCAGCGTTGAGCTGATGGACGATATTATCGATGGCAAGCTCGATTACACCATTGCCGATTCGGTGGCGATCAGCCTGTTCCAGCGCGTTCACCCGGAACTGGCGGTGGCACTGGATATCAGCGATGAACAGCCCGTCACCTGGTTTAGCCTGAAAGACCGCGATAACACGCTGCCTGCGGCGATGCTCGATTTCTTCAACAACATTAATGAAGACGGCACTCTGGCGCGCCTCGAGGAGAAGTATCTCGGCCACGGTGGCGACTTCGACTATTTCGATACCCGCACCTTCCTGCGCGCGGTCGATAACCTGCTGCCCGATTATGAGCCGCTGTTCCAAAAATACGCCGAGGAAATTGACTGGCGTCTGCTGGCGGCGATTGCCTGGCAGGAATCCCACTGGGACCCGTTGGCGACCTCTCCGACCGGCGTGCGCGGCATGATGATGCTTACAAAAAACACCGCGCAAAGCCTGGGCCTGACCGACCGAACCGATGCTGAACAGAGCATCAGCGGCGGGATGCGTTATTTGCAGGACATGATGGATAAGGTGCCGGATACGGTGCCTAAAGAGGAACGGATTTGGTTTGCGCTGGCGGCGTATAACATGGGGTACGCGCATATGCTCGATGCCCGGGCGTTAACCACGAAGCAAAAAGGCAATCCGGACAGCTGGGCCGATGTGAAGCAGCGCCTGCCGCTTCTTAGCCAGAAGCCTTACTACACGCGTCTGACCTACGGTTACGCGCGCGGGCATGAAGCCTACGCTTACGTGGAGAACATCCGTAAGTATCAGATAAGCCTGGTCGGCTATTTGCTGGAAAAAGAGAAGAAAGCGGCGCAGGACATGGAGTACGCGCAGGACTATCCGGCGGTCAGGCCCAATGAGTTAAACC
Organism: Scandinavium goeteborgense; assembly: GCF_003935895.2. Lineage (GTDB taxonomy): Bacteria > Pseudomonadota > Gammaproteobacteria > Enterobacterales > Enterobacteriaceae > Scandinavium > Scandinavium goeteborgense. The sequence goes on along the minus strand of NZ_CP054058.1, from coordinate 1,088,955 downwards.
ATACCAGTCTGGGCGTGCTGCCATTTATCTCGCTGCATCCTGATGAACGCAGCGGTCAGATAGAAGTGAAACACCCCAACAATCTGATCGATTTTACGCGTCGTTAGATTGCGCAGCGCGCTTGAGGGATTTTTTCTGCTCACGACGATGGCGGAAGAAATCACTCAGCATGGATGAACAGTCGTCCGCCAGCACCCCTTCGGTTATCTCTACCCGATGATTCATACCCGGATGATGCAGCACGTCAATCAATGAGCCCGCCGCCCCGGTTTTGGCATCCCGCGCACCAAACACCAGCTGTCCGATGCGGCTGTGTACCATCGCCCCGGCGCACATCACACACGGCTCGAGGGTCACGTACAGGGTGGTGTCTATCAGACGGTAGTTTTGCAGCACCATTCCACCCTGTCGCAGCGCCATGATTTCCGCGTGCGCCGTCGGGTCGTGACGCCCAATCGGCCGGTTCCAGCCTTCGCCAATCACCTGATTCTGATAAACCAGGACCGCCCCGACCGGCACCTCCCCTTCTTCCCAGGCGCGCTGGGCCAGAGTCAGCGCATGACGCATCCAGTGTTCGTGGTTCAGTTCGATATCAGACAAAGCGACTACTCCGGGTTTACAAACGGGGCGCATTATACACAGCGCAGCGGTTTTTACTCCAGCTGTTGGAGATTACCCTGCGGTGTCACCCGCCAACGGTGCTGGCAGAAATAGAGCAACGGGTTGTCCTGTTTGCTGTCGCTGTAGCCGCTGTACAGGCGCAGCGGCGTGCCGATTTTCTGTTCGAGCTGCGCCACCTTTTCATGGCCTAAACAGCGCAGCGTCAGCACCCAGCCGCCGTAGCGTCGCTCGGTCATGCTGGCGATGAGATTCACCCGTGGCAGCCACGGCGTGTCGACATACACCTGCTCTACCAGCGATTTAGGCGAACCGGTTATCAGCCAGACGTCGGCATCTGAGCTGGTCAGATATTCCGTGAGGCGCTGATGCACCACCGGGAAGGCCGTCACATGCCCGCGGAACCATTGGACAAATTTCGCTTCAATGGCCTTCAGGCGCGCTTCGCTGTGCCCAAACGTTGCGGCCCACAGTAGCAGGCTCATCGGCCAACGCGCTGCCCGCCCTTTCACCAGCAGCGCGACGCCAATCACCGGCAATACCGGCAGAACCAATAGCACATTGAATGGGTTATGCCGCAGCAGATACCGTAAAAAGCTGCCAAACATATCCTGCTGATGCAGCGTACCATCCAGGTCAAAAAACACTACCCGACGCAAATTGCTTACCAAACTGTTCTCCTTAAATAGGTGAGCGCGTATCAGTTATTCCTGTCAATTAGCCTAACAGCCAGAACCTCACATTTCCAAAAACGATGCGTAATGCGTCTTTCCCTTGGGAGGGAGACAGCGTATCCTTTTGATTAAAATAATGAATCGGTTAAGGACGCAGCACGATTATTCCGTAATGAGCCGTGCGAGCATCACAATCCCCTATAATCAAAGACAAAATTCTGACAGGCGGCCGTTGTCCGGCCCTCTGGAGAGCCAATGAACTGTTTGATTCGTATTCGCCAGCGTTATTCTGGGCTCGCGCAAAGTGACAAAAAACTGGCGGATTTCATCCTGGCGCAGCCGGACGAGGCGCGCTATCTCAGCTCGCAGCAGCTGGCCAGCGTGGCGGGTGTCAGCCAGTCGAGCGTGGTGAAGTTCGCCCAGAAACTGGGTTTTAAGGGGTTTCCGGCTCTGAAACTTGCGCTGAGCGAAGCGCTGGCCAGTAACCCCAATCCGCAGTCGATGCCGGTACATAATCAAATTCGCGGCGACGATCCGCTGCGTCTGGTGGGTGAGAAACTCATCAAAGACAATATCTCGGCGATGCATGCGTCGCTGGACGTAAACACCGAAGAGAAGCTGCGGGAAAGCATTGATTTGCTACGTAACGCCCGGCGAATCGTGCTGACCGGGATCGGCGCTTCGGGCCTGGTGGCGCAAAACTTCAGCTGGAAGTTAATGAAGATTGGCTTTAACGCCGTTGCCGAGCAGGATATGCACGCGTTACTGGCTACGGTACAGGCGATGACCTCCGACGATTTGCTACTGGCGATTTCCTATTCCGGTGAACGGCGGGAGATAAACCTCGCGGCGGACGAAACGCTGCGTGTGGGTGGGAAAATTCTGGCGATTACCGGTTTTTCACCGAACGCGTTACAGCAGCGGGCGAGCCATTGTCTCTATACCATCGCGGAAGAACTCGCGACACGCAGCGCGGCAATTTCCTCCACCAGCGCGCAAATGATGCTGACCGATTTACTGTTTATGGGACTGGTTCAGCAGGATCTGGAACACGCACCGGACAGAATTCGGCACAGCGAGGCGTTGGTGAAAAAGCTGGTTTGAGCAAGGAATGAGCGTATAATGCCCGCCCTGTTTGTGTTGTTTCTGAGAATTTCTGTATGGCGCTGTTAATTACCAAAAAATGCATCAATTGCGATATGTGCGAACCGGAATGCCCTAATGAGGCAATTTCGATGGGCGCCAGCATTTATGAGATTAACAGCGATCGCTGTACGGAGTGTGTCGGTCATTACGAAACGCCGACCTGCCAGAAAGTGTGCCCTATCCCCAACACCATCATCGTCAATCCTGAGCACATCGAAAGCGAAGAGCAGCTGTGGGATAAGTTCGTCCAGCTGCATCACGCGGATAAAATCTAACTCTCCATTATCACCGTGGCACAGGCGTAATGACGTTCGTCCGCCAGGGTGACGTGAATGTGCGTCACGCCCAGCTCAGCGGCGAGTTCGCTAGCCGCGCCCCAGAGTCGCAGCTTCGGTTTGCCCAGTTCATCGTTGTAAACTTCAAACTGCTCAAACGCCAGTCCGTTCCGGATCCCAGTGCCGAGCGCTTTTGACGCCGCCTCTTTCACCGCGAACCGCTTGGCGAGAAAGCGCACCGGCTGCTGATGCGTTTCCCAGATTTTCCATTCACCTTCGCTGAGCACCCGTCGCGCAAGGCGATCGCCGCTGCGGGCGATCACCGCTTCGATACGGGTAATTTCAACGATATCGGTGCCGATACCGACGATGGCCATTAGCGACGCGCTTCCTGCATCAGACGCTTCATTTCTGAAACCGCCTCTTTCAAGCCGCTCATTACCGCCCGACCAATAATCGCATGACCGATATTCAGCTCGTGCATTTCCGGTAGCGCGGCAATGGCCTGGACGTTGTGATAGGTCAGACCGTGCCCGGCATTCACTTTCAGACCAAGACTCGCGGCGTAGGTCGCCGCGCTGGCGATACGTTCGAGCTCTTTTGCCTGCTGCGCTTCACTTTCCGCATCGGCGTAGCAGCCGGTGTGAATTTCAATGTATGGCGCGCCCACGTCAGCAGCGGCTTTAATTTGTGCGCGGTCAGCGTCGATAAACAGTGACACCAGGATCCCGGCATCCGCCAGGCGTTTGCAGGCATCGCGCATTTTGTCGAGCTGTCCGGCAACGTCCAGCCCACCTTCGGTGGTGACTTCCTGACGCTTTTCTGGCACCAGGCAGCAGAAATGTGGTTTGGTTTCACAGGCAATCGTCAGCATTTCTTCGGTGACGGCCATTTCGAGGTTCATGCGGGTGTCGAGGGTCTGGCGCAGAATACGCACGTCGCGGTCGGTGATGTGCCGACGGTCTTCACGCAGATGCACCGTGATGCCATCAGCTCCCGCCTGTTCGGCGATAAACGCCGCCTGAACCGGGTCCGGATACGCGGTGCCGCGTGCGTTGCGCAGCGTGGCGATATGGTCAATGTTGACGCCTAACAGTAATTCAGCCATGACAATCCTCGTTTTTGATTTTGGTTCTACGGTTCCTGACGCTTTGGCACAAACTGTCGGAACAGTTCGCGGCTCTTGAGCGGCTTTCCTCCCAGATACGGCTTGAGCGCCATACGGGTGAAGCGCTTCGCCGCCCGCAATGCATCCACATCGGGGAATTCACGGTTGGCGAGAGCCTTCAAATGGTGCCCGGTAAACGTGTTGTTATCAATCACTACGCTTGCGATAAAGCCTTTTTCTTCACGATAACGGTAGGTCATGGTGTCTTCCACCGGCTCACCGCTGCCCGCACAGTGGAGGAAATCCACGCCATATCCAAGATGCGCCAGCAACGCCAGCTCAAAGCGGCGAAGCACAGGCTCCGGAGTACCGGTCACGCCGGCCAGCGACTGAAGACAGTGCAGATAATCGAAAAAGAGTTCGGAGAAACGGGTTTCGTTTTCCAGCACGCGAGAGATCAGTTCGTTGACGTATAAACCGCTATAAAGCGCGATACCGCTGAGAGGAAGTGCGAGAGAGACAGCCTCGGCGCTGCGCAGCGTTTTGACATCACCGCGGCCACCAAAACGAACCAGCAAGGGGGTAAAGGGCTGAAGCGCACCTTTGAGATTTGAACGTTTGGAACGAGCGCCTTTAGCAACAAGGCGCACGCGGCCTGACTCTTCCGTGAAGACGTCCAGAATCAAACTGGTTTCGCTCCAGGGACGACTATGCAGAACGAATGCGCGCTGCCAGCCTTCCATTAATATACTCGTCGTCTTTCGAGCCGCAGGTGTGTTGGCTGCCCCCGTTCACCCTTGTCACTTACTTGAGTAAGCTCCAGGGGATTCACGGTGTTGCCGCCGGCCTGCAACTCGAAAGCCATAGAGTATTTCTTTATAGATCGTCAACGTAACCGAGACTGCGCAGTGCACGCTCGTCATCGGCCCAGCCAGATTTCACTTTCACCCACAGCTCAAGGTGTACAGGGGATTCGAACATCTCCTGCATATCTTTGCGAGCTTCGATTCCGATGGTTTTGATTTTGGAACCTTTGTTGCCAATCACCATCTTCTTCTGGCCTTCACGTTCCACCAGAATCAGACCGTGAATGTCATAGCCACCGCGTTCGTTCGTCTGGAAACGCTCGATTTCTACCGTGACGGAGTACGGCAGTTCGGCACCCAGGAAACGCATCAGTTTTTCACGGATGATTTCAGAAGCCATGAAACGCTGGGAACGGTCGGTAATGTAATCTTCCGGGAAGTGGTGGATCGCTTCCGGCAGATGCTTACGCACGATGCCTGCCATGGTATCGACGTTGAAGCCGGTTTCCGCAGAAATAGGCACGATATCCAGGAAGTCCATCTGCTTGCCAAGGAACTGCAGATGCGGCAGCAGGTCAGCTTTTTCCTGAACGTTATCCACTTTGTTGATCGCCAGGATAACCGGCGCACGACCGCCACGGAGCTTGTTCAGCACCATTTCGTCGTCAGCGGTCCAGCGAGTGCCTTCCACCACGAAGATGATCAGCTCAACGTCGCCGATAGAGCTGCTCGCAGCTTTGTTCATCAGACGGTTGATGGCACGCTTCTCTTCAATATGCAGACCCGGGGTATCGACGTAAATCGCCTGATAGGCCCCTTCGGTATGGATACCGACAATGCGGTGGCGCGTGGTTTGCGCTTTGCGTGAGGTAATGGATATTTTCTGCCCAAGCAGATTGTTCAGCAGCGTGGATTTGCCAACGTTGGGACGTCCAACAATGGCAATAAACCCGCAGTAACTCTTTTCGTCGCTCATTCCAGCTCCAGTTTTTTCAGCGCCTGTTCGGCGGCAGCCTGCTCCGCCTTGCGGCGACTGGAACCCGTGCCAACTACCGGTTCACTCAGGCCGCTGACCTGGCAGTGGATAGTAAATTCCTGATCGTGGGCTTCGCCACGCACCTGCACAACCAGATAGGATGGCAGTGGCAAGTGACGACCCTGTAAATATTCCTGTAAACGTGTTTTCGGATCTTTTTGCTTATCACCTGGGCTGATTTCATCCAGGCGGGTTTGATACCAGCTCAGGATCAGCCTTTCGATATTTTGAATATCGCTGTCGAGGAACACGCCGCCGATCAGCGCTTCAACGGTATCAGCCAGTATAGATTCTCGGCGGAAGCCTCCGCTTTTCAGCTCACCCGGACCAAGACGCAGACACTCACCCAGTTCAAATTCGCGAGCGATTTCAGCCAGCGTATTACCGCGCACAAGCGTGGCACGCATACGGCTCATATCACCTTCGTCGACGCGCGGAAAACGGTGATACAGCGCGTTGGCGATGACGTAACTTAAAATGGAGTCACCCAGGAATTCGAGACGCTCATTATGCTTACTGCTCGCGCTTCGATGGGTTAATGCCTGTTGCAACAGATCCTGATGTTGAAAAGTGTAGCCCAGCTTCCGTTGAAGCCGATTAATTACGATGGGGTTCATGCGTTACCAAATAGATGAATGCGTCAATAATGCAGCACACGAAACCGACCTGAAGAAGCCAACGCGGTTTCGTGTGCCGTGGATCCCTGATGGGTACCAACCTAAAACTTCGGGGGGACATTCTATACGCAACGCGTAGGGATGTCGTTAGCTGAGAGGTATTTATATTCGAAATAATTCATGCTGCCACAATAATCATGGCAGCATGAATACAAGTCAGAAATTAATGAATACCACCGATGCGACTTAAGCGTACGCCGGTCGGCCATTCACCTTCCTGTTTTTCGAAACTCATCCAGATACCAACCGCTTTACCGACCAGATTCGCTTCCGGGACAAAGCCCCAGTAACGGCTGTCAGCGCTGTTATCACGGTTGTCACCCATCATGAAGTAGTGTCCCGGTGGAACAACCCAGGTCGCCAGCTGCTGGCCCTGCTGTTTATAGTACATACCCAGTTGGTCCTGCGCGATTGGCACGGTCAGAATACGGTGTGTGACATCACCGAGCGTTTCTTTACGCTCGCTCAGACGCACGCCGTTGTCTTTGTTCTCACCTTTCGGCAACGGCCAGAAACCGCTGGTCGCTTCGCCGCCGTTACGACGGGCAAAGGTCTGGACGAAATCGCTTGGCTCGACGTTGGAGTACGTCACCGGCAGTGCATTACCACACGCCTGACCCGAACTGCAGTTTGGCTGAATGGTGACTTCTTTGGCGATAGGATCGTACGTCACTTTGTCACCCGGCAGGCCGACCGCACGCTTAATATAATCAAGACGCGGATCTTCCGGATATTTGAACACCACGACATCACCCCGTTTCGGATGACCGGTTTCAATTAACGTATTCTGATAAATCGGATCTTTGATTCCATAGGCGAATTTCTCCACCAGAATAAAGTCACCGATCAGCAGCGTTGGCATCATTGAGCCTGACGGGATCTGGAATGGCTCATAAATAAATGAGCGCACAATCAGCACGATAGCCAGCACCGGGAATACCGATGCGCCCGTTTCCAGCCAGCCCGGTTTCGCGCCAACTTTCTTCAACGTCTTTTTACCCAGCGTATCACCCGCTGCAACCTGTGCAGCGGCCTGACGTTCACGGCGTTTTGGTGCAAAAATAAATTTATCCAGGCACCATAAAATCCCTGTCACCAGGGTCGCAATGACCAGGATCAGGGCAAACATGTTCGCCATGCCAACTCCTTTATTGGTTATTTACCGTCTTTTCCGACATGCAGAATGGCGAGGAACGCTTCCTGTGGCAGCTCAACGTTACCAACCTGTTTCATACGTTTTTTACCGTCTTTCTGTTTCTGCAGCAGCTTTTTCTTACGGCTGACGTCGCCGCCGTAGCATTTAGCCAGAACGTTTTTACGCAGCTGTTTCACTGTTGAACGCGCAATGATGTGGTTGCCGATGGCCGCCTGGATCGCGATATCAAACTGCTGACGTGGGATCAGTTCTTTCATCTTCTCAACCAGTTCACGACCACGATACGGCGCGTTGTCGTTATGGGTGATCAGCGCCAGAGCATCAACACGATCGCCGTTGATGAGGACATCAACACGCACCATGTTGGACGCCTGGAAACGTTTGAAGTTGTAATCCAGTGACGCATAGCCACGGGAGGTAGACTTCAGACGGTCGAAGAAGTCGAGCACCACTTCAGCCATTGGGATTTCATAGGTCAGCGCAACCTGGTTACCGTGGTAAACCATGTTGGTCTGCACGCCACGCTTCTCCACGCACAGGGTCATGACGTTGCCGAGATATTCCTGCGGCAGCAGCATGTGACACTCAGCGATAGGCTCGCGCAGCTCTTCAATGTTATTCAGCGGTGGCAGCTTAGACGGGCTGTCGACGTAGATAACTTCATCGTTGGTGGTCTGCACTTCATACACTACCGTCGGAGCGGTGGTGATCAGGTCCAGATCGTATTCACGTTCCAGACGCTCCTGGATGATTTCCATGTGCAGCAGACCGAGGAAGCCACAGCGGAAGCCGAAGCCCAGCGCCGTTGAGCTTTCTGGCTCGTAGAACAGGGAAGCATCGTTGAGGCTCAGTTTGCCCAGCGCGTCACGGAAGTTCTCGTAGTCATCGGAGCTGACCGGGAACAGGCCCGCGTAAACCTGTGGTTTGACTTTCTTGAAGCCAGGCAGGGCTTTGTCAGCCGGGTTACGGGACAGCGTCAAGGTATCGCCAACCGGTGCACCCAGGATGTCTTTAATCGCACACACCAGCCAGCCCACTTCGCCGCAGTTCAGTTGGGTACGGTCAACCTGTTTAGGGGTGAAGATACCCAGGCGGTCTGCGTTGTAGACCTGGCCAGTACTCATGACTTTGACTTTGTCGCCTTTGCGCAGGGTGCCGTTTTTCACACGGATAAGCGACACAACGCCGAGGTAGTTATCAAACCAGGAGTCGATAATCAGCGCTTGCAGCGGTGCTTCCGGATCGCCCTCAGGCGCAGGAATATCGCGCACCAGACGTTCTAATACTTCAGGCACGCCCACGCCGGTTTTCGCCGAGCAGCGCACTGCGTCTGCGGCGTCGATGCCGACGATATCTTCAATTTCTTCCGCCACGCGTTCCGGATCGGCCGCTGGCAGGTCAATTTTGTTCAGGACAGGAACCACTTCCAGGTTCATTTCCATCGCGGTGTAGCAGTTGGCGAGCGTCTGTGCTTCTACGCCCTGCCCGGCGTCAACCACCAGCAGTGCGCCTTCACAGGCAGCCAAAGAACGAGAAACTTCATAGGAGAAGTCAACGTGGCCCGGGGTGTCGATGAAGTTAAGCTGGTAGGTTTCACCATCCGTCGCTTTGTAATCCAGGGTCACGCTCTGCGCTTTGATGGTGATGCCGCGTTCACGTTCCAGATCCATGGAATCAAGAACCTGCGCCGCCATTTCACGATCGGAAAGACCACCGCAAATCTGGATAATACGGTCAGACAACGTCGATTTACCGTGGTCGATGTGAGCAATGATCGAAAAGTTACGTATATTCTTCATAGTTAGAGTTAGTTATGCCTTACGAATTCCTGGAGGCCGCGGGTCTGCGCCTGACGTTTGATCGTTCGAAAACGCCGCATTCTACACTACATCTCCGTCGCCAGGAAATGCTCTTCCGGCAAGCTTAGCGGTTAGTTGTGGGGAGATCCTGCTGGAGATGTAAATAAAGATAAAAGCCAGCGTAATTACTGGCTCAGTTCAGAAGATGAGGCATCAACGCGCAGCATATTTGGCGGCAGACCGACGCTGATAATGACCGGCTGCCACGCTTCGCGAGAAGCCAGTTTTGGGGAAAGGCCGCGGGCAATCAAAAAGCCGCCCACGCCGCCTAAAACGCCACCGGCAAACGCGGCTAAATCACTGCCAAAAAGCAGCTGGAACACCGCCGCCATGACGAACAGACCCAGAAGTGGCGTCATATACACCAGCACCGCGGAGGTCAACAGGCTACCTTCGCTGATGCCAAGCTCTACTTTTTGCCCCGCCACCAGCGGCTCAACGCTGGGTACGGTAATGGTGTGTTCCGTTTGCGGCCCAAGCTTGTTAAGTACCCGGCTGCCACAGCCTGCCCGCGAGGAGCAGCTGCTACAGGAGGTTTTGACGTCACAGCTCACCTTCGCGACGCCGTCGCCCCAGGAGATAACCGTGGCCCACTCTTTAATCATGGTGCCGCCTTGAACTTGATGCTGTCCGCAACGCGTTTTGCCGTCTGCGGTGGCAGCTCACCCACAATGGTGATTTCGGAACTGTCGCGTACGGATGTACTGACCGTCCGGCGTCCGGTACGCAGCACTTGTTCACTGCTGTTAGCATTAGCGTGATTCACGTTCACCGAGAAGCTAAACAGCCCATCGGAATAAAGACGCGACTCAACCGGCGTATCAATTGTCGGCAACGTTCTACGGCTGCCGGCAACCTCAACAAACCCTTGCGGGAGCCAGCTCGGCAGCCAGTTGAATTTGACTTTATCGCCGACCGGTACAGACAGCAGCGGTGGCAGGCTCGCGGTAGAGAGCGTCTGCATATTGCTGCTCACCTGCTCGCTAACGTTAAACGCCACAACGCGGAACTGTTCGAGCGTTTCGCCGTCTCTGTCCAGCAAATCGACGCGCATCGGCAGCTTAGTTTCCGAATCCAGCCATACGATATAGCTGTAACGCGTCCCGTCACGCGCCACCACGCGGATGACCTCACACAGCCTGTCGGCAATGCGAGTGCGACCCACGGAGATGAAGTCGTAGTATGGCGCGAGGCGTTTGAAATCGGTATAGACCAGGGATGGCAGCGAATCGACGATGAAATCGCCGTTCAGCGTAAAGGGATCGAGACCGGGCTCGAAATAGCTGATTTCATTTCCGCGCTGGACGACTTCACGGCGCGGACCGTCCATCTGCAGCAGCTGCGCCAGGGCCTGATTATTCAGACGCGCGTGACGATAACGTAGTGACTCTACGCCCTGCTTATTGATGCTGACAAACGACAGCTCGTAGTTAAGAGACTGGCTGGCCAGATTCATCTGCTGCAACAACGCCCCGGACGAGACATCTGCCGAGGCGTTGGCGGAGAAGAACAGGCTACCAGCCATTAAAGACATGGCACACCAAAGTTGCTTCATTACTGCGATTGCGTTCCTAACGTTTGATATCCTGGCACCTGAACAGCAGCTTGCTGAGTCTGGGCTTGTTCAAACTGAAGCTGCTCGGAGTGCAGACGACGCTGCAATTCGTAGTCCTGAAGCATCGCGTTGATACGGCGGCGCTGTTCCTGAACTTGCTGCTGACCGGTACCCGCATTACTACTCGCGCTGGCATCGGCAGGAACACCCAAGCTGACCGGACTTGCTTTGCCCATCATCGGCAGCGTGTTAAACACTGGCGTTTCAGGCTGATCGGTCGAATTGGATTGCCCGTTATAGTGCTGAACGCCCACGATCACTGCAAGTGATACGCAAGCGGCAACGCCCATTTGGGTAAGGGAGCTGGCCAACGGACGCACTTTTTTCCAGAACGGCATATTCTGCCACTGGTGTGGTGCGGGTTGAGCTTCAGGAATAAGCGGCGTCGCCAGACGTACAGGTTCATTATCAATAGCGGCCATAACGCGAGCTGAAATATCAAAATTCAGAGTCTGCGCCGTCTCACCACGCATGGTATCGCGGATAAGATGGTAGCTCTCCCATGCTTTTTGCATTTCAGATGAACGGGTCAGCTCGTTGAGCAACTCGTTATCCAGCGTTTCACCATCCATTAAGGCGGAAAGTTTTTCTTTCTGCATGCCTAATACCTTTTCCAGTATTCCGCTATCGTCAACGCCTGATTAGCGGTTGAACTTTATTATCAATAGCTTCTCGTGCACGGAAAATGCGCGAGCGAACCGTACCCACTGGACAATCCATGATGGCGGCTATCTCTTCATAGCTCAGGCCATCCAACTCCCGTAACGTGATTGCCATGCGTAAATCTTCCGGGAGAGACTCAATGGTACGGAACACTATTTGTCTCAGTTCTTCTGACAACATTAAGTTCTCAGGGTTCGAAATTTCTTTCAGCGCACCGCCACTTTCGTAATTTTCTGCTTCAATCGCATCAACATCACTCGCTGGCGGGCGTCTCCCCTGAGCAACCAGGTAATTTTTTGCCGTGTTAACGGCGATTCGGTACAGCCATGTATAGAAAGCACTATCTCCCCGGAACGAATCCAGCGCACGATAGGCCTTTATAAAAGACTCTTGTACTACGTCAGGCACATCGCCAGACGGTACGTATCGGGAAACCAGATTTGCCACTTTATGCTGATAGCGTATCACCAGCAGGTTGAAGGCCTTCTGATCTCCCTTTTGGACCCGCTCGACAAGGACCTGATCCGTTAACTGCTCGCTCATCCGAGGTAATGTCTCCTCAAACCTTATTCCCATGCGTAATCAAAACGCCACTCCACATACTGCACTATGAGCAAGCAACAGCTTAGAGTGGGGTATTATTGTAAAGTTCAGTTACGCCTTTGCTTTTTGTGACTGCGGATAGACAGTTCATTATCACTCATTATAAGTCTACCACTGCTAAATGAAGTGTCAGGCGCACAATAAACGTCTGAAATCTGTCTGCAGAGTACCGTAATGCCACCTATTTTTCATCATAAAATCTGAAGGTAACGACCTGCTTCGCAATAATTTTCTTTGATTTACAAACTTTCTCGCCCGACGTCTCTGTTTAGCCATTACAACGACTCAGAAAAATTATCGTGCTAAAAACAGGATTCTGGTGCTACATTGCCTGAACCTTGTTTAGTAAATTAAACACAGACCATGACAACGACTCCCGATCTCTCCTGTGATGTGCTCATTGTCGGTAGCGGTGCTGCCGGTTTATCCCTTGCGCTACGCCTCGCCGAGCACAGTTCCGTCATCGTGCTCAGTAAAGGGCCTATCAGCGAAGGCTCGACGTTTTACGCCCAGGGCGGGATTGCCGCCGTGTTCGACGAAACGGACAGTATTGAATCTCATGTCGACGATACGCTGATAGCCGGTGCCGGGCTTTGCGACCGCCACGCAGTGTCGTTTGTCGCCAGCAATGCGCGTCCATGCGTCCAGTGGCTTATCGACCAGGGCGTATTGTTTGATACGGAAGTCCAGGCCAATGGCGAAGCCAGCTATCACCTGACACGCGAAGGCGGGCACAGCCATCGCCGTATTCTCCATGCCGCTGATGCCACAGGGAAAGAGGTCGAAACAACGCTTGTCGGGAAAGCGTTAAATCACCCGAATATTCAGGTGATTGAGCGCAGCAACGCCGTGGACCTGATCGTCTCCGATAAAATTGGCCTGCCCGGCACCCGTCGAGTCGTTGGCGCGTGGATCTGGAACCGTAATAAAGAAACGGTTGAAACTTGCGCGGCGAAATCCGTGGTGCTGGCGACCGGCGGTGCCTCGAAGGTGTATCAGTACACCACCAACCCGGATATTTCCTCTGGTGATGGCATTGCAATGGCCTGGCGTGCGGGATGCCGGGTGGCAAATCTCGAATTCAATCAGTTCCACCCGACCGCGCTTTACCATCCGCAGGCACGCAATTTCTTGCTGACTGAAGCCCTACGCGGTGAAGGCGCTCTGCTCAAACGTCCGGATGGCTCTCGCTTTATGCCTGACTTTGACGAACGCGAAGAGCTGGCACCGCGCGATATCGTCGCCCGCGCGATCGATCATGAAATGAAGCGTCTCGGCGCGGACTGTATGTATCTCGATATCAGCCACAAACCGGAAGCATTTGTGCGTCAGCATTTCCCGATGATCCACGAAAAACTGCTGAGCCTGGGTATCGATCTGACCAAAGAGCCGGTGCCGATCGTTCCCGCCGCGCATTACACTTGTGGCGGCGTGATGGTGGATGATTTTGGTCGGACGGACGTTGACGGCCTTTATGCCATCGGAGAAGTTAGCTACACCGGCCTGCACGGCGCCAATCGCATGGCGTCGAATTCACTGCTTGAGTGTCTGGTGTATGGCTGGTCGGCGGCAGAAGACATTAAGAAACGGATGCCATATGCCCGCGAAGTCAGTTCGCTGCCAGCCTGGGATGAAAGCCGGGTAGAGAATCCGGATGAACTGGTGGTTATTCAGCATAACTGGCACGAACTGCGGCTGTTTATGTGGGACTACGTCGGCATTGTGCGCACCACCAAACGCCTGGAGCGCGCCCTGCGTCGCATTACCTTATTGCAGCAGGAACTGGACGAGTACTATTCCCGCTTCCGTGTATCGAATAACCTGCTTGAACTGCGAAATCTGGTGCAGGTGGCGGAGCTCATCGTGCGCTGCGCCATGATGCGTAAAGAGAGCCGCGGCCTGCATTACACGCTGGATTATCCGGACTTGCTGGAAAACTCAGGGCCTTCGGTGCTCTCTCCGTTGACTCACATAAACAAATAAAACCCTTGGGTCAGCGCAGTGTAGCCTTCGGAATACTGCTGCTCTGGCCCACGGATAACCAGTCTGTCGCTGAAGCATTCGCCCGCCTGCGGCGAGAAGGCCAGCAGCACGCGATGTGGCAGACGCAGTTCGGTTTCCGCCACGTCGGTTCGCAGGCGCAGATGCCAGCCCATCGACAGCGCGCGTTCGGTGAACCCGTTACCGATATTCTCCGGCAACACCACGCAGAAAAAACCGTCTTCGGTAATAGCATTGGCGGCACAATTCAGCAGCGCCACGTGATCGAGTGTGGTGGTGTATCGTGCTTGCTCACGCTGAGGTGTAGCGCATTCTACGCCCTGCTCGTAATACGGAGGATTGCTGATAATCAGGTCATATCGGCTGTTTTCTTCCACCAGCCACTGCTGCACATCGGCGGTATGAATATGAATACGATCGGCCCACGGCGACTCGGCGACGTTTTCAGCAGCCTGTCCGGCGGCATCGGCGTCAAGTTCAACGGCATCAATCATTACCGTGTTTTCCGTGCGCTGCGCTAACATTAACGCCAGCAGTCCACTGCCTGTTCCCATATCAAGGACCCGTTTGACGCGGGCGATTGGAGCCCAGGCTCCGAGCAGGATCCCGTCGGTGCCGACCTTCATGGCGCAGCGATCGTGGGCGACAAAAAATTGCTTAAACGTAAATCCATTGCGACGAAGCACGGATGAAGACTGACTCATCATCAACAACCTTTTTCCTGATAAAATCCCCTGAGCGTCGGGTACTGCACAATACCCGAGAACAGATAGCCA
Organism: Scandinavium goeteborgense; assembly: GCF_003935895.2. Classification (GTDB taxonomy): domain Bacteria; phylum Pseudomonadota; class Gammaproteobacteria; order Enterobacterales; family Enterobacteriaceae; genus Scandinavium; species Scandinavium goeteborgense. Next base: position 1,073,942 of record NZ_CP054058.1, on the reverse strand, counting down.
TACAAACAGATGAAGATTACGGCCATAACGTCTATAATCGGCGGCCCATACTGAGGTAGAACATGACTGTAACGACTTTTTCCGAACTAGAACTCGACGATAGCCTTCTGGATGCGCTCCAGGAAAAAGGCTTCACACGCCCGACCGCCATTCAGGCCGCTGCGATCCCGCCTGCGCTCGATGGCCGTGATGTCCTCGGTTCTGCGCCGACAGGCACCGGTAAAACGGCGGCGTATCTGCTGCCAGCGTTGCAGCACCTGCTCGACTTCCCGCGCAAAAAATCTGGCCCGCCGCGTATCCTGATTGTGACCCCAACTCGCGAACTAGCGATGCAGGTTGCCGATCACGCTCGCGAACTGGCTAAAAATACCCATTTAGACATCGCAACCATCACCGGCGGCGTGGCCTATATGAACCACGCTGAAGTGTTCAGTGAAAACCAGGACATCGTGGTGGCCACCACCGGACGTCTGCTGCAGTACATCAAAGAAGAAAACTTTGACTGCCGCGCGGTTGAAACGCTGATCCTCGATGAAGCAGACCGCATGCTGGATATGGGCTTTGCCCAGGATATCGAAACCATCGCCGCGGAAACTCGCTGGCGTAAGCAGACCATGCTGTTCTCTGCGACGCTAGAAGGCGACGCTATTAAGGACTTCTCCGAGCGTCTGCTGCAAGATCCGGTGGAAGTGTCTGCGACACCGTCCACCCGCGAACGCAAGAAGATCCACCAGTGGTACTACCGTGCCGATGACGTTAAGCATAAAACCGCGCTGTTGATCCACCTTCTCCAGCAAGAAGACGCGACGCGTTCCATCGTGTTTGTGCGTAAACGTGAGCGTGTGCATGAGCTGGCTAGCTGGCTGCGTGAGAAAGGCATCAACAACTGCTATCTCGAAGGTGAGATGGTTCAGGCCAAACGTAACGAAGCGATTTTACGCCTGACCGACGGCCGAGTGAATGTGCTGGTTGCTACCGACGTTGCTGCACGCGGGATTGACATTCCGGATGTAAGCCACGTCTTCAACTTCGACATGCCACGTAGCGGTGACACCTACCTGCACCGTATCGGCCGTACGGGCCGTGCCGGACGTAAAGGCATCGCGATTTCGTTAGTTGAAGCGCATGACCACTTGCTGCTGAGCAAAATTGGCCGCTACATTGAAGAGCCGCTGAAAGCTCGCGTGGTCGAAGACATGCGTCCGCAAACGCGCGTCCCAAGCGAGAAGCTGCAAGGCAAGCCGTCTAAGAAAGTGATGGCTAAACGCGAAGAGAAGAAAAAAGCGGAAAAAGAAAAACCGCGCGTGAAGAATCGCCATCGCGATGCTAAAAACATCGGTAAGCGCCGTAAGCCAAGTGCCGTCGCTGCCGCGGCGACCGAGCCGAAGAAAACCGAAGAGTAAAAGCGAGCCGGGAAATCTCCCGGCTTTTTTATGTCCTTTCCACACCCCCCTTTCGCACTCTTCTTACATGGCATCATTGCGATACGCGCATAAAAAAACGGAGAATGACTGAGTCATTCTCCGTTCTGTGCTGAGCGTTTTGGCTTTCGTTAACTTAGCCGATCGCCCTCACTTCCCACCCCTGAGAAATTACAGGCTTTCGGTGAAAGTACGAGCGATAACGTCGCGCTGCTGTTCTGGAGTCAGTGAGTTGAAACGCACCGCGTAACCAGAAACACGGATGGTCAGCTGTGGGTATTTTTCTGGGTGCTCAACGGCATCCATCAGAGTTTCGCGACGCAGAACGTTCACGTTCAGGTGCTGACCACCTTCTACGCGGACTTCTGGCTGAACGTCTACCGGGATTTCACGGTATTCGATTTCGCCCAGAGCGTTAACCGCCACAACCTGATCTTCAGTGAAACCGCCTTTTGCGACCAGGCAGCGCGCTTCGCCTTTCTCGCTGTCGAGCAGCCAGAAAGAGTTGAGCAGGTCGTCGTTTGCAGCTTTAGTAATCTGGATACCAGTAATCATTTGATGCCTCCCTAGGCTCATTTATTCGTTTTTGCATTGGCCAGACGCTGGCCAATTGGTAAAACCATTGTTGCTTGAGTGTATATATATCAGTCTGACACCCTGCAATCATTGATTTAAATCAATAGAATTAGTGTGTGTACTGAGTACATCCATGAATTTTGTTGTTTTAAGTCAATTTTCAAGCCTTGCCAAACACAAATATGCCTGTAAACATTCAACTTTATTTGAGTTCGAGCCGATTTTCACACCGACAAAATTTTGTTCCACACAAAGAAGCCGTTAAGCTATCGCCAACGATATTCGCAGGAGAGCGACATGACCACGTCCTTAACCTGGCACGACGTGTTAGCCAGTGAAAAAGAACAGCCCTACTTCATCAATACCCTGGCAACCGTTGCCGACGAACGTCAGGCTGGAACCACGATTTATCCGCCGCAAAAAGATGTGTTCAATGCGTTTCGCTATACCGAACTGCGCGATGTTAAGGTGGTGATCCTCGGACAGGATCCGTATCACGGCCCAGGCCAGGCGCACGGGCTGGCGTTTTCCGTTCTCCCGGGCGTTGCTACGCCGCCTTCTCTGTTAAACATGTACAAAGAGTTGGAAGGCACTATTCCGGGCTTCACTCGCCCGATGCACGGTTATCTGGAAAGCTGGGCGCGCCAGGGCGTAATGCTGCTCAACACGGTACTGACGGTTCGCGCAGGCCAGGCGCATTCCCACGCCAGTCTTGGCTGGGAAACCTTTACCGATAAAGTGATTGCCCTTATCAATGAACATTGCGAGGGAGTGGTCTTTTTACTGTGGGGGGCGCATGCGCAGAAGAAAGGCGCGATTATCGACTGCGAACGTCATCACGTGCTGAAAGCGCCACATCCGTCGCCGCTGTCGGCCCATCGCGGCTTCTTTGGCTCAAATCACTTCGTGCAGGCCAACGAATGGCTGGCGCAGCGCGGCGAGCCGCCGATTGACTGGATGCCGGTCCTGCCGGCTGAAAGCGAATAAAAAAAATGCCAGCGCAATGCTGTAATGCCGATCAGTTAAGGATCGGTTGACCGATCCGGTGGTTGTGCAAGAATCCGTAATCTCTCCAGGGATTACGGATTTTTTTATGTTACTCAGCCAGGCCTTAGATACCGTCCATAAATTTTCTCCGCAGGAGTTTGCTGCCCTTGCAGACCTGCTTTCTCCTGAACTGATTGATGAATGCCTGGCTGACACCGGCGTCGTCACTCTGCGTAAGCGTCGCCTCTCCATGGAGATGATGGTCTGGGCGGTTACCGGCATGGCCCTGTTCCGCTCCCACTCCATGACCCAGCTGGTCTCACATATGGACATTCTTCTGCCGGGTAACCGGCCCTTCGTTGCACCCAGTGCCGTTGTTCAGGCCCGCCAGCGGCTCGGCGAGGATGTCATCCGTCTGATGTTCGAAAAAACACGTCAGCTCTGGTTTGAAAAAACACCCCTGTCTCACTGGAACGGCCTGACGCTAATGGCCGTGGACGGTACGTTGTGGCGTGCACCTGATACCCCAGAAAATGACGCAGCCTTCGGCCGTACTGCCAATGTGAACAAGCAGTCCGAATGGCCACAACTGCGCATGGTCTGCCAGATGGAAGTTACCAGCCATCTGCTGTCTGCGGTGGCCTTCGACAGCGTCTCTGAAACCGGTGAAACTGACCTTGCGGCACAGCTTATTGACCGGACGCCGGACCACTCACTGACCATCATGGATAAGGGCTTCTATGCCCTGGGCCTGCTGCCTCGCTGGCAGTCATCAGGCACGGAAAGGCACTGGATGCTGCCCTTACGCAAAGGCGCGCAGTATGAGGAGGTGAGAAACCTGGGCGCAGGGCAGAAACTGGTGAGAATAACGCTGTCGCCGCAGGCGAAAAAGAAATGGCAGGATGCACCGGAAACCCTGACAGCAAGACTGGTCAGCAAGGAAGTGAACGGCAAGACGGTGCAGATACTGACGTCGATGTGCGACCCGCTCAGATACCCGAAAGCCGATATCGTGGACCTTTACAGCCAGCGGTGGGAGATAGAGCACGGGTTCAGGGAGATGAAGCAGCATCTGCTGAATAATGAACTGACGCTGCGGAGTAAAAAGCCTGCGCTGGTGCGTCAGGAGCTGTGGGGCGTGGTGCTGGCGTATAATCTGTTGCGCTTCATGATGGGGCAGATGGCGTACAGTCTGAAAGGCGTGGAGCCATATCAGATGGGCTTTAAACAGTCAGCGTTATATCTGTGCAGCCACCTGCGTTTACTGCCGGGAGTGGCGCCGGGGAAACTCCCCAAGGTCATGGCCGAAATACTGAGTATGGCCTCAAGCTTCGTGCTACCAGGGCGAAGAGCACGGCATTACCCGAGAGCTGTAAAAAAGAGGCCGCAACGTTATCCGTTGCGGCCTCCTTCAAAAGCTTAACTGACAAGCATTACAGCGCAATGCTGGCATTTTCATTTTAGCGATGCAGAAGCATCAGCCTTTGTTCTGACGCCACCATTCGGCCAGCAGAACGCCGGTTGCGACGGAAACGTTCAGGCTTTCTACGTTGCCGGTTCCGTTGATAGCGACGCTCAAGTCTGAAGACTCAAGAGCGGCATCGGACAGGCCATCACGTTCCTGACCCAGCACCAGTACCATTTTCTTCGGCATTGTCGCTTTGAACAGCGGCGTACCTTTATGGCTGGAAGTGGTTACAATCGCGTAGCCCGCTTTGCGGAACTGATCCAGTGCGTCGATAAAGCTGTCAGCGGTGATCGGCTGCACGTGCTCAGCGCCACCTTCTGCGGTACGGATTGCGGCACCGGATTCCAGTACTGCGGCATCCTGAACCACGACACCTTTCACACCGAAGTGCGCGCAGCTACGCATAATTGCGCCGAGGTTGTGCGGGTTGCCCACATCTTCCAGCGCCAGTACGCAGTCTTCATCAGCCGCGTCACTCACCCACTGCTTAACGCTTGTGCCATTACGCTTTTTAATCAGGAAGCAAACGCCGCCGTGGTGTTCGGTGCCAGACGCTTTCTCCAGCTCCGCTTCGTCTACCACGTGATAGGCTTTACGGTTTGCCGCCATCCAGCGCAGGGCTTCTTTGAAACGCGGGGTCACACTCTGGATGAACCAGGCGCGAACGATGCAATCCGGACGGCTGAGGAACAGCGCCTGACAGGCATTTTCGCCGTAAACACGGGTTTCTTCTGCACGCTGACGACGGATAACTTCTGGATCGACAAAGCTCTTGCCGCTGATCCCACCGTGATCGGGCTTGTCTTCAACGACAGCGCCCGGTGCGCGAGAAACGGTGCGCCATGGGTTGTCGTCACGCGGTCCGCTGTCACGTGAGTTATCACGGTCGCGGAAACGGTCACCGCCACGCGGTTTGCCATCGCGGGACTTTCCATCACGACTATCGCGCGCAGGACGACGACCACCTTCGGAACGGGACGGGCTATTACGGCTCAGACCAGCCCCTTTACCGGTGCGCGGGTTTTCCGTGCGTTTATCCGAGTCATCATCACTGCGGACGTACATCACTTTGACCTTGCCGCTTTTATTTTTCAGTTCGTCGTTCATCTTTATTCTCCACCTGCGCTGCGCGAAGCGCGAAGATTACCCGATGTGTCCGAGCTTCGCCATGATTTCGTACCAAAGACTGCGACTATTATATTCATTGAATAAACCACATTGTCCTTTAAAACAGTCTCGTCGATAATACGTAACATTAAAGAAACATTTCGGCCACTCAGGCCGTTGACTCAACCCGATTACCCAGAGGTTAGCTATGAATACCGTTTGTGCCAGTTGTCAGGCGCTTAACCGTATCCCCGACGATCGTATTAACGACTCCGCTAAGTGTGGCCGTTGCGGTCACGAGCTGTTTGACGGCGATGTTATCAATGCTACCGGTGAAACGCTGGATAAATTGTTGAAAGACGATTTGCCGGTGGTGGTTGATTTCTGGGCACCGTGGTGCGGCCCGTGCCGTAACTTCGCACCCATTTTCGAAGATGTCGCGGAAGAACGCAGCGGTAAAATGCGTTTCGTGAAAGTGAATACCGAAGCCGAACGTGAGCTTAGCGCACGCTTCCGTATTCGCAGTATCCCAACCATTATGATTTTCCATAAAGGTGAAGTGCTCGACATGCTCAACGGCGCAGTGCCTAAAGCACCGTTTGACAGTTGGCTGAACGAAGCCACCGAAGCCTGATCTGCCGGGGCACGTCTTGTGCCCCGCTTTCCCCTCTGCGACAATGGCGTTTTTCCTGCACAACGCCAAATGACTGATAACGCCGTACTCCGCCTGCGCGCCGAACGCCTCGCTCGCGCCACTCGCCCGTTTCTTGCCCGTGGAAATCGCATTCGCCGATGCCAGCGCTGCCTTTTGCCGCTGAAACAATGCCTGTGTGAAACCCTGACGCCTTCTACTGCCCGGAGCCGTTTTTGTCTGGTGATGTTTGATACCGAGCCGATGAAGCCGAGCAATACTGGCCGTCTGATTGCCGATATTCTTCCCGATACCGAAGCCTTTCAATGGTCGCGTACTGAGCCGCCGCAGCCGCTGCTCGATTTAGTCCGCAATCCGGATTATCAGCCGATGGTTGTCTTTCCGGCATCTTATGCCGGGGCAGAACGCGAAGTCATTACCGCCCCCCCGTCAGGCAAACCACCGCTTTTTATTATGCTCGATGGCACCTGGACCGAAGCGCGGAAGATGTTTCGTAAGAGCCCTTATCTCGATGGCCTGCCGGTGATTTCTGTCGATTTGTCGCGCGTCTCTGCCTATCACCTGCGGGAAGCGCATGCTGAAGGTCAGTACTGCACGGCAGAAGTGGCGATTGCGCTGTTAGATTTAGCGAATGACACCGCAGCCGCTGGCGCTCTGGGCAATCATTTTCAGTGTTTCCGCACCCGTTATCTGGCAGGAAAACCTCAGCATAAGGGAAACATCACAGTGACGGAGCCAGAAAGCGTTTAAAATCATTCAGGAACGATAGTCCAGGAGAGAGTGCGATGAGCCAACGGGGACTGGAAGCGTTACTGAGACCCAAATCAATAGCCGTCATTGGTGCATCAATGAAGCCGCAGCGTGCGGGTTATCTGATGATGCGCAACCTGCTGGCCGGCGGTTTTGGCGGGCCGGTGTTGCCGGTGACGCCTGCCTGGAAAGCGGTGCTGGGCGTGCTGGCCTGGCCTGATATCGACAGCCTGCCCTTCACGCCGGACCTGGCGGTTATCTGCACCCATGCGAAACGCAATCTGGAGCTGCTGGAAGCGCTCGGGCAGAAAGGTTGTAAAACCTGCATTATTCTTTCCGCGCCACCGGAACAGTTCAGCGAACTCAAAGCCTGCGCTGCCCGTTATCAAATGCGCCTGCTCGGCCCTAACAGTCTGGGGCTGCTTGCGCCCTGGCAAGGGCTGAATGCCAGTTTTTCACCAGTACCGATTCGTCGCGGTAAGCTAGCCTTTATTTCGCAATCTGCGGCGGTGTCCAATACCATTCTTGACTGGGCACAGCAGCGCGAGATGGGCTTTTCCTACTTTATCGCCTTGGGTGATAGCCTCGACATCGACGTTGATGACCTGCTCGACTTTCTGGCCCGCGACAGTAAAACCAGCGCCATTCTGCTCTATCTGGAACACCTCAGCGACGCCCGGCGCTTTGTTTCTGCCGCCCGTAGCGCCTCGCGCAATAAACCGATTCTGGTCATTAAAAGTGGACGCAGTCCGGCTGCTCAGCGCCTGTTGCATGTAAACTCCGGAATGGACCCGGCCTGGGATGCAGCCATTCAGCGAGCCGGTTTATTGCGCGTGCAGGATACACATGAGCTGTTTTCCGCTGTCGAAACGCTGAGCCATATGCGGCCGCTACGTGGTGAGCGTCTGATGATAGTCAGTAACGGTGCCGCCCCTGCGGCGCTGGCGCTGGACGAACTTTGGTTTCGTAACGGAAAGCTGGCCACGCTCAGCGACGAGACGCTGAGCCGTCTTGGTGACGCGCTGCCGGGTAGCGTAGAGGCGGCGAACCCGCTCGACCTGCGCGATGATGCCAGCAGTGACCACTATCAAAAAGCACTGAGTATTTTGCTCGATAGCCAGGATTATGACGCCCTGTTGGTCATCCATTCCCCGAGTGCAGCCGCGCCGGGAACCGAAAGCGCTCAGGCGTTAATTGAGACACTCAGCCATCACGCCCGTGGCAAATACGTTACCGTGTTAACCAACTGGTGCGGGGAATACTCCTCACAGGAAGCGCGCCGCTTATTTAGCGACGCCGGAATCCCCACCTACCGCACACCGGAAGGTACCATCACCGCATTTATGCATATGGTGGAATACCGCCGCAATCAGAAGCAGTTGCGTGAAACCCCGGTGTTACCAGACAACCTGACCGCCAATACTGCCGACGCCCACGCCCTGCTCCAGCACGCCATTGCGGAAGGTGCCACGTCGCTCGACACGCACGAAGTTCAGCCCATCCTCAAAGCTTACGGCATGCATACGCTGCCGACGTGGATAGCCGCAGACAGTGCCGAAGCGGTGCATATCGCCGAACAGATTGGCTATCCAGTGGCGCTGAAACTGCGTTCGCCGGATATCCCGCATAAGTCAGAAGTTCAGGGGGTAATGTTGTATCTGCGCACCGCCGCAGAAGTGCAGCAGGCTGCTGATGCCATCCTCGATCGCGTGAAAATGACCTGGCCTCAGGCGCGGATCCACGGGCTGTTAGTTCAGAGTATGGCGAACCGCGCGGGCGCGCAGGAGTTACGTATCGTCGTCGAATACGACCCGCTTTTTGGCCCGCTTATCATGTTGGGCGAAGGCGGTGTGGAATGGCGTGCAGAGGATCAGGCGGCCGTGGCATTGCCACCGTTGAACATGAATCTCGCCCGTTATCTGGTGATTCAGGCGATTAAAAGTAAAAAGATCCGTGGCAGAAGCGCATTGCGTCCGCTGGATGTGGTTGGACTCAGCCAGGTTCTGGTCCAGGTTTCGAATCTGATTGTCGACTGTCCGGAGATCCAGCGCCTGGATATTCATCCTTTGCTGGCCTCCGGGAACGAATTTACCGCGCTGGATGTGACGCTTGAAATCGGACCGTTTGAAGGGGATAGCGAAAGCCGTTTAACGGTGCGTCCGTATCCGCAGCAATTTGAAGAGTGGGTCGAGCTGAAAAACGGTGAGCGCTGCCTGTTTCGCCCGATCCTGCCGGAAGATGAGCCGCTGTTGCAGAAGTTCATAGCTCAGGTCACAAAAGAAGATCTCTATTACCGCTACTTCAGTGAAATCAATGAATTTACCCATGACGATTTAGCCAATATGACGCAGATCGACTACGATCGTGAAATGGCATTTGTCGCCGTGCATTCCACGGAGACAGGGACAGAGATCCTGGGCGTTACGCGCGCGATTTCAGACCCGGATAATATTGATGCTGAGTTTGCCGTGCTGGTGCGTTCCGATTTAAAAGGTCTTGGCCTGGGGCGTCGTTTGCTGGAAAAACTCATCGATTATACGCGTGAACATGGGCTATCGCGCTTGAATGGCATTACCATGCCCAATAACCAGGGAATGATTGCGCTGGCCCGTAAGCTGGGTTTTGAAGTCGACATCCAGCTTGAAGATGGCATTGTCGGATTGACATTAAGACTATCCTCATCGTCATCGTAACTAAGCTGCTGGAAATGTTGACCACTTTAGCTGGCACTGATGGTATTATTGCTCGCTTCTGTCGTCTGCATGGTACAGAGGACCCTTGATTAATCAGAGAAGAATCGCACTGTGATGTTGTCAAAATTTAAGCGCAACAAGCATCAACAACACCTTGCTCAACTACCTAAGCTTTCTCAGTCAGTTGATGATGTCGAGTTCTTTTACGCCCCTGCGGATTTTCGGCAAGCGCTGTTGGCTAAAATCGCCAACGCCACTCGCCGCATCTGCATTATCGCCCTTTACCTGGAACAGGATGATGGCGGTAAAGCGGTTTTGCAGGCTATTTATGACGCCAAGCGTCATCGCCCCGAACTCGATGTCCGTATCCTGGTTGACTGGCACCGTGCCCAGCGCGGACGCATTGGTGCCGCAGCATCCAACACCAACGCCGATTGGTACACCCGCATGGCTCAGGATAACCCTGGCGTGAATGTGCCTGTGTTTGGCGTGCCGGTTAATACCCGCGAGGCGTTAGGTGTTCTGCACTATAAAGGCTTTATTATCGACGACTGCGTGCTTTACAGCGGCGCCAGCCTGAACGACGTTTACCTGCATCAACATGAGAAGTATCGCTACGACCGCTACCAGTCGATTGGTAATGCGCAGATGGCTGATATCATGTTTGACTGGGTGGATCAGAATCTGGTGCACGGTCGGGGTGTAAACCGTCTTGATGACAATGAGCGCCCGAAAAGCCCGGAAATCAAAAACGATATTCGCCTCTATCGCCAGGAACTGCGTGACACCGGTTACCATTTCCAGGGTGATGCTGATAACGAACAGCTCTCGGTTACGCCGCTGGTTGGTCTCGGAAAATCGAGCATGCTCAACAAGACGATCTTCCATTTGATGCCGTGTACCGAAGAGAAATTGACGATTTGCACGCCTTATTTCAACCTCCCGGCAGTGTTAGTGCGGAACATTATCCACCTGCTGCGTCAGGGGAAAAAGGTTGAAATCATTGTTGGTGATAAAACGGCAAATGACTTTTATATTCCAGAAGATCAGCCGTTTAAAATCATCGGCGCGCTGCCTTATTTGTATGAAATCAACCTGCGCCGTTTCCTTAGCCGACTGCAGTATTATGTGAATACCGACCAGTTGGTGGTTCGCTTGTGGAAAGATGAAGATAATAGCTACCATCTGAAAGGCATGTGGGTCGACGATGAATGGATGTTGCTGACCGGCAACAACCTGAACCCACGCGCATGGCGACTGGATCTGGAGAACGCCATTCTTATCCACGATCCGAAACAACAGCTGGCCGAAGCTAGGGATAAAGAACTGGAACTGATCCGCAAACATACCACCGTGGTGAATCATTATCGCGATCTGCAAAGTATCGCCGATTACCCGGTTAAAGTCCGTAAGCTGATTCGTCGTCTGCGTCGAATTCGAATCGACAGGCTCATCAGCCGCATTCTGTGATCTTCAAGCCCCGCATTGGCCGGGGCTTTTTTACAGGGAGCCTGCTATGCGTATTTTGGTTCTGCTGTCTTCACTCTGGCTTTGCGGTTGCAGTCATATGGCCAATGATGCCTGGACCGGCCAGGACAAGGCTCAGCACTTTATTGCCTCCGCCATTCTTTCCGCTGCAGGTAACGAATATGCCCAGCATCAAGGATTCAGTCAGAACAGAAGTGCCGCCTATGGCCTGATGTTCTCACTCAGTCTTGGAACAGGAAAAGAAGCGTGGGACAGCCGCCCGTCAGGCAGCGGCTGGAGTTGGAAAGATTTTGTATGGGATGTCGCCGGCGCCACAACCGGCTATGCGGTATGGCAGATGGCGCATCAATAAACTACAGACGTAACCCCTTCCCTTTGCTGTGCAGCATCAGCGACACCACAAACGCCACCGCGCTTAACAGCGTGACATACCAGAAGAATGCACTCTCGAAGCCCACGGATTTCAGCGACAGGGCAACATACTCTGCCGAGCCACCAAACAGCGCGTTGGCGACGGCGTAAGATAACCCAACGCCAAGCGCACGCACCTGAGCGGGGAACATTTCGGCTTTAAGGATCCCACTTATCGACGTGTAAAAACTGGCGATCAGCAGGGCGCACATTACTAATGCAAACGCAGCATAGGGGGAATGAACATGCTGGAGCGCAGTGAGAATGGGGACGGTAAACAGGGTGGCCAGTCCACCGAAACACAACATCGACGTACGGCGGCCAATTCTGTCAGATAGCGCACCGAATAATGGCTGAACCGCCATATAACAAAACAGCGCAGCGGTCATCACGATACTGGCCACGCTAGCGCTCATACCCGTCGTATTCACCAGATACTTTTGCATATAGGTTGTGAAGGTATAAAACACCAGAGAACCACCGGCCGTGAAGCCGAGAACCATCAAGAACGCTTTGCGATTGCGCCACAGGCCTTTAAACGATCCGGCTTCCTTCAGCGCGCGCGTTTCCTGTTGTGACGTTTCATCCAGCTGACGACGCAGCCATAGTGCGACTAACGCCAGTACGGCGCCAAGCGCAAAGGGAATGCGCCAGCCCCAGGCATGCAAATCTTCGCTGCTCAGCACCTGCTGGAGAACAACGACCACAAGCAGAGCCAAAAGTTGGCCGCCGATCAGCGTTACGTACTGGAACGAGGCAAAGAAACCCTTCCGGCCTTCAATCGCCACTTCACTCATGTAGGTTGCACTAGTGCCGTACTCTCCGCCAACGGAAAGCCCTTGAAACAGGCGAGCCAACAGTAGCAATGCCGGAGCCCAGGTACCAATCGTCGCATACCCTGGCAGGCAAGCAATCACCAACGAACCAAAGCACATCATGCAGACAGAAATCAGCATCGACTTTTTCCGCCCATGGCGATCGGCAATACGTCCAAACAGCCAGCCACCAATCGGTCGCATCAGAAAACCGGCAGCAAAAATACCGGCGGTTTGCAGCAACTGTGTAGTGGTATTATCGGAGGGGAAGAAGATATGGGCGAAATAGAGCGAGCAAAACGAATAGACGTAAAAATCAAACCATTCGACAAGGTTACCTGATGAAGCCCCCACGATAGCCCAGACCCGACGCCGTGAATCACTGCCCATCAGTGACTCTCGGGATGAATACGTATTCTCGGTCATTGTTATTATACTCCAGCAAAAACCAGCCCCGCCTCGATGCAGATGTTGGGCATCACTTCAGCAGAACAATTAGTGATCGAAATGTTACATAATTGTTATATCATGCTTTGTGATCAAAAGCACAAATTCAGTTAGCAGGATCAGTAATCAAGAATTGTCGTAGGAGGTTGAGGTGGAAGTATTGCTGGATGGACTATGAGGAGTATAAACGCAAAAAACCCCGGCCTTTCGGTCGGGGTTTCTTACTTGTTTGATACCTGGCAGTTCCCTACTCTCGCATGGGGAGACCCCACACTACCATCGGCGCTACGGCGTTTCACTTCTGAGTTCGGCATGGGGTCAGGTGGGACCACCGCGCTGTTGCCGCCAGGCAAATTCTGTTTACCAACACACCCTTCAGGGTCTGTCAGTTAATCTGTTTCAAGCTGAATATCGTGTCTCTCACGCCAAAACATCTTCGGCGTTGTAAGGTTAAGCCTCACGGTTCATTAGTACTGGTTAGCTCAACGTATCGCTACGCTTACACACCCAGCCTATCAACGTCGTAGTCTTCAACGTTCCTTCAGGACTCTCAAGGAGTCAGGGAGAACTCATCTCGGGGCAAGTTTCGTGCTTAGATGCTTTCAGCACTTATCTTTTCCGCATTTAGCTACCGGGCAATGCCATTGGCATGACAACCCGAACACCAGTGATGCGTCCACTCCGGTCCTCTCGTACTAGGAGCAGCCCCCCTCAATTCTCCAGCGCCCACGGCAGATAGGGACCGAACTGTCTCACGACGTTCTAAACCCAGCTCGCGTACCACTTTAAATGGCGAACAGCCATACCCTTGGGACCTACTTCAGCCCCAGGATGTGATGAGCCGACATCGAGGTGCCAAACACCGCCGTCGATATGAACTCTTGGGCGGTATCAGCCTGTTATCCCCGGAGTACCTTTTATCCGTTGAGCGATGGCCCTTCCATTCAGAACCACCGGATCACTATGACCTGCTTTCGCACCTGCTCGAGCCGTCACTCTCGCAGTCAAGCTAGCTTATGCCATTGCACTAACCTCCTGATGTCCGACCAGGATTAGCTAACCTTCGTGCTCCTCCGTTACTCTTTGGGAGGAGACCGCCCCAGTCAAACTACCCACCAGACACTGTCCGCAACCCGGATTACGGGTCTACGTTAGAACATCAAACATTAAAGGGTGGTATTTCAAGGTTGGCTCCACAAGAACTGGCGTCCTCGCTTCAAAGCCTCCCACCTATCCTACACATCAAGGCTCAATGTTCAGTGTCAAGCTATAGTAAAGGTTCACGGGGTCTTTCCGTCTTGCCGCGGGTACACTGCATCTTCACAGCGAGTTCAATTTCACTGAGTCTCGGGTGGAGACAGCCTGGCCATCATTACGCCATTCGTGCAGGTCGGAACTTACCCGACAAGGAATTTCGCTACCTTAGGACCGTTATAGTTACGGCCGCCGTTTACCGGGGCTTCGATCAAGAGCTTCTCCCTAAGGATAACCCCATCAATTAACCTTCCGGCACCGGGCAGGCGTCACACCGTATACGTCCACTTTCGTGTTTGCACAGTGCTGTGTTTTTAATAAACAGTTGCAGCCAGCTGGTATCTTCGACTGATTTCAGCTCCATCCGCAGGGACTTCACCTACACATCAGCGTGCCTTCTCCCGAAGTTACGGCACCATTTTGCCTAGTTCCTTCACCCGAGTTCTCTCAAGCGCCTTGGTATTCTCTACCTGACCACCTGTGTCGGTTTGGGGTACGATTTCGTGTTACCTGATGCTTAGAGGCTTTTCCTGGAAGCAGGGCATCTGTTACTTCAGTACCGTAGTACCTCGTCATCACACCTCAGCGTTAGATAAGAGTCCGGATTTACCTAAACTCTCCGCCTACATGCTTAAACCGGGACAACCGTCGCCCGGATAACATAGCCTTCTCCGTCCCCCCTTCGCAGTAACACCAAGTACAGGAATATTAACCTGTTTCCCATCGACTACGCCTTTCGGCCTCGCCTTAGGGGTCGACTCACCCTGCCCCGATTAACGTTGGACAGGAACCCTTGGTCTTCCGGCGAGCGGGCTTTTCACCCGCTTTATCGTTACTTATGTCAGCATTCGCACTTCTGATACCTCCAGCTACCCTCACAGGCCACCTTCAACGGCTTACAGAACGCTCCCCTACCCAACAACACATAGTGTCGCTGCCGCAGCTTCGGTGCATAGTTTAGCCCCGTTACATCTTCCGCGCAGGCCGACTCGACCAGTGAGCTATTACGCTTTCTTTAAATGATGGCTGCTTCTAAGCCAACATCCTGGCTGTCTGAGCCTTCCCACATCGTTTCCCACTTAACTATGACTTTGGGACCTTAGCTGGCGGTCTGGGTTGTTTCCCTCTTCACGACGGACGTTAGCACCCGCCGTGTGTCTCCCGTGATAACATTCTTCGGTATTCGTAGTTTGCATCGGGTTGGTAAGTCGGGATGACCCCCTAGCCGAAACAGTGCTCTACCCCCGAAGATGAGTTCACGAGGCGCTACCTAAATAGCTTTCGGGGAGAACCAGCTATCTCCCGGTTTGATTGGCCTTTCACCCCCAGCCACAAGTCATCCGCTAATTTTTCAACATTAGTCGGTTCGGTCCTCCAGTTAGTGTTACCCAACCTTCAACCTGCCCATGGCTAGATCACCGGGTTTCGGGTCTATACCCTGCAACTTAACGCCCAGTTAAGACTCGGTTTCCCTTCGGCTCCCCTATTCGGTTAACCTTGCTACAGAATATAAGTCGCTGACCCATTATACAAAAGGTACGCAGTCACCTAACAAGTAGGCTCCCACTGCTTGTACGTACACGGTTTCAGGTTCTTTTTCACTCCCCTCGCCGGGGTTCTTTTCGCCTTTCCCTCACGGTACTGGTTCACTATCGGTCAGTCAGGAGTATTTAGCCTTGGAGGATGGTCCCCCCATATTCAGACAGGATACCACGTGTCCCGCCCTACTCTTCGAGTTCACAACGCGTGCATTTTCATGTACGGGGCTATCACCCTGTATCGCCGGACTTTCCAGACCGTTCCATTAACACGCGCGCTGATTCAGACTCTGGGCTCCTCCCCGTTCGCTCGCCGCTACTGGGGGAATCTCGGTTGATTTCTTTTCCTCGGGGTACTTAGATGTTTCAGTTCCCCCGGTTCGCCTCATTAAGCTATGTATTCACTTAATGATAGTGTGTCGAAACACACTGGGTTTCCCCATTCGGGTATCGCCGGGTCAAAGGTTCATATCACCTCGCCGACGCTTATCGCAGATTAGCACGCCCTTCATCGCCTCTGACTGCCAGGGCATCCACCGTGTACGCTTAGTCGCTTAACCTCACAACCCGAAGATGTTTCTTTCGATTCATCATCGACTTGCAATAATTTGAGAGACTCGAACACACCGTATTTTCCTTTCTTATTACGGAGAAAGGAAACAGTGTGTCGTTTCAATTTTCAGCTTGATCCAGATTTTTAAAGAGCAAATATCTCAAACATGACTCACCGCTTACGCAGTAAAATCAGTTTTGAGATAGGGAGGCCGGCGACTTTCACTCACAAACCAGCAAGTGGCGTCCCCTAGGGGATTCGAACCCCTGTTACCGCCGTGAAAGGGCGGTGTCCTGGGCCTCTAGACGAAGGGGACACTGAAGTCTCAATCGCAAGACGCCTTGCTTCTCTACATCTATCAGACAATCTGTGTGGACACTACAAAGGCAGGTTCTTTAAGGTAAGGAGGTGATCCAACCGCAGGTTCCCCTACGGTTACCTTGTTACGACTTCACCCCAGTCATGAATCACAAAGTGGTAAGCGCCCTCCCGAAGGTTAAGCTACCTACTTCTTTTGCAACCCACTCCCATGGTGTGACGGGCGGTGTGTACAAGGCCCGGGAACGTATTCACCGTAGCATTCTGATCTACGATTACTAGCGATTCCGACTTCATGGAGTCGAGTTGCAGACTCCAATCCGGACTACGACGCACTTTATGAGGTCCGCTTGCTCTCGCGAGGTCGCTTCTCTTTGTATGCGCCATTGTAGCACGTGTGTAGCCCTACTCGTAAGGGCCATGATGACTTGACGTCATCCCCACCTTCCTCCAGTTTATCACTGGCAGTCTCCTTTGAGTTCCCGGCCGAACCGCTGGCAACAAAGGATAAGGGTTGCGCTCGTTGCGGGACTTAACCCAACATTTCACAACACGAGCTGACGACAGCCATGCAGCACCTGTCTCAGAGTTCCCGAAGGCACCAAAGCATCTCTGCTAAGTTCTCTGGATGTCAAGAGTAGGTAAGGTTCTTCGCGTTGCATCGAATTAAACCACATGCTCCACCGCTTGTGCGGGCCCCCGTCAATTCATTTGAGTTTTAACCTTGCGGCCGTACTCCCCAGGCGGTCGACTTAACGCGTTAGCTCCGGAAGCCACGCCTCAAGGGCACAACCTCCAAGTCGACATCGTTTACGGCGTGGACTACCAGGGTATCTAATCCTGTTTGCTCCCCACGCTTTCGCACCTGAGCGTCAGTCTTTGTCCAGGGGGCCGCCTTCGCCACCGGTATTCCTCCAGATCTCTACGCATTTCACCGCTACACCTGGAATTCTACCCCCCTCTACAAGACTCTAGCCTGCCAGTTTCGAATGCAGTTCCCAGGTTGAGCCCGGGGATTTCACATCCGACTTGACAGACCGCCTGCGTGCGCTTTACGCCCAGTAATTCCGATTAACGCTTGCACCCTCCGTATTACCGCGGCTGCTGGCACGGAGTTAGCCGGTGCTTCTTCTGCGAGTAACGTCAATCGTTGCGGTTATTAACCACAACGCCTTCCTCCTCGCTGAAAGTACTTTACAACCCGAAGGCCTTCTTCATACACGCGGCATGGCTGCATCAGGCTTGCGCCCATTGTGCAATATTCCCCACTGCTGCCTCCCGTAGGAGTCTGGACCGTGTCTCAGTTCCAGTGTGGCTGGTCATCCTCTCAGACCAGCTAGGGATCGTCGCCTAGGTGAGCCATTACCCCACCTACTAGCTAATCCCATCTGGGCACATCCGATGGCAAGAGGCCCGAAGGTCCCCCTCTTTGGTCCGAAGACGTTATGCGGTATTAGCTACCGTTTCCAGTAGTTATCCCCCTCCATCGGGCAGTTTCCCAGACATTACTCACCCGTCCGCCGCTCGTCACCCAGAGAGCAAGCTCTCCTGTGTTACCGCTCGACTTGCATGTGTTAGGCCTGCCGCCAGCGTTCAATCTGAGCCATGATCAAACTCTTCAATTTAAGTTTGATGCTCATGAATTAAACTTCGTAATGAATTACGTATGTTCACTCATAAGACTTGGTATTCTATTTAGCGTCTTTCGACGTTTAAGAATCCATGTCACTTTGAGTGCCCACACAGATTGTCTGATAAATTGTTAAAGAGCAGTGAGTTACGCGCTTTCGCTTGCTAACTCGAGGTCCCGTATAATACGTTTTCCTCATTCAGAGTCAAGCGTTTATTTTCGCTTTTCTCTGTCAGGATTTCCTGAGAAACCCTTCTGACCCGGCGGCTGGCGAGCCGTTGTTCCGTGTCAGTGGAGGCGCATTATAGGGAGTTCTGAGGAGACGGCAAGTATAAATTCAAAAAAACCCTTCAATCGCTCGCAATTCATACAAATGATATACCGAAGGGTAATTTTCGCCTGGTTTTTAAACAAAAACGAGCCCCTGAGGGCCCGTTTTTGTATTTATGTGACTTACTGCACTGCCACAATATGGTCGTCTTTGACTTTCAGCAGGATAGTTTTCCCAGGAATCAGCTCTCCAGAGAGGATTTGCTGTGCCAGCGGGTTTTCAATCTGCTGCTGGATAGCGCGTTTCAATGGCCGCGCGCCGTAAACCGGGTCATAGCCGTTGGCACTCAGCAGCGCCAGCGCATCATCTTCTATATGTACGTCATACCCGCGCTCTTCGAGACGCTGGTACAGACGCTGCAGCTGGATCTTCGCAATCGAGGCGATGTGTTTCTCACCCAGAGGATGGAAGACCACTACTTCATCAATACGGTTGATGAACTCCGGACGGAAGCTGTGGCTAACCACATCCAACACCAGATCTTTCATGTGACTGTAATCCAGCTCGCCGAAACGTTCCTGAATCAAGTCGGAACCCAGGTTCGACGTCATGATGACAACGGTATTGCGGAAATCAACCGTTCTCCCCTGCCCGTCCGTCAGTCGTCCATCGTCCAGCACCTGAAGAAGAATGTTGAACACATCAGGATGCGCTTTCTCGACTTCATCCAGTAGGATGACAGAATAAGGACGACGGCGAACCGCTTCGGTCAGATAGCCACCTTCTTCATAGCCAACATATCCTGGAGGCGCACCGACCAGACGCGAGACGGAGTGTTTCTCCATAAACTCGGACATATCGATACGGACCATCGCATCGTCGCTGTCGAACATAAAGTTAGCCAGCGCTTTGCAGAGCTCGGTTTTACCGACACCGGTCGGCCCAAGGAACAGGAACGAACCAATCGGGCGATTCGGATCAGACAAACCAGCGCGACTACGACGAATAGCATTGGAGACAGCTTCCACCGCTTCGTTCTGACCAATTACTCGGCTGTGCAGTTCCTGCTCCATGCGCAGCAGCTTGTCACGCTCGCCTTCCAGCATTCTCGCCACCGGGATCCCGGTCCAGCGCGCCAGCACATCGGCAATCTCAACCTCGGTAACGCGGTTACGCAGCAAACGCATGGTTTTGCCTTCAGACTGCTCGGCAATCGCCAGCTGTTTCTCCAGCTCCGGAATTTTGCCGTACTGCAATTCAGACATCCGCGCTAAATCACCGACGCGGCGAGCCTGTTCGATCGCAATCTTTGCCTGCTCAAGTTCAGACTTGATGGTCTGCGTCCCGGACAGAGATGCTTTTTCCGCTTTCCACTCTTCTTCCAGTTCTGAATACTGACGTTCTTTATCGTCCAGCTCTTCGTTGAGCATATCCAGACGTTTCAGGCTGGCTTCGTCAGACTCTTTCTTCAAAGCCTGCTGTTCCAGCTTAAGCTGGATAATGCGGCGTTCAAGTCGGTCGAGTTCTTCCGGTTTAGAGTCAATCTCCATCCGGATACTGGATGCCGCTTCATCGATAAGGTCGATGGCTTTATCCGGCAGCTGTCGATCGGCAATATAGCGATGCGACAATGTCGCCGCTGCCACAATCGCCGGGTCCGTAATTTGCACATGGTGGTGCAATTCATAACGTTCTTTCAGGCCACGCAATATCGCGATGGTGTCTTCTACTGTCGGCTCCGCCACGAACACTTTCTGGAATCGACGCTCAAGCGCAGCGTCCTTCTCTATATATTGACGATATTCATCAAGCGTAGTGGCCCCGACGCAGTGCAGTTCACCACGCGCCAACGCGGGTTTGAGCATGTTGCCCGCATCCATCGCGCCGTCCGCTTTACCAGCCCCAACCATAGTGTGCAATTCATCAATAAAGAGGATGACGTTGCCTTCCTGCTTAGAGAGATCGTTCAGCACGCCTTTCAGACGCTCTTCGAATTCGCCGCGGTATTTCGCCCCAGCCACCAGCGCGCCCATATCCAGCGCCAGTACCCGACGGCCTTTCAGCCCTTCCGGTACTTCGCCGTTAACAATACGCTGAGCCAGCCCTTCAACGATCGCCGTTTTACCCACCCCAGGCTCACCGATCAGAACTGGGTTGTTTTTGGTACGACGCTGCAATACCTGAATGGTACGGCGAATCTCTTCGTCACGGCCGATGACCGGATCAAGTTTGCCCTGTTCGGCTCGCTCGGTGAGATCAAGGGTATATTTCTTTAACGCCTGACGCTGATCTTCAGCACCCTGGTCATTCACGTTTTCACCTCCACGCATTTGTTCAATCGCCTGCGTCACATTGGCGGTTGTTGCTCCGGCGGTTTTTAACAGGTCGGCTAACGTGCCACGTGATTCAAGCGCCGCCAGAACAAACAGCTCCGACGAGATAAAGTTGTCATTTCTTTTTTGCGCCAGCTTGTCGCAAAGATTCAGTACACGGACCAGATCCTGAGACGGCTGAACGTCACCGCCAGTACCTTCCACCTGCGGTAAACGGCTCAATGCCTGATCGATGGCCGTGCGTAACTGCCCGGCATTAATGCCAGCTGAAGTTAATAAAGGACGTACCGAACCGCCTTCCTGATTCAGGAGTGCGCTCATGAGATGAAGAGGTTCGATGAATTGGTTGTCGTGCCCTAATGCAAGAGATTGGGCATCGGCGAGTGCAAGCTGGAATTTATTGGTAAGACGATCCAGACGCATAATTCCTCCCATAACAGGTCAATTTTGCTACTGGAGATTAAATGAGGTCATCCCTCAATTATTCAAGGTTAGAGACCTGGACTATGTGAAAAATATGTCAGCCTTCTGGATCGTCTTGATTCTTTAGGTTATATCAGCCAAATGAAACTTGCCATACGACCGGTGGTCCGATCGCGTCGATAAGAGAAAAAATCATCCTTTTCACTTAGCGTACAGCGTTCACCGCCGAACACCTGAGTCACGCCAAGATTTGCCAGACGCTGACGGGCTAGCTGATAGATATCGGCGAAATATTTATCGCCAGCAGGGCGGAAAGCGCTATCAGCTTTCGCATCTTTATCCATGAATGCTTCACGGACTTCCGGACCCACTTCAAACGCCTTTGGACCAATTGCAGGGCCAAGCCAGGCGAGAATGTTTTCCGGCTTATCCTGAAATTGCGCGACGGTTTGCTCAAGCACGCCACCGCACAAGCCACGCCAGCCCGCATGGGCGGCAGCCACTTCAGTGCCCGCCTGATTACAAAACAGCACAGGCAGACAGTCGGCGGTCATCACCGCACAGACCAGACCCGGTTTGTTGCTGTAAGACGCGTCGGCACGTTTGGAATCGTACTCACCGCCGGTCAGCGTTAATACGGCATTACCGTGGACCTGCTCAAGCCAGACCGGACGAGAAGGAAACGCTGACGCTTCATAGAAACGACGGCGGTTCTCTTCAACGTGCTCCGGATTATCGCCACAGTGGGCACCGAGATTAAGAGAATCCCAGGGCGACGCACTCACGCCACCCACTCGCGTTGAGCTACATGCCCCGACACCCGCAGGCATCGGCCACTGTGGAACAATAATCTTGGTCATAACCAGGCGACGTCGTCCTTGTGTTCTTCAAAATCAGCGCGCATAGCGGCAATGAGATCAACCATATCCTGTGGAATTGGCGCATGCCATTCCATCTCGATGCCGGTAATTGGATGGTAGAGACGAAGCATGGTCGCATGCAGCGCCTGACGATCGAATTTACGCAGTTCGGTGATGAAGGCTTCCGACGCCCCTTTCGGTGGACGCGGACGGCCGCCGTATAGCTGATCGCCCACCAGCGGATGGGTGATGTGCGACATGTGCACACGAATCTGGTGCGTACGTCCCGTTTCCAGACGCAGACGCAGACGCGTATGAATACGGAAATGCTCCATGATGCGGTAATGCGTCACCGCCGGTTTACCCATTGGGTGAACGGACATGTGGGTACGCTTGGTCGGATGGCGACTGATCGGCTCTTCAACCGTCCCCCCCGACGTCATGTGACCAATCGCGACGGCCTCATATTCACGGGTAATTTCACGCAGCTGCAGCGATTCCACCAGACGCGTTTGCGCCGGAACGGTTTTCGCGACAACCATCAGACCGGTGGTGTCCTTATCCAGACGATGGACAATACCCGCACGTGGAACGTCGACAATCGGCGGATAATAGTGCAGCAGTGCATTAAGGATAGTCCCGTCTGGGTTACCCGCGCCCGGATGAACTACCAGGCCGCGCGGCTTGTTGATAACCAGAATGTCGTCATCTTCATAGACGATGGTCAGCGGGATATCCTGTGGTTCGAACCGCGCTTCTTCTTCGATTTCAGCGTTGATGGCGACATGTTCTCCCCCCAACACTTTCTCCTTCGGCGTGCTACAAATGACGCCGTTAACCAGCACTCGCTGGTCAAGAATCCATTCTTTTATGCGTGAACGTGAATAATCCGGGAACATTTCGGCCAAAGCCTGATCTAAGCGTTGACCGAGTTGTTTTTCGGATACCGTTGCGGTGAGTTGTACTTGTTGTGCCATAAACAGCTTCTTCGTTTAACGTTGGGTTTTACGGCTTCGCCGTATAATATAGTGTGCTATTGTAGCTGGTCTTAATCGGGAGCAGGAATGATAATCTCCCGCATAAACATTCTGAGGAAAGTCAAAACGTCATGACGCGCATGAAATACCTGGTGGCCCTTGCCACACTCAGCCTGGCTTTGGCGGGTTGCTCCGGTTCAAAGGAAGAGGTCCCTGATAACCCGCCAAATGAAATCTACGCGACTGCTCAACAAAAGTTGCAGGACGGTAACTGGAAACAGGCGATAACGCAACTGGAAGCGTTGGATAACCGCTATCCATTTGGCCCGTATTCTCAGCAGGTTCAGCTCGACCTGATTTATGCGTACTACAAAAACGCCGATCTGCCGTTAGCTCAGGCTGCCATCGATCGCTTCATGCGTCTTAACCCGACTCACCCGAACATCGACTACGTCATCTATATGCGTGGCCTGACTAACATGGCTCTGGATGACAGCGCCCTGCAGGGCTTCTTTGGCGTTGACCGCTCTGACCGCGATCCGCAGCACGCCCGTGACGCATTCAATGACTTCTCCAAGCTGGTCCGTGGCTATCCGCAGAGCCAGTACACCTCCGACGCCTACAAGCGCATGGTGTTCCTGAAAGACCGCCTGGCGAAGTATGAGCTGTCGGTTGTGGATTACTACACCGATCGCGGCGCGTGGGTTGCAGTAGTAAACCGCACGGAAGGCATGCTGCGTGATTTCCCGGATACACAAGCAACCCGCGATGCGCTGCCGAAGATGGAAAAAGCTTACCGCGAAATGCAGATGACTGCGCAGGCCGACAAAGTGGCGAAAATCATTGCCGCCAATGGCGACAAAACCAGTAGCTGATTGTTCTGATAACGAAAAAGGCAGCCCTGAAGGCTGCCTTTTTTATGCAATTCGTGAGGACGCTGAACCGGTTTAGCCCGCAGTCATCCCATCAACTATGGCCCTCTTTTCTCCATTCCTCAAGTATTAAATCCCCTGTTCCTGTCCTGCCTCACAAATTACGCTGACTGACAAAAAGTGACAAAATAACGTGATACACATCACACATTTTGACATTGAGAACGGTATGCTGGAATCACCAAGACGGGAAAGACAAGAGGTAAAATTTATGACAATGAACATTACCAGTAAACAAATGGATATTACTCCGGCCATCCGCCAGCACGTCGCAGACCGTCTCACCAAACTTGAAAAATGGCAAACTCATCTGATAAACCCCCATATTGTTCTGTCTAAGGAACCACAGGGCTTTGTTGCCGATGCGACCCTGAACACGCCAAACGGCCATCTGGTTGCCAGCGCACGTCACGAAGATATGTACACTGCCATTAATGAATTGATCAACAAGCTGGAAAGGCAGCTCAATAAAGTGCAACACAAAGGGGAAGCACGTCGCGCCAATGCATCGGTGAAAGACGTCAACTTCGTTGAACAAGAGTAATCCTTATCAACTGTGTTAATCCAACGCGCCTTCGGGCGCGTTTTTTGTGCCCGGCTGTTTTAGCGGTTGACAGCATGAAAACAGTACGGTTACTTTAACTGCGTACTTCTAAGGAAACCCTGATGAAAATTGTTCCGTTCTTCTTCGCATTCTTTTTTACCTTCCCCTGATTGGGAGGCGTTTCGTCGTGTGATAAAGAATGCGAAGACGAACAATAAGGCCTCCCACACCGGGGGGCCTTTTTTATTGATAACAAGAAAGGCGACATTATGACTGCGGAAAACCCGTTACTGGCTCTGCGCGATAAGATAAGCGCACTGGATGAAAAGTTGCTCTCGCTGTTGGCCGAGCGCCGTGGACTGGCTGTTGAAGTGGGTAAAGCGAAACTGTTATCTCATCGCCCAGTACGCGATATCGACCGCGAGCGCGATCTGCTCGAACGCCTGATTACCCTGGGCCAGGCTCATCATCTCGATGCGCACTACATCACGCGCCTGTTCCAGCTGATTATCGAGGATTCGGTCCTGACTCAGCAGGCGCTGCTTCAGCAGCATCTCAACAAAATTAACCCGCACTCAGCGCGCATCGCATTTCTTGGGCCGAAAGGATCGTATTCCCACCTCGCCGCACGTCAGTACGCAGCCCGTCATTTTGAGGAATTTATCGAAAGCGGCTGCGCGAAATTCGCCGACATCTTTAATCAGGTCGAAACCGGACAAGCTGACTACGCCGTGGTCCCGATTGAAAACACCAGCTCAGGCGCCATCAACGACGTCTATGATCTGCTGCAGCATACCAGCCTGTCGATTGTGGGCGAGATGACGATTCCTATCGATCACTGCGTGCTGGTTTCCGGCTCGACCAGTCTCGACCAAATCGAAACCGTGTACAGCCACCCACAGCCTTTCCAGCAGTGCAGCCAGTTCCTGAATCGCTATCCTCACTGGAAAATCGAGTACACCGAAAGTACGTCAGCAGCGATGGAAAAAGTAGCCGAAGCCAATTCTCCGCACGTTGCCGCGCTTGGCAGCGAGGCGGGTGGCGGTCTTTATGGATTACAGGTGCTGGAACGCAATCTGGCAAACCAGACACAGAACATTACCCGTTTCGTGGTCCTGGCCCGTAAAGCCATCAACGTCTCCGATCAGGTTCCGGCCAAAACAACGCTGCTGATTGCCACCGGGCAACAGGCCGGTGCGCTGGTTGAAGCGCTGCTGGTATTACGTAATCACAATGTGATCATGACCAAGCTGGAGTCGCGTCCGATTTACGGTAACCCGTGGGAAGAGATGTTTTATCTGGATGTGCAGGCCAATCTGGAAGCCGATGCAATGCAAAGCGCGTTGAAGGAGCTGGGTGAAATCACCCGCTCCATGAAAGTGCTGGGCTGCTATCCGAGCGAAACGGTGGTGCCGGTTGACCCGGCTTAACTGCCAATAAACGGTAGCTTCTTCATCCCTGCGACGGCAACAGGCAGGGTGAAGATTGCGCCGGAGAGCGGATATTGACGAACCTCTTCGGCGCTC
The DNA here is from genome assembly GCF_003935895.2 of Scandinavium goeteborgense. Classification (GTDB taxonomy): domain Bacteria; phylum Pseudomonadota; class Gammaproteobacteria; order Enterobacterales; family Enterobacteriaceae; genus Scandinavium; species Scandinavium goeteborgense. The sequence continues at coordinate 1,047,968 of NZ_CP054058.1, read as the reverse complement.
ATGTTTTCTCGGGTGGTGGTGATAAACAACGTTTTCATGTCCGGACCACCAAAGCACACCATTGTCGGGCAACGAACCGGTAAACGATATTCTTCCAGTTGCTCTCCTTCGGGTGAAAAACGCGCCACCCGCCAACCATCGAACATCGCACTCCAGTAGCACCCTTCTTCATCTATGGCTGCACCATCCGGGATGCCCTCTCCCGCACTGAAATGACGGAAAGGCTCACGCTTGCCCGGCTCACCTTGCTCATCCAACGGCGTGCGATAGATAACGCCATTTGGGGTATCTGAGGAGTACATCCATTTTTTATCGGCACTGAAGGCCAGCCCGTTGGCGCCGCGAATATCACACTGGATAACTTTCGGTTTGAGTTGAGTGTCCACCCGCACCAGCAGCGCGCCATTGTAATCACCCGGCCCCCAGAACGTGCCTGCGTAAAAACGGCCGTCACGATCGGTACCGCCATCGTTAAAGCGGGCCAGCTGTGGATTGCTCGGGTTATCGCAGATTTTGCGCACCAACAGACCGCGGCTGTCGCTTAACCAGATAGCGCTGCGCAGAGCGACAATAAACCCGCCCTTTTCCCGAAGCGAGAAGCACCCCACTTCTTCCGGAAATTGCAGGACCCGATGTTCACCACTTTGGGTGTCGTAGCGATGAATTTCATACTCAAGGATATCGGCCCAATAGAGCGCCTGCTCGGCATCGCTCCAGGTTGGGCATTCCGGCAAATGGCCGGTGTAATCAAACAGCACCTCAGGTTGAGCCATGTTCGTTTCCCTATAAAAAAAGCCAGCGGGTTGCCCCTCTGGCTTTTGAGTATAAACAGTTTTCTTACTGCCGACTGTCATTCGCCTGGCGTAACAGCGTCCGGCTTTCACTCTGGAAGCGCTGGGCGTAATCGCCAAACCAGTGTTCGACCTTACGGAAGCTGTCGATAAAGGCCTGCTTGTTGCCCTGATCCAGCAGTTCAATCGCCTCACCAAATCGTTTGTAGTAACGTTTGATCAGCGCAATATTGCTCTGTGAAGACATAATGATGTCCGCATACAGCTGAGGATCCTGCGCAAACAGACGCCCGACCATCGCCAGTTCCAGGCGGTAGATCGGTGACGACAGCGCCAGCAGCTGTTCCAGTTGAACGTTCTCTTCCGCCAGATGCAGGCCGTACGCAAAGGTCGCGAAGTGGCGCAGCGCCTGAATGAACGCCATATTCTGGTCGTGTTCCACCGCGCTGATGCGGTGCAAACGCGCGCCCCAGACCTGAATCTGTTCCAGGAACCACTGGTACGCTTCCGGCTGACGACCATCGCAGTACACCACAACCTGTTTCGCCAGGCTGCCGCTGTCCGGGCCGAACATTGGGTGTAATCCCAGTACCGGACCATTGTGCGCCGCCAGCATCGCCTGCAGCGGAACGGCTTTCACCGACGCCAGATCGACCAGAATACAGTCCGCCGGCAAGGCGGGCAGCTTCTCGATTATCTCCGCCGTGGCGTGAATCGGCACGCTGACGATAACCATTCCCGCATCAGAGAGCATCTCTTCCGCGTGCGCCCAGTCGTCTTTCTCAAGGATCCGCACCTGATAACCCGACAGGGTCAGCATTTTCTCAAACAAACGCCCCATCTGGCCGCCACCGCCGACGATAACCACCGGACGCAGCTGCGGACAGAGCGTTTTAAAGCCTTTGTCGTTTTCGCTGGAGTAGGACTCACGCATCACCCGACGCAGAACGTCTTCGATAAGATCGGGCGGAACCCCTAACGCTGCGGCCTCCTGACGACGCGACGCCAGCATCGATGCCTCGCGCTCAGGAACGTAAATCGGCAAGCCATACTTGCTTTTGACTTCGCCGACTTCAGCCACCAGCTCCAGACGGCGCGCCAGCAAATCCAGCAGCGCCTTATCTACTTCATCAATTTGATCGCGTAGCGCGGTCAGTTCAGCAACCATAAATTCCTCTTACGCCTGACGAGCCGCCAACTGGCCACGTAAATCTTTATCAAGCTCGCGCAGCAGCGCATCCGTCGCTTCCCAGCTGATGCAGGCATCGGTCACCGACACGCCGTATTTCATATCGCAACGCGGCTGCTCGGAAGACTGATTGCCTTCATGAATATTACTTTCAATCATCAGGCCGATAATAGAACGGTTGCCATCTTTAATCTGTGCAACCACGGACTCTGCCACGGCAGGCTGACGGCGGTAGTCTTTGTTGGAGTTACCATGACTGCAATCTACCATCAGCGCAGGTTTCAGTCCCGCCTGTTCCATCTCTTTTTCGCACTGAGCAACATCTGCCGGGCTGTAGTTTGGCGCTTTGCCACCGCGCAGGATCACATGCCCATCCGGGTTGCCCTGGGTTTGCAGCAGGCAAACCTGACCCGCCTGGTTGATACCGACAAAACGGTGTGGCATCGCCGCCGCACGCATGGCGTTGATCGCTGTTGCCAGGCTGCCATCGGTGCCATTTTTAAAGCCAACTGGCATTGACAGGCCGGATGCCATTTCGCGGTGGGTCTGAGATTCTGTGGTACGCGCGCCGATAGCGGACCAGCTGAACAGATCGCCGAGGTACTGCGGGCTGTTCGGGTCGAGCGCTTCGGTCGCCAGTGGCAGGCCCATGCTGACCAGTTCCACCAGCAGACGGCGCGCAATTTTCAGGCCGCCTTCAACATCAAACGAGCCATCCATGTGCGGATCGTTGATCAACCCTTTCCAGCCAACGGTGGTTCGTGGTTTTTCAAAGTAGACGCGTATCACCAGGTAGAGGCTATCGCTGACCTCTGCGGCAAGGGCTTTAAATCGACGAGCGTATTCAATCGCAGCTTCCGGATCGTGGATGGAGCAAGGCCCACACACCACCAGCAGACGCGGATCGCGCCCGGCAATGATATCGGAAATGGTCTGACGGGACTGGGCAATCTGCTCTTCCTGTTCAACGGTCAGCGGGAATTCCGCTTTCAGGACTTCAGGAGTGATCAGAACGTGTTCGTCGGCAATATGTACGTTGTTCAGCGCGTCTTTTTGCATGATGGCGATCCTGTATAGCTCGTTTGCGATAAAAGGGTTTCCTCAGCGAGGTTGAGCTTACGATACCACACGCGGTAAAGATTTCAATCCACAATGCGTAAATATTACTTTACAATACACCTTTTAAGCGCATTTAGTTTGATTTTTATCGTAAACAAAACATTCCACTCGCGATATGCAGTGACTCCGCTATGCTGAAAGCACTGATATGGAGGAGCCTATGAAGCCAGTCCTGTGTGCGCTTTTGCTTTTATTATTGAACGGATGCCAGCTTGATCCCTACGCCCATTCCCCTCAATGGACCAGCACCGATTGGTACGGCGAAGGGATTGATGATGGTCGAAGCGGCGTGACCGCCAGAAGCGATGAGCAGCTGGCGAGCGACCAGGACGATCCCAAAGTCGATCGTAAAGCGTACCTGAAGGGTTATGCCCTGGGCCTGAAAGATATCTGCACGCCACATCTGCTTTTTGGCTGGGGTGTTTCCGGCAAGATTTACCCTGAAGGTTGCGATAGTCAGGAAAACGCTGCAGCGCTACGTGAAGCCTGGCAGAAAGGCATGAATGAAGGAACGCAAACTAACAGGTTAAATTAATGGGTCTTCGTAAAGGCCGTATTTAATTGTTGGCAAAATCAAACTCAGCCCATAGACCTGTATTTTATTGGCAACCGCGGCGGCGATGGTCGCACACCTGGCCGCCACCGGCTTAACACATGCGCGCCCTGAGGGTTATTCCGCTGACTGAACCGTGGATACTGCGCTCGCCATGCGCCAGCGCAGAACATCCACAGCGACAAACAGCAGTAAACTCACGCCTAGTACCGGCATGGCCACGCCCAGCAACACGGCCAACACACCTACCGTAATCTGTCCTACTCTCGTCAAATCACACCAGCTTTGAGTGAGTGTGGTCAGCGGATTGTATTTCGCAGGCGTTGGCCGACGACTCCACCACAGCCGATAACCCACTACGATCATCACACACAGCGCCGTGCCAAAGGCGATCAGCAGGATCTGATTCAGCACGCCAAACAGCAGACCCATATGGAAATCCACACCCCAGCGTGTCAGCTTGGCCATCAGCGGGAAATCAGCAAAACGCGTGCGATCCACGATCTGCATTTTTGTGGCGTCGATCGCCACTGCATCGACCTGAGTTGGCCAGCCACGATCGTTCTCCGTCACCGTCCACGCTTTGTCTTCGCTTTTCGCCGGTCGGATTTCGACTTTGCGGGCATCAATACCGGCCTGCTGCGCCAGATGAAGTACGTCATCAAACAGCACAACGTCCGGGGCCATCATTGCCATCGTCATTCCAGCGTGAGCGCCGTGATGCTCAGCGTGCGGGTCTGACATCATCATCTGGCCATCAAGCTGGGTATTCACCTGCGGCGTCAGCCAGTTAAATGCCGAACGCAGTCTATCGACGTTACCGCCCGCCCACTGTGACCAGGTCAAGCCTGTCGCCGAGAACAGCAGCATACCGCCCAGCAGAACCCAGCCCAGCACGACGTGCACTCGACGATTGTTCTGCACGCGGTTACGGATGCGCCTTTTCGGTCGGGTAAAGAACCACAGCGCAATTCCACCGCAGGCTGCCAGCCACATCCACGACGCAGCCAACTCACTGTAAAGCCGTCCGACGTTACCCAACAGCAAAGAGCGATGGGCGTAATCAATCCACTGACGCAGGGGCAAAATGCCGCTGGTGCCGTACACCGTCATATCGCCTTTCACCGCCAGCGTGACGGGATCGATGAACAGCGCTCGGCTTTCAGATTCCCCCAAAGACGGGGAGCGAAACATCACGCGAGTGGTTTCGCCGGGTGTCAGCGACGGACGCACGGCATACAGCGCCAGATTCTGGCCCGTCGCTTTTTCTGCCACGGCGATTTGTTCGGCCAGAGAGTGCGGCTCTCCCCCTTTTCCAGCAGTCAGGGCGTCGCGATACAGTAGGTTTTCCAGCTGCGGCGTCGCAACGTACAGCGTGCCGGTCAGTGCCGCCACTAAGATGAACGGCCCGACAAACAGGCCAATAGCGAAATGAAGACGACGCAGCAGGTTGACCCATGCCGCGCGCGGGGTGCAGGTTGTCATACTTTTCCTTTTAAAAAGCAAACAGGGAGTGTGGCGCGGGGCGCCCATTCTTATGTTGTTAGCAGGTAAAAGCAGACAGACGCGGCGGTGCTCGGGGATGAGGATAAAGCCAGGGAGAAAAATGCCAGACCTGCACGCGGAGTCGCGGCGGTCGTAAACGCAGGCGTAACAGTAACGCGCAGACCAGCAGCACCAAGGCCAGGATTAGCCCCGGCACGTGCGCCAACAGCACGCAGTAGCCACAGGCCTCAGCGTGATCAACCGGTGTCGTGCCCGGAAGGTGCCCATCATGATGCTTGTTCATCATCGACATATCGTGATGCATACCGGGCATCGCACTCATCGGGTCTTTTTGCAGTGAAACGGAAATCAACGGCGCCACAATAATCAACGCAATAGCAAACAGCGCGAACCAGGCCGCGAGGCGTTTACCGTTACTGCGATGAAATGTGTTCTCTGCCATCTGCCCTCCGAAGCGGGGACATTGTAAATGATTTGCAGCGAGAAGGTTAACATTCGAGAGGACTGACAATAAAAAAGGGCCAGCCTTGCGGCCAGCCCTTTTTAACTTGGATGTCGCTTAAGCGAATCTTAGTTAAGACGCTCTTTGATACGAGCAGACTTACCAGTACGCTCACGCAGGTAGTACAGTTTAGCTTTACGAACGGCACCACGACGTTTAACAGTAATGCTGTCAATGACTGGAGAGTGAGTCTGGAAGACACGCTCAACGCCTTCGCCGTTGGAAATTTTGCGAACAGTGAATGCAGAGTGCAGACCGCGGTTACGGATAGCGATAACCACGCCCTCGAATGCCTGCAGACGTTTTTTGGAACCTTCAACAACCCATACTTTCACTTCCACGGAATCACCCGGACGGAATGAAGGTACGTCCTGCTTCATCTGCTCTTGTTCAATTTGCTTAATAATGTTGCTCATAATTTAATCTCTTATCCTGGGTAAACTGATATTTGGGGGGCTTACGCCTCACCATCATGTTTATGTTGCTGTTGTGCGTGTTCCCGTTGGAACTCCGCCAGCAACCTTGCTTGCTCTTCAGTCAGAGCCAGGTTTTCCAGAAGTTCAGGTCTTCTAAGCCAGGTCCGGCCCAGCGACTGCTTCAGACGCCAGCGACGTATCTCGGCATGGTTGCCTGACAGTAAAACTGCCGGGACCTCCATCCCTTCCAACACTTCAGGGCGGGTATAGTGTGGACAGTCCAACAAACCATCAGCAAAGGAATCTTCCGTTGCTGATGCTTCATGGCCCAGAACGCCCGGAATAAACCGGGAGACTGAGTCAATCAGCGTCATTGCTGGTAACTCACCACCGCTGAGAACGTAATCGCCGATAGACCATTCTTCGTCAATCTCGGTTTGGATTACGCGCTCATCTACCCCTTCATAGCGACCGCACACCAGAATCAATTTCTGACTCGCTGCCAGTTCGCTGACGCCTGCTTGATCAAGCTTGCGTCCCTGAGGTGAAAGATAAATCACCTTCGCGCCTTCACCTGCCGCGGCTTTTGCTGCATGAATAGCATCCCGTAAAGGTTGCACCATCATTAGCATCCCCGGTCCGCCGCCGTAAGGACGTTCGTCCACGGTACGGTGCCGGTCATGAGCGAAATCACGAGGACTCCAGCTCTGGATGCTCAGCAGGCCATTTTTTACTGCCCGGCCAGTTACCCCGTAGTCGGTAATCGCACGAAACATCTCTGGAAAGAGGCTAACTACACCAATAAACACAAGCCAATCCCCATAGTGCCGTCTTTTACCGTTAATCCGGAGGTTTTAAAAACCAGGATCCCAATCTACTTCAATGGTTTGAGTAGTGAGATCGACTTTCTTGATAACCTGCCCATCGAGGAACGGAACCAACCGCTCCTTGATACCAAACGCATCTTTCAGGTTTGCCTTAATGACGAGAACGTCATTGGACCCGGTTTCCATCATGTCGATGACTTTACCGAGGTCATAGCCTTCAGTGGTCACTACCTGGCAACCCATAAGGTCTTTCCAGTAGTAGTCACCCTCTCCGAGCTGAGGCAACTGCGATGAATCCACGAAAATTTCGCAATTTGTCATGATATTCGCAGCATCCCGGTCTTCAACGCCTTTCAGCTTGATAACCAGATCCTGATTGTGGTGACGCCAGCTTTCCAGCTCAACGATTTGCCACTGACCCGCCTTCTGGATATACCAGGGCTGATAGTCAAAAATGCTTTCGGTGTCTTCGGTGGAAGAAAACACTCTGAGCCAACCACGAATACCGTAGGAAGAGCCCAATTTGCCGACCACGATAGGTTCAGCTGGGACTTTCGCGGCGAGTTGCTTGCTCATCATGACCACCGTGACAGATTAAGCTGCTTTGTTTGCTGCTTTGATCAGCGTAGCTACGCGATCAGAAACAGTTGCGCCCTGGCCAACCCAGTGAGCGATACGATCCAGATCCAGGCGAGTGCCTTCTTCTGCAGCGGAAGCGATTGGGTTGAAGAAACCAACGCGCTCAATGAAGCGGCCGTTGCGTGCATTACGGCTGTCAGCAACGACAACCTGGTAGAACGGACGCTTTTTTGCGCCGTGACGTGCTAAACGAATAGTTACCATAACATCCTCTTGTGTGAATAAAACACAGGGCCCCATCGAGGAACGGAGCCCAGTGTCATATTAAAAGCCCGAAAATTTTACTGATTTCTGGGGAAATTGCAATCAACAGTTATAAACTCTGCTGCTGAAGGCCGTCGGCGGTGCAGCCCGTTTAGTTACGGCGTGCGCGCAAAAAGCGGAGCGTACACGAAGTACGTGAGCATTTTGAGCACACCCCGGAACTAAAATGGCAAACAAGCCAGGCCTAGCGCCCCGGGAAACCCGGTGGCATCATCCCTTTCATCCCACGCATCATCTTCGCCATACCGCCTTTCTTCATTTTCTTCATCATGCGCTGCATGTCGTCGAACTGTTTCAGAAGACGGTTAACGTCCTGCACCTGCATACCGCAGCCCGCTGCGATACGGCGTTTACGCGAGCCTTTGATGATTTCCGGGTGGGCGCGTTCTTTGAAGGTCATCGAGTTGATGATCGCTTCCATACGCACCAGCACTTTGTCATCCATCTGCGCTTTCACGTTATCAGGAATCTGGCCCATGCCCGGCAGTTTGCCCATCAGGCTCGCCATGCCGCCCATGTTTTTCATCTGACGCAGCTGCTCAAGGAAATCGGTGAGGTCAAAGCCGTCGCCTTTCTTGAGTTTATTCGCCAGCTTTTCAGCCTGAGCGCGGTCAACTTTGCTTTCGATATCTTCGATAAGCGACAGCACGTCGCCCATGCCGAGAATACGGGACGCGATACGATCCGGATGGAACGGCTCCAGCGCTTCCGTTTTCTCGCCGACGCCGAGGAATTTAACCGGTTTACCGGTGATGTGACGAATCGAGAGCGCCGCACCACCGCGGGCATCACCATCGACTTTGGTCAGAATCACACCGGTTAGCGGCAGCGCTTCGTTAAACGCCTTCGCCGTATTCGCGGCATCCTGACCGGTCATGGCATCGACCACAAACAGCGTTTCTACCGGATTAATCGCGGCATGAACCTGCTTGATTTCGTCCATCATCGCTTCGTCGACGTGCAAACGGCCAGCGGTATCCACCAGCAGCACGTCGTAGAATTTCAGCTTCGCTTCTTTGAGCGCCGCGTTAACGATATCGACAGGTTTCTGAGCCACATCGGATGGGAAGAAATCGACACCCACCTGTTCGGCCAGGGTTTCCAGCTGTTTAATCGCCGCCGGGCGATAAACGTCCGCCGACACGACCAGCACTTTCTTCTTATGCTTTTCGCGCAGGAACTTACCGAGCTTACCGACGCTGGTTGTTTTACCGGCACCCTGCAGGCCCGCCATCAATACGACAGCCGGTGGCTGAGCGGCCAGGTTCAGAACCTGGTTTTCTTCGCCCATCGCCGCAACCAGTTCTTTACGAACGATTTTGACGAATTCCTGGCCTGGCGTCAGGCTCTTGTTAACTTCATGCCCCACCGCGCTTTCTTTAACGCGGTTGATGAAATCACGAACGACAGGCAGCGCGACGTCAGCTTCCAGCAGCGCCATGCGCACTTCGCGCAGCGTGTCTTTGATGTTGTCTTCAGTAAGGCGTCCGCGACCGCTGATGTTGCGCAGCGTACTCGACAAACGATCGGTTAAATTATCAAACATTGTCTCTCGCCTGAGGTGGAAACGTACGGTCGCCACAGCGACACATTCACAGAATTTTGCCGCAGTATAACACGACACCGCACGAGTTGTGATGCAACGGTTGGAGCCTGAGCCACGTAACGTTATACTGCTTCTCTTTCATCACACGCCAATGTCGACATCTCTATGCCTGTTTTTGCCCTGCTCGCGCTTGTTGCCTACTCCATCAGCCTTGCACTGATCATTCCTGGCCTGCTGCAAAAAAACAGCGGCTGGCGGCGCATGGCGATTCTTTCAGCGGTCATTGCCCTCATCTGCCACGCATTTGCGCTTGAAGCGCGGATTTTGCCCGGCGGTGATAGCGGACAAAACCTGAGCCTGTTGAACGTCGGCTCGCTGGTCAGCCTGATGATTTGTACGGTGATGACCATCGTCGCGTCGCGCAATCGCGGCTGGCTGCTGCTGCCGATTGTCTATGCGTTTGCCCTGATCAACCTCGCGTTCGCCACCTTCATGCCTAATGAGTTTATTACGCATCTGGAAACAACGCCGGGAATGATGGTGCACATTGGGCTGTCGCTGTTTGCCTACGCAACGCTGATTATCGCCGCGCTGTATGCCTTCCAGCTGGCGTGGATCGACTATCAGCTCAAGAATAAAAAACTCGCCTTTAGCAGCGAAATGCCGCCGCTAATGAGCATCGAACGTAAAATGTTTCACATCACCCAAGTGGGTGTTGTGCTGCTCACTCTGACCCTGTGCACGGGTCTGTTTTATCTGCACAACCTGTTCAGCGTAGAAAATATCGACAAAGCGGTGCTGTCTATCATCGCCTGGTTTGTCTATATCGTGTTGTTATGGGGTCACTATCATGAAGGCTGGCGCGGTCGTCGCGTGGTCTGGTTTAACGTGGCTGGCGCAGGACTTCTGACGCTGGCCTATTTTGGCAGCCGCGTGCTGCAACAGTTTGTGAGCTAAGACTTAAAGGAAACCCGGTTTGGAACATATCTCAACCACGACGCTTATCATTACGCTTGTCGTCATGGTTATTATCTCTGCCTACTTCTCCGGTTCAGAAACCGGGATGATGACCCTTAACCGCTACCGGTTACGTCATATGGCAAAGCAGGGCAACAAGGCAGCAAAACGTGTCGAAAAGCTGCTGCGTAAACCTGACCGCCTGATTAGCCTGGTGCTGATTGGCAACAACCTCGTCAATATTCTCGCCTCTGCGCTGGGCACTATCGTCGGTATGCGCCTCTACGGCGATGCGGGCGTGGCGATTGCCACCGGTATCTTAACCTTCGTGGTGCTGATTTTCGCCGAAGTGCTGCCGAAAACCATCGCCGCCTTGTATCCGGAAAAAGTCGCCTATCCGAGCAGTTTTCTGCTGGCCCCGCTGCAAATCCTGATGATGCCGCTGGTGTGGCTGTTGAACACTATCACCCGCGTTTTGATGCGCATGATGGGCATCAAAACCGATACCACTATCAGCGGGGCGGTGAGCAAAGACGAGTTGCGTACCATCGTGAACGAATCACACTCACAAATTTCCCGTCGTAATCAGGACATGCTGCTGTCGGTGCTGGACCTGGAAAAGGTCAGCGTCGACGACATCATGGTGCCGCGCAACGAAATCGTCGGGATTGATATCAACGACGACTGGAAATCTATCGTCCGCCAGCTCACGCACTCACCGCACGGGCGCATTGTGCTGTACCGCGACTCGCTGGATGACGCCATCAGCATGCTGCGCGTGCGCGAAGCCTACCGCCTGATGACGGAGAAGCAGGAGTTCACCAAAGAAGTGCTGCTGCGCGCCTCGGATGAAATCTACTACGTGCCGGAAGGTACGCCGCTCAGCACCCAACTGGTGAAGTTTCAACGGAACAAGAAGAAAGCGGGCCTGGTGGTCGACGAATACGGCGATATCCAGGGCCTGGTGACGGTGGAAGATATTCTGGAAGAGATCGTCGGCGATTTCACGACCTCGATGTCGCCTTCACTTGCGGAGGAAGTCACTCCGCAAAATGACGGTTCGGTGATCATCGACGGCACCGCCAACGTGCGCGAGCTGAACAAAGCCTTCAACTGGCATTTTCCGGAAGACGAAGCCCGCACCATCAATGGCGTGATTCTGGAAGCGCTGGAAGAGATCCCGGCGATTGGTACGCGCGTGCGCATCAACCATTACGACATCGATATTCTCGACGTGCAGGACAATATGATTAAGCAGGTGAAAGTGGTGCCGGTGAAATCTATTCGGGAAAGTGTCGGGGAATAAAACAGCGGAATATTAAAGATCCTCTCCCCGGATGGGGAGAGGAAAAGCGTTGGAATTACGCCTTCGCTTTAGCGACTGAGACCATTGCCGCGCGAATGGTACGACCGTTCAGGGTATAACCCTTCTGCATCACCATCAGCACGTTGCCCGCACCCACTTCATCTGACTCAACCATCGCAATCGCCTGATGGACATTCGGGTCCATCGGTACGTTGGTATCACCCACCACTTCCACACCGTACTTTCGTACAACGTCGAGCATGGATTTCAGAGTCAGTTCAATCCCTTCAATCATCGGAGCCATGTCCGGATTGGCTTTATCAGCCACTTCCAGCGCACGATCCAGGCTGTCGATAACCGGCAGAAGATCGTTCACGAACTTCTCCAGCGCAAATTTATGCGCCTTCTCGACGTCCAGTTCGGTACGACGACGCAGGTTTTCCATCTCGGCTTTCACACGCAGAACACCATCGCGTTCGCGGGTCTGAGCTTCGTTAAGCTGTGCTTCCAGATTCGCAATTTGCTCATCGCGCGGATCCACCTGCTCAGCCGAAGTCTCAGGCTCCACGGCCTCTACCTCATCGTGCTGGTCCTTGATAATTTCTTCCGGGGCTTGCCCCTCAGGCGTTTTCTGTTCTTTACTACTCATGAATTTCTCCGCGTTTTTTCGTATTCATCTCGCTGACTTCGCTTATTATGGGGATCGTGCTGCGGGTTTCAAGGGAAGCAGGCACATTGTCATCATTCATTCGCCACAAGGACCTCCAGAAAATGAACAATCATTTCAAGTGTATCGGTATTGTCGGTCATCCCCGCCATCCTACCGCGCTGACCACACATGAAATGCTGTACCGCTGGCTGTGTACCAAAGGCTACAATGTCATTGTTGAACAACAGATTGCCCGCGAGCTGCAATTAAAGAACGTTGCCACCGGCACCCTGGCTGAAATTGGCCAACAGGCCGACCTGGCGGTGGTGGTCGGCGGTGATGGCAATATGCTCGGCGCCGCGCGAACGCTCGCTCGCTACGACATAAAAGTTATCGGCATAAACCGTGGCAACCTGGGCTTCCTGACCGATCTCGACCCCGATAACGCGCATCAGCAGCTGGCTGACGTGCTCGAAGGCCACTATATCACCGAGAAGCGCTTTCTGCTTGAGGCACAGGTGTGCCAGAAGGAGTGCCAGAAGCGGATCAGCACCGCCATCAACGAAGTGGTGCTGCATCCAGGTAAAGTGGCGCACATGATTGAATTCGAAGTGTATATCGATGAAGTGTTTGCCTTTTCCCAGCGTTCAGACGGCCTGATTATCTCGACGCCGACCGGTTCAACCGCCTACTCACTTTCAGCGGGCGGCCCTATTCTGACTCCTTCACTGGATGCCATCACGCTGGTGCCAATGTTCCCGCACACGCTGTCCGCGCGCCCGTTGGTTATCAACAGCAGCAGCACCATTCGCCTGCGGTTTGCTCATCCCCGAAGTGACCTGGAAATCAGCTGTGACAGCCAGATTGCGCTGCCGATTCAGGAAGGCGAAGACGTGCTGATCCGCCGCTGCGATTACCATCTCAACCTGATTCACCCCAAAGATTACAGCTATTTCAACACATTGAGCTCAAAACTCGGTTGGTCAAAAAAATTGTTCTGATTTTGCATTTCGGCTCTTTACTGTATAAAAAACCAGTTTATACTGTATGAAAATACAGTTATGGTTTTTCATACAGGAAGACGACTATGCTGGCACAACTGACCATCAGCAATTTTGCAATCGTACGTGAGCTTGAAATCGATTTTCACAGCGGAATGACGGCCATCACCGGGGAAACCGGTGCCGGTAAATCTATTGCGATTGATGCCCTTGGGTTGTGCCTGGGTGGCCGCGCAGAAGGCGACATCGTTCGCATGGGTGCAACCCGCGCCGATCTCTGTGCCCGCTTCGTTCTGAAAGACACACCTGCGGCTCAACGCTGGCTGGAGCAAAACCAGCTGGAAGACGGACGTGAGTGTTTACTTCGCCGCGTAATCAGCAGTGATGGCCGTTCGCGAGGCTTCATTAACGGCACCGCCGTCCCTCTTTCTCAGCTCCGCGAACTCGGGCAACTGCTGATTCAAATTCACGGTCAGCACGCGCATCAGCTTCTGGTTAAACCCGAACACCAAAAATCCCTGCTCGATGGCTATACCGGTGAGTCAGTACTCACCTCGCGTATGGCGGAGCAGTATCGTCAGTGGCATCAGAGCTGTCGTGACCTCGCGCAGCATCAGCAACTCAGCCATGAACGCATCGCGCGTGCGGAATTACTTCAGTATCAACTGAAAGAGCTGAACGAGTTCCAGCCGCTGGCGGGTGAGTTTGAGCAAATTGATGAAGAGTACAAACGCCTCGCCAACAGCGGGCAGCTGATCAGCACCAGCCAACATGCCATGTCGATTCTGGCTGATGGCGAAGACGCGAACCTGTTAAGTCAGCTGTACAGCGCGCGCCAACTGGTAACCGAATTGGTCAGCATGGACAGCAAAGTGTCCGGCGTGCTCGACATGCTGGAAGAAGCGGCCATTCAGCTCAGCGAAGCCAGCGATGAACTGCGTCACTACTGCGACCGGCTCGATCTCGACCCAAACCGTCTGTTTGAACTTGAACAGCGCATTTCCCGCCAGATTGCGCTGGCACGTAAGCACAATGTGACCCCGGAAGAACTCCCGGCGTTTTATCAGTCTCTGCTCGATGAACAGCAGCAGCTGGACGACCAGGCCGATTCTGCGGAAACCCTGAGCCTTGCAGTGACTAAACACCACCAGCAGGCACTGGAAACCGCCGAACAGCTGCATGCATTACGCCAGGCCAGCGCCACTGAATTAGCCGGGCTGATCACCGACAGCATGCACTCACTTTCAATGCCACATGGGCTGTTCGCCATTGATGTCAGCTTCGAAGCAAAACATCTGACCGCCGAAGGTGCCGACCGCATTGAGTTTCGTGTCACAACCAACCCAGGCCAGCCGTTGCAGCCGATTGCGAAAGTCGCGTCCGGCGGTGAGCTTTCCCGTATCGCACTTTCTATCCAGGTGATCACCGCCCGTAAAATGGAAACCCCGGCGCTGATTTTCGATGAGGTGGATGTGGGTATCAGCGGCCCAACCGCAGCAGTCGTCGGCAAACTGCTGCGTCAGCTCGGCGAATCGACTCAGGTAATGTGCGTCACCCACCTGCCGCAGGTGGCGGGTTGTGGTCACCATCATTTCTACGTCAGCAAAGAAACCGACGGCGCAATGACCGAAACACATATGCAGCCGCTCGATAAACGCGCGCGTTTGCAGGAATTGGCCCGTCTGCTCGGTGGCAGCGAAGTGACTCGCAACACGCTGGCGAACGCCAAAGAGTTGCTGGCGGCATAAACTTTTTCGGTAACTCAGGGTCATAGACAACAACAAAACGCCGTAAGACCAGTTTCAATGTAAGGCAAGGTCTATTATCATCGGCATATGACAATTGAGCCGTGAACTGCTCTGGCCCGAAAAGGAATCAAATCACTATGCGCTGTAAAATGCTGACTGCTGCCGCAGCGGTTGCTCTGATGTTGACCGCAGGCTGTTCCACTCTGGAGCGAGTGGTTTACCGTCCTGACATCAACCAGGGTAACTATCTGGCACCTAACGACGTCGCAAAAATTCGTGTCGGCATGACACAACAGCAGGTCGCCTACGCTCTGGGTACCCCAATGATGTCCGATCCGTTCGGAACAAATACCTGGTTCTACGTGTTCCGTCAGGAACCTGGCCACGAGAAAGTGACTCAGCAGACGCTGACCCTGACCTTCAACACCAGCGGTGTACTGACCAACATCGATAACAAACCGGCTCTGACTTCAGGCAACTAAGCCTGTCGCAGACGAAAAAAAAGCGCTCATTGAGCGCTTTTTTATTTTGCAAATTTCTCGGCGCGCTGACGCCGCAGTACTTTCGGGTCGGCAATCAACGGGCGATAAATTTCTACCCGGTCGCCATCGTGTACCGCGTCCTGCAATTTAACCGCCCGACTCCAGACCCCCACTTTGTTGCTGGTGAGGTCGATTTCCGGACGCAGCCGCATTAAGCCGCTGGCCACAATGGCCTGTTCAACGGTCGCGCCCTCTTCCAGCGAGACCTTATGCAGATACTGCTTTTCAGGCAAAGCGTAAACGACTTCTACCGTGAGTTTAGCCGACACTGTAAACCTCTTTGGCGCGCAGCGTGAATGCCTGCACCATGTTGGAGGCCAGCTCTTTAAAGATGCGGCCAAACGCCATTTCAATCAGCATATTGGTGAACTCAAAATCCAGGTGAAACTCGATTTTGCAGGCATCCTGGCTGAGCGGCGTGAACTTCCAACCGCCGATCAATTTCTTGAACGGGCCGTCCACCAGATGCATCAAAATGCTTTGGTTATCGGTCAGCGTATTTCGGGTAGTAAAGGTTTTACTGATCCCCGCTTTCGACACGTCAACCGCCGCCGTCATCTGCGATGGCCCGGCTTCCAGCACGCGACTCCCGGTGCAACCGGGGATAAAGTCAGGATACGCATCTACATCGTTCACGAGTTGGTACATCTGTTCCGCGCTGTAAGGCACGAGCGCAGTACGACTAATCTGGGGCATGGCTATTTCCACTCACTGTCATCGCGCAAATAATATCATTTATCCCCTGTTAAAAAAAACGCTGTACCGTAACTCGTGCTAAGATACGCCATTGCGCCTCGCGGGAGGATTGAGGCAATGTACAAAAAAGATGACTTCAGGACACTATGACTAAGAAAAAATCTAACAAACCTGGATCAGCCACTATCGCGCTGAATAAACGCGCCCGCCACGAATATTTTATCGAAGATGAGTATGAAGCGGGACTGGCCCTTCAGGGCTGGGAAGTCAAATCTCTGCGTGCAGGTAAAGCCAACATTAGCGACAGCTACGTTATCCTGCGTGACGGTGAAGCCTATCTGTTTGGTGCTAACTTCACGCCGCTGGCCGTCGCGTCAAGCCACTACGTCTGCGACCCAACCCGTACCCGTAAACTGCTGCTGAATCAGCGCGAGCTGGATTCCCTCATCGGCCAGATTAACCGCGACGGTTACACCGTGCTTGCACTCTCCCTCTACTGGAAGAATGCCTGGTGTAAAGTCAAAATCGGCGTAGCGAAAGGTAAGAAACAGCACGACAAACGCTCCGACCTGAAAGATCAGGAATGGGCACGTGACAAAGCCCGCATTATGAAACACGCCGGGCGCTAATTCCTTTCATCTGAAACTGTCCCGAAAGCGTGGAATAACGCTAACGGGACTTTTTTCGTCTGGCACCACCATTTTTCCCCCGCCTACCATTAATTAAAGCCGAAATACATTTACTCACCGGGAATAATTCACCAGGCCATTAATATCGTTAGAAACTTCATGATATATCATGTAGTCCTTGGGCAGCTTAATTAGCGCTATTATTCGCAGCCTCACGTAGAGGGACCGGGATCGCATAAGCAGGGAATATTTAAAACAAAAAAGAGGTATTTCTCTCGAGTTTCATCCGTTCAAATCATAAGGAATGGTAACCATTATCAATTTCCGGCGTTCAGAATCGATTTCATTTTCGGCAGAACTATCCTCTATGTTTCAATAGATTAAACCTAAACCGCCCCACATCTCACGCAATACTCCGCCTCAAACAGACCAGGCGACTTACAGTCCCAGGTACTAAAAGTTCATTTTCACTAAAGCAAAGTTAACCGGTGCTTCATTTGCGCATTCTTTCGTTCCTGTCTATATCATGATCAGCACACACAGTAATATTAAGCCGATAAAAAACAGGGGTTTTCGTCTCAGGATATTTCGCGTCACATCTGCCGCACACAATATTTATTCACTGCTTTTAATAGCAACGGATTCGCTCGCGCAAAATTTAGGGTAAGGACCAACCCTTTTAAAGCATTAACTGCATGAATACGTTTTATTGTGCGGCATCGAAACCTTGCTCGTAAAAACGGTACCACCACTTTCGTTGAATGGAGTGATAACCATGCGTCCTGTTTCTATAATTTCCGAATTGACTGGCGTCTCCAGCAATGTTCAAGCTTCTGAAGTGACCCTCACTGCACCTTCCATTGTGAAGCTTCAGCTCGAGCGCTCGGATATCGCCTCTATCACTCGATCTGGCCAGGATATGGTCATCAAGCTCAACTCGGGCGAAACCTTTACCGTTCACAATTTTTACGTAGAGAACGCTCAAGGCGCAAACCACCTGGTACTTGAAGACAGCCACGGTGCGCTCTGGTGGGTTCAGGACACCGGTGCCGATCTTCATTTCCAGCAAATCGATAACTTTGACGCCTTCATGGTGGGCGAAGGCGATTCCGACGGCGGTGCCATTTGGCCCTGGATTCTGGGCGGCGTCGCCGTTGCTGCGGGGATTGGTATCGCAGCAGGTAGCGGTGGTGGCGGAGGTGGCGGTGGTTCCGACGACAATTCCGGCAACGGCAATGGAAACGGCGGTGGTGATGGCGGCGGTGATGGCAATGGAAACGGCGGCGGTAATGGCGGCGGTGATGGCAATGGAAACGGCGGTGGTGATGGCGGTGGTGATGGCAATGGAAACGGCGGTGGCGGTGATGGCGGCAACGGCAATGGCGGCGGCACCGCGGACACCACTCCACCGACCGCACCTACTAATCTGGGCGTATCACCCGACGGCACCACGTTAACCGGTAATGCCGAGCCAGGCAGCACCGTCGAAGTCAAAGATGCCAATGGGAAGGTCATCGGGAAAGGTACCGCTAACAGCGACGGGCACTTCAGCATTACGCTCGACACCCCGCAGATTAGCGGTGAGCAACTGACTGTTAACGCCACCGATAAAGCAGGTAATGCCGGTCCGGGAGCGGGTGTCACGGCCCCTAACATCGATCTGCCCGACACGCCGGTGATCCTCAGCGCGGTTGACGATCATGGCTCGGTGCCAACCAACCTCAGCAATAATCAGATAACGAACGACGACACGCCGTTGTTGAAAGGCACTGGCACCGCAGGCAGCACGGTTCATATTTTCCAGGACGGCCATCAGATTGGTACCGCCCTGGTGGGCAGTGACGGCAGTTGGAGTTTCCAGATTGGTTCCGCCCTGGCTGAGGGCCTCCATTCCTTCACCGCCATCGCCTTTAACCTGAAAGGCCACAGCATCGAATCCACGCACTTTACGCTGACCATCGATACAGTGGCGCCCGATGCGCCACAGCTTTCCGCTGTTACCGATGATGTCCAGACGATTGTTGGTCCATTGCAAAGTGGGTCCGTGACCGATGACGCCAGACCCACGCTCAACGGCAAGGGGGAAGTGGGCGACACCATCACGGTCTACGATGGTCAAACCAAACTGGGCACCACCACTGTAGATTCCAGCGGCAACTGGAGCTTTACCCCTTCTCAGCCGCTGGCTGATGGACCGCACACACTGGTCATTACCCAAACCGACCAGGCCGGGAACGTCAGCGGTAATACGCTCTCGCCAACGTTTACCGTAGATACTTTACCGCCGAATCCGGCCCAAATTACCGACGTAGCAGAAAACGGCGCGACCATCACCGGCACCGCCGAAGCGGGTAGCACGGTATCCATTTATGACGGTAACAACGTCCTGCTGGGATCGGTCGTTGTGGGCAGCAATGGCGAGTTCACCGTCACGCTCAACCCGGCACAAACGCAGGGCCAGCCGCTGGAAGCGCGCATCCAGGATGCCGCCGGGAATGTCGGTCAACCCACCGACTTCACCGCCTCTGACTCCGGCTTCCCGGTTCAGCCGATCATCGTTACCGTAAACGATGACCTCGCGCCCGCCATCGGAAACATCGCCAACGGCGGAGACACCAACGACAATACGCCAACGCTCACCGGCACAGCCGAACCGAACACTACCATCAATATCAGCGATAACGGCACCCTGCTACTCCCACCGGTGATTGCCGATGGTAATGGCAACTGGACCTTTACCCCCCTGCTGCCGTTGACCGATGGCGATCACGCCTTTACCGCCACCGCCACTAACAACGAGGGCACCAGCGGTCCGTCGACTTCATTCACGGTTGATATCGATACCGTGCTGCCGACGTTGAGCGATCTGGCGGTGGTCGATCATGGCCAGACGCTGACCGGGATCACCGAAGCGGGCAGCACCGTGGTGGTGAAAGACAGCCTGGGCACACAGCTCGGGACCGCCACCGCCGATCAGGACGGCAAATTCTCGATCACCCTCAGCACGCCGAAAGCCAACGGTGAATCGCTGACGGTTAGCGTGACCGACAAAGCCGCTAACATCGGGGTGCCTGAAACCTTCAACGCGCCGGATACCACTGCGCCAAATCCGCCGACCGGCCTGGTGGTCACGCCGGATGGTCTGCACGTCACCGGCCAGGCTGAGCCGAACAGCACCATCACCATCACCGACGGGAACGGCAACGTTATCGGCACCGGGTCGACCAACGGCAGCGGAAACTTTGTGGCGACGCTGGACACGCCGCAGCTCAACGGTGAGGGCTTACTGGCCATCGCCACCGACGCAGCGCTTAACCCAAGCCTGCCCGCAAGCGTCATCGCACCGGATACTACCGCGCCGGATGCGCCATCTGGCCTCGTCGTGAACGAGACCGGAACCCAATTGACGGGTAATGCCGAAGCGGGCAGCACGGTGATTGTGAAAGATCCAGATGGCAACGTGGTTGGCACCGTGAAAGCGGACCCAACAGGCCACTTCACCCTGCCGCTCACCCCGGCGCAAGATAATGGCGAAACCTTGTCGGTGACGGCGACCGATTTGTCGAACAATACCAGCCAGCCTGGTATTGCTCACGCGCCAGACATCACCGCTCCGGAGACACCAACCATTCTGCAAGTGATGGACGACGTGACGGGGATCGTCGGGCCTATCAATAGCGGAGACACCACCAACGATTCCCAGCCAACGCTCTCGGGCAAGGCTGAGGCAGGCTCCACGGTGCAGGTCTATGAGAACGGCAATCTGCTCGGCAACGCGAACATTGACGGCAGTGGCAACTGGAGCTTTACCCCAGGCAGCCCGCTGGGAGAAGGCAGCCATCAGTTTGTCGTGAAATCCACCGATGCTGGCGGGAACAGCAGCAGCTCCGCGCCGTTCAACATTTTGGTCGACACGCTCGCACCACAGGTTCCGGCTATCACCCTGGTGAATGACGATGCCGCGGGGATCCTCGGCCCGGTTGCCAATGGGGGTCTGACCAATGACAGCACGCCAACCGTCAGCGGCACCGCCCAGCCCGGTTCGATTGTGCATCTATTTGATAATGGTGAATTTGTTGCCAATATCGCCGTAACGCCTTCGGGCACCTGGAGCTACACCTTTACTGACCCACTCCCGACGGCGGGACCGGCCCACGCGTTGACCGTCAACGCCAGCGATGACTACGGCAACACGTCGGTGGATTCGGCAGCATGGACCGTCAACCTGGACACCGACCCACCGAGCATTCCTGGTTTTACCGGCGTCACCACCGCCGGGGGCGATACCCTCGATCCGGGGCAATTAACCAATGAAACCAAACCGCACATGACCGGGACCGGTGACATCGGCTCCGTGATCACGATTTACGACAACGGCACCGCCATCGGCCAGACCACGGTGGATGATAACGGCAAATGGGAATTCACGCCGACGCTGCCGCTGGCAGACAATACGTCGCATCTCCTGACCGCCACCGCCACCGATGCGGCAGGGAATGAGAGCGATCCGGCCAGCTTTACGCTGGATTTGGATGCCACGGCCCCGAATGCGCCAATTATCGTGTCTGCCACCATCGAAGGCAGCAACGGCGATATCGTGCTGGCGAACGGCAGCACCACCAAAGAGACCGAACCCTTACTGAGCGGTAACGCCGAACCTAATTCCACCGTCACGCTGTACAACAATGGCACGTTGCTCGCGACGGTGCCCACTGACGGCAACGGCGCCTGGAGCTATCAACCGGGTACCGGGCTGAGCGAAGGGTTGCATGTGATCACTGCCACCGCCACGGATGAGGCGGGCAACACCAGCCCACTCTCCGGCGGCTTCTCGCTACAGATTGACATCACCGCACCTGATATCCCGACAGCCCCGCTGGTGACGGACAACTTCCTGCCAGTGGTCGGTAACGTTGCCGATAACGGTTCCACCAACGACACCACCCCGACCTTCAGCGGCAAAGGTGAAGTCGGCAGCACGATTTCGATTTACAACGGTAATGACACTAACCCGCT
Source organism: Scandinavium goeteborgense (assembly GCF_003935895.2). Lineage (GTDB taxonomy): Bacteria > Pseudomonadota > Gammaproteobacteria > Enterobacterales > Enterobacteriaceae > Scandinavium > Scandinavium goeteborgense. The sequence goes on along the minus strand of NZ_CP054058.1, from coordinate 1,026,072 downwards.
CGGCACCGCGATTGTCGACGAGAGCGGCAACTGGAGCTGGACGCCTGGCTCCCCACTGCCACTGCCGAGCTACGTCATTTCCACCACCGCCACGGATACGGCCGGCAACATCAGTGCCCATTCGCCATCGGTCAGTTTCACCATTGATACCGAGGCACCGGCCGCCCCGGTTATCAGCTATGCGCAGGATGACGTCGGCCTGCCTGTCCAGGTCGCGACCGGCGGTGTTACCGATGACAACACGCCAGTGCTGCACGGCACCGCCGAGATCGGCAGCACGGTAAACATCTTTAATGGCACCACCCTCGTGGGGACTGCCGTGACGGATAGCTCCGGCAACTGGTCTGTGGCCCTCGGCACCCTGACTGACAACACCTATACCTTCACCGCCGTCGCCACCGACAAAGCAGGCAACACGAGCGGAAGTTCGTCGTTCACGTTGACCGTCGACACCACAGTGCTGCTGCCGCCGGTCGTCGATCACATCGCCGATAACGTTGGCGTGATCCAAGGGGATTTAACCACCGGGATGTACACCGATGACCGGACGCTGGTGATCTCCGGGACCGCTCAGAATGGCACAACCGTGGTTATCTACGATAACGGCGTGGAATTGGGGACGGCGGTTGTCAGCAACGGACAATGGTCGTTCCCGACCCCGACGCTGACGGTCGATCCGCTGACGGAAACGCAGCATAGCTTTACCTTCACCACCCGAGACGGGGCCGAGGAAACGGCTCCTACCGCACCGATTGTCATCACCGTGGATATCAATCCACCAGCCGATCCAATCATCCTGGCGGTCACGCCGGACGGCACCACCGTGACCGGCACGGCAGAAGGTAACTCGACGGTCATCGTCAAAAATGCAGACGGGAACGTGGTGGGTCAGGCGGTCGCGGATGCGGGCGGAGCCTTCAGCGTCATCCTCTCACCGGCGCAAACCGGCGGACAAACGCTGACTGCCATCGATCAGGACCGGGCGGGTAATCAGAGCGGAGGCGTCGATTTCACCGCCTCCAACTCCGGCCTGCCGGATGTGCCGGTGATCACCGAGATCCTCGATAACGTTAACCCGGTCGTCGGCGTGGTCGCCACTGGCGGCAGCACCGACGACACCACGCCAACCCTGAACGGCACCGCCGATGCCAACGCCACGGTGCATATTTACATCGACGGCAATCCGATTGAAGCAGGCAACGTGGTCGCTGACGGCAGCGGTAACTGGACCTTCACCCTCCCTTCTGACTTGCTGGAGGGGGCGCACAGCTTTACCGTCTCGGCCACTAACGGCGTGGGTACCGGCGGGCTTTCTGCGCCAACGACCATTACCGTCGATTTATCCGCGCCGCTGGCACCGACCATCAGCAACGCGACGGACGACGTTCCGGCCACCGTGGGCACCATTAACAGCGGTCAGTTGACCAACGATACGCGCCCAACGCTGAACGGGAGCGGTGAACCGAACGCCACCATCACCGTTTACGATAACGGGGTGAAAATTGGCACCGCTACTGTGAACGGCACCGGTACCTGGAGCTTTACCCCAACGAGCGATCTCACGAGCATTTCGCATGACTTCACGGTCACCGCGACGGATGCCGCCGGAAACACCGGACCCGCTTCCGGGATCTTCACGCTCAATATCGACGCGATCGCCCCGAACATCCCGACGATCGGATCGGTGGCAAACGACAACGGCACGCTGCCAGTGGCGATCCCATCAGGTGGCGCAACCAACGATACCCAACCGCTGCTCGGCGGAACCGGGGAAATCGGCAGCACCATTACCGTGTATGACAATGGCAACCCGCTGGGCACCGCCATTGTGGACGGGAACGGTAACTGGAGCCTGCCGTCTCCGACCGCGCTGACCGAAGGCAACCACAGCCTGACCGTCACCGCCACCGATGCGGCGGGCAACACCAGCGCACCGTCTGCCGCATTCCCGATTGTTATCGATACCGCGCCACCGGCCATCCCAACGTTACTGACCGTCACCGACGATCAGCCGGGCGTCACCGGGGCGCTGGTTAACGGCCAGCTGACCAATGACACCACCCCAACCCTCAACGGACGTGGTGAAGCAGGTGCGACGATCAAAGTCTTCTCTGACGGCGTACTGGTCGGCAGTACCACGGTTGATGGCACCGGGGCCTGGAGCGTCACCCCAACCACGCCGCTGACCAATGGCATTCATGTGCTGACCGTCAATCAGACCGATCCGGCGGGTAACATCAGCGCCGCCACCGGCGGCTTCACGGTTAACGTGGATGCCAGCGCACCTGTCGCACCGGTTATCACCTCGGTGGCGGATAACACCGCCCCGGTGATTGGCGTGGTGCCGAACAACGGCAGCACCAACGAAACCCATCCGGCGATCAGTGGGACCGGGGAAGCTGGCTCGACCATTACGCTGTACAACGGCGCAACGGTGCTCGGCACAGCCATCGTTAATGGGGCAGGAAACTGGACCTTTACCCCGACCACCGCGCTGACCAGCGGCACCTGGAACATCACCGCCACGGCCACCGATGCGGCGGGCAATACCGGGCCTGCATCAGACGTGCGCAGCTTTACTGTCGATACCGGCGTACCCACCATTCCGAGCATTACCACGGTGTTTGACGATCAGGGCCCGGTCACCGGGAATCTGACCAGCGGGGCCGTGACCGACGATTCCCGTCCGGCGATCAGCGGCACCAGTGAAGCCAACGCCACCGTCAAAATTTATGACGGCGGTAATCTGGTGACTACTGTCACTGCCGACGGTAACGGCGCATGGAACTGGACCCCAGGTACCGCGCTGGCGCAGGGTAGCCACGTCATGACGGTCACCGCCACCGATGCAGCGGGCAACGTCAGCCCGGTATCCAACAGCTTTAGCTTTGTGGTCGATTCACTGGCACCGCTGGCGCCGGTGATCACCTCGCTTGCCGATGACGTCACCCCAGGGATTGGCCCGATTGTGGTCGGCCAGACCACCAACGACAGCACGCCAACCCTGACCGGGACGGCGGAAGTGGGTGCCACAGTGAACATTTACGATGGCACCACGCTGGTCGGGACCACCACCGCGGATGCGCTGGGCAACTGGATTGTCACCACCTCAACGCTGGGCGATGGACCGCACACCTTGACCGCCAAATCCACCGATGCGGCGGGCAACGTTAGCCCATCATCGGCAGGCTTTGGCTTCACCATAGATACCGCGGCGCCGGTTGCGCCAGTCCTGCAAACGGTGACCGACGATGTCACCGGCGGCGCAGTGGGCGCACTCACCAGCGGCCAGCTCAGCAATGACAACAAACCGACCCTCACTGGTACCGCGGAAACGGGCAGCACCGTCAGCATTTATGACGGCACAACCCTGCTCGGTACTACCGTGGCTACCGGCGGCACCTGGAGCTTCACGCCGGGTACTGGCTTGTCCGATGGCTCGCACACCCTGACCGTCACCGCCACTGATGCGGGCGGCAACGTCAGCCCGCCAACCAGCGGCTTTGTGATTCTGGTCGATGCCACTGCGCCAGTGACGCCGGTTATCACCACCATCATGGACGATGTGCCGAATATCGTGGGCGCGGTGGGGAATAACCAGCCAACCAACGATGCGCTGCCAACGCTGAACGGTTCGGCGGAGGCTAACAGCACGGTAAGGATTTACGACAACGGCACGCTGGTCACCACCGTCACCGCGACGCCAGCGGGCACCTGGACCTGGACACCACCAGCGGCTCTGGCGCAGGGGAATCACAGCTACACCGTGACCTCCACCGATGCCGCGGGCAACCTCAGCGCGACCTCTACGGCAGCGGCTATTGTGGTCGATACCGTGGCACCTGGCGCACCGTCGAACCTGGCGGCGAACAGCACCGGGACGCGCATCACCGGCACCGCCGAAGCCAACAGCACCGTGACTATCACCAACAGCACCGGGACCGTTCTGGGTACTGCCACCGCTGACGGTACCGGCGCGTTTACCGTCACACTTTCGCCAGCCCAAACCAGCGGACAAGCGCTGCTGGCCTTTGCGCAGGATAGAGCGGGTAACGTGGGGATCTCCTCGCCGTTCACCGCGCCGGACACCCGCGTGCCGGATGCGCCGGCCATCACCAGCGTGGTGGACGACGTCGCCAGCTACACCGGTGTGATTGCCAACGGACAGTTGACCAACGACGCACGGCCAACCCTCAACGGGACGGCGCAGGCCAATGCGACGGTCAATATCTACAACAACGGCACCCTGCTCGGTACCACCACCGCCAATGGCAGCGGCACATGGAGCTTCACGCCAACCGCCAACATGACCGAGGGCAGCCACGCCTTTACAGCCACGGCCACCAACGCCAACGGGACGGGGGCGACCTCGTTATCCACCAGCATTAACATTGATACCACTGCGCCATCTGCGCCGACGATTGCTATCAGCGCCGACGGCAGCACCCTCAGCGGGGTAGCGGAGGCCAACAGCACCATCACCATCACCCTGCCGAATAACGCAGGCACCCTGACCGCCACCGCAGGCAGCGACGGCAACTGGACCCTCAACCTGCCGGTTCGTCAGATTGAAGGCCAACTGTTAACCGCCACCGCCACCGATGTCGCCGGGAACACCTCCGGCCAGGGCTCCGTGAATGCGCCAACGCTGCCGCTGTCGGCGGGCGATAACATCACCAACCTGGCGCTGACCTCCACGGCCACCACCACCACCGAGCACCTGACCGATTACGGCCTGCTGCTGGTCGGCGCGCTGGGGAACGTGGCATCGGTACTGGGGAATGACACCGCGCAGGTGACGTTCAACATCGCCGACGGCGGTTCCGGGGATGTCACTATCGATGCCGCCGCCACCGGAATTGTGCTGTCTCTGCTGTCCACCCAGGAAATCGTGGTGCAGCGGTTCGATACCGCCAGCGGCTCGTGGACCACCTTTATCAACACCAGTAATCCAGACTTCGCCAACCTGCTGACCCTGACCGGCAGCGGCGTAACGCTGAGTCTGACCGGCCTCACTGGCGGGCAATATCGCGTCCTGACCTACAACTCAAGTCTGCTGGCGACCGGGTCTTACACCAGCCTTGATGTGGACGTGCATAAAACCAGCGCCGGATCGGTCAGCGGTCCAACCACCGAGTCGGGCAACGTCATCACCGACCGCGATACCACCGGCGGGCTGGATAACGCCCCAACCGGCACCACGGTTACGCAGGTTACCGACGCCAACGGTGTCGTGACCACGGTCGGCGCGGGCGGGGCGAATATCGTCGGGCTGTACGGCACACTGCATATCAATCAGGACGGGAGCTACACCTACACCCTGACGAACACCTCGGCGGCTGTGCTGGGGCACAAAGAGAGTTTCACCTACACCATCACCCACAACGGCGTCAGCGATTCAGCGCAGTTGGTCGTAACGCTCGGCCCGGTTCCGGCAGCCAGTTCGGTGGTCACCGCCGATGACAGCGCCGCGCTGGTGTTCAACACCAACGTGGAAGCAATCAACAACGGTGCGTCGTCGCAGTCGGGCTTTACGGTCGTGGGCGTCGGCCTGGGCAATGTGCTGAACCTCGACGTGCTCGCCAACATGAGCAACCCGATCCGATTTGATGTGGAAGACGGCAGCACCCGCACCATGACGCTGCAATCGTCGGTCGGCGGCGTGGCGCTGGCATCGACCTTTGACCTTTACATCTACCGCTTCAACGACCTGACCCAGCAGTACGAGCAGTATCAGGTGCAAAAAGGCTGGCTGAACGCGCCGCTGCTGGGTGGTCAGTCGAGCCAGCTGACCCTGACGCTGCCGGGCGGCGAATACGTGTTCCTGTTGAATACCGCCAGCGGCGTCACGGCGCTGACCGGTTACACCCTGAACATATTGCAGGATCATACCTATGCCGTGGACAGCCTCGCCGCCAGCACCTCCGGGAACGTGCTGAGCAACGATGTGCTGCCTGCCGGGGCGCTGCTGACCGAAGTCAATGGCGTGGCGGTGTCAGCCACTGGCACCACCACCATCAACGGGCAGTACGGCACGCTGACCATTGATGCCAAAGGGAATTATAGCTACGCCCTGAAAAGCGGCGTCGGGGCCGATAGCATCAAAACGCCGGACAGCTTCGTCTACACCGTGAAAGCGGCGAATGGCGATACCGACCGCGCGTCGCTGAACATCACGCCAACGCCGCACGCGCTGGATGCGGTGAACGATTCCAGCGCCGTGATGGCGGTAACGGCGGCGCAGGATTCGATTGGCTACAGCAGTGGAGCACTCGGGTCGGCGACCATCTTCACCTTGGGTAGTAAAGGCTCCGGCAGCGGTAGCTTTGATATCACCGGCCATGACGCGCTGCTGAACTCCTCGCTGACCTTCAACGTCACGTCGCTCGTTTCACTCGGCGCGCTGACGGTCACCTGGTCAATCTCTGAGAATGGCAACGTACTTAAGTCTGGCACCACCCCAATCAACGCGATCGGCCTGCTGGCCGCGAGCGCGACCGTACCGCTGAGCGGGCTGGAGCTGGATGCGGGGCACTACACCGTTTCCTTCACCGGTAACCTCGGCGGGCTAGCGGTCGGGAACGTCACCATCACCCCGACCGTAACCGGCACCACCTCGCATCTGGATATCTTTGAAACCAGCGGCAGCAGTTCGGTGCACGGCAATATCTTTGACGGCAGCGAGGCCGCCGGGGCCGCCGATCAGTTGGCGAGCGTGCATACCACCCTGAGTATTACCGGCGCGGGCAGCAGCACCGCCACGCTGGATCCGGCGGCCAGTGCCAGCACGGCCACGGTGTTGGGTAAATACGGCGCACTGCAATTTAATCTTGATGGCTCGTACACCTACACCCTGAACAACGCCGTGGCGCTGTCGTCGATGACCAGCAAGGAGACCTTCACTTACACCCTGAATGATAAAAATGGTCACACCGATACCGCGACCCTGACCATCAACATGAATCCGCAGATGGCCAGCACCGATCAGCATGACGTCCTCACCGGATCTGCCTATGGCGATACGTTGATTTATCACCTGCTGAACGGCGCCAACGCAACCGGGGGCAACGGCAATGACGAATGGACCAACTTTAACCTCGCTCAGGGCGACAAAATCGATCTGCGCGAACTGTTGACCGGCTGGGATCACCAGGCGTCGACGCTCGGGAACTACGTGCAGGTCAACACCAACGGCGCTAACACGGTGATTTCGGTCGACCGTGACGGCACAGGTTCCACCTATAACTCCACCCCATTAATTACCCTGGATAACGTCCACACCACACTCGCGGAGCTGATGCAGCAGAACCACATTATTACTGGCTAGACGACAACAGCCCCGGAGGTCACGGCTTCCGGGGCAATAACAGAAACATGCTGTGATTTTTGAAAGGGACACAATATGGGAAGAAGAGCGCCTGTCGCATTATTGCTGGCATTCCACCTCTGTTCCATTCAGGTGTATGCCGAGGATGAGCCACAATCTATCAGTTCTGAAGGACTCGCCAACGAGCAGGGATTGCCTTCGCTCGATGGCTCTGCCGCTGAACTTCCCCTGAGTACCGCCGCACCCGGCACGCTGACGTTGGGCCATGCGGTGAGTCGCGCCGTAAACTGGCACCCGGCCATTCGGGAGGCTATCGGGAAACTGCTGACGCAAAACGAGCAGATTAACGTCGCCAAATCGAAATATTACCCGCAGGTGACCGCGGGCATGAACAACGGTTACAGCAACACCTACACCAATAACGGCTACAGCCCTTCGCTGGTGCTGTCTCTGTCGCAGATGCTGTACGACTTTGGCAAAGTATCGAGCCAGGTCCGGGCCGAAACGGCCGGGGCCGCGCAGGAACAGGCCAACGTGCTGGTGAGCATCGATACCGTGGCGCACGATACCGCGTTAGCGATGGTACAGGTGCAGTCCTGGCAGCAAATGGTCGACGCCGCCAAAGAACAACTCGATGCGCTCAACGGTATCGGCAAGCTCACGCAACAGCGTAACGACGAAGGGGCCACCTCCCTTTCGGACGTCGTACAGACCAACGCGCGTATCGAATCGGCACGTTCGCAAATGGTGCAGTATCAGGCCAACCTCGAAAGCGCGCAGGCCACGTTAATGACCCTGCTCGGCTGGAATACGCTCAACGGGATCAGTACGGAGTTTCCGGCCAAGCTTGAACAAAGCTGCATGATGGCCAAACCGGAAGACCGCCTGGTGCCGTCGGTGCTGGCGGCCTGGGCACAGGCCAGCGCGGCACAGGCGAACCTGGATTACGCCAACGCGCAAATGACGCCGACCATCTCGCTGGAGCCATCCGTCCAGCATTATCTCAACGACAAATACCCCAGCAGCGAAGTGCTCGATAAAACGCAGTATTCGACGTGGGTAAAAGTCGAAATGCCGATTTATCAGGGCGGCGGCCTCACGGCGCGGCGCGATGCCGCCAGTCACGCCGTGGAATCGGCGCAATCCACCATTCAGCGCACCCGGCTCGACGTGCGCCAGAAACTGCTGGAAGCCCGCAGCCAGTCGCTCAATCTTGCCAGCTCATTACAAATTCTGGGCCGTCAACAGCAGCTCAGCCAACGCACCCGCGAACTCTATCAACAGCAGTATCTCGACCTCGGTTCCCGCCCGTTATTGGATGTGCTTAACGCCGAACAGGAAGTCTACCAGGCACGCTTTGCAGAGCTGCAAACGCAAAGCCAGCTCCATCAGCTTCAGCTTGACTGCCTCTACAACACCGGCACGATACGCCAGGCTTTTGGCTTAAATAATCGCAGCATCCAGTCCGTGGAGATCCAGCCATGACCCGTGCCGCTCCTCCTGTTGAAGAACTCATCAGCGACCATGCCCTCAGCAACTGGGCGCTGGCGATCGGTCACGTCGCGGCCCACTATCGGGTGGTTTGTTCGCCAGGTGCGATTCAGGCCAACGCCCCGTGGTTTAAAGGTAAAACGCACACTCCGGCCCTGACGCAACTTTCGCGTCAGGCCGGGCTGTCGTTCCATCAGCTCACCCTCAACGAACACGCGTTCAGCCAATGGCGACTGCCAGTGGTAGCGGAACTGGATGACGGCCAGCTGGCGGTGATCGAGCACTTCAACGGCGAAGATGCGGTCGACGTGTTCATGATTGACGGTGACGGCGAAAGCAACCGCGTGGTCGCCAGCGAACTGTTATCGTCGGTGAAATATGTCGCGGCCCTACGCCCGCTGTCGGCGCTCAAGGACAGCCGCGTCGACACCTACGTTTCCCGCTTCAGCCCCGACTGGATGAAAGGGTTAGTGTTGCAGGATCTTCGCCCGTACATCCCGGTGATGATCGCCGCATTTTTGGTTAACGTGCTGTCGCTGGCCGGGATCGTCTTTTCGATGCAGGTGTATGACCGGGTGATCCCGGCGCAGTCCTACCCGACGCTGTACGTGCTGGCGACCGGGGTACTGATTTCCGTGATCTTCGGTTTTCTGCTGCGTGAAGCACGCACGCACATCATGGACGTGCTCGGCAAACGCGCCGACATGCGTATTTCCGACCGCGTCTTCAGCCACGCCCTGCGGCTGCGCAACAGCGCCGTGCCCCGCTCCACCGGCAGTTTCATTTCTCAGCTGCGCGAGTTGGAGCAGATCCGCGAAATGATCACCTCGTCCACGCTTTCGACGCTGGTCGATCTGCCGTTCTTTTTCCTGTTCGTTATTGTGCTCGGGATCATCGCCCCGCAGCTGTCCTGGATCGCACCGATTGCCGCGGTATTGATGGTGCTGCCCGGCTTGCTGCTGCAGAAAAAACTCGCGATTCTCGCCAACCAGTCAGCGCACGAATCGACCCTGCGCAACGCGGTACTCGTGGAAAGCGTGCAGGGGCTGGAAGACATCAAACTGATGCAGGCGGAAAACCGTTTTTTACAGCAGTGGAACAGCTACATTCGCATCACCGGTGAATCCGGGCTGCGCACCCGCAAAGTGACGCAGGGGCTTATTGGCTGGGGAATGTCTGTGCAAAGCCTGGTCTACGCGGCGGTGATTCTATTCGGCGCGCCGCTGGTGATTGAAGGCACGCTGACCACCGGTTCGGTGGTTGCCGCGTCGATGCTGGCGTCACGGATGATTGCGCCTATGGCCGGGCTGTGCGGCGTGCTGGCCCGCTGGCAGCAGGTGAAAGCCGCGAAAACCGGGCTCGACAGCATCATGCAGTTGCCGACCGAAACTCAGCGCGACGAAACGCTGGTGCATCAGGAAATTTTCCACGGTCACTACGTGTTTGAGAACGCGCACTTCCGCTATCACCACGAAGATCAGCGCGTGCCGCTGCGCATTTCACGTCTGGAAATTCTACCGGGCGAGCGCGTGGCCCTGCTCGGGCGCAACGGCGCAGGGAAATCCACGTTATTGCAGGCCCTGGCGGGCGGGATAGAAATCATCAACGGCGATCTGCGGCTCGACAACCTCAGCATCTCGCAAATCGACATGGCCGACCTGCGACGCAACATCGGTTTTCTGAGCCAGAACGCGCGGCTGTTTTTCGGCACCCTGCGCGAAAATCTGACCCTCGGTGCACCGCACGCCAGCGATGAAGCAGTGTTTGAAGTGCTGGAAATTTGCGGTGCCGACAGCTTCGTCAAACGTCTGCCGAAGGGGCTGGACCATCCGATAATGGAAGGCGGGAACGGGCTTTCCGGCGGTCAGCGTCAGGCGATTTTGCTGGCGCGCATGCTGCTGCGCTCGCCGAATATCGTCCTGCTCGACGAACCGAGCGCGTCGCTGGATGAACACACCGAGCGCGAGTTTATCCAGCGCCTGGGTAACTGGCTCGGCAACCGGACGCTGATCGTCGCCACACACCGCGTGCCGATGCTGGAACTGGTGGAACGCGTGGTGGTGCTGAAAGAAGGCCAGTTGGTCATGGACGCGCCAAAAGCACAGGCGATGAACAACAGCCGTTCGCCGGTTCCGGCGGCGGCCAGCGGACGGGGGTGGAACAATGAAAACCAATCAGCGTGACATCGCCATGGACGACCTGGATATTCGTCGGGAGAACGAGTTTTCCGGCGCCAGCAAAATCGTCCTGCTCTCCGCCGTACTGTTTCTGATCCTCGGCGTATGGGCGTGGTTTGGCCAACTGGATGAAGTCTCGACCGGCACCGGAAAGGTGATCCCCAGCTCGCGCGAACAGGTTTTACAGTCGCTTGACGGCGGGATCGTCACCGAACTGATGGTTCATGAAGGCGACAAAGTCCAGGCGGGCCAAGTGGTGGCGCGCCTGGACCCAACGCGGTCGGAGTCTAACGTCGGCGAAAGTGCCGCCCGCTACCGCGCGTCGCTGGCCTCCAGCGTGCGTCTGAATGCCGAAGTGAATGACCTGCCGCTCAAGTTTCCTGATTCACTGAAAGCCTGGCCGGATCTTATTGCCCAGGAAACGCGGCTGTATAAATCCCGCCGCGCGCAGCTTATCGACTCGCAGGCTGATTTGCAGGACGCGTTAAATTCGGTCAATAAAGAGCTGGCGATCACCGAACGGCTACAGCGCAGCGGGGCGGCGAGCCATGTGGAAGTGCTGCGGTTGCAGCGGGAAAAAAGCGATCTCGGCCTGAAAATCACCGACCTGCGCTCGCAGTATTACGTGCAGGCGCGTGAGGCGTTGTCGAAAGCCAATGCCGAAGTGGACATGCTCTCGTCGATCATCAAAGGTCGCGAAGATTCCGTGACCCGCATGACGGTGCGATCGCCGATGCGCGGGATCGTGAAAAATATCCAGGTGACGACGATCGGCGGCGTTATCCCGCCGAACGGTGAAATGATGGAGATCGTCCCCGTAGACGATCACCTGCTGATCGAGGCCCGACTTTCGCCGCGCGACATCGCGTTTATCCACCCCGGACAGCGGGCGCTGGTCAAAATTACCGCCTACGATTACGCCATTTACGGCGGCATCGAAGGCGAAGTGGAGACCATTTCCCCAGACACCATCCAGGATAAAGTGAAGCCAGAAATCGTGTATTACCGGGTATTTATCCGCACCCATCAGGATTATCTGGTGAACAAACGTGGTCACAAATTTTCGATATCACCGGGGATGGTCGCCAGCGTGGACATCAAAACCGGCGAGAAAACCGTCATGGATTACCTGATCAAACCGTTCAACCGTGCAAAAGAGGCGCTGCGTGAGCGATAAGTGAGCGTTTATAGGGGTTATGGCGGTGGCATTGGAGGTAAGAGGTCTGTTATACTCGGACCAGACACATTGGGGCTGATTCTGGATTCGACGGGATTTGCGAAACCCAAGGTGCATGCCGAGGGGCGGTTTGCCTCGTAAAAAGCCGCAAAAAAATAGTCGCAAACGACGAAAACTACGCTTTAGCAGCTTAATAACCTGCTAAGAGCCCTCTCTCCCTAGCTTCCGCTCTTAAGACGGGGATCAAGAGAGGTCAAAACCAAAAGAGATCGCGTGGACATCCTGCCTGGGGTGAAATCGCTAAAACTAATCAGGCTAGTCTGGTAGTGGCGTGTCTGTCCGCAGCTGCCCGGCGAATGTAAAGACTGACTAAGCATGTAGTACCGAGGATGTAGGAATTTCGGACGGGGGTTCAAATCCCCCCAGCTCCACCAATCATGATTGGACAGTGCAAGGACAGCACTAATAAAAACAGGAAGTTAGTCGTCTCAGTAGTACACCGACCAGACGGTAATGAGACAAAAAAGGATACGCAAAGGAGCCGCGGCTCCCGAGTGACGAGAAAGCCCGCTTACGCGGGCTTTTTTACATCCCTACCCTTTCAGGCTGACAACTGGAGGAACCTCTGTGTGGCCATTTTGCGCAATACCAAACTCGCGAAGATTACCTTACCAACCTGACTGAAAAAGTTGAACTCGACATTCACTATGCCCCGGAACCGATCGGACACGACTACGTCGCGCATGCCACACAAGTATCGCTGTTGAGCGAACCCGAAAACAATTGCATCTTCTTCTGCAATGCATAGCATCCATCGCCACTCGGAATCGTTCTCAATAGCTTAATTATTTTCATCAGTGTGCAGGGTTGCGCTCGGCACTACAAGCCGGTGTATCAAATAGGTATTAGAACCTGAACTCACACACCGTCTTTTCCGACCTCAGCATAATTTTATAAATTAGTAGTGGAAACCGCCACCTGAATGACCGCCACCGATAGACTCACTTCCCCCTAAACCGTGGGAGCTATGACTGTTTGCGGCGTTATTAGCCCCATTTCCAGTTCCATGCTCACTATGGCTACCCCCAGTAGCGTGACCATTACTACCTTTCACCGATTTATTAAATGCGCTGTCAAATTGAACTGTAACTTGTGCATTTTTTGGAAGTGTTGCAGCCGTGACAACTCCTTTATCCGTTATCACTTTGGTTGAAGGTGAAAGCGTAGAAGCGGCAACATTGATAACGTTATGACCTGTAGGATTAACTTTCGTACCTGCTACCATGCTAACCGGAAGACCTGTAGGGTCATTTTTTACTCCTACTACCATGTTAACTGGATTGCCTGTAGGGTCATTCTTTATCCCTGCCACCATATTAACTGGATTTCCTGTAGGGTCATTTTTTACCCCTGCCACCATATTAACTGGATTGCCTGTAGGGTCATTCTTTACCCCTGCTACCATATTAACTGGATTGCCTGTAGGGTCATTCTTTACCCCTGCTACCATGCTAACCGGATTCCCTTCCGAATTTGTTTTGACCCCATAATTTCTAATTGCTTGTGATTGCTGATTCTGAATAGCACTTCTTTGATCTGCATAAGCCTGCGCACGCGCGGCAGCTGCATCATTAAGCTGTGATTCATAACTCGAACTATTTACACCAGAACCTAACTGGTGCGCTGCATTGTTATAACTTCCTACTGCTGCTGAATAATTCCTTTCAGCATGGGCTACTTCTTCGTTTGCTTGTGGTACATCCATTGCATTTGCGGATAAAGAAATGCCTACGAATAATGCAATCAACATTTTATTCATTATTATTACCATCTTTGGAAATAGAATTGTATAAATTCAACCTGATGGCAATATACACTAAATTTATTTTTAAACTCGAATCAATCAATTCAGTGAATGTATAAATGTACGTCATTCTTGATATGGATCAATTTGCAGGAGTGAGGGATTTCAAATGAAAGAAAGGGTCAGCCCCTATAAAAACATTAAATGATTTATTATTAATAAGCAGGAAAACCTTTTACGGCGATCTACTCCAGCTCAATACTTAATGAAAAACCTTGCTCGGTAAGCCGATAGTGTAACTGGGACATTTTCCACTCCCTGTCCTCCACGCTACCGAATCCATTGGTAGCGATTTTCCCTTCGGCCGTCATTTCCATGAGCTCAGGCCCAGCTGGCAGGAGCAGTGACATGCCCGCCTGCTTTTTTTTACTGTGGGCAGAACACCCACCCGCAATGATCCTGGCTCCGTGGATATCTTTTTGTGCGTTCGGGTAATGGGTGACTGGCTCACCGCTGCCGACTGTAAGCGTTTTAACCCGATTACCATCATCCGCATCTCTGTAACTTACGATGATGGTTCCACCACCTGACTGACCGCTATCCGGATGATCACTGGTGTCGTGATAACGCCAGTTACTGCACATATCTGGTGTAATGGTTTTCATCGGCAGAGGTTTACCGCTCACCGTAGTTTGAGCCCCTCTGGGTGTTATCACCCAGTAATCGTGCGTCACTTTGCTCACTGCGCCATACTGCGCCGCCATCCGGGTCAGTAAATTCATATCGCTTTCACCAAGCTGGTCAACATGAGCGAGCGGCTGTTCCACCAGCGTTGAATCCACCCGGGCCGTTAAGCCATGTTCGGCTGCGATGGTACTGACTAAATCGCCCATCAAGGTACCTGACGCAAAGGAGCGTGTTTTCTGCGACTGCAACGAACTGTGGCCACGCTCATTCGTTTTAGAGAATGCACGGGCCGTGATTTCAATAACGCGCGGTTGTGAAGATGAACCACCGGACGAACGTGAATCAACCACGAAGGTTCCCTTATCCACCAGCTCGTCACCGAAGCCCATGGACACCGATATCTTCACGCCCTTCCCCGGCAATTTCATATCAGGGGAAACCACCGCAAATGATATCTGGTCACTCTTTTTGGAATCACCGCCGTAATCTTTCAGCGTAAGGTCAATCAGGTTCTCACGCACTGCGTCGGTGATATCTTCACCCTCGACGGAAATAGCAAAGTTTGGCAGCCATGGTTTGTTGCCGGTATCGATGTAAGACATTGGTTAATCCCAGAGTGATGTTTTTGTTTTCTTCTCTGCGGGTTTTACGACAGGGAGGTCGAAGGTTGAACCGGCATTGAAAACTTCATTCGTTGTCAGGTCATAGTTGTGAGGTGAAAAGAGAACGGCTTCAAAGGTGTTATTGACCGCCGCGTAATGGCGGGCGCAGATAATATCCAGCCGTTCGCCGTCTTTCGTTGTGTATTGCACAGCGTGCTCCTCAGAATGCTGGAATATCGAATGTGTCAGCCCCGCCCGAATCCGGTACGCCAGGCGTCGCTTTGTTGAAAGCGTCGTAGACCCCCTGGCCAAACTCCGTCGGATCCTGCCCAGGTAGCGTGTTCACCGTGATATTGACGTGGTTCGTCTGCTGCGGTGCCGGAGCTTTCAGCGACGGGACTGGCACACCGAATGTCTTGTCATCAAAGTTAACGCCATCCGGGACTCTGGCCTGGCTATGGGCGTCCTTCCACGATTGCTCACCGGCGTTGGCGACATTGATGGATTCCTGATAACCCAGAGAACTCACACCCTGCTTCTGTTCTTCAGTTTCGATGGCGCGTTGCCTGGCGTCCTGTGCTGTAGTCATCTGCGCCGGGGATCGTTCATCGTTTTCAGGCAGGATTGCGTCTATCCATTTCACAACCTGTGAAACAGCACGCCCGAAGGTTTCCAGTCCGTGGACAATTCGCTCCGGACCACCACCTTTCACCCACTCAGTGATTTCATTCGCGATCTGCTGTTTATTGTTACTGATCCATTGCGTAGCCTGTTGCTCCCATGCTTTCAGCTGCGGTTCGAATGCCTTACCTAACTCCCCGGCCATACCCTGCAAAGCGGTTTCCCCGGACGTCCAGAGATTGCTGATAACCTGACTCGACTCAGCCGCAGCACGTGCTTCATCCTCAGACACATTGTTGAGCTGAGCGGCGTTATCCATCACTTCCTTGAAGGATTTGCCGGTGCTGGCGATGTAGGTCACGAGCTTGTTGGCTTCACCGCCCATCAGCTGGTCGGCAAGTGATTCGCCCTGCTGGGCTGTCAGGCTCTTATTTTTGATGCCGACGGAGATAGCCTGCATCACCTGATCAAACTGCTGCTGTTTGCTGCCCGTCATCTGCGTTTTGTTCATACCGATCTGGGCCAGCAACGGATTTAGCGATTTATCATTGCCTTGCTCACCCAGCTTGTTACTCAGCTCTTCTGACAGGTCCCCGTAGTTTTCACCGTTCAGCCCGGCCTGCTCCGCGAGAATACTGCCGTTCTTGTAGCTCTGGTATGACATGCCGTACTGCTTCGACAGGCGATACTCCTCCGCAGTCTTTTTGTTAAGCGCCAGTGCACCGCCCATCAGCCCGGTAATACCCGCCACGCCAGCGCCAGCAATAGCGACCGGCGCGCTGATTAGCGTGCTGGCACCAAACGACAGCGCCTTGCCTGGCATGGCCTTCATTCGGCCCCAGTGTTCATCGCGGCGTTTCTGTTTCTCAGCCTGCTTATTCTCGCGTTCCTGCTGGGCATTCAATCGGGATAGCGCGTGCTCTGCCCGCCCTATCCCGGCGGCAACACGCTGGTATTCGCTCGCAAGGTCTGACACGTCTTTCCCTGCGCGTACGCCTTCACGGATCTGTTTCTCCAGTGAAGCCTGCTTTTTCACGAGCGTATCCGTCGCCCGTTCCATATTCTTTATCTGTGCGGTAGTCCCCGCAGAGCCTGCTTTCACCTGACGCATCCAGGCCGTCTGTGATTTTGCCGCCTTCGCTGATTCCTCGCTGATATCGTCGATGCCGCGCGTCAGCCCTTTGAGGGTCCGCGACATTGACGGGTCAAGCGACGCCCCGAAATTAATCGAGGCGTTAAACTTCTGGGATTTTGACATTACGCCGCGCTCTGCTTAATGGCCTTTTTCAGATAGCGCCGCCAGATACTCAGCGGCAGTGTGAGCTGCTCGCTGAACGTAATGCGGCACCAGTATGTGATCCCCGGCTGATTGTTCAGGAACTCAGGTTCGAGCGCTCCGCCGGTGGCAGCAAAAAATCGTTAAATGCCTCCGTCAGCTGATCGTAGTCATAAGCTGGAAGCTGGTGCAGATCCCCAGGGTTAAGGCTGCAAAGGCCCGCAATCATCGCCACTTCTTTCTCAAGCGCGGCGCCTTTATTTTTCTCGAACAGCAGTTTGTCGAACACCGTTGGCTCACGCATCTGGATGGATTCAACATCTTCGCCGTTCAGTTTCATTGGACGGGATAAGGTGATTAGGGTGGTGTTAGCTGGATAAGTCATTTCATGGTTCCTTAAATGAAAAAAGCACCCGAAGGTGCTGTTATGAGGTTTTGTTGGTGGAGAATGGTTTTAGAGACAAATGCCTGTATAATAACGTTCAGAGCAGACAGAAATAGTTATGTCTCTAATGAGTACCCAAAGGTTTTTGATTCATTATCTTAATCAAATAAAATTTAAACGGCCGACATGCTTTAATTTCAAACTCCATTAGATGAAGTTTATTTGGCATGTATACAGAGTGTTTCAATCAATGAAAATTAATGTGCTAGCATTGTTGTTGATAGTATCATTTCAAGGTTATGCGACTGATTTTACTTGTTCAGAGTCTGCGGCTTTCCCTTACATGAAAAAAATCTATAATTCTGACACGGTTTATCATGTAAAAGAGAACCCAAAGACTCGAGTTCTAACACTTCAAGTAACATCTAACATTCAATACTATGACCCGAACACTAAAGCTATGTCACCAGTCGTTAGGAATACGGGTGATAAATTTTATGCTAAACATCTCGAAGACAATAGATGGATCGAGCTAAACCCTACAGTCATGACTGATTCAGAAGGTAAAACGTTAGAGTCTGACCCTTTGTATTTTGAATACAATGATGAAAATGGAACCTTCAATGTTTTTGTTATGAATGGTAATGGTGGGCTAACACTAGATCAAGAATGTCTCGAAGTTGAATAGTGAATATCCTATTCTCCATATCATTATAATGTCAAAACGCCTGCTCTTAGCGCATCACTGTCCAACAGTTCTTCTTATGGCTTTAGGCAAAACCCCGACATGCAACGCACCCACGGGGTTTTATCTTTTCTGACTCCGTGGTACACCTATTTTACGGTCGTATTCCTGCTGATCATTCTAATCCCATCAGTCAATTACATCAGCAGCGCGTCTTTCTCGTCGGCAAGAACGTTCACGCCGTTAATGCTGCGGATCATGTTCGCCGGGTCAATCTCGTAGATTTCTTTTCCGTCGACCGTCAGCTTGTAATAGCTGAGATTCATGGTCACTGACATCCCCACGCCCTCTTTGCTGTCGGTCCCGGCTTCGTCTGGGGTAATGGTGCCGATGAGACCTTCCATTTCATCCACGAAGGTGTGCAGCACGCCGTCGGTGTCACGATACGTACGGCGAACCTGTACGCGGGTTGAGCTGCCGGGAATGAAGCCAAACAGCGCCAGCACATCCGGGTCGGTCCCGACCTTAAACTCGGTCTGCATAGGCTCCATGCCGTTATCCACCGGCGTGGCCATATCCATCCAGGTGGTTTTGTAATTGCCGATGGTCGCGGTGATGGCTGGCGGCGTCAGCGACAGAACGCCCGCCACGCGGGTGTTGTTGCCCAACCACAGCCCTGATTTTGAGTAGATAAATCCAGTATTCATGTTGATTCCTTATCAGGCGGCAAGGCTGAATGCCTGAACGGTGTAGGTGTTGTCGATAGCGTAGGTCGCGGTGATTTCTTCTGCCGGTGATTTTGGCCCGATGGCCACATTGAAATACACCTTACCGGCTGCCAGTGATTCAGCAGTGTTGAGGTCAGGATCCAGCCAGCAGCGTCCCCCGTTGAGTACGCCCAGCTTTGTCTGCTGACGCAGGTAGCTGTTTACCGAGCCGACAATCGAGGTAGCGAACGCTTTATCAATCGGGCGATCCAGATAGTTTTTGGTCACCATCAGCTGGATTGAATCCTCGATGGCATCCATCGTCCGGCGCACCGATTCGAATCGATACTGCGGGTCGTCCGTACACAAGCGGTTGCCCCAGTGCTTGTAGGCATCGAGCATCACGACGGTGCTGACGTTCGCCTGGTTGAGCTGGTTCACCACGCAGGTCTCATCGCCCACGAGGAAGCTGTCCACCTGCTCGAGACCGGTAAAGCCGTAAACCTCGTGATTGGACTTCGACCACCAGTAACCGTAATCGCTGTCGATACGGACCCGGTGACCGGCAGCGGCAGCGGAATACGGGCGGCTGGTGCTTTTGCCGGTGACGTCGCTGGTGACCATGATGCGTGGTCGCAGGATTTCCACGCGGGCGCCATACTGCTGGCCACGGCGGGCGACCTCTTCCGGCGTCGCCATCGAGGGCGAGTCGAGGTAGGCCACGGCCCGGCACTGGTTCGCCATGCTCTCGAGGGCTTTACCGACACCGTCGTCGGTACTCCACTCCGGCGCAATAAGGATGCGCGGGTTGTAGTTGAGGCTGGACTGCCCCAGTTTCAGCGCCTCGATACCCTGAATAATCGCCGCGCGTTGCAGGTCTTCTGACGGGATTTCCGGGACACGCACCACCATCACCAGGGCGCCAATCTGATTTAGGATGTCGTACATATCGTCATACAGCGTGCCTGCATAGCCCAGCTTTTTAGCCTGACTGCGGCTGCCAGAAATGAGGGACGGCGTGAACAACGGGAAAGGCTCATTCTCGCCTCCGGCCAGTGCCGTGGCGCCAAATGGCAACATGATGCCTGCGCCGATCATCCCCTCCGGCAGCGCGGCGGTAATGCTGAGCTCTGCCAGGCCTAGATCCAGCTCGCCGACAGCAGCCACCACATCCGCTGCCGTGGCACTGATTACGCCGTCGCCGTCAGTGCCAAGAATGATGGTCAGCTGTTCATCTTCGAAAAAGGCCAGCGTGGCAGCTCCGCCGGATGAATCCGCTTCTCCGGTGGTCGCCAGCACATTCAACTGATTACCGTCTTTGCCGCTGCGCGTCGCGCTGAACACAATCTGGTTGTTCAGCAGCGAGCTGCCGGTGGTCAAGGTCGCCACTTCACCGCGCTGGGCCAGCGGCGCTGTACCGACGATGCCGATCACCGACATATTGACGGTGGTGATTTGTTTCGCGGCGTTGTCTGTTTCACTGGTCCGGGTACCGTGTAAATCCATAATGCTCTCCACATAAAAAAACCCGCCGGAGCGGGTCTGTAAACTGAATGGGTGGGTTATTTGGTGGTGGCGGTAGCGTGACATTGGCTGTCGCGCTTCAGGGCCTGGTCACCGCTGCACTGAATGTTGCCTTTGGTTTCATCGTGCCGGACGTAGGTGATGATGTTCGAGCACCCAGCCATCACCGTGCACAACATCAGGGTGGTGATCACCTGAACTGCTTTTTTCATTGGTTCGCCTTACATTGAGAGTGATCGGAGACCGTGACGCTGTTGCCGAGACTTTCCACACTCACCACCGGCGCACAGGCCTGCTGGCTCCCGGACTCTTCGATATGGACCCAGGTTCCCGAGCATCCGGACAGGACCAGTGCGGCGATTAACATCAGAGCTTTCATACGCCGTAGACCTCCTGGTCGAGTGCCGCCCAGGTATCTTTCCCGCAGACCCCGTCGACCGCCAGCAAGTGCGCCGCCTGGAACGCCATGATGCCGTTGACCGTATCCGGTCCCGCGCTCCCGTCAGGTTTCAGGCCGAGCATCAGCTGGAGCTCGCGCACGTCATCGCCGCTGGCGCCCTCTTTTACCTGACAACGGATAATCCCTTTCCCGTGCGCCAGCTCGAGTGCGGCCTGCGCTTCAGTGGCATACGCCGCGATGAGTTGCGCTTTATCGGTACCGTTGATAATGCGGCGCGCATTGACGTAGTCGGTCGTCGTATCGGTCAGGTAATCCGCCAGCGCCTTGCCGGTGAACCACCCTTCCGCCATCCCGTTAATCGCCACCTGCGCTGCCACCCATGGCGTCATCGCTAAATCAGGCTGCATCACCAGCGGCACGTCGTGCTGGAGCGTCAGGAAGTCCACCACCTGCGCCTGCGCCTTCTGATAATTGTCTTTCCAGGTCAGCTGGACGTAGCCGCGCCCGTCGTAAACCTGCCCGGTCTCCGGGTCCGGTTCGCCGTACGGACGCCCCGCCCCTTTGCCGTACTCCTCGACCGGTTGCATGGTCGCTGCCGTTTCGTGATAGGTCGTGGCGAGCACATAGGCCAGCCAGCTCACCGGCACATGACGGCCCAGCACGTTGTTGTAAATGAGATAGGCAGCGGTGAATCCCGCCAGGCACTCAGCCTGCACGTCATTCACGCCACCGTTAAACCAGACCGCATTCATGCGGGTCTGAAAAGCGCACAGGGAAAATCCTCGCAAACGCGATTTGTTATGTCTAAACATGGAAACTCCGGAGTTAAATAATTAAGGATGGTGTTGAAGGCCATTCAATATCAGGGGCTGTCGATGTATCCACCCGATTGACCTCCACGCGATATGTTTTCCAGGCGTTTAGCTGCTCTACCTCTTTATCTGTCGCAATCCCCAGGTCAACCGCGTCCTGAAGCGGGGCAATTGCGGCGCTGGCCGTTGCCATTAATGACGATTTGGTGGTTTCAGCCTGTGCAATACTTTCTTCCGGAGTTGGCGGTGGGGGCGCAGTCAGTATTGGCGAACCACTTTCATTTACAGTAATAATATTGCCGTTTGACTGACCGTTGAGGAGCGTTTCATATTTGACCTGGGTAATCTGAGCAGCATCCGGTGGCCATGAACCTGACTTTTTATAGTCGGCTTTCAGGGAGTCATCAAAAAAACCCATTGCAGATGCGCTAAAGTAAATTGTCATATTAATAACCTATCGCTATCCAGCTAAGTGAGACAGAACCTTCCTCGGCGTACATTGTAAATCCGGTTTTATCAAATGCACCCAGCGAGACCCCGACAAGGCCCGTGCCAGAGTCGTTTCCAACAGGCCCAACACACGCATTTGGAAAAGCGACTGGGAACGTTATTCGCGAATTTTTGGTGTAACTCCCATGACCAAATTGAATAATCAGACCTGTGTTAGTATCTTTAAACCATCCATTCCCGGCCTTCGATGCAGTATTGACTTTTTGATAACGAGCATCAAAATTCCCATAGTTACCAGGAATAATTTGCTCTTTCATCTCCAGACGGCCAGTACGGGTGTTTATATAACCGGTAATTCCGATCTCCGGACCGGCATCATTTTCAGTGCAATAAAATCCAATTCCATACCAGGATTTAAGCAGCAGGTTATCGCTTGTAAATCCGGCCGCATCGTTTCCGCCATAAATACCCGTATTGTTCTGGAGTACATTCAAACCGCCATTAAAATTAACGACCTTTTGAAACGTGCCACCTTGCGATGCTGAAACGGCATCACAATCAACAGCTGCCGGTTTATAGTGATCTGTATAATGTTGCGTCCAGTTTACCGGGTCTTTTGTATCGGTATAAACCATCCCGGTATATGTCTGCTTAGTGCTAATCAGTTCTACCCAGAACTGACTGGCGTATACGCTATAAATATTTACACTGAAGCGGGTGTTCTCTGAGTTTTCCGGCATGCCCTTCGTAGCATTAGCGCCCCCTCCGGCTCCAATGGCTGAGCGAATTTCCGTGCAGGTAATATCAAAAATGGAGGACAACTGGGTTGTGCCTGTCGTTGAGCCTTGTCCATAATCCCCAACCTGCAAAACACGCCCCGCAGTGGTGTCTGAGCGACTCACGGTAGTATCAGCCGCCGCTGCTGTCCCACACCCTATATTTTCACGCGCCTCTGCCTGAGCATCTGCTCCCAGTTCTGCGATTTCGCCCAGGCGCTTATCCTGGCGCAGATAAATCGTGTCGGCCTGCGTCTCGGTGAGATAGCTCCCGTCCTGAACGTTCAGCGTAATATCGCGGGTATCGGAGACCACCAGGTCAGCCAGAATTTTCAGCGATGCCGCGTAGCCGCTGTCCGGGGCAGGTTTCTCCTGCTCTGCAAAATTCCCGACCGCGTACAGCGTGCCGTCATCGGCAAAAATGCCAATTTCACGGAGGGTATAGCCGCCGCTGCTGGCCGGAATAATGCACTCTGCCTCGAGCACCGACGCATCAGTCACGCTGACGTTTAACGAGCTGAGGACATCGCGAAAGGTTTCGTTGGTAAGCGCGGTTTGCGTGGCATCGGGTGTCACCGGCGAGCCTCCGCCGTCCCCGACCGCAAAGTCGGTCAGGCTGACCGGCGCACCGCTGGCGTGCGCGACAACCTCCAGCGCTTTCCCGGCATCGGTTATCAATAAATAGTAATCACTCATCGCGTTTTCCTGTGATTCTGATGGTGTGCTGCACGACGCTGGCGCCGCCGCAATAAATAGCCCCGGCGACCGACTGTTCGCCAATCTGGATATCGCTCATCCAGCTGCGGGCGTTCTTCGCATCCGCAACCTGCTGGGTGATGAGCTTCAGCTCGTCGGCAGTCACGGCGTAACCGTTAACCAGCACGCGGAAGGTATACGGTTCTCCGACGGGCGAATCCCTGAACCACTCCACCACATCGATGGAGCGGCCCACCGCCTGCAGCGCATGTTTCACCGCGCCGACGGTACCGCGTGTTTTGTTCACCTTCGGGGCGTTTTTGATAACGCTGCGCTCTTGCGCTTCCGTCCAGTTCGCATCCCAGTAGGTGATCGCATATTCCCAGGCAAGCCAGGGCAGCAATTCGGCGGGACACAGGTCTGGATTTTTGACAATGCGGATATCGATGGGCTGGTCGCTCATGTGCCCCATCACCTGCTCGAGCGCCTGTTCACTTTGTGTCGCGTTAGGCGGCAGGAGTGTCCGGTACATCGCTCCCCCTTACGATGGTCAGATTAATGCCGGTACAGAAGGACACTTCTCCCATCCCGACCGGAATAGTGGCCAGCGGTGAATCCAGCGTCACGTCATCCACACCGGGTTGTTTCAGTGCGCGGTAAACGCCTGCCAGCGAAACGCCGGTACCAATCTTGTGAACGCTGTCGGCGTAGCGCTGCATCGCGTTTTCAGCCGCTGTCTCGACGGTGTCGGCATCCGGGCCGTCGGCAATGATGAGCGTGGCGGTCACCTCATAGTTAATGACCGTCGGTGCCAGCACGCTGAGGTAATCCGTCAGGGGGCGCACATACTCGTCATTCAGCGCATCACTCACGGTCTGCAGAAGTGCATCCGACGGTGTGCCGTCTCCCTCATTGCTCAACGGGTAGACATGAACATGACCGGGTTCGATATCAGCAGATTCCGCAGGGCCATACGCCCGCGCATCCGCCACGCTCCCGTCAGCTGACAGGGTGAAAAACTCGTAAGCCTGAACCGAGCCTGCGGTATTGCGCGCATACCAGGACAGACGAATACGCAGCCGGAATGCGTCATCGCTTTCCATCACCGCCGCAGTTGGCGGAATAGTGCTGTCGTCTCCCGGCGTAATGACCAGGCGGGACACGTCATAATTCGCGCCCAGCTGATCCAGGTCGCTTCCTTTGGCATACGCCAGCAGCACGGCCCAGACACCCGAGTTAAAACGCGCGACGTTGACCATTTCGCGGTAAACCAGAATTTCCAGTAGTTTCATCGCCGGGTCACTTTCAACCAGGGCAGTGAATACCGGACTCAGTGCCTGCAACTCTGCCAGCCGCTGCGCCTTCATGACTTTAAAGGTCGGCATTTCCACCGCCTGCGGCGGCGGGAGCTGGCTGAGGTCAATGGTGTTCATAGTTTGATGTTCTCCAGCAAAACCGCGCGCTGATTCTCGGTGTCCGTCGCCCGGATAGTGACAATGATTTGCCCTTCACCGGCTTTCAGCACCTCAATGGTGTTAATCGTGACGCGAGGCTCCCAGCGGGCAATCGCCACGGCTGTCGCCATTACCACGCGAACCGCCGTGACATGATCCGCCGGATGGTCCACCAGCCGGAGCAGATTACTGCCGTAACCCGGCAACATGACGCGGGAGCCCAGCGGTGTGCTCAGAATGTCCTGCACCGACTGACGTATATGGTCAGTCGCTGAGAGCGGTTTTCCGGTTTCCCGGTTCATTCCCTGCATGGTTCCCCCATAAAAAAAACCGACTCACTGGTCGGGCTCTTCGGACTGCATTTTTTGGTTAGGTGGACTGGTCGTGCCGCCCCCATCCCCGTTCTCGTTATGCTCATGGAGATTGTGAGTATCCCGCATCGCCTGCATTGAGCCGGTCTTGTCTTTGACATCACCGGTGACATCCAGATTGCCGTCAATTTCAGTGTCGCCCACGAGCCTGAGTCCACCCGTAGCCGTCACCGTCACTTTCCCGCCGTCCGGCAGCGTGACAGCCATGGCGTGCGCCTGGGTGTCGTACATCACCGTGGCGCCGTCGCTGTATTGGGTGACGTGCTGACCGGGCACCGTTGCCGGTGGCGGCCGGTCGTTGGAAAAGCCCGCCGGAAAGACCAGACCACCGTCCGTCTCCCCGCCAGGACTCAGGACCATCACCGCCGCCCCGACCGCGGGCATGCTCCAGTCATTCACTTCCGAATCAGAACGTGCGGACCAGTTCAGCCAGTCGCTGACGTGTTCACTGCCGGATACCGGGTCTGTGCCAAACGTCACCCGGCAACGCGGCGGGTCCGCCTGCACGCTGTGAACATTGCCGTAGCGCAAGATTTTCATCAGGCGCTGGTAAACGTTCGCCAGAGTAAAATCAGCCATTATCGTGCTCACTTAAAAAGGCATTCATTTCGCTGACGGCCTGGTCTGACGTCGCCGCCGTCGGGGCGGGCACCTCAGCCGGTGCATCATCGTCCACCCCGCTCAGGCTCTTACCAAAGTACTGCAGTGATAAGGTGACGTTCTGGTGGCGGAACTCACCGGCGCCGCGAAACTCATCGACGGCCTGCTCCAGCTGCGTCATGACCCAGAACCCCATCACCAGACCGGAGCCGGTGACCAGCATCATGGGCGTTTTGCTGTTGGCCTGGCGACGCAGCCATTCGACCGGATCGCTTTGTCCGGTCTGCCAGCTACCGGTCGACGCCAGCACATCAGAAAGCCCGGTCATGTCCACAAAGTCCGCATACAGTTCGCAGTCAAAGCGCATCGTCGGGGCTTTCTTGCCGGTGTACTGCAACCGGTCCTGGCGACCGATGCGGCCCTGGGCGGCCCAGGTCCAGGCGTCGCTGATGGTCAGTTTGTTGTAGGCCAGCGTGGAGAGCTGGAAGATAAAATCGCCCCACATCAGCAGTGGCGGCAGCGGGGTGTTGAGGGTTTCGAATTGCTGGTTGTATTGCGACTCGAGGATCGCGAGCGGGTCAATAATCATGTCAGTATTCCCGAAATAGCGCCCGAAATACGCTGCGGATCCACGCCCATGATTTTGGTCGTTCCCAGCGCGGCGTTGATTTCTAGCAACGACTGAACGCCATCCACCGATACACGGTAGTAATTCACCGTCATCGACATTTCCTGCCCGACGTTCAGCTTGCTGTCGCTGCCGTGCTCGTCTGTGCGGATCGAATCAATAAAGCCTTCGAGCTCGTCATGGAGGAACACCACGGTTTCACCCACCCGGTAGACCCGCCGCACGGTCAGACGCGCCCGCGCGCCCGCAGTGAGCCCCAGAAACAGAAACGCGGTCGGGTCCATACCTGCGATTTTATAGTGCGCGGTCATGGGTTTGATACAGCGCGGCACCCCGACTGACACCGGCATCGCACCGGCTTTATACCGGGCCACGTCAACACTGATTTCCGGCGGGGTGTAGGCCACGCTGTCAGAGAGCCGGACGCTGTTCAGGAACAACGAGCAGCCGCGATAAACCGCCATCAGTCCTCCCCCGATTTTGCCAGCAGGGTGTAGTCATCTTTATGGCCAGTGCCCACATCCGGGAACACACCCAGCCAGAACTCTTTGAACACCGGCATATCCGGCTCTTCAAACGGGTCACGCCCGACGGCCAGCAGCTGCGTAAAGGAAACACTCCAGATGGCATGGTCTGCCCCGCCTTCTGAATTTTCCCAAGTCATGGGCTCGGCCGATTCCATTGCCGCCGGTGCTGTGCCGGTGCCAAACTGCCGCCCTTCTATCCAGTCAGACATTTTGAGCGCGGCGTTACGAACGCGTGTCTCCGTGCTGCCCCGCAACGTTTCATCCTCGCCCTCGGCGGCCACAAAATGGCGCAGAATATAGAAATGACAGGTCAGCGCCAGCGTGACATTGCCGCCGATTTCACGCTCTGCACGCTCCCAGCGGGCTACGTCAAAAAAGACTGCGGGCGTCGGGAAGTCGCTACCAATATCGGGATAAACCCCGGTCGTGACAGCCCAGGGGATTTTCGCCAGTTCCGCCACGACGGCATCCTGATAATCATCCAGCCATTCAACGCCGTTCATATTTTCTTCCCTTTACCATTCAGATGGACATTACCCGCCACGCGTCCACGAAGATCCTTCGTGAAGCGCTCCATGAGCGTATCGCCTGCGTGAGCAAAAAGGTCACTGTCTATGGCTGAAAGTACTGGTGTATTCACGGGCACTCTGGCCTCTGTGACATGCCCCTTTTCAGTACGGATCCAAATTGACCGCGTATTACGCAGTGTGGCCGCAAACGAATTGATAAATGATTCAGGCTTGATATTGGGTGACCTTGGGATAAACGTCGCCCCACGGGATCCACGATACGGTAAGAACCGCCCTTTTGAGTCGCGCTGTCGTTCCAGTGGTACACGCGGACTTTTGATCCGGCCTTTGAGGGAACTCACCGGCATATCGCTCAGACCGAACCAGATTTTTCCCGAACCCGGCTGATTACCTGAAACTTTTTTCGTAAACCGCCGTACGCGGCGCTGCACCAGTTTCTTATTTTTAGCCCCGGTTTCGCTAAACATCATGGCAACGGATTCTTTGTACAACTGATTTGCCGTTTCTTTCAGGGCCCGGTAGAACGCAGCAACCATCTGTGATTCAGTCGCCCCAAGAGCGGCCTTCACCAGGCGTAAGGCCTCTGTATCAATGTAGAATCCACTCATAACCGTGCTCCTGGCGTATCGAGTCCCGACTTCTGGTATTTCGACAAAAACACCTGGGTTACGCCGGAGCCATCCGGCTGCAGCGATTTCACGTACCACATCGTCTTGATGATTAGCACCGGGTCCTTTTTCTGGAGGCCGACGATATCCCGGTCGTGAGCGGTGAAAGACGGGTCACTGCCTTGCATCTGCCCACCGTCAGGCATGCCTGTCAGTAAAAAGGGGGTGTCAAACACCCCTTTTATCGTCTGCGAACGGGCTTCACCCGGCCACAACTCAACGCAGCCGTCGACATTAAAGGTGGTGATCAGAACATCATCCGCCGCTGCCATCAGCGCGTTGAAGTCGCTCATCAGTAACCCAGGCGCACCGGCGCGTCGATGTCGCCCGTTTCGGCATCCGCCCAGGCGGTACCGGCCACCACATCACTTTCTGTGACGCTTACGTTGCCGCTTTCCACATCGAAATACAGCTTTTCACCGGCAGACCAGGATTCGGCTTCATCCTTCGCCAGCGCAATTACGCCGGTCATATGCAGCACGCCGTCTTCACCGTCAGCGATATCCGCATGCGCGACACCCAGCATCGCCCCAACAGACACGGGGTCTCCGGATGCCACATCCGCGCCGGTACTGTTGGTCCAGTCCATCGTTTCACCGTCTTCAATATAATTTTTAGCCATTACGTTCTCTCTTAGTAAAAAAAGGCACCTGCAATGAGGTGCCTGGGTTCTCAGGGGAAAGGGATCAGGATGCTGCGCCGGTTGCTTTGAGCATGCCGCGATAATCCATCGGTGCCACACCGGCATCGATGCGCACCTTCATGGTTACGCCATCGACGGTAAAGCCGGAGGTGCTTTCAACGGTTGGTGCCGCATTGCCGTCCAGATACGCCACCTCGATGGTGTCCGCGCCTTTGCGCGCTGCCAGGTACCAGGAATGTTCATCGGCCTCATCAAGGCGAGGTTCGGCAATGATTTCCGCCATGTTAAGGACCGGGTTTTTAATGCCAGAGTTGTAAGCTTCGCCCGGCACCGAGGTCGAATGAATAATCTGATCGGCATAGGCTTCCTGCAGGGTTGGCACCAGCAGGTACGCCGGGGAAATATTCAGCGTACGGTCGCCGGATTTCTGGCGCTTCATCATCGAGCGGGCAGATGCCAGGTTATCAATATTCATTTCGCCGGAGATGTAGTTGTTGCGATCTTCGCTGAACAACGGCTCGCCGTTAAAGTCCGCGTTCTCCGTCAGGGTCGCGTAGACCAGGTCACCTACGGTCGCTTTTGCCGCGCGCCCCATCGAGGACGGAATTCGGGTAATGAAGGACATGTCATCATTGATTATGGCCTGGCGGTCAATGCTGAACAGCTCGCCATAGGTGGCCAGACGAATAACCGCGCCAGAATCGTTCAGCGTGGCGTATTTGTACTCAGCCCCTGGTCGCACCTGGCGCAGACTCGGAAATGCTTCCAGACCGACACGGTTGCCCGGTTTAAAATCTGGCAGTTCACCCGAACGGGTCCACTTATCGAAGGTTTCTTCCGCTTCATCCCAACCGAGCAGCGCTGACTTGCTGGCCGCATCCATCAGAATATGGGCAAAGTCGCTGCTGCTGTGGGTGAAGGCCATGCCCACAATGCCCATACGATCCATCCCAGACACGCCGATACTGCGACCGGTCAGAGAGGCGCGCGCCAGCTCCATCAGACTCATACCATTAAACTGGTTATCGGTCTGGCGTTCACCGAAACCGGCACGCACCATCACCACGTTACGCACGGAATCACCGATGATGTTGCCGTTGCCCGCGTGAACATGAACGAAACCATTCGCGCCCGGCGTGGTTCCGTCCGCCAGCTTCGCCAGTAGTTTTTGCTGCGCATTGGCAGCATCGCAGAACTGATCGGTCAGACAGGATGCCTGCAATTCAGTCACGCCGGGATGGTTCGCGAATGCGGTAAATACGCCAGACACTGCAGCGCGGCGTTCGGTTTCATTCTTCAGGCGAATCTGCTCCATCTGTACGGCCAGCGCCGTCACATCAACAGCGGGTTGAGCAGGCTGCTCAGGTGCCTGATGGGTCGCCACTGGCTGCGGTACTTGCGGCTGGTTTGCGTTGGCGTGTGGGGCAAAAAGCTGCTGGGCTGCCTTTGGCATTTTAGAAAACTCCTTCGTTACATTGTCGTTAATACATGCCGCCATCTGCATTTCAGGCAGCAGCACATCAGCAAAACCTTTTTCCACCGCTTCCGCGCCGGTCATCCAGGTTTCATTACTCATCAGGGATTCGACGTCCTCGCGGGACAACCCGGTTTTCTGCGTGTAGGCATCAATCATCACCGCAGAGTTTTTATCGAGTAGATCGGCGTAATCACGCAGATCACTGGCGTCACCCACCAGCCCGCCATACGGGTTGTGAATCATCATGAATGCGTTGGAGGGAATATGGACCGTGGCCCCCGGCAACATGGCAATCACCGAGGCCATGGATGCCGCCAGGCCATCAATGTGAATATTGACGGTCCCGGTCAGACGCTTGAGCGTGTTGTAGATAGCAAACCCGTCCAGCACGCTGCCGCCGGGTGAATGGATACGGATCTCCACCTGCGAGGCATTAAAAAGGCCAGCTTCGCTGACCTCACGTAAAAATCGACTGGCTGAAATTCCCCAGCCGCCTATCTGATCGTAAAGATGGATTTCTCCGGGGTTATCGTTGGCAGCCGCCTGAATCTCATACCAGCGATTATCCATCGCCTTTACCTGACCGCTGGCCGTGAGTCCCACCAGCACCTGCTGTTTGCTCATTGGTTGTCGTTCCTTTGTCGTTTGCCGGATCGGTATCAAATACCAGCCCGTGCTGTTGGTTGAATTTCACTTCGCGCTGGCGCTGCAGTTTGGTATTTCGTGGGCTGCCACCGCGCGCCCTTACCCATTCCGCTTCCGTTGCCGCCCCGCCACGAATCTGTGTTTTCCAGGCTTCGCCCTCTTTCACCGGATCGATCCACGGCATGACCGGTGCCATGTAGGTCGCGTTGTAGAGCGTGGAAAGGTCCAGATCTGAGGGGATTTTGATGCCGCTGAGCAGGTACATGCGCAGCCATTCGCGGTACATAGGCCGGACGGTCCGGGAGACAAACCAGTCCTGCAACACGGCATAGCCTTCGAAACTTTCCACCAGCTCCTGACGCTGTGAGGAATACGTTCCGTTGTAGTCACGTGAGATTGAGGAATAGCCGGTGCGTGTGCCAGCGGCGGCGGCGCGTAACTGCCCGTTACGGAACTCCGCCATGTTGGAGTTGGGCCGGTTAGACTCCAGCATCTCCAGCTCTTCGCCGGGAGCCAGATCGTCGTAAATCATGCCCGCCGACATATCAAAGTTACGGTACTTGTTCTCCGGGCTTTCCCAGTCGCCGCCCTCTTCGAAAACCGAGCTGTCGCCACGTTTGATCCAGAAACCCAGCATCGCCGCGATGCGTGCGGCCACGCGCTCGCTGTCTTCGTAATCCTTCAAATCGCCCAGGCGCTGGATGACATTGGCGAAGATTGTTACGCCACGCAGCTGGTGCAGACGCTTACGCATCGCCAGATGGAGCATGCTTTCTTTGCCAATGACCTTGGTTCGGGAGCCACCAAGACCACTCTGCGGGTGCACCAGATAAATGTTGTATGACTGAGGACGGCCCCAGGCATTGATGTTGATGCCCTGTATGGTCATCTGCCCATTGTTATCACCTGACAGGTTCATCGGCACAAAGTCGGCTTCCAGCATTTCAAAGGCGAATTGCACCGGTGTGGAGTACTCAATGCCCTTCACGGGGCCGCGCACCAGCTGTGTGAACACTTCACCATCGCGGAGTGCACTGCGCAGCATCAGGCGCTGTGCTTCCGCCAGGCTGAACATCCCGGTAACTTCCGGCGACTGTGCCCATTGTTCCCACGCTAATGACAACCGGGCGGCGAAGGCTTCGTGAACCTCACCCTGCAGGTTCAGCGGGTGTGGTTCAATCTGGATCCCGCGCGCACCGACCACCCGTTCTTCCAGTTTATCGAGCATGCCCGAGGCCAGGTCATGATTTTCATCCAGCCATCGCGCCTGCTCACGCAGTGACGCACCTGCAGCAAATACAGCGGTGTTGGCGCTGTGTCTTTCCTTTTTGGCTGCGTGCGTTCGTGAAGGCCGGGCCGCTTCATAAGCCTTAATCTGGTCCTGAGCAGCCATCCTCCGGAGCGCACGCTGTGGTGCAATCACACCCAGAAATTTTGTATAGAGTCCCATTAATACCCCGTGAAATTGACCAGTGAGAAGGGTTTACCCTTGCCTTTCGACCGGGCATTACGGTACCGGCGGTCCCAGTAATCGAACGCCTTTTTCAGTTCGCTGAGATCTTGCCGGGTCAGGTTGCGCCCATTCATGCTCAGGCTTTTGGCCCCGAGCGCATCGATGTAGGCTTTCTCCGCCCTGTCCCGCATGAGTTTTATTTCAGTGATACGCATGTCAGCTTCCGAATGTTCTGGCTTTCTTCTTGATAGGTGGTGGCGTCGAACGTGGTGTTCTTGCCGGAGGTTGTTCTTCACCAGCACTGTTCGCTGGCGTATCACCTTGCCCGGCGCTGGTATTGACCGCTTTGTTCAACAACTGAGGTTTTGCCCACGCTGGCGGATTGCTCCAGTCCTTGATGCGTTCATAGCCGCGCAGTAGCGCCAGCGCATGGCAGTAACACATCAGGTCCAGGGCTTCGTTCGCCCCCTTTCCCGGCTTGCGCCACTTACCATTAGAATCGCGTTCCTCGTAGGTGAGCTCGTCGTAAAACCACTCTCCGAGCCAGTCAGGGAAATGAATAAAGTTCGGCCCCGGCGTATCGCGCCGAAGTGCATTGTGGACCCGGTCTTTGAGCTGGTCGGTCTGGAGGAAATACAGCGGCACATCGCCGCGCGCACTGGCCTTACGGTCTGAGCGGTTAGTGTTATCCGGATAAGAGCGGGTGATGATTTTCCCGCGCGACGTGCTGTCGCCTTTGAACAGATAGACCTGTTTACGAAGGCCATCCCGCTTGCACTGGCGCCAGAATTTGTAGGCGTTGTCCGTGACTCCGTCTTCACCGCCGCTGTCCACGGCCATGCACATTACGGGCATGGTACGGGTCGGGTCGCTCATCAGCCGGTACTCTTTGTTGAGCACATCGGTCACCAGTAAATCCCAGTCCTCGATGTAGCCACCCGGATCGACGGGCATCGCTTCGCCGTGTTCATCGCAACGCACAGAGGTTTTGATGTTGTAGCGGTCGATCACCCAGCGCTCACCGTGCTGACCATAGCCGACGATCTGCACCACAAAACGACGCTTTTTGCCGCCCTGGACATCCACCGCTGCCACCAGAAACCGGACATCAGGAGGAACAAAACGCTTCTCCATCACTTCGGCGCGCGCCATCAGCTCATCACCCCGGCGCTGGTCCATTGCTGAACGCGGCAGATACGGCTGCCCCCAATCGGTGTTGATCACCGCTTTCAGGGTTTCCTCACTGCCGGTGGTTTCATAGTCCTGCTCCGCCGTCAGCAGTTTGTAGACCAGCTGCGTCAGCGTCTGGTAAGCCGCTGCGGGGCCTTCCATCCAGAATGATGCAATACGGGAGCGCCGTGGCTCGCCACCGCGAATGCCCTCTTTGGTGATGGTTTCACCGTCACGCAGCCAGATGCCGAGACTGTTAAGCTCACGCTTCTGCTGAGGCTTTATTTTCCCGACACAGTGCGGACATTCAAGGTAAGCAGCCTCACTCGCCAAAACGGGATCAGAAATATCCCGGTAGCCAGCTACTACATCGCCTATTGGCTGAAAGTACTCGCCACAATGGGGGCATGGCCAGTACCAGCGCCGACGGTCGCCACGGTTATAAAGGGAAAGTGCACCCGTTGCTGGCGGCGCTTCATGTGGAGTACGGCGGCGCCATTTCACATCAGTGACATCACGGCCAGGGGAGGTCTCTACCAGAGTCATACCCGAGGACATAAATGTAGTCGTACGCTTTGAAGCCAGAGAGAATGCATCACCCTCGCCGTCGATATCCTCCGGAAAGCGATCGTAATCGGTCAGGGCAACACATTTGTAATCTGAGGACGACATGATATTGATTGACGGCCAGCCGATTTTTACATAATTACCGGCAAGGAATGTGCGGTCGTAAACGTTGTTATCGTTTCGATTTGGACTCAACCGCTTCGCAACCTCAGGACTTACACGGAATGTTCGGGCAAGACGTTTTTTGGAATGTTCCCGCGCCTTCTCTTCTGTCATCTGGATAATCAGCATATCCGCGGGATCGCAAACTACGTTGTAAACCACCCAGCCATCTATAAGGCCAATAGTCTTCCCTGTTCGGGCTGGGCCCACGAAAACCACCGCATCATACTCACGCGATGCCAGGCAATTCATTGGCTCAATAACATAGGGGGCTACTAACGGATCCCAGGGAACAGAGTTTCCGGCGCCCATCGGGACACGCATAAAATTCGCCACTGCGTCAGCCACCAGCATTCGGCGAGGGGCGCAGTAAATATCATTGGCCGAAAATTTTGCCCCTTTAGCCGTTTCCTGGTCTGGCATCACATCTCCTGCAGCTCTTCCTCTTCGTTGACGCTGTCTGTATCAACCACACGCTGGGCAATCTGATCACGAAGGTCATCAATAATAGTCTGCACACGAACAACGGCTGTCGGCGGTAAAGCGCAGTCACGCTCCAGAATATCCGGCAACGTTTCGAGCACCTGTACAACGGCTTTTGCCATCGATGAAAATTCCCGACGAACGTCACTTGCCGGTATCAGCTGAGCTGTTTCAAGCTCGAACTTCAGGCGTTCGCGCTCAGACTGATACCACGCTTTACGGTCTTGCGGGTTCATATCTTCTCCGCTGACCGGAGCGGGGAGGCGCATGAATTCGGCGAGAATATCCGTTAGTGAATAGAGAGTGAGATTGCTGCCGTTACCACCCGAGGGAGCGACATTGTTAAGCCGGTTGTTGACGGTTTGACGATGCGCCCCGGATAACGCGGCGAGTTGAGTAACGTTAAATTTAAGGCTCTTCAGTTCCTGATCCATAACACCTCCAGTGGTGAACATAAATTAAACAAAACCACTACTAGAAAAAAAATAACATCATACTTTCAAATAGATGCAGCAGTGGTGACACAAAACAAAAACACAAAAACTAGCCGTTTCCCGCGAGTTAGCGCCCCCGTGGATGATCCCCCCCGCCGGGAGTACCTTTGAAAATTCATGATGGGATCGCCGGTGCACCCTGGTGCAGGCGCCATGCCTGCCGCCGTTCACGTCTCAGGGCATTATTCCAGGGTCGCTCGACCGACAGGCCGTCCTGATGCTCGACCAGTGACCAGCAGGGATAGACAACCACGCCGCCACAGGCGTCACCGACCGCATAGTCAGCCGCCTTGTGGCTCTCCCAGTGCTTCAGTACTTTAGGAAGGTGAGCTGGCGGCACGCTGTAACACACGCCATGAATCAGGCGCGGTAGCGTGATGTAATCGCCATGGATTTTGTCAGCAGCGATAAGTTTTTCTGCGACCTTAGGCTGGTACTGCGGCGGGCGCCCGGTACCGAGATAGAAGCTCACCAGGGAATCAGGGAAACGCTCAAGCCATGGAACAACCAGCTGCTCGAACCCGTCTACCGGCAGCACGTCATCCTCCAGAACAACCACGCGTTCATTCTGCTCAGCAGCCCACTCCATCGCCCGGCGGTGATTCCAGTTGGCGCCATGGTCATATTCATCCAGAAGCAGATGTGCACCGAGTCGATGTGCAATGCATTCAGCCTGACGGCGACGCTTATGATGCCCGACTACAACAAACTTCACTTATGCCAACCCTTGCATGATTGCAACCATGTCAGGATCCATCTGGTTAATGAGGTTCTGACGGGTTGATTCGAGCATTCGCTTATTCCCACCGACACCCCACTGATTCATCTTGCGCGCGCAGGCGCTCACTTCCTGCTTTTCATTTGAGATAAGCAAATCAAGCCGGTTTAACATTGTTATGCTGGAAATACCGCCAAGCACCGCGTCGCGAAATGTGTTGTACACACGAATCTCAAACTTAGGACTAAGCCATGCAGCATAGCGAATAGCTATCAGCTCAAGTCCCCACGCACCGGATTCAGTGCCACCTTTGATAGTCTTAATCGAAGCTACATTTGTAGCTTCGCTCAACTCATGAGCAAACCGCTTAACCTGAGCGCTCTTGATAAAGTTACTTGGGCGCTGAGAACTTGTCGCCTCACCTTTCAGAACGGCTGCTTCATGAAGATCATTGAGACTGTACCGCCCCTCTCTATCGACACGAACGGATACGCCATTAACATTTACGATTGGATATTGCATGGTGATTACCTTCAAAAAAGAGACCTCTGCTCACCAGAACGGCCATACCCGAGCGCACCATGCATCGATGGCGTTCTCAGAGGTCGCTTTTGTGAATGGTCTTAGGGTTAATAATACGCGGTGAGTGCGCAGTGAAATTCGGATACAAAAAAAGCCCCGCAATTGCGAGGCTTTCAGAGTTTTATGCAGTTGAAGAAAGGTAAGGACTATTTATGGCGCCACCATGCCAGCTCCTTACCAATGCCGTTGGACTTAAACACTGTATGTACCTGTGGCCCGGTGACCACGCGGTCGCCGAATGACTTTGCCACGATACCGAAGGCAAGCATGTCACCCACCGCAGCAGAGTTATGCTCCATATTCCAGAAGCGGTAGCTCTCGATGCGGTAATACAGCCGGACGATACCATGCGCAAAAGCCATCACATCCTCACGGCAGCCACCCAGCAGGCCAGCGTTCAGCATGACCTCGTGGCCATGTGCCGCGATGAACTCTTGATACTGTTTTTCCGGGTGCGACTTGCGTGCCCACTCGTCGGCGTAAAGCGTCGGCTCTGAACCGACATACACTCTGCCCGGCTCCATTACCTGCCACGGCTGGTGGAGCATTTCAACGTCTGT
Source organism: Scandinavium goeteborgense (assembly GCF_003935895.2). Taxonomy (GTDB): domain Bacteria; phylum Pseudomonadota; class Gammaproteobacteria; order Enterobacterales; family Enterobacteriaceae; genus Scandinavium; species Scandinavium goeteborgense. The sequence continues at coordinate 988,743 of NZ_CP054058.1, read as the reverse complement.
GCCGTCAGTACACCAGACGTGGGTATATTCGGGATGGTCGCGCAGGAAGTGCCAGATATGTAGCCAGCGCCGGAAATAGACATTCATCGCAACGTCCGGCACGCCCACCAGCTGAGCGCCGGTCGGGGCTTGTTTCAGTTCATCAGTCAGTACAACTGCATCAGCACCGCGAACCGAACTCGCCCATGACGACAGCAACGAAGCATCAGCTTTCATCCTGATCCCCCGCTGCGGGTCCGGACGGCTGGTCAGCAGCGTGGTCAGCACCAGATTCTTACGGGGCCGGTAATCAGCAAATCCGGTGTAACCCGATTCACGGCGGCCGTTGTAAATCCCTGCGTTGCGCTTTACCAGCTGAATACGGTCGGGCTGAGGTACTGAGCGTTCAATCGCTTCGTGTTCATCAAGGGAGTAAATCAGGCGCTCAGAGCCTGTGACATCGGCAAAGGCCCATGTCGTCAGCCCGGCATTATGAATACGTAATGCTAAATCGCCGTGTTCATACATGCCCCGATCGTAAATCGGGTCAAAGCCGCCTACTTTCTCAATCACACAGCGGTGGTAATACAGCATAACGCCACGCTGTGCGGTGTAAGCAATATGCCGATCATCCCGGTGCAGTATGGCTAAATCCTTGAGCTTTTTTGGCCCGGCCAGGTCGAGAAACTGATAGGCCAGATGGGGTTCAGGGGATTCGATATACGGTTTGTGCCAGTTATCAGCCACTGGCCATGCGTCATCGTCCCATAGAAAGAGATGCTCACAATCGGCATCCATCAACGCCTTCAGGCTGGCGTTCTTCGTTGCCACAATGCCCTGCGACTGCTCATGACGTATCAGTTGCACGCCATCCGGAACGGCTGCCGCATGTTTTGATCCATCATCGATAACCACCACCAGCGCACCGGCAGGCAGATGTTTTAAATGCTGCTCAAGCGTGCTTTTCAAAACCTTCGCGCGGTTGTGGGTGGAAATAGCGATGCCAATTCTTGCCGACGATGAACCGATCGGCCTATATCCCACGCCATTAATGACAACATCGACAACCTGCATAGCTCCCCCGAAGTTTAAAAAAAGATGTGTATTATACACACCTAAATTGCATCACTCTGATTGAGTGTGTATAGTGTGTTCATCAGTTAGCGAGACGGAGGAAGTTTGAAAAGTTCGGAACTGATAAGGCGGTTAGAAAATGATGGCTGGACGTTGGACAGAGTTAAAGGAAGTCACCATACGTTCAAACATCCTGATTTTTCTAACCTTGTGACAGTACCCCATCCCAGCAAAGAGATTAAACCGGGCACCTTACGGCAAATACTCAGAAAGGCCGGGATCAAGTAATCAGGATAGCGCCCCTCGGGGCGCACCTTTACGACGAATTCCACGGGGAGTTTTAACTATGCATTACCCAGCTTTTATAGAAATTGATACTGATGGTTCAGCCAGTGGGTGGTTCCCGGATGTCGATGGCTGCATCTTTGCCGGTGACTCAATCGAAGAGACGATCGCAGATGCTCAGAGCGCACTCGATGCACATTTCGAGGCCTTAGTAGCCAACGATATGGATATACCGGCACCCGGTAAAATGCAGGATCACATCGCGAATAAAGAGGCAGAATTTACCCACGGTCAGTGGGTACTGGTCCATGTAAACATGGATAAGTTCGACGGTCGGGCTGAGAGAATCAATATCACTCTACCCCACAGGTTATTGAATCAAATTGATAACGCCGTTAAGGGTCATACCGAATACACAAGCAGAAGCGGGTTTCTCGCCGCTGCGGCACGACACGAACTGCACAAGGTGAGCTAATACCTTCCTCCGTCTCATCCCCTGTGCGTCTAATGCCCTGGAATCCTCCGGGGCATTTCTTTTCCCTAGCATCCTTAATAATGCACCCCACAGGATGCATGATAATGAAACTAGCCTTCATTGGCGGCTGTTCGGCTTTCTTCAACATCCAGGAACAGATAGATGCTCAACCACGCGAACATATTCACCAGAAAGTAAATCGAGGCGGTAACAACCCACCCGCTGACAGCCAACGTCAGTAGCATCACGATTAGGCAAAAAAGACTATATGACCGACTCGCTCTAGAGACTGAGCGCCTCATTGCTGTTACGTCAATTTTTGAGGTGTCTAACCCCGGAACAACAGCAACTGCCAGAAGACAGCACGAGGAAAATACAGATACCAGCATCAGAACAACGCATGCCACAAAGCCAATGTTCTGAGACCATGGCGCGGTATAAAAATGACCATACCCGATTGCTATGGGAATTAGCCACCAACTAAGAGCCCGTACTGATGTTTTCATAATATGGGTGACTGACCAGGATGCTTGCCGGTATCACTAAGGGTCAGATCGCTTTCATCAAACCACTGCGTCACAGCGCGACCATCGCCTGCTTTGTAGTGAACGTAATAGCCGTTCTCTGCCCCATTAGCGTACTCTGCTCGCGCCTTAACAGCACCGAACTCACCGCTAATTGCGATCTCCACCAGCTGGTTTAAATCAAATTTGAATGACATTCTGACTCCATAAAAAAAGCCCCGGCAGATGCCGAGGCTCACTTGCTCTTGCCGACTGCATGGGCAGCCGTCGTGCGAAGAGTAAATTACTGGTTAATTGGTGACAGAGTTGTCGATCGTCGCAATATCATTGCCCTGCTGGTCTTTAATGATATTCACTGGAACATCATCAGCTTTACGGGTTGCCAGGACGTTGATGTCTTTTGCATCATCACAGTCAAAGTTACCCTGCACTGATAAGGCGATTGGATCTAGGCTATCGTCATCTGAGAACATGATGTGCTGGACACTGCCATCCTTGCCAATCTTTTTTACGTCAACAACTCCTGATGATTTATCTTTTTCAAGATTATAAACAATTCCATTACGCGAATCGGTATCAACAACCACGCCCCCACCGACGTATTTACCGGAAGTTACTACGGCACCGACAATATCTGCACCTGCGTAACTAGAACCCGCACTAAAGCTTGCATCTACAAGCTTTACGTACTTGTACTGATTTTCCTGACCTTCTACAGCATCAACATCAAATCCATAAGTTGAACCTGCTGAGTTGTATTCTTTATAAACAGGCTTAACTTCAATCCAGTTTTCTTTATCAGCGGAAATGAATACAGAGAAAATCTCACGTTCTGATTGTTCGATGATAGAAAAATCAGGTGCAGAAGTTTTATCCCCAGTAATGACAAAGGGATCAAAACCTAAAATGAGTGTACCGCCATCACCAAGCGGCACAGCATTATCATCTGGAACACCAAGAGCATTATCTGGTGAGGTTACAATCGTACCAGGACCTGGGAAAAATTCTCCCGAAGTGGCATAGGCGAGTCCTACACCAGGTACTTCTGGATAATCTTCATATTGTTGAGCAAAGCTAGAAACTGACAGAGATACAAGTGTAATACCGAGGACTGCTTTAAGTGCATTTTTCATACAATTACCTTTATGAGGTATAACATGCAAACTAAGGAAATTTATAGATGCGTCTGGCCTGATATTAAAAAGCCCCGGAAAATACCGAGGCTTGATATGTAGAGCTAGATATTCACATAACTAACAACTCATATCCAATCTACAATTCTTGAGACCCTTTATAGCATCCAAATATTAGAATTAACTTTAGGGTTAATTGGTAATCGAGTTATCGATAGTCGCAATATCATTCCCTTTCTGATCTTTAATAATGTTCACTGGAACATCGTCAGATTTGCGGGTAGCAAGCACGTTGATGTCTTTAGCATCATCGCAATCAAAGTTGCCTTGTACTGACAATGCAATCGGCTCCAGGCTGTCATCCGTGGAGAAAGGGATGTAATCGACACTGCCGTCCTTGCTGATTTTCTTTACGTCGACAGCACCTGTTTTTTTACTTTTTTCCAGGTTATAAATCGTGCCGTTTCGGGAGTCAGTGTCAACGAGTTCACCACCTCCTGAATATTTAGCGGTTGCTAAAACGACACCATCAATATCAGCCCCTGAGGTTGCTGTCGTTGAGCTAAAACTGGTATCTACCAATTTAATATAATTATATCCGTCTGAGTCAGAACCAAGTGAATCCAGATCATAACCATCAACGTTACCGATACTATTTGACTGTGTTGATACTGGTTCAATCTTTTCCCAGGTTAGATTATCTTTCGAAACATAAGTGTCCCATGATTCAAGAAGCTTATGCTCATAAACGTAGAAATCGGCTGCATCAGTACCATCAGTACCATCAGTATGCAGAGTTAAATCACCGGTAGAAAGAACTACATTACCCCCTCCGCCCAGTGAAAGGGTTGCTTGATCGGGTTCTCCCAACGCACGGGTTGGATCGTCTTGTGGAGCCTGTACCGAACCACTGCCAACATCATACGATGAGACCTGGGATGCGAAACCAACACCATCCGCCGGAATATCAGGATAACCATCGTATACTTGAGCAAAGCTAGAAGCCGAAAGAGAAACAAGTGCAATACCAATGGCTGCTTTAAGTGCATTTTTCATACAATTACCTTTTGATGAGATGACGAACGAATCTGAGGACTTCATTTGGTGAGAGTGACTCAGATATGAAAAAGCCCCGGCGTATGCCGAGGCTTGATTTGTGAGCCGAATAACTCATTTATTCGGCTCATTGAATGAGCCGTTAAGGCTGAGTTAATTCTTTTACTTCATCAACTGTCTGTTGAAACCGTTCTGTTTCCAGCTCAACGCCTATCGCTTTACGGCCTAACCGTAACGCTGCTTTCAACGTCGAGCCTGACCCCATAAAGAAATCCGCAACCACATCACCCGGCCTGCTGCTGGCGCTGATAATTTGCTCCAGCATGTCAGCAGGCTTTTCGCAGGGGTGTTTACCTGGATAAAACTGCACAGGCTTATGCGTCCAGACATCGGTATAAGGCACTTCAACATTCACCGCAAAATAGCGGCGCAGGGATTTGTATTCCTGTATCAATTCACCATACGTCCGGTTCAGAACGTGGTATTTCTCCACCAGCTGGTGGTGCGGTTTATCAAGCAGCTGCTGCGCGTGCTTTTCGCTGGCGATACGGTCAAACAGCTTTTGCAGTTTGAGGTAATCACTCTCGTTCGGGAGTTGCCATTGGCTACCGCTGAACCAGTGAGAGACCATATTCTTTTTGCCGGTGGCTGCGACTATGTCTCTGGCCGTTACACCCAGGGCATCACGTGCATTGCGGAAATAGTCAATTAGCGGGGTTAGTGTGTGCTGTTTCAGGTCGCGGCACTTCTCCGCATATCCGTCGCTCTTTGGCTTGTACGGCCCTTGATAGTGCTCAGCAAAGAGGATGCGCTCAGTCGCCGGGAAATAGGCGCGCAGGCTTTCTTTATTGCACCCGTTCCATCGACCGGAAGGTTTAGCCCAGATGATATGGTTCAGGATGTTGAACCGTTCCCGCATCATGAGCTCGATGTCAGACGCCAACCGGTGACCACTGAAAAGGTAGATGCTGCCGGTTGGTTTCAGCACTCGCCAGAACTCAGCAAGGCATCCATCCAGCCAGCGTAAATAGTCCTCATCCCCGTTCCACTGGTTGTCCCAGCCGTTCGGCTTCACCTTGAAGTAAGGAGGGTCCGTCACGATCAGGTCAATGGAGTCATCAGGGAGAGTGGCAAGGTAATGCAGGCAGTCAGCATTGATCATCTCAATACTGTTTATTTTTACAGTGTTTTTCATAGATCAGTAAGCGGGACTAAGGTAGACTCACTTTGCTTTAGCGCTAAAGCGGTGGGCCTTGGTTCGCTTGTGACCACAATGCATGAGCGAATGGCTGGTGGAGTGCTTCAACACCCACCAGCCGCCCATTCTTCACAGCAGAAGCCCTCACTGTCGAGGGCGCATGTAACAGCCGAGCTGGAAATCAGATAACCCCGCCATCACAAGCTGCGTCAGTATTAACTGGCAGCGCTCGCGCGTCAGGTAAGTATTCTGGGCTATCTCGCCCACTGTCGCCAGTTCAGTGCTCAATTCGTTATAAACTGCGCGTGCCGTTTCTGTCATATCTTGCTGATTTAGCATGTCTTTTACTCTCAATTAATCGATGACATACTGATAACTCTGGTTCGATAATCCAGCAAGATGAAACTTCGTTATAAGAATCTTACAGCGCATTACTCACGCTATACCTACCCAGAAAAGACAAAACTCCGCCAATGCGGGTTCATAAGTAGTTTTGAGTCAATGCGGTAAACAACCACTTCTAGCAGAGTACGATAATTTTTGCGTACGCGTTAAACATTTCGTATTATCAGATCATTCAATTAGGAAGCCTCTTATAGAATTTCACAGGAAGATCGAAATGCCTCAACGCTCTTACAAAATCGAGTTTTTTCAATTAAGCATCACCCCTAATCAAGATGTATCTTCAATTCGAGATCTTTTCCAGGCTCTATCTGATGAGGAATACGAGACCTCTTTTGAGATAGGCGGTTTCACGAGAGAAGTTTGGGGTCTTGTTTTCGACAGATTTGACGATTCAGTTTGCGGTCAATTCAGGAAATTTAGAAACACTGACATACCCGAGATTGGAAGCATCGGTGAGGATGGTGAGGAAATAGAATTGGAAGATGATGAGGGCTTAATTGAGAAGAATTTTTTCGTTTATTACGAAGAAAACGACATTCTTGCATGGCATAAAAATACTCATTCAAGCGGTGTGAACCAATTTGTCAATTTCCTAAGCTCTACTGCCGGACTTAAGATCAAAGCCGGTCCCATACTTCAATCAGACGCCATCGCTCGCCTGATGAGTGGTGATGTTGAGTTAAAGAAAATTGAAATTACTTTACCCCGACCTACAAATCCACAGCTTTACCCACAAGATGACTTCGGATCAAGCATCCTTGAAATGATGAATAATGCTGATGCTGATAGTTTAAAAATTAGCATGGGTGTAGATATGCGTAGAACAGATACCGAAGGGAGGCTGACCGGCCGCTTGAAACAAACGTTGAGAAATCTTGTTAGAAATGGCGCATCGACAGCTCGAGCCCATGTGTTTGATGATGGAGTGGAGTACCCAATCGATCTGATCGCTGACAGAGTGTTTTCATGGCAATCTGTTGAGACAAATGCACATTTCCCGCCTAACTTAACAATGTATGGTATGATTGATACAGCGAAAGCTGAACGTCAGGAGGAGTTAGATGGGTACTTTGGTGCAATGGAAGACGCTCTTCTCTAGGTCTGTAATAAGCGCCGGTGTAGTACTACTATTTTGGTTCAAATCAGATAGTGTAAAAGTTGAAACACTAGTAAGCGCTTCCGGCGTCATTACAGGATTAGCTGGGACTCTGTTGGGTTTTCTAATCACGTCAATGTCACTTATCACCGCATTGATGGATAAAAAGCTTGTTATAAACATGCTTAAAACTGGGCACTATAGGCGATTAATAGCTGACACAATACTGACTTGTACGTTTCTTTTGACACTCATAGTCGTCTGTTTAATTTGCCTTATTTCACAATCGTATATGATTAAATGTGCATTTTATGCCATCATTTTTTTCCTCAGCATCAGCATACTGTACTTGGTTGAGGCAGGCAGAAGATTTTCTATGGTTGTGTTGAATATAAAATAACGGAGTCACTACCGTTAGTGACTCCATACCTAATCTATTGATTACAAACCATTATTAGCACCCCGTCGATAAAACCTAAAGCTGTTTGTAATTCTTTTCTAATCGTGCCATCTGAGCACCTCCGCTTCTTAGCAATTGCACGTAGTGAAATTCCCATAACGAAGTGTGCAATCATTAGCTCATATTCTTCGAATTTATACTTCCGAAGACGCGACATACATCCGTCTATCATAATCCCTTCGTCGTCATCACATTGGAGACGTGACCGCTTTCCATGAGGTAACAGGCCTTTGAATCCAGCAGCAATTGGCTGCCAATCTACTCCACTGCTATCAGCTGCAGCCCATGCCCCCCAACGATCCATTACTTCATACATATCACGCATTTTTTTCTCCATACACTTACGCTTTAGCTATTACGCCAATCGCCAACGCCCGATCCAGAAAACGAAACAGCAGCTCCAGCTGCGTGCCATGTTTCTGCTCGAACGCCGCGACATCGGCATGCAATTTGTCGTGACACTCTCTGCACAGAGGGAACACGAACAGGTCGTGGGATTTGGTGGCGGTACCGCCCATACCATGCCCGATGATATGGTGAGGATCATCAGCCGGTCGGCGGCAGCCTTCGCATGGTTGAGTTTTTACCCAGCGGGTATAGTCGGCATTCTCCCATCGGCGACGCTTAGGTCGCAGCATGAATGATTCTGGGGAATCAGGTTCCGCGCGCAGCACCAGGACTTTCTTTTCCTGCTGCATCTGATGAGTCACTGTGCTGCTGGTCCTACACTGCAAAATGCTGGTGGCCTGAACGTTTGGCATAATGTCAGCCTCTCTGTAAACCGTCGGGATCGGCTCGACAGGAAGCATCAACGCCTGCGTTGCCATATCCTCCGGGATGGCGTCTGTCAAACCGACATAGACAGCCCACCAGCACAATTCGGCGATCGACAATTCACGCTCACGGTTGAACCGCAAGCCAGCCAGCGCAACGTCGATAATCCAGTTGGTTACATTGCGGCGAGCAATGCCCTCCAGCAGTTCGGTGGTTTGCTCGCGCAGCTTATTTTCACAGTGCCAGCACAGCATCATCGCCCCCGGCGGGTGACGCATCGTCACCCGCTCATCATGGTGATAGTCCGAATGTGGGTACTGGCATTCGCGGATATTGCGTTCAAGCCAGTATTCCAGCCCCGGAAGACCACCTGCGGCACGGATCACTCGTTCATCAGTGAAGAATGGTTCTAGGGATATATCTTCTGCCAGGGGCTGCCGGGCGTCAGGAACGCGCCCGGTCTCCAGTCGAGCCATATTCTTTGGTTGAGTCTCCACCAGCACACGACCACCAGAAAATAGGCTCAACAATTCGCGGCCTGGCTTGAGCAATACAATTCCGAGGCGTGGCACGACCTCAGGAGTTAACAGCGCCCTCATGCCGCACTTCCCCGAGAAACATGTTCCGTCCATAAACCACCGATCCAGCGAACACCTTTTGCAGTAAACCGCGCCTGGCTGAAAGCGTGATTGGAAGCCGCTGATGTACCGGTCTTAACTTCAAAGCGTCCAACATCAATGTGTTGCGCCATTGGAGTCAGTGCACCACCGAGCCGATACATAATGCCGTTCTCAATCAGGAATAACCTGAAGGCGGTCTCTCTGGCATTCAGCAGCTTAGCCACCTGGCGGAATGACATTGAGCCGTTCGCAGTACAGTAACGGTCAACAAATTCAACCTTTGGTGCCGCAGCTGCGAGTTCAATAGCAAGCTGCTCTTTCTGCTCTTCCAGATCGGCTGCCAATCTAAGTGCGTCAGAAAAAGACTGGGGAACAGCTGAAGCATGGGCAGTCTCAAGTTCTTGCCAGCGGTCAACAAGACGTGCTGTGAACTCGGGTGACAGTTGGGCCACTACGACATAACTATCGCGCTTTCCTATCAGATAAACCGATACAGACTGATTAAGGTGATTTTTAACTTCCCCCATTGGGGGGAGTTCTATAATGCCGCGTTCAGACAAACGTTCGATTGACCGTTTAACATGGTCATGGCGTGACTCAACCAGCTCAGCGATATCACTGCTGCACATGGTTAACGTTATGTTTGCTAACTGACTCATACTTTTCTCCACGATTAAGCGGCTGCACCCGCTATTGCTTCAATCCTGCTAGTTTTTGGTCCAATCATTTTATTCACTGACCACCCATGTAATTTCCTGCGAGATACCAGGTCTGCTGATTACCCGGCCCTACCGCGCTTGACCGGATAAGCATGCCGCGCAGCTGCGCAAACTGCTTACGTTGAGCCGCGGTGTCTGCCGCATCAATCAGCTCGAGGCATAGTGTTGCAGCTCTGCGTTTAAACCCCCGAGCGATCAGGTCGTTTACTTGGGCCTCGAGAGAATTAATACGGTCCTGACGTTGCTGTTGGTAGCGTTGCTCTGGTGTCATAGTGATGAGCCTCTAAATCCCTTTGGAATAGCTGTATCAACCGGGCCGAACTTCATCGGGTCATGCTTTTTCTCGCCGCCCCAGGTATCACGCAGCGGTCTACCTTTCTGCTCCCAGCGCAAAGCATCCTGTAAATACCCTTCAAATTTTTTCGGACCGAAAAGTGTCTCTGGTCGCATGTACCGATACATATCATCGTTACCGTTCCAGTCCCTGTGTTTCAGGTCGATAACCAGTTTCAGGTCGCAGACGCTGTAACCGTCTCGCAGGCGACCCCGGATGTTTTCCAGGGATGTTTTTGATTTCTGGAAGCGTGAGCCGCTTACCCGGTTCAGGTGGGTTAAAACTTCAATCGCGTTGTCAGTGATTAAAACTTCGGGGTCGGGTTGCGCCGCAACCGGACAAAGGGGTTTTGATTTTACTGATGGATCTTGTTTTGAATTTACTGACGGATCCCCGCCAGATTCTGCCGGGTCAACCCCCCCTGCTTTGCCAGATTTCGACGCGTCGGATTTTGAGGGGTCAGATTTTGATGTATCAGATTTTGATGTATCAGATTTTGACGTGTCAGAATCTGACAGGTGAGAAAAGGCCGCACCCTGGAGTTTTGTCACGTTCAGGCGGTATACGTTTGAGGCGTTACGGTTCCCTTTACGGCGCTGCGTACGGGTCAACCAGCCTTCTTTTTCAAGGTTACTGATTGCCGTGCGAATTGTGCTAAGGCCTGCGCCCAACTGACGCGCAATAGTCTCGATAGACGGCCAGCAGACACCTTCGTCACTGCTAAAATCAGCCAAACGCGCCATGATGGCTACGCTGGTGAGTTTCATCCCGGACGCTGCACATCCGTCCCAGACGTATGAGGATAATTTGGTACTCACTGCATAACCCTCACGAACCGTGCATTGAACAAAATCACCGGTGCCTGACAGTCCCATTCATAGCCAACGCGCTGATAAATCACTTTCTGTGCATCAGTGTCGTTCTCCATGATTCTGACCATATGTCCATGGGAGTCCTTCCAGACGCTGTTTATCTCTGGGTATTTGTTCTCAGTGCTTCGTAGCATTCGTTCGCCCTCCCTGAGCAAGGCGCACGCCCACAGCCCATTCACAAAAGCTGTGGTTTATCTCAACCCATTGCCCGCATATCATGACTGCATATCGATAAGTGATTACGGCGCTGCCACCGCAAACCGGTAATGCCCGAAGTTGCGGTTGATAGTTACTTACGGTTAGACTGCTCATGCGGATTTCTCCATACACATAGATTTATCTGCCAAGACGCCCGGGGCTGCACACTCGCGGGCGTCACTCATTTCTGGCTTACAGAAAACACGAAATAACAGGGATAAATGCTCCTGAAATTTGGTGATAACTTGGTAACTGTTCTCTTCTATCTGCTCCCGTTCTGCCGCATCGATAACACCATCAGCAGTTGCGTTTCGCAGATAAGCTGAGTGCTTACCGATCCACTCGATGGATTCCATCAGGCGCTGGTTGATATCAGCGTTTTCAATGTCCTCGACGTCACCCAACGGAACAAACACCCCGCCGGTGTGCTTCGCAATGGCATTAGCGATGTGGTTTGAACCACCAGCGCGCTGTAAAACCATGGCCCACCCAAGTGGGAAGATTTGATCGCCTTCAGTACGCAGACGGTTGAACAGGGCGTTTTCGGTGACATCAAGCCACTCTGCGGCTTCCGCATATCCACCTGGCAATTCAGCAATCGTCTTTTTGATTGCGGCCACCAGCCAGGCCGGCTGCTTTACTACCTTCCATTCGGGTTCGTTACCCACGGCTTTCTCCTTTTTGTTGTGGTGTTCAATGAAACTTGAGTCAGCTATTCTTTTCATAACGCTCAGGGCTAAAAATCAGCTTTCCGTTCGTTCTGTATGCTGCTTCAGCCGCACGACCTTTTGGAATCAAGCGGCCAGTCCTGTTTCTCCATTGGTAAACCGCCTCACTTGTTATGCCGAAAAAATCAGCAACCTTCTCAGCGCTCCCGAAGTACTTTTCAATTTCGTCAGTAGTCATCCCAATGCCTTTTGCTAAGTTTGATTAGATATTAAATACCAATCTAACTTAGGTCAATAAAAACTAAGATTACTTAGCATTCATTAGCCTTTGAGGACGTGATGGAAACTGTCGGACAACGGATAAAATCATTACGAAAAATCACTAAGACATCTCAAAAAGAGCTTGGGAAATTCTGTGGAGTGAGTGATGTAGCGGTTGGTTACTGGGAGAAAGATGTCAACGTCCCCAGCGGAGAGTCGCTTTCAAAACTTGCAAAGTACTTCAATACCTCTGTTGATTACATTCTCTACGGCACTGACTTTGAAGGGTCACTGATTACTCAAATGAGGCGTGTTCCTGTTATCTCTTGGGTACAAGCAGGAAGCTATACCGAAAGCCGACCATGCTGCACCATCACTGAAGCTGACCGGTGGATTGAGACCTCTTTGCGAATCAGCAACGATTCGTTTGCGCTTGAGGTCAAGGGAGATTCAATGACAAACCCTAACGGCCTGCCAACCATTCCCGAAGGCGCTACGGTGATTGTTGATCCCGATGCTGAACCTCTTCACGGGAAAATTGTTGTGGCACGTGTTGATGGCACCAACGAGGCCACGGTGAAAAAACTTGTCATTGATGGTTCTCAGAAATTTTTAGTCCCCTTAAATCCGCGCTACCCGAACATTGCCATTAATGGCAATTGCATCATCATAGGTGTCGTTAAAGGTGTTCAGTACGAGCTCTAACCCCTAACATCCTCTCATCTAACACCGGACTAAGTTAAGTTTGGTGTTTTCTCTTGATCTAAAAACTAAGTTAAGTTAGATTTATATCTCGATAGCGAAGAGGACGGACGCCAATGAGGCAGTCGTCAGCCTTCGGTCACACAACATGAAAGTGCACTCCCCCTCCTTTTACTGGTGGGGATTGGTTTGTTAGCTGGTGGAGTGCGCTTCCAGTTGTGGTAATTGCGGCTATGCGCACGTGACGAGGCCAGTTCATTCAACCATTGAAATGAAGACTTTCTTCGTAGTGTAACGTCGTCAGCTCTGGCCGGGCTGGCAGGTGGAGGCACCACCGCCACAACGATACCACCGGGTAAGTCCGGGAGCCTGAAAGAATATAGGGGCAGCTCTTTCGGGGTGATCCTGCCCAGCTGGTGAAGCTTTGTGTTTGCGAAACCATTCCAGCCGCGTGGGCTGTAAGGTCCACAAAATCAGACTTAAATTGCTGTGTGTAGTCTTGGCGGTACCGGATTTCTCTTCCTTGAGGTCCTTACCGGTACCGTCCTTTTTACACAACTGTAAGCGCACTCAACCTCTCAATTTTGAGGCTCTGTCGTTAAATTCAAATGCTCGAGTGCGCTTTCAATTGTGTGGGGAAATAAGGTGGTGTCAGCCGCCCGTTTCACTAAGCGCCTTTTTGGGTGCTTACTAAAACGAAACCCAAAACTTTTATCACCATCCGGTGAGGGATTCGTGCAACCAAAAACTGCGCTGTGCAGAGCGCAAGCATGGAGAAATATCGATGAGTTTTATCCAGACACTATCGGGAAAGAAGTTTAATTTCATTAACCCAACGGCCGACGACGTTGATATTGAAGATATCGCAAATGCCCTGTCCAACATTTGTCGTTTTGCTGGTCATCTTCCGGAGTTCTACAGCGTGGCACAGCATTCGGTGCTGGCAAGTCAAATCGTACAACCAGAGTTTGCGTTTGAAGCGCTCATGCATGACGCAGCAGAGGCATATTGTCAGGATGTTCCAGCGCCGCTTAAAGCGCTCCTGCCAGATTACCGCCGTATCGAAGCACGAGTTGACGGCCTCATTCGTGAAATATTCGAATTACCAGCGGAAATGTCACCTCTTGTGAAATATGCAGACCTCACAATGCTGGCGACCGAGCGTCGTGATCTGGAGATCGACGACGGCACAGAGTGGCCTTGCCTCAAGGGGATCCCCACCAGCGACATTATCCAGATAGTTCCTCTTCGACCCGGACAGGCCTATGGTCTTTTTATGACTCGCTTTAACGAACTAATGGAGCTGAGAAAATGCAGCAACATCTGAAAGTAAGGGAATTGGTCGCTGCCGCACGGGCAGCAGCATCTGACCTTCCACCAGCGTCAGCGCAGTTAATGCATGAGGTTGCTACCCGACTCGATGTGACGTTCGTTGCTCTGAGTGAAGCCATGGATCAGCGTGTAAGCCTAATGGCAGAGAACGAAACACTTCGCCAGGGAGCAGCACTATAAGCACAGTAATCGATAAAGAGCTTCACATCACCCGTGAAGCGCTAAAGCCGGAGAAGCGATGAAAACCATTATCATCACATTGGAAATTGACGTTCCTGATCACGCTACGGACAAAGATATTTCTGATTGGGTGGATGTTGAATACGGTCAATGTAACGGAATGAAACTGGATAACCCATGTCGTGGCGATGCCACTGAAATTGTTAACCACACTTGGAAGTTTGAGAGCTAAAAATGAACCATCTAATGATCGACCTCGAAACAATGGGCAACAAACCATCAGCCCCAATCGTCGCCATCGGCGCGGTATTCTTTGACCCGCAGACCGGTGAACTGGGCGCTGAGTTCTATACTGCTGTGAATCTTTCAAGCGATATGGCTATTGGTGCAATTCCCGACGGCGGTACCATTCTGTGGTGGCTGAAGCAATCTGCAGAAGCACGTGCGGCGATTTGTACTGACGATACGTTGCATATCGCCGACGCGCTTTCTGAATTGAGCGCATTCATTACCCGTAACTCTGATAATCCGTGGTACTTGAAAGTCTGGGGCAACGGAGTCAACTTTGACAACGTGATTCTTCGGTCAGCTTACGAACGTACTGGCCACATCTGCCCATGGCAATTCTGGAACGATAGCGACGTACGCACGATTGTTTTACTCGGTCGCCAGATGGGCTTCGATCCCAAGCGGGATATGCCATTTGATGGAATCGCGCATAACGCCCTGGCCGATGCTCGTCACCAGGTAAAATATGTATCAGCTATCTGGCAGCGGTTGCTGCCGGCCAGCAACGAAGAATAAACCTAATGGCCCGGGTGCAGCCGGGCAATGGAGAAATATATGCTGAGCCTCGATTGTGTTCCCATCTCAACTTATTGCAAAGAGACAGGCGAAACTTCTGAAGCTATCAACAAGCGCGTGCAGCGTGGAGTGTGGCGGGAAGGAGTTCAAGTGCTAAAGGTCGAAGGCGTTAGGGAAAGATGGATTGATCTTAGTGAGGTTGCAAAATGGGCACGACAGAATCGCCTAAACTCCCACGCGGCATAACCATTAGGAAACATAGCAGCGGTGAAACCATAAATATAACGTTCACTTACAGAGGTGTTAAATGCCGAGAGCCGCTTTCTAATCTCGAAGTGAACAATAAAAACCTTAAATATGCCGCTCGAACGCTCGGCGAGATTCATAACAAAATAGAACGAGGCACCTTTGTCTATACGGAATACTTTCCACGTTCTGCGCGACTGAAAATTTTCGGTAACGCAGCGACAGGGAAAACGGTAAAAATGTATCTCGATGAATACCTGAAAATTTGTGAAACAAGAGGCCTGTCACCCTCCACAATTGATGGATATAAGAAATGCCGGAGCGCACTTGTATCACTAAATATTTTTCCGGCCAGTGAATTAACGCCTGCGGCCCTAAAGACTTGGATTCAGAGTCAAACAACGACTCTAAAAACGATCCGTAATAGGTTGTCGTTTTTACGTTCTTCGCTCGATGAAGCAATAACCGATGGTGTCTTACAAATAAATCCTGTTTCCCTTGTTACCGCCTCACGCTATCTGAGCAATAAAACAGAATCAGAGGGTAATTACATTGTCGATCCACTCACGCCGGCAGAAGTGAATGTTCTTTTAGATTCAGCAGTAAATAAGCAATGGGAGAACCTATTCAGATTTGCGATCCATACGGGTTTGCGCAGTTCAGAGCTCTGCGCGTTGCGCTGGGAAGATATCGATTTTATTCGTAAGACTGCACATGTTCAGAATGCTAGTGTTTCAGGGGTAATCAAGGGGACTAAAACCAAAGCAGGTACACGTAAGGTAGATCTAACAGACGAAGCAATGCTTGCTCTCACCCAGCAGAAGTCATTCACATTCATGAAAAATGCTACTATTTTTGAGGATCCAAAAACCGAAAAAGCCTGGGCTAATGCTGATGCTATCAGAAAGAAGGCTTGGGTCCCTACACTTAGGAAAGCTGGCATCAGATATCGTAATCCTTACCAAACACGCCACACATTTGCAACGCGTCAAATTAGCCAAGGTGTTAACCTTTTCTGGCTGGCGGGTCAAATGGGGCATAAAGGTCCGGAAATGCTATTTAGACATTATGGAACTTATTTAAAAGAATATGATGGAAATGTGAACAGGCAGATTGAACAAATATAAAGCCACTTAGTGGCTTTATATTATGAAGCTATTGATTTGGTCATCTCTGAGCATTTATCGATCAACCGTTCAGCCATACCAATGGCTAATCCTGACTGCCTTGCAGAGACGAGCTGATCCAATCGATAATCAGCAATAATTCTTTGAGCCTTTAGCTGCGTAAGAATGAAACTGATGCCCCTCATATATTTCGAGTCATAGGTTTCGTGACCTCGACAGGCATCGCCCTGTAAATAGTCTATAAGCCCCTGATGACTGTCCTTAGGTCCATTTGTCATAGTAGGCAAAACATGATGGTAAGAACTGTAGTATGCTCTACCGATGGCATTACGGTAACCAATTTCGTCTGCTCTAGCATGGCAATCTTTAGCGAAGCCAAGGAAATCATGACTATTAACCGGCATTAAGCATACTCCTTGTAACACGTACTAAATCTGAAGCAGAACTTGCAGCAGTTTGTTCCTCTTCAGCTTCAAACCATAAAGAAAAGTTTTTTTGCATTAAGCAATCATGTTCAGCCAGCGAGAATGCGAGTTCAACATTCATATCAGCAAGCAGTTCAATATCAGAAGTTTTAGCAACTAATACCAAAGCATTAACTTTCTCTTCTGAAATATCATAAAATTTTATTGCAGCTGGATGTATTTTATGAGAATCCATTACGCTAGTAATATTTTCGAAAAGAAGTTCATATTCGAGTGTAGATATCCCTGCGCTCTCTTTAAAGGAATTCACTTCAAATAAAACATCATCAAATTTATTTTCCATAGTCTCAAGCTCCTCACTATCGAACAGTTTAGAGTAAGAGTGAAAATATTTTTCGGCCAAGTTCATTTTTCCAACAAAAATAGAATTCTCGTAGGCGTTTAAATAGATAAATGGCGAAACATATTTCTCAGCAAGATCTACACTTGCGAGAAAGCTTTTTCCTAAACTTCCAAAATCAGATAAATAAACAAGGAAGTTTCTAGCAACAACTTCATTGTGGCGTACCTGTAATGAACGTTCAAAGTGCGTAATTGCATCAGCTTCACGTCCGTATGCCCCAAACACGAGAGCTTTGAGGTAGTCTTCAACCACTGAGTCCTTGAGAGCATCAACATCACGAAGATACCTTCTGAAGGATACGTCATCGAGACGGACACCTTTAATGAGATATGCAGTGAGCTCTTTGCTGATCAGATGCGCTTTAGTAGCTGGTTGCGGCATTTAACACCTTATCTAACAGATGGTTAGCAAAAATATGTAGCAATAGTTTTTTCTTTTAGTCCCGTAAGATTACATGAAGACTGCTAAGCCGGCCACCCACAAATATGGTTGTCAATGTCTAATGCAATGCTTTACCCATTGACTTTAAAATAATTTACAAATAAGCCTGATAGCCAGCATAGTCAAAAACGTAATTGTGCATAAGTCTGTTCATAACATTGAAGTTATCAACAAAAAACCATATGCACCAGAGGATCAAAAAGTGCTATTTATTTAAATTCAATTAGTTATGATAAATCACAATAAAATTTAACAATAAATTCAATATGTTATGAAAGCAGAAAAAATTCTTAGTTTGATACTCTTGTTATCCTAAATAAATTCTTAGTTCGCCTTGTAATCGACCTTTTTATTTAATTCACAGTTAGAAATTTTTCGATAACGATGTTTAAAAAATGCAGAGTACACGTCAAAGATACGCGCTTAAACTGAATGATTATTTTTCTTTATATTTCATAGCGTTAAAGAATTTCGGGCGGGGGTTCAAATCCCCCCAGCTCCACCAAAATTCTCCATCAATGGTTACCAGAGCCACTTGATGAAGTCGAAAGCCCGCATAGCGAAAGTTATGCGGGCTTTTTTGTGGGTGCTCCACACACCCACTGGAACCATCACCGCAGAGCCGTTGTAACCCCTGCAACACGAAAAAATTCTCTGGAAAACAAGTCGCATTCTGTCCGTTAGCGGGTTGGTTAACGTCTTCGATTTGCGATATAGTCTCGCCCGCTGTAGCAAAATCTACAGCCGGGATTTGCACCCCGCCAGAAACTACAGGATTCACTTAATGTTCTTCATTAAGTGTCAAAGCCTCTGCACACCCGCTGTTTGGACAGTTCAAAAACTGTACTCACAACTTCAATGGTGGCTCAGGCAGGGCAGCCTCAGGGCTGGCCGGTGTCCTTGTAGGCCGGTAGTGCAAACCCTGTCTGGGCTACCACCAAGAGATTTGCACCTCTGGTGGTAGTCGTTATCACTACAAGGAGATGTATATGACTCTTTCACACAGCCCCACTTTCCTACCCTTCCATCAAGACTGGCATCCTGCCGATATCATTGCGGCGTTACGTAAAAAAGGCACCTCACTGGCAGCGGTATCACGCGCTGCGGGCTTGAGTTCGTCCACGCTTGCCAATGCGCTGACGCGCCCATGGGCAAAAGGGGAAATGCTTATCAGTGATGCGATTGGCGTACACGCTGCAACTATCTGGCCGAGCCGCTATTTTGATGTACAAACGCGTAAACCTATCGCCAGACCTATGCGCTCACCTTATAAGAAAATCACTACGGAAATGTCGGCTGAGTAAGCGTTAGTGTCATACCCATATTATCCAGCGCGGGTATCGTGAACGTTCCCCGCGCTGAAGTCTGCATGCCGATATTTTGCGAGTTTCTGGCGGATATTTATTTCGATGAAGTGGCACTTATAGACCTGGCAAGCCCCTCCTAATCAATAGATTTTAACCACTTGTTTTTACTTAATAATTCACTAAATCTATAGCATTATTTGGTTAGCTTTAATTCGATTTTGGGGTGTTAATAGTCCGGGAACAGCGATGGCAGTATTACACTAGTTTCCCTCACAGATTATATGTTCCTCTGGAGGGCATTAATAAAATCGCCCCCCATTTTGATATCATCACAGCTTAAAGCATTTGGCACTATACAGGTGTATTAATGACTGCTACAAAACTTATAGCCCTTTGGTTAACAGAACTGACATCATTGACCATCATTTATGGAATACTCTGTTTTTTGCTTCCCGATTTAGAGTTATACGGTTACTACGTTGAGAAGTTCGGTTTTGTGCTGGAGCAAGACTGGCTTGATTGGTACACACTTATAGTCTTGATTACGGCTGTTATTTTGAACTGCATTTTAATCGTCTGTATTTTTATGCTTTTCAAAAAAACGGGGAGCCCATAAAGAATGCTCCCCTTAAAGTACATTATCTCATGTCTTGTTGAATAAGCCTGTCTGACAATCGCCAACCATAATATATGGGTGCCCCATGAAGATATCTTCAATTGGCATATCGCTGTCTAGAACGAGAAAGAAATATTCGATGCGTATCATCTTGCTGTTAACGCTCGCTCTGAGCGGCTGTGCGTCCCACATCCCGACACCGGAAGCCACGGTCAAAGCGTTTTATTCCTTCTATCTCAATGCATATGTTTCGGATAACGGCGCTGACGATTTGTGTTCACCTCAAATGCGGCAATACATAGCCAGAGATACTCTGGCGAGGCTTAAAGACATTCATAGCATCCACGAGCAAGAGATTATTAGCGCGGACTATTTTACGTATAGCCAGGACTATGCCGCAGAATGGATATCGGATCTGGAAGTCGGAGGTGCGGAAGATTACGCAGGCGGTAAAGTACTGAATGTGTGGCTGGGGATCGAAGAGGGTAAAAAAAGCCAACTGCGTGATTATCTGCGCCTCGAAGACGGCAAATGGAAAATCTATCGCGTCGTCAGTGTTTCAGATGGCTATGAGCAAAACATCTTTGATGATAAAGCGATTACCGCCGCTAAAGCCTATGCGGAAACAATACCCAAATCATAATTTCGGCTTGCACGCTTCGTCTTAGAGCAGCTTTGTCTTCAGCTTACGAATGACAATTAAAGAAAACCGTAAGCTCTTTTTTGCCCGATGGCGCTGACGCTTATCGGGCCTACAACATCAAAAACCTGCGCTGAACCGTAGGCCTGGCAAGCATAGCGCCGCCGGGCGTTTTGGAACGTTGTCAGCAGTCTGAACTCAATTTTGAACTGAGGCATGGCAGCCCATTCAGTACGGATAGAACCAATACAAAGCCACTAGCACGGCAACATTCAAAATCACACTGATAACGAACCAGGTTTTAAACGGCTGCTTTTGGGTTTTATGCCGAAAGAGTTGCTGGCCGAGAATAGCGCCCGGCCACCCGCCGACAAAGCCGAACGTCAGCAAGGTGGACTCCGGCACTCTACGCCACGCATTGCGGGCGGCCATTTTATCCCCACCGTAAACCACCAGCGTCAGCACGTTGGCCAGCAGAAACCACATCATTACAGGATGCGGTAAAAATATGCTGCCAATAGCCGCTAAGGCCAGAAGCAAATAACAGAATCGATTGAGGTTCATATCCTTCGCCGTAACGGCTCCTCAGCAGAAAAGAAGGGCAATAATACCCGATATTCAGTATGTTTCAGGCAGATATTTGAACTGGGGCGTTTCACCGACAGCCACAGAAAACCCATCTGAATCAATTGAAATTAACCAATTGTTTTTACTTAATAATTCATTAAATCTATAGCTTTTTTTGGTTAACAAGAATTCGATTTAAGGTTGTTAATTGTCCGGAAAAACTTGAGGACAGAAACACTTGAATCTACCCCGTCGTTACCCCCGTTTACTGCGTGTCAGTTGCGCGCTTCTTTTCATCGCGTTATGCCTGATGGGATACACGCGCATAATGATCAAATGGGGACATGCGTCACCACCCACGCTGCTGCCCACTACGCAACGGGCTGATTTAATTGTCATCAATAAGTCAGAACGTACGCTAACGCTGATGCGTAAGGGTGTTCAGCTTACGAGCTATCACGTATCACTCGGTAAGCAGGCGAATGCGGGTCCTAAACAGCGTGAAGGCGACAAGAAAACGCCGGAGGGTCATTATTTCATCGACAGTCGCAATTCTCACTCGCGGTTCAGCCTCAGCCTGCATATTTCTTACCCGAATAAGAAAGATATTAAAACCGCAAAAGAGGCTGGATACCCGCCCGGCGACAATATCATGATCCACGGTCTGCCCAATGGTTGGGAATGGCTTAGCCCACTCCTTCAGCGTATCGACTGGACCGCGGGTTGTATTGCTGTGACGAATACCGAAATGCGCGAAATCTGGAGCCAGGTGCCAACCGGTACGCCTGTTGACATTGAACCATGAGCCATTCTGGAAATAAGAAGACTCGCTATCTTTGCTATGTGGATATCCCTTCGCAAGATGCAGTTCACTTCGACTGCAACATCTTCATGGTGGCGTCGATATCAATCTCATCTTCAGAGAAGATGTGCGTCGTTCCCTGGAAAGTGGTGATAACCAGCTTTTTCACGGTGCGCATTTCACCCGGCTGCGGTGCCGCTTTTGGGCGGATGTTGTGCATCAGTGCGCCAACCGACAGCACCGTGTTCTCTTTATCAATCCCGACTTCGGCTGGCACTTCTTCGTTGAAGGACAGGAACGATTTAATCGCCGTGAGTTTGATGCGCTCGCCCGCGATGTAGATGTATTTGCTCTCAGGATCGACCTTCACAGAGAACGCCGATGGGCCTTTGTTGTTGGTGGTTGGCTCGAATGTCACCGTGGCGTCTTTTCTGATCAGCTCAGGGTTCGAGACCTTAATCACATGAAAATAGCGGTTCTCGCCGTTTTCATCTTTGATAAAACCGAAACCTTTGTCTTCAAACCAGGTTGTGATTGTCCCGCGCATCGCCATTACCACCTAATAAATCGTTAAACATGTCAAAAATTGCAGCGCGCAGTTTAAAGCAGAATCCCTGCGTCGACCATGTCTTTAGTTTAAGTCTGAACAATTATTCGCCAGCACGCCAGACATCAGACGGGGAATTCACGCGGCGTGATGAAGGGGTAAAAAAGGGGCGACGGCCAAAAGGCGTCGCCCCGATGCGCATGATGGCGGTTTTAAATCGCCTGGGTGAAGGTCCGGGAGATGACATCCTGCTGCTGTTCTCGGGTCAGGGCGTTGAATCGCACCGCATAACCGGAGACGCGGATCGTCAGGTTCGGGTAATTGTCCGGGTGTTCGATGGCGTCCATCAGCATGTCGCGGTTCATTACGTTGACATTCAGATGCTGCCCGCCTTCGATGCGCTCCTCGTGATGGAAATAGCCGTCGAGCAGCCCGACGAGGTTGGTTTTGCGACTGCCCTCTTCCTTACCGAGCGCCGTAGGGACTATCGAGAAGGTGTAGGAAATGCCGTCTTTGGCATAGGTGAACGGCAGTTTCGCCACCGAGGTCAACGAGGCCACCGCGCCTTTCCGGTCGCGGCCATGCATAGGGTTCGCACCCGGCGCAAACGGCGTGCCGCCCCGGCGTCCGTCCGGCGTGTTACCGGTTTTCTGCCCGTACACCACGTTCGAGGTGATGGTCAGCACCGACTGGGTCGGCACCGCATTGCGGTAGGTCGGCAGCGCGCTAATCTTCTTCATAAAGCGTTCTACCAAATCGCAGGCGATATCGTCCACGCGGTCGTCGTTGTTGCCGTACTGCGGGTATTTCCCCTCAATCACGAAGTCCACCGCCAGGCCGTTGTGGTCGCGAACCGGGCTGACTCTCGCATACTTAATCGCCGACAGCGAATCCGCCGCCACCGACAAGCCGGCGATCCCGCAGGCCATGGTGCGATAAACATCGCGGTCGTGCAGCGCCATCAGCGAGGCCTCATAGCTATATTTATCATGCATATAGTGAATGAGATTCAGGGCGCTGATGTACTGCGTCGCCAGCCAGTCCATAAAGTGGTCGAGGCTGCTCATGACGGTGTCGTAATCCAACACGTCGTCCATCAGAGGGGCTGTTTTCGGCCCGACCTGGATTTTGAGCTTCTCGTCCACGCCACCGTTTATCGCGTACAGCAGCGTTTTCGCCAGATTGGCGCGCGCACCGAAGAACTGCATCTGCTTGCCGATCACCATCGGGCTGACGCAGCAGGCGATGGCGTAGTCATCACTGTCAAAATCGCTGCGCATCAGGTCGTCGTTTTCATACTGTAATGACGAGGTGAGGATCGACATCTGCGCGGCGTATTTCTTGAAGGCAATCGGCAGCGCTTCCGACCACAGAATGGTCAGGTTCGGCTCCGGCGCAGGCCCCATGGTATGTAGGGTGTGCAGGTAACGGAAGGCACTTTTGGTCACCAGCGTGCGGCCATCGAGGCCCATGCCGCCAATCACTTCGGTGGCCCAGATAGGGTCGCCAGAGAACAGCGTGTCGAACTCCGGCGTACGCAGGAAACGCACCATCCGAATCTTCATGATGAAGTGATCGACCAGCTCCTGGGCGTCTTTCTCGTTCAGGCGCCCGGCCTGCATGTCACGTTCAATGTAGATATCGAGGAACGCGGTGGTGCGGCCCAGCGACATCGCGCCGCCGTTTTGCGATTTCACCGCCGCCAGATAGGCAAAATAGACCCACTGTACGGCCTCTTGCGCGGTCTGTGCCGGGCGGGAAATGTCAGAGCCATATTTGGCGGCCATCTCCTGAATCTGCAACAGCGCGCGGCGGTGTTCCGACAGCTCCTCGCGCAGGCGAATGGTGGCTTCAAGATCTTCCCCGCGCTCCATCGCGCCCTGCAAGTCTGCAAACTGCAACTCACGTTCGCGCACCAGATACGTAATGCCGTACAGCGCCACGCGGCGATAGTCGCCAATAATTCGCCCGCGCCCGTAACCGTCCGGCAAACCGGTCAGCACGCCCGATTTACGGCAGCGCATCATTTCCGGGGAATAGACGTCAAACACGCCCTGGTTATGGGTTTTACGCAGCGACGTGAACTGGTATTCAAACTGCGCATCCATTTCACGACCGTAAGCGTCGAACGAGCTTTTGATCATGTTGATGCCGCCAAACGGATGCAGCGCGCGCTTGAGCGGTTTGTCCGTCTGCAAGCCGACAATTTTTTCCAGCGGCTGGTCGATGTAACCCGCGTCATGGGCGGTAATGGTGGTTGCGATGTTGGTATCAAAATCCACCGGCGCATGGGTGGCGTTTTCCTGGCGAATACCCGCCATCACCTTTTCCCACAGCGCCGTGGTGGCTGGCGTGGCGTCAGCGAGAAAAGATTCATCGCCTTCGTAAGGGGTGTAGTTTTGCTGAATAAAATCACGAACGTTAATACTGTGCTTCCACTCCGCGCCGTTAAATCCCTGCCAGGCATCGGTATACTGCATATCGTTGATATCGATATTAACCTTCATTTCTGAGCTCTCTGTTATTCAACTTTCTATTTCAGGAAAGTGCGTATTCAGCAGAAAAATTCATTTCCCCTAACTGAATGGCATCGAGTGCAATCATTTTTTCTTCATTGGTCGGAATAACGGCGCAGGCGACCGCCGAATGCGCGCCGGAAATAATCCGCTCTTCGCTTGTTCGTAGGGCATTTTTATCGTCGTCCAGCGTCAGGGAAAATACCTGCAAATGCGCCATCACCAGTTGGCGAATTAATGCGGAGTTCTCGCCGATACCGCCGGTAAAAATAATGCCGTCGAGACGATGCAGTGACGCAGCGTGCCCGGCAATATGGCGCGCGATGCGGTGCACAAAGGTCTGAATGGCGAGCCGGGCGTGGGTGTGCCCGTCATGCCAGGCCTTTTCGAGCGTGCGCATATCCGAGGAAAGCCCGGAGATGCCGAGCAGCCCGGACTCCTTATTCACCACCCGCTCCAGGTCGCTGAAGCTTTGCCCGGTCTGTTCGGCAATCCACGCCATTGCGCCGAAATCAACGTCGCCGCAGCGGGTACCCATCATCAGCCCTTCCAGCGGCGTCATGCCCATTGAGGTATCCACGCTGCGCCCGTTGCGGACCGCGCAAATCGACGCGCCGTTGCCGAGGTGTGCAATCACCAGCCCGGAATCCTCTTCATTCAGTCCCAGCAGGGTGTGCGCCTGCTGGCTGACGTAGCGATGCGAGGTGCCGTGGAAGCCGTAGCGACGCACGCCCAGCGCTTCAAAATAGTGCCACGGCAGGCCGTACAGATACGCGTGCGGCTCCAGCGTCTGGTGGAAACTAGTGTCAAACACCGCCACCTGTTGCACGCCGGGGAACAAGCGCTGGGCCGCTTCCACACCGCTGAGGTTGGCGTAGTTGTGCAACGGTGCCAGGGGCGAGACTTCACGGATTTGGGCGATGACCTCGTCGGTTATCCGTACCGATTCACTGAAAATACTGCCGCCGTGGGCGATACGGTGGCCAATGATGGCCACACTGTCGATCAGGGCGCGGTTTTCCAGTTCGCTGGCAATCGCCTGCAACGCACATTCGTAGGTTGGGTAAGCCAGCGTCGCTGGCTCACCTCCGTTCACCGTGAGGGCTGCGCCTTCGTTGTTGATGCCGTCCGCGAGGCCGGTCAGCAAAACATCCTGGCTTTGTACGTCCAGCACCGAAAACTTAATCGATGAAGACCCACAGTTAATGACCAGCACTACCGGAAATTCAATCATTTACGACTCCATCATCCTTTTCAGAACAGCTTATAAACGATGTTCAGAATGGTCAGGAAACCAATGGCAGTAACAAAAATGTTGTCCGCCTTCCCTTTGAATTTCGCCAGCGCCGGGACTTTACGAATCGCGAACATCGGCAGCAGGCACAGCAGCGAGGCGATAATCGGCGCGCCCATCGCTTCAATCAAATCGAGGATATTCGGGTTGGCGTACGCCACCACCCAGGTCGAGCCCATGATAAAAATCATGCTCAGGGTGTTCAGCTTGCGGCTGGTGATTTTGGTCTTATCGCCTTTGTAACCGAACTTGAGGATCAGCCCGTTCAGCCCTTCCAGCGTGCCGAGATAGTGGCCGAAGAAGGATTTGAAGATGGCGACCAGGGCGATAATCGATGCGCCGTATTCCAGTACAGTGGCGAACGTTGTTTTCTGTCCGGTCATTGATGAGAAGTGGTTCGCGAGGTAGGAAAGCACCGGTATGTTCTGCGCTTTGGCTTCCGCCATGTTCGCCGGAGAGAGCGTGAACAGGCAGCTGAAGGCGAAGAACATCACCACGGCAACCATCAACATGCTGGCGCGACCGATGATTTTGGAGCACTTCTTCTCGGTGTAATCGCGACCAAACTCCCCTTCGTACTCTTCGCGCTTGGAGACCACGAACGACGAGACAATAGGCGAGAAGTTGAAGGAAAACACCATGATGGAAATACCCAGCCACACGGTGACCAGAATGCCGTCGTGTCCGGTAAAGGCGATATCGCTCAGGTGTACCTGTTCAATGACCGCGGAGTTCCAGTAAGGGATCAGCGACAGCGAAATCAGCACCAGGCTGGCGATGAACGGGAAGACCAGGAAGCTCATCACTTTGACCATCAGGTCTTTCCCGAACCAGATGACAAACGCCATCACCAGCAGCAGGCACAGCGCCACCAGGCCACGGTTAAGCGGCACCATCTGCAGCTGGTTTTCCCAGAAGGTCATGAAGGTGTTGGTTATCGTGACCCCGTAAATCCACAGCAGCGGGCAAATCGCAAAGAAATACAGGAAGGTAATGACGACGCCGCCGGTTTTGCCGAAGTGTTCTTCGACGGTTTCGGTGATGTTGCCGGACGGATTGCTTCCCGAAAGGCACAGCCGCGCCAGCGCCCGGTGGCAGTAGAAAGCAATCGGATACGCCAGCACCAGCATCAGTAAAATCGGGATCAGGCCGCCGTAACCGGCGCGGATCGGGAAAAACAGTACCCCCGCCCCGATAGCGGTGCCAAACAGGCCCAGCGTCCAGGTGGTGTCAGATTTGCGCCAGGCCGATGCTTTATCGGCGCTGGTAATAAGGGTTTCTACGTTGCTCATAAAAGTTTCCTTATCAAAAGAAATTAAGCGTCAACTAAACCGGTAATTTGCGACACGCGGGACAAGTCGATATTGCCGCCAGAAATGATGCTGACAGTTTTGCGTCCGCGAATATGTTCATCGAGTTTGCCGCTGAGCAGCGCCGCCGAGGCCAGCGCGCCCGCGCCTTCGGTAATCACTTTATTGCGCTGAATGAGCGCCACCATGCTGCGGCGAATGTCGTCTTCGCTAACCAGCACAATGTCGTCCACCAGTTCGCGCACGATTTCAAAGGTCAGAATGCCTGGGAGAGAGACGTCGCAGCCGTCCGCCAGTGTGGCGCAGGTGCGATGGTTGGTGATTTCCCCGGCGCGGAACGAGGCCGCCATGCCGTGGACGTTTTCGGACTGCACGCCAATGATGCGGATGGTCGGGTTAATGGATTTGATGGCGGTGGCGATGCCTGCAATCAGGCCGCCGCCGCCGATTGGCACAATCACGTTATCGACGTCGTACAGATCCTGGAGGATTTCCAGGCCGATGGTGCCCTGCCCGGCGATAACCATTTTGTCGTCATACGGCGGGATGAAAATGCGCCCTTCCATTTCGACGATTTCGCTGGCTCGGGCGATGGTGTCGTTAAAGCTGTCCCCGTGCAGCACCACTTCGGCGGAATAATCCGTGGTAGCAGCGACCTTCGATTTCGGCGCGCTGCGCGGCATCACCACTTTGCCGTCGATGCCAAGCATGGCGCAGGAAAGTGACACGCCCTGCGCGTGGTTCCCGGCGGAGCACGCCACGATACCTTTGCGTTTTTCCGCTTCGGTCAACGAACTTAATTTATTAAATGCGCCGCGGATTTTAAACGACCCGGTACGCTGCATATTTTCGAACTTGAGGTATATTTCGCCTTTGCAGCATTCGCTTAAATAATTAGAACGCGGCATGCCGGTTTTATATATTTTCCCGGCCAGACGTTTTTGCGCCATTTGAATATCATCAAGGGTGACGGGCAGATCGTATGTAATATGCATTTTATCCTCTTCTCAGGAATAAACGTAAAAGGGGGTCAGAGCCTGTCTTCCAGCGCTCCAGAGTCAGTAATAATAAAAATTAAATCAGGCTAATTCGGCGAATTCTTTTCGTTTACGACAATTATGCAGTGAATACTGTTTTGCCAGTTCGACTAATACTGAGGCAGATTTCTTAATTCGATAATTCTTTGACCAGATGGCGGCGTAACGCGCCACCGGCAGCACGTCTTCGACGGGCAGCGTAATAAACTGGTTTGAACCAAACGGGGCGGTCATGTCGCACGGGATCACGGTCAGGAAATTGGCATTCAGAACCAGGTTGTAGATGGTGACGACGGAGTCGGTTTTAACGATGTTCTCGGTGCTGATGTGGTGTTTTTCGAAGGTGGTGAGCAACTCTTTATAGAATCCCATATCGGTTTGCGGCAGGACCCACTGTTCGTTTTGCAACGCATCCAGGGTGGTCATGCCGGTGCATGTTCGGGATTTGCTGGCCACCAGGACGAATTCGGACTCAAACAGCGGTTCAACGTGCAGATCCTGGAGCTGCATTTCATCGCTAAGCGTACCGATTGCGAAATCCAGTCGCCCATCGCGCAGCGCCGGGAGGAATGATGCCAGCTGCGCTTCGTACATCGACACCTGCGCTTTCGGGAACACCTCTTTGAATTTCTTCATCATGCTGGAAAGAAAAGTAAAGCCAATCAGCGACGGGAAGCCGAAGGAAACGTCCACCACATGGCTACAGCTCAGGCTGTTAATCTCGCTCACCATGTTTTTCATTTCACGGGTGATGGACTCGGAATAGGAGAGTAAAACCTGTCCGGCACTGGTGAGCGTCACGCCGGTATTTTTCCGGACCATCAGCTCAATGCCAAAATAGGATTCGATGTCATTGATCGTTTTACTGACCGCAGGCTGGGTTAAACCAAGCTGTTTCGCCGCCGAGCCGATAGAACCACTTCTGATGACTTCCTGAAAAACCACCAGCTGCTGCGTTTTCGGTAAAATGATATTTTCCATCTTATTCACCCTTAATTTCCATTTCGCGGTGAATTCTAGGCAATATAACCCCTCGGGGTATGTGCGATTACTCACAGTTTGCCGGAAACCATTTTTACACAATCAAGATAACCATAAAAAGACGTTATAAATCATAGATGTGATTATTATTGATCTGCATTTCGAGTGATTTCCATCAATAAATAAGAAGGGTATGAATTTATTTTATGGCGATAAAACACGCCGTTCTCGGTTATTTCCCGCACGCGCTTAAGGTTAACTTTCAATCAATTAGCGAACAGGAAATAATCATTCATTAATCAATTATTTTTGTATTTATCAAAATAAGCTATAATACCGCACATAAATAAAGGTTAAATTCAGACCCAGTTCGCACTATTATGTTAATCACAGCGCTGCAGCAATGTTTTATTATCATCGCCTCAGCCTTTGTTTAACATGCAATCAGAAATTAGAACATATTTACAACACTGCCGTTTGCTGAAAATGCAGGCTAATGTTTTACACAACCTGACATTCTCAAGCATAAGAATGAACTCATTTACACCATGACAGTCTTTTGTGCTCCATGTCGCATTTTGAACATGTTGCGGATTTCGACGTGAACGCAGGTTGTCAGATTATTTTTAAACAACACTCGGATTGTCGCATTAATGACCAGACAGCTAAGATCGGACTTATCCTTCCTAATATCTCCGCCCTCGCGCGGCTGGAGTCAGTATGTTTGATTCAAAAATGGCGGACCTTCGACAGGGACGATGGAAAAAACGGCTTCCAATGCTGGTCGCAAAAGGCGCGCGCAGCGGTAATCCTTATGATTACTACGCGGTGCATCTGGTCGACGTCGACCGTAATCGCTATCAGTTGGTAGGCTATAAGCATCGCGCCGTAACGCTTGCCCGCTGGGATTATGACGTGGGCCGTTATCT
Source organism: Scandinavium goeteborgense (assembly GCF_003935895.2). GTDB lineage: Bacteria > Pseudomonadota > Gammaproteobacteria > Enterobacterales > Enterobacteriaceae > Scandinavium > Scandinavium goeteborgense. The sequence goes on along the minus strand of NZ_CP054058.1, from coordinate 958,406 downwards.
CGACGAGCGCCGCATCAGCGTGGCGGAACTCGACGCGATGCAGGCAGAAATTATTCATCACCGCAGCTACGGACCGGTGAGTTTCTCCGGCATTCTTGCCTTCAGCTTTAGCTATCGCACCCGTTTCGCCTATCTCAAAACCTTGTTCAGCCGGGGCAAGGGCAAACTGGTGTCGACGTTTTTCGCCAATAAAGAGCTGAAAAGTCGCGACCGTATCGCCCTGCTTAATCTGCTGGTGAACGAATACATTCAGCAGCGCCCTTCGCGGCTCCACGCGGGCGTGCTGATCGATGAAGTGATTGAGATGCTGTACGGCAAGCTCTGGTACAAGCACATTCGCAATGAAGAGTTTCGCCGCAAGGTGAGACTGCTGCTGAAATCGCTGATCATCACCGGGGATTTGGCGCAGAAAGATGAGCGCTATTACGTGCAGCCGCAGTCCGTCGCGACGATTGTCGAGTTTGAAAAAGAAGAGCGTCGCGTCGAGCAGCAGGACAAAATGCAGCGCAATTTCGTGCGCCTGATGATTGTCATCACCGCCTCCACGGCGCTGATTACCCTTGCGCTACTCGGGCTGGCCGGCGTTATCGACTTGCATAAAGTCTGGGAAACCCTCAGCAACCTCAATCCGTTCAGCATCCTGATGAAACTGATTTAACACCTGAAAAGGGATGCGGGCTCGCCGCGTCCCTATGCCTTTTCCTCTTCCCAGGTCTATGCTTACCGCGCTGTCATTCTAATAAAGAGGCAATGTCGTGGATAAAGAATTGATTGATGCGGGATATCGCCTGTACAGCGGCGACAAAATCGACGTCTATTTTAATACCGGAATGTGCCAGCACTCAGGCAACTGCGTGCGGGGCAGCAGCCAACTGTTTAACCTGAAGCGTAAGCCGTGGATTGCAACGGATAGCGTCGACACACAAACAGTCCAACGCGTGATTGATACCTGCCCAAGTGGGGCGCTGAAATATCGTCTGAAAATAGGTCTGGAGGGATAATGGATATTCTGGAAGATAGCACCAGTTTTTATGTGAACAATGCCGACGGAAAACGCGTGGCGGAGGTGGTTTTTGTGCCCACTGGCGAACACCTGACAATCATCGAACATACCGATGTGGATGGGAGCCTGAAGGGCCAGGGCGTGGGTAAAAAGCTAGTCGCGAAAGTCGTGGAGCGCATGCGCCGCGAAAACCGCAAAATTATACCGCTGTGCCCATTCGCCAAACATGAGTTTGATACCACGCCGGACTATGCCGATATTCGGGCATAGTTGCAGGCACCGCATGACCCCGTGAAGAAATAAAGGGGTCAATGCAAATAGCCGAGCGTCGTCACCACGTGCTGTAAGTGTTCAATAAACCCACTGAGCTTAGGCAGGCGACGCAGATCGTGGCGATAAACCATGTGTACCGGACGCGGCGTGGGCAGCCAGGCATCGAGCACCTGCACCAGCTCGCCGCGTTTGATTTCATCGCGCAGTAAGATTTCAGGCTGAAGCAACAGCCCCGCTCCGGCCAGCGCCGCCATTTTCAGGCCCAGTCCATCGTTACAGGCCAGCACCGGATCGCGCCGCCATGGGCTTTCCGCCTCACTGCCGGGCAGTTGCCATTCGTTACGGGCATTCCACACCATATGTGACAAGCAGCGGTGGGCCGTTAAATCCTGCGGGGATTGCGGCGTGCCGTAGCGCGCGAGATACGCCGGTGAGGCACAGATGACCATGCGATACAGGCACAGCGGTTTTGCCACCAGATCGCCGTCGCGCAAATCTCCAATTCGCACCGCGAGATCGAACCCTTCTTCGACCAGATTGACCATTCGGTTACTGAGATCGAGCTCGGCCCGCACCTGCGGGAATTGCTGTAAAAAAGTCGCAACAGCAGGCGCCACAATGCAGGCCCCTAAACTTGAAGGGGCGCTGATACGCAGCATCCCGGACGGCGTCGCACGCAGGCGCTCTACGGAAGCATCCGCTACCGCGACCTGTTCCAGCACCCGTCGACACTCCTGCGCGTAAACGCGTCCGGCATCTGTCAGGCTTTGGCGCCGGGTGGTTCTGTCGAGCATTCGCGCTCCCAGTTCCGCTTCCAGCTGAGTAATATACTTCCCGACCATTACCGCAGAAATCTCCAGCCGCGCCGCCGCGTCAGTAAAGCTGCCGCATTCGACCACCGTCACGAAGATTTCCATACTGCGAAGCTTATCCATATTCCGAACCACTCGTTAATAATGTTCTAACTCTGCACCCGTTTATCGCACAAACAATGAGGTAAAGAATAGACCTCAAACCAAAACGAGGAGCCTGTTATGAAAATTGTTATCGTGGGTGCCAGTGGCACCGTTGGGCGCGCAGTGGCCGCTGAACTGGACAAAAATGGGCAGCACCAGCTGATTCGCGTTGGCCATCGTCAGGGCGATGTATTGGTGGATCTCACTGATGAAGCCAGCGTTGATGCCCTGTTTTCCCAAACCGGTAAAGTGGATGCGATCATTGCCACCACCGGGAATGTTTTTTTCGGCCCCCTGAGCAAGATGACGGCGGAAGATTTTACTCTCGGGTTGCAGGATAAGCTGCTCGGTCAGATTCGCCTGGCGCTAAAGGGCCAGCATTTTCTCAACGATGGCGGGTCCATTACGCTGATTAGCGGGATCATCGCCGATGTGCCTATCGCCCAGGGTGTCAACGCCACGACCGTTAATGCGGCATTAGCGGGCTTTGTGAAAGCCGCTGCCTGTGAATTACCGCGAGGGATACGGATAAACCTGGTGAGCCCGACGATGTTGACCGAATCGGAAGCGGCCTACGGCCCGTTCTTCCCTGGCTTTGAAAGCGTTCCGGCCACACGCGTGGCGCTGGCATTTCGTCGGAGCGTGGAAGGGGTGCAAAGCGGGCAGGTGTTTAAAGTCGGATATTAAGGGGCCTGAACGCCCGGCGGCGCAAGCTGGCCGGACCTACAAGGCAATGTTTCTTGTGTAGGCCCGCTCAGCGTAGCGCCGCCGGGATAAGACTTAACTGAATTAAAATCAGTCGCGGGACTGAACCCAGAACGCGTGGATCAGACCCGGAATATAACCGAGCAGCGTCAGCACGATGTTAAGGATAAACGCCCAGCCAAATCCTTTACCCAGCAAAACGCCCAACGGTGGGATGAGAATGGTAAAAACGATGCGCCAGAAACCCATAAAAACTCCATGCAATTAGTTATGATAAAAAAAAAGAGACATCTCTTAGCGTAGCCATTGTCGCCCGACCTGGCATTTTCGCCCATCTCGTTTACCCTCTTTTACCTTTTTATCCCTGCGTAGGCTAAGGTATAACGACAGACAATAATAAAGGAGAACACAATGTATTCTGTTGGCGATCTGGTACAGCCCAAAATGGGTGGACCAAAAATGAAAATCATCGAAATTCATGGCGACCAACTTATAGCCGTCGCGGCAAACGATGAACAGGGGCAAAAATATACCCTAAAAGCGGTAGATGTTGCGCCCTACCATGAAGAGGGTGACTTTGGCGTCTGCTAAATAAAAACGGTGAGGGAAACCTCACCGTCTTCTTTGTTAACGATAAAATGTTAACGCTAAAAACTTAGATCAGAAAATCATTAAGCGATTGACCGTTAGCCACGGCCTGAGCGATCGGCTTCGGCATTCTGCCCTGGCCGGTCCAGGTTTTTTGCTCACCGTTGAAATCGGTGAAACGGTATTTTGCCGGGCGAGCCGCACGCTTTTTGCCGGTGCCGGTTGCTGCCGCAATGTCACCAACCAGGTCATCCGGGGAGATGCCTTCGGATTTCATAAGCTCAAGCCAGGTATTGATTTTTTCCTGCTTCTCGGCCAAGTTTTCACGCAGGCTTTCTTCTTCGCTACGTTTTTCTTCAGTCACGATCCTGAGTTTTTCCAGCATCTCTTCAAGCACGTCAATGGAGAATTCACGCGTCATGGCGCGAAGGGTACGAATATTATTAAGTTTCTGTAACATAATGTACATATATTATTTAAAATCCTTTCCACTGGCTAAAAATTGGCACTGCGAGAGTAATTGTATTATATGGGGGAATTATTTACCACCGCTGCGCCTGCATCTTTATCTCATGTAATATTAGTAAATATATATTTAACTATAACAGCCTGGGAATATTTCTCTATTTCAGTAATTAATGAGTGACAAAGATTGAATAAAAACCCACACAGAGCGCATAGATAAATACCGTCATCCGTTGGATTTCACGCCGAAAAAACCACCAAAAACAAGTAACCAACTGAAAAACAACACTAAAAAAGACAGCAGCAACAAAAATAGCGTGATGAGATGAAAACCTCACTGCACAGAGTATTTTATTGACAAAACGCCTATAAATAAAAATTTTGAGCTAGTTGTTACTTTTAAGCCAGATGGATATTCTATGCCGGAAAACATAGCCAACCCAAAGCACTGTTTAGAACGCTAAAAATCCGTTTTTACCTCTTTCTTCAAGGAGCATACCAATGTTCTCTACGCAGTCCCGCCTGCGTCATGCGGCAGCAGACACTTTTGCCATGGTGGTCTACTGTTCCGTCGTGAACATGTTGATTGAAATATTTCTCTCCGGTATGAGCTTTGAGCAGTCACTTTCTTCGCGTCTGGTGGCTATCCCGGTCAACATATTAATTGCATGGCCGTACGGTTTTTACCGTGACTGGATGATGCGTCATGCCCGCCGGTTGAGCCCGGCAAAATGGATGAAGAATCTCGCCGACGTCGTGGCCTACGTGACATTTCAGTCGCCGGTGTATGTGTTGATTTTACTGTCGGTGGGCGCAGACTGGCATCAGATTGCCGCTGCGGTAAGTTCGAATATCGTGGTGTCGATGGTGATGGGCGCTGTTTACGGGTATTTCCTCGATTATTGCCGCCGCCTGTTTCGCGTCAGCCAGTACGCCTGACGCTGATATACTCTAAATAATTCAAGTTGCAGGAAGGCGGCAAACCTGCGAGTCCCCGGGAGCTTACTCAAGTAAGTAACTGGGGCGAGCTGGTGTAGCCAACGCACATGCAGCTTGAAGTATGACGAGTATAAATGTCACGACTGGCCACGCTGCCAACCGTCGACTTATAACCCGTCGCCAAAAAGTCCATTCAGAAAACGCTCAAGCGCAATACGAGAGCTGAAGCCGTGCGGAATTCCATAATGCTGTTGCGCATCACCACCTAAATAAAGCGGAAACTGCTGATAATGGTCGCAGGTTTTAATGTCTGAAGCCGGGTCCGCCAGCATATGGCTGCGCTCTTTAAGGGCCGGATGAATGATAAGCGCCGTTCTGCCCATCCTCGCTTCGCGATTCACATAGACATAATTATCGCCACGGCGATAGCCGTAAATTTTCTGCGTCACGTCGTCCATCGTGAAACCGACTTTTTCAAGAACGCGCGCTACCTCATCAGGTCGTAAATACATATTGTTTCCTCGTTATCCTGTACAGCCACGCCACCTTACAGTATTCAGCATTAGCATCGCTTTCAGAAAAATCCATAAACGGCTTAATAAGGCGTGATTCATCTCAGAGGAATGAAATCTGTCCTAGACTTATAGTCACCGTTAATCAAGGGAGGATCCCATGTTCAACAGACCTAATCGCAACGATGTAGATGATGGCGTTCAGGATATTCAAAACGATGTAAGCCAACTGGCCGACTCGCTGGAAGAGGTACTGAAGTCCTGGGGCAGCGATGCCAAAGACGAATCAGATAACGCCCAGCGCAAAGCCAAAGCATTGCTGCGTGAAACACGTGCCAGAATGCATGGTCGCACTCGCGTCAAACAGGCAGCGTGCGATGCCGTAGGGTGCGCGGACAGTTTTATCCGCGATAAACCGTGGCAAACGGTGGGGGCCGCAGCAGCGGTCGGTATCTTTATTGGCGCATTACTGAGTATGCGTCGATAAGTAGAGCGTAATGCTGATAATAAATACGCATCCGCCCCGTCAGGCTTCTGGTCTGTCGGGGCATTTATTTTATGGCCTGATAGAGCATTTTCGCCTGCTGCTGCGCCATCGCCAGACTTGAGATGTTGGTAAAGCTCATCAACAACCCCGACTCCCCCTCGCTGTTGATTCGCCAGTCGCTTAGGGCCTGAACCGCAAGCCGGGCCTGACGCCCACGGCGGGCGAGTTCACGACAGTCACCGTCTACGTTCATCACCAGCTGAATGCCGCCCTGCTGCGGTACGACGCGAAACCCCTGCTCCGCCAGCGCCTGCTCCAGCCACTGACGCCGCTGGGCATAATGTTGACGCATCTTTTTCAGATGCCGCCAGAAATGCCCTTCACGCATGAAATCCGCCATCGTCTGCTGCCACAATAGCGGTACGCCGCACGCCGCCAGTGACGCCTGCTGACGAAACGCGGCCACCTGCGGGAGCGGCACCACCAGCCAGGCGGTGCGCAATGCGGGAAACATCGATTTGCTGAACGTTCCGGCGTAAATCACTCGCTGCGGCGCATCCAGACTTTTTATCGGCGGCAGCGGTTTGCCCTGATAGCGAAACTCGCTGTCGTAGTCATCTTCGATGATCCACGCTTCCCGGTGCGCGGCCCAGTCCAGCAGCTGATGGCGGCGCGGGAGCGACAACGCTACCCCCAGAGGGCTCTGATGCGCGGGTGTCAGTAGCGCAAAACGCGCATCCGGCGCCAGCCGCACGCCTTCATCAATCCGCATTCCCTCGCCATCCACTGGCACCGGACAACACGTAATGCCCTGGCGGGCGATCAACGGGCGGATCAGCGGAAAACCGGGGTCCTCCAGCCAGATTTTATCCCCCGGCTGGCCGAGTGTGTTCAGAATCAGCGCCATCGACGCCGCGTATCCGGTGGTGATAAACACCTGCTCCGGCAGACACTCAATGCTGCGGGAAAAACGCAGATATTCGACAATCGCACTGCGCAGCGTCATTTCGCCACACACATCGCCGAGCGCCAAATCGAAGCGCGTCTGGGTGCGCAGTCGCCGCCCCATCACCCGCGCCCACTGCGCGCGCGGGAATAGATCCAGCGCGGGCAGCCCCATCTGGAACGGCTGCGGCTCCGGCTGTTCACCGCCGTACCACATCGGTTCCGCCGCGGCGGGCCCCGGCACAACGCCCGCACTGACAAACGTTCCCGCTTGCCCGCGCCGCTCAAGCCAGCCCTGCGCCACCAGCTCGCCGTAGGCGGCTTCCACCGTGGCGCGCGAGACGCCAAGCTCCTGGGCGTAAACCCGGCTGGCAGGCAGCCGCTTGCCCGGCGCGAGTTCGCCCTGCTCGATGGCAGCTTTAAGCTGGCGGGAAATTTGCTGGTAGCGTGGTCCACGGGAGTTATCATTCATGGTCTGGTTTTTCACTCAAAAGATGGCTCTCTTTAGCAGACCATTATAGTGCTAAAGTTCAGCCATCGTTAACAGGAGAAACCCAATGACCACATTACGTCAGCCTTACTATGAACTGAGCCCTGAAGTCTATGCCGCCTTTGTGCAAGCGAGTAAAGCGCTTGAGCGCAGCGAGCTGGATCTGTCGTTGATTGAACTGGTGTATCTGCGCGTATCGCAGATTAACGGCTGTGCTTTCTGCCTGGAGATGCACAGTAAAGCGCTGCGCAAACAGGGCATTGAGCAGGTGAAACTGGATGCGCTGGCCGGCTGGCGCGTGAGTCAGCACTTCTCGGACCGCGAGCGTGCGGCGCTGGCCTGGGCGGAAGATGTGACCGACATTGCCCGCACCCGTGCGGAAGATGCGGTTTATGAACCGCTGCTGGCGTATTTCAGCGCGAAAGAAATCAGCGAACTGACCTTCGCCATCAGCTTGATGAATGCCTTTAACCGTCTCGCCGTCAGTATGCGCATGTAATTTCAGTCAAAAAACCTCGCCCTCGCTACGCTCGTTAGCGGGGGCAAATCAATTCAAAATAACTATATATTGTATGGTTGAAGTTTTTATTAACTACATCTAGTATTCCTTTTGAAGAGACACCCCCACAACCGACGCTCACTTTCGCGCCGCTTTGTCATTTTAAACGGAAATACGAATCATGCGCATTACTATTTACACTCGAAACGACTGCGTTCAATGCCACGCCACTAAACGGGCGATGGAATCCCGGGGCTTTGAGTTTGAGATGGTGAACATTGACCACGATCCTGCCGCCGCTGACACCCTGCGCGAGCAAGGATTCCGCTCTCTGCCGGTGGTTTTCGCCGGGGATGAAAGCTGGTCAGGCTTCCGCCCGGACATGATCAACCGCCTGCGCCCTGAGGCGACCGCGGCTCGCGCATGAGCACCCTCGTCTACTTCTCCAGCAGTTCCGAAAACACGCTGCGCTTTATCGAGCGTTTAGGGCTGCCCGCGGTGCGCATTCCGCTTAACGAACGGGAGCGCATTCAGGTAGACGAGCCGTACATTCTGGTGGTGCCAAGCTACGGCGGTGGCGGTACGGCAGGCGCCGTGCCTCGCCAGGTGATCCGTTTTTTAAATGACCCACACAATCGCGCACTGATCCGCGGCGTGATTGCGTCGGGAAACCGAAACTTTGGCGAGGCCTACGCCCGCGCCGGAGACGTGATTGCGCAGAAATGTGACGTGCCTTATCTCTACCGTTTTGAGCTGATGGGCACCCCGCGCGATATCGATAATGTGCGAAAAGGAGTGAGCGAATTTTGGCAACGACAACCGCAGAACGTGTGACCCACAGCGCCCCGGACTACCATGCCCTGAACGCGATGCTGAACCTGTACGACAAAGCGGGCCGCATTCAGTTTGAAAAAGATGCCGAAGCGGTGAGCGCTTTCATGGAAAGCCACGTCAGACCGCAAACCCGCACCTTTGCCAATCAGGACGCGAGGCTCGACTGGCTGGTTGCCGAAGGGTATTACGATGCCCGCACCCTCGCCCGTTTCGATCGCTCCTTTGTGGTGGACCTGTTCGCCCACGCGCACGCCAGCGGTTTTCGCTTCAAAACGTTCCTCGGCGCGTGGAAGTATTACACCAGCTACACCCTCAAATCCTTTGACGGCAAACAATTTCTCGAACACTTTGAAGACCGGGTGGTGATGGTTGCGCTGAGCCTGGCGCAAGGCGATGAAGCCCTCGCCCGTCAGCTCGTCGATGAAATGCTTTCCGGCCGTTTTCAACCCGCTACCCCGACATTCCTCAACGGCGGCAAACAGCAGCGCGGCGAACTGGTGTCCTGTTTCCTGCTCCGTATTGAAGACAATATGGAGTCGATTGGCCGCGCGGTGAATTCGGCGTTGCAGCTCTCCAAACGCGGCGGCGGCGTGGCGTTTTTGCTCTCCAACCTGCGGGAATCCGGGGCGTCGATTAAGCGCATTGAAAATCAGTCCTCCGGCGTGATTCCGGTGATGAAGATGCTGGAAGATGCGTTCTCTTACGCCAATCAGCTTGGCGCGCGTCAGGGCGCCGGTGCGGTTTACCTGCATGCGCATCACCCGGATATCCTGCGTTTTCTGGATACCAAACGCGAAAACGCCGACGAAAAAATCCGCATCAAAACGCTGTCGCTCGGCGTGGTGATCCCGGATGTCACCTTCCAGTTAGCGAAAGATAACGCGCAGATGGCGCTGTTTTCGCCCTATGACGTGGAACGCCTGTACGGCAAACCGTTTGGGGATGTCGCCATCAGCGAGATGTACGACGAATTACTCGCCAACGAACAAGTGCGTAAAACGTTCATTAACGCCCGCGATTTCTTCCAGACGCTGGCCGAAATTCAGTTCGAATCCGGCTATCCGTACATCATGTACGAAGACACCGTGAATCGCGCCAACCCGATTGCCGGGCGCATCAATATGAGCAACCTGTGCTCGGAAATTTTGCAGGTTAACAGCGCCTCGACCTTCGATGAGAATCTGGATTACGCCCACACCGGGCACGATATCTCCTGCAACTTAGGCTCGCTGAACATCGCGCTGGCGATGGATTCCGCTGACTTCGGCCTGACGGTGGAAACGGCGATCCGCGGGCTGACGGCGGTGTCGGACATGAGCCATATTCGCTCGGTGCCGTCTGTCGAAGCCGGAAATGCCGCCTCGCACGCCATTGGCCTTGGGCAGATGAACCTGCACGGTTATCTGGCGCGGGAAGGCATTGCCTACGGCAGCCCGGAAGGGCTGGATTTCACCAACCTCTATTTCTACACCGTAACGTGGCACGCGCTGAACACCTCGATGAAACTGGCGCGCGAGCGTAACCAGCGCTTCGCCGGGTTTGCTGATTCGCGCTATGCCAGCGGCGAGTCTTTTCGCCAGTATCTTGAGAATGACTGGCAGCCGAAAACCGAGAAAGTCCGTGCGCTGTTTGCCCAGGCGGGCATCACCCTGCCCACGCGCGAAATGTGGCAGCAGCTGCGTGAAGATGTGATGCAGTATGGAATTTATAACCAGAACCTACAGGCGGTGCCGCCGACCGGGTCGATTTCCTATATCAACCACGCGACGTCGAGCATTCACCCGATCGTGTCCAAAATTGAAATTCGCAAGGAAGGCAAAACCGGCCGTGTTTATTATCCCGCGCCGTTTATGACCAACGACAACCTCGCGCTGTATCAGGACGCGTACGAAATCGGACCGGAGAAAATCATCGACACCTACGCCGAAGCGACGAAACACGTCGATCAGGGGCTGTCACTGACACTGTTCTTCCCCGATACCGCCACCACGCGCGACATCAATAAAGCGCAGATCTACGCCTGGAAGAAAGGCATCAAGACGCTGTACTACATCCGCCTGCGCCAGCTCGCACTGGAAGGCACTGAAATTGAAGGCTGCGTGTCGTGCGCGCTGTAAGGAGAAAAGGATGAACCGTTTATCACGCGTCAGCGCCGTTAACTGGAACAAGATTGAGGACGATAAGGACCTGGAGGTCTGGAACCGTTTGACCAGCAACTTCTGGCTGCCGGAAAAAGTGCCGCTGTCGAATGACATTCCGGCGTGGCAGTCGTTGAGCCACGCCGAGCAGCAACTGACCATCCGCGTGTTCAGCGGCCTGACGCTACTCGACACCATTCAGAACACCGTCGGTGCACCGTCGCTGATGCCGGATGCGCTGACCCCGCACGAAGAAGCTGTAATGTCGAATATCAGCTTTATGGAGGCGGTCCATGCCCGTTCATACAGCTCGATTTTCTCCACGCTGTGCCAGACCAAAGACGTGGATGCGGCCTACGCCTGGAGCGAAGAAAACGCGCCGCTGCAGCGCAAAGCGCAATTGATGCTGGAACACTACGCCGCCGATGCGCCGCTGAAGAAAAAGATCGCCAGCGTATTTCTGGAATCGTTCCTGTTCTATTCCGGCTTCTGGCTGCCGATGTATTTCTCCAGCCGGGGTAAGCTGACCAACACCGCGGATCTTATTCGACTGATTATTCGCGACGAAGCGGTTCACGGTTATTACATCGGATATAAATTCCAGAAAGGCCTGGAGAAAGTCAGTGCTGAGGAGCGACAGGCATTAAAAGATTTCGCCCTTGAGCTGCTGTTGGATTTGTACGACAACGAACTCGCCTACACCGACGCGTTGTACGCGGGCACCGGCTGGGAAGACGACGTAAAAGCGTTCCTTTGCTATAACGCCAACAAGGCGCTGATGAACCTGGGCTATGAAGCGCTGTTCCCGGTGGAAATGGCGGACGTGAACCCGGCGATCCTGGCCGCGCTGTCGCCGAACGCCGACGAAAATCATGACTTCTTCTCCGGTTCTGGCTCTTCCTACGTGATGGGGAAGGCGGTCGAAACAGTAGACGAAGACTGGAATTTCTAATCCTCTTCATATTTCAAGTTGCAGGTGCGTTGGCTGCATGCGCGCACCCCTGTCACTTACTTTAGTAAGCTCCAGGGGATTTGTGCATTGGCCGCCTGCCTGCAACTCGAACTATTTAGAGGATTAAGCCATATTTATAATGCAGTTATTTATAATCCTATCATTTCACCCCCAATTTCCCTCGCAGTGACAAAAAATATCAGCAAATTTCGTTGGTGCTCAGCCCTTATATCATGGGGGCATAGCGCCTGTTGGCGTCGGAAATGCTTGCATCACCAGGACATTGAGGGTTGTCTCAGATTCTGAGTATGTTAGGGTAGATCCGGTCAATTATTTTCATCAGGTAACATATCGACATAATTAAATAACAGGAATCTTTTTATTGCATGGCAATTAAATTAGAAGTTAAGAATCTTTATAAAATATTTGGCGAGCATCCGCAACGCGCATTCAAATATATTGAAAAAGGTCATTCGAAAGAACAAATTCTTGAGAAGACCGGGTTGTCACTTGGCGTTATGGACGCCAGTCTGGCCATTGAAGAAGGCGAGATTTTTGTCATCATGGGGTTATCCGGTTCCGGTAAATCCACCATGGTACGCCTTCTCAATCGCCTGATTGAACCCACCCGCGGTCAGGTTCTCATCGACGGTATTGATATTGCGAAAATATCCGACGCTGAGCTCCGCGAGGTGCGCAGAAAGAAAATTGCGATGGTCTTCCAGTCATTTGCGCTTATGCCGCATATGAACGTCCTGGATAATACGGCCTTCGGAATGCAATTAGCGGGCGTGCCACCGCAAGAGCGTCAGGAAAAAGCCCTGGACGCGCTTCGTCAGGTGGGTCTCGAAAATTATGCTCACGGTTATCCGGATGAATTATCCGGAGGGATGCGCCAGCGCGTGGGTCTTGCCCGTGCATTAGCCATTAACCCTGACATCTTATTAATGGATGAAGCGTTCTCCGCGCTCGACCCTTTAATTCGTACCGAAATGCAGGACGAGCTGGTGAAATTACAGGCCCGTCATCAGCGTACCGTTGTCTTTATTTCCCACGATCTCGACGAAGCCATGCGCATCGGCGACCGTATTGCCATTATGCAAAATGGCCGTGTGGTACAGATCGGTACACCGGATGAAATTCTGAATAATCCGGCCAATGACTATGTGCGCACCTTCTTCCGTGGCGTGGATATCAGCCAGGTGTTTAGCGCCAAAGACATTGCCCGCCGTAACCCGAAAGGACTGCTGCGTAAAACCCCAGGCTTTGGCCCACGCTCTGCGATTAAGCTGTTGCAGGATGAAGACCGCGAATATGGCTATGTCGTTGAACGCGGGAATAAATTTGTCGGTATTGTTTCCATTGATTCTCTGAAGGCCGCGCTGGCCGAGGGCCTGGGCATTGACGCTGCGCTGCTGGATGCGCCACAGCCTCTTGACGCTCAGACCGCGCTTAGCGAGTTGCTCTCTCACGTTGGTCAGGCACCGTGCGCGGTTCCGGTCATCGACGAAGAACAACAGTACGTGGGCATCATCTCCAAGAGCATGCTGCTACAGGCTTTAGATCGCGAGGGAACAAACAATGGCTGATCAATCGAATCCGTGGGCAACCACACCAGCGGCCGATAGCGCCGCACAATCAGGCGCTGCGCAATCTGCCGACGCCTGGGGCACGCCTGCTTCAACGCCGCCTGCAAGCGGCGGTGGCGCAGACTGGCTGCATAGTGCACCTGCGCCAAAAGCAGAACACTTCGATATTCTTGACCCGTTTCACAAGACGCTGATCCCACTCGATAGCTGGGTCACCACCGGGATCGATTGGATCGTGGTGCATTTCCGTCCCGTATTCCAGGGCATTCGTGTCCCGGTGGATTACATTCTGGGTGGCTTCCAGCAGCTGTTGCTGGGTATGCCCGCGCCAGTCGCAATCGTGGTCTTTGCCCTGATCGCCTGGCAGATTGGCGGTGCCGGAATGGGTATCGCCTCACTGATTTCACTGATTTTGATTGGTGCAATCGGCGCGTGGTCCCAGGCAATGGTGACCCTCGCGCTGGTCCTGACCGCCCTGTTGTTCTGCATTATCATCGGCCTGCCGCTCGGCATTTGGCTGGCGCGCAGTCCAAGGGCGTCGAAGATAATCCGGCCGCTGCTTGATGCGATGCAGACGACACCCGCGTTTGTGTATCTGGTGCCCATCGTGATGCTGTTCGGTATCGGTAACGTGCCGGGCGTGGTAGTGACCATTATCTTTGCCCTGCCGCCGATTGTACGTCTGACTATCCTCGGGATTAACCAGGTGCCCGCCGATCTTATCGAAGCCTCGCGCTCGTTTGGTGCCAGCCCGCGCCAGATGCTGTTCAAAGTGCAACTGCCGCTGGCGATGCCGACCATTATGGCCGGTGTGAACCAGACGCTGATGCTGGCGCTGTCGATGGTCGTTATCGCCTCGATGATTGCCGTAGGCGGTCTGGGACAAATGGTTCTGCGTGGTATCGGCCGACTCGATATGGGTCTGGCAACCGTCGGCGGTGTGGGGATCGTTATCCTCGCGATTATTCTCGACCGTCTGACTCAGGCTGCTGGCCGTGATTCCCGTAGCCGCGGCAACCGTCGCTGGTACACCACCGGCCCGGTCGGCCTGGTGACTCGCTTCTTCATCAAGTAATTCTGCATTTCCCGGCAGCCCTGCCTGCCGGGTCCACTCCCTGATACTTATAAAGGAACAACGATGCGAAATAGCGTAATTTTTGCCACTGCGTTTGCCACCCTTGTCTCCGGCAGCGCGCTTGCTGCTGACCTGCCTGGCAAAGGCATTACCGTTCAGCCGGTTCAGAGCACCATTTCCGAAGAGACCTTCCAGACCCTGCTGGTCAGCCGTGCGCTGGAGAAACTGGGTTACACCGTCAGCAAACCGAGCGAAGTGGATTACAACGTCGGCTATACCTCGATTGCGTCCGGCGATGCGACCTTTACCGCTGTGAACTGGAAACCGCTGCATGACGATATGTATGCCGCAGCCGGTGGCGATAAGAAGTTTTATCGTGAAGGTGTGTACGTGACTGGTGCCGCGCAGGGTTATCTGATGGATAAGAAAACCGCTGAGAAATACCACATCACCAAAATCGATCAGCTGAAAGATCCGAAACTGGCCAAAATCTTCGATACCAACGGCGACGGCAAAGCGGACATGACCGGGTGTACGCCGGGCTGGGGTTGTGAAGCGGTGATTAATCATCAGATTGACGCCTATGGTCTGAGCAAGACCGTGGTGCATAACCAGGGTAACTACGCGGCGATGATGGCCGATACCATTACGCGCTTTAAAGAAGGCAAACCGGTGCTGTATTACACCTGGACGCCGTACTGGGTGAGTGATGTGCTGAAGCCGGGCAAAGACGTGGTGTGGCTGCAGGTGCCATTCTCCGCAATGCCGGGTGAGCAGAAAGATATCGACACCAAACTGCCTAACGGCGCGAACTATGGTTTCCCGGTGAATACCATGCATATCGTGGCCAACAAAGCCTGGGCTGAGAAAAACCCAGCGGCGGCGAAACTGTTCGCTCTGATGAAACTGCCTATCTCTGATATCAACGCCGAAAACGCGATGATGCACGAAGGTCATGCCTCAGAAGCCGATATCCAGGGTCACGTAGACGGTTGGATTTCAGCCCACCAGCAGCAGTTTGACGGCTGGTTGAAAGAAGCGCTGGCTGCGCAGAAGTAAGTACTCTCCAGGCCCGGCGGCGCTCAGCTTGCCGGGCCTACATTCCCGCCCACCGCACTATCCGACATCCTTCATTTCCCTTCTTCCCGCACTTTTTGGTTATCATTGCTTACCTGCAAAATAATTACCTAAAGAACAATGACTAAAAATTCTCATGGGCTTAGCCCGGCGCTGATTGCGCTGATGTCCGTCGCGACCGGTCTCGCCGTCGCCAGTAATTACTACGCCCAACCGCTGCTGGACACCATTGCCCGCGCCTTTTCCCTGAGCGCAGGACAAGCCGGTTTTATCGTCACCGCCGCGCAGCTGGGCTACGCCGCCGGACTGCTGTTCCTGGTGCCGCTGGGCGATATGTTCGAGCGCCGAACCTTAATCGTCAGCATGACGCTGCTGGCGGCAGGGGGAATGCTCATTACCGCCTCCAGCCAGTCGCTGGCGATGATGATCCTGGGCACCGCCCTGACCGGCCTGTTTTCGGTGGTGGCGCAAATTCTGGTTCCGCTGGCCGCGACGCTCGCCAGTCCGGATAAACGCGGGAAAGTGGTCGGCACTATTATGAGCGGGCTGCTGCTCGGCATTTTGCTGGCGCGAACCGTCGCCGGACTGCTGGCCAGTCTTGGCGGCTGGCGCACTGTGTATTGGGTGGCGTCGGTATTAATGGTACTGATGGCATTCGCCCTGTGGCGCGGCTTGCCGAAGGTAAAAACGGAAACGCACCTGAATTACCCGCAGCTGCTGCGTTCCGTATTCAGCCTGTTTAAGCACGATAAACTGCTGCGCACCCGGGCGTTGCTCGGCTGCCTGACCTTCGCCAACTTCAGCATTCTCTGGACCTCGATGGCGTTTTTGCTGGCGGGCGCCCCGTTCCACTTTTCTGAAGGCATGATTGGCCTGTTTGGCCTGGCGGGTGCCGCCGGGGCGCTGGGTGCTCGTCCGGCAGGCGGTCTGGCGGATAAAGGCAAGTCACATCTCACCACCACCAGCGGGCTGGTGTTGCTTCTGCTTTCCTGGCTGGCTATCTGGTTCGGACACGCCTCGGTGCTGGCGCTGATTGTCGGCATTCTGGTACTGGACCTCACCGTGCAGGGCGTGCACATCACCAACCAGACCGTGATTTACCGCGTGCAGCCAGAAGCGCGTAACCGTCTCACCGCAGGTTATATGACCAGCTACTTTATCGGTGGGGCCGCCGGGTCGCTGATTTCGGCATTTGCGTGGCAGCACTGGGGCTGGGCAGGCGTTTGCCTCGCCGGGGTGACAATGGCCATACTGAACCTGCTGGTATGGTGGCGAGGATTCCACCGACAAGAGGCCGTTGTCTGAAAAGGCTCTATATTCAGGGCCTTATTGCTGCTTTGGGGTTTAAGCACATCCCCTGGTCTGTTAAGGTTATCTACCTGATTAGCCGGGCAACTGTTTCAAGGTAAATAATTCATCCACGCACTGAAACCTCCCGGACGCTGGCGGCACAGACCTTTGCCGCCAGTCGCCATTTTTTGATTTATTAGCTCCAACGTATGAATTCGGAAGATTAATTCATTTACATTATTTGTCACCGTCGTTACTATATCGGCTGTAATTAATGAGGTTATGCCCAAATGGATAGTTCGTTTACGCCCATTGAACAAATGCTAAAATTTCGCGCCAGCCGCTATGAAGATTTTCCTTACCAGGAAATCCTTCTGACTCGCCTGTGCATGCACATGCAAGGGAAGTTGCTGGAAAACCGCAATAAAATGCTGAAAGCTCAGGGGATCAACGAGACGTTATTTATGGCGTTAATCACGCTAGAGTCTCAGGAAAACCACAGTATTCAGCCGTCAGAACTGAGCTGCGCACTGGGTTCTTCACGTACGAACGCCACCCGTATTGCCGATGAGCTGGAAAAACGCGGCTGGATTGAACGCCGTGAAAGCGACAATGATCGTCGCTGCCTGCATCTGCAACTCACCGAGAAAGGTCATCAGTTCCTGCGCGAAGTGTTACCGCCGCAGCACAACTGCCTGCACCAACTCTGGTCTTCTTTAAGCGTTACCGAAAAAGAGAGCCTCGAGCAAATCACCCGAAAACTCCTGACCCGTCTCGACCAGATGGATGAGGATGGTGTGGTCCTGGAAGGGCTTCGCTAAGCGTGTGAATCGCTCAGTATCCTGATTTCAAGAATAAAACCGACAGGCCAGCAGCGAAATCTGCTGGCCTTTCTGACAACAGGTCGGCTCAGCCGATGTGAAATAATAAGATCGTGGAGAAAAACATGAGCGCGAATGCGGAGACTCAAACCCCGCAGCAACCGGCCAACAAGAAAGGCAAACGTAAAGGTGCCCTTCTTCTGCTGACTTTGCTCTTTATTGTTATTGCCGTGGCATACGGGATTTATTGGTTTTTAGTACTGCGTCATTATGAAGATACCGATGACGCATACGTGGCAGGGAACCAGGTTCAAATCATGGCACAGGTGTCGGGCAGCGTGACGAAAGTCTGGGCTGATAACACCGACTTCGTGAAAAAAGGCGATGTGCTGGTCACCCTCGACCAGACCGATGCGCAGCAGGCGTTTGAACGTGCGCAGACGCAGCTCGCCTCCAGCGTGCGTCAGACCCGCCAGATGATGATCAACAGCAAGCAATTGCAGGCCAGCATCGACGTCAAAAAAACGGCGCTGGCGCAGGTGGAAACCGACCTTAAACGTCGTATTCCGTTAGGCACCGCGAACCTGATTGGTCGCGAAGAGCTGCAGCATGCGCGCGATGCCGTTGCCAGCGCACAGGCCGAACTGAATGTGACTATCCAGCAATTCAATGCCAACCAGGCAATGATTCTGGGCACTAAACTGGAAGACCAGCCTGCGGTGAAACAGGCAGCGACCGAAGTCCGTAACGCGTGGCTTGCGCTGGAACGTACCAAAATCGTTAGCCCGATGACCGGCTACGTCTCTCGCCGTGCGGTTCAGCCAGGGGCGCAGATTAGCCCAACCACTCCGCTGATGGCGGTGGTTCCGGCAACCAATCTGTGGATCGATGCTAACTTTAAAGAAACCCAGCTGGCGCATATGCGTATCGGCCAGCCGGTGACCGTTATCAGCGATATCTACGGCGACGACGTGGAGTACACCGGGAAAGTGGTAGGTCTGGATATGGGGACCGGCAGCGCCTTCTCCCTGCTTCCGGCGCAGAACGCCACCGGTAACTGGATCAAAGTGGTTCAGCGTCTTCCGGTTCGCGTAGAGCTCGACGAAAAACAGCTGGCTCAGCATCCGCTGCGCATCGGCTTGTCGACGCTGGTGAAGGTGGATACCTCCAATCGCGACGGTGAGATTCTGGCGAATCAGACGCGTCATACGCCTGCTTATGAAAGTAATGCACGTGAAATTAGCCTTGATCCTGTGAATAAGCTGATCAACACCATCGTGCAGGCCAACGCCAACTAATTCCGGGGTGAACGTAATGCAACAGCAAAAACCGCTGGAGGGCGCGCAGCTGGTCATTATGACCATTGCGCTGTCTCTGGCGACGTTCATGCAGGTGCTGGACTCGACGATTGCAAACGTGGCGATCCCCACCATTGCCGGTAACCTTGGCTCATCACTGAGCCAGGGGACGTGGGTTATCACCTCCTTCGGGGTGGCGAACGCCATTTCCATCCCGATTACCGGCTGGCTGGCAAAACGCGTGGGCGAGGTAAAACTGTTTACCTGGTCCACCATCGCCTTCGTTATCGCCTCCTGGGCGTGCGGCGTGTCGAGCAGCCTGACGATGCTGATTTTCTTCCGCGTCATTCAGGGTATCGTGGCCGGTCCGCTTATCCCGCTTTCGCAGAGTCTGCTGTTAAATAACTACCCGCCAGCAAAACGCGCCGTGGCGCTGGCGTTGTGGTCAATGACGGTGATCGTCGCGCCGATTTGCGGCCCGATACTCGGCGGCTATATCAGTGACAACTATCACTGGGGTTGGATCTTCTTCATCAACGTGCCGATTGGTGCGGTGGTGGTGCTGTTAACCCTGCAAACCCTGCGCGGACGCGAAACCCGGACCGAACATCGGCGGATTGATGCCATCGGCCTGGCGCTTCTGGTGGTCGGGATTGGCAGTCTACAGGTGATGCTCGACCGCGGGAAAGAGCTCGACTGGTTTAACTCTACCGAAGTCATCGTCCTGACCATCGTCGCGGTGGTGGCGATAAGCTTCTTGATTGTCTGGGAGCTAACAGACGATAACCCGATAGTCGATCTCTCGCTCTTCAAGTCGCGAAACTTTACCATCGGCTGTTTGTGTATCAGCCTGGCCTATATGCTCTACTTCGGCGCGATCGTGCTGTTGCCGCAGCTGCTGCAGGAGGTATACGGCTACACTGCCACCTGGGCGGGTCTGGCATCGGCGCCGGTGGGGATACTGCCCGTGATTCTGTCGCCGATTATCGGCCGCTTTGCGCATAAGATAGACATGCGACGGCTGGTGACCTTCAGCTTCATTATGTATGCAGTGTGCTTCTACTGGCGTGCGTATACCTTCGAACCGGGAATGGACTTTGGCGCATCGGCGTGGCCGCAGTTTATTCAGGGCTTTGCGGTGGCGTGCTTCTTTATGCCACTGACCACCATCACCCTTTCCGGCCTTGGTCCAGAACGGATGGCGGCGGCATCAAGCCTGTCGAACTTTACCCGTACGCTGGCGGGTTCTATCGGTACGTCGATAACCACCACCATGTGGAGTAACCGTGAAGCGCTGCACCACGCGCAGCTGACCGAGTCGGTGAACCCTTTTAATCCGAATGCGCAGCAGATGTACGGCAAGCTTCAGGATTTAGGGATGTCGGAACAGCAGGCTTCCGGCTGGCTGGCACAGCAAATCACCAGTCAGGGGCTGATCATTTCCGCGAACGAAATCTTCTGGATGTCGGCGGGGATCTTCATCGTACTCCTGGGGCTTATCTGGATCGCCAGACCGCCGTTTGGCGCGGGCGGTGGCGGCGGCGGCGCGCACTAACGTATTTTGAATAACAGGACCCTCTTTTACAGAGGGTCTTTTTTTGTCCATTTCTCGCAAGACTCTGTCACTTCCGCTAAAGCGCCGCGCCCTGCTCTTCCGTCAGGATAAAACCACGACAAGAGGAGAATCCCATGCTGAACAACCCTGCAGAAAAATATCGCCCGTGGCCCGTTTTATCCTTGCCGGACCGCCGCTGGCCGGACAACACGCTGACTCATGCTCCGCGCTGGTTATCAACGGATTTGCGCGACGGGAATCAGGCCCTCGCCGAACCGATGGACGCCGAACGCAAGCTGCAGTTCTGGGATTTACTGCTGCGCTGCGGCTTTAAAGAAATCGAAGTGGCATTTCCTTCGGCATCGCAGACGGACTTTAATTTTGTCCGCCAGCTGATTGAGGAGAAACGCATTCCGCAAGACGTCACCATCCAGGTGTTAACTCAGGCGCGTGAAGATCTGATCCTGCGCACCTTTGAGTCGCTGCGTGGCGCGCACCGGGCGACGGTCCACCTCTATAACGCGACGGCCCCGCTGTTTCGCCGTCTGGTGTTTGGCATGGAGAAGGCGCAAATAGTGGAATTGGCGACGCGTTCCACGCGCCTTATACGTCAGCAGTGCGAGGCCCAGCCGGACACCCTTTGGCAATATGAGTATTCGCCAGAAACGTTCTGCTTTACCGAGCCTGAGTTCGCGCTGGAAATTTGTGAAGCCGTGGCCGCCGTCTGGGAACCCTGCGCCAGCCGGCCGATGATCATCAACCTTCCGGCGACGGTAGAAGTGAACACCCCCAACGTGTATGCCGATCAGATTGAAGTCTTCTGCCGTCACTTCTCGCGTCGCGATGAGGTGTGTATTAGCGTGCATCCGCATAACGATCGCGGAACCGGCGTCGCAAGCGCTGAGCTGGCGGTCATGGCCGGGGCTGACCGCGTAGAAGGCTGTCTGTTTGGCAACGGTGAGCGCACGGGCAACGTTTGTCTGGTGACGCTGGCGATGAACCTCTACAGTCAGGGCGTTTCGCCAGGCCTGGATTTCAGCGAGATGAAACAGGTCGTTGAGGTGGTGGAAAGCTGCAACCAGTTGCCGGTTCATCCGCGTCATCCGTGGGCTGGAAGCCTGGCTTACACCGCGTTCTCAGGCTCGCATCAGGATGCTATTAAGAAAGGCTTTGACGCACGTATTCCTGACGAACACTGGGAAATGCCCTATCTGCCGATCGATCCGCAGGATATCGGCTGTAGCTATGAGGCGGTTATCCGCGTGAACAGTCAGTCAGGGAAAAGCGGCAGCGCGTGGCTTATCGAGCAGAATCACGGCCTGACATTGCCGCGTGCGTTGCAGCAGGATTTCAGCCAGCACGTGCAGCGCGAAACCGATGCTCACGGCCGGGAGATGACCCACAGTGCGCTGTGGCAGCTGTTCCGTACCCGCTACGGCCTGATCCCGCAGCCTGCCCTGCTGCTGAAAGAGTATAAGAGCGAGAGTCAGCACGACGGTGAGCTGTTATTGCAGGCGACGCTGCTGATAAACGGGGACAGCAAGCGCCTGCAGGGCAGCGGCAATGGCCTGCTCTCGGCGGCGGTCAATGGCCTGACGCGTTTGCGCAAGCAGACGCTGGTGATTAAGGATTATCACGAACACACGTTGGGAGAACGCAGCGACAGCCGATCGGTGGCCTATATTCGCTGCCTGTTTGCTGACGGCAGCAGCCAGTGGGGCGTCGGCATCGACAGCGATGTTTCACGGGCGTCTCTTCAGGCGTTGCTTAATGCCGCTGGCACGCAGTCCGGGTCGCTATAAAAATACTCGCTGGGTGACGTGCCCATCACCCGGCGAAACATGGCGGTGAACGCGCTGTGACTGCCATACCCGAGATCGAGCGCCACTCTGAGTACCGATTGTCCCTGAGCCAGGCGCACCAGCGCTTCCATCAATCGGGCGCGCCGAATCCACTCACTCCATGTCAACGCCGTCTGCTGCTGAAAATGACGGTTGAGGGTGCGCTCACTCATATTGGCCACGCTTGCCGCCCGGCGGCTGTCCCACGCGTCGGCAGGGCTTTCCCGCATCTGCTGACACAGCGCGCGCAGGGCTGCGTCCTGCGGTTCCGGTAGGCCAAAAGGCAGCACCTGCATGCCGCGGATCTCATCGAGGATCAATTCATAGATCCTTTCTTCGCGGCTGCCCGGCGCATACTTCTCCGCAAGATCCAGCGAAGCCACGATAAGCTCCCGCAGCAGCGGCGAGATCTGCACTATCTGGCAGGTCACCGGCAGAAACGCGCGGGCCAGCGGATCGATAAACAGCGTGCGGGCGGCCACCTGTCCAGTTATGCGCAGCGCGTGAGGTGTGCCGGCAGGCAGCCAGACCCCGCGCCCCGGCGGCACGACCCAACATCCTTCCTGGGTCTCCACCCGAACAACCCCGCTCAGAATATGCAGCAGCTGGGCACAGTCGTGCTGATGCCAGGGCTCGCTTTCGCCGTGAGCGTAATCATGGGCAAAGGGAACAAGCGGACGATGGGCGAAGGAAATCGTTAAGGTTGTGGTCATTGGCGCAATCGCAGTGGCGGGCCTGAGAGGAAGAGAAAAAACCCGGCGCATAAGGCCGGGTCTCTGAAGAGAAAACTAGATGTGCAGTTCCTGCAGCTTCTCTTTTGGCAGCGCCAGCTCATCGTTGCTGTTCACGCGAACGCCGCGGTCAATGATATGACGGGCGATTTCCTGCGCTTCTTCCAGCGAGTGCATGGTGTACGTCCCGCACTGATAAACGTTCAACTCTGGGATCTGATTCTGCTCTTTCACCTTCAGCACGTCGGCCATTGCCGCTTTCCATGCTTCGGCCACGCGGGATTCGTCCGGTGTACCGATCAGGCTCATGTAGAAGCCAGTGCGGCAGCCCATTGGGGAAATGTCGATGATTTCCACGCCGTTGCCGTTGAGGTGATCGCGCATGAAGCCCGCGAACAGGTGCTCAAGAGTATGAATGCCGCGCTCTGGCATCACTTCTTTGTTCGGTACGCAGAAGCGCAGATCAAAGACGGTGATTTCATCGCCGTGTGGCGTGTGCATGGATTTTGCGACGCGAACAGCAGGGGCTTCCATTCGGGTATGGTCGACAGTAAAGCTATCTAATAACGGCATTTTGTCTCCTCCGAACTCTTCTCATCCCTTGTGCCATAAGGGCTACGCGGAAAATATGACGAAGAGTATGTTTTTTTTTGAAATTAACTGAACTCTTTGTTCCCGGGCGAGTCTTACTCTATGAAAGACGCGCATTTGTTATCATCATCCCTGTATTCAGAGATGAAATTTTGGCCACATTTACTGTGGCCTTTTTCTTTTCTGTCAGGCGTGACGCGCGACCAGCTCGGAGAACGGCTCTGTATCCGCCTCTTCAATCTGATGCTGACGTTCCAACGAGGCTTCACGCTCCGCTTCAAAATCCGCTTCGCTCAAAATCTCCAGCGGTTCTTCACGCAGCATTTTACGATATTCATCGCCCAGCGCTTTGCCGGTGCCACCAATGCCACTCTCAAGCATAGAACGCAAAATACGTGCTGAGAAAGTTAATTCCGGATTATCAAAGCTTTCGACCAGCTCGTCACACACCTTCTGATACGCTTCGCCGCCTTCGATGCTGTCCAGCGTCTGCGCCACACGACGCAAATCAGCAAACAGATCTTTGCCGACCTGAGCCAGCGGATACTGTGCTGTTTCACAGCCAATACCCAACGTTAGACCCGGTTTACGACCTTCCAGAATCACGCGATTCCAGTTAGTGCGAGTGCACAGCAACTCATCGCTGCTCATTTCTGGCGCATCCGCCAGCACGCACCAGACCATAAACAGGTCAAGGAAGCGAACCTGCTGCTCGTCCACGCCGATTGGCGAGAACGGGTTGATATCCAGCGAACGCACTTCGATATATTCGATACCGCCGCGCAGCAGCGCATCCGACGGCGTTTCACCGCTGCGGGTAACACGTTTTGGACGAATCGGCGCGTACAGCTCGTTCTCAATCTGCAAAATGTTGCTGTTGATCTGCAGATAGTTACCGTCTTTCGCCAGACCAATTTTGGCGTACTCTTCCGACGGCGTTTTGATAGCCCGCTTCAATCCTGCCACATACTCGTGGAGATCGTTAAACGTAATTCCGAGATTACTTTGCGACTTATTGGTATAACCCAGGTCGCTTAAACGCAGAGACGTCGCGTACGGCAGGTAATACATGCCGCCCTCGGTTTTCTCAAACGGCAGCGCGGTCGGTTTGCCTTGCAGGAACGACGAGCAAACGGCCGGAGAAGCCCCGAACAGATACGGGATTACCCAACCAAAGCGGTAGTAGTTGCGGATCAGGCGGAAATAGCCAGCAGAGATAGCCTCTTTGCCGTCTTCCTTGCCTTCAACGCCACACTTCGCCTGCCAGAACGCCATCGGCAGCGAGAAGTTATAATGCACGCCGGAGATGGTTTGCATCAGCGCACCGTATCGGTTTTTCAACCCTGCACGGTAAAGCGTTTTCAGACGCCCCACGTTAGAAGTGCCGTACTGTGCCAGCTCGATATCCTGGCCTGGCGCGATATAGCACGGCATGCTCAGTGGCCACATGCGCTCGTCGCCGATATGACGCGCCGTGTGACGATGCACGTCACGTAGCAGCGTCAGCATGTGGTCAATGTCGCCATCTACCGGAGTGATAAACTCCAGCAATGCTTCGGCAAAGTCAGTTGTAATCCATTTATGGGTCAGTGCTGAACCGAGTTCTGCCGGGTGACCCGTTGTTGCCAATGAGCCATCAGCATTAACGCGCAGCGTTTCGCGCTCAAGACCGCGTTGGATCCCCTGAACTGCCTGAGGATTTTTTTCCAGCCAGGTCAGCGCCTGTGATACGTCCGGGATCAAATTGACCTCCCGCCTGTCGAAATCATTTTATTAAGCATAATTGTAATGGTTGACGATTAAAGGTCACAATCAATCCAATTAGTGCCACCACGTCATACCCTGAAGCGTTGCTGCGGCGATAGCTACATAGCGCAACGCTTTGCCAAGGCATAAGAAAAAAAGTACCGGTCCCCAGGAAAGACGCATCCATCCTGCCAGGACACACAGTAAATCGCCGATAACCGGCATCCAGCTAAGTAATAGTGTGGCCGCGCCATAACGTCTTAGCCAGCCCATCGCTTTCTCCCGCCAACGCGAATTATCACGCTGCGGAAATAAACGCCCAAGAATAACGTTAGTTACCCCTCCAAGGCTATTACCCATTGTTGCTATTAACACGAGTAACCACGGATGGCTGACGCCCGCTATCAGCATGCCTATCAGGACAACTTCTGAATTTCCGGGTAACAGCGTGGCGCTCAGAAAACTACTCGCAAACAGCGATAACAGCGGGAGCACGTCACTCACAGCAAACGCACGTCCACAACATCCATACCTGCACTTTTCGCCGCCTGAATGCCAAAATCAGCATCCTCAAACACCACGCATTGCTGCGCAGGGACGCCCATCAGCTCAGCACACCGCAAAAACGTATCCGGCGCAGGCTTATGATGAGAGACATGATCGGCGGCAACCACCGCGGTGAAGTACTGGCGCAGGCCGAGATGATTGAGCAACGCTTCCGCCATTGCACTTTCACTGCCGGTGCCAACCGCCATCGGGCGGCGGCCATGCCACTCTTTGACGACGTCAATTAATGGCAACGGACGCACGGTATCCAACAGAATCGCTTTCACCGCGTCCGTTTTCTCACGTGCCAGCTGATGGGGGTCGAGAGTGGCCTGATTCAGGTCAATGACCGCCTGAGCAATGCGCCAGGTCGGTGAGCCGTTTAAGGCAGCCATGGCGTGTTCATCAAAGCGCATTCCGTATCGCCCGAGAACGTCTCGCCACGCTATAAGATGAGTAGGTTCGGTATCAAGGATGGTGCCATCCATGTCGAAAATCAGCCCTGCATAGCGCTCATACATCATGTTTTCACTCACCGGATATCGAAACGTTACTTTAACGTAAAACGTCACTGTTTGTCGCTGCCCGCTGAAGACAACAAAGGCACCTAACGGTGCCTTTTATACGTATTTTCAGACGTTACTTGACCTGCATATCGTTCTCAACAACACGAACGCCAGTCACGTTGCGGGTTAACTCCACCGCGCGGTTAGCAACCTTCTGCGATGAGACGAATCCACTCAGCTGAACGCGTCCCTTAAAGGTCACTACGCTGATTTCTGAGGATTTAACGTCTTTATCGTTGAACAGTGCGGATTTCACTTTGGTGGTCACCACGGTATCATCAATATAGCCGCCGGTGCTTTCCTTCGTCGTAGAACCTGCACACCCGGCCAGGGACACGCTAACGATAAGAGCTGCACAACATGCAGAGACAGCTTTGAACCATTTCATGGATTTCTCTCCTTGCTACCTTAAAACAGATTAATCACAGATATAAATTAGCCTGGAAGAGGAAAGATGCCAATAGTAAACAAACGGTTAAAGAATTGTCTGGAGAATGCAGGGTTACAAAATCGGAAAACTTGCCAAGGGAATGTGTTCTGAGGGAGCAGGTTTAAAATCGAAGGGGAGATTTAGAGAGATGTTGCATCCGGGAGGTTTACTCGCCGAAGGCTCGCCCTAACGGGCCGTTGCTAAAGCAACGTTATCCTCCCTGGTGCCCGCTGAGAAATTAAATTTCTCTGGAGTCCTATCATTGCTGATAGCCAGGAGAAGATGGTGCATCCGGGAGGATTCGAACCTCCGACCGCTCGGTTCGTAGCCGAGTACTCTATCCAGCTGAGCTACGGATGCATCGGGACTGCTGTTTTTACTGCTGTTTTCGATATCGTCGAATAACGCTATCAAAAATATGGTGCATCCGGGAGGATTACTCGCCGAAGGCTCGCCCTAACGGGCCGTTGCTAAAGCAACGTTATCCTCCCTGGTGCCCGCTGAGAAATTAAATTTCTCTGGAGTACTATCATTGCTGATAGCCAGGAGAATATGGTGCATCCGGGAGGATTCGAACCTCCGACCGCTCGGTTCGTAGCCGAGTACTCTATCCAGCTGAGCTACGGATGCATCGGAATAACTAAGGTACTGCTGACTCAATGTCACTCATCATGCCGCAACACTGACTAAGATGGTGCATCCGGGAGGATTCGAACCTCCGACCGCTCGGTTCGTAGCCGAGTACTCTATCCAGCTGAGCTACGGATGCATCGGAATAACTAAGGTACTGCTGACTCAATGTCACTCATCATGCCGTAACACTGATGAAGATGGCGCATTCGGGAAAATTATTCACCGAAGGCTTGCCCTTTCAGGCCGTTGCTAAAGCAACGTTATTTTCCCCAATGCCGCCGAGAATGAGAGTTTCTCTGGCACACCGTCATCGCTGACAGTCAGGAAAATATGGTGCATCCGGGAGGATTCGAACCTCCGACCGCTCGGTTCGTAGCCGAGTACTCTATCCAGCTGAGCTACGGATGCAAATGGCGGTGAGGCGGGGATTCGAACCCCGGATGCAGCTTTTGACCGCATACTCCCTTAGCAGGGGAGCGCCTTCAGCCTCTCGGCCACCTCACCATACGCCTCTTGCGAGTGCTTCGAATTACTCGTTAGAGCTCATCGTCGCTGCGTGGCGCACATATTACTTTCTGGGACTTATAAGTCAAACAATTTTTCCAGACCTTTTATCGTTTGCACACTTCCCGTTCAATTAGCCTGCAAAAACGGCAAAAAGAGCGATTTATCAACACAAAGAGTTAGCGATAGCCCTATGAATGTCAGGCAGCCGAAGAGCGCTTTGAGCAAATAATCTGTGGTGGATTTAGGGCTAAAAGGAGAAACGGAGCAGAAAAACGGAGAAACCGAGAGGTTGCGTCTCACCGGGCAGTGAGACGCGGGAATATTAGTAACTGGACTGCTGTGATTTTTCAGCCTGGATACGCTGGTAGATCTCTTCACGATGGACAGAGACTTCTTTAGGGGCGTTTACGCCGATGCGTACCTGGTTGCCCTTCACCCCTAAAACTGTCACGGTGACCTCATCTCCAATCATGAGGGTTTCACCAACTCGACGAGTCAGAATCAGCATTCTTTGCTCCTTGAAAGATTAAAAGAGTCGGGTCTCTTGTATCCCGGCATTATCCATCACATAACGCCAAAAAGTAAGCGATGACAAACACGTAAACGTGTAAGCAGTCACGGCATTACATTCTGTTAAACGTAAGTTTAGCCGATTTACACAATTTCAACCTGACTTTATCGTTGTCAGTCTTGCTAATGCAAGGCGCTAAAACCGCATGGTTAAAGCGCCCGCCGCGTTTATTGTTATTACAGTTTTGCGCTGACCCAGCCTTTTACGCTGGCCAGTGCGGCCGGGAGAGCCGCTGCATCCGTACCACCGGCTTGCGCCATATCAGGACGACCGCCCCCTTTACCGCCCACCTGCTGAGCGACCATACCAATCAGTTCCCCTGCCTTCACGCGGTCAGTCACATCCTTAGAGACTCCCGCAATCAGAGAAACCTTATCGTCTGCGACTGTAGCCAATACCACAATCGTAGAACCCAACTGGTTCTTCAGATCGTCGACCATAGTACGCAGCATCTTCGGTTCAACGCCAGTAAGTTCACTCACCAGCAGTTTCACGCCATTGATTTCTTCAGCTTTGCTGGAGAGGTTTGCACTCTCCTGCGCGGCAGCCTGCTCTTTCAGCTGCTGCAACTCTTTTTCCAACTGGCGGGTACGTTCAAGGACAGAACGGACCTTTTCAGTCAGGTTATGGCTGTCGCCTTTAACCAAATGCGCCACATCGTTCAGCACATCGCTCTGCGAATGCAGAATGGCAATCGCACCTTCGCCGGTCACCGCTTCGATACGACGCACGCCTGCCGCCGTACCGGATTCAGAGGTGATACGGAACAGGCCGATATCGCCGGTACGTTTAGCATGTGTACCGCCGCACAGCTCAGTAGAGAAATCACCCATGCTGAGGACGCGCACGCGCTCATCATATTTCTCGCCGAACAGCGCCATAGCGCCTTTCGCTTTTGCGTCTTCCAGTTCCATGACGTGGGTTTCGATAGGCAGGTTGCGACGGATCTGGGCATTGACCAGGTCCTCAACCGCGCGGATCTCTTCCGGCTTCATGGCTTCGGAATGGGAGAAGTCAAAGCGCAGCGCTTTGTCATTCACCAGGGAACCTTTCTGCGCAACGTGGGTGCCGAGCACCTGGCGCAGCGCCGCGTGCATCAGGTGCGTCGCGGAGTGATTCAGCAGAATACGTGCGCGGCGAGCTTCATCTACGTCAGCCTGTACCGCGTCGCCCACTTTCAGGGAGCCGCTATCGAGCGTACCGAGATGACCAATGGCCTGGCCGTATTTCTGCGTGTCGCTGACGCTGAAGGCACAGCCTGCGCCTTTCAGTTCGCCTTTATCACCGACCTGGCCGCCAGATTCTGCATAGAATGGCGTCTGGTCCAGAACGACAACCGCATTCTGACCCGCAGCGATAGCGTCAACGGCTTTACCGTCTACGAACAGCGCGGTCACTTTCGCGTTCAGCTCCAGATGGTCGTAGCCTTTAAATTCAGAAGCGCCGTCAACGCGGATCATCGCGTTGTAGTCTGCGCCAAAGCCGCTGGATTCACGCGCACGACGGCGCTGCTCTTCCATTGCGGCTTCGAAGCCTGCTTCATCTACTTTGAGGTTGCGCTCACGGCAAACGTCCGCCGTCAGGTCAACCGGGAAGCCGTAGGTGTCGTACAGACGGAAAGCGGTTTCGCCATCCAGCGTATCGCCTTTCAGCTTCGACAATTCCTCATCCAGCAGTGCCAGACCACGCTCAAGCGTACGGGCAAACTGCTCTTCTTCGTTTTTCAGCACCTGCTCAACCTGGGCCTGCTGACGCTTCAGTTCTTCGCCTGCAGAACCCATCACGCCAACCAGCGGGCCAACCAGTTTCCAGAAGAAGCTCTCTTTAGCGCCAAGCATGTTGCCGTGACGAACCGCACGACGAATGATACGACGCAGCACGTAGCCACGGTTTTCATTCGACGGGATAACGCCATCGGCAATCAGGAACGCACATGAACGAATGTGGTCCGCGATCACGCGCAGAGATTTGTTGCTGAGATCGGTTGCACCGGTCTCTTTCGCCACGGACTGAATCAGGGTGCTGAACAGGTCAATGTCATAGTTGGAGTTCACGTGCTGCAGCACAGCCGCGATACGCTCCAGACCCATACCGGTATCAACCGACGGCTTCGGCAGCGGTTCCATCGTGCCATCGGCTTGACGATTGAACTGCATGAAGACGATGTTCCAGATCTCAATATAACGGTCGCCGTCTTCTTCCGGGCTTCCCGGAGGGCCACCCCAAATGTGATCGCCATGATCAAAGAAGATTTCGGTGCACGGGCCGCACGGACCGGTATCGCCCATCTGCCAGAAGTTATCTGAGGCATACGGCGCGCCTTTGTTGTCGCCGATACGGATAATACGCTCACGCGGAACACCCACTTCGTTGGCCCAGATTTCGAATGCTTCGTCATCGGTTTCATACACGGTGACCCACAGACGCTCTTTTGGCAGCGCAAACCAGTTCTCACCGGTCAGCAGCTCCCAGGCGTACTGGATAGCATCATGTTTGAAGTAGTCGCCGAAGCTGAAGTTGCCCAGCATTTCGAAGAAAGTATGGTGACGCGCGGTGTAACCGACGTTTTCCAGATCGTTGTGCTTACCGCCCGCACGTACGCAGCGCTGCGAAGTGGTCGCGCGGGAATAATTACGCTTGTCGAGACCAAGGAACACGTCCTTGAACTGGTTCATCCCGGCGTTGGTAAACAGCAGAGTCGGGTCGTTGTTTGGCACCAGGGAGCTGCTGGCAACTACCTGATGTCCCTTGCTATGGAAAAAGTCGAGAAACGCCTGACGGATCTCAGCGGTGCTCTTGCTCATAATTATCCTGGAATCACGCTAACGGATTGTTGCAGGCCGCAGCTGAACAGTTTTTACACAGTCAGGCGACCCGGCGGAAAAAGTGGGAATAAGATAAGTTTTCTTGGGAGGGAAGTAAAATACCGAGTGACTCAGTCGGCAACATTTCGCCAAATTTGCTGGATATCTTCCATTAGATAACCCCGGTTAAGGAGGAATCGCTGCACCTTCACTTTTTCTGCAAATACAGTGGGAAGCGGTTCACCGTATTTTCGCTGCGCTTGCCCCCGGGCAAGTTCCATCCAGTCAATTTCACACTCGTACATGGCCTGATCGATATCCGTTCGGCCAATGCCTTTTTGGTTCAATTCCTGGCGAATGCGCGCCGGACCATAACCCTTGCGGCCACGGCTGGCGATGAACTGACGCGTGAACCGTACATCATCCAAATAGTTGCTTTCTATACACCAGGCAACGACCTTGTCCACCTCTTCCGGCGGCGCGTCTATGGGTTCCGGCCCCTTTTTGGTCAGCACCGGCGCCACCAGTTTTCGACGCAACTCTTTTTCACTGTGATCGCGCATCGCCAGGATGCGAATCGCCCTGTCCAGCAGACGCGCATAAGCGGAACGACGCGGTGAGCTTTCAGTCATATCTGGCCCTTAATAAATGCAAAATTTGAGCGGGATGAAAAAGCAAAAGGGCCGCATCAGCAGCCCTTTATCATTTCAACAGTGATACCCGTCATACTTCAAGTTGTGGCTGCCATGGCGTGCCTGCAACTCGCATTATTTAGGATAAATCAGAAATCTTCTTTGGTTTCTTCAACGCTGTTGTCATCAACGGTGAAAGCCGGCTTGTCATCCTGATTGCTCAGCAGCAGCTCGCGCACTTTCTTCTCGATTTCTTTCGCCGCAGCCGGATTCTCTTTCAGCCAGGAGATAGCGTTCGCTTTACCCTGACCAATTTTGTCACCGTTGTAGCTGTACCATGCGCCCGCTTTCTCGATCAGCTTTTCTTTCACGCCGAGGTCAACGAGTTCGCCAAAGAAGTTGATGCCTTCACCGTAGAGGATCTGGAATTCAGCCTGTTTGAACGGTGCCGCGATTTTATTTTTCACGACTTTCACGCGGGTTTCGCTGCCGATGACGTTATCGCCATCTTTCACCGCGCCGATGCGACGGATATCAAGGCGTACGGAGGCGTAGAATTTCAGCGCGTTACCGCCGGTGGTGGTTTCCGGGTTACCGAACATCACACCGATTTTCATACGGATCTGGTTGATGAAGATAAGCAACGTGCTGGACTGCTTCAGGTTACCGGCCAGTTTACGCATCGCCTGGCTCATCATACGTGCCGCGAGGCCCATGTGAGAGTCACCGATTTCACCTTCGATTTCCGCTTTCGGCGTCAGCGCCGCAACGGAGTCGACGATGATGACGTCAACCGCACCAGAACGGGCCAGCGCATCACAGATTTCCAGCGCCTGCTCACCGGTGTCCGGCTGAGAACACAGCAGGTTATCGATATCGACACCCAGTTTGCGTGCATAGACCGGGTCCAGCGCGTGCTCTGCATCGATAAACGCACAGGTTTTGCCTTCACGCTGTGCCGCAGCAACAACCTGGAGAGTCAACGTGGTTTTACCGGAAGATTCTGGTCCGTAAATTTCAACAATACGACCCATCGGCAGGCCGCCAGCCCCCAGAGCGATGTCCAGAGAAAGCGAACCGGTGGAGATGGTTTCCACGTCCATGGAACGGTCTTCACCCAGGCGCATGATAGAGCCTTTACCGAATTGTTTTTCGATCTGGCCGAGTGCTGCCGCCAACGCTTTCTGTTTGTTTTCGTCGATAGCCATTATTGCTCCTGTCCGGGTGTTACCGCGTAAATTCTGTTTCGTTGAGGCAATTATACTGTATGGTCATACAGTATCAAGTGTTTTGTAGAAATTGTTGCCACAGCAGTTGCAAGGCATAAGCTGTAGCCTGACGGCGCACGGCTTCGCGGTCTCCTGCGAAGCATTCCTGGTAAGTAAAACCTTGTCCATTCGCACAGGCCAGGCCAAACCATACCGTGCCAACCGGCTTTTCTTTGCTGCCGCCATCGGGCCCTGCAATGCCGCTCACGGAGATCGCATAAGTAGCCCGCGCCGCGCGCAGTGCGCCAATCGCCATTTCGACCACCACCGGTTCACTGACCGCGCCATGGTTCAATAGCGTCTCTTCGCGCACGCCAATCATCTGGGATTTGGCTTCGTTGCTGTAAGTGACAAACCCCCGCTCAAACCAGGCAGAACTGCCGGATATATCGGTCAGTACTTTGGCAATCCAACCCCCGGTGCAGGATTCCGCCGTGGTGACGGTCGCACCCTGCGCCTTCAGCGCCAGCCCAATCTCTTCGCTGAACGCCATCAATTCACTGTCGGTCATCGTCATCTCTCGCCGCCTGAAAAAGATGTTCAACAAGATACCATTTTCTTTCGCAGGAGGGAGATGACGTGATGATTTTACGAGGACGCTTCAGAAAAATCGTGCAGCGCCCCGAATATCGGGGCGCTTCTCAGAATTACTTCATACTATCGGCAAGGGCATCCACATTGTGACGCAGCATTTTGACGTAGTTGTCAGCGACACCGCCCGGTTTCGATAGCGCCTCAGGATAGAGTTCGCCGCCAGGCTGTGCGCCAGTCGCCGTCGCAATTTGTTTTACCAGACGCGGATCGAGCTGGTTTTCCATAAACCAGGTATGCACGCCACCCGCTTTAATCTGATTGATGAGAGCGCCCACCTGCGCCGCGCTGGCTTCACTTTCTGACGACAGCCCTTGCGGCGCCATGAAAGTCACGCCGTAAGCCCGACCGAAATAGCCAAACGCATCATGACTGGTCAACACTTTACGCTTTGCCTGCGGAATAGCGTCGAAGCGCGCCTTTGCCCAACCGTCAATTTCCTTCAGCTGGGCGATATATTTCTGCCCGCTGGCATTGAGTGCAGCCTCATCCTGCGGGTCAGCTTTTACCAGCCCGGCCAGAATATTTTGTGCGTACAGCGCACCGTTTGTCGCGCTGTTCCACGCATGCGGATCCGTCACAGTTTTACCGTCCTCATCCAGGGTGTGCGTTTTCACCCCGGCCGAAGCCACCACCAGCTCACCTTTAAACCCGGACGCCTTCACCAGCCTGTCCAGCCAGCCTTCCAGCCCCAGGCCGTTGACCACGACCACATCAGCCTTGCTCAACAGCACACTGTCTTTGGGGGAAGGTTCAAAAGTGTGTGGATCGCCGTCCGGCCCAACCAGCGTATCGACGTGGACGTGCTCTCCCCCGACCTGCTGAACCATGTCGCCGAGCACTGAAAAGCTCGTCACCACGTTCAGCGTTTTCGCCATTGCGCCCTGCGAAAGCGCACCCAGCGCAAGCGCCAGAATCAATCCCGTTCTTTTCATCATTTCCCCTTGCGTTAAAAAAGCGCTCGCAGACTGAAAGCCAGCCGGCTGCGCATGCCAAAAAATATCGAAATGAAAAACAGTCCGCTGGCGGTCAGCACGATTGACGGCCCCGCAGGCAAATTGGCCGACCACGACAGGCTCAAGCCGAGCCAGGCACAGAACGCACCGCTGACTGCCGCGAACAGTAAAATACCGGGTAGGGTTTGCGCCCAGCAGCGCGCGGCGATGGCCGGCAGCATCATGACGCCGACTGCCATCAGCGTGCCCAACACCTGAAAGCCCGCCACCAGGTTAATCACCAGCAGCGCCAGAAACAGTCCATGCAATAGCGACGGTAAGCGGCGGGCATTGACTTCCAGCCACGCGCTGTCGAAGGCCTCGCTGACCAGCCCGCGATAAAGCAGCGCCATCACCACCAGCGTCAGGCTGGCCACGCCGGAGACGAACAGCGCTGCATCGTTGTCGACTGCCAGAATCGAACCAAACAGTAAATGCAGCAGATCTACGCTGGAGCCGCGCAGGGACACGAGGGTGACGCCCAGCGCCAGCGAGCCGAGATAAAATCCGGCAAAGCTGGCATCTTCCTTTAGCGGCGTGCGACGGCTAACCCAACCGGCAACCAGCGCGACCGCTATTCCCGCAATAAATCCGCCGATGGTCATCGCCAACAGCGACATTCCGCTCAGCAGATACCCCACGGCAACGCCGGGTAAAATCGCGTGCGACAGCGCATCGCCCATCAGGCTCATCCGCCGCAGCAAGAGGAAAACGCCGAGCATCGTGGTGCTGACCGACAGCGCCAGACACACCACCAGCGCGCGACGCATGTAGCCAAACTCGATAAAGGGCTGAAAGAAGGTGTGCCAAATCATGCGCGCCTCGTGTGGTCGAAGGCCGCCAGAATGGTAGGCGTGTCGCCCCAGCGGGCGTGCTGTGATTCCAGTAAAAGCGTTTCCGGGAAGTGGCGAGCCACGCGCAAATTGTCATGCAGTACGGCGAGAACGGTTTGTCCTTCGCGATGCATTTCAAGGATCAGCTCCATCAGCACCTGATTGGTGGCTTCATCGATTCCGGTGAACGGTTCATCCAGCATCACTAGCGGCGCCTGCTGAACCAGCACCCTGGCGAACAGCATTCGCTGAAACTGACCGCCTGAAAGCGTTTCAATGGGCGAAGCACCAAGCGACGACAGCCCTACTCTTTCCAGTGCCGAAGCAATCCTGCGGCGCATTTCAGCATTGAGACCGCGAAACAGCGACACGCGCGGCCATGCCCCCTGGCTCACCACGTCATAGACGCTCAGTGGAAACTGCGATTCCAGAGCATGACGTTGTGCCAGCCAGCCAATCACCTGGCGCGGTCCGTGCCAGCGCAACTGCCCACTGACCGGAGGGATGAATCCCGCCAGCGTTTTCAATAATGTGGATTTACCGCAGCCGTTAACGCCGATGATCGCCGTCAGCGAACCGGTCTCAATCGTGCCGCAGAGAGTGGGGGTAATGGCCTGCTGATCGTAGCCCGCCACCAAATGGTCGAGTTCAATCATGGGAGCGCCACCGCCCAGCAGGTCGCCAGCCACAGTATGGCCAGCACAAACAGAGCCAAAGCCAGCCGCAGCAGGCCGGAGGCGTTAAACAGGGAAAAAGGAATCATCGCCAACCTCAATTATGTTATAACATAACAATAATGAGATTAGCGAAAGTTGTAAATCTGCGTCTGACGTTGAGGCTGTATCGAAATATTTCAGACTCCCCTCCCGCAGGAGGGGATACAGGCAGGATTACTGCTGAGCGCGCGCCGCCGCCACTGCCTGGCCAAGCTGCCAGACAGCCATCGCGTAGTGCGTGCTGTGGTTGTAGCGGGTGATGGTGTAGAAGTTCGGCAAGCCGTACCAGTACTCATACCCGGTGCCCACGTCGAGACGTAACAGGCTCGCCTGCTGATGATCGCCCAGCGACTGCGTCGGCGATAATCCTGCGGCTGAAAGCTGTGACACGCTGTAGTTCGTTTTGAAACCGTTATCCAGGCCTGGCGCCTGGCCCGCAGCTGGCACCGCAACCTGATCGCCCTTCACCCAGCCATGCTGTTTGAAGTAGTTGGCTACGCTGCCGATCGCATCGTCCGGATCCCACAGATTGATGTGACCGTCGCCGTTGAAGTCCACGGCGTACTGCTTATAGGAGGACGGCATAAACTGGCCGTAACCCATCGCACCGGCAAACGAGCCTTTCAGATCCAGCGGATCGTCCTGCTCATCGCGCGCCATTAACAGGAAGGTTTCCAGCTCGCCGGAGAAGTACTTCGCCCGACGCGGATAGTTGAACGACAGCGTCGCCAGCGCATCCAGAATGCGGGTTTTGCCCATCACACGGCCCCAGCGGGTTTCAACGCCGATAATGCCGATGATAATTTCCGGCGGAACGCCGTACACCTGCCAGGCGCGGGTCAGTGCGTCCTGATGTTCATTCCAGAACGCGACGCCGTTTTGCACGTTGTCCGGGGTAATAAACTGTTTGCGATAGCGCAGCCAGGCGCCGTTCGGCCCGGTCGGAGCCTGCGCCGTCGGTGCCTGACGGTCCATCAGACGCAAAACGTAATCCAGACGTTTGGCCTGAGAGAGAATTTCATGCAGTTGCTGGCGGTCAAAGCCATGCTTACTGACCATCGAATCGATGAACTGATCCGCCGCCGCGTTGTTGGCGAAGTCGCCGCCCATCAGGGTCGTATTATGCTGCGGCTCCAACAGGAATCCGCCAGAGGTATTCGTCGTGGTCGGCGCTTCGGCGGTTTTCGGTTTACTGCTGCAGGCAGCAACCAGCACGCAGAGCGGGAGTAAGGTCAGGTAACGACGCTTCAACATGTGACATCCATTTAGCTAATTCGGCAAGAGCAAGTATGGTAAACATCCCGCACATGATAAGAAAGCGCAAGGCGGCACCGGCCAAAAATATATTTTTAAACGCCTTTCTTGAGCCCCAGCCGCTTTGCAGCCGATGTTACACGCTAAGTGCGTCATACCCACGCCAGCGGTACACCGCCAGGGAAACGACCCAGCAGGCGATAAACAGCCCAATCACGATGAATCCGGCATTGCCGAGATTGTCATTCAACGCGCCGACCCAGTTCCACAGCCCGCCGCTAAAGCCAAATTTATCCATCAGCAGACCCAGCGCTTCCAGGCCACCGATAAACAGCGCCACCACGACCGACGTGCCGGTAATGGTCATGTTGTAGTAAAGCTTACGCTGAGGTTTGTTGAAGGCCCAGCCGTACGCCCCGACCATCAGCACGTTATCAAGCGTATCCACCAGCGCCATGCCGCTGGCAAACAGCGCCGGGAAAATCATGATGCTCCAGATAGACATCCCGCTGGATGCGCTGGCGGCGGTGATCCCCAACACGCCAATTTCAGTGGCAGTATCGAAGCCGAGGCCAAACAAAAAACCAACCAGATACATGTGCCAGCTTTTGTCGATCAGGCGGAACGTCTTGCCGAACAGCCAGCTCATCATCCCGCCGGTAGCCACCGGATCGCTGTTGAACGGCTTGCCCTGTTTAAACGCGCGGAAGCTGCGCCAGATACCGCGCAGAATAACCAGGTTGATGAAGGCCATCGCCAGCAGGAATAATGACGACACCGCGGTGCCAATCAGGCTACCGGTGTCGTGAAACCAGCTCATGTGTTGCTGGAATGCCGTCGCAGTAGCTGCAATCGCCGCCGAAGCCAGCACCACAATCGAGGAATGCCCGAGCGAGAACCACGCCCCAACACCAAACGGGCGTTTGCCCTGCTGCATCATTTTACGTGTGACGGTATCAATCGCGGCGATATGGTCGGCATCGACCGCATGGCGCAGGCCGTAGCCCCAGGCCAACAGACTGGCCGCCATCAGCGCCCCGCTCTCACCAAACACCTGCCACGCCCAACACCACGCCAGTAGATTGGCCATCATCAGCACGAAAACCAGTAGTGCTGCGCGCGGCTGTTGGCGTAAAAGCCTCATCAGCATCATCCGTTCCCTTCCTCCTGGAGGCGGGCTGCGGCAATCGCCGCCTGCCCATATGAAATTCCGCCGTCGTCTGCAGGCAAACATTGCGGAAAGAAAAGTGTAAAACCAGACAGATAAAACGGGCGCGATCACTTAGCCCAGGCCGTCGAGCGCGTTTTTCGCCTCCAGAACGGCCGGAGACACCGGAGTGTTAAGCAATTTTTGTGCCTGTTTCGACAGGAAATTATCCTGAGGCAGCATCACCGCCAGCGGCTTCGTCGGGCGCGTTTTCCAGGGCGTCGATGCGCACCAAAAAGGGGCAATGCACCTGAAGCTGCACAGCAAAGCCGTCTTCTGCACCAACGAAGTGCATTAGCACGCCTTCCGCACCATTATTAAAATGACTTTTTATCAAGGAATTAGGACGTTAGACATCTGTCATCGACATTAATGACGACAACAGATGAAAGGCGTCAGGCGTGGGGCCCAGAGATGACGGAATCACGCAGCATTAGCTCGCCGGGGAAGGATTGTTGTAGATGAAATTCACCGCCGTCGAGCATACACATCAAGCGGTTAATGGTTTCTTCAATCATTTCAGTGACCGGGATTTTGACGCTCGACAGGGCCGGAACGATATAAGGCGCAAGAGCAATATCGTCAAAGCCAATCACCGACACCTGCTCCGGCACGCGCCATCCCGCGGTATTGAGCTGCTTGATGGCCCCGATAGCCATGTCGTCGTTGCTCGCCACCAGTGCAGTGAACGGAATCCCGCGCGCTAACAGCGCTTCGACGCCTGTCGCACCGGTGGCTGGGGTCCATTTACCTTCTGCAATCCACGCGTCTCTCACCGGAATGTCGTTGTGCTCTAGTGCCGCTTTGTAGCCCGCGAGGCGTTCGATCCCCGTCGGTGAATCCAGCGAGCCGGTAATGAACGCGATATCGCGATGGCCCATCGCAATCAGCCGCTCAACTGCCGCCTGGCTGGAGGCTTTTTGATCCGACCACACGCAGTGGCTGGCGTTGCCGCGCAACCGTCGATTCAACACCATAATCGGCCGCTCGTGATCGTGGATGATCGCGTCCATCTCATCCGGCGTCAGAAAGCGCGGGTAGATGATGATCGCGTCACAGCGCAGATCGAGCAGATACTGGATCGCCGCCCGCTCCTCTTCCGCGCTGTGTTTTCCGTCGGCCAGGATCAGCTGCCGGCCCTGATCTTCAGTCAGACGCGCGGCGTGAAACAGCAGCTCGCTGAAGTAGACGCCGTGATACAGGGTGTTCGTAACCACCAGGCCCAGCGTCTGGCTTTTTTTGGTTGCCAGATTGCGCGCCAGCAAATTCGGGCGATACCCGCTTTCGCCGATCGCCTGATACACGCGGTCTTTGGTTTCCTGGCTGACGTAGCCATTACCCGACAGCACGCGGGATACGGTGGCTTTCGACACGCCAGCGCGCTTCGCCACTTCCAGCATCGTTGCCATGTTACTCATCCGTCTGAAAAAAGTGCTGGCAGTGTACTTCAGCCTAAGCCGATTTTCAGCAATGACGATTTGAAGTGATCAACTTCACGAAAACAAAATAGATCCCACCTCTCTCTTGTTTCACCAATCCGATCTCTTCATGATTTTGTGGAACCGGTTTCCTACACAAATTTTAATCACAATAAGATGGATTGATCCGATGTCGAAAAATTATGCCGCACTGGCCCGTGATGTGGTGGCCGCACTGGGCGGCGCTAACAACATCACCGCCGCGACCCACTGCATGACGCGACTGCGTTTTGTGCTTAACGACCCGACTCTCGCCGATGCCGCAACGCTGAAAGCCCTCAAAGGCGTACTCGGCTTGGTACGCAGCGATAACCAGTGCCAGGTGATCATCGGCAACACCGTTTCTCAGGCCTACAAAGAAGTGATGAATCTTCTGCCGGGTAACCTGCAACCCGCCATGGAACAAGGGCCACAGAAATTGACCCTGCGTCGAATCGGCGCGGGCATTCTGGATGCACTGATCGGCACCATGTCGCCGCTGATCCCGGCGATCATCGGCGGTTCGATGGTGAAACTGCTGGCGATGGTGCTGGAGATGTCCGGTGTGCTGCCCAAAGGCGCGCCGACGTTGACTATTCTGACGGTGATTGGCGATGGCGCATTCTTCTTCCTGCCGCTGATGGTCGCCGCATCTGCCGCGGTGAAATTCAAAACCAATATGTCGCTGGCGATTGCCATTGCAGGCGTACTGGTGCATCCGAGCTTTATTGAGCTGATGGCGAAAGCCGCGCAGGGCGAGCACGTGGAGTTCGCATTCATTCCGGTGACGGCGGTGAAATATACCTACACGGTGATTCCAGCGCTGGTGATGACCTGGTGCCTGTCCTATATCGAGGTCTGGGTCGACAAAATCACGCCTGCGGTCACAAAAAACTTCCTCAAGCCGATGCTGATTGTGTTGATTGCCGCTCCGCTGGCTATCCTGTTGATTGGCCCGATTGGCATCTGGATCGGCAGTGGCATTTCCGCCGTGGTGTACACCGTTCATGGCTACCTTGGCTGGCTTTCGGTGGCGATTATGGGCGCACTGTGGCCGTTGTTGGTGATGACCGGGATGCACCGCGTATTCACCCCAACCATCATTCAGACCATTGCCACCACCGGCAAAGAAGCGATGGTAATGCCGTCTGAAATTGGTGCCAACCTGTCTCTCGGTGGCTCATCGCTGGCGGTAGCGTGGAAAACCAAAAACCCGGAACTGCGTCAGACGGCGCTGGCCGCAGCGGCTTCCGCTATCCTCGCGGGTATTTCAGAACCGGCACTGTACGGCGTGGCGATTCGCCTGAAACGTCCATTGATTGCGAGCCTGATCAGCGGTTTCATCTGCGGTGCCATTGCAGGTATCGCCGGGCTGGCAAGTCATTCGATGGCCGCGCCAGGGCTGTTTACAAGCGTCCAGTTCTTTGACCCGGCCAATCCGATGACCATCGTCTGGGTGTTCGGCGTGATGGCGCTGGCAGTGGTGCTCTCCTTCGTGCTGACGCTGCTGCTGGGCTTTGAAGATATTCCGGTGGAAGAAATCCCTGCTGTCGACGGTGCCGAGCAGGCGCGCAAAGCGCAAGGCATCGCCGCAACCGTTCAACCTTTACAAGCGAGGTAACGCATGTTTCCGAAAGGATTTTTATGGGGCGGCGCTCTGGCCGCTAACCAGTCTGAAGGCGCGTATCTGGAGGGCGGAAAAGGCCTGACCACCGTCGACACTATCCCGCACGGTGCCAACCGTATGCCGGTCAAACTGGGGCTCGACAAGCGCTTCACCTTACGCGAGGACGAATACTATCCGAGCCACCAGGCGATCGATTTTTACCATCGCTATAAAGAAGATATCGCGCTGATGGCGGAGATGGGCTTCACGGTGTTCCGCACCTCGATTGCCTGGGCGCGTCTGTATCCGAACGGCGACGAATTAACGCCAAACGAAGAGGGCATCGCGTTCTACCGCGACCTGTTCACCGAGTGCAAAAAATACAACATTGAGCCGCTGGTGACCCTGTGCCATTTCGACGTACCGATGCACCTCGTGGTGGAATACGGTTCGTGGCGTAACCGTAAAATGGTGGAATTCTTTACCCGCTACGCCCGCACCTGTTTTGAAGCCTTCGACGGTCTGGTGAAATACTGGCTGACCTTCAATGAAATTAACATCATGCTACACAGCCCGTATTCCGGGGCCGGGCTGGTGTTTGAAGAAGGTGAGAATCAGGAGCAGGTGAAATATCAGGCTGCTCACCATGAGCTGATTGCCAGCGCACTGGCAACCAAAATCGCCCATGAGGTGAACCCGCAGAACCAGGTCGGCTGTATGCTGGCGGGCGGCAACTTCTATCCGTATTCCTGCAAGCCGGAAGACGTGTGGATGGCGCTTGAGAAGGACCGCGAAAACCTGTTCTTTATCGATGTCCAGGCGCGTGGCGCGTATCCAGCCTATTCTGCCCGCGTGTTCCGCGAGAAAGGCGTGACTATCGAGAAAGCACCGGGCGATGATGAAATCCTGAAGAACACCGTCGATTTTGTGTCGTTCAGCTATTACGCATCACGCTGCGCCTCTGCGGATATGAACAGCAATAACACCAACGCGGCCAACATCGTCAAGTCGCTGAAAAACCCGCACATCAAAGCCAGCGAATGGGGCTGGGGTATTGACCCGCTGGGCCTGCGCATCACCATGAACATGATGTATGACCGCTATCAGAAACCGCTGTTCCTCGTGGAAAACGGGCTTGGCGCAAAAGACGTGGTGGAAGCTAACGGTGAAATTAACGATGACTATCGCATCAGCTATTTGCGCGAGCACATTCAAGCGATGGGCGATGCCATTGATGACGGTATTCCGGTGATGGGTTACACCACTTGGGGCTGTATCGATCTGGTGGCGGCGTCGACCGGCGAGATGAGCAAACGCTACGGATTCGTGTATGTCGACCGCGACGATGCCGGGAACGGCACGCTGGCGCGTTCGCGCAAGAAATCGTTCTGGTGGTATAAGAAAGTGATCGCGAGTAACGGGGAAGATTTGGCGTAACACTATTGCCCGGTGGCGCTAACGCTTACCGGGCCTACGCCCACCGGGTATTTCCCTACAACCGCTCAAACCCGCCGTAACCGACCCACCCTTCCAGCCGCTGATACACCACTTCCGTCGCCGCTTTCACTTTCTCAGTCATCGGATAATAGAAGCCGACAATATCTGGCTGAATGCCGAGGAAAATCACTTCGCCCGCATCCTCTTTCAACTGTTCTATCAGACAGTTGATCGGCATATTGTGGGTGGTCATCAGAAACATCTCAGCAATATC
This sequence comes from Scandinavium goeteborgense, assembly GCF_003935895.2. GTDB lineage: Bacteria > Pseudomonadota > Gammaproteobacteria > Enterobacterales > Enterobacteriaceae > Scandinavium > Scandinavium goeteborgense. Next base: position 914,679 of record NZ_CP054058.1, on the reverse strand, counting down.
ATCAGGATCGACAATACGTATCTCACCGGGATCCAGCCCCATGTCGCTAGCATCGACAATTAACAAGCGCTTCGGCTTCATTTCGCGGATCGCCGCCACTTCCCTTTCCGGCGCGCTGCCGCCGTCAAGCACCAGCCAGTCTCCTTTTGGCGCTGTGGCACACATTTCCGCGAGCAGCGGCCCAGCGCCGTCGTCACCCATCATGCTGTTGCCGACACACAGTAATACGTTGGACACGCTTTCCTCCCAATAAAAAGGGTCTGAATGAGCAAACTACCCATTGATAAGAATGAATAATCCTAAGAGGGGTATCTTATATTGCACGCAGCCCAAAAATAATGATCTCAAATAGCATTGCAGCTGCATCCCACCGCGCTGAGATTTTCCTAAACAGACTGAAACGATGAATGATGTAAAGAGGTTAAGTGGCAATAAAGTAAGAACCATTCACATTTCAAATACGAAATGGAATAATCAATTGATTGCCATGAACAATATTATCGCCTGAATGTCTTACTTATCCAGATGCCGACGCTGAGTGAAATTCCGCGAGCTCACTATTTCTTCGGTCGATATTTTTCCGGGAGCTCAGGTACCGCGCGCTTATCATCAATCAAATGCAACACCGTCAGCAGCGGATGCCGCCACAGCATTCGCGGCCCCGCCCAGCGCATAATCTGCTTCATCTCTTCCCGCTTAGCGGGCTGATAGCAATGCACCGGGCATTGTTTACAGGCCGGTTTGTCTTCACCAAAGACACATTTGTCGAGCCGCTTTTCGGCATAGGCATTGAGAGCCGCATAGTGCTCTGGCGCTGAAGTAGCCTGCGGACAGCGTTTTGCATAGAGCGCAATCATCCGGCCGATAGTGAGCTTTTCTCTGCGAATACGACTGTCCATCATGCTTCCCCGAATCATAAGTTGCATCAATAATACCCTTTAAAAATCAGCGATTCCAGCCACACCGCCGATCTCAGTCCAAAATGAGACCGCACAACATCTGGACAAAAAATGAGCGCAGTATATTATTTGCTCACCTTCCGGGAGGAGTCCGGTCATTTATTCGTAAGGATTTTTTCGCTCTTTATTAAAGACTTTCTCATTTATGAATTTATCTAAATTATTCCCTGCAATGGTGCTGTGTGCCACCACCATCATTGCTGGTCATGCTTGTGCTTTTAATCTGCCAACCAGTTTTACCACTCTGAAAGAAAGTAGTATTACCACTAAAGTTTCAGCCCCGCAGTCAAACAATATAAAATCAAAAATTCTTGCTGAATATTCTCAATGGAAGGGTACGCGTTATCACTGGGGCGGTAGCTCACATAGTGGAATCGACTGTTCCGCGCTGATGCAGGCGATTATTCACGGTTCGATGAACATGAATCTGCCGCGCACGACGAGCCAGCAAATTCATAATGGTTATCATATCGCTCAGGGTGAATTAAAGCCCGGTGACCTCGTATTTTTCAAAACGTCAAAATCGACCCGACATGTCGGCGTGTATGTGGGAAATAATGAATTTATCCATGCGTCGAAAATAAAAGGGGTCACTGTTTCAAGTCTTGCCAATAATTACTGGCAAGCTCACTACGAAACCGCCCGCCGTATTACTGAAAACGCATAAAGAAAACCCCGGTAATGTCAGAACATCACCGGGGTTTTTTCATCTTTTACGACAACAGACGTATCACTTCCGCCATTCCTCTGCTGAGAATTTTGTCCGGGCGCATCACGAATGCCAGCTGGCGATGCAGAACAGGCATCAGCGAATGAACCTCTAATCCTTCGCTGTCGAATGCACTCGCAACCGCCATCTGCGGCACAATACTCACCCCAAGCCCTGCCCTCACCAGCCGTTTGATTGCCTCAATACTGCCCGATTCCATCACCGGTGATATCGCCAGACCGCTGGCAGAAAACCAGCTATCGATGAGCAAACGCGTTCCACTGCCTTCTTCGAAAGCAATCAACGGTAAGGTATGCAGGCTGTCAGGTGTGAATGGCATCTTCCCCTCGCCCGCGCGGCAGATAAACACAAATTCCTCTTCCCGGCAGCAGTTAATCACCAACTGACGACTGCTAACAGGCAGCGTGACCAATCCCAGATCGAGGCGATTCTCTTCCACCGCCCGCACAATATCGACCGTGTTTCCCGTCGTGACACCAACCTGCAGCGAAGGGTAGGTCTCACGCAGATATTGCAGCGCGGGAGGCAGCAGATGAATACACGCCGTCGCGCCGGTGCCAATTCGCACCTGGCCGCTCACCTCCTGCGAAACCTCACTCACTGCCCGCACCGCATCCTCAACGGCCTGCGAAATTCTCTCACTTTGAGCCAGTAATACGAGGCCCGCCGCAGTTGCCGTCACGCCGCGTCCGGTCCTTTCAACCAGCCTGGCGCGCAGCGCTTGTTCAAGCTGTCGGATTTGCAGACTGACCGCAGGCTGCGACAGGCCCAGCGCATCGGCGGCGGCGGAAAAACTTCCACGCCCGACAACCAGACGAAAAGTGGTTAAGTGACTCAAATTGAGGGACGTCATCTCAAAGTTTTTCTCATACGCTGCATCAGGTTACGCCCCTGCCACCTTACGAGTGAGCGGCATAGGCTGGGTGCCTTTGTAATAACATTGAGAGAAAACAATGACCAGCGATTATCTGACGCCCACTCGACAAGTGACGACCTGTGCTGGGCTGAGCCAGCTCATCAACTGGGGCATCTCCTTTTATATGCCGGGCACCTTTGCCCACGCCATCACGCTCACCACCGGCTGGTCGCCTTCATTCATATACGGAGGGTTAACGCTGGCGATGCTGATCATGGCAGCTATCTCCCCTTTCACCGCCAGGCTGCTGGCGCTGTTTGGGGATCAGCGCCTGGTACTAACCGGCACGCTGCTCATCGCCTGTGGGTGTTTTATGCTCTCGCTTTCTGCGACCAAAATTTTATGGATTACGGGCTGGAGCGTTATCGGAGTTGGGATGCGTTTGTCGCTATATGACGCTCTGTTCGCAGTATTAGTCGGCCTTTATGGACCCGCTGCGCGCCGGGTGATTTCTCAGGTCGCACTGCTTGGCGGCCTGGCCTCGGTCGTGTTCTGGCCGCTGGGAACCCTGTTGCTGGAATGGGTCTCCTGGCATACGGCCCTGTTTATCTATGCCTGCGTAGGATTGCTCAACGCGGGGTTAGTGCGGGCAATCCCCAATCGCCTGTCACCGCGAAAGATTCAAGCAAACCCCGCCTCCCGGGATACAACGGCCCGTTTACCCGGCATCCTCTATGCCCTGTTTATCGCGCTAATGACCTTTGTCTCGAACGGAACGTCAACGCACCTGCCGGAACTCATCGCTAACTTCGGACTTCCCGTCACCGTAGGAATGCTGTGGGGCGTGGGTCAGACGGGGGCACGGCTGCTCGATGTTCTCTCAGGCCAGCGCCTGACGCCCGCTCGACTGGCGGTCATAACGTCGTTACTGATCCCGCTGTGCTTTCTGCTCGCGTTGACCGCCAAGGTTGCACCTGCTGCTATTGCGGGGTTTGCCCTCGGATACGGTGCGGTCAACGGGCTGATGACGGTGGTGAAAGCCACTCTGCCATTGCAACTCTTCAACCCGGAACAGTACGCCGAACGCACCGGTTTGCTGCTGATCCCCGGCCAGTTGCTGGCAGCCGCGTCCCCCTTTGCCTGGGCATGGTTGGGCAGCCACGCAGGCATAGAAGGTACGCTGTGGTTTTCGTTGTCACTCGGGCTGGCGATCGCCATCCTTGCTCTGGCACTGGCGAAATGCGTCCGGGCGCGTCGCGCGTTTTCCGAGCTGGTATCCAGTAATCCATGAAACGACCGTACCGTTTCAATTTCTCAGGAAGACAGCACGCACTTTGCATTTTTCCCCCATCAAGATGCTGGACTGGTTTCACGTTCTTTTTATACTGCGCCACAGACGGCAAAGGAGTGAATGGCGATGAATCTTCCCAACGCATTAGTGGTAAATGCAGTAAAAACAGCGCGTCAGATCAAAGTGAGCTACGTCAGAAAGCGCCATCAGGATCCAAAAACCGGGCGTACACGTCATTACAGTTGTCATCCAAGCCTGGTGCTTAGCGGTAACTGGCTCGAGGAGGCAGGATTCCCTACCGGGGTAAATGTCTCCGTGAGCGTGCAGCACGGACAGCTGATTCTGAAGCCAGAGTCTTCAGCCATCACACGGCCAATTGAGGCCTGAAACAGGTCATTTTTTGTTGAAATTTCAGGCCCGCTGTCAACGCAGTTTTTACTGCGAGAAAGCCACCGTTCATGCGACAATAGCGCCATCTTATGCGCATGAAAAATGCCTGAATACACTTGTTTTTCAACGAAATGGACATCATAACTCCATGACCACACTTGAAAATTTCGAAGCCCACACGCCGATGATGCAGCAGTACCTGAAGCTGAAAGCACAGCATCCGGAAATTCTGCTGTTTTACCGTATGGGCGATTTTTACGAGTTGTTTTATGACGACGCCAAACGCGCTTCTCAGCTGCTTGATATTTCGCTGACCAAACGCGGCGCGTCAGCGGGCGAGCCGATCCCAATGGCGGGCGTGCCGTACCATGCGGTCGAAAACTATCTTGCTAAGCTGGTTAATCTGGGTGAATCCGCTGCCATCTGTGAGCAGGTTGGCGACCCGGCGACCAGCAAAGGTCCCGTAGAGCGTAAAGTCGTGCGCATCGTGACGCCAGGCACTATCAGTGATGAGGCGCTGTTGCAGGAGCGTCAAGATAACCTGCTGGCCGCCATCTGGCAGGACGCGAAAGGCTACGGCTTCGCCACGCTGGATATCAGCTCCGGGCGTTTTCGCCTGAGTGAACCAGCAGACCGCGAAACCATGGCCGCCGAGCTGCAGCGCACCAACCCGGCCGAGCTGCTGTACGCCGAAGACTTCGCTGAAACGGCGCTGATAGAAGGCCGCCGCGGGCTTCGTCGTCGCCCGCTGTGGGAGTTCGAAATTGACACCGCACGCCAGCAGTTGAATATGCAGTTTGGTACTCGCGACCTGGTTGGCTTTGGCGTGGAAAATGCGCCACGCGGCCTGTGTGCGGCGGGCTGTTTGCTGCAATACGTCAAAGATACGCAGCGCACGTCCCTGCCGCATATTCGCTCTATCACCATGGAACGCCAGCAAGACAGCATCATTATGGATGCAGCCACCCGTCGTAATCTGGAGATAACCCAGAACCTGGCGGGCGGTCTCGAAAATACACTTGCTGCAGTACTCGACCGAACTGTCACGCCTATGGGCAGCCGTATGCTGAAGCGCTGGCTGCATATGCCGGTTCGCGATACGCAGGTGTTGACCGAACGTCAGCAAACGCTGGGCGCGTTGCAGGATCGCTGCGATGAATTGCAGCCGGTGCTGCGCCAGGTTGGCGATCTGGAACGTATTCTGGCGCGTCTGGCACTACGCACTGCACGCCCACGCGATCTCGCGAGAATGCGCCACGCCTTCCAGCAACTTCCTGAGTTACGCGAACAGCTTGCGAAGGTCGATAGCGCACCCGTTCAAAAACTGCGCGAAACGATGGGCGAATTTACCGAACTGCGCGAACTGCTTGAACGCGCAATCATCGATGCCCCACCGGTGCTGGTCCGCGACGGTGGCGTCATTGCACCGGGTTATAACACCGAACTCGACGAGTGGCGGGCACTGGCCGATGGCGCAACCGACTATCTCGATAAGCTTGAAATCCGCGAGCGCGAACGTCTGGGCCTGGATACCCTGAAAGTCGGTTACAACGCCGTGCACGGGTACTACATCCAGATCAGCCGTGGCCAAAGTCATATGGCGCCTATTCATTACGTTCGCCGCCAGACGCTGAAAAACGCTGAACGCTACATCATTCCGGAACTGAAAGAGTACGAAGACAAAGTTCTGACGTCGAAAGGCAAAGCCCTGGCGCTCGAAAAACAGATGTACGACGAACTATTCGACCTGCTACTGCCTCATCTGGCGGACCTGCAACAGAGCGCCGCGGCACTGGCTGAACTCGACGTGCTGGTAAACCTGGCCGAGCGGGCATATACCCTGAATTATAGCTGTCCAACCTTCACCGATAAGCCAGGTATTCGTATCACTGAAGGTCGTCACCCGGTAGTCGAGCAAGTGCTGAATGAGCCGTTTATTGCCAACCCGCTGACGTTGTCTCCGCAGCGTCGAATGCTGATCATTACCGGTCCTAACATGGGCGGTAAAAGTACCTATATGCGCCAGACTGCGCTGATTGCCTTGCTGGCCTACATTGGCAGCTACGTTCCGGCGCAGAAAGTGGAAATAGGCCCTATCGACCGGATCTTCACTCGCGTTGGCGCGGCGGACGATCTGGCCAGTGGTCGCTCGACGTTCATGGTCGAAATGACAGAAACCGCCAATATTTTGCATAACGCCACCGAGCAAAGCCTGGTTCTGATGGATGAAATTGGTCGTGGCACCTCGACCTACGACGGGCTGTCGCTGGCGTGGGCGTGTGCCGAAAGCCTGGCCAATCGCATCAAAGCCATGACGCTGTTTGCCACCCACTACTTCGAGCTGACGCAACTGCCGGAGAAAATGGAAGGCGTCGCCAACGTTCATCTCGACGCGCTGGAACACGGCGATACCATTGCCTTTATGCACAGCGTGCAGGATGGCGCAGCCAGCAAGAGTTATGGCTTAGCCGTTGCCGCGCTGGCTGGCGTACCGAAAGAAGTGATTAAGCGTGCGCGCCAGAAACTGCGCGAGCTGGAAAGCCTGTCGCCAAGTGCGGGTGCGACTCAGGTCGACGGCACGCAGATGTCACTGCTTTCAGCGCCGGAAGAAACGTCGCCCGCCGTTGAAGCGCTGGAGAATCTCGACCCGGATTCACTCTCTCCGCGTCAGGCGCTGGAGTGGATTTACCGCCTGAAAAGTCTGGTGTAACGCCTCATAGTACAGACGGTCGATACCGAGGCCACCACAACAGCCGAAAGCGTAATGCTTTCGGCTTTTTTATTCGCCCACGCTTTCGCGCAGGAAATCGATAAACGCCCGCACTTTCGCCGACACATGCCGGGCATCTGGATACACGGCGTAAATCCCCTGCGTTGGAAAATGATAATTCGGTAAAATCTGTACCAGCCGTTTTTCTGCCAGTTCCGTTTGCACCAGCCATTCCGGTAACAGCGCCACACCGCATCCGGCAAGCGTAAAAGCCAGCAGCGCCTGTGCACTGTCGGCCGACAATCGGGCGCTCTTTTCTATTTCCAGAGACACATTTTTGCCGTGAGCATCCTTCAACTGCCACGAAAGTGCATTTTGCACACGCTCATGAATAATCCACTCAGCCTGAGCAAGTGCTTTAAGCGAAGTGACCGGGTTCTTCGACAACCACGCCGGGGATGCAACAGGCACAATCGAGAACCGGGAAATCTGCGCCGCGCGATAGTGCGAATCCGCCAGGGCGCCGAGGCGGACAGCGACATCAAAACGCTCTGAAATTAAATCTGCATGATGTGACGACGCCACGTGTCGCACTCGAAGGGCCGGATGCAGCTGACTGAACTGCGCCAGTGCCGGGATTACCACTCGCGAGCCATATTCAGGCGTGCTGGTAATCCGCAGTTCACCGCTTAATCCCAGGTGGCTGCCCCGCACATCATCCTGCAAATTTTCTGCCGCTTTCAGCAATTCAACACCGCGTTGATAAAAGACGCTGCCCGCTTCCGTGAGCGTCAGCCGTCGAGTGGAGCGCAACAGGAGGGTGACGCCAAGCTCATTCTCCAGCTGCCGAACGTTGAAACTGACGACCGCTTTGGTCAGCCCCATCGCGGCTGCCGCGGCGGTAAAACTGCCGGTGTCGACGACTGCCGCAAACAGCGTGACGCGTTGTAAATTGAGCATACTTATCCGTATTACTGTCAAAATTATTTTGACAGTATATCGTCGTTTACGCCGTTTATCCCCTTACCAGACATCGCTACAGTAGCGCTCCTTCTGGAGGATAACGAATGACGTATCGCAACAAAGTTGCCACGGTGTATCTGCTGGGCTTTTTTCTCGACCTCATCAACATGTTTATCGCCAGCGTCGCCTTCCCGGCAATGGCCACGACGTTAAACACCTCTGCGTCAGCGCTGGCGTGGGTCAGCAACGGTTACATTGTCGGGCTGACACTGATTATCCCTTTCAGCGCCCGACTGACTCGCGTGCTTGGTGCTCGCCGGTTGTTTATTTTGTCACTGGTCATTTTCGCCTTTGCCGCAACGGCGGCGGGCTTTTCGCAGTCACTCTCAGGACTGATAACCTGGCGAGTGATCCAGGGTTTGGGCGGGGGTTTGCTGATCCCTGTCGGACAGGCGCTAACCTGGCAGCAGTTCAAACCCCATGAGCGGGCCAAAATCTCTGCTGCCGTGATGCTGGTCGCGTTACTGGCCCCGGCATTTTCCCCCGCACTAGGTGGGATATTGGTGCAGTCACTCAGCTGGCGCTGGATTTTCTTTGCGACGCTGCCCGTGGCGCTGGTGACGCTAATGCTCGCCTGGCTGTGGCTGAAAGACGAGCTGGCGCCAGCAGAATCAGGTCGCTTTCTGCATCTCTCATTACTGCGAGACCCGCTGCTGCGCTTTGCGATGCTGGTCTATCTTTGTGTACCGGGCATGTTTATCGGCGTCAGCATCATCGGCATGTTTTATTTGCAGACCGTCTCACAGATGTCCCCTGCCGCTGCGGGTGGGTTAATGCTGCCCTGGTCGATAGCGTCGTTTGTGGCGATTTCGTTTACCGGTAAATACTTTAATCGCCTCGGCCCGCGCCCGCTCATTATCGTTGGTTGCCTGCTCCAGGCGATGGGGATTATCTGTCTGACCGTCGTCACGCCCGCTATGCCACACGGTTTGCTGGTCGTTATTTTTGCCTTGATGGGCGCGGGGGGCAGCCTGTGCAGCAGTACCGCGCAGAGCAGCGCCTTTATCAATATCAGCCGGCACACTATGCCGGATGCCAGCGCGCTGTGGAATATTAATCGCCAGTTGAGTTTCTTGATTGGCGCGACGCTGCTGGCCGGGCTATTAAGTGCTTTGCAGCCACTGCTGTCGTCAGCCGACGCCTGGCGCTGGACCTTTTTTGTCGCCGCCGGAATCACCCTGCTGCCATTATTCAGTGCGCTGCGGCTCGATAATCACAATGTTATTTTTCACCTGCAAAAGGAAAAACCATGAATCCCTGGATAAACGAAATCATTGATGCCCATATCGCTATTGAAGACTGGCTGGGCCGGAGTGAGGGAGATATCGAGGCCCTGCTCTCCCGTTTTAGCCACGACTTTACGATGGTGACACCCGGCGGGGCCAGCCTTGACTATGCCGCCCTTTGCCAGTTATTTCAGACGCAGGGCGGGAAACGAGCCGGGCTAAAAATTGTAGTCGAGGACATTGAGTTGCTGGCTGAATGGCCGGAGGGTGCCGCACTGCGTTATACAGAAAAGCAAACCCTGCCAGGGCAAGCGACCACGACGCGCTGGTCAACGGTGATATTTCAACGGCAGGGAGAGAAGATTATCTGGCGTCACCTGCACGAGACTGCGCAGGCATAGCCGAAACAGAAAAGAAAAAGGCCCGTCGTAACGACGGACCTTTCTGGATAGAAACTGATTTTCTCGCGGACGGTTTTATTCGCGGAACAGCGCTTCGATGTTCAGACCTTGTCCCTGCAGAATTTCACGCAGGCGACGTAGACCTTCGACCTGAATCTGGCGAACGCGTTCACGAGTCAGGCCAATCTCACGGCCGACATCTTCCAGCGTTGCCGCTTCATACCCCAGTAAACCGAAACGACGTGCCAGCACTTCACGCTGTTTGGCGTTCAGTTCGAACAGCCATTTGACGATGCTTTGTTTCATGTCATCGTCCTGCGTGGTGTCTTCCGGGCCGTTATCTTTTTCATCGGCCAGGATGTCCAGCAGCGCTTTTTCGGAATCGCCACCGAGTGGGGTGTCGACCGAGGTGATGCGCTCGTTGAGACGAAGCATACGGCTTACGTCATCAACCGGTTTGTCCAGCTGCTCAGCAATCTCTTCTGCACTTGGCTCGTGATCCAACTTGTGGGATAACTCACGCGCGGTACGCAGATAAACGTTAAGCTCTTTGACGATATGGATTGGCAGACGAATCGTACGGGTTTGGTTCATGATTGCCCGTTCGATGGTCTGACGAATCCACCAGGTTGCATAGGTCGAGAAACGGAATCCGCGCTCTGGGTCGAATTTTTCGACAGCACGAATCAGCCCCAGATTGCCCTCTTCAATCAGATCCAGCAAAGCCAGACCACGATTGCTGTAACGGCGAGCAATTTTAACCACCAGACGCAGGTTACTTTCAATCATCCGGCGGCGGGACGCTACGTCACCACGCAACGCACGTCGTGCGAAATAAACTTCTTCTTCGGCTGTTAACAGTGGGGAGTAACCAATCTCCCCAAGGTAAAGCTGAGTCGCATCCAGCACACGCTGTGTGGCACCCTGCGATAATAGCTCTTCCTCAGCTACTTCATTATCACTGGGTTCCTCTTCTACTAAGACTTTCTCATCGAAAGACTCTGTTCCGTTCTCATCAAATTCCGCGTCTTCATTTAAATCATGAACTTTCAGCGTATTCTGACTCATAAGGTGGCTCCTACCCGTGATCCCTGGACGAAACACACCTCACGGTTGTTTCGCCAAATTATCGCTGCGGCAAATACTGCAGCGGGTTGACGGATTTCCCCTTGTAACGAATTTCAAAATGCAAGCGTGTTGAACTGGTTCCGGTGCTACCCATGGTAGCGATTTTCTGCCCCGCCTTCACTTCTTGTTGTTCCCGGACCAGCATTGTATCGTTATGGGCGTAGGCGCTCAGGTAATCATCGTTGTGTTTGATGATAATAAGATTACCGTAACCGCGCAGTGCGTTACCGGCATAAACGACGCGTCCATCTCCGGTCGCGACGATAGCCTGTCCTTTACTGCCTGCAATATCGATACCTTTGTTGCCGCCATCGCCGCCACTAAAGTTTTCGATGATTTTGCCGTCAGTCGGCCAGCGCCAGGAGGAGATTGGCGAACTGGTAGACGTACTGCTTGCAGTTGGTTGGGCAGTGCTCGCAACAGGTGCCGTAACAGGCGCTGTGACCGTAGTCGCAGGCTGATTATTAGGCAACATTTTGTTAGCACTTTGTTCACCTGAATCCTCAGAATACGTAATTGTTGGTTGAGACGCAACCACTGCGGAGGAATTTTGTGCAGGATTTGAGACTATTCCAGGCGAGGCGGTGCTGGCCTGTTCGCTAGCCTGTGCTACGGCGTTGTTCCCTGTGATCGGTTGCCCGGAAGCATTGCCCACCTGCAGAACCTGACCGACATTCAGACCGTACGGGGCAGCGACGTTGTTACGCTGCGCCAGGTCGCGGAAATCGTTCCCGGTAACCCATGCAATATAGAACAGCGTGTCGCCGCGCTTCACGGTATAGGTGCTGCCACCGGCGTAGCTTCCTTTTGGAATGTCACCGTATTTGCGGTTGTAGACAGCATGACCATCCACAATCTGGACAGTTGGCTCGGCAGCTGTTGGCTGCGCCGTTGCGACCGGCTGAGCGGACTGAATTTGCGGCTGAGCGGGTGCGGTCTGAACCGGCGCGGTTTGTACCGGCTGCGGCTGCGGTGCCGTCTGAGTCGTGGTGCTCATAGACGACGGAGGCGTAATTAACATTCCGGAATCGGTACTGGACGAAGAGCCGCCCACGGAACTGACCGGAGCAGGCGCATTGCTGGTCGTCGTGCATCCTGCCAGCCAAAGTGAAACCAGTGATAAAGCCGCAACGCGACTAACGGTGAATTTTGGGCTTCCCGCGCTCATTTATCCCCCAGGAATATGTTAACTGCCAGTGACTTAAAAACCGTGAAAGTCGACGTTAAATCACACAAAAAAAGTGTGCTCACCCTACGCCAAAAGATGCGTCGAAAGAAACAAGAAAACTCCTGTATTACGCCAGTTCGCCTTTGACCAAAGGCACAAAGCGAACCGCTTCCACGGTATCGATGATAAATTCGTCTCCCCGCCGACGAACACGTTTCAGAACCTGATGTTCCTCACCCACGGGTAAAACGAGAATGCCGCCCTCATCCAGCTGCGACATGAGCGCAACCGGAATTTCCTGCGGTGCCGCCGTGACAATAATGGCATCAAATGGCGCTCTTGCATGCCATCCTTGCCATCCATCGCCGTGGCGAGTTGAAACATTATGTAAATCAAGCTGCTTGAGACGACGTCGCGCATGCCATTGCAGGCTTTTAATTCGCTCAACGGAACAGACGTGATGCACCAGATGCGCAAGGATAGCGGTCTGATAGCCAGAACCGGTGCCGATTTCCAGCACCCGTGACTCCGGCGTCAGCTCAAGCAGTTCGGTCATACGCGCCACCATATACGGCTGCGAAATGGTTTGCCCCTGACCGATAGGCAGCGCGACGTTTTCCCACGCTTTGTGTTCAAAGGCTTCATCAATAAACTTTTCGCGCGGCACCTGAGCAATGGCGTCGAGCACGTGCTCGTCCAGAATGCCCTGGTTACGCAGTTGATTGAGCAGGCTTTGTACGCGTTTGCTTACCATTGCACACCGACTCCTGCACGCTCCAGCCAGCCGGAGACAACCTCTTGCGCGCTGTGAGCGGTCAAATCAACGTGCAGCGGCGTGACGGAAACATAGCCTTCATCCACCGCGGCAAAATCGGTATCCGGACCGGCGTCGCACTTATCGCCCGGCGGCCCAATCCAGTACAGCGTGTTGCCGCGCGGATCTTCCTGCGGGATAACGGTATCGGCCGGATGACGACTGCCGCAGCGCGTCACGCGGATACCTTTGATCTCCGAAAGCGGAAGGTCCGGCACGTTGATATTGAGGATACGTCCGGTGCGTAGCGGCTCACGAGCCAGCGCTCGCAGAATGGAGCAGGTCACCGCCGCAGCGGTGTCGTAATGCTTGTGCCCATTCAACGAAACGGCGAGCGCGGGGAAGCCAAGATGACGGCCTTCCATCGCCGCCGCCACCGTGCCGGAGTAAATCACGTCATCACCCAGGTTTGGCCCGGCATTAATGCCGGAAACGACCACATCGGGACGCGGAAGCATCAGGGTATTCACTCCGAGGAAAACACAATCCGTCGGGGTGCCCATCTGTACGGAGATGTCGCCATTTTCCAGAGTGAAAGTACGGAGAGAAGATTCCAGGGTCAGAGAATTAGACGCCCCACTGCGGTTACGATCGGGTGCAACAACCTGAACCTCGGCAAACTCACGCAAGGCCTTCGCCAGGGTTTGGATCCCCGGCGCGTAGATCCCGTCATCGTTACTCAGCAATATTCGCATAATCACCTGTTGTGTTGATAAGTTCCCTTACAACACTGGTGGCAAAACTGCCTGCCGGCAGCCAGAAACGTACCTCGACGGTGACGTCATCCCACCAGTTCCAGCTCATCTGTTGCGGGTAAAGAAGCATTGCGCGTCGCGCTGCCTCGACTTTTTCGCGCAGCAATAACGACTGCAGTTGCGTTTCTTCCGCCAGCGTTTGCTGTTCAAATTCCAGGGCCGCACGCTGCGTTCCCCAGTCACCGCTGCCCGGCAGCGATGCCGTAATCATGAGCTCGCGATGATCAACGCGGGACTGAAGCTCGGGCATCTCTTCATCCGTTGCCACAAACCAGCTGCCGCGTCCCGCTAATTGTAGCGCATCGCCGTCAACAACTTGATTAAAGTCCGGTTTTTTTAAACGCTCGCTCACCAGCTGATTAAACAACGCACTGCGGGCCGCAGACAACCAAAAACTGCGTTTATTACGATCTCGCACCGGCGCATCGCTCTGCGCCCAGCGCAGCGCGCCAAGCAGATTGCTGCCGCCAAGACCAAAACGCTGAGCGCCGAAATAGTTCGGTACGCCCTTTTCAGCAATAGCTTGCAGACGCGCTTCCGCTTCTTCACGGTTGCTGACTTCACGCAGCACCAGGGTAAACGCGTTACCCTTCAGCGCCCCGAGGCGCAGCTTGCGTTTATGGCGCGCGTACTCCAGCACCTGACAGCCTTCCAGCTCAAACTTGCTTAAATCCGGCATCTCTTTGCCCGGCAGACGGACGCACAGCCACTGTTCGGTGACGGCGTGCTTATCCTTCTGCCCGGCGAAGCTCACTTCACGGGCGTGCACTTTGAGGAATTTCGCCAGCGCATCGGCCACAAAGCGGGTATTGCAGCCGTTTTTCAGGATGCGTACCAGCAGTTGTTCACCTTCACCGTCCGGTGAAAAGCCCAGGTCTTCGACCACCAGAAAATCTTCCGGATTGGCTTTCAGTAACCCCTGCCCCTGCGGTTTGCCGTGCAGGTAAGTCAGATCATTGAACATGATCATGGGCGAGCCTTGTGCAGCAGCGCCACGGCCTCACAGGCAATGCCTTCACCGCGACCGGTAAAGCCGAGCTTTTCGGTGGTGGTCGCTTTCACGTTGACGTCATCCATATGGCAGCCCAAATCTTCCGCGATAAACACGCGCATCTGTGGAATGTGCGGCAGCATCTTTGGCGCCTGCGCGATGATGGTCACGTCGACGTTGCCGAGCGTGTAACCTTTGGCCTGAATACGACGCCAGGCTTCACGCAGCAACTCGCGGCTGTCGGCACCTTTGAAGGCCGGATCGGTGTCCGGGAACAGTTTGCCGATGTCACCCATCGCCGCCGCACCGAGCAGGGCGTCCGTCAGCGCATGCAGCGCGACGTCGCCATCAGAGTGAGCCAGCAGGCCTTTTTCGTAAGGCACGCGCACGCCGCCAATGATTATCGGGCCAACGCCACCGAAAGCATGTACGTCAAAACCGTGTCCAATTCGCATTATGCCTGCTCCTGAAATCCGCAATGAGTGAGGTAAAATTCTGCCAACGCCAAGTCTTCCGGGCGAGTCACTTTAATATTATCAGCCCGTCCGGCGACAAGCTGTGGATGGAAGCCACAATATTCCAGCGCCGATGCTTCATCGGTCACCGTCGCCCCTTCGTTGAGCGCCCGCGTCAGGCAGTCAAAAAGGAGTTCGCGCGGGAAGAATTGCGGCGTCAGCGCGTGCCAGAGATCGTTTCGGTCAACGGTATGGGCAATCGCCGCAATACCTGGCTCGGCGCGCTTCATGGTGTCGCGCACCGGTGCGGCCAAAATCCCACCCACACGGCTGGTTTCGCTCAGCGCCAGCAGGTTTGCTAAATCATTCTGATGCAAACAGGGACGCGCCGCATCGTGCACCAGCACCCACTGCGCATCACCCGCGGCTTTCAGGCCAGCCAGAACGGAATCGGCACGCTCGGAGCCACCTTCGACGACGGTGATTTGCGGGTGATTAGCGAGGGGGAGTTGCTGAAAGCGGACGTCACCGTCGCTGATGGCGATAATGACGCGTTCAACACGCGGATGCGCCAGCAACGCGGCGACCGCATGTTCGAGAATCGTTTTGTTACCGATTGAGAGATATTGCTTCGGGCATTCCGTTTGCATACGGCGGCCAAATCCGGCTGCCGGCACCACGGCGCAAACGCCCGGAAAATTGGCTGCCATGCGGTTATCCTGGCTTGAGTTTATTGATTGTTCTGCCCCGAACCCTGATTCTGACCCTGATTGCGTTTGGACGCATCCGGCACCAGACGATAAAACGTTTCGCCCGGGCGAGTCATGCTGAGTTCGTTGCGAGCACGTTCTTCGATAGCTTCCTGACCGCCGTTGAGATCGTCAATTTCGGCGAAAAGCTGATCGTTGCGCGCTTTAAGTTTGGCGTTTGTTGCCTGCTGAGCCATCACGTCATCGTTGACGCGACTGTAGTCATGAAGACCATTTTTGCCGAACCACAGTGAGTACTGTAGCCAGACCACCAATGCCAGCAATAGCAGTGTTAATTTACCCATCCTGCCCCCTGAAAAACGGCATCATCATCCCATAACTTGCCGGAGTGCTCTACCCTGGCCTGCGGACGATGCCGCATATCGCGGGGAATGTACCACATTTTGCCCGTCGAGTCGTAGGTCTCAATAGAAACGAACGTACTTCCGCCCACGGCTAACCCAACAGCCACAGGAACAGCAGGCCAAAGAGCGCCGCGACTGTTATCAGTGTCACCACAATACTGTAGAGGAGTTTGCCGTTCATCAGCGAATGGAGCGCAATGCCGATAACCACGGATACAGGCAGCAGCGCCAGGAAGAAAGGCCAGGTGTAGAGGAAGAAGAACAGCGTGTTGCTGCCGTAAAACAAAAAAGGAATACCCAGCGCTAATAGC
This sequence comes from Scandinavium goeteborgense, assembly GCF_003935895.2. Lineage (GTDB taxonomy): Bacteria > Pseudomonadota > Gammaproteobacteria > Enterobacterales > Enterobacteriaceae > Scandinavium > Scandinavium goeteborgense. The sequence goes on along the minus strand of NZ_CP054058.1, from coordinate 898,357 downwards.
CATGCAACAAAACCCACGACCGCGCCGGGTAAAGACCAGGTGGTCTCTTCGGTTTCGGTACTCATGGGTTCTGTACGAGTAATGGTAATGTTCTGGGTATTGCGCATATCAAATCCTGTTTCCTGACTAGCCGGAAAACCGGCCTGGTCTCAGGATCTGATAATATCGCCCTGTCTCAGCAGGTCTAATAATTGGTTAACCAAATTTGTTACCAATTGTTCGCCATCAAGGTGAATTTCGGCCTTTTCCGGCGCTTCATAAACCGAATCAATCCCGGTGAAATTGCGCAGTTCTCCGGCACGGGCTTTTTTGTACAGCCCCTTCGGATCGCGGGTTTCACACACCGACAGCGGCGTGTCGACGAACACTTCCACAAACCGGCCAGCACCGACTCTGTCGCGCACCATCTGCCTTTCAGCACGGTGTGGCGAAATAAAGGCGGTTAACACCACCAGACCCGCATCCACCATCAGGTTGGCGACTTCACCTACCCGACGGATATTCTCTTTTCGGTCGTCATCGCTGAAGCCCAAATCACTGCACAGGCCGTGGCGAACGTTATCGCCATCCAGTAGATAAGTGCTGACGCTATGCTGATGCAGCGCCTCTTCCAGCGCACCCGCGACCGTCGATTTACCCGAGCCCGAAAGCCCGGTAAACCACAGCACAACCCCACGATGACCGTGGAGCTGTTCGCGCTGCTCTTGTGTTACAGGATGGGGGTGCCAGACGACGTTTTCGTCATGCTGCGCCATTACTTGCCTCCCAGCAGGTCACGTGCGCCCCAGTGTGGGAAGTGTTTGCGCACCAGCGCATTCAGCTCGAGTTCAAAGGCGCTGAAATCGCTATTGCCCGCAACCGCCGTATCCTGCTGCGGTTCGCGAACCATGCCTGCGCCGACGGTGACGTTAGTCAGACGGTCGATAAAGATAAGCCCGCCCGTCACCGGATTATGCTGATATTTGTCGAGCACCAGCGGTTCGTCAAAGGTGACATCCACCAGCCCGATACCGTTCAGCGGCAAATTCGCCACCTCGCGCTGGGTCAGGTTGTTGATATCCACCTGATACTGAACCCGGTCGATGCGCGCGCGGGTTTTCTTCCCGGCGATTTTAATTTCATAGCTCTGACCCGGCTGGAGCGGCTGTTCCGCCATCCAGACCACGTCCACGCTGGCGCTTTGCACCGCAGGCAGCGTTTCGCTCACGTCGACCAGCAGGTCGCCACGGCTGATATCAATCTCATCTTTCAGCACCAGGGTGATGGCTTCGCCCGCAGCGGCTTCCTGCAAGTCACCGTCAAAGGTCACAATCCGCGCCACGGCAGATTCCACGCCTGACGGCAGCACTTTCACGCGCTGACCGACGCTGACCGTGCCGGACGCCAGGGTTCCCGCGTAGCCACGGAAATCGAGGTTTGGTCGGTTCACGTACTGCACCGGGAAACGCAGCGGCTGGCTTTCGACCGTGCGTTTGATTTCAACGGTTTCCAGCACTTCCAGCAACGTCGGGCCGCTGTACCACGGCATGTTTGCGCTCTGGCTGGCAACGTTGTCACCTTCCAGCGCAGACAACGGCACAAAGCGGATATCCAGCTCGCCCGGCAGCTGCCCGGCAAACGTCAGATAGGCTTCACGAATTTCGTTAAACGTCTCTTCGCTGTAGTTGACGATATCCATCTTGTTGACCGCCACCACCAGATGCTTAATACCCAGCAGCGTGGCGATGAAGCTGTGACGGCGGGTCTGATCGAGCACGCCTTTGCGCGCGTCCATCAGCAGGATCGCCAGGTCACAGGTGGATGCGCCAGTCGCCATGTTGCGGGTGTACTGCTCGTGGCCCGGGGTGTCGGCAATAATAAATTTGCGCTTCTCGGTGGAGAAATAACGGTACGCCACGTCAATGGTGATGCCCTGCTCACGCTCAGCCTGCAAGCCATCAACCAGCAGCGCCAGGTCGAGTTTCTCGCCCTGCGTGCCGTGACGCTTACTGTCATTGTGCAGCGAAGAGAGCTGATCTTCGTAAATCTGGCGGGTATCGTGCAACAGGCGACCAATCAGGGTGCTTTTGCCGTCATCCACGCTGCCGCAGGTCAGGAAGCGCAGCAGGCTCTTGTGCTGCTGGGCGTGCAGATACGCTTCCACGCCGCCTTCGTCGGCAATTTGTTGTGCAATCGTTGTGTTCATGGCGGCTCCTTAGAAATAACCCTGGCGTTTCTTCAGCTCCATGGAGCCTGCCTGGTCGCGGTCGATCATGCGGCCTTGTCGTTCACTGGTGGTGGACACCAGCATCTCTTCAATAATTTCCGGTAATGTCTGCGCGTTCGACTCCACCGCGCCGGTCAGCGGCCAGCAGCCAAGGGTACGGAAACGCACCATCTGCTGTTTGATCTCTTCGCCAGGCTGCAGATTAATACGATCGTCGTCGATCATCATCAGCATGCCGTCGCGCTCCAGCACTGGGCGTGGAGCAGCCAGATACAGCGGAACGATTTCAATATTTTCCAGATAGATGTACTGCCAGATATCCAGCTCGGTCCAGTTGGAGAGCGGGAACACGCGGATGCTTTCGCCTTTATTAATCTGGCCGTTGTAGTTGTGCCACAGTTCCGGGCGCTGGTTTTTTGGGTCCCAGCGGTGGAAACGATCGCGGAAAGAGTAAATGCGTTCTTTGGCGCGGGATTTCTCTTCATCACGGCGGGCCCCGCCGAACGCGGCGTCAAAGCCGTATTTGTTCAGCGCCTGTTTCAGGCCTTCGGTTTTCATGATGTCGGTGTGCTTGGCGCTGCCGTGCACGAACGGGTTGATGCCCATCGCCACGCCTTCCGGGTTTTTATGCACCAGCAGTTCGCAGCCGTAGGCTTTGGCGGTCCGGTCACGGAACTCGTACATCTCACGGAATTTCCAGCCGGTATCCACGTGCAGCAGCGGGAACGGCAGCGTGCCCGGATAGAACGCTTTACGCGCCAGATGCAGCATCACGCTGGAGTCTTTACCGATGGAGTACATCATCACCGGGTTGGAAAATTCAGCCGCCACTTCACGGATAATGTGGATGCTTTCCGCTTCCAACTGCCGCAGATGAGTGAGTCGTTGATGGTCCATAACCATTCCTTATAAGCCAGATCTAAGCCAGATTCACCACAGAAGAGTTAAACCCCTCCTGCTGTAAGTTGTTTTGAAACCACGCGAGCTGATGATGCAGCTGCACCACCTCACCCACTACCAGCAGCGCTGGCATCGGGGCGTCTTTCGCGAGGCTTTCGAGTTGTTGTAATGTGCCGACGGTCACCTGCTGATCGGCGCGCGTGCCGCAACTGATAACGGCCACCGGGGTCTGACTGTCACGACCGTGGGCGATGAGCTGTTGGCTGATTTCGGCGGCCTTCATGGTGCCCATGTAAATCGCCAGGGTCTGATGGCTTTGCGCCAGATGCGCCCAGTCAAGCGGGGTGCTGTCGGCTTTGTAATGTCCGGTAACAAAGGTCACGCTCTGGGCGTAATCGCGATGGGTCAGCGGAATACCTGCGTAGGCCGTTGCGCCTGCGGCAGCGGTCACGCCCGGCACCACCTGGAAAGGTACGCCCGCTTCCGCTGCGGCCTGTAACTCTTCGCCGCCGCGACCAAAAATGAACGGGTCGCCACCTTTCAGGCGTACCACGTTTTTGCCTGCCAGCGCGGCTTCCACCAGCAGACGGTTGGTTTCATGCTGCGGCACGCTGTGGGTGCCCGCCCGCTTGCCGACGCAAATCAGCTCCGCATCGCGGCGCACCAGCTCACGCACGCCTTCGCTGACCAGATGATCGTAAAACACCACATCGGCCTGCTGGATAACCTGCAAACCGCGCAGCGTCAGCAGGCCCGCATCGCCCGGCCCGGCACCCACCAGCACGATTTCACCTATCTGGCGTTCAGGCTGATTCAGCTCATCTTCCAGCGCCTGCTGGGCCGCGGTTTCATTGCCCGCCACCATCAGGCTGGCAAAACGTCCGGTAAACACGCGTTCCCAAAAACGACGGCGCTCAGCCGTAGTGTGCAAACGCGTTTGAATATGATGTCGCCAGTAGCTTGCTGCCTGCGCCATACGCCCGAGGTTAGTCGGTAACAGCGCTTCGATTTTCTCCCGCAGCAGACGCGCCAGTACCGGAGCGGTTCCGCTGGAGGAAATCGCCACCAGCAGCGGAGAACGATCGACGATTGACGGGAAGACGAAGGAGCACAGCGGCTGATTATCCACCACGTTCACCAGGCGCTGACGGGCATCCGCCGCCGCAAAGACGCGCTGGTTAAGTTCGCTGTCGTCGGTGGCGGCAATCACCAAAAACACCGGGTCTATCTGCGCTTCGTCGAACTCGGTCGCCAGCCATTCAATCGACTGTTGATTGGCCAGTTCGGCCAGTTCAGGAGAGAGTTGTTGCGCTACGACGCGCACATTTGCCTCGGCCCGCCGTAACAGCAGGATTTTTCGGGCAGCGATATCGCCCCCGCCGATAACCAGAACCGGACGGTTTTTCAGCGAGGCAAAAAGAGGCAAATAATCCACGGCGCTACAACTCATTCACATTAAGCATAGGGGGACTATAGGGGGAGGCTCTGAGCAAATGAAATTACGAAAAGGAATGAGTAGTTCCGCAATGGAATAACAAGCCGAAAATACAAATGCAAAAAAATGCTTAATGCGTGATATTTCGCCTGATTAGGACGAAATGAAATTGTGTTAGCCCAGTCACAGTTTCATACTATGCCGTGATTATTTGATCCCCACTGTAAGGACACTCTATGTTTTCCGCCTTGTGCCGCCGCCTTGTTCCTTTGGCGTTAGGCGCATGCTTTACGGCGTCTGCCTTTGCCGCATCGGTTCCCACTGGCGCCATTGCCAACCAGCAAGCCCGTTATATCGCCACCTATTTTCCCGGCCGCATGACCGGCAGTCCGGCTGAAATGCTCTCAGCGGATTACGTGCGCCAGCAGTTTGCGCAGATGGGTTATGAAAGCGACATTCGCACCTTTAAAAGCCGCTATCTGTACACCACCAAAGATAAGCACCAGAACTGGCACAACATTACCGGCTGCACGGTTATCGCCGCGCACGAAGGCAAAGCCAGCCAGCAGATTATTGTGATGGCGCATCTCGATACCTACGCGCCGCACAGCGATGCGGATGTCGAAAACAATCTCGGCGGCCTGACGCTGCAAGGCATCGACGATAACGCGATGGGCGTAGGCGTGATGCTGGAACTGGCGGAGCGCTTAAAGAATATCCCTACCGAATACAGTATCCGCTTTATCGCCACCAGCGGTGAAGAGGAAGGCAAACTGGGTGCAGACAACCTGCTGCAACGCATGAGCGCCGCGGAGAGGAAAAACACGCTGTTGGTTATCAATCTCGATAACCTGGTGGTGGGCGATAAACTCTATTTCAATAGCGGAAAATCAACACCTGCCTCGGTGCGTAAACTGACCCGGGATCGCGCGCTCAGCATCGCCCGCAGCCACGGTATTCAGGTGGCTATCAACCCGGGTCTGAACGCCAACTATCCGAAAGGCACAGGCTGCTGTAACGACGCAGAGGTGTTTGACAATGCGGGGATCCCGGTCCTATCCGTCGAAGCCACCAACTGGTCCCTCGGCAAAAAAGACGGTTTTCAGCAGCGGGCCAAAACGCACTCATTCCCGGATGGCACCAGCTGGCATAACGTGCGCCTCGACAACCAGCAATACATCGACAAAGCCCTGCCCGGCCGCATCGAGCACCGCGGTCGTGATGTCGTAAAAATCATGCTGCCGCTAATGAAGGAGTTGGCGAAAGCGGGGAAAGCAGGCAAAGCGTAATCTGATTATCCGGTGGCATCTCTGCCACCGTCTCTTTATTACCCTTCGTGCAACCCACATTCCCGTTTCAGGCCAAAGAAGCGCGTTTCTTCTTCTGCCATGCCCGGCTCCCATTTACGGGTGGTATGGGTATCGCCGACGGAGAGGTAGCCCTCGTCCCACAGCGGGTGATATTTCAGGCCATGTTTTTGCAGATACTGGTACACCGTGCGGTTATCCCAGTCGATGATCGGCAGGATTTTAAATACACCGCGCTGGATAGCCAGCACCGGTAAATTCGCCCGGCTGCCGGACTGATCGCGGCGCAGCCCTGCAAACCAGGTCTGGCCGTTCAACTCTTCCAGCGCACGGCTCATCGGCTCGACCTTGTTGATTTCGTTGTATTTCTCGATGCCCTCAACACCCTGCTCCCACAGTTTGCCGTAGCGCGCTTCCTGCCACGCCGGGCTCTGTTCGGCACGGTAAATCTTGAGGTTGAGTTTGAGCTTGTCGGTCAGCTCATCGATAAACTGGTAGGTTTCCGGGAACAGATAACCGGTGTCAGTGAGAATAACCGGGATGTCCGGACGCAGCTGATTCACCAGATGCAGGCTCACCGCCGCCTGGATACCAAAGCTCGACGAGAGCACGTACTCGCCCGGCAGATTTTCCAGCGCCCAGGCCACGCGCTCTTCCGCGCTGAGCTTCTCCAGCTGACCGTTGGTTTCCGCCAGCGCGAGCACGCGATCGACTTTTGGCAGAGCGTTAAGCGCATTCAGATCGAGTATGGACATAGACACCTCATTTGCCTGTTGTGCCGGGCGACACTGCGTTTGCCCGGCCTACAAAACCGGTAGGCCCGGTAAGCATCGCGCCACCGGGCAATAAAACGTTATTCCCAGAAATCCCGGGCCGGATCGAGCACCGGACGGATGATCCCTGCGCGCACGGTGAAATCACCAAAGCCTTCATCGGCTTCGCGCTCTTTGGACCAGCGCCCCACCAGCTCATCAATCGAGTCGAGGATTTCCGATTCGGTGATGTTCTCGCGGTACATCCGAGGGATACGCGTTCCCATGCGATTGCCGCCGAGATGCAGGTTGTAACGTCCAGGCGCTTTACCCACCAGGCCCAGCTCGGCCAGCAGCGCACGGCCACAACCGTTAGGACAGCCGGTGACACGCAGGACGATATGCTCATCGCCCACGCCGTGACGTTCCATCACCGCTTCCACTTTGTCGACGAACGACGGCAGGAAGCGTTCGGCTTCGGCCATCGCCAGCGGGCAGGTTGGGAACGACACGCAGGCCATGGAGTTTTCACGCTGCGGCTTCACCGCGTCCATCAAACCGTGATCCTGTGCGAGCTTCTCAATCTTCGCTTTTTCGCTTTCCGGCACGCCCGCCACAATCAGGTTCTGGTTGGCAGTCAGACGGAAATCACCTTTATGGATCTTAGCAATTTCCAGCAGACCGGTTTTCAGCGGACGATCCGGGTAATCCAGAATGCGGCCATTCTCAATAAACAGCGTCAGGTGCCATTTCTTGTCGATGCCTTTTACCCAGCCAATACGGTCGCCGCGGCCGGTAAATTCATAAGGACGGATCGGCGCGAAGGTCATGCCCGCGCGACGTTCCACTTCCGCTTTGAACACCTCAACGCCGACGCGCTCCAGGGTATATTTGGTTTTTGCGTTTTTCCTGTCGGTACGGTTACCCCAGTCGCGCTGAGTCGTCACCACCGCTTCAGCAACCGCCAGCGTATGCTCGAGCGGCAGGAAACCAAACTCACTCGCGGTGCGGGCGTAGGTTTTCTTGTTACCGTGATCGATAGACAAACCGCCGCCCACCAGCAGGTTAAAGCCCACTAGCTTGCCGTTTTCCGCCACCGCGACAAAGTTCAGGTCGTTGGCGTGCAGGTCGACGTCATTCTGCGGCGGAATAACCACCGTGGTTTTAAATTTACGCGGCAGGTACGTTTCACCGAGGATCGGCTCTTCGTCAGTGGTCGCGACTTTTTCCTGATCGTGCCAGATTTCAGCATAGGCGCGGGTGCGCGGCAGCAGGTGTTCTGACAGTTTTTTCGCCCACTCGTAAGCCTCAGCATGCAGCTCAGACTCAATCGGGTTCGAGGTGCAAAGCACGTTACGGTTGACGTCGTTGGCGGTCGCCAGCGCGTCTAAGCCCACCTCGTGCAGCATCTGGTGCGCCGGTTTGACGTTCTTTTTCAGAATGCCGTGAAACTGGAACGTCTGGCGGTTGGTCAGACGGATGCTGCCATAAATAGTGTTGTTTTCGGCAAACGTGTCGATCGACTGCCACTGTTTGGTGGTGATAATCCCACCCGGCAGGCGGCAGCGCAGCATCATCGCGTGGCGCGGCTCAAGCTTTTGCTCCGCGCGTTCGGCACGAATATCGCGGTCATCCTGCTGATACATGCCGTGAAAACGGATCAGCAGAAAGTTATCGCCGTTGAAGCCGCCCGTCAGGCCGTCATGCAAATCTTCCGCGATGGTGCCGCGCAGATAATTGCTCTCTTTCTTCAGACGCTCTGCGTCGGACAGCTTACCTTCGACCACTAAAGGGCCGGGATGTTTTTCGCTCATTAGTAGACATCTCGCTGATAACGGCGCTCAACGCGCAGCTCACTTAAATATTCATCCGCCGTTTCGGTATCCATCGCACCGAACTCGGCAATCACTTCCAGCAAAGCCTGCTCAACGTCTTTCGCCATGCGATTAGCGTCGCCGCAGACATAGATGTGGGCACCGTCATTGATCCAGCGCCACAGCTCTGCGCCCTGTTCGCGCAGTTTGTCCTGTACGTAGACTTTTTCTTTTTGATCCCGGGACCAGGCCAGGTCGATCTTCGTCAGGACGCCTTCTTTAACATAGCGCTGCCACTCCACCTGATACAGGAAGTCGTCGGTGAAATGCGGGTTGCCGAAGAACAGCCAGTTTTTACCTTCCGCCCCGTCTGCGGCACGCTGCTGCATGAAGGCGCGGAACGGCGCAATACCGGTGCCAGGGCCAATCATGATAACCGGCGTTTCCGGGTTCGCGGGCAGGCGGAAGTTGTCGTTATGTTCGATGAAGACGCGGATTTCACCGTCTTCTTCTACACGGTCAGCGAGGAAGCCGGATGCGCCACCGGTGCGCGCGCGGCCTTCGATATCAAAGCGCACGGCACCGACGGTGATGTGGACTTCGGTTTCGACTTCGGCCTGCGATGAGGCGATGGAATACAAACGCGGCGTCAGCGGACGCAGCAGACCAATGAGGATGTCGGCGTCTAACTGCGCTGGCGAGAAACGGACCATATCGACAATCGGGGTGGTCGCGGCGTAGTGCTGCAGTTTCGCTTTGTCGCCCACCAGCGGCAACAGTGATTCGCTACGGGTCAGGGTGGCGTAGTTTTCCACGATATTGGCGGTGTTCACCGTCAATTCAACGTGCCATTCCAGCGCTTCGCTCAGCGGCAAAGTTTGACCGTTAACGGTCACCGACTCATCGCCTTTCAGCCACAACAGCTCTGCCAGTTCTTTCACCAACGCAGGGCAGTTCTGATACCACACGCCAAGCGCATCGCCTGGCTGATAGCGCAGACCGGAATCCGCCAGGTCGATTTCAATGTGGCGCACGTCTTTTTCAGAGTCGCGACCGGTGATTTTCTGATTCACGGCAAGAGACGCGGTGAGCGGTGCTTCTTTGGTGTACGGGCTGGAGTGAACGTCGTTCACCACGCCAGTTGCCGACGCGACGGCCTGAGCGGGTGTCTCTTTCGGCGCACGTGCTTTCAGTACTTCGACGATGCGTTCGCGCCATTCTGCTGCCGCTGGCTGGTATTCCACGTCAGTATCGACGCGATCCAGCAGGCGTTCTGCGCCCAGTTCGGCCAGCTTGCCGTCAAAGTCTTTGCCCGACTGGCAGAAGAATTCGTAGGACGTATCGCCGAGGCCAAACACCGCAAACGCAGTGCCGTTAAGCTTCGGCGCTTTTTTCGAGAACAGGAACTTGTGCAGCGCCACGGCTTCTTCCGGCGGTTCGCCTTCACCTTGCGTAGACGTCACCACCACCAGCAGTTTTTCCTGGGCGATTTGTTTGAATTTGTAGTCGCCCGCGTTCACCAGTTTAACGTTGAGTTTTGCTGCCAGCAGATCGTCACGCAACTGTTCCGCCACGCGTCTGGCGTTACCGGTTTGCGATGCAGAAATCAGGGTAATGGCTGGCGCTTCAACGGTAGCAGGCGCGGCGGTCATCACGCTGCCCGGCTGCTGATTAAGCATGCCCCAGAAATAGCCAGAAACCCAGGCCAGCTGGGTCGGTGAAAGATCGGTGGTGGCCGCCTGCAGGCGTGCCAGTTGCTCCGGGTTCAGCGGAAGCAAAGCGGAAGGTGGGGCCTGTGTCGTCATGCGTCGTTATGTTCCAGTAGCAAAGCTGTTTTACATGCAAAAACAGAAAAGAGAGTTCGATTCTGGTCAAGGTTAACGGTGGCAATAATAACCACTAAATAAGGGTTGGAAATAATAAATAACCAAATGGACTAACCGCTTTTAGTTGTCATAACTATCTGCAAAACTGGTTAATTAATCGCATGATTTATAGGTGTTTTTCAGGAGTCACCCGCCTGTACTTGCCCCCTCATCGTTAATGGCGGTTTTAGTTAATGCGAAAAAAGGCGCTTTGCTGTAAGATTCGCCGGTTTTTTCCGCATTTTCGAGAGTTAACGATGTCCACCACCCTGTTTAAAGATTTCATGTTTGAAGCTGCTCACCACCTGCCGCACGTACCGGAAGGCCACAAGTGTGGTCGCCTGCACGGACACTCCTTTATGGTCCGTCTGGAAATTACCGGCGAGGTGGATCCGCACACGGGCTGGATCATGGATTTTGCCGAACTGAAAGCGGCGTTCAAACCGACCTATGATCGTCTCGATCACTATTATCTGAACGATATCCCGGGCCTCGAAAACCCGACCAGCGAAGTGCTGGCCAAGTGGATTTGGGATCAGATGAAGCCGTTGGTTCCGCTGCTGAGCGCCATCACCATCAAAGAAACCTGCACTGCTGGCTGTGTCTATCGCGGCGAGTGAAATGGTGAAGTGTTGTTGATGAAAAAAGCCCGGTCAATGAACCGGGCTTTTTGTCAGGCGATATTGAGGTATTTGTGGGTCTGCATCGATAAACGCCAGTTGCGGGCGATACAGGTTTCAATGCACAGACGCGTCGCGTCATCTTTCTGGCTGATGGGCTGCAGGGCGATAACGCGCTGCTTTTCGTCACTCAGCGTCTCCAGCAGTTCGTCCAGCGCTTCGATGTCGCGTACGCGGCCAACCGGGTGTTTAATCTCGTCAGCGCGATGCAGCGCCTGGGACAGCACTTCGTATCCACCCCGCATATTCACCTTCGGCGACACTGTCACCCAGGTCGCGTGTGAACAACGCACTTCATGGGTGCCGCTGGTTTCAATCTGGCAGCTGTAACCATTATGCTCGAGCAGCGACGTCAGCGGCGTTAAATCGTGAATGCACGGCTCGCCGCCAGTGATGACCACGTGACGCGCGGTCCAGCCCTGACGAGTGATGGCAGTCAGCAAGTCTTCCGGCGTACCGGCGCCCCATTTGTCGCTCTCTTTGGTTTTCGCCAGAATGCTGAACAGAGACACTTCCCGATCTTCCAGCATGTCCCAGGTATGTTTGGTATCACACCACGCACAGCCAACCGGGCATCCCTGCAGTCGAATAAAAATGGCGGGAACGCCGGTGAAGTAACCCTCGCCTTGCAGGGTCTGGAACATTTCGTTAATCGGGTACTGCATAGTCATCTCTAAGAAGGGAGTAAAGAGTAAGTATCGCAGATTTGGCGCGCCACGGCGAGACAAGCAGCTGCCCCGCCGCGTTTTCCAGGCAATAAAAAACCCGCCGAAGCGGGTTTTTTTAGAGTAAAGCGACAGTAATGAATTACTGACCTTTGATCTCTTTCAGACCGTTGTACGGTGCTTTTTCACCCAGTGCTTCTTCGATACGAATCAGCTGGTTGTATTTAGCAACGCGGTCAGAACGGCTCATGGAACCGGTTTTGATCTGGCCTGCAGCAGTACCAACCGCCAGGTCAGCGATGGTTGCATCTTCAGTTTCACCGGAACGGTGAGAGATAACTGCAGTGTAGCCAGCGTCTTTAGCCATCTTGATTGCAGCCAGAGTTTCGGTCAGGGAACCGATCTGGTTGAATTTGATCAGGATGGAGTTAACGATGCCTTTGTCGATGCCTTCTTTCAGGATCTTGGTGTTGGTTACGAACAGATCGTCACCAACCAGCTGGATTTTGTCGCCCAGCACTTTGGTCTGGTATGCGAAACCATCCCAATCAGATTCGTCCAGACCATCTTCGATGGAAACGATCGGATACTGCTTGGTCAGATCTTCCAGGAAGTGGGTGAATTCTTCGGAGGTGAAAGCTTTGTTGCCTTCGCCAGCCAGAACGTATTTACCGTCTTTGTAGAATTCAGAAGCAGCACAGTCCATCGCCAGAGTGATGTCTTTGCCCAGCTCGTAGCCCGCTGCTTTAACTGCTTCAGCGATTACAGCCAGTGCTTCAGCGTTGGAACCCAGGTTTGGCGCATAGCCACCTTCGTCACCCACTGCAGTGTTCATACCTTTAGCTTTCAGAACTTTAGCCAGGTTATGGAACACTTCAGAACCCATACGAACGGCTTCTTTCAGGGATTTCGCGCCAACTGGCTGAATCATGAATTCCTGAATATCAACGTTGTTGTCTGCGTGCTCACCACCGTTGATGATGTTCATCATCGGAACCGGCATGGAGTATTTGCCTGGGGTGCCGTTCAGTTCAGCGATGTGTTCGAACAGCGGCTGACCTTTAGAAGCTGCAGCAGCTTTGGCGTTAGCCAGAGACACAGCCAGGATCGCGTTAGCGCCGAAGTTAGATTTATTTTCAGTACCGTCCAGATCGATCATGATCTTGTCGATGCCAGCCTGATCTTTGGCATCTTTGCCAAGGATAGCCTGAGCGATTGGGCCGTTTACAGCGCCAACAGCTTTCAGTACGCCTTTACCCAGGTAGCGGGATTTGTCGCCATCGCGCAGCTCCAGCGCTTCGCGGGAACCAGTAGATGCACCTGATGGCGCAGCTGCCATACCGACGAAACCACCTTCCAGGTGTACTTCGGCTTCAACAGTCGGGTTACCACGGGAGTCGATGATTTCACGACCGATGACTTTAACGATTTTGGACATTAGGTTTTCCTCAGTACAAGTTAAACTAAAACTCCAGACAAACAACGCCCCAAATCAGGGGCGCTGCCGTTCTAACTTTTTTACTTCGCCTGACGCTTCTGGTAATCGCTAGCGGCTTTCACGAAGCCTGCAAACAGCGGATGCCCATCACGCGGCGTAGAAGTAAACTCCGGATGGAACTGACAGGCAACGAACCATGGGTGATTCGGAACCTCGATGATCTCGACCAACTGATCATCCCCGGAACGGCCCGCAATACGCAGGCCCGCAGCTTCAATCTGTTTCAACAGCATATTGTTGACTTCATAGCGGTGACGGTGACGCTCGGTGATGGTCTCATCGCCGTACATCTTGCGAACCAGGCTGTCGTCGCTGAGCTGGCAGGCCTGAGCCCCCAGACGCATTGTGCCGCCGAGATCGCTTTTCTCAGTACGCACTTCGACATTCCCGTTTTCATCACGCCATTCGGTGATAAGGGCCACAACCGGGTACTTACAGTCTGGCACAAATTCCGTTGAGTTGGCGTTTTCCATCCCGACTACGTTACGAGCGAACTCGATCAACGCAACCTGCATACCCAGGCAGATGCCCAGATAAGGAATATTGTTTTCACGCGCAAAGCGTGCGGTGGCGATTTTGCCTTCAACACCGCGGTAGCCGAAGCCGCCAGGGATCAGAATAGCATCAAGACCTTTCAGAATTTCGACACCACGTGTTTCAACATCTTGCGAATCGATAAGCTTGATGTTGACGGTAACGCGGTTTTTCAGGCCACCGTGTTTCAGCGCTTCGATAACTGACTTATAGGCGTCCGGCAGTTCTATGTACTTGCCGACCATACCGATAGTCACTTCGCCTGCCGGGTTAGCTTCTTCGTAGATAACCTGTTCCCATTCTGACAGATTAGCTTCCGGACAGTTCAAGCTGAATCGTTTACAAATATAATCGTCCAGACCCTGTGATTTCAACAGGCCCGGGATTTTATAAATGGAATCGACGTCTTTCAGAGAAATGACAGCCTTTTCAGGAACGTTACAGAACAAAGCGATTTTCGCACGTTCGTTGGCCGGAACGGCACGATCGGAACGACAAATCAGAATATCCGGCTGAATACCGATGGAGAGCAGCTCTTTTACAGAGTGCTGAGTCGGTTTGGTTTTCACTTCACCCGCAGCGGCCATGTATGGCACCAGGGTCAGGTGCATAAACAGCGTGTTCTCACGGCCTACTTCGACGGCCAGCTGGCGAATCGCTTCGAGGAACGGCAGGGATTCGATATCACCTACGGTACCACCGACTTCAACCAGCACGACGTCGTGGCCTTCGGCCCCGGCGATGACGCGCTCTTTAATCGCATTGGTGATGTGCGGGATAACCTGAACGGTCGCGCCCAGATAGTCGCCACGGCGCTCTTTACGCAGAACGTCGGAGTAGATACGGCCAGTGGTGAAGTTGTTACGACGCGTCATTTTAGTGCGAATGAAACGCTCGTAGTGGCCCAGGTCCAGGTCGGTTTCAGCGCCGTCTTCGGTAACGAACACTTCCCCGTGTTGGATAGGACTCATGGTCCCCGGATCGACGTTGATATACGGATCCAGTTTCATCATGGTCACGTTAAGGCCACGGGCTTCTAGAATGGCTGCGAGGGATGCGGCTGCAATGCCTTTACCCAGAGAGGATACGACCCCGCCGGTCACAAAAATATAGTTCGTTGTCATGCTGAACCTGAGAAGTTAGGTTGGAATGATGGAATAACCAAGACGGGAAAGTAGTATACCCGAACACGGCGAGTGCCACAAACATTCATTCTCCGTCTCCATTCCAGGCCCAGACAAACATAAGGAGTGAGAAAATAGCCCCTTTTGGGTAAATGTTTTTGACGTAAATCAAGCGCTTGTCATTTTAAAAATCACACAAATAGCGCTTGATCGCAAAAAACTGTTAGAGATCAGATTCCTGCCGTTTTACCTCTTGCCAAACACTTTCCATCTCTTGCAGGTCGATCCCGGTCATTTCAAGGCCTCGCTCGGCAACAATCCTTTCCACTTCACGGAAACGACGCTCAAATTTGAGGTTCGCTTTTTGCAGCGCAACTTCGGCTTTAACCCCTAAATGACGCGATAAATTGACCGTCGCAAACAGCAGGTCGCCCATTTCCTCTTCGACCTTGGCTTGGTCGACGACAGCCTGCTTGGCTTCATGCATCACTTCGTCGATTTCTTCGTAGACTTTGTCGAGTACCGGGCCCAGCGTGGTCCAGTCAAAACCGACCGTCGACACGCGTTTCTGGATTTTATGGGAACGCATTAACGCAGGCAGGCTGTGCGGAATGTCGTCCAGCGCTGAGTGCTGCGATTTCTCCGCCCGCTCGGCGGTTTTGATTTGTTCCCAGCGCGTCAGCACTTCCGTGCTGTTCGCGGCGGTGGCATCCGCAAAAATGTGGGGATGGCGGCGCTCCAGCTTGTCGCTGATGGCGGCACAGATATCGTTGAAATCAAAGCGCCCTTCTTCCTGCGCCATTTGCGCATAAAACACCACCTGGAACAGCAGGTCGCCGAGTTCACCGCGCAGATCGTCAAAATCTTCACGGCTGATGGCGTCCAGCACTTCATAGGTTTCTTCGAGGGTGTAAGGCGCGATGGTGGCGAAAGTCTGCTCTTTGTCCCACGGACAGCCGGTTTCCGGGTCACGCAGGCGTTTCATGATGCCGAGCAGGCGGTCGATTTGAGTCATGGTAAATCCTTGAAAAGTAGGTCCGGCAAAAAACGCGCCGCCGGACATTTTGTATGATGTCCGGCGGCGCTGATTGCAGAGAAAATTAACCGCCGTGCAAACGACGCGCGTCTATCACGTCCGGCACTTGGTTCAGTTTACCGAGCACCCGGCCCAGCACCTGCAGGTTGTAGATTTCGATGGTCATGTCGATGGTGGCGAGCTGCTGTTTGGTGTCGCTGCGACTCGCTACGCCAAGCACGTTGACCTTCTCATTGGCGAGGATGGTGGTGATATCACGCAGCAGGCCGCTGCGGTCGTTCGCCTGTACACGCACCACCAGCGAGTAGCCTGCGGAATAGCTTTCCCCCCAGACCGCATCGACGATGCGCTCCGGTGCGTGGGATTGCAATTCCACCAGTTGATCACAGTCGGCGCGGTGCACGGAAATTCCGCGCCCCTGGGTGATGAAGCCGACAATCTCGTCACCCGGAATGGGCTGGCAGCAGCGCGCAATGTGATGCATCAGATTGCCAACGCCTTCCACCACCACGCGGCCGTCATCTTTTTTGCGGCTATGCGGGTTGTAGGTTTTCTGCTGCAATTGCTTCAGCGCGGCGGCATCCTGTTCGGCGGCGCTCGGCTTGTTAAACTGCGACTGCAGGAAGTTCACCATCTGGTTGAGGCGAATATCGCCGCCGCCAATGGCCGCCAGCAGTTCGTCGAGATCGTTGAAGTTGTAGCGCGGCAGCAGTTGCTTTTCCGCTTCCTTCAGGCTGATCCCGAGATGCGCCAGTTCGTCGTCGAGGATCTGACGTCCGGCGAGGATGTTTTTGTCGCGATCCTGTTTGCGGAACCAGGCGTGAATTTTTGAACGTCCGCGGCTGGTCGTGACGTAGCCCAGGTTCGGGTTCAGCCAATCGCGGCTCGGGTTCGGTTGCTTCTGGGTGATGATTTCAATCTGATCGCCCATTTGCAGCTGATAGGTAAACGGCACGATGCGACCGCCGATTTTCGCGCCGATGCAGCGGTGCCCCACATCGCTGTGGATGTGGTAGGCAAAGTCGAGCGGCGTAGAGCCTGCGGGCAAGTCAACCACGTCGCCTTTCGGGGTAAACACGTACACCCGGTCGTCGAACACCTGGCTGCGCAGTTCGTCGAGCATTTCGCCTGAATCGGCCATCTCTTCCTGCCACGCAATCAGCTTACGCAGCCAGGCAATACGGTCTTCGTGTCCGCGCGCGCCGCTGGACGCCGCGCCCTCTTTGTATTTCCAGTGCGCCGCTACGCCAAGCTCAGACTCTTCATGCATCTGGCGCGTACGGATTTGAATCTCCACCGTTTTCCCATCGGGGCCCAACACCACGGTGTGAATCGACTGATAGCCGTTCGGTTTCGGGTTCGCCACGTAATCGTCGAACTCATCTGGCAGATGGCGGAAAAGGGTATGGACGATGCCCAGCGCCGCGTAGCAGTCCTGCAAACGTTCGGCGACGATACGCACCGCACGTACATCGAACAGCTCGTCAAACGCCAGATGCTTCTTCTGCATTTTGCGCCAGATGCTGTAAATGTGTTTCGGTCGGCCGTACACTTCCGCCTTCACGCCCTCTTCTTTGATTGAGGCGCGCAGCGTGCCGACGAACTCATCAATGTAATGTTCGCGATCGATACGGCGTTCGTGCAGCAGCTTGGCAATGCGCTTGTATTCCGCGGGATGCAGATAGCGGAAGCAGTAATCTTCCAGCTCCCATTTCAACTGACCAATACCGAGTCGGTTGGCCAGCGGGGCGTAGATGTTGGTACATTCTTTCGCCGCCAGCACGCGTTCATCTTCCGGCGCATCTTTCACTTCACGAAGGTGCGCAATACGCTCGGCGAGCTTGATGACCACGCAGCGGAAATCGTCGACCATCGCCAGCAGCATGCGGCGAACGTTATCGACCTGTTCAGAAGAGACGGAATCGTTATGGGTGGCTTTTAGCTGGCGAATGGCGGCCATATCGCGCACGCCGTGGATAAGCGTGACGATAGATTTACCGGCGCTCTCCTCCAGCTTTTCTTCGCTGACCACGTCGCTCACCACCAGCGGGAACAACAGAGCCGCCCGCAGTGAATCGATATCCATGTTCAGCATGGAGAGGATTTCAACCATCTCAACGCCGCGCCACAGCAGCAGCCCGGCATCAGGATGATCTAGGGTTTGTTCGCGACAATAGGTCCATGTCTCGGCTAAGCGTTCACACGACTGCTGGCTGGAAATTCCCAGGCTTGCTATCCATTTAACTGGATCAAACTCACCAGCTTTATTGAGATGTGCACTGCGTACCGCAACCATTGTCCTCTCCTTTAGGGACGGGGCCTGTCGGATTCGACAAGCCTTGATTCATTATATGTGCTCGAACAACACCATCGACTCCAGGTGCCCAGTGTGCGGGAACATGTCCAGCATTGCCAGACGCTGAATTTGATAGCCCGCCGCCAGCAGCACTTCGCTATCACGCGCCAGCGTTGCCGGATTACAGGATACATACACCACCCGAGCGGGGGCTAATTTTACGACATGCTGCATCACGCCCGGTGCGCCCGCGCGCGCAGGATCGAGTAAAATTTTGTCAAAACCGTTTTGCGCCCAGGCCTGCTGGGTGACGTCTTCTTCAAGATTTTCGTGGAAGAAGGTCACATTGTGCAGGTTATTCTGTACTGCGTTCTGCTGGCCTTTCTCAACCAGTGCGGGCACGCCTTCCACGCCCACCACGCTTGCCGCACGTTTTGCCAGCGGCAGCGTAAAGTTGCCCATCCCGCAAAACAGATCCAAAACGCGGTCCTGGGGCTGAACATCCAGCCACGCCAGCGCCGTTTCAACCATCCGCTGATTCACGCCGTCGTTGACCTGAATAAAATCGCGCGGACTGAACGTTAAGCGTAGCCCGTCTGAACTGTACCAGGGCAATTCGCCGTTAACGTGTTCAATGCTATCGCTTTGTGGTGCCAGCCACAGGGCCAGCTGGTGTGAATGCGAAAACTGTTCCAGTTTTGCTTTATCGGCCGCGGAAAGTGGTGCGTTATGGCGCAACACCATCAGCGGACCGTTATCAGCCTGCACCAGTTCCACGTGCCCTAAATGACGGACAGCCGAAAGCGACGCCAGGCAGTCGCGC
Source organism: Scandinavium goeteborgense (assembly GCF_003935895.2). Lineage (GTDB taxonomy): Bacteria > Pseudomonadota > Gammaproteobacteria > Enterobacterales > Enterobacteriaceae > Scandinavium > Scandinavium goeteborgense. Next base: position 879,422 of record NZ_CP054058.1, on the reverse strand, counting down.
ACCGCAGGCAGCAGTGCCTCAAGAGTGGGCACCAGCACGGGGCATTGCGTGACCTCGACGATATCGTTCGAGCCCGCCTTGCGAAAACCCATCTGCAAATGCTGAGCCTTCGGTTGATAATTCACGCTCAGACGTGCACGACGGCGATAGCCCCACGGCGACGCAGAGAGAACCTCATCCACGTCATGTTTCATCATGCGCGCTAACGCCGCCTGTTTGCTGCGCTGTTGCAACGCGACGCTGGCATGTTGCTGCTGACAGCCACCGCACACGCCAAAGTGCGGGCAGCGCGGCTTCTCACGTTCAAGGCTGTCGTTCAGTCGACGTTTTACCTGTCCGCGTGCATACTGTTTTTTATCCTCGGTGATGCGAATTTCAGCGCTTTCACCGGGCAACAAACCGTTGATAAACAGTGTTTTCCCGTTATGGCGCGCTACCCCCTGACCGAAAGGGTCCAGGTCGCTCACCGTCACGGTTATGATCTCGCGCGTCGTCACGCGGCGTTTTGCAGAGTAGAATTGCGCCATTCAGAGATTTTTCTCAAACGAAGTAAGTTAACCCTGATTCTCCCATAACGGACCTCCATGACCAACTACAGCCTGCGCGCGCGCATGATGATCCTGATCCTGGCCCCAACCGTCCTGATCGGTTTGCTGCTCAGCATCTTCTTTGTCGTTCACCGCTACCACGATCTGCAGCGTCAGCTGGAAGACGCCGGGGCCAGCATCATTGAGCCGCTCGCGGTCTCCAGTGAATATGGCATGAACTTACAAAACCGTGAGTCAATAGGACAGCTCATTAGCGTCCTGCATCGCCGACATTCTGACATCGTGCGGGCGATTTCGGTGTATGACGAGCACAACCGGCTGTTCGTGACGTCCAACTACCACCTTGACCCGAGCGAGCTGCAGCTGCCGAAAGGCGCGCCGATCCCAAACCGCCTCAGCGTCTCGCGCAGCGGCGATACGATGATCCTGCGCACGCCCATTGTCTCCGAAAGTTATTCCCCGGATGAATCGCCGACCTCGGAAGCCAAGACGCCGATTAATACGCTCGGCTATGTGGCGCTGGAGCTCGATCTGCGCTCCGTGCGGCTACAACAGTACAAAGAGATTTTCATCTCCAGCGTGATGATGCTGTTCTGTATCGGCATTGCGCTGATTTTCGGCTGGCGTCTGATGCGCGACGTCACCGGGCCGATTCGCAACATGGTGAACACTGTAGACCGTATTCGTCGTGGACAACTCGACAGTCGGGTGGAAGGCTTCATGCTCGGCGAGCTCGATATGCTCAAGAACGGCATTAACTCGATGGCGATGTCGCTGGCGGCCTATCACGAAGAGATGCAGCACAACGTCGACCAGGCGACCTCCGATCTGCGGGAAACCCTCGAGCAGATGGAAATCCAGAACGTCGAGCTGGATTTGGCGAAGAAACGCGCCCAGGAAGCGGCGCGTATTAAATCTGAATTCCTCGCCAACATGTCACACGAGCTGCGCACCCCACTCAACGGCGTGATTGGGTTTACCCGGCTGACGCTCAAAACCGACCTCAATTCGACCCAGCGCGATCACCTCAATACCATTGAGCGCTCGGCGAACAACCTGCTGGCCATCATCAACGACGTGCTGGACTTCTCTAAGCTGGAAGCCGGTAAACTGGTTCTGGAAAGCATACCGTTCCCGCTGCGCAATTCGCTGGATGAAGTGGTGACACTGCTTGCCCATTCGGCCCACGACAAAGGGCTTGAGCTGACGCTGAACATCAAAAGCGACGTGCCGGATAACGTGATTGGTGACCCGCTACGACTGCAGCAGGTTATTACCAATCTGGTCGGGAACGCGATTAAATTTACCGAAAACGGCAACATTGACGTACTGGTAGAAAAACGCGCGCTGAGCAATACCAAAGTACAAATTGAAGTGCAGATCCGCGACACCGGCATCGGCATTCCTGAGCGCGATCAGTCGCGTCTTTTCCAGGCCTTCCGCCAGGCAGATGCCAGTATTTCACGACGTCACGGCGGGACCGGTCTGGGTCTGGTGATCACCCAGCGTTTGGTAAAAGAAATGGGCGGCGATATTTCCTTCCACAGCCAGCCAAATCGCGGTTCAACTTTCTGGTTCCACATCAATCTGGATCTCAATCCGAACGTGGTATCCGAAAGCCTGACCACCGCTTGCCTGGCAGGGAAACGTCTGGCCTATGTCGAAGCCAACGCCTCTGCCGCGCAGTGCACGCTGGATATTCTGGCGACTACGCCGCTGGAAGTGGTGTACAGCCCGACCTTCTCGGCGCTGCCGGAAGACCGTTACGATATTCTACTGATTGCGGTGCCGGTATCGATGCGTGATTTAAACTTGCATGCCGACAAGCTCGAACAGGCCTATCGCATGACCGACTTCCTGCTGCTGGCGCTGCCGTGCCACGTGCAGGTCGATGCTGAACAGCTCAAACAGAACGGCGCGGCGGCTTGTCTGCTGAAACCGCTGACCTCCACTCGCCTGCTGCCTGCGCTGACGGAATACTGCCGCGTCAATCAGACCTCGGCGGTGCCCAACAGTCAGGTCGCGCGTCTGGGAATGACGGTGATGGCGGTGGATGATAACCCGGCGAACCTCAAGCTTATCGGCGCGCTGCTGGAAGACCAGGTGCAAAACGTTGAGCTGTGCGAAAGCGGTCAGGAGGCGATTAATCGCGCCAAACAGATGCAGTTCGACCTGATTCTGATGGATATCCAGATGCCGGATATGGACGGCATTCGCGCCTGCGAACTGATTCACCAGTTGCCACATCAGCAGCAAACGCCAGTGATTGCGGTGACCGCCCACGCCATGGCCGGGCAAAAGGAAAAACTGCTGAGCGCCGGGATGAACGACTATCTGGCGAAGCCTATCGAAGAGAGCAAGCTGCGAAACTTGCTGCTGCGCTATAAGCCGGGGCTGAGCATTCCGCAGCCTGAAGTAAGCGAGCCGCACCCGCCGGTGAATCTGAATACCACCCTCGACTGGTCGCTGGCGCTGCGTCAGGCGGCCAATAAGCAAAATCTGGCGCGAGACATGCTGCATATGCTGATCGATTTCCTTCCGGAAATTCGCAACAAAGTGGAAGAACAGCTGGTCGGTGAGAAGCCCGAGGATTTGGTCGACGCGATTCACAAGCTGCATGGCAGTTGCGGCTATAGCGGCGTACCGCGGTTAAAGAATCTGTGCCATTTGATAGAAGGCCAACTGCGCAGCGGCGTTTCGCCAGACGAGCTTGAGCCAGAGCTGCTTGAGTTGCTGGACGAGATGGACAACGTAGCAAGAGAAGCGAAATTGATTTTGGGGTGACGGAGCACGCTGATGCCCTCTCCCCGACCCTCTCCCACAGGGAGAGGGAGAAAAACGATATCTGCGCTGCTTTCCCCTCACCCCCGCCTCTCTCCGAAAGGGGCGAGAGTGAAAACAGAGTTCCGGGCGGTTCCCTCTCCCTGTGGGAGAGGGTTAGGGTGAGGGGGAGAACCGATTGCCGATCTCCAACACCGCCGCCACATTGCGTGCCGTGCGGCGCACATTCTCCTTGGCATTCGCCAACGCATCCTCCAGCGTACAAATGCTGTAGATAACGCTGAACACCGCATCCAGGCCATGCTGATGCACAACCTCTGCGTCATCCGTCAAACTCCCGGCAATAGCAATCACCGGGATATTAAAACGCTTCGCCACCCGCGCGACGCCGACGGGCACTTTACCGTGTACGGTCTGGCTGTCGATCCGCCCTTCGCCGGTGATCACCCAATCCGCATCTTTCACGATGTCAGCCAGATGCAGCGCGTCAGTCACGATCTCAATTCCCGGTCGCAGCGTCGCGCCACAGAAAGCGAACAGCCCTGCGCCCATTCCACCCGCCGCACCGCCGCCTTCCAGATTGAGCACCTGAATATCTAAATCACGTTCAATAAGCGTGGCATAGCGCAAGAGGGCCTCGTCCAGACGCGGGATCATCGCTTCCGTCGCCCCTTTTTGCGGGCCAAATACCGCCGTCGCGCCCTCGTTGCCGGTCAGCAGGTTGGTCACGTCACAGGCGACCTCAATCCGGCAATTCGCCAGACGCGAGTCCAGCCCGCTGATATCAATCCGTTCAAGCTGCTCCAGCCCTTCACCTCCGGGCGGGATCGGCTGCTCGTCACGTGTCAGCAGTTTCGCACCCAGCGCCTGCACCATGCCTGCGCCGCCGTCATTGGTGGCACTGCCGCCAAGGCCGATGATTATCTGCTTAACGCCCGCGTCCAGCGCATGACTAATCAGTTCTCCGGTACCCCATGAGGTCGTTTTCAGCGGGTTACGCTTTTCCGCCGGTACGCTTTCCAGCCCGCTGGCGGCCGCCATTTCGATAAACGCCGACTGCTCATCGCCGGAAATCCCGAAGAACGCCTGTACCGGAAAACCCAGCGGGCCGGTCACATTCATCGTAATCACGCGTCCTTGCGTGGCCGCTACCATCGCCTCCACGGTGCCTTCCCCGCCGTCGGCAAGCGGAATTTTCACGTATTCCGCCTCGGGGAAAATCTCCCTGAAACCCGCCTCAATCGCGCAGGCAACCTCCAGTGCGCTTAGGCTCTCCTTGTACGAATCCGGGGCAATCACGATTTTCATAGGCTGTCCTTACGGGGTAACGGCATCAGTTGTATTAACGCACCATGCACGGACGCTTGTTATCAAACGTCCAGCCCGGGATCAGATACTGCATTCCCATCGCGTCATCGCGCGCGCCAAGCCCATGTTTCTGATACAGCTCATGGGCCTGCATCACGCGGTCCATGTCCAGTTCAACGCCCAGACCCGGCGTCGACGGCACCTGCACCATGCCACCTTTGATTTCAAACGGTTGCTTCGTCAGACGCTGATTCCCCTCTTGCCAGATCCAGTGGGTATCAATGGCGGTGACTTTGCCCGGTGCGGCCGCCGCGACGTGGGTGAACATCGCCAGCGAAATGTCGAAATGGTTGTTGGAGTGTGAGCCCCAGGTGAGGCCAAATTCGTGGCACATTTGCGCCACGCGCACCGACCCCTGCATGGTCCAGAAGTGCGGGTCCGCCAGCGGGATATCCACCGACTGTAACGAAAGCGTGTGGCCCATCTGCCGCCAGTCGGTGGCAATCATGTTGGTGGCGGTCGGCAGCCCGGTGGCGCGACGAAATTCAGCCATCACTTCCCGGCCTGAGAACCCCTGCTCAGCTCCGCATGGATCTTCCGCATACGCCAGCACGTGGCGCAGCTGCTTACCAATGTTGATGGCTTCATCCAGCGACCAGGCGCCGTTCGGATCAAGCGTCACGCGCGCCTGCGGGAAGCGTTTTGCCAGAGCCGTCACCGCTTCCGCTTCATCTTCACCGCTCAATACGCCGCCTTTGAGCTTGAAATCGTTAAAGCCATATTTTTCATACGCGGCTTCCGCCAGACGCACTACCGCATCCGGGGTCATCGCTTCGTCGTGGCGCACGCGGTACCAGTCGCATTGGTCATCCGGCTGGCTCTGATACGGCAGCGGCGTGCGTTTGCGATCGCCGACAAAGAACAGGTAGCCCAGCATTTCCACTTCATTGCGCTGCTGACCATCGCCCAGCAGCGAGGCCACGTTGACGCCCAAATGCTGGCCGAGTAAATCGAGCATCGCCGCTTCAATGCCTGTCACCACATGAATGGTGGTGCGCAGGTCGAATGTTTGCAGACCACGCCCGCCCGAATCCCGATCGGCAAAGGCATTACGCACCGCGGTCAGCACATTTTTGTATTCGCCGAGGGTTTTGCCCACCACCAGCGCCGCCGCGTCTTCCAGAGTTTTACGGATTTTTTCGCCGCCCGGAATTTCACCCACGCCGGTGTGGCCGGCGTTGTCTTTAATCATCACAATATTGCGGGTGAAGAACGGCGCATGGGCACCGCTCAGATTCATCAGCATGCTGTCGTGCCCGGCAACCGGGACCACCTGCATGGAGGTCACTACTGGCGTTGAATGTTGAATCGTCATCGTGCAATCCTTTTATTGAGTGCGACCGAAAACGGGGCGTTTGCGATCGAATGTCCAGCCGGGGATCAGGTACTGCATCGGCACCGCGTCATTGCGTGCGCCGCCTGGCAGCCGTTTGTACGCCTCATGCGCTTTTTCTACCTGCGCCCAATCGAGCGTCACGCCGAGCCCTGGTGCGTCCGGCACTGCGATTTTTCCGTTCTCAATTTGCAACGGATTTTGGGTGAGTCTGGCATCGCCTTCCTGCCAGATCCAGTGTGTATCAATGGCCGTCGGCCTGCCAGGGGCCGCCGCGCCGACGTGGGTGAACATCGCCAGCGAAATATCGAAATGGTTATTCGAATGACAGCCCCAGGTCAGACCCCAGTCGTCGCAAAGCTGCGCCACGCGTACCGCGCCGGAGAGCGTCCAGAAATGCGGATCAGCTAGCGGGATATCTACCGCGTTGAGCATTACCGCGTGACCCATTTCGCGCCAGTTCGTGGCAATCATGTTGGTGGCTACCGGCAGGCCAGTCGCACGTCGAAACTCCGCCATCACTTCACGCCCGGAAAAACCCTGCTCGGCACCGCACGGATCTTCCGCGTAGGTCAGCACGTTCTGGAGACCTTTGCACAGCGCGATGGCTTCATCGAGCAGCCATGCGCCATTAGGGTCGACGGTGATGCGCGCGTCCGGGAAACGTTTCTTCAGCATTCGCGCGGCATCGATTTCCTGTTCACCCGGCAAAACGCCGCCTTTCAGTTTGAAATCTTTGAAGCCGTAACGGTCCTGCGCGGCCTCCGCCAGCCTGACCACCGTCTCTGAGGAAAGCGCTTCCTGATGGCGCAAGTGATACCAGTCGTGGCCGTCGCGCCGCCCTTCAGAGTATGGCAAATCGGTTTTATTGCGATCGCCTACGTAGAACAGATAGCCGAGCACCGTGACCGCATCACGCTGTTTACCCGGCCCCAGTAATTCGCACACCGGCACGTTCAGCGCCTGACCGAGTAAATCCAGCAGCGCTGCTTCCAGCGCCGCCACCGCGTTAACCTTGAGCTCGAAGGTCCAGGCGCCTTTGGCAAAGGTATCAAAATCGGCGGCCTGATTTCCTTTATGAACCTGCTGCACCACGCGATTCATTCGGGCGACTTCCTGTCCCACAACCTGCGGGATGGCATCCACCAGCGTCTGGTAAATCACTTCTCCGCCGGGGGCTTCACCCACGCCGGTGTGCCCGGCGTTATCGGTCAGTACCACAATGTTACGGGTGAAGTACGCATGATGCGCACCGCCAATGTTCAGCAGCATGCTGTCCTGCGCCGCCACCGGGATCACCTTCATGTCAGTGATAACGGGGCTTGCCTGAGTATTCATAAAGCACGCTCCGCAGTCGGTTTCAGCTCAATTCGTTTGATATCGCCGACCAGCACCAGATAGCTCAGAACCGCAATCAGCGCATGAATGCCGACGTAAATCAGCGCCCAATTAAACGAGCCGGTGGTCGCCACGATATAGCCGATGGCAATCGGGGTGACGATGCCGGAGATGTTGCCGAACATATTGAACAGGCCGCCGCTGAGACCGCTGATTTCTTTCGGTGCAGTATCGGCCATGACCGCCCAGCCCAGCGCGCCGATGCCTTTGCCGAAGAACGCCATCGCCATAAAGCCGATGATCATCCATTCCGCGTCGACGTAGTTACAGAACACCATGGTCATCGACAGCAGCATTCCGAGTACGATTGGCGTTTTACGCGCCACGTTGAGCGAACCCGTTTTACGCATCAGCCAGTCGGATATGATCCCACCCAGTACGCCGCCAACAAAGCCGCACACCGCCGGAATAGACGCCACAAAGCCCGCTTTCAGAATCGACATGCCGCGCGCCTGTACCAGATACACCGGGAACCAGGTGATGAAGAAGTAAGTCAGCGCGTTAATGCAGTACTGGCCGAGGTACACGCCAATCATCATGCGCGACCCAACCAGCTGTTTAACCTGCGCCCACTTCTCGCGCATCGGCACCTGCTGCGTCGTTGTTTTCTTCTGATCCATGTTGATCAGCGCCCCGCCCTCGGCGATGTAATCCAGTTCTTTTTGGTTTACGCCAGGATGCTGATTAGGTTCGTGGATCATTTTCAGCCACAGGAAACTGATGACGATCCCCAGTCCGCCCATAAAGAAGAACACATGCGACCAGCCCACTTCATGCGTCAGCCAGCCCATGATGGGTGCGAAGATGACCGTGGCGAAGTACTGCGCGGAGTTGAATATCGCAACCGCCGTGCCCCTCTCCTGCGCCGGGAACCACGCGGCGACGATGCGGCTGTTGCCCGGGAAAGAGGGCGCTTCGGCCAGACCGACCATAAAGCGCAGGGTGAACAGCGCGACGATGATGCCAAAGCCGTGGAAGATGTCGACGAAGCCCTGTAACAGGGTGAACATCGACCAGGTGAAAATCGACCAGAAGTAGACACGTTTAGAACCAAAGCGGTCGAGCAGCCACCCACCCGGGATTTGGCCGATGACATAGGCCCATGAAAATGCGGAGAAAACGTAGCCCATACCGACCGGATCCAGACCGATATCTTTGGCCATTTCTGACCCGGCAATGGAGAGCGTGGCGCGGTCGCCGTAGTTGAACGAGGTGACGATAAACAGCATCACCACAATCCAGTAGCGCGCGTTGGTCCGCTTTTCAGCGGCCGCCGTGGCGTGACTTAGTGAACTCATTGTTGTACTCCTGAGGCTTCCCTCATTCTGAACAACGTAACCTGTAGGGTAATCAGAATGACGTTTGTTTTTATGGCGACGTTGCTCTTTGGCACGCCACATTTTATTCACCGACAGGAGAAGTATAAAAACGCGTCAACGATGGCTCACCGTGCATAAACACAGCATTCCGGAGAAGATAAAAGGGGTTTTGGGGCTTATGCCCAGGAGGATGGGGGCTGGTTCACGGATTCAGGAAAGAGTAGGCGTTTTGCCCTTCGGCAGAAGGGCAAAGGGATCAACTGAGCAGCGTGGCCCAGTGTTCAACCCACGGGTTGGAGACCGTTTCGGGTTCAGGATCTTCACTGGCGTCGATCATCAGCATTTCACCGATACGCTGTGCGCCCTGCTCTTGCAACAACGCGTCGAAGCGCTTACCGCCGCCGCAGAAATGCGAGTAGGTGCTGTCGCCGAGGGCGATAATGCCGTAGCGCAGATGCGGCTGGTACATATCGAGAATGCCCTGATACAGCGGCACAATGCTGTCCGGCAGGTCGCCCTGCCCAGTCGTAGAAGTGACCACCAGCGCATATTTACCCTGGTAAGATTCCCAGTCGCTGACTTCAGGATCTTCAAATACCTGCGCTTTGTGGCCCTGCGCCGTGAGGATCGTCTGTGCTTCTTCCGCCACCAGCAACGCGTTTCCGTACATGGTGCCGACAAAAATGCCTACTTCCGCCATTACTTTTCTCCCTGAATCATTCAGTTATGAGGTCATCCTGACCGTTGTCCGGCGTAAACTCAACCCTTTCAACGTCGGGGAGAAGACCACGCCAGCCGAAATGTGACATTGCCTGCATCCAGACATCATCGAGGCTCGCACGGATAACCAGCGGCTCGCCAGTGAACGGGTGTGTAAGATGCAATTCGCTGGCATGCAGCATTAAACGGTCACAGCCGAAGTTTTCCGCCGCGCTGCGGTTCTGACGCAAATCGCCGTGTTTACTGTCGCCGAGGATCGGGTGACGCAGATGGCTCATGTGGCGGCGCAGCTGATGCTTGCGGCCTGTTTTCGGTTCCAGCTCGACCAGACCGTAGCGCGTCGTCGGGTAACGCCCGGTCGGCACCGGCATTTCAACCGTCGCCAGACCGCGATAGTGCGTCACCGCAGGCTGGGCTTCTTTGTCATCACGGGCAAATTTATCCGCGATTTTGTCCAGTTCTTCCACCAGCGGGTAATCGAGCAATTCCTCTTCCATCAGCCAGCCGCGCACGATGGCGTGGTAGCGTTTCTGGATCTGGTGCTGCTCAAACTGCTGTGAAAGACGACGGCCCGCTTCGCTCGATAGCCCCATCAGCAGCACGCCGGATGTCGGCCTGTCGAGACGATGGACGGTAAAAACATGCTGACCAATCTGGTCGCGCACGGTTTGCATGAGCACGACTTTTTCATCGCGATCGAGCCAGCTGCGGTGGACTAACCAGCCTGAGGGTTTATTAACAGCGACCAGCCATTCGTCCTGATAGAGGATCTCGATCATCAGTCGTCCACGCCCGCAAACAGAGTATCAAGCTGCTCAAGCTCCGGTAGGATAATGGCGCGGAAAGGATGGCTCGCGTCGATGACCATCTCGTAATAAGGCGCAACGGCGAAGCTCTGCGGCAGCGGCTGCTGATTGTCGATCAGCTGGTGCATGCGCGGAAGCAGCACCCATTGCAGCCACTCCAGTGGCTCCAGCGTATCCATGCAGAAAGGTTGTGTGCTTTCGAAAACGCTGTTGTCTGGTGCGGTGTCCTGCCAGTGCTGATGCTCGCGCAGCTGCGCTTCAATCGCATTCAGGCGCTGGCGAACGCGGTCGTGATGGGTCATGAAAACCTCGGAAAATACGTCGAAATGAAAATCTGTGGCGAAGGATATCATCGGTGGCGAGGAAATAAAAAAAGGGAGCACTGTTTGCACAGTGCTCCCGGTTCGTTTCGCAGCAGTCCAGCTACCTTTGTTGCTCCCTGCTCATCCGTGAAAACTTTTCCTATGGTCTCCTGACCAGTTCATCCATAAACTATTGCATCCTGCTCGCACCACCCCGATGCGATTTGACTTATCCGTAAGCGTGTCCTGATCTTCCTGATCCGCCGGGCATCCTGACCGGTTCTCTTTCTCCATCCTGGAGGTGTCCTTTAACGCATCCTGCGTAATCCTTTCGCTTCGATCCAGAAGCCTTTCCTTGCAGCACCGTCCTGGTGTATCCCGCTGAAACGTCATCATCCTGATGTTCGTTTCGTTTCGCGACTCCCTGTCGACCTGTATAGAATCCTCTATTACGCCTCGTCTTACAAGCCTCTTGTAAGCGTACTCCCCTGTCTATTTTCATATGAAAGTTAAGGTTTTTCTCCATAACTATTTGATAAGAATAGAATAGGTATAATTCGAAGCGGTAATCTCGGGCTTACACGCTGGCGATCTCTCACAGCGTTTGTAAGAGATGTCTCACAAGGACGCCAGGCATATGGATTACAAAAGAGGCTCGAGGTGGGTAAGGAAGCTCGCGACAGACGCAGAAAGCGTGGTGCGATTGCGGGTACCAAGGGTCTCAAGGACCACTTCACCCGTGAGATTACAGACGGAGACCACATCCAGTTCGCTGTCGAGCGTGCCGATAAACAACGTCGGTGGAAGCTTCAGGCGTTTCTGCGTGACCAGGTGACCAATCAGGTTTTCCTGTACTCGCTGAAAATCATCCGGGCTCCAGACCTGCAGCAGCGTAAGCTTGCGCTCGCCGAACGTTGCGGGCATATCACCGGCAAACTGGCTGGTATAATAAGTTTGAAGCGGTTGTTGTACCACGATGTCCATCGCCCTTTCAACCGCTTCCAGAGTCGGTTCAAGGTTGAACGGCTGAGGCTGCCAGAAGACCGCGTCATCGTCGGTGGACGTGACGCACGGTGACGGAACGCCGTGCAGTTCTTCGCTTCGCGGCTGCGTGCCATGGCGCTGCTGCCATGCGTCGCAATAACGTTGGGTAAATGCCTGTAAGGCTGTCGCGGTCTGCTGATCCACTGCTTTCTCTCTCCAGGTCAACCAGGATAAACTCAGTCCATAGTCTACCTGCTTTATGACGGTGAAACATGTCTTCTTATGAAAACCACCAGGCGCTGTCTGGCCTGACGCTCGGTAAATCAACTGATTACCGCGATATTTACGACGCCAGCCTGCTTCAACCCGTGCCGCGCAGCCTGAACCGCGATCCGCTTGGTCTGCACGCCGATAACCTGCCGTTTCACGGTGGCGACATCTGGACGCTGTACGAACTTTCCTGGCTGAATGCTAAAGGGCTGCCGCAGGTTGCCGTCGGCCACGTTGAGCTGAGCGACACCAGCGTCAATCTGGTGGAATCCAAAAGCTTTAAGCTGTATCTGAATAGCTTCAACCAGACCCGTTTCGCCGACTGGGAAGAGGTTCGCGCCACGCTGGAGCGAGACCTGCGCCATTGCGCCCAGGGCGATGTCACCGTTGCGTTATACCGTATAGATGAAATGGAAGGTCAGCCGATTGCCCATTTCCACGGCGCGTGCATTGACGAGCAGGACATTGAAATCGACAGCTACGAATTTAGCGCCGATTACTTGCAAGATGCCGCCAGCGGGAAAGTGGTTGAAGAGACGCTGGTCAGCCATCTGCTGAAATCCAACTGCCTGATTACCCATCAGCCGGACTGGGGTTCGGTGCAAATCCAGTATCGCGGGCCGAAAATCGACCGTGAAAAACTGCTGCGTTACCTGGTCTCTTTCCGCCATCACAACGAGTTTCACGAACAGTGCGTCGAGCGTATTTTCAATGACATTCAGCGCTTCTGTCAGCCGGAAAGCCTCAGCGTATATGCGCGCTACACGCGTCGCGGTGGACTCGACATCAACCCGTGGCGCAGCAATACCGATTTCGTCCCGGCCATTGGCCGCCTGGTTCGCCAGTAACATCAATAGTTTCACAATAAAGCGCGGCTTCGGTCGCGCTTTTTCTTGTTAAAATCTGATCGGCAAGGCTATTGTAATCATTAGGGAAGACGTTATTCGTCCCGTAAGGAGTTCACTTGATTACACATATTAGCCCGCTTGGCTCAATGGATATGCTGTCGCAGCTGGAAGTCGATATGCTGAAAAGCAACGCCAGCAGCGATTTGTATCAGTTGTTCCGCAACTGTTCACTGGCAGTGCTCAACTCAGGCAGTCTGACCGACAACAGCAAAGAATTGCTGTCCCGCTTTGAAAGTTTTGAAATCAACGTGCTGCGCCGCGAGCGCGGTGTAAAACTGGAACTGATTAATCCGCCGGAAGATGCCTTCGTTGACGGGCGCATCATCCGCTCCCTGCAGGCGAACCTGTTTGCCGTCTTACGCGATATTCTGTTTGTTTACGGACAAATCCATAACACCGTCCGCTTCCCGAATCTTGATCTGGATAGCCCGACCCACATTACCAACCTGGTGTTCTCAATCCTGCGTAACGCCCGGGCGCTGCACGTCGGTGAAGCGCCGAGTATGGTGGTGTGCTGGGGGGGGCACTCCATCAATGAAAATGAATATCTCTATGCTCGCCGCGTCGGCACTCAGCTTGGCCTGCGCGAACTCAACATCTGCACCGGCTGCGGTCCGGGTGCCATGGAAGCGCCGATGAAAGGCGCCGCCGTTGGTCATGCTCAGCAGCGCTATAAAGAAGGCCGTTTTATCGGCATGACTGAACCGTCGATCATCGCCGCTGAACCGCCTAACCCGCTGGTCAACGAACTGATCATCATGCCGGATATCGAAAAACGTCTGGAAGCGTTCGTGCGTCTCGCCCACGGGATAATCATCTTCCCGGGCGGCGTGGGCACCGCGGAAGAACTGCTGTACCTGTTGGGGATCCTGATGAACCCGGCCAACAAAAACCAGGTGCTGCCGCTTATCCTCACCGGTCCGAAAGAAAGTGCGGACTACTTCCGCGTGCTGGACGATTTCATCGTGCATACGCTTGGTGAAGCGGCCCGCCGCCACTACCGCATTATTGTGGACGACGCCGCCGAAGTGGCACGTCAGATGAAAAAAGCGATGCCGCTGGTGAAAGAGAATCGCCGCGACACCGGCGATGCGTACAGCTTCAACTGGTCGATTCGTATTGCCCCGGACCTGCAACAGCCGTTCGAACCGACGCACGAAAACATGGCGAACCTGAAACTTTATCCGGACCAACCGGTGGAAGTGCTGGCCGCTGACCTGCGCCGTGCCTTCTCGGGCATTGTGGCGGGTAACGTGAAAGAAGTGGGCATTCGAGCGATTGAACAGTTTGGACCGTACAAAATCCACGGTGATGGCGAAATGATGCGTCGGATGGACAACCTGCTGCAAAGTTTCGTCGCGCAGCATCGTATGAAACTTCCGGGCTCGGCTTACATTCCCTGCTACGAAATCTTGTCCTGATTCACTCTTCCTGACGACAGGGCGGCGCATGGCCGCCCTTCTTTTATCTCCGATGCCAAACGATTGCGCCCTAAATTCTATCGACAAATATTCATTAAAATTATGTTAATGCGCGTTAAACCCCTGTTTACGTCACTTTTTTCAGCAAAAGATACGTTTTAGCCATGCTGAACATTCCTGTTTCACACTGCCGATGGTAGCCTTCGCGCCCATAAATCCCCGTTTCTTTAAAAAAAGCAGCCTGATGGTCTAATAACCTTCTTTCTGGAAGTGTTTTATCGCATTTGGGATCGGGATCACTGATACATTGATAACTTAAATGTATCTTTCCGGCCGCAAACAATCACGGGCAAAAATCATAAGAAAACCCCGTTTTACACGAATTTATTTTACCGTCAGCCACTTATTCATTGGATTTGACTAAAAAACTGACAATTGCTTCCTCCAGGAGATATAGATGGAAACCATTCAAACCAGCACCATCGCGTCGACAGAAAGTCGTAGCGGATGGCGTAAGACGGATACGATGTGGATGCTGGGCCTCTACGGCACGGCGATCGGTGCGGGCGTTCTGTTCCTGCCGATCAACGCCGGTGTCGGCGGTATGATCCCGTTGATCATCATGGCAATTCTTGCCTTCCCAATGACCTATTTCGCTCACCGTGGCCTGACTCGCTTCGTGCTGTCCGGTAAAAACCCAGGCGAAGACATCACCGAAGTGGTTGAAGAACACTTTGGTATCGGCGCAGGTAAACTGATTACCCTGCTGTACTTCTTCGCTATCTACCCAATCCTGTTGGTGTACAGCGTGGCTATCACCAACACCGTTGAAAGCTTCATGACCCACCAGCTGGGAATGACGCCGCCACCGCGCGCCATTCTGTCTCTGATCCTGATTGTCGGCATGATGACCATCGTGCGCTTCGGCGAGCAGATGATTGTTAAAGCGATGAGCATCCTGGTATTCCCGTTTGTTATCGCGCTGATGGTACTGGCGTGCTACCTGATCCCACAGTGGAACGGTGCCGCGCTGGAAACCCTGTCTCTGAGCAGCGAAACCACCGGCAAAGGCCTGTGGATGACCCTGTGGCTGGCCATTCCGGTCATGGTGTTCTCCTTTAACCACTCACCGATCATCTCTTCCTTTGCTGTAGCAAAACGTGAAGAGTACGGCGACGATGCTGAGAAGAAGTGCTCCAAAATTCTGGCCTTCGCGCACATCATGATGGTTCTGACCGTCATGTTCTTCGTGTTCAGCTGCGTGCTGAGCCTGTCCCCGGTGGACCTGGCTTCCGCGAAAGAGCAGAACATCTCGATTCTGTCTTACCTGGCAAACCACTTTAACGCACCGCTGATTGCCTGGATGGCGCCGATTATCGCCATCATCGCTATCACCAAATCCTTCCTCGGCCACTACCTGGGCGCCCGTGAAGGCTTTAACGGTATGGTGATTAAGTCTCTGCGTAGCCGCGGTAAAACCATCGAAGTGAGCCGTCTGAACAAGATGACTGCAGTGTTCATGCTGGTCACGACCTGGATTGTCGCGACGCTGAACCCAAGCATCCTTGGCATGATTGAGACCCTGGGCGGTCCGATTATCGCGATGATCCTGTTCCTGATGCCGATGTACGCCATCCAGAAAGTCCCTGCGATGCGCAAATACAGCGGCCATATCAGCAACGTGTTTGTCATCATCATGGGCCTCATCGCCATCTCCGCGATTTTCTACTCACTGTTCGGCTAATCCCCCGCGCCGCCTACAGGCGGCGCTTCTCTTTCTAGCAATGGACGCATCATGATCAGCGTATTCGATATATTCAAAATCGGCATTGGTCCTTCCAGCTCGCACACCGTGGGGCCAATGAAAGCGGGTAAACAATTCACGGATGACCTCATTTCGCGCGAGATCCTGACCGACATCACCCGCGTGGTGGTGGATGTCTACGGCTCGCTCTCTCTGACCGGAAAGGGCCACCACACCGATATCGCCATTATTATGGGCCTGGCGGGTAACCTGCCTGACACCGTTGATATCGATGCCATTCCGTCCTTCATTCAGGATGTGAACACGCATGGCCGACTGTTGCTGGCTAACGGTGAACACGAAGTCGAGTTCCCGGTAGACCAGTGCATGAACTTCCATGCCGACAACCTTTCCCTGCATGAAAACGGAATGCGTATTACCGCGCTGAGCGGCGAAAACGTCGTTTATAGCCAGACGTATTACTCCATCGGCGGTGGTTTTATCGTTGATGAAGACCATTTCGGCCAGAGCAACAGCGCGCCGGTCTCGGTTCCTTATCCGTACAAAAATGCCGCCGATTTGCAGCGACATTGCCAGGAAAGCGGCCTGTCGCTGTCCGGCCTGATGATGCAAAACGAACTGGCGCTGCACAGCAAAGAAGAGCTCGAGCAGCACTTTAACGCGGTGTGGGACGTGATGCGTAGCGGCATTGAACGCGGTATCACCACCGAAGGCGTGCTGCCGGGTAAACTGCGCGTGCCTCGCCGGGCGGCCGCCCTACGCCGGATGTTAGTGAGCCAGGACAAAACCACCAGCGACCCCATGGCAGTGGTGGACTGGATCAACATGTTTGCGCTGGCGGTGAACGAAGAGAACGCCGCCGGTGGCCGCGTCGTGACTGCCCCCACAAACGGCGCCTGCGGAATTGTTCCGGCGGTTCTGGCGTACTACGACAAGTTTATTCGTGAAGTGAATGCAAATTCGCTGGCGCGCTACATGCTGGTGACCAGTGCGATTGGCTCACTCTATAAGATGAATGCCTCTATTTCCGGGGCGGAAGTGGGCTGTCAGGGCGAAGTCGGCGTGGCCTGTTCAATGGCGGCGGCGGGCCTGGCGGAACTGCTGGGCGGAAGCCCGACGCAGGTGTGCATCGCGGCTGAAATCGGCATGGAACATAACCTTGGTTTAACCTGCGACCCGGTCGCTGGTCAGGTTCAGGTGCCTTGTATCGAACGTAATGCGATTGCCTCGGTGAAAGCGGTGAACGCCGCGCGTATGGCGCTGCGCCGTACCAGCGAGCCGCGCGTGTGCCTCGATAAAGTCATCGAAACCATGTACGAAACCGGCAAAGACATGAACGCTAAATACCGCGAAACCTCTCGCGGCGGCCTGGCGATGAAGATTGTGACCTGCGACTAAGCTCGCACCCGACGCCTCGTTTTGCGAGGCGTCTTCCCGAATTCCCGCCGTTACATAGCCTCATTTTCTTCACGGTGTTACCCTACGCGCATTGCTATCAAGGAGGGTAACCGTGGCCATTCATCTGCTCATTGTCGACGCACTGAATCTTATTCGCCGTATTCATGCGGTTCAGGGGTCACCGTGCGCGGATACCTGTCTGCATGCGCTGCAACAGCTGATTGTGCACAGCCAGCCGACGCATGCCGTCGCAGTGTTTGACGACGAAGCCCGTAACCAAAGCTGGCGCCATCAACGCTTACCGGATTACAAAGCCGGGCGCTCACCGATGCCGGAAGATTTGCATGCGGAAATGGACAACATTCGCAACGTCTTTGAACAGCACGGCGTGCGCTGCTGGGGCTCAACCGGCAATGAAGCCGACGATCTCGCCGCGACGCTTGCCGTGAAAGTCGCCAGCGCGGGCCATCAGGCCACCATCGTTTCGACGGACAAAGGCTACTGCCAGCTGCTGTCGCCCACCATTCGCATCCGTGATTACTTCCAGAAACGCTGGCTCGACGCGCCGTTTATCGCCCAGGAGTTTGGCGTTACGCCGCAACAGCTGCCCGACTATTGGGGACTCGCCGGGATCAGCAGTTCAAAAGTGCCGGGTGTGGCGGGCATTGGCCCAAAAAGCGCTACCGAACTGCTGGCACAATTTCCAACACTCGAAGCAATTTATCAGCATCTGGATGACGTGCCGGAGAAGTGGCGTAAAAAGCTGAGTGAACATCAGGAGATGGCGTTTATCTGCCGCGATATCGCGACGCTACAAACGGATATTCAGTTAGATGGGAATTTGCAGCAACTGCGGTTGGTGAAGTAACTTACATTTCCGCTGTGTTTTGTAGGCCCGGCAAGCTTAGCGCCGCCGGGCAAAGGAGTCGGTGAGGGGTAAAAATTAACGCTCGTCGCGACGTCCGCCCACGGCGGCCCAAAGACGACGGACGTGAACCGTCACTTCTTCGCGATCGTGGTAAAGCTGACGCGCCTGAATGTGCGCATTAATTCCGTGCTCATCAAGCTGTGCCTGAATGTATGCCAGATTCTGCGACACTTCTTCATAACGCTTTTTCATCGGCAGCTTCAGGTTGAAAATGGTTTCACGACACCAGCCATTGACCAGCCACTGCGCCATCAGCGCGGCAACTTTAGCCGGTTTCTCAACCATATCGCACACCATCCACGAGATATTGCTGCGGGTTGGGCGATAGCGGAAACCATCTTCACGCAGCCAGGTCACCTGTCCGGTGTCCATCAGGCTTTGCGCCATCGGGCCGTTATCGACAGACGACACCCACATGTTGCGTTGGACCAACTGATAGGTCCAGCCGCCCGGGCACGCCCCTAAATCTACCGCATACATGCCGTTTGCCAGACGCTCGTCCCACTCATCGGCAGGAATGAAGACGTGGAACGCTTCTTCCAGTTTGAGCGTGGAGCGGCTCGGTGCCTCGGACGGGAACTTGAGGCGCGGAATACCCATGTAGTACGGGGAGTTGTTGGTCGTCAGCGAGTAACCGACGTAGCAGCAGCCCGGCGCAATAAAGAACACATGCACCACCGGACGCTTAGGCGTGTCATAGCCTGCCAGCACGTTCACTTCACGCAGCGCCGAACGCAGCGGCACGGTGAACTTGCGGCAGAACTTCATCAGCTCTTTACTTTCGTTGGTATCCGCGACTTCAACACGCAGATCGCCACCTTTCTCAACCACGCCCATCAGCATCCCGACTACTGGAGTGATGCGGTCTTCCGGAGGAAGGTCAGTCAGCAGTTCGCAGGCCACAAACATCTGACGGGCGAAAATCAGCGAGCTGAACGGCAATTCACGGATCAGTTTCTCCGCGTCGTCCGGCTGGTAGCACTCGAAAATCACATAACCCGAGTTGTCTTTAACTCGGGCAAAACCAAATACGCCAAGGCGAGACGCCTTGTCAGAAATCTCTGCTGCGCACTCTTTCTCAAAACCCTGACGGCTGTAGAGGACAACCTTATTCATGCGCGACACCTTTACGCTTTAAACGAATAGCACCAATGAGCATCAGCACCCAACCGGCGAGGAAGCATACCCCGCCCACCGGAGTGACAAATGCCCACAGGCGTAAATGCGACAGTGCCAGACAATACAGGCTGCCGCTGAAAAACACGGTTCCCAGCGCCATAAACACGCTGCTCCAGTAGAACCAGATACTGATCCGGCGCTGCATAGCAACCGCCAGACCGAAAATCGCCAGGGTGTGGAACGCCTGATATTCGAGACCGGTCTGGATCCAGCCCATCTCAACCACGCCGAGCGATTTACTTAAAACATGTGCGCCGAACGCGCCCAAGGCAACAAAAACGAAGCCACTGATAGCGGCAAAAATCAGCATGAAGCGACTGGTCATGTCATTACCCTAAATTCATTTATTGTTCGTAACGGAAACGGAATTTTTCTTGCTCGCTTGCCGCCTTCGCCAGTATCCACTGACGGAATGCAGCTATTTTACCCAGTTCCGCCTGGCTGTCATGGCAAACGAGGTAAAACGCGTTCTTGCTGACCAGCACATCATTAAACGGGCAGACCAAACGGCCCGCCTCAATTTCGGACTGCGCCATCACGTTGTTGGCCAGTGCGATCCCTTGTCCATGGATAGCCGCCTGCAGCACCATCGCGCTGTGGCTGAAAATCGGTCCCTGTTGAACATTGATATGATTTAAGCCCAACTGGCGAGTGTACGTTTGCCAGTCGCGACGGGAAGCATCATGCAATAGCGTATGTTGCGCCAGATCCGCAGGCGTCTTCAACGCCTTCTCACCGGTGAGTAACAACGGTGAGCAAACAGGGAGCAGGTATTCTGCGTACAATTTTTCGACACGCAGACCGGGCCAGTTACCGCGCCCGTAAAAAATCGCCACGTCGACGTCGTCCGCCAGCTTGTCTTCCTGACGGTCCACTGCCTGGATCCTGACGTCGATTCCCGGATAAGCTGAGTTAAAGCTTGCCAGTCTTGGCACCAGCCATTGAATGGCAAAACTTGGCAACATACTGACCGTCAGTGCGCCTTTGGCACTGCGCGCCTGCAGTTTACGCGTTGCTTCGGTTAATTGCGAAAAGATCTCTTTGATATCCTGGAAATAGCTCTGCCCTTCTTCGGTCAGCAAAAGCGAACGATTGCGGCGGCGAAAGAGCTTCAGGCCCAGGAAATCCTCGAGTGACTTGATCTGATGGCTTACTGCGGCCTGAGTCACAAAGAGCTCATCAGCGGCGCGAGTGAAGCTGAGATGGCGGGCGGCGGCATCAAATACACGTAATGCATTCAGAGGTGGTAAACGCTTCGACATGGTTGTTTTAGCTTAGATGTTAACTAGTTTTAACAATTAGATTACATCATGTAACCTATTAGTTTTTTTTATCTGAGCCATTATAATTTGTCCGTTGAGCTTCTACCAGCAAATACCTATAGTGGCGGCACTTCCTGAGCCGGAACGAGAAGCTTTTTTCGGAATGCGTGTTCTGATGAGCTTTTGGCTTACGGTTGTGATGTTGTGTTGTTGTGTTTGCAATTGGTCTGGAATTCAGACCTCGGTAGCAAGACTACCCCCTTTTCACTTCCTGTACATTTACCCTGTCTGTCCATAGTGATTAATGTAGCACCGCCAAATTGCGGTGCTTTTTTTTGCTTAAAATTCAAGCCTTAGTTATCCATCTCGACCATTTCTTTCACGTCGGTACGGTTAATTTGCTGCTTGTTACCGTTCGCATCTTTATACGAGATCATCCCGGTATCACTGTCTGTCTGTGGCTTACCATCAGCAATTATGGTACGGCCATCATTGGTATGCATCACATAGTTGGGACCAGAACAGGCGCTCAGGGCAAACGTCAGCATACAGGCGGAAATGATTGCGGCAGTCTTGTTCATGTTTTTCTCCTTTAGCGTTTAATGCTGGATTTAAAGCTTCAATTAACAGGCTAAAACAATCGCCTAACATAATTCAGCATAACGCACTGTCAGCACTTCGCCACAAATACCGGAGAATTCTGAAGGTTACTCCTGTCCTTGCCCTGCCGCGAAATATGCGCGACGATCGTCAGACTGGAATGAGGAAAACCATGAACGCATTCAACCCGGCGCAGTTTCGCGCCCAGTTTCCGGCGCTGAGCAATGCCGGGGTCTATCTCGACAGCGCTGCCACCGCGCTAAAACCGCAGGCCGTCATTGACGCTAGCCATCAGTTTTACAGCCTGAGCGCAGGTAATGTGCACCGCAGCCAGTTTGCCGCCGCGCAAAAGCTGACCGCGCGCTATGAAGCGGCTCGCACCCAGGTCGCCAGGCTGATTAACGCGCCTGATGACAAAAATATTGTCTGGACCCGCGGCACCACCGAAGCCATCAACATGGTCGCGCAATGCTATGCCCGCCCACGCCTCAAGCCTGGCGATGAGATAATCGTCAGCGAGGCTGAGCATCATGCGAATCTGGTGCCGTGGCTTATGGTGGCGGAACAAACCGGCGCGCAGATCATTAAATTGCCGCTGGGTGCCGACCATCTGCCGGACGTCGAACAGCTTTCCTCATTAATCACCTCCCGAAGCCGTATTCTGGCACTGGGGCAAATGTCCAACGTCACCGGTGGCTGCCCGGATCTTGCCCGTGCAATCCAGCTGGCTCACGCCGCTGGCATGGTGGTCATGGTCGATGGCGCCCAGGGCGTGGTGCATTTCCCGGCGGACGTTCAGGCGCTGGATATCGACTTCTACGCCTTTTCCGGCCACAAGCTGTATGGCCCGACCGGGATCGGCGCGCTGTACGGTAAACAGGAATTGCTGGACGACATGACGCCGTGGCTCGGCGGCGGCAAGATGATCACCGAAGTCACTTTCGACGGATTCAAAACCCAGCCGGTGCCGTATCGTCTCGAGGCAGGAACACCCAACGTCGCTGGTGTCATAGGCCTCAGCGTGGCGCTGGAGTGGCTAAGCGAAATCGATCTTGTGCAGGCGGAAACCTGGAGCCGTGGGCTGGCGACGCTTGCCGAAGAAGAACTCTCGCGCCGCCCAGGCTTTCGCTCGTTCCGCTGTCAGGATTCCAGCCTGCTGGCGTTCGATTTCGATGGCGTGCATCACAGCGATATGGTGACATTACTGGCGGAGTACGGCATCGCCCTGCGCGCCGGGCAGCACTGTGCCCAACCGTTACTGGCGGCGTTAGGCGTCAGCGGCACCCTGCGCGCCTCGTTTGCGCCGTATAATACGCAGGAAGATGTTCATGCGCTGGTGAACGCCGTTGACCGCGCCCTTGATTTACTGGTGGATTAAATGACAAGCCCCGCTCTCGCCGGACACCCGTTCGGCACGACCGTCACGCAGGATGCCTTGCGTCAGATTTTTGTCCCGCTGAACCAGTGGGAAGACAAATACCGTCAGCTGATCCTGCTCGGAAAACAGCTCCCTGCGCTGCCGGATGAATTTAAGGCTGAAGCGGAAGAAATTGCCGGATGTGAAAACCGTGTCTGGCTCGGCCACACGCGTCTGCCGCAGGGCGCGTTGCATTTTTACGGCGACAGCGAAGGCAGGATCGTTCGAGGATTGTTAGCCGTGCTGCTGACGGCTATTGAAGGTAAAAGCGCGGATCAACTGCTTGAGTGCGATCCGCTGAACTTTTTCGATGAACTTGGGCTGCGCGCCCAGCTTAGCGCGTCCCGCAATCAGGGGCTGAACGCGCTGCGCGACGCGGTGCTCAACGCCGCGCGAACGGCTTAACTCTGGCGTTCCGCCTTCGCTAACATTTTCTTCAACGCATGGGACACCGCGACGAAACCGAACGTCGCGGTGACCATCGTCGCCGCGCCAAAACCGGAGGCGCAATCCATTCTTTTCGGGCCTTCAGCGGTGCTTTTCATCGCGCACACAGACCCATCAGATTGCGGATACACCAGCGCTTCGGTCGAAAATACGCAGTCTACGCCCAGCTTACCTTTGCCGTTCTTCACCACGCCGAAATCACTCTTCAGACGCTCGCGCAGTTTTGCTGCCAGCGGATCCTGAATGGTTTTCGCCAGATCGGCGACCTGGATCTGCGTCGGATCAATTTGTCCGCCCGCCCCGCCGGTGGTGACCAGCGGCACTTTGTAACGACGACAGTATGAGATCAGCGCCGCTTTCGGGCGCACGCTGTCGATGGCGTCGATAACGTAGCTAAAGCCCACGCCCATATATTCAGCCACGTTATCCGGCGTCACGAAATCATCGACGACGGTGACGCGACATTCCGGGTTGATCTGACGAATACGCTCCGCCATCACCTCGGCTTTGGCGAGCCCGACGTTGCCGCCGAGCGCGTGGATCTGCCGATTGGTATTGGTGACGCACACGTCGTCCATATCAATCAGCGTGATCGCGCCGATACCGGTACGTGCCAGCGCTTCCGCCGCCCACGAGCCTACGCCGCCGATCCCGACGACGCACACGTGCGCTTCGGCAAACACCTGAAGCGCTTTTTCACCATATAAACGTGCCGTGCCGCCAAAACGCTGGCGCCAGGCTTCGCTAAGAACGACTGACATAAAACCTCAAACCGCTTGTTAACCGCTAAAGACGTTACCGTTTCCGGCACCTGGTGCGCCACGCAGCACCCAAACGCGACCGTAATGGTTGTACCAGCCTGCGCGATGACCGGCGTCGGCACCGATACCCTGATAGATGTCGAAGTGCTGACCTTTGATTGCGCCGCCAACATCCAGCGCCACCATCAGACGCAGTTCGTAGTGACCGTTAAACTTACCGTTATTGTCCAGCTGCGGCACTTCAGCCAGCAGGGTGGTGCCCGGTGGGATAACGCTGCGATCCGACGCGACGGACGCGCGGCCAATCAGCGGCACCGCGCTCGCCCCTTTCACCGGTGCAAACGACTGCGGTTTAAAGAACACGAATGACGGGTTCGCTTCTAATAAAGAACGCACGTCGGCTTCGCTGTGGGTTTCGCCCCAGTGGCGGATGGCCTGCATCGACATATCTTCTCTCTTCACTTCACCGCGATCGATAAGCACTTTACCGATGCTGCGATACGGCCAGCCGTTTTTACCGGAGTAGCTAAAGAAGTTAAGCGGGGAGCCATCACCATAATCAATGTATCCACTGCCCTGCACGTCCATGATGAAGTTATCCATCAGGGAGTTGCTGTAGGCGAGTATATAGTTGTCGCTCAGCG
Organism: Scandinavium goeteborgense; assembly: GCF_003935895.2. Taxonomy (GTDB): domain Bacteria; phylum Pseudomonadota; class Gammaproteobacteria; order Enterobacterales; family Enterobacteriaceae; genus Scandinavium; species Scandinavium goeteborgense. The sequence continues at coordinate 854,863 of NZ_CP054058.1, read as the reverse complement.
CACCGGCGTAGATTTCCGCACGGGACGGCAGACGGCCGCGTTTCGGCGGCATCCGGTAAATCGGATACTGGAATTCACCCTGACGGGTATGGCGGGCTTGTACTACCGGCGTGTAATAGCCCGTGAATTGCACGTTGCCGTAGTTATCGGTGCCCTGCATCTGCCAGGCGTCCAGACCATACTGTTTCAGGGTGCGGGTATCGCCCCCGGCCTGCAGCCATTGCTGGATGGCGGAGAACACACCGCTTTGGCTACCATAAAGGCGCGGCGATGCATTACGTATCTCATTAACCTGTTGGGAGAAGTCACCGGCGTTAATCGGTGCGCCAACGGCCTCCGGCTGGTTCACCAGGGAAAAAGGCTGGTTGAACGTTCCGTCCTTATATTGCTGACCGCGATCGGTCGGTTTGGAGGAACAAGCGGCGAGCATGGTCATCAGCGCGCCTGTTGCCAGAATTTTTGTCCAACGTCCTTTCATGGTCTCTCATCTTCTTTCATCAGCTGAATGCGTGATGAAGATAACAAACCGCCAGGGCTATTGAAATGTGATAACGTGCCACACGACCTATTTTGAGCAAAAAATACGCTACCTGTAGCGTTTTTATCCACTCCTCAGCATTTCTGCAAAAAAGGGTTGCATCAAAACGCCGCCAGCGTATAGTGCGCTTCCACGGACGCGGGATGGAGCAGCCTGGTAGCTCGTCGGGCTCATAACCCGAAGGTCGTCAGTTCAAATCTGGCTCCCGCAACCAATTAAAATGTGTAGAAAAGGTTTACCTGATGGAAGGGTAAACAACCGGACGCGGGATGGAGCAGCCTGGTAGCTCGTCGGGCTCATAACCCGAAGGTCGTCAGTTCAAATCTGGCTCCCGCAACCAACACATTGTAAAGAGTAAGTTTTACCTGATATACTGGTAAAATCGGACGCGGGATGGAGCAGCCTGGTAGCTCGTCGGGCTCATAACCCGAAGGTCGTCAGTTCAAATCTGGCTCCCGCAACCAACAAATTGTGAAGAATAAGGTTTACCTGATGTAAAGGTAAACAACCGGACGCGGGATGGAGCAGCCCGGTAGCTCGTCGGGCTCATAACCCGAAGGTCGTCAGTTCAAATCTGGCTCCCGCAACCACTTCATAAAACATTAAGCACCTTAACGGGTGTTTTTTTGTCTCTAAAATTCAGTATTCCCACCTAAAAGCCAAAAAAATGACGCCTTCCGGCGCCACTCTTTTCTTTCCTGATGCACTTACCCACGTCGCGCGAGCGTTGCCCCATCAGCAAAGTACGCTTTGATCCCAGCCAGAATCGACTCCGCCACTTCCTGCTGGAAGGTGGCGGTCTTCAGCTTACGCTCTTCTTCGACGTTACTGATAAATGCAGTCTCAACCAGAATCGACGGAATATCCGGGGCTTTCAGTACGGCGAACCCGGCCTGCTCCACCCTATTCTTATGCAGGTTGTTAACTTTGCCGAGTTTCCCCAATACCGCTTTACCAAATTTCAGGCTGTCGTTGATGGTCAGGGACTGCACCATGTCGAACATGGTGTGATCGACATAGCGATCGCCGCTTTTACTGACACCACCGATAAGATCCGAGGCGTTCTGAGTTTTCGCCAGGTATTTCGCCGCGGTACTGGTTGCCCCTTTGGTCGACAATGCAAACACCGATGAACCGCTCGGCTGGCGGCTGGTGAATGCATCGGCGTGAATCGAGACAAACAGGTCGGCGCGCTGTTTCTGCGCCTTAGCCACGCGCACTTTCAGCGGAATGAACACGTCTTCATTACGTGTCATATACGCCTTCATATTGCCTTCTTTCTCGATAAGCGCCTTCAGGCGACGGGCGATTTGCAGCACCACGTCTTTCTCGCGGGTGTGATATTTCCCCACTGCGCCGGAGTCTTCACCGCCATGCCCCGGGTCGAGCATTATGACAATCGGCCTGTCGCGCCCTGCTTTGCCCGGCTGTGGGCCGCTCTGGGCTGGTGGAACCTGCTTATCCAGATCGCCTTTGTTGTAATCTTCCAGTAACGCCAACAGCGGATCCTGCACTTCCGTCGCCGTAGACGGGTAAAGATCCATCACCAGACGTTCTTTAAAGCCCGCGACAGCGGCCAGGCCAAACAGTTGAGGTTTGACGTTTTGCTTGAGCTCAAACACCATGCGCACGGTTTGCGGATCGAACTGCCCGACGCGCGCCGATTTGATATACGGATCGTCATCGCGAATCTGCGCACTCATGCCTTTCAGCACCGAGTTGAGATTCACGCCTTCGAGATCGACCACCACCCGCTCAGGGTTGCTAAGCGCAAACTGCTTATATTTCAGCTCATGGCTGGATTCTATCGTCACGCGGGTATAGGTGGACGAAGGCCAGACGCGCACCGCCACCACTCGACTATCAGCGGCCAGCCCCACCTGACTCACACTGAGTAACCACATTGCCCCCGCCCCTTTTAACAAGCGACGACGTGTTAATCCTGACTGACTTCCAGACATGCCTCTCCCAAGCAAAAAATCAATTTAGCAATTTATACGGCTGGTTTGACCGAAAACTTTAACCAAACCCGCATAAACTGTCATCTATAAAAGGGTAAACAATCCTGATTCGTTCTAATTTCTAACTGACTTATTGGGGACATTGGTTGAAATTGATGCTTGCACTGAGATGCAAAACAGAATAAAAATACACTAAATACGAATAATCATGCATCGAGGTTGTACTGTGGTGAAGGAACGTAAAACCGAACTGGTTGAGGGATTTCGTCATTCTGTTCCATACATTAACGCCCACCGCGGCAAGACGTTTGTCATTATGCTCGGCGGCGAAGCCATTGAACATGAGAATTTCTCAAGCATTGTCAACGATATAGGTCTTCTTCACAGTCTGGGCATTCGCCTGGTGCTGGTGTATGGCGCGCGTCCACAGATTGACGCCAATCTGGCGGAGCATCATCACGAGCCGATTTATCACAAAAAGACCCGCGTGACTGACGCCAAAACGCTCGACATGGTGAAGCAGGCCGCAGGAATGTTACAACTTGATATAACTGCGCGTCTGTCGATGAGCCTCAATAACACGCCTTTGCAGGGCGCGCACATCAATGTGGTGAGCGGCAACTTCATTATCGCGCAGCCGCTGGGCGTCGATGACGGAATTGATTATTGCCACAGCGGCCGTATTCGTCGCATCGATGAAGAAGCCATTCATCGTCAGCTCGACAGCGGCGCCATCGTGCTGATGGGGCCGGTGGCCGTCTCCGTGACCGGGGAAAGCTTCAACCTGACTTCAGAAGAGATTGCCACCCAGCTGGCCATTAAGCTCAAAGCAGAAAAGATGATCGGCTTCTGCTCTTCGCAGGGCGTGCTGAATTCCCAGGGTGAAATCATTTCCGAGTTGTTCCCTAATGAGGCACAGGCGCGTGTCGAAACGCTGGAAAACGACGGCGAGTATTACTCTGGCACCGTGCGTTTCCTGCGTGGAGCAGTGAAAGCCTGCCGCAGCGGCGTGCGCCGTTGTCATCTCCTCAGCTACCAGGAAAACGGGGCGCTGTTACAGGAACTGTTCTCCCGCGATGGGATCGGGACTCAGATTGTGATGGAAAGCGCCGAGCAAATCCGCCGGGCCACTATCAACGACATTGGCGGGATCCTCGAACTTATCGAGCCGCTGGAACAACAGGGGATTCTGGTGCGTCGCTCTCGCGAGCAGCTGGAAATGGAAATCGACAAGTTCACCGTGATTCAGCGCGATAACACCACCATCGCCTGCGCCGCGCTGTATCCGTTCCCGGAAGAGCGCATCGGCGAAATGGCCTGTGTGGCGGTGCATCCGGATTATCGCAGCTCATCGCGCGGTGAAGTGCTGCTGGAGCGCATTGCCGCCCAGGCCAGACAAATGGGCCTCAGCAAACTGTTTGTGCTGACGACCCGCAGCATTCACTGGTTCCAGGAGCGCGGGTTTATGCCGGTGGAAGTGGATTTACTGCCGGAGAGTAAAAAAGAGATGTACAACTATCAGCGCAAGTCGAAAGTACTGATGGCCGATCTGTCCTGATTACCCTTCTAAAATCGCCGGGCAGCGTTTCGTCTTGCCCGGCATTATTCTGCTTATCCCAACTGAGCAAACAGCGCCGCCAGCCCGCTGCGTCGTTCGGTTCTGACGGTGATTGCCTGCGCCAGCAGCGCCGGGTCGGCGTACAGTGAAAGCTGCTGTTTAGCACGGGTGATGGCCGTATACACCAACTCTCGCGTCACCAACGGCACGCTCTGCGACGGTAAAATTAACGCCGCATGATTGAATTCCGACCCCTGCGATTTATGCACCGTCATGGCCCACGCGGTGTCGTGTTCCGGCAAACGGCTCGGCTGCACGGATTTAATGCTGCCATCCGGCATCGGGAACCACACGCGTAGCCCGGTTCCCCGGTCGAGCGCAATGCCTAAATCCCCATTGAACAGCCCCAGCGCGCTATCGTTGCGGGCAATCATCACCGGACGCCCCTCATACCACCGAGAGTGCCGCGACGGAAGGATACGCCGTTTACGGGCCAGCGTTTGTTCGAGCTGTTCATTCACCCCACTCACGCCATACGGCCCTTCACGGAGCGCACAGAGCACTTGATACTGCGAAAAGGCAGCCAGGATATCGGCCGGCTCCGCGCGCGCTTTCAGCAGCGCCAGGTAATCTGCATAACCTGTTACGGCCTCTTCCAGCATGGATTCGTACTCCGCCGTGGTGCGCAGCGGTTTTAAGGTGATATCAGAAAAGTCTTGCGCAAACACCTGCTTCATCGCTTTCGCATCGCCGTTATTCACCGCACGCGCCAGCTGGCCGATGCCGGAGTCACTGCCGAAACGGTAGCTTTTTTGCAACAGGCACAGGCTATCACGCAGTGCGCCTGCCTCAGATCCTTCGCCTGCGGGCACGGAAGTACCGGTCAGACGACTCAGCTCCTGTGCGCGCATCGGTGTATAACCGGCATTCACCCAGGCGCAAACATCACCCAGCACCGCGCCGGCTTCCACCGACGCCAGCTGGTCACGGTCGCCAAGGAAAACCACCCGGGCGTGCGCCGGGAGGGCCGCAATGAGCCGCGCCATCATAGGCAAATCAATCATCGACGCTTCATCCACCACCAGCACGTCCAGATGCAGCGGGTTTCCCGCGTGATAACGCAGGCGCTGGCTGCCTGGCTGCGCGCCCAACAGGCGATGCAGCGTGCCCGCTTCCGCAGGCAGCAGTTTTTTCTGTTCATCGTTTAACGACAACTGACGCAGGGCAGAACCTAACGATTCCGTCAGACGCGCGGCAGCTTTACCGGTTGGCGCAGCCAGGCGGATACGGCATTTCGGCTGGGTATTGGTCTGGATCAGTGCTGCCAGCAGTTTCGCCACGGTGGTGGTTTTTCCGGTACCGGGGCCGCCAGAGATAACAGAGATCCGCCGGGTCAGCGCCACAGCCGCGGCGACTTTCTGCCAGTCGACCTCATCCGTTGGGGGAAACAGCGCCGCAAGCGTGGTGGTCAGCAGCGCATCATCTCCGGGCGCTTCCGGTTCGCTCTGGCTGAAAAAGCGGGCAATCGTGAGTTCATTGCGCCACAGGCGATTGAGATACAAACGTCCGCCACACAGCACCAACGGCGTCGCTTCCGCGCCATCGCCCACCGCCGGAGAGGCCAGCAGCTGTGCTTCAATGCCCTCCACGGGACCGGCCAGAGCAAACAGCTGCTGCCAGAGCGCCTGCACGCGCCCGGTGGCTTGTTCATCCGCGTGGAAACGCGAAAGCGGCAGACATACGTGGCCTTCCCCGGCATCGCGGCTGAGCAACGCCGCCGCCAGCATCACACCCGGCGTGTCATGTTCCGCGACCATCAGCGCAAACTGTACATCCAGCGGGCGCAGCAGTTTTTGCTGGGCGGCTTCCATTAACAGGACTTCCATGGTCATCACATCACCTCCTGTGCATCACCCGCAAACAGCGCATCCATACCGTCGATCAGTGCGCGATCAGGCCGGGTGGTAAAGATCCCCTGCCCGCCTTCGCCGCCGTCTACGCCGCGCAGGAACAGATAAATCACGCCGCCGAAGTGGGCGTCAAAATCGTAATCCGACAGCCTGTGGCGCAGATAACGGTGCAGCGCGAGGCTGTACAGCTGATATTGCAGGTCGTAGCGGTGCGACTGCATCGCCTGCGCCATTGCGGCCTGGGTGTAAGCCTCGCTATTTTCGCCGAGCCAGTTGGATTTATAGTCGAGCAGGTAATAACGCCCGTCATGGCGGAAAACAAGGTCGATAAAGCCTTTAAGCATACCGCTCACCTGTCGGAAATCGAGCGGCGGACAGCCCGCGGAAAGCGGGTCATGCTGGCGGATTAACGCATCCAGCGCCTGCGGCATCAGCAGTTGTTCTATCGGCAGATAGAACTCCATCTCGACTTGCTTATTTTTGGCCGTGAGCTGGCTCAGCGAAATGCCCGCGCCGGAGAGTGGCGTTTGCAGCACGGTGGTCAGCCACTGCGTTAATACCGGAGCCCATTTAGCCTCAAAGCCGTTGCGCTCGAGCTGTTCCTGCATCCACGGTTCATCGACTGGCTGTGTAAAATCGATTTCTTCAAACAGGCTATGCAGGAAGGTGCCCGGTGATGCTCCGCGCGGGAAATGATGCGGCGTCAGTTCCGGCTCGTCAGACACGTCAGCCACGCCCGCCGCGTCGATATCCAGGCGCGGCAGCAGATCCTGCGCCACGCTGTGCCCTCGCTGTTGAAGCCCGGAATAGCTGGTGACTCGCCAGTCGTCGATGATGCGTCGCTGCATCTCTCTGGCGCGTAGTTCCGGCATTTCAGGCGTAATCGCCTGCCAGCGCCCGCCTTCCGGGAGGGTCGGGATATGCAGAGCAATATGTTCGTTACAGAGTTCACGTAGACAGGCTTCAAGGCCCGCTGCGTCTTTGGCTTCGCCTTTTTGCACCAGGCGGCCCAGCGCACTTTGGTGCAACTCGGTGTCGGTGGCTTTATCGCTGCGGCGCGGACTGAGCGGCGCAATACCTAAACTGCAGTGCCAAATCGCGCGGGTCAGCGCCACGTACAGCAGGCGTAAATCTTCTGCCAGACGCTCGGCCTCGGCAAGCTCCAGGCTTTCTTCGCCATTGTGCAAATCGAGCACCGCCGCGAAGGACGTGCGGTCGTGATAAAACGCCTGATCCTGTTTCCGATAGCGGGCGATAAACGGCAGCCAGACCAGAGAGTATTCCAGCCCTTTCGATTTATGCACCGTAACGATTTGCACCAGGTGCTTGTCGCTTTCCAGGCGCATTTGCTGGCTCGACGATCCGCTGTCCGGTCCGCCAATCTGCTGCCCCAGCCATCGCATCAGCGCATGTTCACTTTCGAGTTGCACGGCGGCTTCCTGTAACAGCTCGCTTAGATGCAGAATATCGGTCAGACGACGTTCACCGCCGTGCGTCACCAGTAAATTTTCTGCGATATTGCGCGCTGCCATCAGCGCACGCAGCATCGCCATCACGCCCCGCTTTTGCCAGAGCAGGCGATATTCGCTGAACTCTTCCACCAGCGCATCCCAGGCAAGTTCATCTAAATTCAGGCGCTCAATGTCCTGTGCATTCAGACCAAACAGCGAGCTGGCGAGCGCGGTGCGCAGGCTGCTTTCCCTTTCCGGGGCCAACACGGCTTGTAGTAGCCACAGCAGTTCCTGCGCTTCTGGCGTTTCAAACACGCTGTCGCGGTTAGATAAGTACACCGACGGAATACCCAGCGCATTCAGCGCATCACGCACTAGCGCCGCTTCCTGTCGATTACGCACCAGCACGGTAATGTCTGAAGCCTGAACCGGACGTGACGTTTCACCGCGCCATAGCAGCGCATCACCACGCTGACCGGCGCTCAGCCAGTCGCGAATTTGCCCGGCGCACATCTGCGCCATGAACGCCTGATAATCCCCGGCGCTGACGTTGTTGCCAGGCATCAGCCAAAAGCTCATCGCAGGCTGGTCTTCACCGTTCATCTCAAAGCGCAGCCCCTGATTTTTGGGCGCGGGCTTCACCGGTAAAAAGGGAATATCACGGAACATGAAAGGATTATCAGACAGGCCAAAAAGCCGGTTGACGCTTTCCACCACGCCTGGGGCCGAACGCCAGTTGGTGTCGAGGGTGTAATGGGCGGCTACATCGCCACGCGCGCGCATGTAGGTAAAAATATCCGCGCCGCGAAACGCGTAAATAGCCTGTTTAGGATCGCCAATCAACAGCAGCGCAGTATCGGGTTGCTGCCGCCAGATCCGTCGAAAAATGCGGTACTGCTGCGGATCGGTATCCTGGAATTCATCGATCATTGCCACCGGGAAACGCTGACGAATAGCGGCCGCCAACGCGTCACCGCTTTCGCCCTGCAATGCATCGTCCAGACGGCTCAGCATGTCGTCAAAGCCCAGCTCGCCACGTCGCTGTTTCTCCCGCGCCACGGCTTCACGTATTTCAACCATCGCCCGGGAGATGACCAAATCATTGAGTGACGGCGGTGCCGCCAGCAGCGCTTCGATGGTATCGAACAGCGGATGCAGCGGCGGGTTTCCGCCCGCTTTAGTGCGTGAGATCAGGAACGATTGGGCAAATTTCTCCAGCGAATCGGGGAGCTGATAGCCGGTATTTTCTGCCTCAGCCCACGCGCTAATCTTCTCTATCCATTTACCCTGATTACCGCGGTTGAATTTGCTTCGGTTGATATCGGAGCTTTCGATAATATCGGCAATGTCCCCGACCGCCGCCTGCCATTGCGCTTTCAGGGCGCTCAGCTGCGCCACAATCTGCTGATGGCGGGCAATCAGCGTTTCATCCGAGGGCGGGGTTTTGAGCTGCGGGGCTTCGCCCTGAAGATAGCGATCGATGGATTTCAGCAGGTCCTGCGGCCCTTTCCAGCTGGCATGAATGGCCTCGGCCACCTCACGCGGAAGCGGGTAGCAGTGGCGTCGCCAGAAATCGGCACAGGCCTGGAAGCGCAGGCGAGATTCATCTTCAATCAGCTGCTGTTCGAACAACATACCCGACTCAAACGCGTTGAGGCTCAGCATGCGCTGACAGAAACCGTGAATGGTAAACACTGCCGCTTCGTCCATTTGCCGTTCGGCCAGCAAAAGCACGTCCGCCGCCTGTTGCGGATCAGGAATTTCGGTGAGCAGGCTGGCATAAAGCGGGTTATCGGTGCGGTTACGCAGGCAGGCAATGCGCAGTTCGTGGATGTTACTCCGGATGCGGCCACGCAGTTCTTCGGTGGCGGCTTCGGTGAAGGTCACCACCAGCAGCTCTTCGACATCGACCGCGCGGACAAAGGCGGCTTCGCCACCCAGTCCAAGCAACAGCCGCAGATAGAGTGCGGCGATGGTGTAGGTTTTTCCGGTGCCCGCTGAGGCTTCAATCAGGCGCTCACCGGTTAACGGCAAGCGCAGGGGATTTAGGGACTCGGCGGTCTCGGTCATTCGTTCTCTCTCATCAGCGGCATGGATTGCTGCAGCGCGCTAACGCTCTTCCAGACCTTCCAGCCTTTCGGGTGAACAAATTCTGTTTTCCCGTTCTGGCTGCCGGAGACCTGAGAAAGAAGCGCCATGCCCTGCGGCTCCACCACCGTCTGATGGAAGAAGTCTGCAAGTTTTTGCGGCGTCAGCAGTTTTATCTGAGCCACTACTTTATCACGTGAATCAAAACGCATATTACCGCGATCGAAATCTTTGCTGAGCTTTGATGCCTCTTCACCCAGCGTTTGCGGCGGCTGCTGCATTTGAGCAATCACCGACTGCTGGATTTGCGCAAACTCTTCGGGCTTCATGGCCCGCAGCTTCGCCTCAGCGGTCGGGAAGAAGGCTTTGAAACGCTCCCACAGGAAGCCAGGCTGTTTGTCGCTGCTCTGCAACAGGAAACCGACGCCCCACTGACGCCCGACGTTCATCGGGAAAGCAAACACCGCGTAGCCCAGTTGTTCTTCGGTGCGCAGTTGGTTGTAGAACCACGGCTGGATAATTTGCCCCAGCATGGCGCTGGCGGCAGAGCTGCTGAACTCGTCAGCTTTTGGCGGTGCGAACACCGCAGCCAGCGCAGAATCACTGGTGCTACCCGCTTTTTCAAAGATGGCGTTCTGCTGTTTCTCCACCACGATATCTTTGTTACGGCACCACTCCGAACCGTGGGCATTGAGCTGTTTTTGCACCTCTCGTGCGAGCGAAACAGATTTATCAGCCGTCATGTTACCGACGATCAGAAACTCTGGACGCGCGCCTGCTTTCAGCGCATCACGCCAGCTCAAAACGTCCTTCAGCGTGATGGATGGCAGCAAACTTCGGCGCTCTTCGCGCTGGAAGTACGGCACCTGAGACAGCATCTGCACCGGCATAATCGCCTGATCAAAGGCTTTGCCTTTCTCGGCGGAATCCAGCATCTGCGCATACCAGGACTTAGCCTGTTCCAGCTGTTCCTCGGTCGGCTGATAGCTGAAATAGCCCTGCAACAGGGCATCAAACAGCTGCGGCAGACGCTGGGTATAACCGTTGGCGTTGACCATCAGGCCATTATTGGCACCGGTCGAGAAGCTGATTCCGCCCACTGCGGCCTGGTTGCTGAGCTGGTCGAGCGCGATGCCTGCCAGGTAATCATTCAGGGCAAAAATCACCTGGTTACGGGCGGTTTCCATGGCGTTCGGGTTACGCAGCACCAGGGTCACGTCCGCTTTCGGCTCGCTGGCAAAATAGCGGCTCGGGGTGTACACCACTCGCAGCTGCGGCTCATCGACAATCAGCTGTGGTTTATCGGCGACTTTCTCAGGCTTGATCAGCGTGAAGTCGTCCGGAATATACGGATTAAGCGTGGGCAACTGCAGCGCGATTTTCGCGGATCCCTGCTGCCATTCACTGAAGGTCTGCGCGCTAATTTTATCGACCTGATACGGCGCATCAACAAAGTAGGCGGTTTTGTTGTGCGGCTCGTTCGGGCTGATATACCAGATGCGCGCGTTTTGCGGGGTCATCATCGCCAGACTATCCTGGATAGCTTTTGCGTCATACTGGTCAGCAATGTTGACCGCATCAAGCGTGTGCTCGACCGGCACGCGGATCATGGTGTCAGCCAGCCATTCAACGTAATCCATATCGCGATTGATAGACGGATAGCGGAAATCGAGATCCAGCACGTGGGCTAATTCATCAAAGTAACGCTTATCCACGCCCTTCTCGCGCAGCAGATTGAGGTAGCTGAAAATGGCGGCAACAACCTGATCGCGATGCGCCAGGCCTTTATCCGTCAGGGTCGCTGAAATGGCCAGTACGCCACTGTTACCGTTCACCACCGGGTCAGAATCGGCGCGAATGCCTTCAGCCAGCCCCTGCTTTTGCAGCCAGTCGGACAGCGTTCCCGGGCTACGATTCCCCATCAAATAGGTAATCAGCTCATCGGTTTTACTGCGGAACTGGGCAGTATTGTTATCAATACGAAACTCAACGCGCAGCACTTTACGCGGCACCGCTGGCGTGTAGTGAATGATGATGCCTTTCTGCGCATCGGTCACCACAGGAACAGTAATCTCCGGGCGGGTGATGTTTTTGTTTGGTACCCGACCCCAGGTTTCCGCGGCCATTTTTTCCAGTTCTGGCAGCGGCTTATTGCTGTAGATAACCGCTTTCATCAGGTTGGCGGAGTAGTATTTATCGCGGAACGCCAGCAGCGCATCAAGTACCGGGCTGCCGGGCTTGTCGCTCAGTGTTTCAAGGTTACCGCCGGAGAAACGGGCTCCTGGGTGCGCCGGGTTAATGGTTTCGGCGCTCACCTGAGCCATACGCATACCGTCTCGGCTGCGGGCCATAGTCAGCTCTGAGTTAACGGCGTTGCGCTCTCTGTCGGCGTATTTTTTATCAAGAAGCGGTTCGGCAATAGCATCTGCCAGGCGATCAACCGCGCCTGCCAGCGCGTCGTTTTCTACTTCGAGATAGAACGCGGTGCGATAAGGTGCGGTACTGGCATTGTGGCTGCCGCCGTGCATTTTGAGATATTCGGCGAGGCTATCCGGCTGCGGGTATTTTTTAGACCCCATCAGCGTCATATGTTCGAGGAAATGGGCCAGTCCCGGATGGGAATCCGGATCCTCCAGCGAGCCAACCGGCACCACCAGCGCAGACAACGACTTCACCGCCTGCGGGTCGGAAACCAACAGCACAACCATCCCGTTATCAAGCTTAATCGCCTGATACTGACGGGGATCTTTCTCGCTTTTGCGGATGGTTTCCTTTATCGGTTGCCATCCATTGTCAGCCTGACTCATAGGCGCCCAGAGGGCGAACAAAACGATAAATACGACATTCAACCAAGTGCTGCGGGGCATTCACGGACCTCATCATTAACAAACTTCTGTGCTGCTCTGAATGGCAGCCTCACTTGTAAACATCAGTCCGTGACAAGTTGCGCATGATAATGGAATCCCGATACCTGCGCAATTTTTATACAGCGGCTATGACTGATGGAAACGAAAAACAGGCTGCAGGTAACGCTCTGCCTGCGCGAGAATCGCTTCAACGCTTTCAGGTTCAAGGGTTCGCCACAGGCGCTGGTACCAGACATCGGCCCCTTCGCCGCGAATCACCATACTGCCTTCCCAGGCTTGCATGAACTTACTGCGCGCTTTCTGTTGTGTTGCTTCATCCCATAAAATGACATTATTTTCGCTGTCATAACAGGCTTTCAGCCATGCCCCCCCACTTTCAGGGAGGAACAGCAGTGGCTGAGACAATCCTTCACGGTAACCTGCCACCAGCTCCGATAAATATGTCATAGCCTCCTGCGCGGCCAGCGGTGGGAAACGCCACTCGCCTTCTTTACGTAGTAACAGACGGCTTTCACCTTCTCCGCCACTGGCGCAATAGACAAGATGCTCCAGCCAAAGTTGCATCCCTTGCGAGACGTTCTGCAATGACGGACGCCAACGCAGCAGGCCGTCCGACTGTACCTGTGGTAGCCAGCCAGTGATATTGACCCCGTCACAGTGCAGATCAATTTCCAGACTTTTCCCGGGCTTTCTTTGGGTGCTAACCCTGTCGGCCAGGGCCTGCATCTCTTGGCACTGGTCGTCCCAGGCAATTTCGCCAAAGGCTCCGTACGGCAGTTCGCCCCCGGCACGAAAACGGCGGAACATCAGGCTAGCGTCCTGCTCTTCCACCAGCGTATTCACCAGTTGCTGATTCAGCTGATAACGTGACAGACCTTCGAGAGTGAACGGCTCCGTTTCAGGAATTTCGTTCTCTTCAATGCGGAAATTCACCTGCAGGCGCATCTGGAAAAACGCCCTGACAGGGTGCAGCCAGAAACGCTGCAGCTGTTCGAAAGGCAGCGTCTCAATCACTACTGGCGGTAGAGGCTGGATAAATTCACTGTGCGCCTCGCCTTCCAGGCTCGCCGCTTTGAGCCATTCGCGGGCGTAACTTTGCGTCTCGCCCGGCATGAAATTGACGGCATCAAACGGCATACGGCTGTGCTGATGGAGAATATGCGTTTTCACCCGCTGTTCGCTTTCATCACAGTTGAGCATTTCGTCGCCCTGCAGACAGTGGCTCTGACCGATGTAATCGACCAGCTCCTGCACCAACACTGACGGGTAGCGCTCGCTGTTATCCTGGATAGACCGGCCGATGTAGCTGATATACAGCTTTTGCTCGGCTGACATCAGCGCTTCCAGGAACAGATAGCGGTCGTCGTCCCGGCGACTACGATCGCCGCGCACTGGCTTCTGACTCATCAAATCAAAGCCCAGCGGTGCCAGCGCACGTGGATAAATGCCGTCGTTCATTCCCAGCAGGCAGACCACTTTGAATGGAATAGAACGCATTGGCATCAGGGTGCAGATGTTCACTGGACCTGCGAGGAAACGCTGGCTGATGCGCTCCTGATCAAGGCGCTGCGCCAGCTCGTCACGTAGCAGCGACAGCGGCACAGTTTCACCGTAGTGGGATTCCAGTCCCTGCTCGATAATGCCTTGCCATTGCTGTTCAATCAGTGCCAGCGCCGCTTCGGTATCTGGATCCGGCAGGAAGAAGTCGTTGAGCATTTCACGGCAGACAGGCAGCCAGTCGGAGAGCACCCGCTCTTCCGTCAGGCGCAGTCGCCACTGGTTCAGTTTCATCAGCAACGACGCCAGATGGCCGACCAGCTCGGCGATTAATCCACTGGATTCATCGTATGGCAAAATTGACTGCCATTCGCCCTGATTGCTTTCCATGGCGTAGCCAAGCAGCATGCGCGTCAGGCCAAAGCGCCAGGTGTGCTGGCCCGTTGGCGGCAGATCCCATTCGCGAACATTATCGTCGTCCATGCCCCAGCGAACGCCGGACTCGTTAACCCACAGTCTCAGATAACGCAGCCCCTCTTCATCGATATTAAAGCGAGCCGCCAGGACCGGGACATCCAGCAGGGCGAGAACATCTTCACTGACGAACCGGCTGTCTGGCAGCGAGAGCAGTGTAATAAACGCCTGTAGTGCCGGATGGGATTGGCGCGCCCGACGGTCAGAGATTGCCCACGGCACATAGCGATCGCCGCTGGCGCTGCCGAACACGGCCTGAATAAACGGGCTGTAGCTGTCAATATCAGAGACCATCACGATGATGTCGCGCGGGGACAACTCTTTATTCTCTTCCAGCATCGCCAGTAGGCGATCGTGCAGCACTTCCACTTCGCGCTGCGGGCTGTGACAGACGTGAATACTCAGGCTGCGATCGTCAGGATCCAGCGTGCGTTTGCTGTCGCTGCGGGCAAATTCTTCCGCAGTGCGCCCGGCGACCGCGCTGTTTTGTAGTTCCAGAATGTCGTATTGCAGATTGTGCAGCAGGTTATCCGGCTCAATATCGACGAAGGCATCCAGTTCCTGATAGCGTTCGAGCCCGGCCAGCAGGTAGATGTAATCCCGACCGAGCTTGCCCCATGAAGCCAGCATCGGGTTACCGATATCCTGTTCGCCATCGGCATTAAACAACGCAGGAGCCTGTTGGCTGTCTCGGAATAAGGGAAGTTCACGCTGTTCACGATGATGCCGACGCTGACGCGCCAAAAGCTTCGCCAGAAACGCCGGATCTTTAATGTCGCCCCAGTAATAACGACAGGGGTTGGTGAACAGCACATAAACGTCAACATGCTTACCCAGCGCCTGAAGTGCCTGCAGATAGACCGGCGGCAGGGCTGAAATCCCGCAGATAAACACCCGGGACGGTAAACCCGCCGGAGGCTGTTCGCTGTTTTCCAGCGCGGTAATGAAGCGTTGGTACAGATTGGCACGATGCCAGAGAGGCTGCCCCAACGCGGCGGTGTGTTCCACCAGTGCTTTCCACAGCGGTGCCTGCCAAAGCTGCGCCTCATCAATGCCGTCAATGCGCTCGTCGGCTTCCCAGCGGGTTAGCCATTCCGGGCGGTAAACCAGATACTGGTCATAGAGATCGGCTACGCGAGAAGCCAGCTGGAACAGCTTACGTTTGTCGCTATCGTCTGACAGATACTGGCGCAACGGCGTGAACGCTTCCTGCTCAAGCATTCCGGGCAGCAGTGTCATCAACTTCCAGCTCATGCTTTGTTTATTAAAGGCACTTTGCTCGGGGATTTCCGGCAATACGCGAACAAACATGTCCCAGATAAAGCTGGCGGGAAGCGGAAAATCAATGTTGGCCGCGATGCCGAAACGCTTTGACAGCGTCATCTGCAGCCATTGGGCCATACCAGTACTTTGCACCAGCACCATTTCAGGTTCGAAGGGGTCGTTAAGCCGGTCCTGCTCAACAATAAACTCCATCAATGCTTCCAGCACATCCAGACGGTTGGAGTGGTAGACCCGTAACATATTCGCTCCTGACGCTCGCGGTTAAGCCATTAACTTTGTGGACAATGAAGGCGAGACATTTGCCCCTGCCTCCCCACGGGGGTGGTGATCATGACCTTGATGCTGACACATCTTTGGCGGCTTGTCTGCACACGGTTAAGCTGCCAGCCTTGGGGCATCGCGGCGGTATGGAGCTGGCTGTGGTTCCATCCTTCGCGCCAAAGTTGTTGATACAAACTCAACTGCGCACCACCGATTGCAAGCTGGCTGTGTAAACCTGATAGCGCCGTAACCACCATCATCATCAACACCACACTCAGCAGCACTTCGGGCAGGCTAAAACCCTGCTGTCGATTCAAGGATGCTGGCATTGTGAGGCCTCTTTGCGCGGACAAAAATCACTCCAGCCGTTGCGGTCTACGTGCAGGGAATTGTCGTTAACTGAAGCCGTTTGCCACCGGGTTTGGTCCCTACAATTGGCAATCAACAACGCGGTACCATCAGCGAAGAACCGTAAGCATACTCGCCCGGCGAAACCAGGCAGGGTCTGGCATTGCAAGACCGGCGACAGCGGCCAGGCAAACACGCGCCCCCACTCAAGCAACGATTCCGCATCCATGCTGTCCTGAATTGCCTGTTTTTCCAGGCTTGCCTGCGACAACCGGGCCTGATGCTGAATGCTGATCCCCTGCAGCATCAGGCTACCGAGCACGAGCATCAGCAACACCAGCATGAGTGATGACATCCCTTTTTGCCGGTTCATAAATTGTGTCCTGTTACGGTATGGCTGGCGCTCACCTGAACGGTCGGGCGGCCCTTCAGATGTGCTAAAAGGGTCACCTCAAACTCAGGCGAAAAGCCGCTGATATTATGTCTCTGAACCTTAAATCCATCGACGACAAGGAAATCGGGGTCGGTCATTTTCTCCCACCCTTTCGCGTTGCATTCTGTTGCGCCGCGCAGCGTTTCCAGAGCGCCATCATTGAGCCTGAAACCTGTTACGTCAGAATTTGCCGCAGGGGTTTCCTCCCAGACGCCGTTGAGATTGCTGTCCCAACGAACCCGCAGGCAGTGGTTTTCAATGAGCACAGCTTCACCACTACAGGCTCCCCGGCAAAATCCAGCCCGTTGCAGATGGCTGGAAACGGCAAATAGCCGCTGCCAGATTTCCTCTTCAAGCACCTGCTGCTGGGTCTGCCGGAGAGTGGCCATTTGTAACGCGGGTAAAAAGCGCGCCGTCGCAAGCAACAGGGTGCTGCCAATCGCCATGGCAATCAGGACTTCAATTAACGAAAACCCCTGCTGATTTACTGGCATGATTTGTCGCTTCCTCCCTGACACAGACGTACGCGTCCCCAGCCGGAGACAATCAAACTCCAGCTTCCTGTGCTGCTTTTAAGCGTGATATGCCCGGGCCAGGCGGTGCTTCGCAAACCGTAGAAACCCAGGTTGGGCGTGATCTCGCTGAGTACCACTTCCGGCCACCGAGGGCGTAAAACGAAAATGCTTTGCGCTGTGCAGCCGGATGTCTCTTCACTCAAGGCACTCAGACACCAACCTTGCTCCGCGCGCTCGACACGAAGCAGACGATCGCGATGATGCCAGTTAGCATCGTTACGCAGCATGACCAGATAGTCTCTTACCTGCCCAGCGGTTTGCCATAGACGCTGCTGTTGTTGCCAGCGCTGCCAGCCATACAGCCCTCCGCTGCTGAGAATAATCACCAGCGAGATAGCAACCAGCATTTCAATAAGGGTGTAACCCTGTTCTCGTTTCATGGCCGCAATATGCAGTGAGAGGTTAATCAACGCGAATGGGGATTCCGCGTTTTACGGGCACGATTCAGAGGGAATTTATCGGGTTGCAGCGGGTTACAGGAAAACAGGAAGGGTGCTTCAGAAAATGAAAACCGGCCGCGTGGGCCGGTTGATTTCAGGTGATTTAAATCGCCACAGGGGCTTTAATACCGGGGTGCGGATCGTAGCCTTCAATCTCGAAATCATCGAATTGATAATCGAAGATGGACGCCGGTTTACGTTTGATAACCAGCTTCGGCAGTGCACGAGTCTCACGGCTCAGCTGCAGATGCGTCTGGTCCATGTGATTGCTGTACAGGTGCGTGTCGCCCCCGGTCCAGACGAAGTCACCGACTTCGAGGTCACATTGCTGGGCCACCATATGCACCAACAGCGCGTAGCTGGCGATGTTAAATGGCAGGCCGAGGAACACATCGCAAGAACGCTGATACAGCTGGCAGGAGAGCTTGCCATCTGCCACGTAGAACTGGAAGAACGCGTGGCACGGCGCCAGCGCCATTTTGTCCAGCTCGCCGACGTTCCAGGCTGACACAATGATGCGACGCGAATCGGGGTCATTTTTCAGCTGTTCGATGACGGTGGTGATTTGGTCAATATGGCGACCGTCTGGCGTTGGCCATGCGCGCCATTGCTTACCGTACACCGGGCCCAGGTTGCCCTGATCGTCAGCCCATTCATCCCAGATGGAGACATTGTTTTCATGCAGATACGCAACGTTAGTGTCACCTTTCAGGAACCACAACAGCTCATGGATGATGGAGCGTAAATGACAGCGCTTGGTCGTGACCAGCGGGAAACCATCCTGCAGGTTGAAGCGCATCTGGTGGCCGAAAATTGATAGCGTGCCGGTACCGGTACGGTCATTTTTTGGGGTGCCCTCATCGAGCACCTTCTGCATCAGTTCAAGATACTGTTTCATGCTTCCTCAGGAGACTTGTTGCTGTGGACGATGACGATACGCCCAAACCATCATGATGATACCTGCCAGAACCATCGGAATGGAGAGGATCTGCCCCATGCTGATGTACTGCACCCACTCACCGGTGAACTGTGCATCCGGCTGGCGGAAGAATTCGACGATGATGCGGAACAGACCGTAGCCAATCAGGAACAGGCCTGAAACAGAGCCCGTCGGGCGCGGCTTGCGGATAAACAGGTTGAGGATGATAAACAGCACCACGCCTTCCAGCGCCAGTTCGTAAAGCTGCGACGCATGACGCGGCAGCACGCCGTACTGATCGAACAGAGACTGCCATTCAGGATGCGACGGCAGTAACGCCAGGTCTTCCGCACGGGAGCCCGGGAACAGCATGGTGTAATGGAAGGAAGGGTCAACGCGGCCCCACAGTTCGCCGTTGATGAAGTTGCCCAGACGACCAGCGCCGAGACCAAACGGGATCAGTGGTGCAATAAAGTCAGCAACCTGGAAGAAGGTGCGCTTCGTGCGTTTGGCAAAGACAATCATGACGACGATAACGCCAATCAGGCCGCCGTGGAACGACATGCCGCCATCCCAGACGCGGAACAGATACAGCGGATCGCTGAGGAACACCGGCATGTTGTAGAACAGGACATAGCCGATACGCCCACCGAGGAATACCCCGAGGAATCCGGCGTACAGCAGGTTTTCGACTTCGTTCTTCGTCCAACCGCTGCCCGGTCGGTTCGCCCTGCGAGACGCCAACCACATAGCAAAAATAAAGCCGACGAGATACATCAGTCCGTACCAGTGAAGTGCAACCGGTCCAATGGAAAAAATCACCGGATCAAACTCCGGGAAATGCAGATAACCACTATTCATCTGTCACCACAAGTGCTTGTTATTCCGCCGAAAGTGGTCAGCGGTAGAGACGTGCAGCCTGAAGACTGCCCCAAAGGTGCGAATGATAGCACAAGGCAGTCGGCTGGGAGGCGCTTAAAGATGTAAAAGATATGTATAAACACCGGTCCAGCAGGCAGAGGCGCCGCCGGAAACTGACGCTTATCTGCCGCCGCGAATCAGGCCGCCAAGGCCCCGGCGTTCCATAAATGCCGCCACCTGATGGCGTACTTCGGTCGCAAGTTGCGCATCCAGGCTACGCTGAGCCAGGTTTTTCGCATCTTCAAGCTCGATGTGGCGCAGCAGGTATTTCACGCGAGCCACTGAACGTCCGTTCATCGACAAATGGCGGAAACCCAGGCCAATCAGGATAGTCACGCACATCGGGTCGCCTGCCATTTCACCGCATACGCGCAGATCGATGTCGAGGCGCTCGGCGTCCTGAGCAATCATCGACAGTGCGCGAAGCAGCGCCGGGTGCAGGCTATCGTACATGTTGGCTACGCGGGTGTTGTTTCTGTCGACGGCCAATAAATATTGCGTCAGATCGTTGGTACCAACGGAGATGAAATCAACCCGGCGAGTCAGATGCGGCAGCATGAATACCATCGAGGGCACTTCCAGCATCACACCGATCCGCGGTTTCGGGATCTCGTAGCCGATCATCTCTTCCACTTCGCGCCCGGCACGCTCAATCAGGCGTTTGGCCTCATCGACTTCATCAATACTGGTGATCATCGGCAGCAAAATACTGAGGTTACCCGTTGCAGCGTTGGCACGCAGCATCGCGCGAACCTGAACCAGGAAAATCTCTGGCTGATCGAGCGTGATGCGGATCCCGCGCCAGCCGAGGCAAGGATTTTCTTCGCTGATGGGCATGTACGGCAGCTGTTTGTCGGCCCCGACGTCCAGCGTTCGCAGGGTCACCGGTTTGTCGTTGAACATTTGCAGCATGCCCTGATACTGGGATACCTGCTCTTCTTCCGACGGGAAACCGCTTTGCAGCATAAACGGGATTTCAGTGCGATAAAGCCCGATGCCGTCGATGCGGCTGCCGAGCTTTTCTTCGTGCTCTGGGCTTAAACCGGCATTCAGCATGACCTTCACGCGTTCGCCGCTTTTCAGCTGCGCCGGACGATCAACGTCATCTTCCGCGATTCGGCTGAGCTCGTTTTCTTCGGTGACCAGCCGTTGGTATTCCTGCAGGAGAACCGGCTCGGGATCGACCAGCAACTCTCCGCGGTAGCCATCGACCACCAGCATACGACCATGCAGCACCGAAGGCTGAATGTCGGCGCCCATCACCGTCGGGATACCCAGCGCCCGCACCATAATGGCGGCGTGAGAGTTCGCCGCGCCGTCGCGCACCACGACGCCCATCAGTCTGTCCTGCGGCACTTCGGCAAGCGTGGTCGCCGAGAGCTCATCCGCCACCAGCACGAAGCGTTCCGGCCAGGCGTTCGGGCCCTGCACGGAGTCATCGAGATGGAAAAGCAGACGTTGGCCCAGTGCGCGGAGATCGCCCGCACGCTCTTTAAGATAGCCATCACTCAGGGCCGCGAACTGGGCAGCAAATTTCTCAATGATGGTTTTGACCGCCCACTCTGCCACCGAGCCTTTGTCCACTTCAGCGAACAGCTCTTTGCGCAGACGAGCGTCTGATAACAGGTGAGAATAGAGATCAAAGATAGCCGCGGTTTCTTTCTGGGCCCCGGCAGCAAAACGCTTGCTGTAACGACGAAATTCACCGGCCGCCTCTTCAAGCGCACCGGTCAGACGCTCGCGCTCAAGTGCGGTATCCAGCGTTGAGGCTTCGTACACTTGCTCCATCAACGGCAGCGTGGAATCCATCCAGCCCTGGGCAATCGCTACCCCGGATGCAGCCGCCAGTGCGCGAATACGCGTTTGACGGTACTGACCAAACAGCGCCGTGAGCTGAGACTGAGAGAGGATCGCCGCCATTTGAGTGGCGAGCGTAACGAGGAAGGATTCTTCACTTTCGTCGAACTGACGCAGTTCGCGCTGCTGAACTACCAGCACGCCAAGCAGTTGGCGGCGCTGAATGATCGGCACGCCAAGAAACGCGCGGTACTTTTCCTCTTTTACGGAAGGGATGTATTTGAAGCTCGGGTGCTTTTGCGCATCCGCGAGGTTAATGGGCTCCGCGAGGCGTCCCACCAGGCCAACGACACCTTCATCAAAAGCGAGTGTAATAGTCCGGCCGCGGGGCTTTTTCAGCCCGCGCGTGGCCATCAGGTAATAGCAGCGCCTGTCGTGGTCAGCGAGGTAAACCGAACACACTTCGGTTTCCATTGCCTGACAGATATCTGTTACCAGAATATCGAGCGCCTCGTTCACACGGGGCGCACTGGCCACTTTCTCGACTATTTCTCGCAACCGGGTGAGCATAATGTGCGTGGCTTAACCTCTTTTACGTCGATAAGCAGGGGCGGTGTTCTGCGGTTTCGGGGTACTTTCCGTCAGCGCCAGCACAACGCCTGCAAACTCCTTCATCACCCGACGGTAGACATCGCGTTTAAACGACACCACCTGACGCACCGGGTACCAGTAACTTACCCAGCGCCAACCATCGAATTCCGGGGTACTGCTGGTTTGCATGTTGATATCGGCATCGTTGCCTATCAACTGCAGGAGAAACCACTTTTGTTTCTGGCCGATACAAACCGGCTTTGTGTCCCAACGCACCAAACGTTTCGGTAACTTGTAACGCAACCAGTTCCGGGTAGAGGCCAGGATCCGCACATCTTTACGGCTTAGCCCAACTTCTTCAAACAATTCCCGATACATCGCCTGCTCAGCGGACTCGCCCGGGTTGATCCCTCCTTGAGGGAACTGCCAGGAGTGTTGGCCATAACGCCTGGCCCACATTACCTGGCCCTGGCGATTGCAGATTACAATTCCAACATTTGGGCGGTAGCCATCGTCATCAATCACCGGACTACCTCTAAAAACAATTTTCAATGTGAATGATTGTTTCACACTCGCCGGAAACGGTAAACCACTCTCTTGCGGCGATAACACCGGATAACAATTGAATAACTCACAGCTATCATCAAAGTTATAAACAGATAGGACCGTCACGGGACCATTTTATTCACTTTTTCTGTGGATAGAGTTGTGAAGAAGTCGCGAGTTACCATGGGAAAACCTTGATTCGTCCTAAAAACGTGATTTTTCCACATAAAAATAAAATGATGTTATTCATCTAGTTAAATTGGTTCCTTTTCATTAAATATGCCATAACGTGACGATCGTCACACAGGCGATCCTTGCACTGATGAAAGATCGAACAACGTCGTTTTTATCCACAGATTGTGCCACTAACTTAAACACTTTTTGTGTGAAAATTGGATTTTCATCGCACGTCAAGCCTGTAAATGGAAACAGTAGTGAGGGTTTTCCCCAGTTATCCCACTTTTCTGTGGATAACAGGGTGTAAGATCCTGTTCATTGTCAGTGACAAGAAGGGGAAAACCTTTTGCAGCGCAAAAAATGTTGGCTTTTTTTAATAAAAAAACGCTATTAAATCATCATATTGGCGTAGTTATTCAGAAAAGGGTAAACTCTTTCCACAACGGGGATAAACCCCGCTCACTTTTCAACCAAAGGCGTGCCGTTATGTCCCCCTTGTCTCCTCTGCGTCATTCCCCTCAATCTGAAGCCCAGCTTTTAGCTCAGGCGCAGCAGTTGGCGGGTTATTCGCTGGGTGAATTGGCGGCGATGGCAAACCTGCCCATTCCCCCCGATTTAAAGCGGGATAAAGGCTGGATTGGCGTGCTGCTGGAGATTTGGCTGGGGGCCAGCGCGGGCAGTAAACCCGAGCAGGATTTTGCCGCGCTGGGCGTCGAGCTGAAAACGATCCCCGTTGACCGCAATGGCCGCCCGCTGGAAACCACGTTTGTCTGCGTCGCCCCGTTGACCGGCAACAGCGGCGTCACCTGGGAAACCAGCCATGTCCGGCATAAACTCAAGCGCGTGTTGTGGATCCCGGTCGAAGGTGAACGCGCTATCCCGCTGGCGGAGCGTCACGTCGGCACCCCGCTGCTGTGGAGCCCGAGCGCAGAAGAAGAACATCAGCTGCGCATGGATTGGGAAGAGTTGATGGATTTGATTGTGCTTGGCCAAGTGGAACGCATTACCGCTCGCCACGGCGAGGTGCTGCAACTCCGTCCGAAAGCCGCCAACAGTAAAGCCCTGACCGAAGCCGTCGGCACTCACGGCGAACCTATCCTGACCCTCCCCCGCGGTTTTTATCTGAAGAAGAACTTCACCGCCGCCCTGCTGGCCCAGCATTTTCTGCTCTGACATGATTCGTTTGGGGTAAGGCCGTCCGTGGCTTATAATTGCGCTTTTCGTTTTTGGCAGGATTTACAATGTTTGCATGGGTAACTGATCCTAACGCGTGGATGGCGCTTGGGACACTGACGATCATGGAGATCGTTCTGGGCATCGATAATATTATTTTTCTCTCTCTGGTGGTGGCGAAACTCCCGACGGCTCAGCGTAATCACGCTCGCCGAATCGGTCTGTTTGCGGCGATGATGATGCGACTTGGGCTGCTGGCGTCAATCGCCTGGGTCGTCAGGCTGACCAATCCGCTGTTTACGCTTTTCGACCACTCCTTTTCAGCCCGCGACCTGATTTTACTGGCGGGCGGTCTGTTCCTTATCTGGAAAGCCAGCAAAGAGATCCACGAATCGATTGAAGGTGAAGAGGAAGGGCTGAAAACCAACGTCCACTCCTTCTTCGGCGCGATCGTTCAAATCATGCTGCTCGATATTATTTTCAGCCTCGATTCGGTGATTACGGCGGTCGGTCTGTCCGATCATCTGTTCATTATGATGGCCGCGGTGGTGATTGCCGTCGGCGTGATGATGTTTGCTGCGCGTCCGATTGGCGAATTTGTCGACAGGCATCCATCGGTCAAGATGCTGGCGCTGGCATTCCTTATCCTGGTCGGCTTTACATTAATGCTGGAAAGTTTTTCTATTCATGTGCCGAAGGGTTATATCTATTTCGCGATGTTTTTCTCCATTGCCGTGGAAACCCTCAATTTGCTGCGAAATAAAAAAAATCCGCTTTAAATTCAAAGGCAGCCCTCAAAATGAGGGCTGCACCGCAATCTTTTTAAGATTTTACTGCTTTTTACTTACTCCTTACCGGGTTATATCTAGAATGATATGAGTTGCGGTCATATAAGGGGTAATAATGATGAAAAAATGGGCAGTTTTGATTTCTGCGGTGGGACTGGCATTTGCCGTTTCCGGTTGCAGCAGTGACTACGTGATGGCAACGAAAGATGGCCGAATGATTCTGACGGATGGAAAACCAGAAGTTGATGACGACACCGGCCTTATCAGTTACGACGATCAGCAGGGTAACAGCATGCAGATCAACCGTGACGATGTTTCCCAAATCATTAAGCGCTAAAAGAAAACAGGTCAGCTCGTCTGGCCTTTTTTGATTTTTTACTTCCGCTTTATCCTCGCATCTGCCATGTTTATATTCCTTTGTCAGGGCGCCTCTCGCGTCCTTCCTGACGTTTTTGATATGACGTTGTTGATATACAAAAAGGAAGACGGCTATGCACTATCACCGTATCCCCCACAGCTCACTGGAGATCAGTACTCTTGGGCTGGGCACTATGACGTTTGGTGAACAAAACAGCGAAGCCGACGCCCACACACAACTCGATTACGCCGTTGCTCAGGGCATTAACCTGATTGACGTCGCAGAGATGTATCCCGTGCCTCCACGCCCGGAAACACAGGGTCTGACCGAAACCTACGTCGGCAACTGGCTGGCGAAACACGGCAACCGTGAAAAACTGGTACTGGCCTCAAAAGTCAGCGGCCCAACGCGCAATAACGACAACGGCATTCGTCCAAACCAGGCGCTCGATCGCAAAAACATCCGCGATGCGCTGCACAACAGCCTGACTCGTCTGCAAACCGACTATCTCGACCTGTATCAGGTTCATTGGCCGCAGCGCGCGACCAACTGCTTCGGCAAGCTCGGCTACGAGTGGACGGAATCACAGCCGGTTATCACCCTGCTGGAAACTCTCGAAGCGCTGACCGAATTCCAGCGTGCGGGCAAAATTCGCTACATCGGCGTCTCGAACGAAACCGCATTTGGCGTGATGCGCTATCTGCACCTCGCCGATAAACATGACCTGCCACGCATCGTCACGATTCAGAACCCGTATAGCCTGCTTAACCGCAGCTATGAAGTGGCGCTGGCAGAAGTGAGCCAGTTTGAAGGGGTTGAGCTGCTGGCGTATTCCTGTCTGGCGTTCGGTACTCTGACCGGCAAATACCTGAACGGTGCGCAACCGGCCGGGGCAAGAAACACGCTGTTCAGCCGCTTTACGCGTTACAGCAGCGAGCAGTCACAGAAAGCGGTAGCGGCGTATGTGGATATCGCGAAGCGTCATAACCTCGATCCGGCTCAGATGGCGTTAGCGTTCGTGCGTCGTCAGCCGTTCGTCGCCAGCACGCTACTGGGCGCGACCACTATGGAGCAGTTGAAAACCAACGTGGAAAGTTTGCATCTGGAATTGAGCGAAGAGGTTCTGGTGGAGATTGAAGCGGTGCATAAGGTGTATACCTACCCGGCGCCTTAAGCCTTGTGCGGTCTGATGCCCTCACCCCGGCCCTCTCCCACAGGGAGAGGGTGCAAACACTAAAAACCGTCTCATTATGAGACGGTTTTACTTTTACCTTGTGCGGTCTGATGCCCTCACCCCGGCCCTCTCCCACAGGGAGAGGGAGCAAACACTAAAAACCGTCTCGTTATGAGACGGTTTTGCTTTTACCTCGGCCCCAAACCCACAGCACGAGAATCGCGACCGCAAACAGCGTCCCGAAACCAATCCCAACGCCTACCACCGGTATCCCCACCATCACTGCCAGCGAGTAAAGGCCGAGCATAATCAGCATCGCGCTGTTTTCGCCGAGGTTCTGCACTGCAATCGCATTCCCCGCGCCGACCGTGTGTTTCCCGCGCTCCTGCAACAGCGCATTCAGCGGCACCACAAAGAAGCCGCCGCAGATCCCCAGCAGCAACAGCAAAACGTAAGCCGGTAACAGCGCATGTTGCAGCGCGAAAATCACCACCGCAACACCAATCAAAACGCCTGCCGGCATGCAGCGCGCCACAGTTTCCAGCGTCACGAGTTTAGCCGCAGCCCCCGCACCGACCACAATCCCGACAGCGACCATCGCATTCAGGTACGTCGGCGTCGCGTTGTCGGTTATCCCCAACGCAGCCGGAACCCACAGCACCAGCAGGAAACGCAGCGTGACGCCCGCGCCCCAGAAAAGGCTAGTGCCCACTAGCGAAAAGCGCGTTTCACGGCTGAACCACAGCGTTTTACAGGCTGAGAAGAAACTGCCGGTCATGGCATTGAAACGCCAGGACTGCCCGCTTCTGGCCGCCGGTAAACGGGTGATGAACAGGTTAGCAACCACTGCCCCGGCGTAAACCAGCGCACACACGCCCAGCGCTGCCAGCACGTGCCAGTCGGCCAGCACGCCGCCCGCGACGGAGCCTAGCAAAATCGCAGCGATGGTCGATGACTCCATCATCCCGTTAGCTTTAACCAGTTTGTCACCGGTGGTCAGCTCGCCAAGAATGCCGTATTTCGCCGGGGAATATGCCGCCGCGCCCACGCCCACCAGCGTATAGCCGATAAACGGGTTTACGCCCATGTAGATAGCCGCCGCACCAATCAGTTTCATTCCGTTGGCAACCATCATCACCCGGCCTTTCGGGAAGCTGTCGGCGAACTGCCCGACAAACGGCGCGAAAAGAATGTAAGCGCCCACAAACACCATTTGCAGAACCGGCTGGCTCCAGTCCGGATAGAACTGCTCTTTCATGAGTGCCAGAACGGCGAACAGCAGCGCATTATCGCCAAAGGCTGACAGGAACTGGGCGCAGAGTACCGCCATCATCCCTTTCGAGCGTAATGAAGTGTTAGTGTGCACTGACTCACTCATTCGGTTTTTCCACCTGATCAACCTGCTCTTTGAGGGCGACAAAATCGGGTTTGCCGCTGCCGAGAAGTGGTAACTGTTTAAGGCAGCGAATATCGCGCGGCACCGCGAGCTCCGGTATTCCGCTGGCTCGCGCCTGCTGCTGCAGTTTGTCGCGCGTCAGTTCTGCGTCGGTGGTAAACAGCACCAGCGCCTCACCTTTGCTCGCATCCTGCTTAATCACCGTGGCGTGCAGCTTGTCGGGTGATACTGCCAGTGCGAGCTGCTCGACCATTTCCAGCGACACCATTTCTCCGGCGATTTTCGCGAAGCGCTTGGCACGGCCCTGAATTTTTACGAAGCCCTGTTCGTCAAACAGCACGATATCGCCGGTGTCATACCAGCCGGTTTCCAGCTCGCCGTTCGGGTTTTCTGCCGTCGGCTGTTCCAGTACGCCGGGGTTTTCCACGCGCAGATAACCGTTCATGATGTTCGGACCTTTCAACTGCAAACGCCCGCCTTCTTCAATGCCCGGTACCGCCAGCAGTCGCGCATCCATGCCCGGTAAAATGCGGCCAACCGTGCCCGGTTTTGCCGCCATCGGTACGTTGATCGAGACCACCGGTGCGCATTCGGTTACGCCGTAGCCTTCCAGAATGCGCAGGCCAAATTTGTCCTGCCAGATTTGCCTGGTGCTGTCCTGAAGCTTTTCGGCACCGGCGACCACGTAACGCACTTTGTGGAAATCATACGGATTGGCAAAACGCGCGTAGTGGCCCAGGAACGTGGAGGTGCCGAACAGCACCGTACAGTTACGATCGTAGACCAGCTCCGGCACAATGCGATAATGCAGCGGGCTCGGATAGAGAAACACTTCCGCCCCAGTCAGCAACGGCGTAAACAGCCCCACGGTCAGGCCGAAAGAGTGGAACAATGGCAGCGCCGACATAAAACGGTCGCGGGCAGTGAAGTCTGCAATGGTTTTAATCTGCTCGACGTTAGCCAGAATACTTTTATGACTGTGCACCACGCCCTTCGGATTGCCTTCCGAACCGGAGGTGAACAGCACGATAGCCGCGTCTTCCGGCTGCTGCTTGACCTGTGCCAGATGCGGCATCAACAGATGGCCGAAAATCCACAGCTTGTCGGTCAACTTCACGTCGCCTTTTAAATCTTCCAGAAACACCCAGCGCACTTGAGTCAGCTGTTCCGGCAGATGCCACAGTTTCCCTTTATCGAGGAACTGTCGGGAGGTAAAGATGGTTTTGATTTCCGCCGCGGTAATCGCGCTCGAGAGCCCTTTGATGCCCGCGGTGTAGTTCATCATTGCCGGGATTCGCCCCCGGGCAATGGCGCCGAAAATCACTGCCGCGCTGATCCCGGCATTTGGTAACATCAGGCCAATTTTCTCATCCTTGGCGCTGTATTTTTCCAGAATGCGCGCCACGAACAGCGTTTTGGTCAGCAGCTTACGGTAGTTATCCGGCTGGAAATTAATGTCTTCTATGCACGGCTTTCTGTCGCCATAACGGTGCTGGGCAGAAAGCAGCGCTTCGTACAGCGTTTCACGTGGGCGCACCGCCATCCGGGCTTCCATCATTATCTGATGCAGCATTTCACCGGCGATTTTACGGCGATCGCGCGCGCGCGGGGCATCCGGCATCGGCAGTGAAGTCGGGGGCAAAATATGCAGTTGGATTTGCGGGAAGAAGCGGCGTTTCACCAGGCCTTTCAGTCGGCTGGCAAACGTCAGTTCGGCGCCTTCAATACGAATCGGAACCACCACCGCCTGCGACTTTGCCGCCACGAAGGCCGCGCCGTCGTAGATTTTCATCAGCGAGCCGGTAATGGAAATTCGCCCTTCCGGGAAAATCACCACCGGGCGCCCTTGCTCAACCAGACGCACCAAGTGCTTGATAGACATCGGCTTGGTCGGATCTAAGGGAACAAAATCAATGAGCGGTGCCAGCCAGCGCATAAACCACTTCTGACTGATAGAGCTATAGACCGCAAACACCGGGCGCACGGGTAAAAACAGCGCCAGTAAAATGCCGTCAATAAACGAGACATGGTTCGGGGTGATCAGCACCTTCGGCTGGCGCAGAGCGGCCGCATTTCCGGTGACTTTAACCCGAAACATCACTCTGAAAAGAAATCGAAAAAAGCCCAACAGCATATCAACTCCATTTTGCAAAAAATGACTTTTTGCAGGTTACATGAGATGCGGCAGGAAAGCAGGAGGGGGCTGAATTTTGGGTAAAAAAAACCTGCGCATCTGCGCAGGTCGGTGCAAGAAGAGAAGTACGTAATCGTACTAAAAAATTCTCACCAATCAATACCTCTGGGATAGTCAGAGTATCAATCAGATTGATGAATCCTCCAGCGATCAATCGCAACAGCTAATCGCAAAGTGTAACTAAAGGTTTGGATTCATCTTTTCCGTTTCAATTGCCTGTGACGTGCTGTGTAACTTTTTCACGCCGTACGCCCTTTCGCATCACATTTGCAGCAGACGATCCGCGCTTAGCCTTGAACAACACTGGGTTTTCCGTAACACTGAACAGGTGTAAACGTTTTCCCTCTTAAAAGGCATGTTATGGCGACAATAAAGGATGTGGCCCGGATGGCAGGTGTTTCAGTTGCCACCGTTTCTCGGGTTATCAATAACTCTCCCAAAGCCAGCGAAGCCTCACGTCAGGCG
Organism: Scandinavium goeteborgense; assembly: GCF_003935895.2. Taxonomy (GTDB): domain Bacteria; phylum Pseudomonadota; class Gammaproteobacteria; order Enterobacterales; family Enterobacteriaceae; genus Scandinavium; species Scandinavium goeteborgense. The sequence continues at coordinate 824,679 of NZ_CP054058.1, read as the reverse complement.
GTATTTTCCGCCATGGAAACGCTCAGCTATCACCCGAACGCCAACGCCCGCGCGCTGGCGCAGCAATCGACGGAAACCGTTGGCCTGGTGGTGGGCGATGTGTCCGATCCGTTTTTTGGTGCAATGGTCAAAGCCGTTGAACAGGTGGCGTATCACACCGGAAATTTTCTGTTAATTGGCAATGGCTACCATAACGAGAAAAAAGAGCGCCAGGCCATTGAGCAATTGATTCGCCATCGCTGCGCGGCGCTGGTTGTCCATGCCAAAGTGCTGCCCGATGAAGAACTGATCGGACTGATGAATCAGATCCCCGGCATGGTGTTGATCAACCGGATCGTGGCCGGTTTTGAAGAACGCTGCGTGGCCCTCGACGATCGTTACGGCGCCTGGCTCGCCACCCGCCATTTAATCCAACAGGGTCATACCCGAATTGGCTACCTCTGTTCAAACCACGCCATTTCCGACGCCGAAGATCGTTTGCAGGGCTATTACGATGCGCTGAAAGAGAGCGGTTTGCCGTGCAATGAGCGGCTGGTGACATTCGCCGAGCCTGATGAAAGCGGCGGCGAACAGGCAATGACCGAACTGCTGGGGCGCGGCAAAAACTTTACCGCCGTTGCCTGCTACAACGACTCGATGGCCGCGGGGGCGATGGGCGTGCTGAATGACAACGGCATTGATGTGCCGGGGGAAATTTCACTGATTGGGTTCGATGACGTGCTGATTTCACGCTATGTGCGCCCGCGTCTGACTACCGTGCGCTATCCGATTGTTACCATGGCGACTCAGGCTGCCGAACTGGCGCTGGCACTGGCTGATAAACGCCCGCTGCCGGAAATCACTCACCTGTTTAGTCCGACGCTTGTGCGCCGTCATTCGGTGATTTCACCGGTGGAAACTCAAAGCTCGTAGCGATAAAGATGCACGGTGGTGGCCGGATACTCGATGCCATCACCGATGTACTGCCAGCCAAAACGCTCGTAGAAATCACGACACGCCGAATAGAGATGCAGCTGCGAATAGCCTTTGCCGCGCGCGTACTCGATCACATGCGCCTGCAACCTGCCCGCAATGCCCTGCCCTCGCACCGATTCATCGACATACAGTGCCGCCATCCACGGGAAAAGATCCTGACGGCTGATCAGATCGCAGCGCCATAAACCCACGGTCGCCAACAGCGTGTCGCCGTCGGTCAGTACAAAGGTGAACGGGAGCGCGTCGGGCGTCTGGCTGTGCTCAATGATACTGGCGAAAAACTCGCGCGGCATCGCCACGCCACCAAACGCCTGCCAGAGCCAGTCGATAACCTGGCGGCTGTGCTGCGGTACGTCATGCAGCGGCTGGATTTTCACACCAATTTCCCCTGAAAAATGGGTACGGATTCAAACAGGTAGCCGTCGAAATCTGGCGCATCCTCGTCAGAGAGTTCTAACAGACTATTCTTCACATTCTCAAGGTGCTGCCACGTTGCCTGCCAGGCTCCCATCACGTCGCGACGGCGCAGCGCCGCCAGAATGGTTTGCCGGTCGCCGAGCCACTTCAGGCGGTAGGCGCGGCTGGCGATGTGCGCGTTAAACTGCTGCCACAGCGGGCTGCTGTCCATTTGCAGCCAGATTTTCTCAACGGTGGTCAGCAGCATCTGGTTTTGCGTCGCGCCAGCCAGCACCAGGTGAAACATTTTACTGTTGTCCTGGGTGGTGTCGTTGGCCGCAATCGCGCGCTGTTCCTGCTCGATAATCCGTTTGAGATTGTCGATGTCAGCCCGGGTAGCCATTTTCGCGGCGAAGGCCGCAATGTTGCTTTCAAGAAGCTGACGCGCCTGCAAAATCTCAAACGGCCCGACGTCGCTGTTCAGCATCTGCTCTTCTTCGCTGTCGTTTTCCTGCGGTATACGCATCACGTACACGCCCGATCCCTGGCGAATATCCACAGTTCCCTGCAACTCCAGCATCAGCAGCGCTTCACGAACTATAGTCCGGCTGACGCCATACTTTTCCGCAATATTACGCTCGGGCGGCAGCCGGGAACCCACCGGGTAAAGGCCCTGCATAATCTGGGCGCGCAAATCTTCACCAATTTCCTGGTAAGGTTTTTTTTCCGGCGGAACAACGGCCTTTTCCACAATATCACCTGTGTCTGCTTGCGGGTGGATGCACAGACCGCCGCTCCTGGCGGTCTGACCGGCGGCTATAGTAGCAAAATTCATGCAACTGCAGGAGCGCCGCTATTTCAGTTCATCGTCGACGTTGAGCGTGAGCATCCGGGTGTCACGCAGCCTGCGGAACCAACTCGCTGATTTTTTCGCCCGTCGTGCCCGGTTGTTGGCGAGGTCAATTTCAATCAGCCCATAGCGGTTCTTGAAGGCGTTCATCGGCGAGACGTTATCGGTAAATGCCCACAGCATGTAGCCGTGGCAGTTGGCGCCGTCCTGTTTCGCCCGTAGCGTCTGCCAGAGGTGTTCGCTGATGAAATTGATACGGTAGTCGTCTTCAATCACGCCATCGCTGTTGCGGAACTGACCTTCGTTTTCAATGCCCATCCCGCTTTCCGCCACGAACCACGGAATATTGCGGTACTCATTTTTGATACGCATCGCCATGTCGTACACGATTTGCGGGTAGATTTCCCAGCCTCGGGATTTGTTCATCCGCCGTCCCGGCAGTTCGAACGGCTCGTAGTAATACGCCGGATGGAACGGGGTTTCCGGATGCCACGCGCGCGACGGCGCTTTGACACGATGCGGGTAATAGAGATTGATCCCCAACTCGTCGACGGTGTTCTCGCAGATAATCTCCAGCTCTTCTTCAGTGTGATCCCACGCCACATGATGCTGTTCCAGCAGCGTAATAAGCTCTGGTGGATACTCACCTTTCACCATCGGATCGAGAAATACGCGGTTGTAGAACAGGTCATAGCGCTCGGCGGCCCGCACATCGTGCACTGCCCGCGAGCGCGGGTACGTCACTTCCGGATTGAGAATACAGCCCACGCTACCGCGATAACCTTTCTCACGGAACAGCTTCACCACCCGCGCCGTTGCCAGCACTTTGTGGTGATTCCACTGCATCCAGGTGCCGGTGTTTTGCTCGTACGGCCAGCGCAGCGCGTCGAGATAGACCCGGGTCTGCACCACGATCGGTTCGTTGAAGGTGAACCAACGCGTCACTTTATGGTGATAGCGTTCGAAGACTTTCTCGACGTAGCCCACGAAAAGGTCGACCACTTTTTTCGACGCCCAGCCACCGTAGGTTTCCAGCAAATAGCCCGGTAGCTCGTAGTGTTCGAGGCAAATCATCGGCGTGATGCCGTTGGCGTTCAGCTCATCAAACAGCGCGTCGTAATAGGCAGCGTACTCTTCATCAACGGTGACGTTTTCGTAATCAGTGAGGAAGCGCGACCAGTTAATTGAGGTGCGATAGTGGGTCAGCCCCGCCTGTTTCATCAACGCCACATCTTCGCGAAAACGGTTGATGAAATCGGTGGCGACTGCCGGGCCGTAACCGTCGTGCCAGACGTGCCTGTCGTTTTTGTACCAGAGATCGGGCCAGGAATCCTGCCCCTCTTTTTTGCCGCTCCAGCCTTCCGTTTGCCATGCGGAAGCCGCAGCGCCGAGAATGAAATCCTGTGGAATCGTGATCGTTTTCTGACTCATAGCGTCCTCATGCGTTCTCGGTGGCCTGTTGCTGCGCCTGTAATTGCGCCTGCTCGGCACGGCGGGAGGCGATTTTCACGAACGGCAGATAAATAATGATCGAGGTGACAATACAGACCAGCTGGGTAACCACCGCGCCCATGGAACCGGCGGTGGACAGCCAGGCGTTAATCAACGGCGGCGTGGTCCACGGCACCATCACCACCGCTTTACCGGCGAACCCAGCAGCGGTGGCGAAATAGCCGATGGAGCCAGTAACCAGCGGAGTGATGATGAACGGGATCGCCAGAATCGGGTTGAGCATAATCGGCATGCCGAAAATCACCGGCTCGTTAATGTTGAACAGGCCGGGGCCAATCGACAGCTTGGCGATTTCTTTCATCTCTTTGCGTTTGCTGGCGATCATCACCGCGACCAACAGACCCAGCGTCAGGCCAGAACCGCCGATGCTCATGTACACATCCCAGAACGGCATGGTGATGATGTTTGGCACCTCTTTACCTTGCTCGAACGCGCTCATGTTGACGGTGATCGCCCCTAACAAAAGCGGTTCGCGGATAGGCTTGATCATCTGATTACCGTGAATGCCGATCACCCAAAACAGTTGGGCGACGAACATCAGCAACAGAATGCCCGGCAGGCTTTGCATCACGCGTTCCAGCGGCTGCTGCACCACCTGATACACCGCATCATAAAGATACATGCCGGTCAGCTGATGGAACACGAAACCAAAGGTGGCAATCACGGTGGTGGTGATGATCGCCGGGATCAGCGCGGAAAACGACGCCGAGACGTTCGGCGGCACGGTATCCGGCATTTTGATCTTCAGGCCTGGACGCTTTTCCAGCCAGCAATAGACTTCTACCGACAGAATCGCGATGAACATGCCGAGGAACAGGCTGCGGGTGTCAGAGAACTGACGCAGCAGAACGTCTTTCACCTGGTGCATTTGCCCGTCGACCATCATTTCTACGGTGGTCGGCGTCACACAAATAAAGCAAATCACCGCCAGCAGGCCGGGGAACAGCGTTTTGATGCCGTTGATGCGGCCCAACTCGATGCCGATTAAAAACACCGCGCCGATGTTAAGAAAGTTAAGCGTGGCGTAGTTGATCGCCCCAGTTATCGGCTTGAGCGCCGCCAGGAATGACAGAGACTGGAAGCTGGCGAGACCGTTTTTCGGGTCCAGCACCATGTTGGAAATCAGTACTGAAAAGGCGCCGACGATGATCACCGGCATGAGGGTTATAAAGGAGGATTTGATCGCCATGATATAGCGGTAGCTATTGAATTTTGTGGCGAAACTTCCCAGAGAATCGATGAGCTTTTCCTGAAATGCCATAAAGGTGATACCTCAAATGTGGGCTTTTATCAAAATGGGTTTACAGCCTTGGTCCATTTGGCATACCAAAAATAGCGATGTGTCGGACAAAGTTCTGTGACTGAGGTCTCACAGAGCAATGTGGTATTCCAAATAAAGACCAATTTTCCGCATTGGCATACCACGTAGTTTTTGCAGGGTTATTTCAGCGAAGCGCTGTCAAAAGCGTGATCGCGATGGTTATTTGTAACGAACGCAGAAGATATGCCCCTGAATGTCTGTGATAAACTGCAACCATCATGGCGTATCAGGAATCAACAATGGCAACAATGCTGGATGTCTCACTACGCGCTGGCGTGTCGAAAGCGACCGTTTCCCGCGTACTGAACGGCACAGGTCAGGTAAAAGAAAGCACCCGAAAGCAGGTGTATAAAGCCATGGAAGACCTGGGGTATCGCCCGAATTTTTTGGCGCGTTCCCTGGCGAATCGCACCAGTAACAGCATCGGCCTGGTGGTTTCGACGTTTGATGGTTTTTACTTCGGACGCCTGCTGCAACAGGCTTCGCGTCAGACGGAAACCCACGGTAAACAACTGATCGTTACCGACGGTCACGACACGCCGGAGCGCGAAGAGCAGGCGGTGCAAATGCTCGCCGACCGCCAGTGCGACGCCATTGTGCTCTACACCCGTTTTATGAGCGAAAAAGCGATCATGAAGCTGATCAACTCCATCAACATGCCGGTGGTGGTTATCAACCGCGACGTCAGTCAGGCCCGGGATCGCTGCGTGTTCTTCGAGCAGCAGGACGCCGCGTTTCAGGCGGTGGAATACCTGATTTCTCAGGGCCATCGCGATATCGCCTGTATTACCGTGCCGATTCACACGCCAACCGGTAAAGCGCGTTTGCAGGGCTACCGCAGCGCGCTGGAAAAGCACGGCATCGCCTGGGATCCTGACAAAGTAAAATACGGGGATTCGGGAATGACGCGCGGCTACGAACTGTGCCAGCAGCTTTTGGAGGAGAACGCGACGTTCAGCGCGCTGTTTGCCTGTAACGATGATATGGCGTTAGGGGCGTCGAAGGCGCTGCATCAGGCGGGGTTGAGAATTCCGCAGGATATTTCCCTGTTCGGATTTGATGATGCCCCCAGCGCAAAATGGCTTGAGCCGGGGCTTTCAACGGTCTATTTGCCTATCGACAACATGATAACCACTGCTATCGATCAGGCCATTAAACTCGCCAACGATTTGCCTATCGAAACCCTGCCGCCGTTCACCGGAAAACTGGTGCTACGCGAATCGGTCACGACAGGCCCGTTTTATCAGAACAGTTCCAGCGCCAGCAGTTCCTGAATGGTCTGACGACGACGGATAAGCCGCGCGCTGCCGTTGTCGTACAGCACTTCCGGCAGCAGCGGACGGCTGTTGTAGTTGGAAGACATCGACGCACCGTACGCCCCGGTATCATGCAGCACCAGATAATCGCCCGGCACCACCTGCGGCAGCTCACGCGTTTCTACTTTCCCGCCTTCCTGCTGGGTAAATACGTCGCCGGATTCACACAACGGGCCAGCCACCACGGTTTCGACTAACGCCGCCTGCGACAAATCGCGACCGTCTCCCGCCAAAGCTGAAATGTGGTGATAGCTGCCGTACATCGATGGACGCATCAAATCGTTAAAGCCTGCGTCAATCAGCACAAAGTGGCGGCTGCCCATATTTTTCACACTGCGCACCTGCGCCACCAGCACGCCGGATTCCGCCACCAGGAAACGCCCCGGCTCGATTTCCAGCTTCACCGGATGACCAAGATGCTTCGCAATTTGCTCGCGGGCGGCATTCCACAGGCCGAAATAGTGCTGGGTATCAATGGTTTCATCGTCGTAACAGTAAGGAATCGACAAGCCGCCACCGGCCGAGATGGCTTCCAGATCTTGCCCAAACTCAACAACCTGACGCACCATCGCGCCGCACACTTGCTCCAGATGACCGTAGTCCACGCCGGATCCGATGTGCATGTGAATGCCCACCAACGTCAGCTGGTAACGCTGAATCACTTCCAGCGCAGCGGGTAAATCGCTGTACCAGATACCGTGCTTGCTGTTTTCACCGCCGGTATTGGTTTTCTGACTGTGACCGTGGCCAAAGCCCGGGTTCACGCGCAGCCACACGCGATGGCCCGGCGAGACTTCCCCGAGCTGCGCCAGCATATCCACCGAACCGGCGTTTACCGGAATTTTCAGTTCGGCCACGCGGGCGAGCGTCGCCTCGTCAATCATGTCGGCGGTGAATACGATGTCGTCCGGGTGCGTCTCAGGATCGTATCCCGCCGCCAGTGCACGCTCGATTTCACCCAATGAAACGGAATCCACCTTCACGCCCTGCTCGCGCATCAGACGCAGGATGTGAATATTGGAGCAGGCTTTCTGCGCAAAACGTACCACGTCGAACTGGCTTAGCTGTGCTATTTGCTGGCGAATAATCGCCGCATCGTAAACCCATACCGGACAGCCAAACTCGGCAGGCAGGCGCAGCAGGTTCTCAGCATTGAGGTCGGTGTCAGTCGTATTCAGTGGGCGTGGCATGGTGAACTCCGGTGTTTTCGCTTTTAACCGATTACGCCACAGCGCCAGTCGAATAAAAAATATCGTTTTATCCGGACTTCATGCAAAATTGATATAGATAACGTAATGAAAGGAGTTGCCATGCCCGCCGTGAATTTGCGTCACATCGAGATTTTTCATGCGGTAATGACCACGGGCAACCTGACGGAAGCCGCGACGATGCTGCACACCTCTCAGCCAACCGTCAGCCGTGAGCTGGCCAGGCTTGAGAAAGTGCTGGGCCTCAAACTGTTTGAGCGCAATCGCGGGCGTTTGCACCCCACGGTGCAGGGGCTGCGGCTGTTCGAAGAGGTGCAGCGCTCGTGGTACGGGCTGGACAGAATTCTCAGCACTGCGGAAAGCCTGCGGGAATTTCGTCAGGGCGAGCTGTCGGTGGTGTGTCTGCCAGTGTTTTCGCAGTCTTTTCTACCGGCGTTGTTGCAGCCGTTTTTGGCGCGCTATCCGGACGTCAGTCTGCAAATTGTGCCGCAGGAATCCCCGCTGCTGGAGGAGTGGCTGTCGGCCCAGCGCCACGACTTAGGACTGACAGAAACGCTGCATACGCCGCCGGGCACCGAGCGTACGCCGCTGCTGAGTATGAATGAGGTGTGCGTGCTACCCGCGGCGCATCCGTTGGCTGAGAAAACCGTCCTCACGCCGCAGGATTTCGAAGGCCAGAATTACATCAGCCTGTCGAGAACGGACAGCTATCGCCAGCTGCTCGACGGCCTGTTTGCTGAACACGGCGTGCACCGGCGGATGGTGGTGGAAACCCACAGCGCGGCATCCATTTGCGCGATGGTGCGAGCAGGCGTGGGGATTTCGGTCGTCAACCCATTTACCGCGCTGGATTACGCCTACGGCGGGGATAACAGTGGGATTGCGATTCGCCGCTTCAGCGTGGACGTGCCGTTCACCGTCAGCCTGATTCGCCCGCTGCATCGCCCCGGCTCCGCGCTTGTCGATGCTTTTATCGCACATCTGCAAAACGGCGTGCCGTCGCTGGTCACGCCGCTGGAAGAAACGCTCAACCGCGTCAGGAAAGGATAAAGTCGACGGCGTCAGAGGCGTGCAACGCCGCCGTATCAAACACCGGAACGGGGCTGCGTTCTGTCGGTACCAGCAGGCCGATTTCGGTACAGCCAAAGATGACGCCCTCCGCGCCCTCACCGACCAGACGTTCAATCACCTGTAAATAGTACGCGCGCGATGCCTCGGTGAATTTACCCAGGCACAGTTCTTCAAAGATAATCTGGTTGATGCGGGTGCGCTCATCGGCCTCGGGGATTATCGTATTCAGCGAAAATGCCTGTTCGAGGCGTCCCCGATAAAAATCCTGCTCCATGGTGTAGCGCGTGCCCAGCAGCGCCACATTCTTAACGCCCTGCTTTTCAATCGCGCGCCCGGTGGCATCAGCAATGTGCAAAAACGGCACGCCGCAGCGCAGTTCAATATGTGAGGCCACTTTGTGCATGGTATTGGTACACAGCACGATACCTTCGGCGCCGATACTTTCCAGATTCGCCGCCGCGTCAGCCAGGATCTCACCGGCTTTATCCCATTGGCCCGATGACTGACAGGTTTCTATTTCCTGAAAATCGACGCTATGCATGAGGATCTTCGCCGAATGCAGGCCGCCCAGGCGCTCTTTGATCCCTTCATTAATCAGACGATAGTAAGGGATCGTCGATTCCCAGCTCATGCCGCCTAGCAGGCCAATCGTTTTCATGGCGTATCCTATTTCTGTGTTTTCGACAGTGAAACAGAGATGTGATCAACTTTCCACTTCTCCATACAGATGTTTTCATTTCTGGCAGGCTGCGATAAGTTGAATGAAACAACGTTTCACTCTGAGGTTCATACTATGTTTGTGCAGCACAAAGACACCGTTCTTGAAGATTTAGGCAACGGCGTGCGCCGTCGTATTCTGGCGCACGGCGGAAAAATGATGGCGGTAGAAGTGCATTTTGATACCGGGGCCGTGGGCCCGATGCACAATCATCCTCATGAGCAACTGACCACCGTACTGTCTGGCGAATTTGAATTTACCATTGGCGAGGAAACGCAGGTTGTTCGTGCAGGGGACACACTTTACAAAGCGCCCCACGTGATGCACGGCTGCGTATGCCTGAAGGCGGGCGTCCTGCTCGATACTTTTACGCCAATACGTGAAGATTTTCTGTCATAAAAAAAGAGGAGATTACTCTCCTCTTTCCTGTAACCCTTTTGAACTCGGTAAACGTGCGCTTATGCCGTTTTTTCCTCGAGCAGCAGTGGCGCTATACGAGATTCACGAGCGTGCTGGAACAGCACCACGCCACAGCTCATCATCCCGCCAAGCAGCGCCGCCAGCAGTACGATCAGCGATTTTCCTGGACCGTCTTTTTTCACCGGCAAGGACGGCGCCAGCTGGTAGTTAACAACCGGGAACTGAAGGTCCTGAATATTCAGCTGCTCAATCTGTTTTAAGCGATATTCACGGTTCAGAATTTCGGCATTCAGTTCGGAGACATCGTTCATGGCTTTTTCGATTTCCAGCTTCTTATTGATCCCGTCGGTGCCGAGCGTCACGGAGAAATCCGGATCGTCTTTTATCGTCTGGCCGTTGCTGTACACCGGCTTATTAATTCCAGCCGCTTTTGCCACCTGCAAAGAATAATTCAGCCGTTTTATTTTGGTCTCTTTTTCATATTCCAGCTTCGCACGATCCAGCTCCAGACGCTGTTTTTCAACCTGGATTTTCATCTCCACGGTTTCGCTGATATTCATCATGGTCTGTTTGACCACTTTATCGGCGACGAACTTCATGTAGCCGGCCAGAATACTTTGCGTTTCTTCAGGCTGTGGACCGGTAAAAGAAAGCGTCCAGGAGTGATACGGCGTGGTGGGTTCTTTTTTATTGCTCGCATCATCCACGGCTTTCATTTTCTCAGAGACCGCCACCACGGCGCGATACAGCTCCGCGGGTTCAACGTCGACCCCTTCAAACTGGCTCATCAGCTGCGGCGACGATTTAACGAACTCTTCCAGCATCACGGAGGCGTTAAATTTCTTGATGAACAGATTAAAAATGCTGCCGCTGTCGACGTTTATATCCACGCCCAGAACCTGCACCTTGGCGATCAGCGTGTTAAGCGGCACCAGTTGGGTACGCTCGGCCGGGGTGATCACCGAGCTGCTGGTCCATTTTTGGGGCAGAAAGAAGCTGATCGCCAGCGCCATCAGAGCAAAGCAAAAGACGGTTCCCAGGATCCGTATTTTCGCGCGCCAGAGGATGTCGACGAGCGCAAGAAGATCGATTTCTTGCCCATTGGCAGGAACGTTTTCAGGACGGGGGAAAGGAATAATAGCGTCCGGTTGCGGTTTAATATCCATGGTTGACATAGTGTGAGGATCGTTGTGTAGAGAGGTAATTTTAATCCAATATATCCCTATAAGAATTTTCTGAAAACCTTTAATTACAGAAAATCCACTAATGCACCCTATTCCAGAGCTAGCACCCTGCTTTTCTGGGCTCTGAGCGACACCTACGCAAATACGTAGTTGATTAACAGGCTTAATTGTATTACTGGCATTTTTCCGTCATAGAGGAAAAAGGGCGTGGTGGGAAAGAAAGTGCGCGTAATTCCGTTAATTAATTAGCCTCGATTATATTTCGCAAATGAATATAAAAAACCCCGCCATTCAGCAGGGTTATGATTCAAAACCTGAGGCCTTAGCGCGCCAACCAACCGCCGTCTACCGCGACGGTATAACCGTTGATGTAGTCTGAGGCGCTGGAAGCCAGGAATACGACCGGCCCCATCAAATCAGAAGGCAAACCCCAACGGCCAGCGGGGATACGGTCGAGGATTTCGGCACTGCGTTGTTCATCGGCGCGCAGCATTTGCGTGTTATTGGTCGCCATGTAGCCCGGCGCAATCGCATTCACGTTGATGCCGTGTTTTGCCCATTCGTTAGCCAGCAGACGGGTGACGCCCATCACGCCGCTTTTCGATGCGGTATAAGACGGCACGCGGATCCCGCCCTGGAAAGAGAGCATGGAGGCGATGTTGATGATTTTGCCGCCGTTGCCCTGGCTGATGAAGTGCTTCGCCGCCGCCTGTGCCATGAAGAACACGGCTTTGATATTCAGGTTCATGACGTCGTCCCAGTCTTTCTCGCTGAACTCAATCGCGTCCTGACGACGAATCAAACCGGCGTTATTGACCAGAATATCGATATGACCCAACTCGGTCACCGCGCGCTCCAGTAACTGAGGAATGCCGTCGATATTACGCAGATCGGCGGTCAGGCTCAGGAAGCGACGGCCACGGGCGGTAACTTGCTCCATCGTTTCGGTCGGCTCGACGATGTTAATGCCGACGATATCGCAGCCCGCTTCCGCCAGTCCAATCGCCATGCCCTGCCCTAAACCGGTATCACAGCCGGTGACCACTGCGACTTTGCCTGCCAGTGAGAAAGTATCGAGAATCATAGTAAGTCCTTATTCATTTCGCGCCTGTTTCGGACAGGCAAGATTATTGGCTGTCCGCGCCCTAGCGCAGATCCTTCACAGCAACGTGGTCCATATCATCGAAGACCTGGTTTTCGCCGACCATACCCCAGATGAATGTGTACGCCTGAGTACCTACGCCTGAGTGAATAGACCAGCTCGGTGAAATCACCGCCTGTTCGTTGTGCATCACGACATGGCGCGTTTCCTGCGGCTGTCCCATCATGTGGAACACGCACGCGTCATCGGCCATGTTGAAATAGAAATAGACTTCCATCCGGCGCTCATGGGTGTGGCACGGCATGGTGTTCCACAGATTGCCCGGATCCAGTTCGGTCAGGCCCATGCTGAGCTGGCAGGTTTCCAGCACGTCCGGCACGAAGTATTTATTGATAGTGCGACGGTTGCTGGTGAGGTTATCGCCAAGCGTCACCGGTGCCACATCGGCAGGCGTCACTTTTTTGGTCGGGAAGGTGCTGTGTGCTGGCGCGCAGTTGTAGTAAAACTTTGCCGGTTTTGCCGAGTCGACGCTGGCGAACACCACTTCTTTCGCCCCCTTGCCGACGTACAGCGCATCGCGGTGGCCGATTTCATAGCATTTGCCGTCGACCGTGATAGTGCCCGGCCCGCCAATGTTAATCACGCCCAGCTCGCGGCGTTCGAGGAAATAGCTGACGCCCAGTTGCTTGCCCACTTCGCCACCGACGGAGACGGTCCTGGCGACCGGCATAATTCCGCCCACGATGATACGGTCGATATGGCTGTAGACCATCGTGTATTCATCTGCGACAAATACTTGTTCAACTAAAAATTCGTTGCGCAGGCCCTGAGTATCGAGGGTTTTGGCGTGCGCGCTGTGGATGCTTTGTCTGATGTCCACGTTAACCTCCAGCAAGAGTGATTCATTTTGAAAAGCAGTTTTGCTTTTCCGTTGAGGCCATCTTAGTCCTCTGCCAGAGTCTTTTCAATCGCAAATAAAACAGCGTTTCATTTTTTCTGCATTTAAATATCAGAAATGCAAAAGCGATCACGTTCCGGGGTTATAACCCGTCACTGTGATTACAGAAAGAAGATTAAAAACAGAGAGTTAATACATGAATGGGAATGCTTTAGGCCCGGTCAGCGAAGCGCCACCGGGCAATCGAGAAAGGAGACGTTAATCGCGCTCGACGGCCAGCGCCACGCCCTGCCCGCCGCCAATGCACAGCGTGGCCAGCCCTTTGCGGGCATCGCGCTTGATCATCTCATGCACCAGCGAGACCAGAATACGGCAGCCGGATGCGCCAATCGGATGGCCCAACGCAATCGCCCCGCCGTTGACGTTGACGCGTGTTTCATCCCACTCCAACACTTTGCCGACCGAAATCGCCTGCGCGGCAAACGCTTCGTTGGCTTCAATCAGATCGACGTCGTTCAACTGCCAGCCCACACGCTCCAGACAACGACGCGTGGCGTAAACCGGGGCAATGCCCATTAACGCAGGGTCAACACCGACGCTGGCGAATGCGCGGATCCGCGCCAGAATCGGCAGATTCAACGCCATCGCTTTGGATTCACTCATCATCATCACCGCCGCCGCGCCGTCATTGATGGACGATGCGTTGCCCGCAGTGACCGAGCCGAGCATGTCGAACTCTGGCATCAGACGCGCCAGCCCTTCGGCGCTGGCGTCGGTGCGCGGCTGCTCATCGGTATCCACCACCTGAGCCAACCCATTTTTCTGCAAATTGACTACCGGTACGATTTCATCGCGGAAACGGCCGGAATCAATCGCCCGTCGTGCCTTCTGCTGCGAGCTGAGCGCCCAGGCGTCCTGCAATTCACGCGAAATGCCGTATTCACGCGCCAGGTTTTCCGCCGTCACGCCCATGTGATAATCATTGAACGCATCCCACAGCCCGTCGTGAACCAGGCTGTCGAGAAGCTGACTGTTACCCAGTTGCGCCCCGGTGCGGCTGTCGGTTAAGACGTGCGGCGCGCGGCTCATGTTTTCCTGGCCGCCGGCAATCACCACATCGGCTTCGCCGCACTGAATAGCCTGGGTCGCCAGATGCAGCGCCTTGAGGCCCGAGCCGCAAACGTCGTTGATGGTTATCGCAGAAACGGTATTGGGCAGACCGCCTTTAATGGCGGACTGCCGCGCAGGGTTTTGCCCGGCGCCTGCCGTCAGCACCTGTCCGAGGATCACCTCATCCACTTCCATAGGGTCCAGTCCGGTGCGTTCCACCAGCGCTTTCACCACCACACTTCCCAGCTCTACTGCCGTAAAGCGCGACAGTGCGCCCTGAAAACAACCAATGGGCGTTCGAACTGCACCTACGATAACGACGTCTTTCATCCCGACCTCAGCGCAAATAATCAGCGCTATAGTAGAGGATTGTTATCAACAATTATTGTAATTGTTTAAAAAAAGTGAGTTTTATCACAAAGGAAATACCTGTCATATAACATTCATTTTACCTGAAAGGGCTAACCCCAATTCTCTCTCCCCCGCCCTGAATGAAATAAGGTAAACTCGCCGCTGTTTTTTAGTTATCCGGTTTAAATATTCAAAAAATGTCAAAATTATGGTCAAAAGACGAAACCCTATGGAGTTTCGCGTTATATGGCACTGCGGTAGGTGCGGGCACCTTGTTCCTGCCGATTCAGTTAGGCTCCGCAGGGGCGATGGTGCTCCTGATTACGGCCCTGGTCGCGTGGCCGTTAACCTACTGGCCGCACCGCGCGCTGTGTCGTTTTATTCTCTCCGCTAACTTGCCTGCCAACGTCGGGATCACCGGCGCGGTGAACCACTACTACGGCAAGAAAATCGGCAATCTGATCACCGCCCTGTACTTCATCGCCTTCTTCGTGGTGGTGCTGATTTACGCGGTCGCCATTACCAACTCCCTTAATGAACAGCTGGCTCGGCATATAACGGTGACGCTCGGCGTGCGGATGCTGGTGAGTCTGGCGGTGGTGCTGGTGTTGAACCTGATTTTCCTGATGGGCCGCCACGCAACGCTAAAAGTGATGGGCTTCCTGGTGTTCCCGCTGATTGGCTACTTCCTGTTCCTGTCGCTGTATCTGACTGGATCCTGGCAACCGGCGATGTTTAGCGGCCAGCTGACGTTCACACCTCACACACTGCATCAGGTGTGGATCTCAATCCCCGTGATGGTTTTCGCTTTTAGCCATACGCCAATTATCTCGACTTTCGCCATCGACAGACGCGAAAAGTTCGGCGATGAGGCAATGGATAAATGCAAAAAAATTATGCGGGTTGCCTATCTCATCATCTGCCTGAGCGTGCTGTTCTTCGTGATCAGCTGCCTGCTGGCGATTCCGGAAGGCTACATCACCAACGCTAAAAATGAGGGTGTGACGATTCTTTCTGCCCTGGCGATGATGCCTGCGGCGCCGCACTGGCTGGCGGTCTCCGGCATTATTGTGGCTATTGTGGCGATGTCGAAATCGTTCCTCGGCACCTATTTTGGCGTGATTGAAGGGGCGAGTGAAATCGTGCGGGCGACGTTGAACCAGGCGGGCATTCGTAAAAGCCGCGCCTTCAATCGCGCGACCTCGATTCTGCTGGTGTCCACCCTGACCTTCGTGGTGTGCTGCATTAACCCGAACGCCATCTCGATGATTTATGCCATCAGCGGCCCGTTGATTGCGATGATCCTGTTCATCATGCCAACGCTCTCCACCTACCTGATCCCGGCCCTCAAGCCGTATCGCTCGGTCGGCAGCTTTATCACCCTGATTGTCGGTTTGCTCTGCGTCTCGGTGATGTTCTTCGGCTAATCTCTGATGCGGCAGGCGACTGCCGCACATTCAGTTAAACTTTCTTACCCACTTTCCTCAGGCAATCGGTTTACACTTATCCGCTAAAGCCATTATGAGGAAACTAATATGTCCAGCGTTAAACAGTCCGGCAGCTTTACTCTTGGCAATCGCGAAATCTGGCGTTTGGGTTACGGCGCGATGCAGCTCGCCGGTCCGGGCGTATTTGGCCCGCCGAAAGACCCTGAGATGGCGGTTAAAGTCCTGCAGGCTGCGCTCGACGCCGGCGTGAACCACATTGATACCTCCGATTTCTACGGCCCGCACGTGACCAATCAGCTGATCAAAAAAGCGCTGCATCCGTACCCGCAAGAATTGACCATTGTGACCAAAGTCAGCGCCCGTCGTGATGAACAAGGGAACTGGCTGCCCGCGCTGTCTGCGCCAGAACTGACGCAGGCGGTCGAAGACAACCTGCGTAACCTCGGTCTGGATGTGCTGGACGTGGTCAACCTGCGCAGCATGATTAGTGTGCATGGCCCGGCAGAAGGTTCGCTGGAAGAACCGCTGGAAACGCTGATTAAGCTGAAAGACCGGGGCCTGATTCGCCATATCGGTCTGAGCAACGTCACCGCAAAACAGGTCGAAGACGGCATGAAAATGACCGACATCGCCTGCGTACAGAACTTCTATAATGTGGCAAACCGTCACGATGACGCACTGATCGACAGCCTTGCGACGAAGAACATTGCCTACGTACCGTTCTTCCCGCTCGGGGGGTTCTCGCCGCTGCAATCTCAGGAAATCAACGACATTGCGGCCAATCTCGACGCGACGCCAATGCAGGTCGCGCTGGCCTGGCTGCTGCAACGTTCGCCGAATATCCTGCTGATCCCAGGCACATCTTCACTCGGACACCTGAATGAGAACCTCGCTGCCGCCGCGCTCACGCTGCCGTCAGAGGCGCTGGACGTGCTGAATAACCTGCCACAGGCACCTCAGCACTAAGTCACTCCCCCCGTTGTGCCGTCGGTTTTTATGCCGACGGCACACGTTTATTTCCGCATCCCAACGTCCTCGCCCACTATTTTTTTACTCCAGCGTAACTTTTTCATTACCTCCAGCGAACTATAGGAGAAGACCTTTTCCCTACGTGACTGGAGCTGACCATGATTGCTGTGAAACATCGCTTATCTCTGCTGACCGCCGCCGCGGCCTTTGGCCTTTCGCTGATGGCGTTCAACGCCGACGCCGCCCTTCCGGCGGGTGCCCAGGCGCCCACGTTCCAACTGCAAGGCGCGCTGGCGGGCAAACCGCTGACCTTCTCTTTGCAGCAGGCGCTGCAAAAAGGTCCGGTAGTGCTCTACTTCTTCCCGGCGGCATTCACCAAAGGCTGTACGCTGGAAGCCCATGATTTTGCTGAAGCTACCGATGATTTTAAAAAGCTGGGCGCGACGGTGATTGGCGTCACTGCCGGGAACGTTGATCAGGTCGGGAAATTCTCCCAGCTGGAATGCCGTGACAAATTTACTGTCGCCGCCGATCCGGGCGCGAAAGTCGCCGCGGAGTACCAGACGCAAATGCAGATGGGCGGCAAAACGCTGTCTGACCGCACCTCGTTTGTGATTGCGCCGGACGGCAAAATCCTGCTGAGCTACACCGACCGCAACCCGGAAGCCCACATCCAGAAAACCATGGATGCGGTGAAACAGTACGCCCAGTCGCACTCCTGAGAGCTAAATAGAGACGCGCTATGCTAACCGCCCTGTTCGCCGCCTTTTTAGGCGGCATTATTCTCAACTTTATGCCGTGCGTATTCCCGGTGATTTCGCTGAAGGCGTTCGGCCTGATCCGCCATGACGGGGATCTCTCCAGCGCCCGCCGCGAAGGGCTCGGCTTCCTGCTTGGGGTCATCGTCACCATGATGGTGCTGGCCGGAATATTACTGGCGGCGCGGGCCGGTGGCGCGGCGGTTGGCTGGGGCTTTCAGCTTCAGTCGCCGCTGGTGATTGCCCTGCTGGCGCTGGTGATTCTCGGCGCGGCCCTCAATCTGCTTGGCGTCTTTGAAGTCGGTTTATCGCTCCAGCGCGCGGGGGAAATTTCCCTCGGACGCGGGGCGTTTGTGCGCTCGGCACTGACCGGCGCGCTGGCGATTATCGTCGCCACGCCGTGCTCAGCCCCATTTATGGCGAGCGCTATCGGCTACGCGCTGGTTCAGCCGCCAGCCGTTGCGCTGGCGATATTCTTTGCGCTGGCGCTGGGGTTTGCCGCGCCGTTTACGCTGATTTCGCTGTTCCCGGCGTTGGCCAAACGCCTGCCGCGCCCGGGAGCGTGGATGAATACCCTCAAACATGCGTTAGCGTTTCCGATGCTGGGGGCGTTTGCGTGGCTGGTGTGGGTGTTGGCGCAACAGGCTGGCACCACGGCACTCGGCACCCTGCTGGCAGGGTCGGTGGCGCTGAGTTTCGCCGCCTGGCTGTATGGGATTGCCCAGCGTCGGCACCTCGCCGGACGCGGTTATCGGGTGATGTACGCCGTCACTGCCGCGCTGCTGGTTGCGATTCTGCTGCCGCTCCCGAGCGTGATGAAGCCGATTGAAACCGCCGAAACCACCGCCAGCACCGCGCCAATCAAATGGACACCGCAAACCGTGGCGGAACAGCGCGGGCACGGCAAAGCCATTTTCGTTAACTTCACCGCGTCTTGGTGCATCACCTGCCAGGTGAACGACAAAACTTCGCTGTCGACCCAGGCGGTGAAAGCGGCGCTGGCACGCACCGGCACGCTGTATATGGTGGCAGATTCGACTAAGTTTAATGCTGATGTCGATGACGCGCTCAGCCAGTTCGGTCAGGGCGGATTGCCGATGTACGTGGTGTATCCTGCCGACGGCGGCGCACCGACAGTGTTGCCTCAGGTATTGACCCCGAGCATTGTGGTCAACGCCCTTAATCAGGCGGCCGGGAAAAAGGCGTGATCTCCGCAGCAGCGGCGCGCCAGACCGTTCCGGCGTCAAGCAGCAAGGCGGAATATGGGTAAGGTGGAAGTCCCGCGCGACGCGTGGCCCGCGTATATGGCGCGTGCCCAGACAGGTGACCGGCAGGCGTATACGCAGCTGTTGCAGACGCTGGTGCCGGTCATCCGCGCGATAGTCCGCAAACAGGTGGACGACGAGGTACTGACCGAAGACGTGATTCAGGACGTGCTGCTCACTCTGCACCGGATCCGTCACACCTACGATCCCGCCAGCCCTTTTCTGCCGTGGCTGATGGCGATTTCTCAGGCCCGCGCCATTGATGCCCTGCGCCGCCGTGGGCGTCGCAACCAGAGAGAAGTGGTTGAGGATGAGGCGACGCTGAACGTGCCCGACAATGCGCTGGCCCTGAAGGCTGAGATGCTGGACGTCGGCGAGGAGCTGGACGGCTTTTTAAACCAGCTGCCCGCCCGCCAGCGTCAGCTTGTGGAAGATGTACATTTGCAGGAAATGAGCCTCGCCGAAGCCGCTCAGGCCAATAATTTGACGGTCGGCGCGGTTAAATCGCTGCTACACCGGGCGTTGAACAATCTTCGTCGTTATGGAGCCCATCATGGACAGTCATGAGGCGTTAATCGAAAAACTCAGCCGAAGTGCGGACCCCGTGAAACGCACCCCGCCGATACGCTGGCGCGTGGCAAGCTGGGTCTTGTTGGCCCTGCCTGCGGGCGCCCTGGCAAGCCTGCTGCTTCAGCGCACCGCCACCGACTGGTCGCAGCCGGGCGCGGCGTGGGCGATGGCGCAGCTCGGACTGGCGTTTAGCATTGGATTGCTGGCGATCAATGCCGCATTCACACTCAGCATTGCCGGGCGTCGGCCGTTGAAAATGCGCTGGCTACTGGTGCTGGCAACGGTTTGGCTGGGGTCGGTGCTGGTGAATATCGGCCACCCGCCGCTGTCGGCCAGCAACCTGCATGACACCCGCTGCTACACGTATATGGTTACGGTCAGCGTGCCGATGGTGGCGCTGGCGATAGGCTATCTGCGCCGGACCCGCACGTTAAACCCGCTGCGCAGCCTGGCGCTATCCGGCACCGGCGTGGCGGCGATGGCACTCACGCTGCTGACGTTTTGCCATCCGGTACATCTGCACCCGGAAGATTTTCTGATGCACCTCGCGGCAATCGTCACTATCGTGGGTGCAACGGTGGCGCTCGGCTGGCGTTGGGTTAGCGCTTACTGAGCGCCAGACGCGCCGCGAACAGCAGGAACGCGGCGCCAGTTGTGCGATCCATCCATTTCACCACCGCCGGTTGTTTTAGAACATCTGTCGCATAACCCGAAGCCACAATCAGCGTCAGCGACCACAACGTCCCCAGACAGACGTGAATCGAGACCAGCAGGAAGGTCCAGACAATCGGCGAATGCCCGACGGGAATAAACTGCGGTAGAAACGAGACGTAAAACACGCCCATTTTGGGGTTCAGCACGTTGCCCAACATTCCGCGCAAAAACCAGTTACTGCTGCGAACGTCGCCCTCAACCTGCAAGGAAAAATGCTGTCGCGGGCGCAGCAGAAGTTGAATACCCAGCCAGCACAGGTACGCGGCACCGCACCATTTCAGCGCCGTATATGCCAGTTCCGACATCGCCAGCAACGCGCCAAGACCAAAGGCCACAAGCGCGCCCCAGATAAAACAGCCCAGATCGATGCCCAGCGCCGCATGGACAGCTTTTTTGCCGCCTTCGGCAACCGACGTTCGTAGAATTAATGCAGTATCCAGCCCGGGTGTTAGCGTTAATAACGCTGCGGCGAAAGTGAATGCGAGAAGGGAATCTGTGACGGACATTTTACGTCTCCGAAAGCGTGGAGATTACGCAAAAATTAACAATGTGGCAACATCAAAAAAAATCAACAACGACACCGGGAAGATGGCATCTGGGGACGCAACGCCCCCTGTTTTCTATCAGACGGTTGATGATGGCTCGGTTAAACTGCGCTCTGATCTCAGCGGGTAGAAGTAATAAGCGATGCTTGAGGTCAGGCACAACGTATAACCGAACGACTCTGCCCCTTCTTCAACCATGTTTTTCACGACCCGAACATACTCATCTCCGAGCACTGATCCCCATAGCGCGTGCATCCCGAATAATCTTGAAAAGACTAAAATACACAGCAACCCGGAGATCATCATTCCGTAGTGAGGCGTAAGCGGATAGCGTGAGAGTTCAGCCAATGTCTTGCGATAATGTCTGGCTGTGTAAGCCACAACAGTGAGAGAGGAGATTAAAGCGAACCATACCCAGCTACCGTGAGAAATGAAATCGAATAAAGCATCGAGTTCACGAATCAGCATCGCAAGGAAAAAGCCGCCGACAAGGAGATTACAGTTACGCATGTATGCAGAGTCATTCACTAACTTGAAGTGAATCCCTATTATCCCTGCAAGCATGCCCTCCTGAAGTATTTCGGTTACAGATATTTCGCCGAGTTTATCTTGCAGAACATGCACATCGAGCCACAACCCGAACAACACAGTACTCGCCAGAACAGCAGCAAGAAGAAAGTAAATGATGGTGCGTACTAAAGGCATAACAATCCCATTGAATGTATCTCACGGAATGTTACAACTTTCAGGGACAAGCAGATTGGCTTACCGTGTTGTTACGATACTTTCCGGACAGTCGAGTTTGTAGAGGGTCAAGGAATCTATGTGCTGAACAACCAAGGCATGGGACTGGACAACTCGCGCGCCAGCCCTATGCCATACAACTCAGTTTTCTTCTTCGACCAGCCGCTCTAGCCTGCTACCTGCCCTACGGGCGGTGACCGGCAGGATATCAAGCTTACTGACGTAGCCATCGGGATCAAGACCGCGATTTAACTCTTTGGCCTGCTGTAAAATAGTCTCGTCCCAGTACAGACGTTTGCGATGATCACCCTGGGTGGTGAGAATACATTCCACGCCAGCCTCTACCGCGCGGTAGCGGCGCCAGCTGTTGGCTGGAATAGAGACTATCGAACGTTCCGGGGCGATGATGCTCACCTCTTCCCCCGCCTGATTCCAGGTCACCTCCAGGGTGCCTTTAAAGACCATGAGCACCTGAATATCCGGGCACAAATGGCGTCCTATTTGATGTTCAGGCTGCATACGCAGCCACTCCACTGAGAAACCGTGCGGCTGAATGATCGGTGGCGCGCTGTGACGATCCTGCGAAATACCAAAGCCAATTACCGGCGCTATCTCCCCACCGTGACCCGGTAGCACAGCATCCAGCAGCCCTTCAGATGACCATTGCCGCTCCTCGCCTGTAACAGCCCGCTTACGCATCTCTTCTTCCGAATAGTCGCGCAGCGCGGCTATCTCTTCCGTGGCAAGTGGAGCCAACAGCGCCGATTTCTCCGGCAGGGTGTCACCTCGACTCACGTCGATAAGCATGTTGTCTTTGTTGAGATACATCCCACATTCGCTGGCGGCCTCGAGGATCGACGGGTGCCAGATAATCCCCCCGGTATTATTTCTCCCGAGCACGGTATAGACCATGCCGCAGGTGTCTTCTTTGCTGACATTGGTAAAGCCGCGGAAAATCCAGGTCGGAATGGTCAGGATCGCAGGTGCGCTGAACTCCGCTTCATGCTCGCCATTGGCGCCCCAACGGAAGCGCCAGCTCCCTTCATGAATTAAAAATACCTCGGCGGTAAAGTGCAGGTGCAGGTTGTTGGTGACCCCTTTCGGCATCGCCGCTGCACCGATATTAAATCCATGTGGCTCAGGAATATTCACAACCTGCGCAGACGACTGCGTCACGCCTGGGCCAATGAAAGAATAGTTCTGTTTGAGATGCGATCCCGGCAGCTTGCAGTCGATGAAGGCCAGATTGCAGGAGACCATGTCTTCAGGCGCAACCAGGCGGGAACGGGCCTGATCAGAGGTTAAGGTGATTGCTTTCATAACAGCTCCTGTTAGTAACCGGACGAGCCGGTAGTGGGGATAGCGTCACCGCGAGCAAGCGCAATCGCTTCGCGCGACGCGCGACCCAGTTGCATCACGTCGTTCGCGGGTGTCACAAAGTTGAACCCTTCGGCGATACGCTGTGCAGCGGCAGCGCCAGAGGTGCAAAAAATACCGGCGATTTTATTCTTCTCACGACAACGGCTGACGACTCGCTCTATCGCGGACAACATATCCGGATGCGTGGATTCAGCGCTGGCAGCGCCGGTCAGCGTCAGGGAGAGATCGTTCGGCCCAATAAACACGCCATCCAGCCCTTCGGTCTCGAGGATTGCATCGAGATGCGTTAACCCTTCCCGCGTTTCAATCATCGCCAGGGTCAGAATTTCGCGGTTAGCGTGCTGGGGGTAGTCGGCGCCGCCATACAGCAGGCCGCGCGCCGGTCCGAAGGAGCGAATACCTTGCGGCGGATAGCGGCAGGCCGAAACAAAGCGTTGCGCCTGCTCTGCCGTGGAGACCATCGGGCAGATAACCCCATACGCGCCAGCATCCAGCACCCGCATAATCTGCGCGGGAGTGCCGTCTGGGACGCGTACCAGCGGCACAACCGAGGTGGCGGAGAGCGCCTGCAGCATCGTCAACGCACTGGCAAAATCAATCATCCCGTGCTGCAAATCGACGGTCACGGCATCGTAGCCCTGATGCCCCATAATTTCGGCACTGTAGCTGGACGGAATTGCCAGCCAGCCATTGATGATTGGGCGGTTTTCCGCCAGCATCCGTTTGATATTGTTTACTCGCATTTCAGTGACTCCATCATCCACTGTCGAAGCAGGGCTGCGGTATTGTCCGGTGATTCAAGAACAAAGAAGTGCCCTGCTGAATTTAGGGTAAGCCAGGTGGCGTTAGCCGCAGATTCCGCGGCCAGTCTGTGGTGGTCAGGGGTACAGATAGGGTCATGCTCGCCATTGAGGATGAGCACCGGGCAGGCGAGCGAGCTGAGTGCGTCGCGGTTATCGCGGCGACTAATGGCGATCTCCGTCTGACGTGAAAACGTCTCACTGTCAGTGTCCTGCGCCATCTGGCACAAGATGTCGTGCAATCTCTGGTTGCTGAAGCTGGTCGGTGCCACGTAATTCTTCCACAACGTGTCAGAGACCCACGCCCCATGCCCCTGCACGTGCGCTGCCTGTACACCGGCCCGTCTGACATCGGCATTTTTCGGCAGGTCTACCAACGGATTGACTGACATCAGTGCCAGCCCCGCCAGGCGCTCAGGCGCATCGGCGGCCATTTGTAGCGCGACGATTGCCCCTAACGAGAAACCGGCAAGGAGAAAGCGCGGTGGCAGCACCTGCAGTAAACGTCGGGAGGCTTCTGGCGCTGAATCGGCGCAGGAGAGCGTCAGGCAGATTACCGCCGACACGTTCAGGCGATCGATCAACGGCTGCCAGAGCCGGGCGTTGCAGAGCGTGCCGCCAATCAGCACTAACGGGACCTCGCTGTTTTCAATATATGAATTCATGTCGCGGTCCAGCCACCGTCAACCATCAGCGCACTCCCGGTGATCATCCCCGCAGCGTCAGACGCGAGAAACACCACAGGCCCCATGACATCTTCTACTTTCCCCAGCCGCGGCAACTTTATGTTACTCATCACAAAGCGGCGAAAATCCGGATCGCTAAGCGACTGGCGAGACAACTCGGTTTCGATAAAAGTTGGGCAGAGGGTATTCACCCGGATCCCCGCCTCGCCAAGTTCAAGTGCCATAGTGCGCGTCAGTCCTTCGAGGGCGAACTTTGACGCACAGTAGACGCTGCGCTGCGATCCGCCGACGTGACCCATCTGCGATGAAATGTGAATAATTGAGCCTTCGACCCCCTCATCGCACATCCGACGCGCCACCTGCTGGCTGATAAAAAAGGTCGCCCGCAGGTTGAGCGCCATCACCGCATCAAAATTCTCAGGGCTGACGTCCAGAAATGGCTGATGACGCGCCAGTCCAGCGCTGTTCACCAGAATATGCATCACCGGAAGTTGGCTCAGAATCTCTTGCACTTTCTGTGATGCGGTGATGTCCAGTTCCAATGGATGCAACGTCAACCCTCCGCCTGCGGCAAGATCGACCGCGTGAGCCAAATCGTCACGGTTACGCGCGGCGATCCACACCTCTGCCCCGGCGTGCGCCAGCGCGACCGCGCAGGCGAAGCCAAGCCCTTTAGAGCCGCCGGTGACCAGCGCCCTTCTGCCCTGCAAGGAGAATGACGGTGTGCGCGGAAGCGTCATGATTACACCTTCTCTCTGACTGGGGCTGGGGTCGCGTATGGCACGTCCGTCTGGCCGTAGCGGCGCACGCGGACATTGGCCTGCTCGGCGTGCCCGGCGAATCCTTCCAGTAAAGAGAGACGCGAGCAGTAGCTGCCGATTTCCGCTGAGGCTTCATCGCTCAACACCTTTTGCCAGGTGCAGGTCTTCATGAATTTTCCGACCCACAGACCACCGGTATAACGGGCAGCTTTCTGCGTCGGCAGCGTATGGTTGGTGCCAATCACCTTATCGCCGTAGGCTACGTTAGTGCGCGGCCCCAGAAAGAGAGCGCCATAGTTCGTCATATTGGCCATGAACCAGTCGTCCCGGTCGGTCATTACCTGCACGTGCTCGGAGGCAATCCGGTCAGCCTCTTTGAGCATCTCTTCGTAGCTGTCGCAGACGATAACTTCACCATAATCTTCCCAGGCGCGACGGGCGATGTCGGCGGTAGGCAGCTTGAGCAGCAGCCGTTCAACTTCGGCCATCGTCTCTCTGGCGAGTTTTTCCGAATTGGTCAGCAAAATGGCGGGGGTCGTGACGCCGTGCTCCGCTTGACCCAGCAGGTCGGTGGCACACATTTCTGCGTCCACGGTTTCATCGGCAATCACCAGCGTTTCAGTCGGCCCGGCGAACAGATCGATGCCGACGCGGCCAAACAGCTGCCGTTTTGCTTCGGCCACGAAGGCATTACCCGGCCCGACCAACATGTCCACCGGGGCAAGCGTGTCGGTGCCCAGCGCCATGGCGCCGATAGCCTGAATGCCCCCCAGAGCATAAATCTCGGTGGCTCCTGCCATCTTCTGGGCAGCGACAATGGCCGGGGCCGGTTGTCCCTTAAACGGTGGGGCGCAGCTGATGATCCTCGAGCAGCCCGCAACGTTGGCGGTGATGATCGACATATGCGCCGAGGCGAGTAAGGGATATTTACCCCCCGGGACGTAGCAGCCGACCGCGTTAATCGGGATATTTTTATGGCCGAGAATAACGCCGGGACGGGTTTCCACTTCCAGATCCAGCAGGCAAGCTCTCTGCTGGCGGGCGAAGTTAAATACCTGTTCCTGTGCAAATTTAATATCTGCAATATCCTGACGGCTCAGTTGCCGTATACAGTGATTAATTTCGGCATCGCTCAGGCGATAATCCGCACGGTCATAATTATCGAACTTAATCGATAATTCGCGGATCGCTTTATTCCCTCGATGTTCAATATCCGCCAGAATAAACTCCACAGTTTCTCTTATTTGACGCTGAGCTTCCTGACGTTCCTGTACCGGCTTACTGGTTTTTAAGGTATAGGCCATGACGTACTCCTGTTAAAAAATAGACGTGAGCGCTCCTCCCGTTAGAACAGGAGGAAAGAATGCGTTATAAAAAATTATCTATCGCGGGCGGGAGCGAGTTTCCCGTTCGTGGATAAATCAGATACGGTCTTAACCTGTCGGTTATTCACCCATCGCACGGAGAGAGGTGTCATAACGGCGGCAACAATCGAAAGTACGGCAATAAAAATATAGCCGGATGACAGATTAATATGTTGCAGCATTACGCCCATGATCACCGGGCCAATAAACATTCCGAGCGAATAGATGGTCTGGAAAAGCCCCATTCGGGTGGACTGTTCATCCGTGGAGGTATTGACCACGCTAAGTGACATAAAGGCGGCAAAGGCCATGCCGAAGGAGAAACCCGCCAATGCTTGCAAGGCATAGATGAGGTACATATTGTCGGTAAACGGGATCCCAAGCGTGGAGAATATCTGTAATACGATTCCGGCAACGGCCGTTTTCATCACCCCGAAACGGCGATAGAAAACCGTGCTGCACAGCGCGATGGCAAGCGCGTAGAAAATCAGATGGATATTACTCAGCAGGGACAGGATCCCCGCTCGGGCGCCAAGCTTTTCGGCGTAGATTGGGGTCAGGGTATCGCGGGTGGCGAATGGCACCAGGATAACAATGGTGGCCAACAGGCCGATCATCCACACGGAACGGTCCCCGAGCTGTTTTCGCGCCCCGGCGATACAGGCCTGCAAAGTGGGAGCCTGCAACGGATCGTGCACGTCGTTGATTCGGGTGGTCAGCAACAGCGCCAGCAATCCGGCCCCGCAGGAGAGTAAAAATGCGATGTTGTTATCAAAATAGTGAATCAGTAAGCCGCCGATGCAGTTACCGATAAATACCCCTACTGGCCCTGCCAGCGCCAGCAGCGCCACCGCTGCCGGGGCCTCTTTACGATCAAAGTAGCGGATAAACAAGATGTTATAGAGCACCCACGTGGCGGCGGTGACGCCATCCGCTGCCTTTGCCAGATAGAGTGTGACCGGGCCAGGATCCAGCCACGCTAAAGGCCAGGTAAAAATCGGTAATAGCAGGCTGATTTGAATGAATATTTTGCGGCTTTTTGCCACATCGGAGATGATCCCCAACGGGAAGCGAATCAGCAGGGTAGCCAGTCCACTGGCCCCCATGATGACGCCCATCACCTGAGGTTCGATGCCCTGCTCCAGCATCATCGGTGCGAGAAACGCGTCAATGCTGTGGATACAGATGAAAAAAAGAATACTGATAACGAAAAAGAGCCGGGCTTCAGGTCGGCGCAACAGTGCTCGAAACATGGTTGTGAACCTCTGAGAATAAATGGGTTAGAACCAGTCAAGTACGGCATTTACCGGCTCTGTCCCTCTGGTTGTTCTTCCCTTTGCCCGGTATCGTTGACGGCATGAATATTTCGATGAATACGTATTCAAGATTTCAAGTTACGAAAAGGTTTCAATTTTGTAAAGTGACGCAGCTATCATTGTTAGAAAATTAATTTATCCTATTGCATACGCATGCAAAGATAGTGTAAGTATAAAAAACGCCCTCCTTTCTCAACGGGCCAAAGCGGGTTTACCCCTGAGGCAAACGGCGGCGGGAAGAGCAAAAATAAGGAACTGGGGTCATGAAACGTAAGAGTTTTGCAGCGGTCACTTCGCAGCAGGTGGCGCAACTAGCGGGTGTATCGCAGTCCGCGGTATCACGAAGCTTCACGCCCGGGGCAAGCATCTCCCCAGCGACACGTGAAAAAGTGCTTAAAGCTGCACGGGAGCTTGGCTATCGCCCGAATGCGATCGCCCGCTCGCTCAATACCGCCCGGTCGCGCATCATCGGCGTGGTGGTGTCTTATTTCGAAAACCAGTTCTATCCGCAGGTCCTCGAAACGCTGGCGCGTAAGCTGGATACCCTGAATTATCACCTGCTGCTTTTTGTCGGTGACAGAGACGGCAACGTGGACCGAATTTTCGATCAGATCATGCAGTATCGCGTCGATGGCATCGTGCTGGCATCGGTGTCCCTGTCGCTGGATCTGTCGGAGGAATGTCTGGCGGCTGGCATCCCGGTCGTGCTGTTCAACCGCAGCGAAGAAAGCGGGATGGCCTCCAGCGTGAACAGCAACAACGAGGCTGCGGCGCGGCAGATTGCCGAATTTTTTGTCGCCGCTGAACACCAACGCTACGCCTATGTCGGCGGTGTGGCAGATTCCTCGGTGAATATCGCCCGCCAACGCGGGTACCTTGCGGCGCTGCATGAACATGGAATTGACGATGTCCGAGTGGTCAACGGCGATTACGAGACCCAGCAGACCATCCGCGCTGCCTACAGTCTTTTTTCGACGGGACCCGTGCCAGACGCCATTTTCGTCGCCAACGACCACATGGCACTCACGGTAATGGATGTCGCCCGCTATGAATTCGGACTGCACATTCCCGAGACGCTGTCGGTGATTGGCTATGATGATACCGGTCCGTCCGGCTGGCCCTCCTACGCGCTGACGTCAGTTTCCCAGCCGGTTCAGGAGATGGTTGACGCCGCCGTCGAGCTGTTGATGAAGCAAATTGAGAGCGGCACCATCGAGCCGGAGCAAATTATAGTCCCGGGCATTCTGGTCGTACGCCACTCTACCCGACGACCGCGCAACGGCGTCATCGAAAAAGAGGGTGTATCCCTTTTTCAGCCTCAGGAGGTTAAATGAGCAGATTGCCTGGTTTCAGCCCCCAGTTCGACTCTATCCAGCAGTTTATTCTGACGCTGACGCACGTCGTTTGGGAGCAAAAAGATATCGGCCAGTTGGCCGATTTCTACGGTACGCCGGTGGTATTTATCACGCCGGAAAAACAGCTAACCGACCTGTCACAGTTTATGCGCCACACGCTGGAGGCGATGTACAGCTTCCCCCAGCGCAGCGTGCTGACAGAAGACATTCTCTGCACCGAATCCCCTGGCGGGGAATTCTATGCCTCCCAGCGCACGATGGCATCGATACGCCATCAGGGGGAAGGTTTCTTCGGCGCACCCACTGGCAAGAGTATATGGGTACGTACTTGGGCAGATCGCATTTGTGCCGATGGCGCGGTGCGCCAGGAGTGGCTGTTGCAGGATCGCACCGCCATCGTCGCTCAGCTCGGTCTGGATATGCGCGAATTTGCCCTAAGCCTGAGCTGCGCGCGGGAGCAACTGGGGCTGGAGAACACGACGGCGGAAGTTCTTGATGCCCGCTGGGCCGGTGGGCCAGAAGGTGATGACGTTGATGGCCCGATCGCGGGCGTTATCGAGCGCTATCTGACCATGTGGGCTGGGGGCAACAGTGGCACGGTTCCCGGGTTATATCATCCGGCGGCAACGTTGTTCGCACCGGGTCACTGTGTCGGCATCGGCGAAGCTGAAATCAGCGCTTTACTGGCAGGCTATCGCGCTTCGTTTGCCGACAGCGAAACTCAACTGCACCATCTGATTGTGCGCAAAGATGCCAATGAACCGGTGCGCATTTCCATGCGCTGGTCATTATTAACCTGGCATGACGGATTCGGAAAATTTGGCGCACCGACCCGTAAACCGATTTCAATTACTGGCATTAGCCAAATTGAATTACGTGATGGATTAATTATTCGAGAATATTTAGGGATTGATGAATTAGCTATTTGGTCGCAAATCGTCAGTCAATAAACATGAAATAACGCTAGCCTCACTCTCAGCCGCAAAATAAATATTGCGGCGTTTTCCTCTCATTCATTTTTTATGAGTGCGGGATCGTATTGTCTGAATCTATCTGAACATCAATGCAGGAGGTCCTATGTCTTCAACTGAAGCAACCAATAAAGCTCCAGCAGTACCCGAAAAAAACAGCAATAAAATTCAGCGTGACGAACCGGTATTACAGATTGAACGCCGTGACTTTATCGATTTAGTGCCGGAGAAACGCCCGCGGGCTCAATCATTGCGCGGCTTTGACGAGTGCTATACGGATATTGTCGACTATATCGTTCGCTGCACCCATAAAATATGGGATGAACGCGATGTCGGTTTAATTTACACCCACTATACGCACAACTGCGTGCTATATAACGCATTAGGCACGCTGTATACCCGTGAAGAGGTCGTGCAGGACACGTTGAAACGGCTGGTCGCCTTCCCCGAGCGACGTGGCATGGCGACCCAGGTTATCTGGAACGGCAATGATGTCGACGGGTTCTATACCTCTCATCTGGTGACCGGCACAGGGCGCCATACACAGTTCAGCCATCTTGGCCAACCTACCAATCGCACCTTCGTCACCCGCACCGTGGCAGACTGCATGATCCACGAGAACAAGATTTATCGCGAGTGGGTAGTCAGTGACAACATGGCGATGATGAAACAGCTGGGGCTGAATACCGATGAAATCGCCTGGAACATGGCGAAAGAGCAATTTGATAAGGGCTTCCGCGTCACCGATATCGGTGAAAACGGCCGCATGCTTGGCCAATATCCGCCTGAGGTGGCGTGTGATGTCTCCATCGCCCATACCGATACTGAAGAGCAGTGTCTGCGTTGGATGCATGAAATTTATAATCGTCGGATGCTGGGAAAAATCAAAGAAGTGTACGCGCCTAACGTGCAGTACCACGGCCCGCTGATGAAAGAACTGTACGGCGTGGCGTCAGTAACACATCAGACGCTGGCGCTGATTGGCATGATTCCTGACGGCGCGTGGCTGCCACAGCACATTTGCTCTAACCCTTGCGATGAGGGCGGCGTCAAAGTGGCGATCCGCTGGATCATGGAAGGCCATCACCTCGGCTATGGCGAGCTGGGCAAGCCGACCGGGGAGCGTCTGTTCGTGATGGGGATGTCACATTATCACATTGTAAACGGTAAAATTGTCGACGAGTGGGTGGTTTACGATCACCTGGCCTTGCTGGCACAAATCAAACTGGGTCAGATGGAGAACGCATGATGTCTGCTGCAACAATCGTGAATCAGGTGCGCTGGATCAAGCGCCCACAAGGCCAGGATGAGAACGCCGAACGCTCTGTGACCGATACTGTCGGTTCCATTATTGCCCGCGTCAAACAGGATGGTGACGCGGCTTTGCGGGACTATTCAGAGAAGTTTGACAAGGTGGTACCGGAACAGTTTGAAGTCTCTGCCGAGGAAATTGAACAGGCGCTGGCCGCAATAGATCCACAGACCCGCCGTGACAGCGAATTTGCCATTTCGCAGGTGCGCCGCTTCGCCCAAGCCCAACTGGCCACCATATTGCCTTTGGAAGTGGAGACGCTTCCGGGTGTGCACCTTGGGCATCGCATCATTCCGATACACACTGTGGGCTGCTATGTGCCGGGAGGCCGCTACCCTATCCTTTCCGCGCCAGTGATGTCGATTGTTCCCGCCACCGTTGCCGGCTGCGAGCAGATTATCGCCTGCCTGCCACCTGGCGCTCACCCGGCGATGATCGCCGTTTGCCACCTGGCGGGGGCGCACCGCATTTTTAAAGTCGGCGGGGCACAGGCCATCGCCGCCATGGCGTGGGGTACAGACAGTATTCCGGCGGTTGATAAAATCGTTGGCCCTGGCAACGCCTGGGTGAACGAGGCTAAGCGTCAGGTCTTTGGTAAAGTGGGTATCGATGCACTGGCTGGACCGAGCGAGATCTTTACCGTAGCGGATGAAAGCGCCGATCCTCGTATTCTGGCTGCCGATCTGCTGGCGCAGGCGGAACATGACATTCATACCCGTGTCGGTCTGGCTACCACAAGTCAGGATATTGCTACCCGTACCCTTGCGGAAATTGAGCGTCAATTGGGCAACTTACCCACCTCGGCGACGGCGGGAGAAGCATGGCGACGCCAGGGGGAGATCGTTGTCTGCGACACGGAAGAACAACTGATCAGTTTTGCCGACTATATAGCAACTGAACATTTGCAGGTTCACACCCGCGATCCGCACGCTACTGCGGCGAAAATCCGCAATTATGGTTCGCTGTTTATTGGGCAGAATGCCAGCGTTGTCTTCTCGGATAAATGCTGCGGCACGAACCACACCCTGCCAACAATGGCGGCGGCGCGTTATACGGGCGGACTGTGGGTCGGAGCTTATGTCAAAATCTGCACCCATCAATGGATTGATGCGGAGGGAATCCCGACGATCGCGGAACCGGCCATTCGTCAAAGCCGCACCGAGGGCATGCAGGGTCACCGTCGAGCTGCTGAGATCCGCCTGCATCCGCAGGATATTGATGCCATTACGGCAGGCATGCGCGATTAAGCAGGTATCAGAGGCAGGCTGAAGGGCCTGCCGATTTTTTTCGTCAGGACTCCCTTATGCATGCAATGAGACTTATTCCCCCTCTCGACTGTCGTGAAGAGGTAGCCCGACGACTTCAGGCGATTGCCGATCATCAACACCTTAATGCCATTCTTGGCGTTAATCCCGATGCGATGGCGATAGCTGAACAATACCATCAGCTACGGCGCAGAGGCTCGCTTACCGGATCGCTCCAGGGTGTACCGGTGATCGTGAAGGATAATATTGCCTGCGCGTCGTGGCCGATAACCCTTGGCTGCAAGGGACTCACGTCATTAAGAGCGGTATCCGACGCACCGGTTATTCAGCGTCTGCGGGCCGCGGGGGCAATCATTCTCGCCAGAGCGAATATGTCTGAGTTTGCTTTTGACATTCGCTCCCGCAGTTCTCTGGGTGGGGATGTGCGCAACCCCTTACAACCATCGGTGACTGCGGGAGGATCGAGCGGCGGTTGCGCCGCTGCCGTCGCGGCTGGGATGGCTGACGGTGCGCTGGGTACAGATACCGGCGGTTCGATTCGCATTCCCTGTAGTTATACTGGCCTGGTGGGATTACGACCCGCATATCGGCGAACTATGCTGGAGGGAGTGGCCCCGCTCTCCTTGAGTAAAGATACCGTCGGTCCGATGGTCCATTGCGTGAGAGATGCGGCACTTTTACACGCCATTATGCACGGCGAGCAACCCGTTGAGCCTGAAACTCTTTCTCTAAAATCAGTTCGTTTGGGAGTGATTAGCGCGCTGGAAGGCGAAGATACGGCTCAGCGTGCGGTATGGCATCTTGCCCTGGACAAACTTCGGATGGCTGGCGCAACGCTGATTGAATTAGACCTGCCCATTTTGGCAGAAGTAAAATCTCAGGATTGTCTAAGCCTCTATGAGTTTCAGGTGGCTATAAATGGCTGGCTCGCGCTTCAGCAAAACGGCCCCTCCACTCTCCAGGCATTGATGTCCTCCGGCGAATGCCTGGCCGAGTTCTATCCCTTGTTGGAACAAATGCTAAAGACGAAACACCTGAAAACGCCACAGTGGCTTAACGGTCGTCGCTTTCAGCGCAGTTTATATCAGGCTATTAACCATGCGGCAGAAGCGGATCGTATTGATGCCTTTGTTTACCCCACCGTTAACCGTCAACCCATAAGCCTTGAAAAAATGCCTCCAGGCAGTGCTCCCGAGTTGGCAGCCATTAGCGGTTTGCCTGCCCTAACATTGCCCTGCGGTATGGTAAAAAATGGTTTACCCGTTGGCATGGAGATTATGGCGAAAACACGAGATGAACATTTTCTATTATCACTGGCCCTGGCGTGTGAAAGCGTACTCCACACTCATTGAGCCCAGCTGATGAACTATGCTGTTGCGCAACGTATGACTCAATGACATAGGCCGGAACGCCATTTTTAATCGGTTTGTCTGGTGCTCGGTGAATCGGATCTTACGCATAGCGATCTCCACAGGTGACAAAATCAGTATGTCGGAAGATCTCTAAAAGTGAATGATTCGTTTTGCAGGGATACTTACAATTGAACGTTCTAAAACGACGACCACAAATCAGAGCATCATGCATGAAATCAAATGACCAGCTCTGGTTTAACACTTCAGGCGTAGCGAGTGGCAAGAATTGCAATCACTGGCTCAATTATTGTTATTCATTAATATCTTGGGTGTATTTTTGTTAATTGATGAACATTAATGATTACAAATAATCACTGTTTAGAGGAGTATTTTTATTCAGTTAATTCAAAGAAATGGAGTTTCATAATGGCTATACCGGTTTATCTTTGGCTTTACGAGGAAGAAGGAAAGTTATTAAAGGGCGGAGTAGACGTTACAGGGAGAGAGGGAAGTATTGAACTGGTGGGAATGCAGCATGATGTATTTATCCCCACTGACGATATGACCGGGGCTGTCACCGGAACGCGCCAGCATGAAGCATACACCTTTGAAAAAGAGATTGATGCATCTTCCCCGCTCCTGTATCGCGCATTAACCACGGGGCGCACCTTAAAGAAGGCCGAGTTCAGGTTTTACAGAATTAATGATAACGGCTACGAACAAGAATATTTCAACGTACAGCTAGAGAACGTAAAGGTTTGCCACGTCGTGCCGGTAATGTTCGATACAAAAGATCCTGATTTTGAAAAACACGGACACATAGAACATGTAGGACTGCGTTATGAAAAAATCATATGGAATTATGTGGATGGAAACATACAGCACGCCGACAGATGGAAAGAACGCAAAACCGCATAAGGAGATCACAAATGGCTAAATGGTTATATAAGCAAAGCACCGGCGAACTTTATCGCGATGGCAAGTTAATTGAAACCGGCTATTCAGGTTCGCTGACGAATAAAAATAACCCAGACCGTGAGAACGTTCGCGGAATGGGGCCAATCCCGCGCGGCATATGGAAAATCGGGCACTCCGGCACCAGCAAAGGCCCGCTTACCATTACGTTAAAACACATCAGCGGCAATGCGTATGAACGTGATATGAAAACATTCCGTATGCATGGAGATAAGCGTGTTGGTGTTGCGGGATTCGCATCAGAAGGGTGCATTATCATGAGTTCTTCTACGCGTCTGTTAGTAAAAAACGATACAGGCTCTGAACTTGAGGTCGTGCGATGAACCGGGCGGTTCTGCTGTCCCTGGCATTTTCACCTGCATTGGCATTCGCCGCTGAACCCGGTAGTGAGTGCGCAACACCTGGGCGCTTCATTGAGCAGGGGCTTTTCTCTGCCTTTACAAGGGACCTGATTATTACTCCTGCTACCGTTGCCCGTGGAAAAACCACGGTGGAAGTATTGAGCATTACGCCTGTTTCTGACGTGTTTGCACGGCAGTTGGCGAAGACGGATAGCGCAGCCGGTAACGGATTATCGGAGAGCGACTATTACGGCATTTATTATAATGATCATGTTATGAATCTGACAGCGCGTTACACATACACCAGCACAGACGGCAAGCAGGATATTTTCATCGCCTCTGCACTGCTGAACGATGATGAATGTTCAGTCCGCCATAATGGTTATTTGACAGTCTCGCGGGAGTTTTGACATTCACTGACTCATTCTAAAACGCGCGTACAGCGACTGTGGCGCGTTTCTCTATATCCTACCGCCAATCCGTTTCATCAGTAATTGATTATCCTGAATTGCAGTTTTCACAAAATACCTGAAGATTAGAGAACTCAAGTGCCAGATTCCGGTAGACCCCGGCAGACCATAAAACACACTAAAATATGCGGGAAGGCTCACAGATACTGGATTTGTAGACTTTGGGAGGCGTTAAAAGAAGTGAAACTGGAGCGGGTGAAGGGAATCGAACCCTCGTATGCAGCTTGGGAAGCTACCGTTCTACCATTGAACTACACCCGCGAAAGACGCGCCCGTAAAAGGGGTGAAGGCATTATAGACTTAACGCCTTCACTGACAAGCCTTTCTGCAATTAAGTGGCGATAAAATAACCGCTTAGCATTTCGGTTTGCTGCCCTGCGGCGGCAAATAACGCAGCGGATCGATAGCGGTGGCGCGGTAGCGAATCTGGAAATGCAGCTTCACAGAATCGGCATCGCTGTTGCCCATGGTGGCAATCTGCTGGCCGATTTTCACCGACTGTCCGTTGTTGACCATCATTTTGTCGTTGTGCGCATACGCGGTGATGTAATCATCATTGTGCTTAATCATGATCAGATTGCCATACCCGCGCAGCTGATTCCCGACGTATACCACTTTGCCCGCGCCGGATGCGTAAATCGGCTGGCCGCGCGAACCGGCGATATCAATCCCTTTATTGCCGCCATCAGCGGTGGAATAGCGCATCACCACTTTGCCGGTGGTCGGCCAGCGCCAGCAGCGTTGCCCTACCGGTGGCCAGGAAGACTGCGGCACGGCGGAAGATGGGGTCACTTTTGCCGTCCGGCTGTGGGATGATTTTTTCGATCCCGAGCTGCCGCTCACCTTCAGTCGCTGCCCTATTTCGATGGTATACGGCGGTGAAATGCCATTCATGCGCGCGAGGCTGCTGACGCTGGTGCCGGTCATACGAGAGATTTTTGACAGCGTATCGCCGCGTTTTACGGTGTACACGGAGCCGCTGTAACTGCCGTCGGAGCCTGATTTACTGCCGGAACAGCCAGCCAGAATCAGTCCGATAAACAGGCACAGAAAAAGGCGTAATGGGTGTTTCATCAGGCGTCCTGCTCTCAAAGCGAATCCTCGGTGTCGAAAAAATGGATGGCATATGATACCAGTCATGGCTCGTATGCCAATGTTTAGGATGTTTTTTGATGAACGACCCTTTGGCAAAAATAGCCATCCCGTCCGAAACCCATTCCCTTTAGCACCCTGGGCATTCAGCCTGAGAAAGATTGTCGTATAATAAAGCCCGGTCATCTGACTGAGATATTGTGTCCGGAGAAGCGATGAGCAGGCAAGAGCACGTCATTTTACTCGATGAGCAAGGAGCAGCTATTGGCACCCAGGAGAAGTATGCCGCCCATAATACCGCCACGCCGCTGCATCTGGCTTTTTCCTGCTGGTTGTTCAACGCAAAAGGTGAGCTGCTGCTAACCCGGCGTGCGCTCAGCAAAAAAGCCTGGCCAGGCGTCTGGACGAGTTCGGTCTGCGGGCATCCCCAACTCAATGAAACCGCAGAAGAGGCGCTTATTCGACGCTGCCGCTATGAAGTGGGCGCCGAGGTTAAGGACATCACACCCGTCTATCCGACGTTCCGCTACCGGGAAATCGACAGCTCCGGCATCGTTGAGCATGAGGTGTGTCCGGTGTTTGCCGCTCGGATGACTAACGAGCTAATGCTCAACAGTGATGAAGTGATGGAGTATCGCTGGCTGAGCCTGAATGATTTACGCCAGGCTATCGAAGCCGCTCCGTTCCTGTTCAGTCCGTGGATGGGACGGCAATTTGCCCACACTCCGGCTCGGGACGCGCTCTTCCAGTTTGCCCGCGCCGTGTAACGCGCAAAGCATAAAAAAAACCCGGTTGCGCAAGCAAACCGGGCTTTTTTTACACCGGAGACCATGACGTCTCCGGTCATGTTCGACTTATTTAGTCGGACGCATTGCCGGGAACAGGATCACGTCACGGATGGTGTGGCTGTTGGTGAACAGCATAACCATACGGTCGATACCAATGCCCAGACCCGCCGTTGGCGGCAGACCGTGTTCCAGAGCGGTAACGTAGTCTTCATCGAAGAACATCGCTTCGTCATCACCGGCTGCTTTCGCATCAACCTGGTCCTGGAAACGCTGTGCCTGATCTTCTGCATCGTTCAGCTCGCTAAAGCCGTTGCCGATTTCACGGCCACCGATGAAGAATTCAAAGCGGTCGGTAATTTCCGGGTTATCATCATTACGACGCGCCAGCGGAGACACTTCTGCCGGGTATTCAGTGATGAAGGTTGGCTGAATCAGGTGCGCTTCCGCCACTTCTTCGAAGATCTCGGTCACGGTACGGCCCAGACCCCAGCTCTTCTCAACCTTAATACCGATTTCAGCCGCGATAGCTTTCGCCGCGTCGAAATTATCCAGGTCAGCCATGTTGGTTTCTGGACGGTATTTTTTGATCGCTTCGCGCATGGTCAGCTTCACGAACGGCTTACCAAAGTCGAAGGTCTGATCGCCATAAGGCACTTCAGTTTTGCCAAGAATATCCTGCGCCAGAGTACGGAACAGGGATTCGGTCAGCTCGATCAGGTCTTTGTAATCTGCATACGCCATATAGAGTTCCATCATGGTGAACTCTGGGTTATGACGAACGGAGACGCCTTCATTACGGAAGTTACGGTTGATTTCGAACACGCGTTCGAAGCCACCCACGACCAGACGCTTCAGGTACAGTTCCGGCGCGATACGCAGGTACATGTCAAGGTCGAGGGCATTGTGATGGGTGATGAACGGACGTGCGGAGGCGCCACCCGGGATCACCTGCATCATTGGAGTTTCAACTTCCATAAAGTCACGGCCAACCATGAACTGACGGATACCCGCCATAATCTGGGAACGGACTTTAAAGGTGTTGCGAGACGTATCGTTGGCGATGAGGTCCAGATAACGCTGACGGTAGCGCGCTTCCTGATCCTGCAGACCGTGGAATTTATCCGGCAGTGGGCGCAGGGCTTTGGTCAGCAGACGCAGTTCGGTGCAATGAATGGACAGCTCACCGGTCTTGGTTCTGAACAGCTTACCTTTTGCGCCGAGGATATCGCCCAGGTCCCATTTCTTGAACTGTTCGTTGTATACGCCTTCCGGCAGATCGTCACGGGCAACGTACAGCTGAATACGGCCGCCAACGTCCTGCAACGTCACAAACGACGCTTTACCCATGATACGACGGGTCATCATGCGGCCAGCAACGGTGACTTCAACGTTCAGCGCTTCCAGCTCTTCATTTTCTTTGGTGCCGAATTCGGCGTGCAGCTGGTCGGAGGTATGATCGCGACGGAAATCGTTCGGGAAAGCGATGCCCTGCTCACGCAGCGCAACCAACTTATCACGACGAGATTTCAGTTCGTTATTAAGATCGACGACTTCGTCAGCGCCCTGTGCTTGTTGTTCAGACATATTGATTCCTCATAACCCTGCTTTCAAACTTGCTTCGATAAATTGGTCGAGGCTGCCGTCCAGTACCGCCTGGGTATTGCGGGTTTCAACCCCGGTACGCAGGTCCTTGATACGGGAATCGTCCAGTACGTATGAACGAATCTGGCTGCCCCAGCCGATGTCCGACTTGTTATCTTCCGCCGCCTGCTTCTCAGCATTTTTCTTCTGCATTTCCAGCTCGTACAGCTTAGCTTTCATCTGCTTCATGGCCTGATCTTTGTTCTTATGCTGCGAACGGTCGTTCTGGCACTGAGTAACGGTATTGGTTGGAAGGTGGGTAATACGTACCGCAGATTCTGTACGGTTAACGTGCTGACCACCCGCACCAGAGGCGCGGTATACGTCGATACGCAGATCGGCTGGATTGATATCGATATCGATATCATCATCCACTTCCGGGTAGACGAAGGCGGAACTGAACGAGGTATGACGACGGCCGCCGGAGTCAAACGGGCTCTTACGCACCAGGCGATGCACGCCAGTTTCGGTACGTAACCAGCCGAAGGCGTATTCGCCCTGAATACGGATGGTGACAGATTTGATACCCGCCACTTCGCCTTCAGACTCTTCGATAATTTCGGTTTTAAAGCCGCGCGCTTCTGCCCAACGCAGATACATACGCGTCAGCATGCTGGCCCAGTCCTGCGCTTCGGTGCCGCCAGAACCCGCCTGAATATCGAGATAGCAATCTGCTTTGTCGTACTCACCGGAGAACATGCGGCGGAATTCCAGCTGCGCCAGCTTGTCTTCCAGCACGTCGAGCTCAGCGACGGCTTCATTGAAGGTTTCTTCGTCATCGGCTTCAACAGCCAATTCCAGCAGGCCGGAAACGTCTTCCAGACCCTGCGACATCTGGTCCAGGGTTTCAACGATAGCTTCCAGTGAAGAACGCTCTTTACCCAGCGCTTGTGCGCGATCGGGTTCGTTCCACACGTCCGGCTGTTCCAGCTCGGCGTTTACTTCTTCCAGACGCTCTTTCTTGGCATCATAGTCAAAGATACCCCCGAAGAACGTCTGAACGCTCCGTGAGGTCTTGAATGCGATTTTTTACCGGATTAATTTCAAACATGGTCGATTATCTTTTCTGGGCTTGTAAAAATGCGGTGATAAGAGCGGGATTTTAACGGATCTCCGCTCTTTTTTATAGGAAATACTGACGCTAAATTGGCCAGATATTGTCGATGATCAGTTGCAGGCTGCGGTTGCCGCGAAACTCGTTAATATCCAGCTTGTAGGCCAGTTCCACTTCGCGCACGCCGTTATCCGGCCAGCAGGCGGTATCCACGTTAAACGCAATACCGTCGAGCAGTGGGCCACCGCCAACCGGTTCGACCATCACCTTCAGGTGACGCTCGCCCACCAGCCGCTGTTGCAGCAGTCGAAAACGCCCATCGAACAACGGTTCCGGGAACATCTGCCCCCACGGGCCCGCGTCACGCAGCATCTGTGCGATTTCCATGGTCATATCCGCTGCCGCCAATGGGCCATCGGATACCACTTCACCCTGTAACAGCGCCGGGTCTAACCATTCGGTCACCAGTTCGCCGAAACGCTGCTGGAACTCGTCAAAGCGCGCCTCTTCCAGCGACAAACCCGCCGCCATCGCGTGGCCGCCGAACTTGATCATCATGCCAGGATACAGCGTATCGAGACGCTCCAGGGCATCACGCATGTGCAGACCCTGAATCGAGCGACCGGAGCCTTTCAGCGTGCCGTCGCCCGCAGGCGCAAAGGCAATCACCGGGCGATGGAAACGCTCTTTGATACGTGAAGCCAGAATGCCGACTACGCCCTGATGCCATTCAGGATGGTACATGGCGAGACCGCCGGGCAGCGCTTCGCTGCTGCGCTCAAGTTTCTCGCACAGCGTTAGCGCTTCGGCCTGCATCCCCTGCTCGATTTCTTTTCGCGTCTGGTTCAGCGCATCGAGTTCATTCGCGAGCTGGCGCGCCTCGCCAATATTGTCACTGAGCAACAGCGCAACGCCGACGGACATATCGTCCAGACGCCCTGCCGCATTCAGGCGCGGGCCGAGCGCAAAACCGAGATCGCTGGCCGCCAGTTTTTGCGCGTCGCGATTAGAGACTTCCAACAGGGCTTTAATGCCCGGACGGCATTTTCCGGCGCGGATCCGGCTCAGCCCCTGCCACGTCAGAATGCGGTTGTTAGCATCGAGCGGAACCACATCCGCGACGGTGCCCAGCGCCACCAAATCGAGCAGTTCTGCGAGGTTAGGCACCGCAATGCCCTGCGCCTCAAACCAGCCGCGATCGCGTAAATGGGTGCGCAGCGCCAGCATCAAATAAAACGCGACGCCAACACCGGCCAATGATTTCGATGGGAAATCACAATCTCGCAGATTCGGGTTAATGATGGCCTCTGCCGCAGGCAGCGTATCGCCAGGCAGGTGGTGATCGGTAACCAGTACGGGGATTCCCAGCGCATGCGCACGGTCGACGCCGGAGTGCGAAGAAATACCGTTATCGACGGTCATGATCATCTGCGCGCCGCGGGCATGAGCCTGATCCACCACTTCCGGGCTTAAGCCATAACCGTCTTCAAAACGGTTCGGCACCAGATAGGTAACATTGCTGCAGCCCAGCTGGCGCAGGCCCAGCACGCTCAGCGCGGTGCTGGTTGCGCCATCGGCATCAAAATCACCGACCACGACAATCCGCAGCCCTTCACGAAACGCGTCGTAGAGCATCTCAACAGCTTTATCAACGCCGGAAAGCTGCTGCCACGGCAGCATGCCTTTGACGCTACGTTCGAGATCGGCTGCACTCAGAACCCCACGGCTGGCGTACAGCCGCTGGAGCAAAGGCGGGAGATCGGCCGGCAGCTGCGCCGAGCTGTCCACTTCCCGGCGACGAAGTTGTATCTGCTGTTTCACGCCGATTATTTACCGCTGGTCTGTTTTGTATGCTCATCGAGGAAGGCTTTCATTTCCTTCGGACCCTGATAGCCTGGCACTACGTAGCCGTCATTCAGCACGATGGCCGGGGTGCCGTTCACGCCAAACTGCACGCCCAGTGCGTAGTGATTCGCGATATTAATATCGCAGCTCGCCGCCTGGACGCCTTTGCCATTCATCGCATCATCAAAGGCTTTGTTGCGATCTTTCGCACACCAGATGGATTTCATGTCCTGCTCAGCCTGGCTCTGCACGCCCTGACGCGGGAAGGCCAGGTAACGCACGGTGATCCCCAGCGCGTTGTAGTCTTTCATCTCTTCATGCAATTTGTGGCAGTAGCCGCAGGTGATGTCCGTGAACACAGTAATCACATGTTTTTCCTGCGCGGCTTTGTAGACAATCATCTCTTTTTGCAGCGCGTTCAGTTTGCCCATCAGCAACTGATTGGTCACGTTCACAGGCTGTGCGCCGCTGACGTCGTACATCGGGCCCTGAATAATGTGCTTGCCGTCTTCGGTCACATACAGCACGCCGCTGTTCGTCAGCACGGTTTTCATGCCCGCAACTGGCGAAGACTGAATATCCGTGCTCTGCACGCCAAGCTTTGCCAGCGACTGCTGAACGGCCGCATCGTCAGCGTGAGCAGTACCGCACAGTGCTGCTGCCAGCAGGGAGAACATCGCTAAACCTTTTTTCATAAACTTTCCTGTCTCTTTCGTTTGCAGCTCACGCCCGTGGGTGATGCTGTTGATGAAGTTGTCGCAGTCGCTCCGTGGCGACGTGCGTATAAATCTGTGTTGTCGAGAGATCGCTGTGCCCAAGCAGCATCTGCACCACGCGTAAATCCGCGCCGTGGTTGAGCAGATGCGTGGCAAACGCATGACGCAGTACGTGCGGTGACAGTTTTGCGCTATCGATGCCCGCCAGCACGGCGTAGTGTTTTATTCGATGCCAGAATGTCTGGCGCGTCATCTGCTGGGCGCGTTGGCTGGGAAACAGCACGTCGATAGACACGCCGTTGAGCAGCCACGGGCGACCGTGCTCAAGGTAGTTTTCCAGCCAGTACACCGCCTCTTCGCCAAGCGGAACCAGCCGTTCTTTATTGCCTTTACCGATAACTCGCACCACACCCTGACGCAGGCTGATATCACTCATCGTCAGCCCGACCAGTTCGGTAACGCGAAGCCCGGTGGCATAAAGCACTTCGAGCATCGCTTTGTCGCGCAGTTCCAGCGGAACATCCACCAGCGGCGCCTGGAGCAGGCGATCGACCTGCGCTTCGCTCAGATCTTTGGGCAACCGCTGCGGAAGCTTCGGGGATGCCAGCTGCGCACTGGGATCGTCCGGGCGCAGCTTTTCCCGATACAGATGCTGAAAGAAGCGACGCATGGCGCTTAACAGACGGGCTGAACTGGTGGCTTTGTAACCGCCTTCGACCCGCTCAGCCAGCAAAGACTGCAGGTCCGAACGTTGCACCGTTTCGCTCGTCAGGCTGTTTTTGTGCATCCATTCTACAACCATCGTTAAATCACGACGATAGGCGCTAAGGGTATTCTCAGCGAGGTTTTTCTCCAGCCATAGCGCATCGAGAAACTGTTCGATTTGCGCGAGATCCTTTTCCACGTAGCCTCCTGTGGGTGCAGTCCGGCTCATTATGCCTTAAGGCGATGCCTTTCTGATACACTAGCGCAAAGTCATAGCAAGCACTGAGAGTTTTCGCGATGAAAATTGGCCTCTTTTACGGTTCCAGTACCTGTTATACCGAAATGGCAGCGGAGAAGATCCGCGACATTATCGGCGCAGAGCTGGTGACGTTGCACAATCTGAAGGATGATTCTCCTTCGCTGATGGAGCAGTACGACGTTCTGATCCTCGGTATTCCGACCTGGGATTTT
This sequence comes from Scandinavium goeteborgense, assembly GCF_003935895.2. GTDB lineage: Bacteria > Pseudomonadota > Gammaproteobacteria > Enterobacterales > Enterobacteriaceae > Scandinavium > Scandinavium goeteborgense. The sequence goes on along the minus strand of NZ_CP054058.1, from coordinate 780,574 downwards.
GGTGAGATTCAGGAAGACTGGGAAGCCATCTGGGAACAGCTGGATAACCTGAATCTGGACGGCAAAATTGTCGCGATGTACGGCATGGGCGACCAGCTCGGCTACGGCGAGTGGTTCCTCGATGCGTTAGGCATGCTGCATGACAAGCTTATCCGCAAATCGGTGAAGTTCATCGGCTACTGGCCGACGGAAGGATATGAGTTTACCAGCCCGAAAGCGGTGATTGCGGACGGCCAACTGTTTGTCGGCCTCGCGCTGGATGAGACGAATCAGTACGACCTGAGCGACGAGCGCCTGCAGACCTGGTGCGAACAGATCCTCGGCGAAATGGCCGAACAGTTCTCCTGATTTGACGTTACTGTTGCGCTGGCTGTTGCAAAATAGTCCGGCGCAAATCCCGCCACTCTCCCGTATCCATGCTATCTGCCGCCAGCCACAGGTGCGCTTTCTTGCGCCCATCGACCCGCCGCAGACGCAGCATCATGCCGCTGTTGAGCACCCAGGGCGTACCCAGCAGGTCCCACTCCTGGTTTTGCCAGCGCAGACGAGAATCCATCAGCAGTTTTATCTCTCCCTGAGTGGCGTTAATCCGCCGCTGGCTGCGCACGCAGTCGAATACCACCAGCGACAGTAACAGCAGCCATAACGGCGTAAAGCTCAGCGGCCAGGGCATCAGCAAAATAAAAGCCGCCACCAGCCCGTGGAGTAATAAAGAAACCCATTGCGCGCGCCATGAGACGCGTAGATCAGATTGCCACAGGACCACGTTCCCGATTCCGTGTTTGAATAAGTTGCACCATCCGTTGCATTTCCGCATCCGCTGGCTTGCCATGATTCATCAGCCAGTTGAACAAATCCGGGTCGTCGCATTCCAGAAGACGAATAAACAGCGCTTTATCGCCATCGCTCAGTGTGTCGTACTCATACTCAAAAAACGGCATGATTGAAATATCGAGCTCGCGCATTCCTCGACGACACGCCCAGTGGATTCGGGCCTTATTGTTGATGTCCATGTTGTCCTTCCTGAATATCGTTACAAAGTAGTTTAACGCGTTTTATTCATTTACATTACAGCAATATTGTTCATTGCGGCGTTGTTCCAGAGAAAATCCTTACTGAATGCAAGGTATTACATTATTTTCCACGCCGCCTCGTAAAACAGAATAATGGCACAAATGGACTTCGGAAAGGGCTTGCAATGCGCAATAGCTCTTTTACCATGAGTCATTAACACTGCGTTAAGCTATTCAGGATACGACTATGGCTTTTACTCCTTTTCCTCCACGCCAGCCCACTTCTTCTGCACGTTTGCCGTTAACGCTGATGACCCTCGATGACTGGGCATTGGCGACCCTTAGCGGTAAAGACGGCGAAAGCTATTTGCAGGGCCAGGTGACGGCAGATGTCGCACAATTGACCGAACACCAGCATTTGCTGGTGGCGCATTGTGATCCTAAAGGCAAGATGTGGAGCAATCTGCGTCTGTTCCGCGAACCAGAAGGCTTCGCCTGGATTGAACGTCGTAATTTGCGTGATGCGCAGCTCACCGAGCTTAAGAAATACGCCGTGTTCTCGAAAGTGAACATTGCCGCTGACGACAGCCGTGTGCTGCTTGGCGTGGCCGGTTTCCAGGCACGCGCGGCGTTGGCGAATGTCTTTGCTACGCTTCCAGATAACGAAAACCACACCGTTCGTGACGGCGACAGCACCCTACTGTGGCTGGAATACCCAGCCGAGCGTTTCCTGCTGGTTGTCAGCGAAGAAACGGCCCAGCGTGTGACCGACGCACTGCGTGGCGAAGCGGCACTGAACAACAGCCAGCAATGGCTGGCGCTGAATATTGAAGCCGGTCTGCCGGTTATCGACACGGTAAACAGCGCGCAGTTTATTCCACAAGCCACGAATATTCAGGCGCTTGGCGGCATCAGCTTTAAGAAAGGCTGCTATACCGGTCAGGAAATGGTGGCCCGCGCGAAATTCCGCGGTGCGAACAAGCGTGCGCTGTGGTCGCTGGCAGGAAGTGCCAGTCGCGTGCCGGAAGCCGGTGAAGACCTCGAACTGCAGATGGGTGAAAACTGGCGTCGGACGGGCACCGTGCTGGCGGCCGTTCAGCTCGATGACGGCAGCGTGCGCGTTCAGGTGGTGATGAACAACGACATGGAGCCTGACAGCGTCTTCCGCGTGCGTGATGATGCGGGCTCGCTGCACATTGAACCGTTGCCCTACTCACTCGAAGAAGTCTGACGAACCTGTCGTCGGGTTTAATTGGGCCTGACGACAGCAATTTTATACAAAACAGCCGCGGAGGGGTGACATGTCGTTGAAAAACAAAGAGCAAACTCACTTCCACCGCATCGACGCGCTGGGTGGCATTGATATGCTGCAGGCGCGCTATTACAAACAGCGCTTTGCGCGGCATGTGCATGACACCTTCTGCATCGGCGTTATCGATCAGGGTGCGCAGCGCTTTTACCGTTCCGGTGCCGAGCACGTTGCGCCACGCGGAGACATCATCATCGTTAACGCCGACGATGTGCATACCGGCAGCTCTGAGCTCGAGCACGGCTGGGCGTATCGCGCTATTTATCCGCACCCGGATATGCTGAATAACATTCTCCGCCAGGTACCGGACGGCAAGGATTTCATTCCCTGGTTCCCCGACGCGGTGATTCACGATCCTGGCCTTTCAGAGCAACTCCTGCTGACCTTCAGCATGCTCGATAAAGAAGGCAATAATCTGCTGAAAGAGACTCTGCTGCTCTCTTCCCTGACGCTACTCAGCGTGCGTTATAGCCGGACGCGTAAAGCACCGCTTGAACTTCCAGCCGCGACGCAGCGCATTTTACGGGCGAAAGATTACATCGACAGCTGCCCGGAAGAGGACCACACGCTGACCCGTCTGGCGGAACTCGCTGGTCTCAGCCACTGGCATTTTCTCAGGCAATTCAAAGCCATCACTGGCATGACTCCGCACGCCTATCTGGTACAAGCCCGTCTGCGTAAAGCCCGCACGCTGCTGCGCCAGGGGTTAACCATTCTCGATACGTCTATCATTTGCGGCTTCACCGATCAGAGCCATTTCCACCGCCATTTTAAAAACTCCATCGGCCTTACGCCGGGCGAATTCCTCAAAGCCTGAGCAATTTCATTCAATACACCATCCCGGTCGTCCTATAGCGTTAACGGCATGTTCGTAAAGCCAGTTGACGTATCCCATGAGAAAAGCCATCGCTGAATCCAGCGCATATAATGAACTGCAAAGTTCACCCCGCTCATCGTTCATGCGCGGCGCGATAGAAATGCTACCGCTGTGTGTGTCGGTTATCCCTTGGGGGATCCTCGCCGGTTCGATGGCGATTCAGGCGGGGTTGTCGTTTTGGCAAAGCATCGGTATGTCGGCAATTATCTTCGCCGGAGCCGCGCAGCTGGTGACGCTAGGCCTGACCATGACCGGCGCTAGTGTGTTAACCATTATTGTGTCGGTGTTTTTCATCACCTCTCAGCACTTTATTTATGGCCTGACGCTGCGGGAATTTGTGTCCTGCCTGAAAACGAAATTACGTCTGCCGATCGGCTTTTTATTAACTGACGAATTATTTGCCCTGAGCGAAACAAAAGACAAACGCACGGAATTAACGCCGGGATACATGATTGGTGCCGGGCTGACGTTTTATTTGTCGTGGAATATCTTCAGCTTTATGGGCGTCGTCATGGCGTCCTCGGTGCCTGACCTCGACAAATATCATTTAGATTATTCCATCGTCGCCACTTTTATTACCATCGTGGTCCCGATGATCAAAAAAATCAGCACTCTGGTGGGCGTGGCTATCTCCTTGGTGCTGTCGATGCTGTTGAGCTACTACCAGTTTGAAGGTGCCATCGTGGTGGCGGGTCTGTGCGGTATGTTCTCTGCGGTCGTCATTTCCGCCATCGCCAAGGAGCAATAAATGAGCTGGATCCTGATTCTGACCCTGGCGTCTATCGTCTTTTTCAATCGCTACGTATTTCTAGAACCGAATGTGCCGCTGAAAATACCTGGCGTCATTAATAAAGCCTTAAAGTATTCCGCGCCGTGTTTGCTGACGGCTATTTGTGGCCCGATTATTTTGATGGACCACGGTGTGGTGAGGGAATTTCCGCTCAACCCCTATTTTCTGGGGGCTATTTTCAGTGTGATCATTTCATTGCTTGTTCGAAATATTGTTAGCGCCGTTTTATTAAGTCTGGCCGTATTTTATCTCATAAACCATTTTCTACAGTGAGTCACAACAGGAGCAATTATGCGCCGTCCAGTAAAAGGATATCACCCGTCAACGGATATAAGGCGATCGTACGAAGTATTGCCTTTTCAGGGAGTGTGGACGTGGCTAACGGGAAAAGAACTGCCTGAGCGAAAGGCCTTGTGGCAGAGCAGTTCGACAGAAAGGGTGATGTGGTCGCTGAGTTGGGTGGTGATTGGTGTCGCGCTGACCACCTTATCGGTGATGAAGATTGAGCATGCTGCTTTACAGGTTTTGTGCTGGCTGCTGGGCGCGCTCTTTTCGACATCCGGGGCGCGCTATATCGTGGCAACCATTATTCATCACGGCGTACACGGGCATCTCTATAAATCACAGAAGGTGAATAAGGTTCTGTGCGAGATCTTATCCACACTGTTTATTGTGCAGCCGTATGAATCTTATCGTCAGTTTCATGTTTATGAGCATCACGGCCGCGAATTCTCGACCTTTGACGATAAAGACCTGGCCGCGATTTATCAGCTTGGCTTTACGCCCGGGAAAACCAAAGCGGCGATGTATGCCCGGCTGGTGCTGACACTGTTGAGCCCCAAATTCCATCTGGTGTTTTTCTACGGCCGCCTGAAATCAAACCTCGTCGGCGTACCGGTTTATCGTCTGATGATGACGCTGGCGTGGTTTGCAGCCCTCGGTACGTTGAGCTATTTCCTGGGCGCGCATGCCATGGTGCTGATTCTGGTCCTGCCGTTCGTGGTGCTCTACCAGATGGCATCGCTTATTCACTTGCTGACGGAGCACGTGTGGCGAGTGCGCAAAGAGGGTGAATCGGTTCGCGACAGCCATATCAACAACTGTCTGGCGCGTTTTTGCGGGTCGAAATGCCCACCGAATTTTAGCGTGAAGTACTGGGGCAGCTGGAGCAAGTGGACGGCAATGCATCTGTTCTTCCATCTGCCGTGTCGGATGCTGTTTGTGCAGGGCTCGCTGGTGTGTCACGACTGGCACCATCGTTACGGCAGCGTGCGCCAATGGTACGACTATGCCCGTCTACGTGAACTGCATGCGCAGAAACTGGCAGCGGAAGAACGCTACGACTATATCGATGTTTGGGGCATGCACAACGCTCTGGATTATGTACTCAGTTCGCTGAGCGAGCAGCCAGAAGTTGAGCTTGAGCATCTGGCGTATCGACTGAATTAATCCTTTTGCCTGTCCGCAGGCGGAAGGTTCGAAATGATGCCCTCGGCCGCACGGCGGCGGGCATTATCCCCTGGTGTTGTTAATGGTCATTGACCGCCTGATCGTAAGTCCGTATACGGCTGACGATCAGGTTTTTTTTCGCCTGTTTCCGGTTCACACTTTCCCGACGTAGAGATAAATTGCCAGAAAATGGCAGACGCTGCCCCCAAGGACAAAGCCATGCCAGATGGCGTGATTGTAGGGAATGCGCTTGCAGACGTAGAAAATCACCCCCAGGGTATAAACCACCCCGCCCGCCGCCAGCAGCGCTACGCCGCCCATCGAAAGCTTCATCGCCAGTTGGTACACCACTATCACCGACAGCCAGCCCATCAGCAGATAAGTCACCAGCGACAGCACCTTAAAGCGGTGCGCGATGGTCAGTTTGAACAGAATGCCGAGCAGCGCCAGGCTCCAGATAACAACCATTAATCCGCGCGCTAGCCCTGAATCCAGCCCCACCAGCAGAAACGGCGTGTAAGTTCCGGCAATCAACAGATAAATTGCGCAGTGGTCGAGTTTCTTCAGCCAGAGCTTGGCGCGCTGATGCGGGACGGCGTGATACAGAGTGGACGCGAGAAACAGCAGGATCATGCTGCCGCCATAAAGACTGTAGCTGGCAATCGCTGTTGCGCTGGCGTTGGCATCCGCGGCCTGCATCAGCAACAACACCAGACCGACAATCCCGAACACCAATCCGATTCCGTGGCTGATGCTATTGGCGATTTCCTCCGCCAGTGAATAACCCTGCGTAATTAATGGTTTGCTAACCATGTTGCACTCCGAGAGGATAAAAATACGTTAACGCATCACTAGCCTATCTGAGAATGATTCCAGTGAACACATGTTAGCTAAAATAAAAAGGCACCATTAAACAACACATTAAAAATCATTAAGTTAAACGCTATTTTCACCGCACAGATGTTTCCTAAAAATCAAACACACTGAAATTCAATGACATGAAACTGCTGCTGATCGGGATAGATTTCCGCAATCACCGCTTTCAGCTCAGGCAGCGTCATGTTTTCCTGCTGGGCATGTTGTTCAGTCAAAGAATCGAGAGTCACTTCCGAGGTGGCAGTCACTTTGATTGTGCAAAAATAGCCGTCATCTTCAAAACGCCCTACGCGCAGGACGTCGCCGGTCTTGAAGTGTGATTCGCTGGCGTCCCGGATGGTGATGGTCTTACGCCCGGCCAGAATGTCTTCCTGAAAGCGTTGAAAAAAAGTGATGTCGTTCGGGGCCATGTTATGATTCCTGTATTGAATTTGCCGGATGAGTGCCTGCCAACGTGAGTCTTTTCTCCCACGCCGCCATCGCAAGTCTCAACAATCTTGAGATGATGGTCTATCAGTATGTCATTAAAAATCGTGACAAAGTCATGTATATGACGATTCGCGAACTGGCCGATGTGGCAGGCGTCTCCACGACGACCGTGCTGCGCTTCTGCCGTAAACTGAACTGCGAAGGCTATTCCGAATTTCGGGTGCGTTTTAAACTGTACCTGGAACAAGACGAACCGCAGCAAAGTCAGTTTGCTGCCAGTGAAATTATCAGTTTTTTCAAAAGCGTCAATAATGAAGACTTTGATAAACTCATTGATGAAGCCGTGGATATTATTCTGGCGTCTGAACGTATTATATTTGTTGGCGCGGGAACGTCTGGCGCATTAGCCAAATATGGCGCACGCTTTTTCTCTAACGTCGGGAAATTCAGTAATCATATCGACGACCCTTATTTCCCGGTCACCAATGATATGGCCAAAAATGCGCTGGCGATTGTGCTTTCCGTTTCCGGCGAAACCGAAGAAATCCTCCGCTTCGCGGGCCAGTTCAGCCTGCACCGCTGTAAGGTGCTCTCAATCACCAGCCACGAGCACTCACGGCTGGCGAAGCTTGCCGACTTTAATCTCTCTTGGCATATATCGCCGATCCGCATTGGTGGCGTCTACGATATTACAACGCAAATACCGGTTATTTATATTCTTGAAACGCTTGGACGTAAACTGGCGAAAAAATTGGCATAAAAAAACGCCCTGTTTTTTGGATGTAACAAATTACCAAACGCTGAATTTGTTATATCGTGACATTTAACTCCCCTTTGTTAGACTCATTCTCAAGATGCAATATCATGGGAATGACAACGATGAAAAAATTAACCTTACCTAAAGACTTTTTATGGGGTGGCGCAGTAGCGGCACACCAGGTTGAAGGCGGCTGGAACAAAGGCGGCAAAGGCCCGAGCATTTGCGACGTGCTGACCGGCGGCGCACACGGCGTGCCACGCGAGATTACCGACCAGGTTGAGCCGGGTAAATACTACCCGAACCACGAAGCCGTCGAATTCTATGACCACTACAAAGAAGACATTAAGCTGTTCGCTGAAATGGGCTTCAAATGTTTCCGCACCTCAATTGCCTGGACCCGAATCTTCCCGAAAGGTGACGAGACTCAGCCGAATGAAGAAGGGCTGAAATTCTACGACGACATGTTCGACGAGTTGCTCAAATACAACATCGAACCGGTAATCACCCTTTCCCACTTCGAGATGCCGCTGCATCTGGTGCAGGAATACGGCGGCTGGACTAACCGTAAAGTGGTTGATTTCTTTGTGCGTTTTTCCGAAGTGGTGTTCGAGCGCTATAAGAGCAAGGTCAAATACTGGATGACCTTCAACGAAATCAATAACCAGCGTAACTGGCGTGCGCCGCTGTTCGGCTATTGCTGCTCCGGCGTGGTGTACACCGAGCACGACAACCCGGAAGAAGTGATGTATCAGGTGTTGCATCACCAGTTCGTTGCCAGCGCGCTGGCGGTTAAAGCGGCGCGTGAAATTAACCCGGAAATGCAGGTAGGTTGCATGCTGGCGATGGTGCCACTGTATCCGTTCTCCTGTAAGCCGGAAGACATGATGTTTGCCCAGGAATCGATGCGTGAACGCTACGTCTTTACCGACGTGCAGCTGCGCGGCTATTACCCGACCTATGTTCTCAATGAATGGGAACGTCGTGGATTTAACATCGCCATGGAAGACGGCGATGCGGAGATCCTGCGCGATGGCACCTGCGCGTACCTCGGTTTCAGCTACTACATGACCAACGCGGTGAAAGCAGAAGGCGGCAGCGGCGATGCGATTTCCGGCTTCGAAGGCAGCGTACCGAACCCGCATGTGAAAGCTTCCGATTGGGGCTGGCAGATTGACCCGGTTGGCCTGCGTTACGCGATGTGCGAGCTGTACGAGCGTTATCAGAAGCCGCTGTTCATCGTTGAAAACGGTTTTGGCGCGTATGACAACGTCGAGGAAGACGGCAGCATTAATGATGATTACCGCATTGATTATCTGCGGGCGCACGTGGAAGAGATGATGAAAGCGGTGACGCACGACGGCGTGGACCTGATGGGCTACACCCCGTGGGGCTGTATTGATTGCGTCTCCTTCACCACCGGCCAGTACAGCAAACGCTACGGCTTCATCTATGTGAACAAGCATGATGACGGTACCGGCGATATGGCACGTTCGCGTAAGAAGAGCTTTAACTGGTACAAAGAAGTGATTGCGAGCAACGGCGAGAATCTGTAATTGCATCTTTCCTTGCCCGGTGGCGCTTCGCTGACCGGGCCTACTGGGAATGTAGGCCTGGCAAGCAAGGCGTCGCCGGGAGAGATCCAACGCTATCTCCCGCCCGCGATATCCATAAAACTCCCGGTCACATACGATGCTTTGTCGCTCAGCAGCCAGACAATCGCCTGGGCCACTTCTTCGGGCTGACCACCGCGCTGCATCGGCAATGCGGATTTCACGCGATCAACACGCCCTGGCTCGCCGCCGGAGGCATGCATCTCGGTATAAATCAGCCCTGGACGCACACCGTTCACGCGAATGCCTTGCGCCGCCACTTCCAGCGCCAGCCCGGTGGTGAGCGTATCAACCGCTCCTTTGGACGCCGCGTAATCAATATATTCGAACGGTCCGCCCAATCGCGCAGCCGCCGACGAGACGTTGACGATCGCCCCGCCCTTTCCACCATGCTTATGCGACATGCGCTTCACCGCTTCGCGGCTGCAAAGGAAGTACCCGGTGACGTTGGTCCCTAGCACATGATTAATTCGCTCGGCGGTCAGGTTTTCGATGGTGCTTTGCTGAAACAAAATCCCGGCGTTATTTACCAGCGCCGTCAACGGCTCACCTTCTCTGTCGAGCGCCTCAAACAGCGTCATCACCTGCGCTTCATCGCTGATATCTGCTCGCACGGCGAATGCTTTCCCGCCGTTTTCGATGATCTCGTTCACCACCTGCGTGGCGGCATTAACGTTATGGTGATAATTCACCGCCACGGTGTAGCCTTCCTGCGCCAGCTGTAACGCTGTCGCTTTACCAATTCCCCGGCTGGCGCCAGTGACCAGTGCAATACCCATGTTGTTCTCCCAAAAGAAAGGGCGCCGAAGCGCCCTTAAACAAGAGTGTGTTCAGCCAATTACTGATATTCGCTCATCGGTACACACGAGCAGAACAGGTTGCGGTCGCCGTATACGTCATCCAGACGTTTCACGGTTGGCCAGTACTTGTTCGCCATGCCTGCCGGGAAGACGGCCACTTCGCGGCTGTAACCGTGGTTCCACTCTGCCACAAGCTCGTTCTGAGTGTGCGGCGCGTTCACCAGTGGGTTATCTTCCAGCGGCCATTCGCCCTGCTGTACGCGGCTGATTTCATTGCGGATAGCCAGCATCGCATCGACGAAGCGGTCGATTTCCACTTTGCTTTCTGATTCCGTTGGCTCAACCATCAGCGTGCCCGCTACCGGGAAGGACATGGTCGGTGCGTGGAAACCATAGTCGATCAGACGTTTAGCAATATCCAGCTCGCTGATGCCGGTCTCTTCTTTCAGCGGACGGATGTCGAGGATACATTCATGCGCCACACGACCATCGCGGCCGGTATACAGCACCGGATACGCATCTTGCAGGCGGGTCGCAATGTAGTTGGCGTTAAGAATCGCCACCTGGCTCGCCTGCTTCAGACCTTGCGCACCCATCATGCGAATGTACATCCAGCTGATTGGCAGAATCGATGCGCTGCCGAACGGTGCCGCGGAAACTGCGCCCTGACGGGTCAGCATGCCTTCGATTTGCACCACGCTGTGACCCGGCACGAACGGTGCCAGATGCGCTTTCACGCCAATCGGACCCATGCCTGGGCCGCCGCCGCCGTGCGGGATGCAGAAGGTTTTGTGCAGGTTGAGGTGCGATACGTCCGCGCCGATAAAGCCTGGCGAGGTGATGCCTACCTGGGCGTTCATGTTTGCGCCGTCGAGGTAAACCTGACCGCCAAACTGATGCACGATCTCGCACACTTCGCGGATAGTTTCTTCGTACACGCCGTGCGTCGACGGGTAAGTCACCATGATGCAGGAGAGGTTTTCGCCCGCCTGCGCCGCCTTCTCACGCAGATCAGCCAGGTCGATGTTGCCCTGTTTGTCACAGGCCACGACCACCACCTGCATGCCCGCCATTTGTGCGGACGCCGGGTTGGTGCCGTGGGCAGAACTTGGGATCAGACAGATATCGCGATGCCCGTCGTTGCGGCTTTCGTGATAATGACGAATCGCCAGCAGGCCCGCGTATTCACCCTGTGCGCCGGAATTCGGCTGCATGCACAGTGCGTCGTAGCCGGTCAGTTTCACCAGCCAGTCGGACAACTGGTTGATCATCTGATGATAGCCTTCAGCCTGATCCGCCGGGCAGAACGGGTGCAGTTCAGCAAACTCCGGCCAGGTGATTGGGATCATTTCCGCGGCAGCGTTGAGTTTCATGGTGCAGGATCCCAGCGGGATCATCGCCTGATTCAGCGCCAGATCTTTACGCTCCAGCGAGTGCATGTAGCGCATCATCTCGGTTTCGCTGTGGTAGCGGTTGAACACCGGATGGGTCAGGATTTCGTCTTCACGCAGCATCGCCTGCGGAATAGAGCGGCTGTCGTGCGCCACGTCTTTATCCAGGCTGTCGATGTTCAGGCCGTGATCGTCACCCGCGATAACAGTCAGTAGCGCCAGCACGTCTTCGCGAGTGGTGGTTTCATCCAGCGTAATGCCGACCGCGTGATGAATGTCGCTGCGCAGGTTGATTTCTGCGGCTTCTGCACGTGCCAGTACGGCGGCTTTATCGGCCACTTCCACGCACAGGGTGTCGAAGAAGTGTTCGTGACGTAGCTTCAGGCCTTTCTGTTGCAGGCCGGTCGCCAGGATATCGGTCAGGCGGTGAATACGCCCGGCAATACGCTTCAGACCCGCCGGACCGTGGAACACGGCGTACAGACTGGCGATGTTGGCCAGCAGCACCTGAGAGGTACAGATGTTGGAGTTCGCTTTCTCGCGGCGGATATGCTGCTCGCGGGTCTGCATCGCCATGCGCAGCGCGGTGTTACCGGCAGCGTCTTTGGATACGCCGATAATACGGCCTGGCATGGAGCGTTTGAATTCATCTTTTGCAGCGAAGAAGGCGGCGTGTGGACCACCGTAGCCCATCGGCACGCCGAAGCGCTGAGCGGAGCCAAACACGATATCGGCGCCCTGTTTGCCCGGTGCGGTCAGCAGAACCAGCGCCATAAAATCGGCGGCAACGCTGACGATCACTTTGCGTGCTTTCAGCTCGTTAATCAGCGGGCTGTAATCATGCACTTCACCGGTGGTGCCGACCTGCTGCAACAGTACGCCGAATACATCCTGATGGTCGATCGCTTTTTCAGCGTCGTCGACAATCACTTCAAAACCAAAGGTTTCTGCACGGGTGCGTACCACGTCCAGAGTCTGGGGATGAATATCGGCAGCCACGAAGAAGCGGTTGGCGTTTTTCAGTTTGCTAACGCGTTTCGCCATCGCCATGGCTTCTGCCGCGGCGGTCGCTTCGTCGAGCAGTGACGCAGAGGCGATATCCAGCCCGGTCAGGTCGAGGGTGACGGTCTGGAAGTTCAGCAGCGCTTCCAGGCGGCCCTGTGAAACTTCCGGCTGATACGGCGTGTAGGCGGTGTACCAGCCCGGATTTTCCAGCATGTTGCGCTGAATAACCGGCGGCAGCTGCACGGCGGTGTAGCCCATGCCAATGTAAGACTTAAAGCGCTTGTTGCGGCTGGCGATGCCTTTCAGTTCGGCCAGTGCGGCGAATTCGGTGGTCGCATCACCGACCTGCGGTGGCGTCGCGAGCTGAATATCCTGCGGCACAATCTGGCCGGTCAGCGCGTCTAACGACTCTGCGCCAACGGTATTCAGCATTTCCTGTTGCTGCTGCGCATCCGGGCCAATATGGCGATCGATGAATGCGCCGCGGTGTTCAAGCTGGCTTAAGGTCTGTGTCATGAGCGATGGTTCCTGAAACGTGCAGTGAATCGGTAATGTCTTAACTAACATGCCCGGTGGCGCTGTCGCTTACCGGGCCTACACTTCCAACCGTAGGCCGGATAAACGTAGTGCCATCCGGCACATTTTTAGTCGTCTAACAGCGCTTCGTACGCGGAGGCATCCAGCAAAGCGGCAACTTGCGCTTCGTCGCTGGCTTTGATTTTGAAGATCCAGCCGCCAGTATACGGCTCACTGTTAACCAACTCTGGGGAATCGCTCAGCGTGTCGTTGACGGCCACGATTTCACCGCTGATAGGTGCATAGATGTCAGATGCCGCTTTTACGGATTCCGCTACCGCACAGTCATCGCCAGCGTCAACGGTTTTACCGACTTCTGGCAGGTCGACAAAGACCATGTCGCCCAGCAGTTCCTGTGCGTGCTCGGTGATGCCTACGGTGTAAGAGCCATCGGCTTCTTTACGCAGCCATTCGTGTTCTTTGCTGTATTTCAGTTCTGCAGGTACATTGCTCATTAAAATTTCTCCAGAAAAAATAATCGATTACACGACGGCTTTGCCGGCGCGTACAAATACAGGTTTAGTGACGGTGACGGGCATTTCGCGGTTACGGATTTGAACCACCGCCGTTTCACCGATGCCCGCAGGCACGCGAGCCAGCGCAATGCTGTAACCCAGCGTTGGCGAGAACGTGCCGCTGGTTATCACGCCTTCGCGTTGATTCCCCTGAGCATCGGTAAAGCGCACCGGCAGTTCGCCACGCAGTACGCCTTTCTCGGTCATCACCAGCCCCACTAATTGTTCAGTACCATGCTCACGCTGAGCTTCCAGCGCTTCGCGGCCGATGAAGTCACGGTCAGCAGGTTCCCAGGCAATGGTCCAGCCCATGTTGGCCGCCAGCGGAGAAACACCTTCGTCCATCTCCTGACCGTACAGATTCATCCCCGCTTCCAGACGCAGCGTGTCACGCGCACCCAGCCCGCAAGGCTTGACGCCGGTTTCGACCAGCGCATGCCAGAAGTCTGCCGCTTTCTCATTCGGCAGCGCAATTTCATAGCCCGCTTCGCCGGTGTAGCCAGTGGTCGCCACAAACAGGTCACCTGCCTGCACGCCGAAGAACGGCTTCATGCCTTCCACCGCACTGCGCTGTTCATCGTTGAACAAGCTGGCAGCTTTGGCCTGCGCGTCCGGGCCCTGCACCGCAATCAGCGACAGATCGTCACGCACGGTGATGTCGATGCCGTACGGTTCAGCGTGTTGGCTAATCCAGGCAAGGTCTTTTTCACGGGTGGCGGAGTTGACGACGAGGCGGAAATAATCTTCGGTGAGGAAATAAACAATCAGGTCATCAATGACCCCGGCGGAGGCGTTGAGCATGCCGGTGTAGAGCGCTTTGCCGGGCTTGGTCAGCTTGGCAACGTCGTTAGCCAGCAGATAGCGCAGGAATTCGCGAGTGCGGCTGCCGCGCAGGTCGACGATGGTCATGTGCGAGACATCGAACATTCCGGCGCTGGTGCGTACCGCATGGTGCTCGTCAATCTGCGAGCCATAATGCAGCGGCATCATCCAGCCATGGAAGTCCACCATGCGTGCGCCACACAGCGTGTGTTGTTCATACAAAGGCGTCTGTTGAGCCATCTTGTCCTCATTGAATAAGCGGGGCTACAGGTGCTTTGCGGACTCAGAAGTCGCTACAAAGCCCAGCGCCGATACCGCTCAGGGCACCGACGCAAACGTTCTCTTTCGTCTGACGTTACCACCGAAAACTGCGGTAAACCATAAGGCAAAGCAATCCATCAGATTAGCTTATGACCAAAATGTGCGAAAAACTCTACAGAACGATCGACTGGGTTTCTGCGACTAATGCCACATAAAATTAACATTGTCGTTCTGGATTTGGTGATAAATGATATTTCATGCGGGAAATTGGGCGGAATTTTCGTAAGGGAATTCTTGCTACATTAATAAAACTAATGCGAAAAAGGCAGTGGGATTAGATTATTTCAAACGAGGAAAACACACCCGGCAGGACTGCCGGGTGAGGAAGTGTGATCGACTTAACGCAACCAGCCAGGAAGATCGTTCAGGCCCATCGCCTGACGAATAAGTTGAGGTTTTACCCCCGGCAGCGTGTCGGCCAGTTTCAGGCCGATATCGCGGAACAGTTTCTTCGCCGGATTGACCCCGGCAAACAGTTCGCGGAAGCCCTGCATACCCGCCAGCATTAATGCGGCACTGTGCTTGCGGCTACGCTCGTAGCGACGCAGATAGAAGTGCTGGCCGAAATCTTTACCCTGCGCGTGCAGACGGCGAATTTCTTCGATCAGTTCTGCGGCATCCATAAAGCCGAGGTTTACGCCCTGCCCGGCTAGCGGATGAATGGTATGCGCCGCATCCCCCACCAGCGCCAGACGATGCGCGGCAAACTGGCGAGCATAGCGCCCGGTGAGCGGGAATACCGCCCGCTCGCTGGCCACTTCACACAGGCCCAGACGGTTATCAAAGGCCACGTTCAGCGCCTGGTTGAATGTCGCGTCGTCGGCTTGCTGCATCTTCGCGGCTTCGTCAGGCGATAACGACCAGACGATGGAGCACAGATGTGGGTCGCTTAAGGGCAGAAACGCCAGAATGCCTTCGCCATGAAACGCCTGACGCGCCACCGCCTGATGCGGTTCAGCGGTACGAATGGTCGCTACCAGCGCGTGATGGCGATAATCCCAGGAGGTCAGCGGAATATCCGCTTTACCACGCAGCCAGGAGTTCGCGCCATCGGCGCCAATCACCAGACGTGCGGTCAGCATGTTGCCGTCTTTCAGCGTCAGAAACGCCTCGTTTTCGCCCCAGGCCACCTGCGCCAGTTCGGCGGGCGCCATCAGCGTAACGTCGTTACAGCGCTCCGCTTTTTTCCACAGCGCATGGTGGATCACGCCATTTTCAATGATGTGCCCCAAATGGCTGTAGCCGAGGCTGGCATCATCAAACGCGATACGCCCGAAGCTGTCTTTATCCCACACTTCCATACCGTGATAGCGGCTGGCGCGCTCGGCCACAATGTCATTCCAGACATCGAGACGCGAGAGCAGTTTTTCACTGGCGGCGTTAATGGCGGAAACACGAAGCTGCGGAGCGGAATCAGCCACCACGGGCTGGGGCTGATGTTGTTCAATGACCGCCACGCGCAGTCCACTGCCCTGCAATCCGCAGGCCACGGCGAGGCCGACCATTCCACCACCGACGATAGCGATATCTACATTTTGCACGTTGTTGTTCCTTATCTCGCTACCTGACCCAGGGTACGCTGCGCCAGCGCATCGCGCGCCGGAGTGAATAATTCCATCGCCATCAGCCCGACGTTTCGTCCGGCCACCAGCGGTGCCCAGCGATTGGCGAACAGATAGACCAGACCGTCGGTCACGCCGACCGTCGCACTTTTATCGTCAGCGCGGCGCTGTTGATAGCGGCTTAACAGCGCATAGTCGCCCGGATCGTTCGCCTGCGCGAGCATTTCTGCCAGCGAGATAACGTCGCGTAGCCCAAGGTTAAATCCCTGTCCGGCGATCGGGTGCAATGTTTGCGCCGCGTTGCCAACTAACGCCATGCGGTGCGATATCGCCCGGCTGGCAGTGGTCAGGGAAAGTGGATAGGCATTGCGGCTGCCGCTGTGGGTAATGCGCCCGAGTCGCCAGCCAAACGCCTGCTGTAGTTCCTGGCAGAAGCGAGCATCAGACCAACTCAGAACCTCATCACGGTTCTCCAGCGGATGGCACCACACCAGCGAACAGCGTCCGTCTGACATCGGTAACATCGCCAGCGGGCCATGTTCGGTAAAACGCTCAAACGCGCGGCCGTCGTGTGGCACGGCAGTGGTCACGTTGGCGATCACCGCCAGCTGTTCGTAAGGCTGTTGCTCCCAGGCAATCCCGCACTGTTCGCCGAGCGCTGAACGCGAGCCATCTGCGGCAACCAGCAGTTTCCCGGTGAGTGTAACGCCGTTATCGAGCACCACATCGACGCTGTCCTGGCTGCGGGTAAAACTGTCGACCCGCGCCGGACAATGTAACGTTACGCCTGGCGCTTTACGTAATAACGCAAAAAGACGCTGGCCGACATCGTGCAGTTCGACCACCTGCCCTAGCGCAGGCAGGCTGTAATCGTCGGCATCCAGCGTCACGAAACCAGCATGACCGCGATCGCTGACGTGAACGGTACGAATAGCCGTGGCGCATTCCCGCAGCGCCTGCCAGATACCTACGCGGGCCAGTTGCTGACAAGTGCCTGCGGCCAGGGCGATAGCGCGAGCATCAAAGCCCGGATGCGCCTGGGAATCCGGTGCGACGGCTTCCACTAAATGTACCGGCAATTTGCCCGCGCTGAGATGCGAAATCGCCAGCGCCAGCGTTGCGCCGGTCATGCCGCCGCCTACGATAATCACGCTCATTGGGCGTGCGCCGCCATCAGGGCTTCGATATCGTCCGCGCGTTTTACCACGCTGGCGGTCAGATTCTCATTGCCGTTTTCAGTTATCACAATGTCATCTTCAATACGGATGCCGATGCCGCGGTATTGCTCCGGCACGTCGGCGTCCGGGGCGATATACAGGCCGGGTTCAACGGTCAGCACCATGCCCGGCTCGAGCACGCGGGAACGATCCGCGCCGTATTCGCCGACATCGTGAACGTCCAGGCCCAGCCAGTGGCTGAGGCCATGCATGAAGAATTTGCGGTGCGCATTGTCGGCAATCAGCGGGTCAACTTCCCCATTGAGGATGCCGAGCGAGACCAATCCGCTGACCATCACGCGCACGACTTCGCCGGTGACGTCCTGGATGGTCGTTCCTGGGCGATAAAGTTTCAGGGCCGTTTCCAGCGATTCGAGCACGATGTCGTAGATTTCACGCTGTGCCGGGGTGAATTTTCCGTTCACCGGGAACGTGCGGGTGATGTCGCCGGCGTAGCCACGATATTCGCAGCCCGCGTCGATCAGCACGACATCGCCGTCGCGCAGTTCAGATTCGTTTTCGGTGTAATGCAGAATGCAGCCGTTTTCGCCGCCGCCAACGATGGTGTTGTAGGACGGGTAGCGCGCGCCGTGGCGGGTAAATTCATGATGAATTTCACCTTCGAGCTGATACTCAAACATGCCCGGACGGCAGGTTTGCATGGCGCGAGTGTGCCCCAGCGCGGTGATTTCCCCGGCCCGGCGCATTACGTCAATTTCTTCCGCAGATTTGAACAGGCGCATTTCGTGCACCAACGGACGCCAGTCGACCATTGCCGCTGGCGCTTTCAGATTCTGGCGCGAGCCTTTGCGCAGCTTATCCAGCGCGTTGAACACGATGCTGTCGGCATAAGCGTATTCGCCTTGCGCGTGATACACCGCGTCCAGACCGTTCAGCAACTGATACAGCTGCTCGTCGATTTCGCTGAACGCCAGCGCACGATCCACGCCCAGTTTTTCAGGCGCAGCGTCCTGGCCCAGTCGGCGACCAAACCAGATTTCGGCGGTCAGGTCGCGAACGCGATTAAACAGAACGCTGTGGTTATGGGTGTCATCACTTTTAATCAGCACCAGCACCGCTTCTGGCTCGTTAAAGCCGGTGAAGTAGCTGAAATCACTGCTTTGGCGATACGGGTATTCCGTGTCGGCGCTGCGTATGGCTTCCGGTGCGGCAAAAATTAATGCCGCGCTGCCTGATGGCATCTGCGCCAGCAGTTTTTGCCGACGCTGAAGGTACTCTTGCTGAGTCATGACACCCTCCTGAACATTCTTATTATTAGTGTAAGGTCGGTTTGCGAACTTCTGGCGCGGTCGGCTGTTGATGCGTGAAGGTATCGTGGCACAGCAAAGCGGCAACACGAACGTACTCGACGATTTCTTCGAGCGACATCTCGAGCTCTTCCTGATCTTCGTCTTCTTCATAACCCAGTTGGGCTATGTTACGCAGATCGTCGATGGCTTCACCGGTTTCGCCTTTCACTTTCTCAAGCTTCGGCTGGGTCACACCCAGGCCGAGCAGGAAGTGATTGACCCAGCCAGATAGCGCATCGGCACGCACAAAGACGCTGATGTCATCGCCATCAGGGATGTACAGCTGGAACTGGAAACCTTCGTCTTCCAGCGCATCGCTGGTGACGGCGTGGACCTTACGCAGCACCTCGGCCAGTTCGTGGCCGAAAGCCATGCCTTCGTTGGTCAGGTCATGCACCAGCGGCAGCCAGCTACTGTCTTTGTTGCCGCCACACAGCATGCCGCTAATCAGCCCGTGCATTTCGGCAGGCGTTAAACCTACACCCTGTTGGGTAAGTAACTGGTTCACATCGTTGTAACCAGGCATTTCGTTCTGTATAGACATGCGCATTCGTCGTCGTTGGGGGGAAGTTTCATGTTATGCTACCACTTTGGACCCTGGTGAACCAGAAAAGGGCTTGTATGTTCACACTGGGGTAGCTATAGTGTCGCCCCTTCGCGGGCCCCGGTGCGGGCTGTGAAGGTTGCGCAGTCAATCAGCAGGAAGGTGGCATGTCTGCAGAACCCGTCGATATCCAAATTTTTGGCCGTTCACTGCGAGTGAATTGCCCGCCTGAACAAAGGGATGCCCTTAATCAGGCCGCGGACGATCTGAATCAGCGGTTGCAAGATCTAAAAGAACGCACTAGAGTCACAAATACTGAGCAGCTGGTCTTCATCGCCGCCCTGAACATCAGCTACGAGCTGACGCAGGAAAGAGCGAAGACCCGTGACTACGCTGCCAGCATGGAAACACGTATTCGAATGCTGCAACAGACCATTGAACAGGCACTTCTTGATCAAGGTCGCACAACCGAAAAAACGGGTCCAAAGTTTGAATAACACTTCATGGTTTACTATGGTAGAGTGACCCTGAAGAACAAAATTTCTCTGAGATGTTCGCAAGCGGGCCAGTCCCCTGAGCCGATATTTCATACCACAAGAATGTGGCGCTCCACGGTTGGTGAGCATGCTCGGTTCGTCCGAGAAGCCTTAAGACTGTGACGACATATTCACCTTGAACCAAGGGTTCAAGGGTTACAGCCTGCGGCGGCATCTCGGAGATTCCCTACCTTCTGTTTCTACCATGACACTCGTGCCTGAAATCCCCTCAGCAAGACAAGACATCCGCCAGATTATCCGGCAGCGCAGACGCGCACTGACTCCAGACCAACAACAGCATTTTGCCGAACAGGCTGCTTATCGCATGATGGCGTATCCGCCGGTGATGATGGGCCAGACCGTAGCGCTGTTTCTCTCTTTCGACGGCGAACTCGATACCCGCCCGCTCATTGAGCAGCTCTGGCTCAGCGGCAAGAAAGTGTATCTGCCGGTTCTGCATCCGTTCAGCCCTGGAAATCTGTTGTTCCTTTATTACCATCCCCATTCCGAACTGGTTGTGAACCGGCTGAAAATCCAGGAGCCGAAGCTGGACGTGCGCGACGTGCTACCGCTCAGTGAACTGGATGTGCTGATTACGCCGCTGGTCGCGTTTGACGCGCAGGGCCAACGACTCGGTATGGGCGGTGGGTTTTACGACAGGACGCTGCAAAACTGGCAGCAGTACGGCCTTCAGCCGGTCGGTTACGCACATGATTGTCAGCAGGTGGATATGCTACCAACAGAGAAGTGGGATATTCCGCTGCCCGCGGTGGTGACACCATCAAAAGTGTGGGAGTTGAGGTAGATCTTTGCCCGGCGGCGCGTTGCTTGCCGGGCCTACAAACCGGTAAATTGCGCCGCCGGGCAGAAACCGCGAATCAGTAAAGCAGACGCGCGCGAATCGTCCCCGGAATCGCCTTCATACTTTGCAGCGCTTTCTCCGCGACATCTTCTTCCGCTTCAATATCAATCACCACATAGCCCATCTGCGGCGTGGTTTGCAGATACTGCGCGGCAATGTTCACACTCTGTTCAGCAAAAATCTGGTTGATTGCCGTCAGCACGCCCGGACGGTTTTCGTGGATGTGCAGCAGACGACGACCACCGTGCAGCGGCAGCGACACTTCAGGGAAGTTAACCGCTGAAAGCGTAGAACCGTTGTCGGAGTATTTAGCCAGCTTGCCCGCCACTTCCAGACCGATGTTCTCTTGTGCTTCCTGAGTAGAACCACCTATGTGCGGCGTCAGGATCACGTTGTCGAACTCGCACAGCGGCGACATAAACGGATCGGTGTTGGTCGCAGGTTCTGTCGGGAACACGTCGATTGCCGCCCCGGCCAGATGCTTGCTCGCCAGCGCATCACACAGCGCAGGAATATCGACCACCGTGCCGCGTGCCGCGTTGATCAGCAATGAACCCGGCTTCATCAGCGCCAGTTGCTCCGCACCCATCATGTTCTTGGTGGAGGCATTTTCAGGTACGTGCAGGCTCACCACATCGCTCATGTTCAGCAAGTCAGACAAATGCTGTACCTGCGTCGCGTTGCCGAGCGGCAGCTTGTTTTCGATATCGTAGAAGAAGACGTGCATCCCCAGAGATTCCGCCAGAATACCGAGCTGCGTACCGATATGGCCGTAACCGATAATTCCCAGCTTCTTGCCACGCGCCTCAAAGCTGCCCGCCGCCAGTTTGTTCCAGATCCCGCGGTGCGCCTTGGCGTTCGCTTCTGGGATCCCGCGTAGCAGTAACAGCAGTTCGCCAATCACCAGTTCCGCCACGGAACGGGTATTCGAGAACGGTGCGTTAAAGACCGGAACACCTCGTTTCGCCGCAGCATTCAAATCGACCTGATTGGTACCGATGCAGAAACAACCGATGGCCACCAGTTTCTCCGCCGCCTGAATAATGTCTTCAGTCAGTTGAGTACGGGAGCGCAGGCCGATGAAATGGGCATCACGGATCGATTCTTTCAGCTGCTCTGCGTCGAGCGCGCCTTTGTGATATTCAATGTTGGTGTAGCCTGCCGCACGAAGGTTATCGAGTGCTTTTTGATGCACGCCTTCCACCAGCAGAAACTTAATCTTGTCTTTTTCCAGTGATACCTTAGCCATTTCCCCGCCCTGTCTGTCTTGTATCGTTGTTGTGGTGAACGAACGTCCACCTCAGCAACATATCAAAAAAAACTATTGCAGCAATATGAACGTTTGCGTCGGCGTGCTGAAGAAATGTCATTCAGTGGAAATTGGCAGCATAAAATGCTGGATGGGTATATTGAGGCAGCGAGTTAATCAGATGCAGTCGATAAATGTGACACAAGTCACCGAATTTCGCCTGTCGAAAATTTTTTACGGGAGCCAGGCGGCTCCCGTCAGATCATTTCACGATAGTTTTGACACCTTCGGCGGTACCAATCAGCGCCACATCCGCGCCACGGTTGGCGAACAGGCCGACGGTGACCACGCCAGGAATCGCGTTAATCGCGTTTTCCAGCGCAATCGCATCGAGGATTTCCAGGCCGTGCACATCAAGGATAACGTTACCGTTATCGGTCACCACGTTCTGACGATATTCCGGACGGCCGCCCAGTTTTACCAGCTGACGTGCTACCGCGCTGCGCGCCATCGGGATCACTTCCACCGGCAGCGGGAAATGACCGAGGATAGCCACCTGCTTGGAGGAATCGGCAATGCAGATAAACTTGTCGGCAACAGAGGCGATGATTTTCTCGCGGGTCAGCGCCGCGCCACCACCTTTGATCATCTGCATGTGATCGTTAATCTCATCAGCACCATCAACGTAGACGCCCAGGCTGTCCACTTCGTTGAGATCAAACACGTGAATACCTAAGCTTTTCAGCTTTTCGGTAGAAGCGTCCGAGCTGGAAACGGCACCTTCAATCTGGCCTTTCATGGTACCCAGTGCGTCGATAAAGTGCGCGGCGGTCGAGCCCGTGCCAACACCGACGATGGTTCCCGGTTGTACATATTGAAGTGCTGCCCAGCCAACTGCTTTTTTCAGTTCATCCTGCGTCATGATTTTTGCCTGTGGTGTGATGGGATGCCGCGCATTATAGATCATTCACCTCAGAAATGTCCTTGCAGACACCGGGTGTTGCGTGCCCAATTTGGTTCTGTATCTAACATAAATTTATGTCATAGTGCGGATAACACAAGATGAGGAGTCAGTCAGAGCAATGAAACGTCCGGACTACAGAACACTACAGGCATTGGATGCGGTTATTCGGGAACGCGGGTTTGAACGCGCCGCACAAAAGCTGTGTATTACCCAGTCCGCCGTCTCTCAGCGAATCAAACAGCTGGAAAATATGTTCGGGCAGCCTTTACTGGTGCGAACCGTGCCTCCTCGTCCGACCGAGCAAGGGCAGAAACTGCTGGCACTGCTGCGTCAGGTTGAGCTGCTGGAGGAAGAGTGGCTGGGCGATGAGCAAACCGGCTCCACGCCGCTGCTGCTTTCACTGGCGGTCAACGCCGACAGTCTGGCAACCTGGCTGCTGCCCGCGCTCTCTGCGGTGCTGTCTGATTCGCCGATCCGCCTGAATCTTCAGGTTGAAGATGAAACGCGTACCCAGGAACGTCTGCGTCGCGGTGAAGTGGTGGGCGCGGTGAGTATCCAGCCACAACCGCTGCCGAGCTGTCTGGTCGATCAGCTCGGGGCGCTCGATTATCTGTTCGTCGCGTCAAAGTCATTTGCGCAACGCTACTTCCCCAACGGCGTAACGCGCTCCGCCCTGCTGAAAGCGCCGGTGGTGGCGTTTGACCATCTCGATGATATGCACCAGGCATTTTTGCAGCAGAACTTCGATCTGCCGCCGGGCAGCGTTCCGTGCCATATCGTGAACTCGTCGGAGGCCTTCGTGCAGCTGGCACGTCAGGGCACCACCTGCTGTATGATCCCGCATCTGCAAATTGAGCGTGAGCTGGATAGCGGTGAGCTTATCAACCTGACGCCGGGTCTGTTCCAGCGTCGGATGCTGTACTGGCACCGCTTTGCGCCGGAAAGCCGCATGATGCGTCGGGTGACCGATGCCCTGCTGGAGTACGGACACAAAGTTCTGCGCCAGGACTGATCAAAAACGCCGGGTTTCCCCGGCGTTTTCATTTATAGCACTACTATCGCATTACAGCTTTTTATTCCGCTTTCTTCTGCGGTTCAGCCTGCGTCGGTTCGAGCTGGAAGACAACGTCTACCTGGTCGTCGAATTGAATAGTTGGCTGTTCGTAGGTTTCCTGCGCGGAAGGTGCAGCGGCGGCATCGGCCTTCATCATTCGAACCATTGGGCTCGGCTGATAGTTAGACACATGATAGCGCACGCTGTAGACCGGGCCGAGCTTGGCATTAAAGCCGGAAGCCAGCTCTTTTGCTTGATGCACGGCATCGTCAATCGCGGCTTTACGGGCTTTATCTTTGTACTCTTCCGGTTGCGCAACGCCGAGCGATACGGAACGGATTTCATTCAGACCCGCTTTCAGCGCGCCATCCAGCAGCGAATTCAGCTTATCCAGCTGACGCAACGTAACTTCAACGGTACGCACCGCACGGTAGCCTTTCAGAATGCTTTTGCCGTTCTGATAGTCATAATCCGGTTGGGTACGGAGGTTGGCAGAACTGATGTCTTTTTTAGCGACATCGTTTTTCTCAAGGAAAGCGAGATACTGGGCTACGCGATCGTCGGCCTGTTTCTTCGCCGTTGCAGCATCTTTTGCCGCAACGTTGACTTCAATTGCCAGAGTCGCGATATCAGGCGCAGCGTCTACGCTTGCCGTGCCGGAGGTAACAATGTGCGGTCCATCTGGCAACTCATTTGCCTGTACCGACATCGCACCAAATCCTACTAATGCCGCCAGGGCCATCACTTTAAACTTCACTGTCGTTCCTCCTTGTTACGTCTTGACCCCAAAACAGGGCGCATGCCTGCAAGCTTAGCTTCTGAGGATTAAATGTCCATAAGACAAGACTTAGTTGAACAAGGCGTGAACATGTGAGATGCCATCTTTCGCCAGCTGGAAAGCGATAAACCACATCACCAGCCCCACCAGCAGATTAATGATGCGCTGCGCTTTGGCGGTGCGCAAACGCGGGGCCAGCCAGGCGGCGAGCAGTGCCAGACCAAAGAACCACAGGAAAGACGCGCTCACGGTGCCTAGCGCGAACCAGCGTTTAGGCTCTGCACCTAACTGCCCGCCGAGGCTGCCGAGCACCACGAAAGTGTCCAGATAAACATGCGGATTAAGCCAGGTCACCGCCAGCATGGTGGCGATAATCTTCCAGCGGCCCTGTTTCATCACTTCCGCACTGGCCAATTCCAGGTTACTGCCCATCGCCGTTTTCAGCGCGCCAAATCCGTACCATAGCAGGAACGCCACGCCGCCCCAGGTGACGAACGCCAGCAGCCATGGAGATTGCATCAGCAGCGCGCTGCCGCCAAACACACCGGCGCATATCAACAGCAAATCACTGACCGCACAAAGGAAGGCGATCATGATGTGATACTGGCGTCGAATGCCCTGGTTCATGACAAATGCATTCTGCGGCCCAAGAGGAAGGATCATCGCCGCGCCGAGGACAAGCCCCTGAATATAATAAGATAACACGATAGTTTTACTCACAGACGTTCGTTAATGACGAAACTATAACGCGCGACCTTCATTAGCGGAAATGGATAATACTTATCCCTTATTAACATAACTAATAACGCACACTCATTGCACAACTGCATATTCATGCAGCGTCCGTGAGTTATACTGCACTTTGCAATTTTCCCGTAACCTTCCCTTTCACGCGTTCAAGGATTGACCATGAAATTCAAAGCGTTTTTGCTGCAAAGCGTTGCCCTCGCCCTGCTCTTTTCGATATCGCCGGTGCAGGCAGAAACCGTGCTGCGCTACACCGATCACGAGCCGCTCAGCAACATGCGTACCAAAGTGATTAAAGACGTTTTTTTTGCCGCCATCGCTGAGGAATCGCACGGGCGTCTGCGCGTGGAAGATCACTGGAACGGCGAGCTGGCGGTCAGCTACGACGCGCTGAAAACGGTCAGCGAAGGGAAAGTCGCGGATATGGGCATCGTGGTGCCGGAATATACCGCAGAGCAATTACCGCTGCATCAGATCTTCAAAAGCTTCCCGCTGGGGCCAGACAACGGTGACGCGCAGGTGAAATTCTTCCATAACGTGTTCCGCGATATGCCGCAGTTTTCCGCTGAACTTGCCGCCAATAACCTGGTGAATCTGCAATTTTTCCTCGGCTACCCTGCGGCGTTTTTCTCCACCCGCCCCTCGCTGAAATACGACAATCTGAAAGATACCACCTGGCGCACCGCAAGCTTCTGGCATCAGGCGTATCTGGAAAATGCGGGGGCGAAGGTCGTCAAGATGCCATGGAATGCGCAAATCACGGACGCATTGCGTAACGGAACGCTGAGCGGTCTGCTGGTTAATCTGGACAGTGGCGATGACATTCACGCCTGGCAAGCGGCAAAAGAAGTTCGCGTTTCGCCGCGCCTGTGGCTGGGACATGTTTATCTGCTGGTGATGAATAAAACGCGCTGGAAAAGCCTGTCAGAAGAGGACAAGGCCGCCATTCGCCGGGCTGCTGTCCGCACGGAGAAAACGTTGGGGGTGACGCTGGACACCAGCCTGAAACAGATGACTCAGAACATGAGTCATCAAGGCGCACATGTTCGGACGCTAACGCCGCAGGAGCTGAATACCTGGCAGCACGCCAGCCGTTATCAGGCCGTTCAGGCTGACTGGGTGGCGCAGCAGGAGGCAAAGGGGGTGCAGAATGCGGATGCCACGCTGAAAGCCGTTTCGGCCCTGCTCAAACAGGTGCAATAAATGACAACGCCCGACGGCGAGACGCTTGCAGGGGCCCACGGATTTCGTAGACCCGTCCAGCGCGGCGCCGTCAGGCAACAATTACGCGGCTTCTGACTGCTCTTTCACGCGTTTAAAATTCACGTCCATCTGCGGATACGGGAAGCTGATGCCGTTGGCATCGAAGTCACGCTTCACTTGCTCCAGCACATCCCAGTAAACGTTTTGCAGGTCGCCACTTTTGCTCCAGGCACGAACCACAAAGTTAATGGATGAAGGCCCTAACTCGTTCAGCCGCACGGTAATGTCACGATCTTTCAGGATGCGTTCATCGGACTCTACGATGTGGGTCAGCAGCTGCTTCACCTTATCGATATCGGAATCATACGCCACGCCAATAATAAATTCGTTACGACGTACCGGTTCGCGGGAGAAGTTGATGATGTTCCCGGCGATGATTTTGCCGTTCGGGATAACCACAATTTTGCCGTCGATGGTGCGCATGGTAGTGGAGAAAATCTGCACATTGAGCACGGTACCGGCCACGCCGCCGAGATCAACATATTCACCCGCACGGAACGGACGGAACATCACCAGCAGCACGCCAGCCGCCAGGTTGGAGAGCGAGCCTTGCAGCGCCAAGCCGACGGCCAAACCTGCGGCACCGAGAACGGCGATAACCGATGCGGTCTGCACGCCGACGCGACCGAGCGCGGCAATCAGGGTGAAGGCAATAATCGCATAGCGCAGCATTGCTGACAGGAAGTCAGCCACAGTGGCATCAATCTGACGCGCGCGCATCACACGGTTAACGGCATTCGAAACCAGTCGGGCGATAATCATCCCGATGACGATAATGGCGATAGCCGCGACGATATTCACCGCATAGCTCAGCAGCAGCGCCTGGTTGCGCACCAGCCATGAGCCTGCGTGGTTTATACTGTCGACAACGTTCAAATCTTCCATCTGATAATCCTTATAGCGACCCTAACGGGGAATAAAACTCGACGAACCTGCAAACAGGCAGTCCGTTAAGGGTAAACAAGAATTGTCCGTTTTGCCAAGTAGTTCACAGAATTAAGCAAAATTATCCTGTTGAAAAGGCAATAAAAAAGCCCGCTAAATAGCGGGCTTAGGGCAGAAATCAGCGTTCAAGAATTACAGAACGTCAACCGCGTTCAGTTCTTTGAATGCCTGCTCCAGACGAGTAATCATAGAGGTCTGAGCAGCACGCAGCCATACGCGTGGATCGTAGTATTTCTTGTTCGGCTGGTCGTCGCCTTTCGGGTTGCCCAGCTGACCCTGCAGGTAAGCTTCGTTTTCTTTGTAATAGTTCAGGATACCTTCCCAAGTTGCCCACTGGGTATCGGTATCGATGTTCATTTTGATTACGCCGTAGCTTACGGAGTCTTTGATTTCCTGAGCAGAAGAACCGGAACCGCCGTGGAAGACGAAGTTCAGGCTGTTGTGCGGCAGGTTGTGTTTCTTGGACACGAATTCCTGAGAATCACGCAGGATAGTCGGGGTCAGAACCACGTTGCCTGGCTTGTACACACCGTGCACGTTACCGAAGGAAGCAGCGATGGTGAAACGTGGGCTAATCGCGTTCAGTTTGGTGTACGCGTAGTCAACGTCTTCTGGCTGAGTGTACAGAGCAGATGCGTCCATATGGCTGTTATCAACGCCATCTTCTTCACCGCCGGTGCAGCCCAGTTCGATTTCCAGAGTCATGTCCATTTTGGCCATGCGCGCCAGGTATTTGGAGCAGATTTCGATGTTCTCTTCCAGAGACTCTTCGGACAGGTCGATCATGTGAGAAGAGAACAGTGGTTTACCGGTAGCAGCGAAGTGTTTTTCGCCCGCGTCCAGCAGACCGTCGATCCACGGCAGCAGTTTCTTCGCGCAGTGGTCAGTGTGCAGAATAACTGGAACACCGTAGTGCTCAGCCATCTGGTGAACGTGGTGTGCACCAGAGATAGCACCCAGGATAGCAGCGCCCTGAGGAACGTCAGTTTTAACGCCTTTACCTGCGATGAACGCAGCGCCGCCGTTGGAGAACTGAACGATAACAGGTGCTTTAGCTTTTGCAGCAGTTTCCAGTACGGCGTTGATGGAGTCGGTACCCACACAGTTTACCGCTGGCAGTGCAAAGTTGTTCTCTTTTGCTACCTGGAAAACTTTCTGTACGTCATCACCGGTGATAACACCTGGTTTTACGAAATCAAAAATCTTAGACATGATTGTTTGTCCTGTATCGTCGGCATTTAGAAAAAACGTTTGTGCCACCGAATGCGTTACGGCGGCAAAAAATCAACGGGCAGGTTAACCCTGCCCGGAATCATTACTTCTTAGCGCGCTCTTCGAGCATCGCTACTGCTGGCAGAACTTTGCCTTCCACGAATTCGAGGAATGCGCCACCGCCAGTGGAGATGTAGGAGATCTTGTCGGAGATACCGAACAGGTCGATTGCAGCCAGAGTATCGCCGCCGCCTGCGATGGAGAACGCTTCGCTATCCGCGATGGCGTTAGCCACGATTTCAGTACCTTTACGGAAGTTCGGGAATTCGAACACGCCAACCGGACCGTTCCACAGAATCGTTTTGGCATTTTTCAGGATATCAGCCAGTTTCTGTGCAGAAACGTCGCCCAGGTCCAGAATCTGCTCTTCATCTTTGATGTCGTTAACAGATTTCAGGGTTGCTGGTGCAGTTTCGGAGAACTCAGTTGCCACGCGAACGTCAGTCGGAACGGGGATATCGCAAGTGGTCAGCAGACGTTTTGCTTCTTCTACCAGGTCAGCTTCGTACAGGGATTTGCCCACGTTGTGGCCCTGAGCGGCAACGAAGGTGTTGGCGATGCCACCACCAACGATCAGCTGGTCAGCAATTTTGGACAGAGAATCCAGAACGGTCAGTTTGGTGGAAACTTTAGAACCACCAACGATAGCAACCATTGGACGAGCTGGGTTACCCAGTGCTTTGCCCAGTGCGTCCAGTTCTGCTGCCAGCAGTGGACCTGCACACGCGACGTCAGCAAATTTGCCGATACCGTGGGTGGAAGCCTGTGCACGGTGTGCAGTACCGAATGCGTCCATGACGAATACGTCGCACAGAGCAGCGTATTTCTTGGACAGTGCTTCGTCGTCTTTCTTCTCGCCTTTGTTGAAGCGAACGTTTTCCAGAACCACCAGTTCACCGGCAGCAACTTCAACGCCGTCCAGGTAATCTTTTACCAGGCGAACTGGGTTAGACAGTTTGTCTTTCAGGTAGTTAACTACCGGAAGCAGAGAGAATTCTTCGTTGTACTCGCCTTCGGTCGGACGACCCAGGTGAGAAGTCACCATCACTTTAGCGCCCTGTTTCAGAGCCATTTCGATGGTTGGCAGGGACGCACGAATACGCGCATCGCTGGTCACTTTTCCGTCTTTAACCGGAACGTTCAGATCGGCACGGATGAAAACGCGTTTACCAGCCAGATCCAGATCGGTCATCTTAATTACAGACATGGTGAATCCTCTCGTTGATTCTAAAGTTTTGCAGACGCCACAGCGCCTTACCTGAAACCTGTATTGGCCATCGCTAACGTGGTGTCGAGCATTCGGTTAGCGAAACCCCATTCATTATCACACCAGACCAGCGTTTTGATCAGATGCGCACCGCTGACCCGCGTCTGCGTGCCATCAACAATGGCACTGTGCGGATCGTGGTTAAAATCTATTGAGACCAACGGTAATTCCGTATAGTCAACTATACCATGAAATGCCCCCAGCGCCGCTTTTTGCAGCAACTGGTTGACTTCAAACGCTTTTACCGGATGCTTCACGGTCACGCTGAGGTCGATTGCAGTGACGTTAATCGTCGGCACGCGCACGGCAATGGCTTCAAATCGGTCATTAAACTGCGGGAAAATTCGGGTGATGCCAGCAGCCAGTTTAGTATCAACTGGAATAATCGACTGACTGGCCGCACGGGTACGACGCAGGTCCGGATGATACGCATCGATAACTTGCTGATCGTGCATCGCCGAATGGATGGTCGTGACCGTTCCCGATTCAATACCCCAGGCATCGTCGAGCAATTTGATGACAGGAATAATGCAGTTGGTGGTGCAGGATGCGTTGGAGACAAGACGGTGTTCGCGTTGCAACTCGTGATGATTAACGCCGTAAACGACCGTTGCGTCGAGATCATTGCTGCCAGGATGTGAAAAGAGCACTTTCTTTGCCCCCGCCGCCAGATGCATTTCGCCATCGGCTCGGGTGCCAAACACACCGGTGCAATCGAGTACGACATCAACACCCAGCTCACGCCACGGCAGCGCATCAAGCGACGGCTCGTGCAGCAGGCGGATAACATCATCGCCGACGTAAAGCTGCTCTCGTTCCTGGCGAACATCCCAGGCAAAGCGGCCATGGCTGGTGTCATATTTCAACAAATGCGCGATGCCCGCAGCATCAGCCAGTTCGTTGATTGCCACCACGGTGATTTCCGCACGACGCCCGGATTCATATAAAGCACGAACCACGTTACGTCCAATGCGACCGAAGCCATTAATCGCTACGCGTACGGTCATAGGTCTCCTGCAAGACTTACCCTGAAATGTGTGGCTGAGAGCGTAATCCAGCCTCACCTGGAAGGGAATCCTTGCTGTCGCAAACTGCGACTGATTGATTATTTGTCGAACATTTAATCGACTGAAACGCTTCAGCAAGAATAATCGAAACACGGAATAAAAGGAATGATTGTCCAGATGGAGAACGAGATTCTCTGACGTACATCACATTTTTAATGGAATAATTTCAGGTGAATTTGCAGTGAGAGTGAATAACGGGCAGAAAAAAACCGGGCATGAAGCCCGGCTTTGAACGCGTTTTAAGGCGTGATTACAGCAGTTCTTTCGCTTTCGCGACAACGTTCGCCACGGTGAAGCCGAACTCTTCAAACAGCAACTCTGCCGGAGCAGATTCGCCGAAGGAGGTCATGCCGACGATAGCGCCGTTCAGACCCACATATTTGAACCAATAATCTGCGATACCGGCTTCGATAGCCACGCGTGCAGACACGGCTTTCGGCAGCACGGATTCACGGTATGCCGCGTCCTGCTTGTCGAATGCGTCGGTAGACGGCATGGAAACCACGCGCGCTTTAACGCCTTCGGCTGAGAGCTGATCCCACGCTGCCACCGCCAGTTCAACTTCAGAACCGGTTGCGATGAAGATAACCTGCGGCTGACCGTCACAATCTTTCAGGACGTATGCACCACGTGCCACGTCTGCCAGCTGCTGAGCGGTACGATCCTGCTGCGCCAGGTTCTGACGGGACAGGATCAGCGCAGTTGGGCCATCGTGACGCTCAACGGCGTATTTCCACGCCACTGCGGATTCAACCTGGTCACATGGACGCCATGTGCTCATGTTCGGGGTCACGCGCAGGGACGCCAGCTGTTCTACAGGCTGGTGAGTCGGGCCATCTTCGCCCAGACCGATTGAGTCGTGGGTGTAGACCATCACCTGGCGCTGTTTCATCAGCGCGGCCATACGTACGGCGTTACGTGCGTATTCCACGAACATCAGGAAGGTAGAGGTGTACGGCAGGAAACCGCCGTGCAGCGCGATACCGTTGGCAATCGCAGTCATACCGAATTCACGCACGCCGTAATGGATGTAGTTACCCGCGGTGTCTTCGTTGATGGCTTTAGAACCAGACCAGATAGTCAGGTTGGACGGCGCCAGGTCAGCAGAACCGCCGAGGAACTCTGGCAGCCATGGACCAAACGCTTCGATAGAGTTCTGGGACGCTTTACGGCTCGCGATTTTCGCTGGATTTGCCTGCAGATTCTCGATGAAAGCCTGTGCTTTTGCATCGAAATCAGCGGGCATTTCGTTCTTCATGCGACGCGTAAATTCTTTAGCTTCCTGTGGGAAGGCTTTAGCGTAAGCAGCGAACTTCTCGTTCCAGGTGGCTTCTTTAGCCTGACCTGCTTCTTTCGCATCCCACTGAGCATAGATTTCAGATGGGATTTCGAATGGCGCGTATTTCCAGCCCAGCTGCTCGCGGGTCGCGGCAACTTCAGCTTCGCCCAGCGGAGCACCGTGGGAATCGTGCGTACCGGCTTTGTTCGGAGAACCGAAACCAATGATGGTTTTGCACATCAGCAGGGACGGTTTGTCCGTCACTTTGCGCGCTTCTTCTACTGCACGCTTGATAGCGTCTGCGTCGTGACCGTCAACGCCAGTCACAACGTGCCAGCCGTAGGCTTCGAAACGCTGTGCGGTGTTATCGGTGAACCAACCTTCAACGTGACCGTCGATGGAGATGCCGTTGTCGTCGTAGAACGCAACCAGTTTGCCCAGCTTCAGGGTACCCGCCAGGGAGCACACTTCGTGGGAGATACCTTCCATCATGCAGCCATCACCCATGAACGCATAGGTGAAGTGGTCGACGATGTCGTGACCTGGACGGTTGAACTGCGCGGCCATGGTTTTTTCCGCGATAGCCATACCGACTGCGTTGGCAATGCCCTGACCCAGCGGGCCAGTGGTGGTTTCTACACCGGCGGTGTAGCCCACTTCCGGGTGACCTGGAGTTTTGGAGTGCAGCTGACGGAAGTTCTGAAGTTCAGATATCGGCAGATCGTAGCCAGTGAGGTGCAGCAGGCTATAAATCAGCATGGAGCCGTGACCGTTAGACAGCACGAAGCGGTCACGATCGGCCCAAGATGGATTCTGTGGATTGTGGTTCAGGAAATCACGCCACAGGACTTCGGCAATGTCAGCCATACCCATTGGGGCACCCGGGTGGCCGGATTTGGCTTTCTGTACTGCATCCATGCTCAGCGCACGAATAGCATTAGCAAGCTCTTTACGTGAGGACATTTTGACTCCAATCGGACTAATGAAGGCAATGCCAAAACGGCTTGACGACAGCGCGTTTTAGGCTACGCCGGAAAAAAGTGTGAACAATGTAACCC
Organism: Scandinavium goeteborgense; assembly: GCF_003935895.2. GTDB lineage: Bacteria > Pseudomonadota > Gammaproteobacteria > Enterobacterales > Enterobacteriaceae > Scandinavium > Scandinavium goeteborgense. Next base: position 747,057 of record NZ_CP054058.1, on the reverse strand, counting down.
AAGCCGCAAGTCATGTACATGGAGCATCCGCGCGGTGCCTGGGAAATCTCTGGATTGTGTCTACAGGTTGCGCAATCTCCTCACTGCCTTGTCATTATTTTCTTTATACTTTGGCTAATTTCCGTTTATTGACCCTACCCAAATAATTCGAGTCGCAGGAAGGCGGCAAGAGAGAAAATCCCGATGAGCATACTCTGGTCAGTGATTCGGGTTTTTGAACGCAGCCAACGCATTGGCGGCTTGAAGAATGAAGGGTATAACGGAATATTTCAGATAATGGCGATGACTGGCGACCCTTAATTACGGAAAATTAATGATGAAACTGCACTCTGTGGTATTGGCCTTTGGGATAGCGAGCGTTCTGACCGGGTGTCAGAACATGGATTCAAACGGACTCATGAGTTCAGGTGCCGAAGCCTTCCAGGCTTACACCCTGAGCGACGAACAGGTGAAAACGTTGAGCGACCAGGCGTGTAAAGAGATGGACAGCAAAGCCACTCTCGCCCCTGCTGGCAGCGATTACGCCAAACGCCTGAACACCATCGCCACGGCGCTGGGCGACAACATCAACGGACAGCCGGTGAACTACAAGGTTTACGTCACCAAGGATGTGAACGCCTTCGCAATGGCTAACGGCTGCATCCGTGTCTACAGCGGGCTGATGGACATGATGACGGATAATGAAGTGGAAGCGGTGATTGGCCACGAAATGGGTCACGTCGCGCTCGGCCACGTGAAGAAAGGGATGCAAGTTGCGCTCAGCACCAACGCGGTGCGCGTAGCGGCGGCATCTGCTGGCGGCATGATTGGCAGCCTGTCGCAGTCACAGCTTGGCGACTTGGGTGAAAAACTGGTGAACGCGCAGTTCTCCCAGCGTCAGGAATCTGAAGCGGATGATTACTCGTACGATTTGTTGCGTAAACGCGGGATCAATCCGGCGGGACTGGCGACCAGCTTTGAAAAACTGGCGAAACTGGAAGCGGGACGTCAAAGCTCGATGCTCGACGATCACCCGGCCTCTGAAGAACGCGCGCAGCATATTCGCGATCGTATGAAGGCGGATGGGATTAAGTAAGACACGCGCCCTTTTCCCCTCACCCTAACCCTCTCCCCAAAGGGGCGAGGGGATCAGGCCGAAGGTCTCCCTCTCCCTGAGGGAGAGGGCCGGGGTGAGGGGGAGACGCGACATCAATGCCCGATTACTCGCCCTTCTTCGCCGCCTGGATGTACAACATCTCAAGCGCCAACGTCGCGGCGGCCAGCGCGGTGATCTCTGACTGATCGTAAGCCGGAGCCACTTCCACCACGTCCATACCGACGATGTTCAGATCTTTCAGACCACGAACCAGTTTGATCGCACGATCGGACGTCAGACCGCCGATCACCGGCGTACCGGTACCCGGCGCAAACGCAGGATCCAGACAGTCGATATCAAAGGTCAGATACACCGGCATATCACCGACGATTTTTTTCACCTGCTCAAGAATATCGTCCACGCCGCGATCGTTCACCTGTGCAGCATCCAGCACGGTAAAGCCGTTGTCTTTGTCAAACTCGGTACGAATACCAATTTGCACGGAGTGATTTGGGTCGATCAGACCTTCTTTCGGCGCGGTGAAGAACATGGTGCCGTGGTCAAATTCGCAGCCGTTCGCGTAGGTATCGGTATGCGCATCGAAATGCACCAGCGCCATTTTACCGAAGTGCTTGGCGTGCGCGCGCAGCAGTGGCAGCGTCACGAAATGGTCGCCGCCGAAGGACAGCATGCGTTTGCCATTCGCCAGCAGACGCTCTGCGTGAGCCTGCAGTTTATCGCTCATGTCACGGGCATCGCCGAACGCATAAACCAGATCGCCGCAGTCCACGACGTTCAGACGTTCGCGCATGTCGAAGTTCCACGGGAAGCGGTTGTGCTCCCACGCCAGGTTGGTAGACACCTGACGAATTGCCGCTGGACCATGACGTCCACCCGCACGGCCAGAAGTCGCCGCATCAAACGGCACACCGGTGATAACCCAATCGGCGTCGCTATCGTAAGGCTGGAAGTTCAGCGGCAGACGCAGAAAACCAAAGGCGTTAGATACCAGAGAGTTGTCGTACTGATGACCCAAAGTGCTCATGGAAATGACCTCTTTAACCGTCGTGTATGAAAAAAAGATGAAAAAAAATCCCCTCCGCGTCGTTAGGCCCGACGAGGAAGGGAAGTATTCGTTTTTACTGCTTGTTAGGCCAAAGTATCGTCAAAATACTGACCGGGTCAAGCGCCCTTTTTTATTCGTCTTCCAGATACGTGTAACCATACAAACCGGCTTCAAACTCTTCGAGGAACTGCTGCTGCAGCGCATCGTCAAGATCGGTCTCTTTTACCTGGTCACGGAACTGCATCAGCAGTTTTTTCGGATCAAGCTGAACGTATTCCAGCATATCCGCCACGGTGTCTCCTTCGTCGGAAAGCTCCACTTCCACGCTGCCGTCAGGGAAGACAAACACGTCCACCGCTTCGGTATCGCCGAACAGGTTATGCATGTTGCCCAGAATTTCCTGGTACGCACCGACCATAAAGAAGCCCAGCATTGGCGGGTTCTCCGGATCGTATTCCGGCATTGGCATGGTGGTGGCAATCCCGTCGCCGTCGATGTAATGATCGATAGCGCCGTCGGAGTCACAGGTGATATCCAGCAGCACAGCACGGCGTTCCGGCACCTGGTTCAACCCTTCCAGCGGCAAGACCGGGAACAGCTGATCGATACCCCACGCATCCGGCATAGACTGGAACAACGAGAAGTTGACGTAAATCTTATCCGCCATACGTTCCTGCAGTTCGTCGATGATCGGACGGTGCGCACGGTTACTCGGGTCGAGCTGTTTCTGCACTTCGTGACACATGCTGAGATAAAGCTGCTCTGCCCAGGCACGCTCCTGCAAATTAAAGGTGCCGGAAGAATAGCCGGTGTGGATATCATGCAGGTCCATCTGGCTATCGTGCAGCCACTCGCGCAGCGAACGACGCCCGCCCGGTTCACGCATTTCCTGCCAGGTTTCCCACATGCTTTGCAGCGCGCGCTGCGCATCTTCCGCCGGAGCCACTGGCGTGGTGTATTCGTTGCGCTCCACGCCGATGATGTTCGACACCAGCACCGTGTGGTGCGCGGTCACGGCGCGGCCGGACTCGGTAATCACAGTAGGATGCGGCAGACCGTTCTCTTCGCAGGCATCACCGATAGCCCAGATAATGTTATTCGCGTACTCATTCAGGCCGTAGTTCACCGAGCAGTCAGACTGCGAGCGGGTTCCTTCGTAGTCCACACCTAAACCGCCGCCGACATCGAAACACTGAATGTTAACGCCGAGCTTATGCAGCTCAACGTAGAAACGGGAAGATTCACGCACGCCGGTGGCGATATCGCGAATATTCGCCATCTGCGAACCGAGGTGGAAGTGCAGCAGTTGGAGGCTGTCCAGACGACCGCATTCGCGCAGGGTTTCTACCAGCTGCAACACCTGAGTTGCCGCCAGCCCGAATTTGGATTTCTCGCCGCCGGATGACTGCCATTTACCGGAACCCTGAGAGGCCAGACGTGCACGCACACCCAGGCGCGGAGTCACGTTCAGACGCTCGGCTTCTTCCAGAACCAGCGCAATCTCAGACATCTTCTCGATAACCAGATAGACCTTGTGGCCCATCTTCTCGCCGATCAGTGCCAGACGAATATATTCGCGGTCTTTGTAGCCGTTACAGACAATAACGCTGCGGGTCATTCCGGCATGTGCCAGAACCGCCATCAGTTCCGCTTTGGAACCAGCTTCCAGACCCAGTGGTTCGCCCGAATGGATCAGGGACTCAATCACGCGGCGATGTTGGTTTACCTTGATCGGGTAAACGAGGAAGTAGTCACCGTTATAACCGTAGGATTCACGCGCACGCTTGAACGCGGCGTTAATCGAACGCAGGCGATGTTGCAGGATCTGTGGGAAACAGAATAATGCAGGCAGTCGCTGACCTTGCGCTTCGCGAGCTTTAACAAGCTTAGCGAGATCTACGCGTGCGTCTGGAACATCAGGATCGGGACAAACGCTGATATGACCCAGTTCATTCACGTCGTAGTAATTATTGCCCCACCAGGCAATGTTGTAAGTCCGCAGCATCTTGCTGGCTTCCTGAGAGCTCATTGCCACCTCCTGCATGGAACGTAGTACACCCTGCTCGCCGGCTGACGAAGGGGAAGAAAAAGACATGTCGTCAGACATAGCGAACCTCAAATGTTGTCGAAAGTGTAAAACAGTTGACTACTATCGCAATGTTACAAAGCGATAACAACCCATAAACAGCCGTCGTTTCCAGCAGAGTATGCTGAACGTTCGCCTGCGCGACCGGTTTCATGTTCATATCATTGTAAAACATAGGCCCGGGGTTTGTAGGACCGCCGGAGAAACCACGAGAAAACTCCTAACAATCAGGAGCGCCCAAGTCCCGTCATCACAGCGCCTTGCCGGCCCTGGAGTCCTGAGATGTGCCCGAATGGGAATAACTTCGGCAGGTATTTATCGAAGAGAAAAAGGTTGAGGGGTATAAACGCACGCCTGAATGGCATGACTGAGTCTGCAAAAAACGCTGGTTCATTATGTCGTATCACCTCCACGCCAACCCTTCGGGGCCAGCGACAAGCCAAAGCCAAAAATTACACTGCTTAACCCGGCTGGAAGTGGCGACACGACAGATTTCGTCGTGCGCTTTTAAGGAGAGCCGCGCGCGGCGTTTTATACCGAGAACCGGGGTAAAAAGCAAAATAAAAATGTGCACTCTTCCACCGCTGTCAGGAAAAATTTCCAGCACAAAAGCGACTCAGATGAGACGCATCTCAAAAAAAACTGGAAATCGGGCGAATATCTGACCTAAAATAGCCATCCAGATGTTAATCCATCTATACTGATTAACACCCAGACTGTTAGTAGGTTTACCTGCAGCCTTTGGTCGAAACGTCTATCAAAGTCTTTATCTACAACAGTTTGCGCTAACCAAATTCTTTCCAGGTGAAATAAAACATGGCAAAACACCTCTTTACGTCCGAGTCCGTATCTGAAGGGCATCCAGACAAAATTGCTGACCAAATCTCCGATGCCGTACTGGATGCGATCCTCGAGCAGGATCCTAAAGCGCGCGTTGCTTGCGAAACTTACGTTAAAACCGGCATGGTAATGGTCGGGGGTGAAATCACCACCAGCGCGTGGGTTGATATCGAAGAGATCACCCGTAACACGGTGCGCGAAATTGGCTATGTGCATTCCGATATGGGCTTTGATGCCAATTCTTGCGCAGTGCTGAGCGCAATTGGTAAGCAGTCTCCGGATATCAACCAGGGCGTTGACCGTGCTGACCCGCTTGAGCAGGGTGCAGGCGATCAGGGCCTGATGTTTGGCTACGCCACCAACGAAACCGACGTGCTGATGCCAGCGCCAATCACCTACGCACACCGTCTGGTGCAGCGTCAGGCTGAAGTGCGTAAAAACGGCAGCTTGCCGTGGCTGCGCCCGGATGCAAAAAGCCAGGTAACCTTCCAGTATGACGACGGCAAAATCGTCGGCATCGATGCAGTCGTTCTGTCTACTCAGCACGCTGAAGATATCGATCAGAAATCTCTGCAGGAAGCAGTGATGGAAGAAATCATCAAGCCAGTTCTGCCAACTGAGTGGCTGAACAGCGCGACCAAATTCTTCATCAACCCAACCGGACGTTTCGTTATCGGCGGCCCAATGGGCGACTGCGGTCTGACCGGTCGTAAGATCATCGTTGATACCTACGGCGGCATGGCTCGTCACGGTGGCGGCGCGTTCTCTGGTAAAGATCCGTCTAAAGTTGACCGTTCAGCAGCGTACGCGGCACGTTATGTCGCGAAAAATATTGTTGCTGCAGGCCTGGCTGACCGTTGTGAAATTCAGGTGTCCTACGCTATCGGCGTTGCAGAACCGACCTCTATCATGGTCGAAACCTTCGGCACTGAAAAAGTACCGACTGAGCAACTGACCCTGCTGGTACGCGAGTTCTTCGACCTGCGTCCGTACGGCCTGATTCAGATGCTGGATCTGCTGCACCCAATCTACAAAGAAACCGCTGCATACGGTCACTTTGGTCGCGAACATTTCCCATGGGAAAAAACCGACAAAGCCGACGTGCTGCGTGAAGCTGCCGGTCTGAAATAAACCGTTGCTTTCGCCCTTCAAAGGCCAGCCTCGTGCTGGCCTTTTGCATTTCTGCCTGCACAAAACGCCGTCGCCTTTCTCCCGCGCTGTCTATACTAAAATTCTCTGACGTCTTTTTAATGAAAGCGATTACATGTGGATTCATTGCTTATTTTTGAGAATATTCGCTTTGCATGATGCACCCTTGTCTGCTGTTACATTTTATTTCAGGTAAGTCTGAAATTTAGTTTTTTTACCGCCTCGCTTTAACACCTATCCTCATGATTTATAATAAGTTAAACAACTTACATAACATGACAATAGTGTAATCGATTACACCAATGTGATTTATCTCACATCTTTTCACGCCTTCCTAACCTAACCTTTACATTGATAAGACTAATAATCCAACTGGAGGGCATAATGCCTGACAATAAAAAACAGGGATATTCCAACAAAGCCATCACGTTCTTTGTTTGTTTTCTCGCAGCCCTGGCGGGATTACTGTTCGGCCTTGATATCGGTGTGATTGCCGGCGCGCTGCCGTTTATCGCCCATGATTTCCAGATTGACTCACACACTCAGGAATGGGTCGTCAGCTCGATGATGTTCGGTGCCGCCGTCGGTGCCGTCGGCAGCGGCTGGCTCTCCTATCGTCTTGGGCGTAAAAAGAGCCTCATGATTGGTGCGGTTCTGTTCGTGCTCGGGTCGCTGTGCTCCGCTGCCGCCCCGAACGTAGAAATACTGTTGATGTCACGCGTGCTGCTCGGCCTCGCCGTCGGCGTCGCGTCATACACCGCGCCGCTCTACCTGTCTGAAATCGCGCCCGAGAAAATTCGCGGCAGCATGATTTCGATGTATCAGCTGATGATTACCATCGGTATTCTCGCGGCCTATCTGTCCGATACGGCGTTCAGTTATAGCGGCGCATGGCGCTGGATGCTCGGCGTTATCATCATCCCAGCCGTCCTGCTGCTGATTGGCGTGTTCTTCCTGCCGGACAGCCCGCGCTGGTACGCCGCAAAACGTCGCTTCAACGATGCCGAACGCGTCCTGCAACGCCTGCGTGATACCAGCGCCGAAGCGAAACAGGAGCTGGAAGAGATCCGCGAAAGCCTGAAGATCAAGCAGTCCGGCTGGGCGCTGTTTAAAGAAAACAGCAACTTCCGCCGCGCGGTGTTCCTTGGCGTGCTGTTGCAGGTCATGCAGCAGTTCACCGGGATGAACGTCATCATGTACTACGCGCCGAAAATCTTCGAACTGGCGGGTTACACCAACACCACCGAACAGATGTGGGGCACGGTGATCGTCGGTCTGACTAACGTGCTGGCGACCTTTATTGCTATCGGTCTGGTGGACAGATGGGGTCGTAAACCGACGCTGGTGCTGGGCTTCCTGGTGATGGCGGTCGGTATGGGCGTGCTGGGCACGATGATGCACAACGGCATCCACACCCCGAGCGCACAGTACTTTGCGGTGGGTATGCTGCTGATGTTTATCGTTGGTTTCGCGATGAGCGCCGGTCCGCTGATTTGGGTTCTGTGCTCGGAAATCCAGCCGCTGAAAGGGCGTGATTTTGGTATCACCTGCTCTACCGCGACCAACTGGATTGCCAACATGATTGTCGGTGCAACCTTCCTGACCATGCTGAACTCGCTCGGCAACGCCAACACCTTCTGGGTATACGGCGGGCTGAACCTGCTCTTCATCGTCCTGACTCTGTGGCTGGTTCCTGAAACCAAACACGTGTCGCTGGAACACATCGAACGCAACCTGATGAAAGGCCGTCGTCTGCGCGAGATTGGTGCGCATAACTAATCATCGAGCAGCCTGATGCCCTCTCCCACGGGGAGAGGGTGCAAACACTAAAAACGGCAATCATTCGATTGCCGTTTTGCTTTTACCTCTGCTTCCTCTATCCTTCTGCGTTATGAAAACCCCTCGCCTCCCCATCGCCATTCAGCAAGCCGTTATGCGCAGCCTGCGGGAAAATCTCGCCCAGGCGAATCTGAAGCTCGGCCGCGAATACCCTGAACCGAAACTGACCTGGCAACAGCGCGGCACCTCCGCAGGCACCGCCTGGCTGGAAAACTATGAAATCCGCCTAAACCCCGTGCTGTTGATGGAAAATCAGCAGGCGTTTATCGACGAAGTGGTGCCGCACGAGCTGGCGCATTTGCTGGTCTGGAAACGCTTTGGTCGCGTGGCCCCGCACGGGAAAGAGTGGAAGTGGATGATGGAGAGTGTGCTCGGCGTGCCCGCCCGCCGCACGCACCAGTTCGAACTGGAATCCGTGCGCAAAAATACCTTCCCCTATCGCTGCGGCTGTCAGCAACATCAGCTCACCGTGCGCCGCCACAATCGCGTTCTGCGCGGCGAAGCGGTTTATCGTTGCGTGCACTGCGGCGACCCTCTGGTGGCTGAAAAGTAACCTTCGGAATTTACTGGAAGTTTTTCTGATCTAGCTGATTGCATCTGACAACAGCATTCGCTACGTTGCGGGCTCGTTTTGACACGGAGTTCGTGATGTCCCGTAAATCTCTTCTGGCGTTGGCTTTTTTTGCCACCGCCCTTTCTGGCCAGGCATTGGCCGACGGTATCCACAGTTTTTCACAGGCAAAAACCGCAGGCGTGAAGGTCAACGCTGACGTTCCCGGCGATTTTTACTGTGGCTGCAAAATCAACTGGCAGGGCAAAAAAGGCGTTATCGACCTGGAATCCTGCGGTTATAAAGTGCGTAAAAATGAAACCCGCGCCAACCGCGTCGAATGGGAACACGTGATGCCCGCCTGGCAGTTCGGTCATCTGATGCAGTGCTGGCAGGACGGCGGACGTAAAAACTGCGCCAAAGATCCGGTGTATCGCAAAATCGAAAGCGACATGCATAACCTGCAGCCCGCAGTCGGCGAAGTGAACGGCGACCGGAACAACTTTATGTACAGCCAGTGGAACGGTGGCGAAGGCCAGTACGGCCAGTGTTCGATGAAGGTTGATTTTAAAGACAAAATTGCCGAGCCGCCGGAACGCGCACGTGGTGCCATCGCCCGCACCTACTTCTATATGCGCGACCAGTACAAGCTTCCGCTTTCTCGCCAGCAAACGCAGCTGTTCACCGCCTGGGACAAGCAGTATCCGGTCACCGCCTGGGAGTGTACGCGCGACGAGCGCATCGCCAAGGTACAAGGGAATCACAACCCTTACGTCCAGCAGGCTTGCCAGGCGCAAAAGAGCTACCCTACACTAGCGTCAAACGTTAACTGATATCCGGAAATCCTGAGACTATGCGCATTCCCCGCATCTATCACCCTGAGTTTATTACCGCTGGCAGCGAGATTGCCCTGAGCGAAGACGCCGCCAATCACGTGGGTCGCGTACTGCGCATGAGTACCGGCCAGGCCATTCAGCTGTTTGACGGCAGCAACCAGGTTTTTGAAGCCGAGATTGTTCAGGCCGATAAAAAGAGCGTGCGGGTCAATGTGCTGAGCGCCGAGACCGACGATCGTGAATCGCCGCTGCACATTCACCTCGGGCAGGTGATGTCGCGCGGCGAAAAAATGGAATTCACCATCCAGAAATCGATCGAACTCGGTGTAAGCCTCATTACGCCACTCTTTTCCGAGCGCTGTGGCGTTAAACTGGATGCTGAACGACTGAACAAGAAGCTCCAGCAGTGGCAGAAAATCGCCATCGCCGCCTGCGAACAGTCCGGGCGTAACGTGGTCCCGGAAATTCGCCCGGCGATGACGCTGGAACAGTGGTGCGCAGAAGAGGAAAGCGGGCTGAAGCTCAACCTGCATCCGCGCGCCAGCGCCAGCATCAACACGCTACCGCAACCCGTTGAGCGCGTGCGCTTGCTCATCGGCCCGGAAGGCGGATTATCGGCAGATGAAATTGCCATGACCGCCCGCTATGCGTTTACTGATATTCTGTTGGGACCTCGCGTTCTGCGTACTGAGACCACTGCGCTCACCGCCATTACCGCGCTTCAGGTGCGTTTTGGCGATCTGGGCTAAAAACTCGCGTTACAGGAGAAGAGTAATGATCAAGCTCGGCATCGTGATGGACCCCATTGCGAAGATCAACATCAAGAAAGATTCCAGCTTCGCTATGCTGCTGGAAGCGCAGCGTCGTGGTTACGAACTCCACTATATGGAGATGAACGATCTCTATCTGAACAACGGCGAAGCGCGGGCGCAAACGCGTCTGCTGAGCGTTGAGCAGAACTATGACGGCTGGTATACCTTCAACGGTGAACAGGATCTGGCGCTGGCCGATCTGGATGTCATCCTGATGCGTAAAGATCCGCCGTTCGACACCGAATACATCTACGCGACCTATATCCTCGAGCGCGCAGAAGAGAAAGGCACGCTGATCGTTAACAAACCGCAGAGCCTGCGCGATTGTAACGAAAAGCTGTTCACCGCCTGGTTTGCCGACCTGACGCCGGAAACGCTGGTGACCCGCAACAAGGCACAGCTGAAAGCGTTCTGGGAAAAGCATGGCGACATCATCCTTAAGCCGCTGGACGGCATGGGCGGCGCGTCGATTTTCCGCGTGAAGCAAGGCGACCCGAACCTGGGCGTCATCGCTGAAACCCTGACCGAACTTGGCAACCGTTATTGCATGGCACAGAACTACATTCCTGCCATCAAAGACGGCGACAAGCGCGTGCTGATCGTTGATGGCGAACCGGTGCCATACTGCCTGGCGCGTATTCCGCAGGGCGGCGAAACCCGCGGTAACTTAGCCGCAGGTGGCCGTGGCGAACCGCGTCCACTGTCTGAAAGCGACTGGGAAATCGCCCGCAAAGTGGCCCCAACGCTGAAAGAAAAAGGCCTGATTTTCGTTGGCCTCGACATCATCGGCGATCGCCTGACGGAAATTAACGTCACCAGCCCGACCTGCATTCGCGAAATCGAAGCCGAATTCCCTGTCTCCATCACCGGCATGCTGATGGACGCAATCGAAAAGCGTCTGGGTAAGTAAGCCGCGACCAAAGGCGGGAGCCATCCCGCCTTCACTCGACAGCGCCCTGGTTTGCCCGCATACTGGCCGTTGTTGCTTTTTAAACCAGGAAACAGAACCTCTGACAATGAATTTACAGCACCACTTTCTTATTGCCATGCCTGCTCTCCAGGACCCGATGTTTCGCCGCGCCGTGATCTACATTTGTGAATACAATGACGACGGTGCAATGGGGATCATCATCAATAAACCGATGGAAAATCTGAAGGTTGAAGGGATTCTGGAAAAGCTGAAAATTACTCCTGATCCACGCGATCCGGAGATCCGCCTCGACAAACCGGTGATGTTGGGTGGCCCACTTGCGGAAGACCGCGGTTTTATCCTGCACACGCCGCCTTCGTCGTTCGCCTCGAGCATCCGCATTTCTGACAACACGGTGATCACCACCTCTCGCGACGTGCTAGAAACGATCGGCACCCCCGAACAGCCGTCGGAAGTGCTGGTTGCACTGGGTTATTCCTCCTGGGAAAAAGGCCAGCTTGAGCAGGAAATCCTGGAAAATGCGTGGCTCACCGCCCCGGCCGATCTCAACATTCTGTTCAAAACGCCGATTGCCGATCGCTGGCGCGACGCGGCTCGTCTGATTGGCATTGATATTCAGACCATGCCTGGCGTGGCGGGACACGCCTGATGAGCGGAACCCTGATTGGTATTGATTTCGGCACCCGCAGCATTGGTGTCGCAGTCGGGCAACGCGTGACAGGCACCGCGCGTCCTCTTGGTGCGCTAAAAGCACAGGACGGCACGCCAGACTGGAACGCCATCGAGAAGATACTCAAAGAGTGGCAACCTGAAGCCGTGGTGGTTGGCCTGCCGTTGAACATGGACGGCACCGAACAGCCGCTGACCGCGCGCGCGCGTAATTTTGCCAATAAAATTCACGGTCGCTTCGGCGTGAAAATCATCCTTCACGATGAGCGTTTAAGCACCGTAGAAGCCCGCGCTGGCCTGTTCGAGCACGGCGGTTACCGGGCGCTGAACAAAGGAAAAGTGGATTCCGCCTCCGCGGTAGTGATTCTGGAAAGCTTTTTCGAGCAGGGATTCTGACCGGGCCTGGAGGTTCTTAGGCTTTTGTAGGCCCGGCAAGCATCGCGCCGCCGGGCAATTGCCTTTAGTGCCGCAAATGCGCATTCGCCCAGCTCACCGCCTGGGTTCTGTTTTTAACACTTAGCTTGCGGAAAACGTTATACAGGTGCGTTCGTACCGTATTCTCACTAATAAACAACGCCCGCGCGATATCCATATTGGTAGCGCCATGGCGCAATTCATTGAGGATTTCACACTCGCGTTCGGTCAACGGAATATTGTCGAATTCATTGGATATGTGTTCCGCGGAATACATTTCCGGGTGCATCACGCTCAATTCAGCCGTCTGCTCGCCGTGAAGCACAGCCTTGACACCCTCAATTAAGCGCGATTCATCATCGTCGTGGCGAAATATACCGTACAACGCGGGCCAATTAGCCATTTCGTATAGCTCATACTTTTGTGCGCTGTTGATAATAAGCAATCGTGGGTTTTCCAGCTGCGATTGAATAATATCCTGCCAGATCCCATTCAGTTTTTTATTTGATATCGCAATATCAAACAGAACCACGGTAGCACGCGGCAAGCGCTGTACAAGCGGTTTATTAATATTGTGAACGCCAACAGAAACAGACAGAAGATCAGACAGATAATTCGCAAAGGCATTCGCCTGTACAGAAGGGTGTGTGACGAGAAGAAGCTGGCGCGGATGGCTTACACTCTCAGAAACATCAAGCATTTAAAAACTCTCCATAGTTGAGACTCACCATCATGGTGATTAAATGGGCCAAAAAGGCACAAGCAGCGAGCAAAATAATTAAACATTAAACGTAGATATTAGAATGCAATTGGTGAGAAAAATCCTATTCCCCGCAAACAGAATAGAACGAATGCCGGATTAGTGTCAAAAGATAATCAACCTTTTTTTGCAGATCTGAACGTAACTAAGGCATGCGTGGCGGGGTTTGCGTGATTAGTCGATTATTGATACACATTTCACATCACCATGGTTTATAGGTAATGATCAGAATGTAAAAAAGTAATTTAAATTAACCGACTTATTTTCAACATCAATATAACATTGGCATTAATGACGTATTCATTTCTCAAAACAATTACGAATTGTTCAGTTCTATTCAAATAAATATTAAATACTGCATAAATAATTGAATGATTCTGGTACCAATCTCGCGATCGCGCTCACAGTTTATGACTGTGTTTTTTGCATATTATGAATCGTTTCTATAAAAGAAACACGACACATCATGAAGGTTTTATGAGCATCCGTGCCAGCTCATGCAACGACTGCTGGCGACGTTCCACCTCGGCGGGTTCCGGGTTCCACATGCCTGCAAACGCTAATGCGGCGGAATGTTCGCCCAAAGGCTGTGCCATGGAGACTTCGCCGTCGCTGTGATGCCAGACCACGTGGCCTTTTTCACGCTGCTGCTGCACGTGAGGCTCCAGCTGCTGCCACTGCTTTGGGCTGAAACGCTGCTGAAGGCTTTCATCGCTTTCATCAGCCAGGAGCGACATGCCGATGACCGACTGCCACGCAGGCAGCATATGAAAACCGGCCAGCGCCTGACTCATCTTGCTGCCCGGCTCGGAGTGCCAGATATAAATCACCTGGTCCTCCCAGAGAACGCCCACCGCCACGACGAGATCGCCCGGGGCGGCGCGTTCGAGGATCGGCAGCGCATGGGAAAACAACGCGGAGCCGCGAATGGCCTGAGCGGCCAGTGCATGAATGCCCGGCCCTGGAAGGTAGCGGCGCTGTTCGTCCTGCATGGTCAGGCCGATGGACGCCATGGTCATCAGCAGTCGGTTTACGCGGGTGGTATTGATTCCCATCAGACGCGCCAACTCACGACAGCCAATGGCCCGGCCGCTGGAAACCAGATATTGCAGGCAGCGAATGCCATCAATCAGGCTTTGGTTCGGTTGAGATGACATTGACGCTCCGTCCGTTACAGGCTTATGAAGCAATGATTTTAGCGCCAGTTCAAAAGGATACAAGGTAATGAATATCTACCCGCCGTGTGAAAGCAGAACCTTTCCTGTGCAGCCGATGCATGCTGATTTTGTTGTGGCCGGAGGCGGTCTGGCCGGGCTATGCGCCGCCCTCGCGGCCGCACGTCGCGGGCTGGAGGTTATTCTGATTCAGGACCGTCCAGTGCTCGGTGGCAACGCGTCGAGTGAAGTCAGATTATGGGCCAACGGCGCGACCTCACATATGGGCAACAACAACCGCTGGGGGAGAGAAGGCGGCATCATGGGTGAAATCATGGAGGAAAACCTGTGGCGCAATAAGGAAGGCAACCCGGTAATGTTCGACCTGGTGCTGCTGGATATGGCACGCAGCCAGCCTGGGTTGACGTTGCTGCTCAACACCGCCGTGTATGAGGTGAAAAAAGAGCATAACCGCATTACGCAAGTCAGCGCCTTCAATGCCATTAATGAAACCTTCTACCACGTTTCCGCCTCGCAGTTTTGCGATGCCACCGGTGACGGCGTGCTGGGCTATCTGGCAGGCGCAGAATTTCGCGAAGGCGCAGAGGAAGAAAGCGAGCTGGGTGAAAAAATGGCCCCCGGAGACAACTTCGGCCACAAACTCGGGCACTCGATCTATTTCTACACCAAAAAGACCGAGGGTCCGGTCAACTTTGTCCCGCCCTCCTTTGCGCTAAAAGAGATAACCGATATCCCACGCTATAAGCGGCTCACCTCCACGCTGAACGGCTGCGACCTGTGGTGGCTGGAATGGGGTGGCCGCCTCGATACCGTTTATGAAAGCGAAACCATCAAGTGGGAGCTGTGGAAAATCGTCTGGGGCGTGTGGGATCACATCAAAAATTCCGGCGAGTTTCCTGAAGCCGCCAATATGACCATAGAATGGGTCGGCTCGGTGCCCGGCAAGCGCGAAAGCCGCCGCTTTATGGGCGATCATCTGCTCAGTCAGCAGGACATCGTCGAACAGCGCGACCATTATGACGCCGTCGGCTACGGCGGCTGGTCGATAGACTTACACCCTGCCGATGGCGTGTACAGCACCCACGACGGCTGCCGTCAGTTTCACAGCAAAGGCACCTACACCATTCCGTGGCGCAGCCTTTACAGCCGCTCGCTGGATAACCTGTTCCTGACCGGACGACTGATTTCCGCCTCGCACGTCGCCTTCGGCAGCGCCCGCGTGATGTGCACCTGCGGGCTGCTCGGCGAAGTGGCGGGCATGGGTGCAGCGCTGTGTCATGAGCAAAACATCACGCCAAAAGCGCTGGCGGGGCAACAACGCATCGGCGAACTTCAGCAGCGTTTGCAGGCATCCGGCTGTTACATTCCCCGCCAGTGGCTGGATGATCCTGCTCGTGGTGCAGAAATCAGCGTCAGTAGTGAACTGCAACTGTGCGAACTGCCACCGAACGGTATGTGGCACTCTCTGCGTGAACGGATGGCGCTTCTGCTGCCGGTGAAAACCGGTGAAGCGCTGCCGGAATTGTCATTAAGCTTACGCAGCCAAATGCCACAGACGCTGGGCATCACGCTGTTGGGCAGTCTGCGCCCAGGTAACTTTACGCCGGAGTTACGCTACGCCAGCAGCCGTATCAGCGTGAACGGCGAAGGCGAATATCGTTGCCCGTTCGACTGGGTGAGCGATCGTGACCAGTACGTTTTCATTGCCTTCGACGCGCAGGAAAATATCGACATCGCGCTCACCGACGTTCAGCTCCCGGGCATCATGACCGTGTTCAACAGCCTGAACGCCCGCGTCGCAAAACACACACGCCAGGTGGTCGACGGCGACTACGGCGTGGACGAGTTCGACTTCTGGCTCCCGCGCCGCCACCCGAATCAGATCCTGCCCGCCCTGCGTTTTGCTTCACCGCTGCGCTGCTATCCGGCAACTCATCTGCTCAATGGCCGCTTGCGTCCTGAACAGCAAACTAACGGCTGGGTACCAGCCCTGAACGATAAAACCCCGACCATTCGCTGGCACTGGCAGGAGCCACAGACGATTCATAGCCTGACGCTGGTACAGGACAACGATTTCGACAATGCGATGGAAACCGTGCAAATGGGCCACGCCAGCGCGGTGACCCCACATTGCATCACCCATTACCGCCTGTGGGCCGATGAAACGCTGTTAGCCGAAGTCGAAAACAACCACCATTCCGTGTGCAGGCATGAATTCCCCACCGCCATTCGCGCGCGCGAAGTGCGGCTGGAAGTTCTCGCCACCGCGGGCGCTCTGCCCGCGGTCTATTCCCTCAACGTTCGCTAAAGACGACCCGCCGCCTGTCGCTGCTGGAAGCACTGCGAAAACGTCATCATCCCCATTTGCTGCCCGGCCTGCATCACGCCCGGCAACTGATGGGTTTTACCATCGCGAATCAGGCTGCCCACAGCAGGTGTGTTGACCAACAGTTCATATAACGCCACGCGTCCGCCCTGTTTATCCGGCAGCAGTTTTTGCGCCAGCACCGCGCACAGGCTGCCGGACAGTTGGCTACGCACCTGCTCTTTTTCCCCGGCCGGAAACACATCCACCAGCCTTTCAATGGCCTGTGCCGCGCCACGTGTGTGCAGCGTCGACAACACCAGATGCCCGGTCTCCGCCGCCGTAAGCGCCAGACGGATGGTTTCGGTGTCGCGCAACTCGCCGAGCAAAATCACATCAGGATCCTGACGCAACGCCACCCGCAGTGCCGCAGAAAACGATCCGCAATGCTCCCCCACTTCGCGCTGATGAATCAGACATCGCTCGCTGTGATGCACGAACTCCACCGGATCTTCAAGAGTCAAAATATGCCCGTCGCGCTGGTGATTGAGGTAGTCGACCATCGCCGCCAGGGTGGTGGATTTACCACTGCCGGTGGCGCCCGTCACCAGAATCAGCCCGCTTTCTCCGGCCAGCAGTTCGTTGATGGCCTGCGGAACGCCAAGCTCCTCCAGCTGCGGACAGATTTCCGGCAACAGCCGTAAAACGATTGAAACGCCGTCCGCATGCCGGAACGCACTGGCGCGCAGCCGCGTGCCGCTGTCCGTCTGCACCGCAAAATCACACTGATTATCCTTTTCCCATTGCCGCATCGCGGTTTCACTAAGCCAGTTTTGCAGCAGCGCTTGCGGCTCCGGCGCGCTGAACGGGGCCGGTTCGAGGTGTCCTCTCCGCCGCCAGCGCACCGTGCCATCGCCGCACAGGTGTAGATCCGAGACGTTATGCTTTACACTAAGGGCCACAATTTCCTGCATATCCATACCATCATCCTGAAAATGAACGACATTGCGCATAACCTGACACAGGTCAGGGACAAAATCTCAGCCGCTGTCGCCCTTTGCGGCCGTGCTCCAGAAGAAGTTACGTTGCTTGCAGTCAGTAAAACGAAACCTGCGAGCGCCATCGAAGAAGCTATCGCTGCGGGCCAACGTGCCTTTGGTGAAAACTACGTTCAGGAAGGAATAGAAAAGGTCCGCTATTTTCAGGAAGCGGGACAAAAAGACCTGCAGTGGCACTTTATTGGCCCGCTGCAGTCGAACAAAAGCCGTCTGGTGGCAGAGCATTTCGACTGGTGTCATACCGTTGATCGCTTGCGCATCGCCAGTCGTCTGAGCGAGCAGCGCCCTGCGCATTTGCCGCCGCTGAACGTGCTTATCCAGGTCAACATCAGCGATGAGTCGAGCAAATCCGGCATTGCGCCTGAAGAGATCGATGCGCTGGCCGCCGAAGTAGCCGCTCTGCCAGGCCTGAGCCTGCGTGGACTGATGGCTATTCCAGCGCCTGAGTCAGAATATGTAAGGCAGTTTGCGGTCGCCCAACAAATGGCGGTAGCATTTGCCCGGCTGAAAACACGCTATCCCTCCGTGGACACGCTCTCTCTGGGCATGTCCGACGACATGGATGCCGCGATTGCGGCGGGTAGCACGATGGTGCGCATCGGTACCGCCATTTTTGGCGCGCGCAATTACACACAACAATAAATAAGGAAAACTGAGGAACGCCATGAAGACGTTGACTTTCCTGCTCTCGACGGTGATTGAGCTGTACACCATGGTGATGCTGCTCCGCGTCTGGATGCAGTGGGCCCGCTGTGATTTCTACAATCCCTTTTCGCAGTTCGTGGTGAAAGCCACGCAGCCGCTCGTCGGCCCTCTGCGCCGCGTGATCCCTGCGATGGGACCTATCGACAGCGCATCCTTGTTACTGGCTTTCGTGCTCTGCGTGCTGAAAGCGATCGTGCTGTTTATGGTGATTACCTTCCAGCCGATTATCTGGATTTCCGCGGTGCTGATTCTGGTGAAAACCATCGGCCTGCTGATTTTCTGGGTGCTGATGCTGATGGCGATTATGAGCTGGGTCAGCCGTGGTCGTAGCCCGGTGGAGTTCGTGCTGATGCAACTGGCCGACCCGCTGCTGCGCCCAATTCGCGGCATGTTGCCGTCGATGGGTGGCATCGACTTCTCGCCGATGATCCTCGTTCTGCTGCTGTACGTGGCTAACATGGGTATCTCCGAGCTGTTACAGGCCACCGGAAATATGCTGCTACCGGGGCTGTGGATGGCACTATGAGTGCCGTTGAAGTGTGCGACGACGGGCTGGTTTTACGGCTGTACATTCAGCCGAAAGCCAGCCGTGACAGTATTGTCGGATTGCATGGCGACGAACTAAAAGTCGCCATCACCGCACCACCGGTGGACGGCCAGGCCAATGCGCATTTGGTAAAATTTCTCGCCAAACAGTTTCGCGTCGCGAAGAGCCAGGTGATAATTGAGAAAGGCGAGTCAGGCCGCCACAAGCAGGTAAAAATCATTCAACCGCAACAGATCCCTTCGGGCGTTGACGCGCTCATCTGACAGGACATCCCATGCAAAAAGTAGTTCTGGCTACCGGTAACGCCGGTAAAGTGCGCGAGCTCGCCTCGCTGTTAAACGATTTTGGTCTCGACGTCGTCGCACAGACCGAATTGAACGTCGAGTCGGTGGAAGAAACCGGGCTGACTTTTATTGAGAACGCGATTCTCAAAGCGCGTCATGCAGCGAAAGTCACCGGCCTGCCTGCAATTGCTGATGATTCCGGCCTGGCGGTCGACGTTCTGGGCGGTGCGCCGGGGATTTACTCCGCGCGCTATGCGGGCGAAGATGCCAGCGACCAGCAGAATCTGGAAAAGCTGTTGGTTGCGTTGAATGACGTGCCCGACGATAAACGCCAGGCGCAGTTCCATTGCGTGCTGGTGTACATGCGTCATGCCGAAGACCCGACCCCGCTGGTGTGCCACGGCAGCTGGCCGGGCGTGATTACCCGTGAAGCCGCGGGCAACGGTGGCTTTGGCTACGACCCGATATTCTTTGTTCCCGACGCTGGTAAAACGGCGGCTGAACTGAGCCGTGAAGAAAAAATTGCCGTGTCCCACCGTGGACGGGCGCTGAAACTGTTACTGGAAGCACTGCGTTAATGACCGTTCTCCCTCCGCTGAGTCTTTACATTCACATTCCCTGGTGCGTGCAGAAATGCCCGTACTGCGATTTCAATTCGCACGCGCTGAAAGGCGAAGTGCCACATGACGACTACGTGCAGCATCTGCTGGCCGATTTAGATGTCGACGTGCCTTATGCGCAGGGACGCGAAGTAAAAACGATTTTCATCGGCGGAGGCACGCCGAGCCTACTGTCTGGCCCGGCGATGCAAACATTGCTGGATGGCGTCCGCGCGCGCCTGAATCTGGCGTCCGATGCGGAAATCACGATGGAAGCCAACCCAGGCACGGTGGAAGCCGACCGCTTTGTGGATTATCAGCGTGCGGGCGTGAACCGCATTTCTATCGGCGTGCAGAGCTTTAGCGAAGCCAAACTCAAACGTCTGGGGCGTATTCACGACGCCGACGAAGCGAAACGCGCGGCGCATCTGGCGACCAGCCTGAACTTACGCAGCTTTAACCTCGACCTGATGCACGGCCTGCCGGACCAGTCGCTGGAAGAAGCGCTGGACGATCTGCGTCAGGCGATTGCGCTCAATCCGCCGCATTTGTCGTGGTATCAGCTCACCATCGAACCGAACACGCTGTTTGGCTCTCGCCCGCCAAAACTGCCGGACGACGACGCGCTGTGGGATATCTACGAGCAGGGCCACCAGTTGCTGAGCGCTGCGGGCTATCAGCAGTATGAGACGTCAGCGTACGCCAAGCCGGGATATCAGTGTCAGCACAACCTGAATTACTGGCGATTCGGTGATTACCTGGGCATTGGCTGCGGCGCGCACGGCAAAGTGACGTTCCCGGACGGGCGCATTCTGCGAACCGCCAAAACCCGTCATCCACGTGGGTATATGGAAGGCCGGTATCTGGAGCGTCAGCACGACGTTGAAACTGCAGACAAACCGTTCGAGTTCTTTATGAACCGCTTCCGCCTGCTGGAGCCCGCCCCTCGCGCTGAATTTACCGCGTTTACGGGTTTGCCGGAGTCTGCGGTTCGCGCGCAGATTGACGAAGCCATCGCCCAGGGTTATCTCAGCGAGTCCGATCAGTTCTGGCAGATTACCGAGCACGGGAAACTGTTCCTCAATTCCCTGCTCGAGCTGTTCCTTTCCGAAGATTCCTGAAGCACGATTCAGGATTTCATCTCCCTTTCTGCGAGTTGAAGGAAAAGCTGGCAGATTGGGGGGATGGAAAAACATAAATTTCTTCGCACCAATCAAACACCGGAAGAAAACCGCCTGTGGTATTTGCTCCGGGCAAAACGTTTCTATGGTTATAAATTCCGCCGACAAATGCCTCTTGGTCCATATATTGCGGATTTCGTCTGCTATCGGGCGCGGTTGATTATTGAGTTGGATGGCGGGCAACATGCTGAGAGAAGTGAATATGATAACCAAAGAACGACATGGCTGAATGCCCATGGCTGGCGGGTTTTACGTTTTTGGAATAACGAACTCAGAATGTATGAAGAGGCGGTGCTTGTGGAGATACTCTGGCATTTGCGTGTTACAGCCCCTCTCCCTAACCCTCTCCCGTAGGGAGAGGGAACCGACCGGAGTCGATTTTGCCCCTACAGCCTCTCATGTGAGGGAGAGGGAACTGACCGGAGTCGATTTTGCCCCTACTGCCTCTCATGTGAGGGAGAGGGAACCGACCGGAGTCGATTTTGCCCCTACTGTATTCTCCCTCTCCCTATGGGAGAGGGTCGGGGAGAGGGAGACTGCAGAAACAACCGTTACTTCAACCCACTCACCAGCGTTTTACGGCTATCTTCCAGCGACACCACGCGGCCACACACGTCTTTGCCGAACTTCTGGAAATCGGCCTGCTGGCTCTTCCATTCGTCCTGAATCGCGCCCTGCAGGCCGCCGAGGCTGCCTAAAATGCCTTGCAGTGGATTACCGCCACCTTTGACGACTGCTTTCGCGCCCATCTCATTAATGCTGTCCTGCAGAATTCCGCCCATCGCCTGATTCACCAGCTGCTGGCCGTCAGCGCGAACCTGATCGATACCCTTGTAGTGGAACGTCAGGCCATCAGTACGGTGCTCAATAATACGGTTCATCTGCTCTTTCAGCTGCGCATCAAGTTTGGTCAGACGCCCATGCATGTTGCTGCTGGCCCCAACCTGCTCGGTGATGATTTTATCCAGCGCGATGCGGCCTTTGTCGACGCGGGAACGTGCGCCTTCGTCAATCCACGGCAGCGCGCTGCGCAGATCGGTTTGGTAGTCTTTCGCCTGCTCGCGCTGAGCCGCGCTGAGCGTGTACTGTTTGCCGTTAAACATGACGTTGCCATCAGGGGTGATGACCAGATTGCCATTCTCCCCTTTCACCTGCACGGTTTGCGGGCTGAGGATAACGTCATCACGCGGGGTCACGCTGCACTGATAATCCGCCTGAGCGGCAAATGCGGTGACGGAGAGTGCCGCTGCCAGCAGCGTTTTGCGCATCATAGAAACTCCTGTAGAGACAAAACGGGCCAGCGATTGCTGGCCCTTTATGTTTGTTTAGTCCCACCAAACGTCGAAAAGTTCGCTGGTGCGTACCTCTTCGAACTTCCTGTCTTCCAGCCATTTACGCACGGCGGCCTGGTGTTCTTCGGTACATTTACCGATTTCCTGCATGCAAATCAGACCTTCCCAGGCCAGATAGCCGCTGCCATCAAAGGCCAGTTTGTTCGGCTCGATCACCTCATTGATAAACTCATCAACGATATGGTCGATTTGTTCTTCAGTAGTGCCTTCCGGGAAACGCCATGCAACGGAAAATCCTAATTCCTGAAACTCGTCGATGTGCATTTTTTTACGCAGACGACGGCTACGGTTCTTCGCCATTATTTCACCCTCTCGAACATTAAGTCCCAAACGCCGTGACCAAGACGATGGCCACGCTGTTCAAATTTGGTCACCGGACGTGAATCCGGACGCGGTACGTAGTCGTTGCTTTCAGAGAGGTTTTTATACCCGTCGAGCGACGACATCACTTCCAGCATGTGCTCCGCATAAGCTTCCCAATCGGTCGCCATGTGGAAAACGCCGCCAAGCTTCAGCTTACTCTTCACAAGCTCTGCAAAGGGAGCCTGAACGATACGGCGCTTATTATGACGTGCTTTATGCCACGGGTCAGGGAAAAACAGCTGCACCATGTTCAAAGAATTGTCAGGAACCATTTTATGCAGCACTTCTACCGCGTCGTGACACATCACGCGCAGGTTTTCCACGCCCTCTTCATGGGCCGACGCTAAGCACGCGCCGACGCCCGGGGAGTGGACTTCAATGCCTAAAAAGTTCTGATCGGGTTTGGCGCTCGCCATAGTGACAAGTGATGCGCCCATGCCGAAACCGATTTCCAGCGTGGTTGGCGCGTCGCGGCCAAACAGTGCAGCAAAGTCGACAGGCGTTTCGCTGAACTCAACACCCATCACCGGCCAATAGTTATCCAGCGCGTGCTGCTGCCCTTTGGTCAGGCGGCCCTGACGGCGGACAAAGCTACGAATACGGCGCAGCGGGCGACCGTTTTCATCAAAATCCGGTGAAATGACGTCGTTGTTCATAAAAGTTCTGTCTACCTGATGAGTATTCGGGAAACGGGCATTATCCAAACTCAGACGAAGTATGCAAGCATGGGAAAGATCCGGTTTACAGCCCGATGGCGCTGTGCTGCAATCTGCGTCCCTGATACAGCGAATCGGTAGCCATGCAAGCCTCTCAATTTTCAGCCCAGGTGCTGGACTGGTACGACAAATATGGGCGTAAGACCCTGCCCTGGCAAATGGAAAAAACGCCGTACAAAGTATGGCTCTCTGAGGTGATGTTGCAACAAACTCAGGTTGCTACCGTTATTCCTTATTTTGAGCGCTTTATGGCGCGTTTTCCGACCATCACCGATCTCGCCAATGCGCCGCTCGACGAAGTGCTGCACCTGTGGACGGGCCTCGGCTATTACGCCCGGGCGCGCAATCTGCATAAAGCCGCTCAGCAGGTCGCGACGCTGCATAACGGCAAGTTTCCGGAAACGTTCGAGGAAGTCGCTGCCCTGCCCGGCGTCGGGCGTTCCACTGCGGGCGCGGTACTTTCGCTGTCGCTCGGCAAACATTTCCCCATTCTCGACGGCAACGTGAAACGCGTGCTCGCTCGCTGCTATGCGGTGAGCGGCTGGCCAGGCAAGAAAGAAGTGGAAAAACGGCTGTGGGAAATCAGTGAAGACGTGACTCCGGCGAAAGGCGTGGAGCGTTTTAATCAGGCGATGATGGATTTGGGTGCGCTGGTCTGCACCCGTTCAAAACCGAAGTGCGAACTCTGCCCGCTGAACAACGGCTGCGTGGCGTATGCCAACCACTCCTGGGCGCAGTATCCCGGCAAGAAGCCGAAGCAAACCCTACCGGAACGCGTCGGATATTTCCTGATTATGCAGCACGACGACGAGGTGTTCCTGCTTCAACGTCCGCCAAGCGGTCTGTGGGGCGGCTTATTCTGCTTCCCGCAGTTTACCTCCGAAGAAGAACTCCTCGAATGGTTAGCCGCGCGTCAGATAAAAACCGCGTCACTCGCGCAGCAAACGGCTTTTCGCCATACATTCAGCCATTTCCATTTAGATATTGTGCCTATGTGGCTCAGCGTGCAGTCGATGGACGCGTGCATGGATGAAGGCGGCGCTCTCTGGTATAACTTAGCCCAGCCACCGTCAGTCGGGCTGGCGGCACCCGTGGAGCGTCTGTTACAGCAGTTACGCGCCGGCGCTCTGGTTTGAGCGACGGCCATAAAGAGGAATAGTCATGAGCAGAACCATTTTTTGTACCTTCCTGCAGCGCGACGCTGAAGGCCAGGACTTCCAGCTGTATCCGGGCGAGCTCGGAAAACGCATCTATAACGAAATATCTAAAGAAGCCTGGGGTCAGTGGCAGCATAAGCAGACCATGCTCATCAACGAGAAAAAACTCACCATGATGAACCCGGAGCATCGCAAGCTGCTGGAACAGGAGATGGTTAACTTCCTGTTCGAGGGCAAAGACGTTCACATCGAAGGCTATACGCCGCCAGAAAAACAATAAGGGCCTATCGGCCCTTTATTTCAACCTGACGACACTTCCCGGAATGATGAAAAAATATTTAGCGCTAGCCCTGATTGCGCCGTTGCTCATTTCGTGTTCAGGCTCCAAAAAGGGCACGCCCTATAATGAAGCTTGGGTAAAAGACACCAACGGTTTTGATATTTTGATGGGGCAGTTTGCCCATAACATCGAGAACATCTGGGGATACAACGAAGTTCTGGTCGCCGGACCGAAGGACTACGTGAAGTATTCCGACCAGTATTACACCCGAAGCCACATCAACTTTGATAACGGCACCATCACCTTTGAAACTATCGCCGGAACCGATCCTGCGGGCCATCTTCGTCAGACCATCATCAAAACGTTGTTGATGGGCGACGATCCGGGCTCGGTCGATCTCTATTCCGACGCCGATGACATCCAGATTTCCAAAGAGCCGTTCCTGTACGGTCAGGTGGTGGATAACACCGGGCAGCCGATTCGCTGGCAGGGCCGCGCGTCGAACTATGCTGACTGGCTGCTGCAAAACCGCCTGAAGAGCCGCAGCGACGGGCTGCACGTTATCTACAGCGTGACCATCAACCTGGTGCCGAACCACCTCGATAAACGTGCGCATAAGTACATCGGCATGGTTCGCCAGTCGGCACGTAAATACGGCGTGGATGAGTCGCTGATTCTGGCGATTATGCAGACAGAATCCTCATTTAACCCGTACGCCGTCAGCAATTCCGATGCGCTGGGGCTGATGCAGGTCGTTCAGCACACCGCCGGGAAAGACGTATTCAAAGCGCAGGGTAAATCCGGGACGCCAAGCCGCAGCTACCTGTTCGATCCGGCCAGCAACATTGACACCGGCACTGCCTATCTGGCGATGCTGAGCAATGTCTATCTGGGTGGAATTGATAACCCGACCTCACGCCGCTATGCGGTGATCACCGCGTATAACGGCGGCGCGGGCAGCGTGTTGCGGGTGTTCTCCAGCGATAAAGTTAAGGCGGCGAACATCATTAACAGCATGGCACCGGGCGACGTTTATCAGACGCTGACCACCCGTCATCCGTCGCAGGAATCGCGTCGCTATCTGTATAAAGTGAACAATACGCAGAAGAGTTACCGTCGGAAGTAATTTTCCCCCTCCGGTTTTCTCCCTCTCCCCGTGGGAGAGGGCCGGGGAGAGGGCATCAGCCCGCACAAATCCCCACCCCACCCATACGAAAATGTTATTTGCGTCACTAATCCACTCTGCAAAAGAATAAATATTGCATTTTTTTGCTGGAGGTAACAAAACGCCGACGCCGACCCCGATAGAATCGCATCAAATTCACGCCATAAATGTTTCAATAAAAACACACAGCCGGTCACTTTGTGAGGAAAATAACATGAACCTTAAGCTGCAGCTTAAAATACTGTCGTTCCTGCAGTTCTGCCTCTGGGGGAGCTGGCTGACAACCCTCGGCTCCTATATGTTCGTCACGCTCAAATTCGACGGTGCATCCATCGGTGCGGTGTATAGCTCGTTGGGGATTGCCGCGGTCTTTATGCCGACGCTGCTCGGTATCGTGGCGGATAAATGGATCAGTGCAAAATGGGTGTATGCGCTGTGCCATTTAGTCGGGGCAGGCACGCTGTTTATGGCGGCGCAGGTCACCACGCCGGGTGAAATGTTCATTGTCATCCTGCTCAACTCGCTGGCCTATATGCCGACGCTTGGGCTGGTGAACACTATCTCCTACTATCGCCTGAAATCAGCGGGCATGGACATCGTCACCGATTTCCCGCCGATTCGTATCTGGGGCACCATCGGCTTTATCATGGCAATGTGGGCGGTGAGCTTCTCTGGTTTTGAACTGAGCCACATGCAGTTGTACATCGGCGCGGCGCTGTCGCTGGTTCTGAGCCTGTTCACCCTGACGCTGCCGCACATTCCGGTATCGCAGCAGCAGAAAAACCAGAGCTGGAGCACCATGCTGGGCCTGGACGCCTTCGCGCTGTTCAAAAACAAACGCATGGCGATATTCTTCATCTTCTCCATGCTGTTGGGCGCAGAGCTGCAAATCACCAATATGTTCGGCAACACCTTCCTGCATAGCTTCGATAACAACCCCCTGTTCTCCGGGAGCTTTATCGTTGAACACGCATCGGTGATGATGTCGATTTCCCAGATTTCCGAAACCCTGTTCATCATCACCATCCCGTTCTTCCTGAGCCGTTACGGCATTAAGAACGTCATGCTGATCAGTATTTTTGCGTGGATGTTGCGCTTCGGTCTGTTCGCCTACGGCGACCCGTCCGCGTTCGGTACCATCCTGCTGGTGCTGTCGATGATCGTCTACGGCTGCGCGTTCGACTTCTTCAACATTTCCGGTTCGGTGTTTGTTGAGAAAGAAGTGCGACCTGAAATTCGCGCCAGTGCGCAAGGGATGTTCCTGATGATGACCAACGGCTTCGGCTGCATTCTGGGGGGCATGGTGAGCGGTAAAGTGGTTGAGATGTACACCGTGAACGGCATTACCGACTGGCAGAGCGTGTGGCTGATTTTCGCGGGTTATTCGCTGGTGCTGGCCTTCGCGTTCGTGGCATTGTTCAAATACAAACATGTCCCGGCGGTCAACGGTGCGCAGCCCATTGCACACTAAGATGTCTACCGAATATAAACGCCATTGAACAAAATGAGCCTGTATCTTGCGATACAGGCTTACATGCCAAAGTGGAGGGATGCCCTCCGCACCAGATGCCTCTCACTACGACTTCATGACATAGCCATACAGCCGCTTGATACCATCGGCGTCTTTTTCGCTGTACACGCCCTGCAACTCCGGTGAGAAGCCCGGCAGCATATTGACGCCCTCTTCCAGCGCAAGGAAATAGCGCTGCACCGCGCCGCCCCAGATTTCGCCTGGCACCACGCACAGCACACCCGGCGGATACGGCAGCGCGCCTTCTGCCGCAATGCGCCCTTCCGCTTCACTGAGACGCACCAGCTCGACGTTACCCCGAATAAACTCGATATTGGCATCCTGCGGATTCATCACCACCGCCGGGAAACTGGCTTTGCGGAACATCGCCTTTTGCAGATCTTTCACGTCAAAGCTGACGTACAGATCGTGCATCTCCTGGCACAATTCGCGGATCGTATAATCGCGATAACGCACCGGATATTTGCTGTAGATCGTCGGTAGCACGTCGGCCAGCGGCGTGTCGTCTTCAATGTGCTGTTCGAACTGGCCGAGCATCGCCACCAGCTGCGCCAGCTTTTCGGTACTTTCGGCAGGCGTCAGCAGGAACAGGATCGAGTTCAGATCGCACTTTTCCGGCACGATGCCATTCTCACGCAGGTAGTGCGCGAGGATCGTCGCTGGAATGCCGAACTCCGCATATTTCCCGCTGTGAGCATCGATCCCCGGCGTGGTCAGCAGCAGCTTGCAAGGATCGACGAAATACTGATCCTGCGCGTAACCCTCAAACCCGTGCCACTCTTCGCCCGGTCCGAAGCTGAAGAAGCGACGTTCGCGAGCAATAGCGTCCGTCGGGTGATCCTGCCACGGACGGCCCGCCACCGTCGGCGGAATAAACGGTTTGATCATCTTGCAGTTGGCGATAATCGCTTTGCGGGCCTCGATGCCCAGCGCCACGCATTCCGCCCACAGACGACGGCCGCTCTCGCCTTCGTGAATTTTGGCGTTCACGTCCAGCGCCGCAAACAGCGGATAGAACGGGCTGGTTGACGCATGCAACATGTAGGCGTTGTTCAGGCGTTTATACGGGCAAAAACGCGCCTGACCGCGAATATGGTTGTCTTTCTTATGGATTTGCGAGGTCTGCGAGAAGCCTGCCTGCTGCTTATGTACCGACTGGGTGACAAAAATGCCCGGATCGTTTTCGTTCAACTCCAGCAGCAACGGCGAACAGTCGGCCATCATCGGAATGAACTGCTCATAACCGACCCATGCGGAATCAAACAGGATGTAGTCGCACAGATGCCCAATTTTATCGACCACCTGACGGGCGTTATAAATAGTGCCGTCGTAGGTGCCGAGCTGGATCACCGCCAGGCGGAACGGACGCGCGTCGCCCGCCTTTTCCGGGGCCACTTCACGAACCCGCTCGCGCAGGTAGTTATCGTCAAAGCACTGTTCATCAATGCCGCCGATAAAGCCAAACGGATTGCGCGCCGCTTCCAGATACACCGGTGTTGCCCCGGCCTGGAACAACGCGCCGTGGTGATTCGACTTGTGATTATTGCGGTCGAACAGCACCAGGTCGCCACGGGTCAGCAGCGCGTTGGTGACGACCTTATTCGCTGCCGAGGTGCCGTTCAGCACAAACCAGGTTTTATCGGCATTAAACACTTTCGCCGCGAATTTCTGCGCGCGTTTGGCCGCCCCTTCGTGGATCAGCAAATCACCCAGTTTGACGTCGGCATTGCACATATCGGCGCGGAAAAGGTTCTCGCCAAAAAAGTCATAGAACTGGCGACCGGCGGGGTGCTTTTTAAAGAACTCGCCGTGCTGATGGCCCGGACAGGCGAAGGTGCTATTGCCCATTTCGACGTACTGCGTCAGCGTGTCGAAGAACGGCGGCAGAAGATTCTCTTCATAGCGCGTGGCGGCGGTTTCGAGCTCCAGCCACTGCTGAACGCTGTCGCCGATAACCGCATCAACGCCTTCCGGTACATCTACAGGCTCTTCAGAAAACAGGAACACCGGCAGCTGAAAACCGGTGCGCTTTAGCAACGTGAGAATGCCGCTGCGGCTGTCCGCCACGGTAATGACGACTGCCGCCACGTCGGTAAAATCGGTACTGTCCAGCGCCACCACGCGGCGGTGGCTGGAAAGACGAGAGACCAGCTCGCGGCTGGCGGCAATGTGCAAAGATTTCATAAGCGCGACTACCCAAATCGGGAGAGTAAAAGGCCCGGATTCCGGCGCCCCGGGGGTGATAAGCAGAAAATTCGCGCAATAATTACACCTTTCGTCAGCAGGCGCAATATCAAATCAATATGCAAATTATCGGTTCGCCAACCGCTAAATGCGTAAAAATTATGGGTATAAATTCACTGCCCACGCATAAAACATTGAAATCCCGGCAGTGGGGTATAAACCATTTAGTCGCCTAAATGGTGAGAGATTGCGCAGTCCGTCGCGAAACGCATAAATTTCGTTGACGACGCGTGTCGAATTTAGTTTAATGCGCCCCGTTGCCCGGATAGCTCAGTCGGTAGAGCAGGGGATTGAAAATCCCCGTGTCCTTGGTTCGATTCCGAGTCCGGGCACCACTATTTAAAGAAACCAGCCTAAGGGCTGGTTTTTTGCTTTCTGGGATACGGACTCTCCATCGAACTCCGTTCGATTATTCGCCGCAAGCGGCTCACCCCTTCGGGGCCAGCGCGACAAGCGCGCTGTTCAACGCCTTCGGCGTTAGTCCGAGTCCGGGCACCACTATTTAAAGAAACCAGCCTAAGGGCTGGTTTTTTGCTTTCTGGGTTCCGGTAGATTTCTGGTCGTTGCAACACGTTATTTGTTTGCTGGATTTCTCGCCCCTACGGTCAGCTAAGCCAGATCTTTCCCACATCCATCATATAAAAGCCCCTTCAACTTGCGGGGAAAAATCACTACATCAGAAATCCCACGGTCTATCGGGGATTCACTCGTTCCTTCTCACTTCGAATAACTATATATTTTTAATAAGATCATATAATTAACTCTATCCACCGCTTCGCTCATCAGATTCGAATTATCTATATAAGATGTCACTGCTAGGTGCATAGACCTTGCAGCACCGGTTTTACCCGTAGTCACACATAATTCCGCGATTAAGAGCTAGATGTATCCATCAAGAGGGAGCAAATCATGTGATTGCCAACAATGGACTGAACGCCAGGCATGAAGGAAGGGCGCGAAAACACCCTTTAGATATTACTGCGACTTTTGTTCCTGCTTCGCCGGTGCGGAGCGTGACCATGCGTCATCGTACTTAATCATTCCCTCAAGATAAAACCATTCAATACTGTTAAAGCGAATTCCAACTGTCTCGATCATATTCGGGAAGTTCGAGCCGGGAATATAAGTATGGTTAGCATTTACAAACATAATCACTACGCTTTCCATTGTACGCGATAAACTTCACGTTCAATTCCAGCATCATTGATTTCATAGTAGCGCATTTCGGCTTTTTGTAATCGGCGTCCCTGACAAACACATACCGCGAGCAGCGGAGATAATTTATCAATCTTCTTATGAATTACAAAGGGTTCATGCTGACGGGTTCCCCCCATCTTGCCCGTGTGCGAATCTACTGGTTGGCTAACGCCATAGCTACTGCTCATCACCTCGATTGCCCCCTCACGAGAAAGTGACAGTCCACCGCCGTTTAAAAGCATTCCATTTTCATCATAAAGGAATAAATAACCTGGTAATGACATTCTATTCTCTCCCTAAATATATAATCCGATTGTTTTTATCAAAAATAAACGTGTCGTAATAATTTTTTTATTGAGAGTGTAACTCACTCCATATACAACACCTGACTCAAATTGAGTTTTAAAACACGTGTCAGGATATGATAGTTTCACTAAATCATTAACGAGCAGTTGCTTATAAGTGTCATCATTCGTTGAAAGGATATAGCGGCTTAATACCTCACTTTTATTAACAGTAAAGCAAATATTATTACCATCAATGAAAACAGATCTGCGTTCCCCGCTTTCTGCACCTTCTCTGTCTGCTCCGGGGCACCCGGTGAGCAGAAAGATGACAGGGAGTAAAAAGATAAAATTTTTCATCCGGGGAAGTTTCCTAGCACTCTCTCGTATTTTTTCAACAAACCAACGACAGGTTCAAACTGGTCGTAATCCCTGTAAGTGTAAAGGTGACTAAGCCCCCAAAATCCGTAATGTTTTAATAGCCAGTAATCGCTAACGATAGAAGCTTGCTGTTCGAGACTGTAATCGAGAAAATTATTTTTATCCTGGCTGTAGGTGTAATCCGCAGCCCATGACATAAGTCCGCGAGTTCGCACCCATAACCCGCGCTGGTGTTGCCATACATGCATCATTTCATGAAGGAATAAATGCTGAGCATCAGGTGGATTTTGGTTTTTAGGTACTGAAAAATCATCTTCGTATTTATCTGCCCTTAACCACATTTCACCGTTTGGACTCATGGCCTGGCCTGGATTTTGAAGGTTAAAGGGGAGATAGCTTTCCAGATGGAGCCAGACCTGATTATAGTGAATGCTGAATCCATAGAGAGAACTGGCGAGATTAATTTCACCGAGCCTTAGCCGTCGAATCCCACCTTCCCGCGTTTTCGGCCATTGGATCGAATTAGGATTGGAGTAATACATTCTCTTAGTCCCTCAAGAGTTATGATTGAGCATTAATCGTACACCAAAAATAAATTAATCAACAAAAGGAAAATAAATAATATTTAGTTTATTGTTGTAATAATTCATACGGTGAATGCAACGTTTGATTTATGGATTCTGGAGATCATTGAATCAAGGAATTTAGCCAGTATCTTAACCCGTTATTTAAATACCCTATCTTAAATAAATTACTTATAGCCAGAAGCGTTGGAAAGATGGCCAAAAGTTGCCAACACGCAGGCAGAAGTGGCTTAATCATAATCCTCACAGATAAGATAATCGAAACGACAACACAACATCAGGAGTCAACATGAGCTTACAGGCACAGGCGCTGGAATGGGGTCACGGTCCACGGACTTTCGAAGTTTTTCTGGAACCCACTTGCCCCTTTTCGGTGAAGGCGTTCAACAAACTCGACGCGCTGCTGGCCGCAGTTGGGGAAGATAACGTGACGGTAAAAATTCGTCTGCAATCGCAACCGTGGCACATGTTTTCTGGGGTGATCGTTCGCTACATTCTGGCGGCGTCGACCTTACCGGACGGCAGAGAAGCGGCGAAAAAAGTATTGCAGGCGGTGGCCGATCATCGTGAAGAATTTGAATTCACCGACCATTGCAGCGGCCCAAATATGCAGGCCACGCCGCAGGATATTGTTGAACGTCTTGAGCGTTACAGCGGTGTGAACGTGAGCGAGCCGTTTGCGGTGCCGGAATTGCAAACCGTCATCAAATGGCATTGCAAATATGCCCGCCAGAACGGCATCCACGTGTCGCCAACCTTTATGGTGAATGGTCTGGTACAGCCGGATTTGGGCAGCGGGGATGACATTTCCGTGTGGGCCGCGCGGATAATGAGTTAGTCAATGCGATGTGCCCGGCGGCGATGTCGCCTTGCCGGGCAGTCAGACGCTTAACCCACCACTACCGTTTTCGCTTCCAGATACGCCTGCATTCCCCATTTGCCCATTTCACGACCCAGGCCGGACTGTTTCACGCCGCCAAACGGGGCTTTCGGTTCATGGGCCAGGGTGTTGACCATCACACGACCGGACTCAATCTGCTGCGCGATACGCACGGCGCGGTCGGTATTGCCGCCCAGCACCATCGCATTCAGGCCATAATTCGTGTCGTTGGCAATCGCCAGCGCATCGGCGTCGTCTTCGTAAGGGATCATCACCAGCACCGGGCCAAAGATTTCCTCCCGGGCGATGCGCATCTGGTTATGCCCGACAAATACCGTCGGCTTCACGCCCCAGCCTTGCGCCATACCCGCCGGACGCCCTTCGCCGCCTACCAGCAATTTCGCGCCCTCTTCCACACCCAGACGAATGTAGTCCTGCACGCGCTGCCACTGTTTGCGGCTGACCATCGGGCCGATTTCAGTCTTGTCGTCGCGCGGATCGCCGGATTGCACCTGGCCTACCGCATGGGCAAACGCATGCTCAAATTCGGCCTGGCGGCTGCGCGGCACCAGAATACGCGTCCCGGCTATGCACGCCTGCCCACTGTTCATAAAGCCTGCCGCCAGCGCCAGCGGAACGGCTTTTTCGATATCGGCATCATCAAGAATAACCGTCGGGGATTTCCCCCCCAACTCCAGCGTAACGCGCTTCAGCGATGCCGCGCTGCTTTCGACAATGTGTTTACCCACCGCCGTTGAGCCGGTGAATGAGATTTTGGCGATATCCGGATGACGATTAATCACGTCGCCCACCACCTCCCCGCGCCCGGTGATGATGTTAAACACGCCCGCCGGAATGTTCGCCTCGTGCAGCGCTTCGGTCACAATCTGCGTCTGCATGGCGCTCATTTCACTCGGTTTGATAACGGCGGTGCAGCCTGCGGCCATCGCCGTCGCCAGCTTGTTGCAGATAAACCCGGCGTCGCTGTTCCACGGCGTAATCAGCCCCGCCACGCCGACCGGCGTCATGATCACCTGCGCGCTGCCCGCCTGCTCCACGAACTCAAATTCTTCCAGGGTTTCAATCGCCTGAGCGATAACGTCTGCCGGATATTGCGCCATCCAGCGGCCCCGTGACTGCGGTGCGCCGTATTCGGTAACGATGGCCTCGAGCAGCGCATCTTCACGTGCGGCGACGGCTTTATGCATGCGTTTCAGGACCGCAATACGCTCGTCTTTGGTGGTGCGTGACCAGCCAGTAAATGCGGCCTTCGCCGCGGCAATCGCACGTTCGGCGTCGACTTCATCCGCCAGGCGCACGGTGCCAATCACTTCTTCGGTCGCCGGGTTGAACAGCTCAAAGCGCTCTTCGCCATGCGGGGTAACAAATTCGCCGTTGATATAGATGTTGTCGATGTGCTGCATGGTGTTCTCCACGTATTCTGTTTTTC
The DNA here is from genome assembly GCF_003935895.2 of Scandinavium goeteborgense. Lineage (GTDB taxonomy): Bacteria > Pseudomonadota > Gammaproteobacteria > Enterobacterales > Enterobacteriaceae > Scandinavium > Scandinavium goeteborgense. The sequence continues at coordinate 712,592 of NZ_CP054058.1, read as the reverse complement.
AGTGTGTGGAAGGAGTATAGAAACAGATGACCGCTCCGATAAGAGGGTCTATCCTGTACGGACTGTACCGAAAATCGGGATAATCTATGCATCGCAGTGGATTCACTGAGCTGGAAGTGGTGCTCGCCGTCGCGCACCGCCAGAGTTTTCGCGCCGCCGCGCGGGAACTGAGCATGTCGGCGACCGCCGTCAGTAACGCCGTCGCCGGGCTGGAAAGCCGCCTGAAGGTGCGCCTGTTTAACCGCTCGACGCGCAGCGTGGCGCTGACGCCAGCGGGCGAGCGCTATGTCGAGCGCATCGCGCCCGCGCTGGCGGAAATTCAGCGCGCGTCGGAAGAGATTACCGCCGTGCCGGACACGCCAACCGGCACGTTACGCATCAACGCCCCACAGGAGAGCGTGACGATGCTGTACGAGCCGTTGATTGAGGAATACCTGCAACGTTATCCGCAAATGCGCCTGGAAATTACCAGCGAATCGCGGATGGTGGATATCGTGGCGGAAGGCTACGACGCAGGTATTCGACTCGAAGAATCCGTCCCGCAGGACATGATTGCTGTGTCTCTCACGCCAGACATACGCATGTTAGTGGTCGCCACGCCAGCGTATCTGGCGGAACACGGCACGCCGCTGTCGCCAGACGATCTACGCCAGCACCAGAGCGTCGGGATGCGCATGTCGCACGGCGGGATTTACCACTGGGAGCTGGAGCGCCATCAGCAGAAATTCTCCGTTAACGTGCCGCCGCGCATCGTGCTCAATGAAATGCGCGCCATCCGCCGCGCCGCGCTGAGCGGGATCGGCCTGGCATTTATTTCGGATTTGTTCGTGCAGGAGGATATCGCCGCCGGACGGCTGGTCAGCGTGATGGCGGAGTGGTGTCAACCGTTTGGCGGATTACGCCTTTACTACCCCGGCAGACGTCACGTCCCACCGGGGTTGAAAGCGTTTATCGATTTGATACGCGAGATACGCGACAGAGCGCCTACACCTTAAACAGCCAACAGGCGGCGAAATGACGCGGGGCAATTTCCTGCATCGGCGGTTCCTGCTGCTGACACACCGGCATCACGTGCGGACAACGGCTGCAAAAACGGCAGCCGTTTATCTCTGCGGTCGGGCTTGGGATCTCGCCCTTCAGCCCGCCGTGTTCCAGATTTCGCACACGCGGATCGGGCTGCGGCACCGAGGCCAGCAGCGCCCGGGTGTACGGGTGCGCCGGCTGCCGATACAGTTCCTCCGCATCTGCCACTTCCACCAGCTTGCCGAGGTACATCACGGCGATCCGACTGGAGATGTGGCGCACCATCGACAAATCATGGGCGATAAACAGGTAGGTCAGCCCTAACTCCTGCTGCAAATCTTGCAGGATATTCACCACCTGCGCCTGCACCGAGACATCCAGCGCCGACAGCGGCTCATCGCACAACACAAACTCCGGGCGCACCGACAGCGCACGCGCGATGCTGATCCGTTGACGCTGACCGCCGCTGAACTCGTGCGGGAAACGCTGCAAATGCTCCTGCTTGAGTCCCACTTTGTACAACAGTTTTTCGGCGCGTTCGCGCTGCGCCTGTTTGTCGTAGCCGTGAATTTGCATCGGTTCGGAAACCAGCTGCTGCACGGTCATGCCGGGGTTCAGCGAGGAATACGGGTCCTGAAAAATAGCCTGCATCCGGCGGCGCAGCGGTTTGAGGGTTTTCTCTGAGGCATGGGCAATCTCCTGCCCGGCAAAGGAAATCTCGCCGGACGTGATATCAAACAGCCGCAGCATGGCGCGTCCGAGGGTTGATTTACCGCAGCCGGATTCCCCCACCAGGCCGAAAGTCTCCCCCGGCATGATGTCGAAGCTGACGCCGTCGACGGCTTTCACCTGATGGCCTTTGCGCAGCCAACCGCCGTTCAGCGCGTAGTGTTTACGCAGGTCGCGAACGCGAATTAACGGTTCATGGCTCATGCCTGAATCTCCTTATCCTGCCACAGCCAGCACGCAGTGCGATGGCCCTCAGCGTTCGAGTAAAACGGTGGCGGCGTAGCGCATTGCGCCATGCGTTGTGGGCAGCGCTCGGCAAACGGGCAGCCAGCTGGCGGGTTGAGTAACCCCGGCGGTGAGCCTTCAATCGGCGACAAACGGTGTTCCGGGTCGTCGGCGCGCGGCAGCGATGCCAGCAGGCCGCGGGTGTACGGATGCAAAGGCCGCCAGAAAATATCTTCAACGCTGCCCTCTTCCATTATCTGTCCGCCGTACATCACCACCACGCGGCTGCACACCTGCGCGACCACACCAAGATCGTGCGTGACCAGCAAAATAGCGGTGCCGGTTTCCTGCTGGAGCGATTTCAACAGCCGCAGGATCTGCGCCTGAATGGTGACGTCCAGCGCAGTGGTCGGTTCGTCGGCGATCAACAGCTCCGGGTTGCAGGAGAGCGCGATGGCGATCATCACGCGCTGGCGCATCCCGCCGCTGAACTCGTGCGGATACTGGGAGAAACGACGATCAGCATCGGCGATCCCGACGCGGGTCAGCATGTCAATGGCGTTGGCTTTCGCCTCGCGCTTCGACAGACTTTTATTGCGGATCAGGATCTCCGTCATCTGACGGCCAATGGTCAGCACCGGGTTCAGGGCGGTCATCGGATCCTGAAAGATCATCGCGATATCGTTCCCGCGAATTTTGCGCATCTGCTCCGGCGTTTTCCGCGCCAGATCTTCGCCGCGAAAACGAATGCTGCCGCCGGTAATTTTGCCGTTGTTGCCGAGCAGTTGAATCACCGACTTACAGGTCACGCTTTTACCACAGCCGGATTCCCCGACGATGCCGACCATTTCACCCGGCTTCAGCGTAAAACTCACCCCGCGCACCGAATGCACTTCGCCGTCGCGGGTGAAGAATGACGTTCGCAGGTTATCGAGTTCCAGTAAGTTATGCATCGCGATTGGCTCCCGGCTCGAAGGCGGTACGGAACACGTCGCCCAACACGTTAAAGCTGAACACCGTCAGCAGGATAAGCACGCCGGGGAACATCGCCAGCCAGGTGGCTTCCCCGATGTACGACTGCGCGTTGTTGAGCATGCTGCCCCACGACGCCGCAGGCTGCTGCACGCCGAGCCCCAAAAAGCTCAGGGTGGATTCCATCAATATTGCCGAGGCAATATTGAGCGTCGCGGCAACGATAATGGTCGGCAGCACGCCGGGGATGATGTGTCGCGTAATAATGCGCAGCGGATGCTCGCCGGACGCGCGAGCGTAGAGCACGTATTCACGCTCTTTTACCGACAGCGTTTCGGCGCGGATCAGGCGCGACATGTTCATCCACGTCAACAGGCTGATAATCATGATGATGTTGTCCACGCCGGGCTTGAGATAGGCGTTGAGCACCAGCAGCAGGAAGAACGCCGGAATAGCCAATAGAATATCGACGGCACGCATCATCATGTTGTCTATCCAGCCGCCAAAATAGCCGCTCACGGTGCCGACGACGGTGCCAATCAGGGTGGAAAACAGCATCACCATAAAGCCGACCATCAGCGAAATCTGGCCGCCGTACAGCGCGCGAGTAAGGTAGTCGCGACCGTATTCGTCGGTGCCGAACCAGTGCGCGGCATCGGGCGGCAGCAGTCGTGCGCCGAGCGACATCTGATCCGGATCGTAAGGGCTGAACCCCGCAGCCAACGCCGCGAGAATGAAAATAAAGAGCACCAAAAGGGAGAACTGCGCCGGACGATTGCGGCGCAGCTGGTGACGTACGTTTTGCCAGCGTCTGCTCATCGGCGGTTACCTCTGGGTACGAATGCGGGGATCGGCGAAGCGATACAGTAGATCCGCCAGCAGGTTGCCGACGATCAGCATTAACGACGACAGCAAAATGATCGCCATGATCAGCGGGTAGTCGAGCGAGGAGATCGCCTGAATGCCCAGCAGGCCCATACCCGGCCACGAGAACACGCTTTCGGTGACGTACGCGCCCACCACCATTTCGCCAAACGACAGGCCAAACAGGGTGATAACCGGCAGCAGCACGTTTTTCATGACGTGACGAAACAGAATGGTGCGATACGTTGCGCCGTACGCTAGCTGGGTTTGCACGTAGTCCGCCGACAGCTGGCTGATGGTGTTGGAACGCACGTAGCGCACGTAGGTCGACAAGTTGTAGAAGGTCAGCGCGATACACGGCAGCACGCCGTGACGCACGACGTCGAGCCAGTTATCTTCCACGCCGATGGTGCGCATCCCCATGCTCGGCAGCCAGTTGAGCTGCACCGCAAACACCGTAATCAGCAGAATGCCGAACCAGAAAATCGGCACCGATATGCCGATATAGGCAAACAGATTGAGGAAGTGATCGAGCCAGCGATGTTTAAACGCCCCGGCCAGCAGGCCGAGCGGCACCGCCAGCACGATCGCCAGCAATAGCGACGCGCCCATCAGGCCAAGCGTGGCGGGCATCCGTTCGACGATCATCTCCAGCACCGGACGGTGATAAATCAGCGAGTAACCCAAATCCCCCTGAAACAGGTTTTTCAGCCACAGGAAGTACTGCGTCACCAGCGGTTTATCCAGCCCGAGGCTGTGGCGAATACGCTCGATATCCTCCGGGGCCATGCGCGGCGTGATGTACGCCTGCACGGGATCGCCCGGCGCGAGTTTCACCAGTAAAAAAGCGACCAGCGAAATAAAGAAAAGCATCGGCAGCAGTTGCAGCAGCCGACGCGTTAGCATTGCGTTCACGACATTCCCTTCACAAAAAAGCCCCCTCCTGGGTGACACCGTTATTTTAAGGTTGTGATATTCGGGGCGACCGCCGGGTCTGGCCTCCCTCCGGGAACCAGCTCCCGGCGTTTCCCCGTATTCATTACCTGAGATAAACGGTGTCACCCTGTGGAGGCTAAGCGCATTATTTTTGGTAGATTTTCGACAGATCCTGGAACATATACACCGGCTTCGGTTCGGCCTCTTTGCTGCCGGCAAAACGCTTGTCGACGGCCACGGTGGCGTTGGTATACGCAATCGGGTAGTAGGTCATGTCGTTCGCAACGGTCTGCTGGATTTGCTTGTAGATTTCACCGCGTTTGGCGGCATCGGTCTCAATAGATCCTTTATCCCACAGCGCATCGAATTGCGGATTTTTGTAATGCGCGTAGTTATAGGCTTCGTTGCTCATGAACAGCGATTTATAGCCGTCCGGCTCCGCGCCCATGATGTAACCCCCGAGGTTCAGCTCCCAATCCGTGCTCTTCATATCGAGGCTGCGCTGTGACATGGCGTTAGCATCCAGCGGCATCAGCTCAACGTTAATGCCTAACGCTTTCAGCTGCTGCTGGATATAGAGGCTCATGCTCTCCTGGGTTTTGTTGGTGTTCACATAGGCCAGACGCAGTTTGAGATTGGCTGGCGCGCCGGAGGCTTTCAGCAAATCTTTGGCTTTTTGCAGGTCATATTTGTACTGTTCGACGTCGTCAGAATGGTACAACGTGTCCGGCGTCAGGAACGAGGTTGCCGGTTTGGCGTAGTCCTGAGAGGTAAACGCGGTGGTGACCAGGTCGTCTTTGTTGATGGCGTAGGCAATCGCCTGACGCAGCTCCTTGCTCTTCATCACCGGCACGTTCTGGTTGAACGTCATGTACGCCAGACGCCCTTCCGGATACACCACAAAGTCGAATTTGCCGGTGCTTTTCAGGCGCGACACATCCTGCGGATCGACCATTTTCATGTTGATCTCGCCGTTTTGCAGCGCCAGGTTGGCGGAGTTACTGTCTTTGGCGAAACGGTAGGTAACGGAATCGAGCTTCGCTTTGCCGTTCCAGTACTCGTCAAAACGCGTCAGGGCGTAATACTGGCCCGCGCGGTATTCCTTAAATTTGAACGGCCCGGACCCGACCGGCGCATCGTTTTTACTGCTCTTCTCCAGGTCGCTTTCATTGGCGAACACGTGCTGCGGGATCGGGTAAATCTGTACCAGGGTGCCGACAAACGCGGCGCTAACCTGCGGCAGCGTGAATTTCACCGTCAGGTCATCCACTTTGCTGACCTGCACCGGTTTGCCACCGAACATGAACATGCTGCGGAAGAAGCTGTGCTGCTTTTCGTCCAGCAGCTTGTTGAAGGTGAACACCACGTCATCGGCGGTCAGCGGCTGGCCGTCCTGCCATTTCAGATTTGGCTTCAGCTTCAGGGTGTAACTCAGATTATCAGCGGAAGGCGTCAGGCTTTCCGCCAGACCCCACTCAATTTTTCCGTCGTTATAGCTGTAGAGTGGCGCGTACAGCGCCTGCATGATGGTCAGCGTGGTGCGGTCGCTGGCGTAAATCGGGTTCACCGCCAGCGGATCGCCGGAGGTAATGCCGATAATCAGCGATCCGCCGTCTTTCGGGGCGGCATTCTGGTTGGCGGCTGGCGCGTTTACGGTGTCATTATTTTTTGCGTCGTCGCATCCAGCGAGACCTAAGGCCAGCGACATCATCGCGGCGGAGAAAACCAACTTGCGCATGCTTTATTAACTCCTTGCCATCATTATTATTGTCTGCCAACGGGCGCAGTTCAGCGCGCATAGTGGAGCGTTTCCCACGCGATTTGAAATGCGATTTTCGCTTAAGCTTATATCCGTTCTGATCTATATAAGATGTTTTTAAAATAAGCCGTTAGCCCCATCACGACTCTGAATGCTAAAGCTCATCTTTATCACCTGCTACACTCCGTCAAGACTTCAACCAACAAGGTGCTTTTCCTATGTCTGACGAAAATTATCAACCTCCGAAAGTCTGGGAGTGGAAGCAAAACAACGGCGGCGCGTTCGCCAATATCAACCGTCCGGTTTCTGGCCCGACGCACGAGAAAGCCCTGCCGGTGGGCACGCACCCCTTGCAGCTTTATTCACTGGGCACGCCGAACGGGCAGAAAGTGACGATTATGCTCGAGGAGCTGTTGGCGCTCGGCGTAAGCGGCGCGGAGTACGATGCATGGATGATCCGCATTGGCGACGGCGATCAGTTCTCCAGCGGGTTTGTCGATGTGAACCCGAATTCAAAAATTCCGGCGCTGAGCGATCATTCCGTTAATCCGCCGCTGCGGGTGTTTGAATCGGGTTCGATCCTGCTGTATCTGGCGGAAAAATTCGGCCACTTCATGCCAAAAGATCCGGCAGGCCGAACCGAAGCACTGAACTGGCTGTTCTGGCTGCAAGGTGCGGCCCCGCTCCTCGGCGGTGGATTTGGTCACTTCTATAACTACGCCCCGGTCAAAATTGAGTACGCCATCGATCGCTATGCCATGGAAGCCAAACGTCAGCTCGACGTGCTGGATAAACAGCTGGCGCGCAGTCGCTATGTGGCGGGTGAAGAGTACACCATTGCCGATATGGCGATTTGGCCATGGTACGGCAACGTGGTGCTGGGCGCGGTGTACAACGCGGCGGAATTCCTCGACGCAGAAAGCTACAAAAACCTGCTGCGCTGGGCGCAGGACGTGGGCAATCGTCCGGCGGTGAAACGCGGGCGCATCGTCAACCGCGCGCAAGGCCCGCTGAACGAGCAGCTGCATGAGCGTCATTCGGCCAGCGATTTCGACACCAATACCGAAGATAAACGTCAGGGCTAAGCCCTTCCCGTCGACCGGGCTTCATTGCCCGGTCACTTTTTTCTCACTGTATATTTACACGCCAATGCATTATTAGTATGAATATGTCTTCCTCCGGCATATGGCATCTACATGTCTGAAATCGCCCTGAAACAACAGATCCAGAATCTGAAGAAGCATAACGCCCGATTGCTACGCATTGCGCGTGACGCGAAAAGTAAGCTCAGTGCTGCGCTCGACGGCACCGGGCTCTGTTTATGGCAACTGGATATTCCCAGCGGGAAATTAATCATTTTCAACCGCCGCTGGGGCGCGATGCTTGGCTATCAGCCGAAAGCCCTGAACGCCCATTTCGACGTGTGGCGGGAACACCTGCATCCGGAAGACCGGCAGCAGGTTCTCGATGCGTTTTACAGTCATCTGGAAGGCAGAGCGCCCTATTACGAAGCCTTGCATCGGATGCAGCACAAAAATGGCACCGTCAGCTGGGTGTTAGATCGCGGGCGCGTGAGCGAGTGGGACGACGATGGCAAACCGTTGAAAGTCACCGGCACCCACATCGACATGACCAAAGAAAAGCAGTACGAGGAACAGCTTTCCCTGCTCGCCAATCACGACCCGCTGACCGGGCTCGCCAATCGCCATGCACTGTTAAAACACTTCGCGCAAATGCAGCGCGACGACGCCATGTGCGTGGCGTTTATCGATCTGGATGATTTTAAAGCGGTGAACGACCGGTTCGGCCATCGCTGCGGGGACGAGTTGCTCATTCAGCTTAGCAGGCGCCTGCGTGACGCCTGCCCGCCGGGCACCGTCGTTGGGCGGCTCGGAGGGGATGAGTTTGTGCTGCTGCTGCCGTTTTCGCTCAACAGCCTGCTTATCTGGAGCACCGCGCACAACTGTCTGCGCGCGACGTTGACGCCGTTCGAACTGGTCAGCGGCACCGCCTCGGTGGGCGCCTCAATTGGGATTAACGAAGTGCAGCCCGACGACGATTTCAACGAGGCACTGCTGCGGGCCGATATCTCGATGTATCAGATTAAACACACCGGAAAAAATGGCGCCGCCATCGGGCAGACGCTCATTTCATTCTCGGGCGAAGACTTACCGTTAGATGGCCTCGCTCGTCACCAAGCCGTGCCCCGCAGTCTCTGAGTTCGATAAGCGGAACTGCTGCACCGAACGTTGCAGCGCATGGGTTTGCTGTTCCAGCGCTGACGCTGCCGCCGACACCTGCTCCACCAGCGAGGCGTTCTGCTGAGTGACGCTGTCCATTTGCGAAATCGCCACGCCCACCTGCGAAATGCCTTTGCTCTGCTCCGCCGACGCGCTGGCAATCTGCTTCATAATGGTGGTGACTTCCTGCACCGCGTTGAGAATCGCGTCCATCGTCTGACCGGTGTCATTCACCAGCCGCACGCCGCTTTCGATGCGCGCCACGGAATCCGTAATCAGCCCTTCAATTTCTTTTGCGGCACCCGCGCTGCGGCTCGCCAGATTACGCACTTCGCCTGCGACCACTGCAAAACCCCGCCCCTGCTCGCCCGCGCGCGCCGCTTCCACCGCCGCATTCAGCGCCAGAATGTTGGTCTGGAACGCGATGCTGTTGATGACGGTGGTAATTTCGGCGATTTTCTTCGAACTGTCGGCAATGCCGGACATGGTGTCGACTACCGCGTTGACCAGCGACCCGCCTTTGCCTGCGGTTTGCGAGGCGACCACCGCCAGCTGGCTCGCCTGCTGCGCGTTATCGGCATTGAGTTTTACGGTGGCAGTGAGCTGTTCCATGCTCGCCGCGGTTTCTTCAAGTGCCGACGCCTGCTCTTCGGTGCGCGATGAAAGATCATTGTTGCCGGAGGAGATCTCCGTCGCACCCCGCCAGATATTATCGCTGCCGCTGCGAATGGTGCTAACCGCGTCGCGCAGACTGTCCTGCATGCTATTCAGTAACGGCACCAGTTGCCCGACACAGTTGCGGCCAAACCCGGCCATCGGCTGGCTGAGATCACCCTGCGCCATCAGGCGGAAATGCTGACGTACGCGGGACAGCGGCTTGACCAGCATGGTCACCAGATAGCGGTCGGAGAACAGCAGTAAAAGCAGGCCGATAATGACTGCCGTGATAATCAGCGTGCGGGTGACGGACGTCAGGTGATCGACCACCACGCGGGTGTTATCGAGGGCGATGTTGGCGCGCAGATTAAATTTCTCGGTGCTGGCCCCGAACGCGCGGCTTAATGCGGGCGTGACGTTGGTGGCCTGCTGACGATATTCCTCCGCCGAGCCCTGGGCTGCGAGCTGCATCTGGCGAGACACGCCGTCATCGAGCAATGCCTGCCAATTCGCCAGCGTCTGGGCTGACACCTGCGGGTCCATCGGGCCGGGCGACACCGCTTTCAGCGCGTCCAGCTTGCCGTGCATATTATCCAGCGCCTGCTGCGCGGGAGCGAAATCCGGGTTGCCGCCTGCGGTTTTGGTTTCCATTGCCCGACTCAGGCGGGTGACAAAACGAAAATACTGATCGTTGCCCTGGCTCAACAGCGTCATCTGGTTGACGAGTTCGCGATCGACCGCGTTGCCCTGAACGACTTTCGATAAGGAATAGACGCTGTAAAGTCCGACGCCGGACCACAGCAAACCAAAGATCCCGAGGATGACCAGCATGACCATCCGAATGGTAAAGTTACGAAGCAAATGCATAAATTCTCCTGGCCGTTGCAAGGGTATTGTGACACGCGTCACAATCACCCTCGTTATCGGCAGATCCTTGAGAATTTCTAACGTTTTGTGATTATTTTTTTGTGAAACTTTTACAGCAGGTAGCGATTGAACCAGCCGAGGGTGCGTTTCCACGCCAGCTCCGCCGCTGCCTGGTCATAGCGCGGGGTCGAATCATTGTGAAAACCGTGGTTCACGCCGGGATAAACGTAACCTTCATAGACCTTATCATTCGCCTTCAGCGCCTGTTCATAAGCGGGCCAGCCGTCAGTAATGCCTTTATCCAGCGCGGCGTAATGCAGTAATAGCGGCGCCTTGATTTTCGGTACATCGGCAACCGGCGGCTGACGCCCATAGAACGGCACCGCACACGCCAGCTCCGGGTAAGCCACCGCCGCGGCGTTACAGACGCCGCCGCCGTAGCAAAAGCCGGTGATCCCGACTTTGCCCGTCGCCTGCGGATGCGTTGACATAAACTCAATAGCGGCGAAAAAATCATTCATCAGTTTGGTGGGGTCGACCTGCTGCTGTAACGCACGGCCTTCGTCATCATTACCCGGATACCCGCCCACCGACGTTAGCCCGTCCGGCGCCAGTGCGATAAACCCGGCTTTGGCGACGCGTCGCGCCACGTCCTCAATGTACGGATTTAGACCGCGATTCTCATGCACCACCACCACTGCTGGCAATTTTCCGCTGCCGCCCGTCGGCGTGACCAGATAGCCGCGCACTTTGCCATGTCCGTTAGGCGACGGGTATTCGATGTATTCCGGTTTGATGGCCGGATCGGTAAATTCCACCTGCTCCGCCAGCGCGTAGTTGGGTTTAAGGAGATTAAATAACGCCAACGCCGTAACGCCACCGACCGCATATTTCCCCGCCATTTGCAGGAATTCACGCTTGGTGATTTTGCCGTGAGCGTAGTAATCGTAGTAATCCAGCAACTCCTGTGGAAAGTCCTTCGCCGTCAGTCGGGTCATCGAGGTTCTCCCTTATCAATCGCCAGCAGTGTGATCGCCCGAACTTACCGGAACATTTTCAGGCGCTAGTATAGAAACGTCGTTTCAAAATATAGACCAGAAGGAGCTTTCATGTCCTGGCTCGCCAGTTCCGAACGTTATCAACAGATGCAGTATCGCTATTGTGGCAACAGCGGGTTGCAGTTTCCCGCGCTGTCGCTGGGGTTGTGGCACAGTTTTGGTCACATTCAATCGCTCGATTCACAGCGCGACCTGCTGCGGAAAGCCTTTGATTTGGGCATTACCCATTTTGACCTCGCCAACAACTACGGGCCGCCGCCGGGCAGCGCCGAGGAGAATTTTGGTCGTCTGCTGCGTGACGATTTCGCCGCCTATCGCGATGAGCTGATTATCTCTACTAAAGCGGGATACGACATGTGGCCCGGGCCTTACGGCTCCGGCGGTTCGCGCAAGTATTTGCTGGCGAGCCTCGACCAGAGCCTAAAGCGCATGGGCCTGGAGTACGTCGATATTTTCTATTCGCACCGCGTGGATGAGAAAACGCCGATGGAAGAAACCGCCGCGGCGCTGGCTCAGGCGGTACAGAGCGGAAAGGCGCTGTATATCGGCATCTCGTCGTATTCCACCGAGCGCACCCAACAAATGGTGGGCCTGCTGCGCGAGTGGAAAATCCCGCTGCTGATTCATCAGCCGTCGTACAACCTGCTCAACCGCTGGGTGGATAACACCGGGCTACTGGACACGCTGGAAAATAACGGTGTCGGGTGTATTGCCTTTACGCCGCTGGCGCAGGGTCTGCTGACGGGTAAATACCTGAACGGGATCCCGGACGGGTCGCGGATGCAGACCGAGGGCAAGAAAGCGCGCGGGCTGACGGAAAACATGCTCAGCGAGAGTAATTTGCAGAGCCTGCGACTGTTGCAGGAGATGGCGCAGTCACGCGGGCAAAGCATGGCGCAGATGGCGCTGAGCTGGCTGCTGAAGGATAACCGGGTGACGTCGGTGCTGATTGGCGCGAGCCGTCCGGAGCAGCTGGAGGAGAACGTTCAGGCGCTGAACAATCTGACCTTTACGCCGCAGGAACTGGCGCAGATCGACCAGCACGTGGCGGACGGGCAGCTGAATCTGTGGCAGGCGTCGTCGGATAAGTAACGTGGGATGCCTGTCATCCTGTGCGGTCTTTTCCCCCTCTCCCTAGCCCTCTCCCTCAAGGGAGAGGGAACAATTCGGTTTTCTCGCTTGAGTGAGAGTCAGGGGACGGTCCGGTTTTCTCCCTCTCCCTGTGGGAGAGGGCAGGGAGAGGGCATCAGGCTGCACTAATGCAATGCCCGGCCTACAAGTTCCCCCCTACACTGCCAGTGGATCAACCTGTGGCCGCTGATACTCCGGCCACACCAGCGCCACCAGGTCCGGGTAAGCATTCAAACTAAATTCCCTAAAACACTGCTGCAGGTTCAACACGTCAAGGTCGCCGCGCGGGACTTTTTCCCCATTAAGACAGCGCTTTTTTATATTGTCGTAATATTTATACACTGCCGAATTGAGATCGCTGCAGCGCCGCTGAGCCTCAAATAAGCCCGCAGTAGCATTTAATTCGGAGATACTCATCCGCTTTATTGTGGCGTGCAGAAAATCAATATATTCATGATTCACCCGCCAGTACCATACTGGTGTTATCGCATTCATAAGCATCGAAAAATGGTCTTCACCTTCTTCTTTACTCAGCAATTTCACCTGAACAGGCAGCGCTTTTTCTTCCACAACATCGTTTTTAAACAGACCAGAGATAACTAAAAGAATAACAACCGTTAGCAATAGCAGGGCTATCACGAAATAGATAATACTGTTCATGGTTGGCTCCATTTTTTTTGATTTTAAATTTACCCCATGATATTGTCAACGAACCTCACACCTTTATCGCCCTTATCCTGTTGAAACCAAAAGGACATCAGGCATGATACCCGAGTCGCTGATTCCGGCCCGCTTGCACATTTCCGGCGCAGAGCAAAATACCGACGCAGCAGAAAATAACGCTGATTCAACTCAGGGAAAGATGTCCCTCGATAATATCGCCGAAGATATATTCGCCGCGCCAGTTCGTCACGGCCAATCACGCAATATGCTGCTGGAAGAACGCGATCGCCATATTAAAGATCGATTGTTTCGGGCGGTTAAAATAGAAGCATTTGCACGCGTACTCAACGACCTGCAATGGGAAGGCGAATTAGACAGTCAGGAATTAAGTCAAATTATCAGCGAATACACCGATAAAATTAATGAAGCCGGGAACGAAATTTGGCTTAATTTGATTACGGGTGAAAAACCAGCCTCTCTTTTTTATGATTTTCAGGCCGAATAAAAATGAAAGAAGGTGAAGATAATAACGTTTATTTGACTTTGGGCGACAAAAACAGCGACGCCGTGATTCTGAAGCATAATCTTCAGGCGCTTAAAAATGAAAAGAATGCGGTGATTGAAGAGACCGCCAAAGCGCTGGTGTCGATTCCCGCGGCGCTGGTACGCATGAAGTGGCAGTACCGCCGGGAGATTTACGCCTTCCAGGTGAAAGAAGAGATCTACGGCGCGGCACTAGCCGAGATTATGACCCGTAACCCGCAGCTAAAAGAGAAGATCCTCGCGCATATTGAAGCCAGCTATCAACACATTCTGGCCCGCGAAACCGCCACCTTGCGCCTGACGCGCAAACTCGCCGACGGCAACTGCCGTACCGCCAGCGTCAATATTGTGGCGCCGGACGAAAACCTCCTGACGCCCGCCGCCAAAAAAGCCTGATTACACTAGCCTGAAGACGGAAATCGCGGTCTTCAGCTCACCGGTTTGTCGCTGCTGCTGCTGCGCCACCTGCATGGTCTGCGCCACGTGCTGTAGGTTTTCCTGCACGCTGGCGTCAATGCTCGCAATGCTGCCGCCTATCTGCAAAATGGTGGCGCGCTGCTGGTCACTCATCATCGCCAGCGCTTCCACCAGGCTGTGCAAGCTCTCGATACTGCCAATCATCACCTGCATGGTCATTCCGGCTTGTTCTACCTGGCTCGATCCCCGTTGAGTGCTTTCCACCGAGGCGGCAATCAGCTGACGAATGTCCTTGGCGGCACTTTCACAGCGCAACGCCAGGGTCCGGACTTCCGCCGCAACGACGGCGAAGCCTTTGCCGTGCACGCCCGCTCGCGCGGCTTCGACCGAGGCGTTGAGCGACAGAATATTAGTCTGGAACGCGATACCGTCAATCAGTTCCAGAATACCGTTGATACGCAGGGATTCATCCCGAATTTGCACCATCGACGCCATCGCCGCGCGGATGTTTTCCCCGCCCTGCTGCGCCACGTCGCTGGCTTTGAGCGCCAGCCCTCTCGCCTCGCTGGCCATTTCACTGGTTTGCGCCGCCACGCCCAGCAACTGCGACATCGCGCTGGCCGCCACCGCCAGTGACTGCGCCTGATTATCGGTGCGCTCCGACAACGCTGTGTTGCGCTGCAACAGCGTCTGCGCATCGTCGAGCAGCTGCGTTACGCCGTGCGTAACCTGTTCAAGCGTGCTGCGCATGGTGCCTAAGGTCAGGCTGAACGTTCGGGCGAACGACGAGTGGCTGGCCTGCGCGTCCTGCGTCAACGTCAGAATGCCCGGCTCGCGGTTGATAACTGCCGCCAGTTTGGCCACTTCGCTGGCGGAGCGCGCATCCTGCTCCATCCGCAGCGCCATCAACACCAGAATGATGGTTTGTGCCACCACGAAAATACCGTGGGTGATAACCATATGCAGCCCCGGCCCCATCGCAAACACCACGATGCCGAACAGACCGTCAGCCTGCAAATAGTTGAAGACCAAATGATGCAGGGCAATCACCGCCGCGCCTATCACCAGCGGTTTCCAGTCGCGCCAGGCGAGCAGCGCCGAGAGCAGCACGAATACGGAGAAATGGTACTCCGTTTCCCCGCCGCCGAGCTGGATAAGTAGCGCGGAAAAGGCCATCAAAATGAAGGCGAATAACAGCCGCGTCACCCGCTTGCCGGGCAACAGAATGCAGGCCAGCGTGGCGATGACCGCCAACAGGCTGCCGGTGATGAACGCGACGCCGGTCTGCGCCGTGAGCAGGCCAATCGTCAGGCAGATGGCCCACAGGATCCAGACCAGCCCTAGGATCAGGCGGTCCGCCCGTCGACGAATGGCGGAGAGAGAAATGAGGTCACGCGAAGGGGAAGCTGTGCTGAGTAAAGTCGCCAGGGTCATACTGGACTCCCATGCTGTGCAGGTGATGTTATGCCCCGTTTTCACGGCGCTTTTTTTATGATGTTCCTGAATAAGCGTAGAGAGGTTTATCCCGCCCGCCAGTGGCGACCTAAAAAATGCGGGCGGGGTTCAGATGAGAAAAAACAGGATATATCAGCAGGTTATCGATTTTACTTAGGGCATAAAAAAACCGGCGCGAGGCCGGTTCTTTCATTATGGATTCCGCTTATTTTTTCGCGGCAGCGTGTTCTTCACCGACCAGGCCGATTTTCAGATATCCCGCCTGATGCAGGGTATCCATCACCTTCATCATCGTCTCGTAGTTTACGGTTTTATCCGCACGGAAGAAGATGGTGGTGTCTTTCTTGCCTTCGGTCAGGGTGTTGATCGCATTCACCATGCTGTCGTCGGTCACCGGATCGTTGCCGAGGAACATGGTGTTATCCGCTTTCACCGACAGATACACCGGTTTTTCCGGGCGCGGCTGCGGCTGACTAGAGGACGCCGGCAGATTCACTTTCACATCAACGGTCGCCAGCGGAGCCGCCACCATGAAGATGATCAGCAGTACCAACATGACGTCGATAAACGGCGTCACGTTGATTTCATGCATTTCGCCGTTATCGTCCAGATTTTCGTTTAGACGCATTGCCATTGGCTATCACCCTACCCGTAATTTCTGGGCGGTACGCACCGGCTGAGCGCCGCTGTTATTGAGGTCGAGGTCACGGCTTTGCAGCAGCAGAACCTGCGCCGCCACATCACCGAGCAGCGCTTTGTGGCTGCCAATCATGCGGGCGAAAATGTTGTAGATAACCACCGCAGGGATGGCGGCGAACAGGCCGATAGCGGTCGCCAGCAGCGCTTCTGCGATACCCGGCGCGACAACGGCCAGGTTGGTGGTCTGGGTCTGGGCAATACCGATGAAGCTGTTCATGATGCCCCATACGGTGCCGAACAGGCCGATAAACGGTGAAATCGCACCGATTGTTGCCAGATAACCGTTACCCCGGCCCATGTGACGTCCGGCGGCAGCGACGCGGCGCTCCAGACGGAAACCGGTACGTTCTTTAATGCCTTCGTTATCTTCGGCACCTTCAGACAGTTCCAGTTCGTTCTGCGCTTCGTTCAGCAACTGAAGGCTGAGGCTTTTCGCCGGGAATACGGCGGCAATTTCGCTGGCCTGATTTAGAGAACGGGCTTCGCCCAACTGCTGCTGCTCACGCTTGAGACGGCGTTTTTGCGACAGCAGTTCGGTACTTTTGCTGAAGAAGATTGCCCAGGTGACAACCGATGCCAGAATCAGGCCGATCATGACCACCTTAACTACGATGTCGGCATGATGATACATACCCCAAACGGAGAGATCCGCCTGCATCAAATTATTACCCACTCTGTATCTCCAGGATCTAAATCACAAAATCTGCTCGTAATAATATCAAAACGCCGTCGAATTGATAGTCGTTCTCATTACTATTTACATATTGACGCAATCATCGCTAACTTTCATTGCGCTCACGCAGTAAAAAAGGTGCTTTGACGGATTCTGGCAAAATTTTCTGCTTAATCGGTTCACATAAGGTACAACCCCAAACAATCATGTTAATTTAGACGTCCAGACGTATAAAAACAGGTAGAAATAACATGTCCAAAAAGCAACTTGATACCGTGCTGGTGAATGCTGGCCGCAGTAAGAAATACACCCTGGGATCGGTGAACAGCGTGATTCAGCGTGCGTCGTCCCTCGTTTTCGAGACGGTTGAAGCCAAGAAACAGGCCACTCGCAATCGCGCGAAAGGCGAGCTGTTTTATGGTCGTCGCGGGACCCTGACCCATTTCTCATTGCAGGAAGCGATGTGCGAACTGGAAGGCGGCGCCGGTTGCGCCCTGTTCCCATGCGGTGCGGCGGCGGTGGCCAACACGATTCTGGCGTTTGTCGAACAGGGCGATCACGTGCTGATGACTAACAGCGCCTACGAGCCGAGCCAGGATTTCTGCACCAAAATTCTGGCCAAACTCGGCGTCACCACCGGCTGGTTCGACCCGCTTATCGGCGCCGGTATTGCCGACCTGATTCAGCCCAATACCAAAGTGGTGTTCCTGGAATCCCCAGGTTCCGTCACCATGGAAGTGCATGATGTGCCGGCCATTGTCAGCGCCGTACGCAGCAAAGCGCCTGACGCCATCATCATGATCGATAACACCTGGGCCGCGGGCGTGCTGTTTAAAGCCCTCGAATTTGATATCGATATTTCTATTCAGGCCGCCACCAAATACCTGATTGGTCATTCCGATGGCATGATTGGCACCGCCGTTTCTAATGCCCGTTGTTGGGATCAGCTGCGTGAAAATGCCTATCTGATGGGGCAAATGGTGGATGCCGATACCGCGTATATGACCAGCCGCGGGCTGCGTACGCTCGGTGTGCGTTTGCGTCAGCATCACGAAAGCAGTCTGAAAATTGCCGAATGGCTGGCTGAACATCCGCAGGTTGAACGCGTCAACCACCCGGCGCTACCGGGCAGTAAAGGTCATGAGTTCTGGAAACGAGACTTTACGGGCAGCAGCGGTTTGTTCTCATTCGTGCTCAAAAAGCGTCTGAACGACAGCGAGCTGGCGGCGTATCTCGATAACTTCACGCTGTTCAGCATGGCCTACTCCTGGGGCGGCTTCGAGTCGTTGATCCTGCCGACGCAACCAGAACAGCTGGCGGCCATTCGTCCCGACGGCAAACCCGACTTCAGCGGCACGCTAATTCGTTTGCACATTGGTTTAGAGAATGTTGACGATCTTCTTGTGGATTTATCGGCCGGATTTGAACGCATCGTGTAAAGTGGCAACCTGATGGACACAATTTCAGACAGTCCCTGCAAAAACTGCCTGCATTGTTGCACCTGGGATCAAGGCATCCCAGGTGATTCAGGAGTACAATACACTCAGAAAATGTTAGTCCACAGGAAAGTCCATGGTTGTTATCCAGGAGATTGCCGCCGCACTCTGGCAGCATGATTTTGCCGCGCTGGCGGATCCCCACGTCGTGGGTATTGTTTATCTGGTGATGTTTGCCACGCTGTTTTTAGAGAACGGCCTGCTGCCCGCGTCTTTCTTGCCGGGAGATAGCCTGTTGCTGCTCGCCGGCGCGCTGATCGCCAAAGGCGTGATGGATTTTGTGCCGACACTCGCCATTCTGACCGCCGCCGCCAGTCTCGGCTGCTGGCTGAGCTATATTCAGGGCCGCTGGCTGGGCAACACCAAAATGGTGAAAGGCTGGCTGGCGCAGCTGCCGGACAAATATCACGACCGCGCAACCTGCATGTTTGACCGCCACGGGCTGCTGGCGCTGCTCGCCGGGCGCTTCCTGGCATTCGTGCGTACCCTGCTGCCAACCATGGCAGGCATTTCCGGGCTGTCTAACCGTCGCTTCCAGATTTTCAACTGGCTGAGCGCCGTGCTGTGGGTCGGTGTGGTGACGGGCTTTGGCTATGCGCTGAGCATGATCCCATTCGTTAAACGCCATGAAGATCAGGTGATGACTTTCCTGATGATCCTGCCTATTTTCCTGCTGGTTGTGGGTTTGCTGGGCACGGTGATTGTGGTGATTAAGAAGAAATATTGTAGCGCCTGATATCTCCCCTCACCCTAACCCACTCCCCTTTAGAGCGAAGAGCTTTGAACTTCCCCCTCTCCCTTTTAGGGAGAGGGTCCGGATGAGGGTAAAAAACTACATCCCCTGCATTCCCCGAATACGCGCCGCATCCTCCCCCGGCGTGATCCCGAAGTAACGCTTAAACTCCCGACTAAACTGCGAAGGGCTTTCGTATCCCACCTTTATTGCCGCCGTGCTGGCCTTCAGGCCGTCATGCACCATCATCATTCGCGCTTTGTGCAGCCGATACGATTTCAGATATTGCAGCGGCGAGGTGCTGGTCACTGACTTGAAGTTGTGATGAAACGCCGAAACGCTCATGTTGGCTTCCGCTGCCAGTTGGTCAACGCTCAGGTTTTCGGTGTACTGGCTCTCAATCCGTTTCAGCACCCGGCTAATCAGGCTGAAATGCGTCTGGCGGCTGACCAGCGCCAGCAACGCCCCGCCGCGGGGTCCCATCAGCACGTGATACAGCATTTCACGGATAATTTGTTTGCCAAGAATCCGCGCATCCATCGGATGCTCCATCACGTCGAGCAGACGCTCGGCGGCGCAGAGGATTTCATCGGATAGCGTGGCGGAGTTAATCCCGCTGGCGGCCATTGACGGCTGAAACAGCTCGTCTTCACCGATGTCCATCAGCAGCTCCTGCAATTGCAGAATATCGACGTTCAGACGCAGACCCGCCAGCGGCACTTCCGGCGTGGCAAAGGTTTCGCATTCGAACGGCAGCGGTACCGTCAATAGCAGGTATTCCGTGGCGTCATAGCGAAAAACGCGCTCGTTGATGTGGCCTATTTTATGGCCAGAAAAGAGGAATACGATGCCCGGCTGATACATCACCGGCGTGCGGGTCCCCGGCTGCGTACCGTACAACAGGCGAATATCCGGCAGCAGCGGAATGAGTTTTTCTTCATTATTTTTCAGCTGCTTAATTTTCTCCGTCAGCAGCAGACAGGTCTCTTCACGGTTCATTATTCGCGGTATCCGGGACGTATTTCGATGGATGTATTGTGGACAAGAATATTCATATTCTCCAGCACACAGGAGAAATGGGCAATACATAGGCAGGAATGTGCATTGAGACAAACAGCCCACAGGACCACAATACACTCCATCAGGTAGCCCCGTCGCTGCCGTCTTTTTCACCTGCTATGAAGGGAAAACCTATGTTTAATTTCAACCTGCACACGCCAACTCGCATTTTGTTCGGTAAAGGCGCTATCACTGAACTGCGGGCGCAAATCCCGGCAGACGCTCGCGTCCTCGTCACCTACGGCGGCGGCAGTGTCAAAAAAACCGGCGTGCTGGACCAGGTCATGACCGCGCTGAACGGCCTCAACGTGCTGGAGTTTGGCGGCATCGAGCCAAACCCATCTTATGAAACGCTGATGAACGCGGTGAAAATTGCCCGCGAAGAAAAAATCACCTTCCTGCTGGCTGTGGGCGGCGGTTCCGTTCTCGACGGCACCAAATTCATCGCGGCAGCCGCGCAATATACTGACGGCGTTGACCCGTGGGAAATCCTGCAAACCGGCGGCAGCAAAATTGAAAGTGCTCTCCCGATGGGCTCCGTGCTGACGCTGCCTGCGACCGGTTCTGAATCCAACATGGGCGCGGTGATTTCTCGTAAAACCACTGGCGACAAACAGGCGTTCATGAATCCGCACGTGCAGCCGGTCTTCGCCATTCTGGATCCGGTTTATACCTACACTCTGCCACCGCGCCAGGTCGCAAACGGTGTGGTAGATGCCTTCATTCACACCGTTGAGCAGTACGTGACTTACCCGGTAAACGCCAAAATTCAGGACCGTTTCGCCGAAGGCATTCTGCTGACGCTGGTTGAAGAAGGCCCGAAAGCGCTGAAAGAGCCAGAAAACTACGATGTGCGTGCCAATGTGATGTGGGCGGCCACTCAGGCGCTGAACGGCCTGATTGGTGCGGGCGTACCGCAGGACTGGGCGACGCATATGCTGGGCCATGAACTGACCGCAATGCACGGTCTGGATCACGCCCAGACGCTGGCGGTTGTTCTGCCTGCTTTGTGGAATGAAAAACGCGACACCAAACGCGCCAAACTGCTGCAGTACGCAGAACGCGTCTGGAACATTACCGAAGGTTCTGAAGATGCCCGCATTGATGCCGCTATTGCCGCGACTCGCGAGTTCTTCGAAGCGATGGGTGTGCCAACGCGCCTGTCCGGTTACGGTCTGGACGGCAGCTCTATCCCTGCGCTGCTGAAAAAACTGGAAGAGCACGGCATGACGCAAATCGGTGAAAATCAGGACATTACTCTCGAGGTGAGCCGTCGTATTTACGAAGCGGCACGCTAAGGGTTTTTCCGCTCAACCTTTCGTTTTCTCGTATTTCGTCCAGACTTACTGTTACTACTTCACCGGAGCGCCCACCGCGCTCTGGTGAATTTAACCTAGGGAGAAATGCAGCATGACACATCCAACCGTAATCAAACTCAATGACGGCAACATCATGCCGCAACTGGGTCTCGGCGTGTGGAAAGCAAGCAACGAGGACGTCGTTACCGCCATTCATAAAGCGCTGGAGGTCGGCTATCGTTCTATCGATACCGCCGCCGCGTATAAAAATGAAGAGGGCGTGGGCACTGCATTAGCCAGTGCAGGCGTTGCGCGCGATGAGCTGTTCATTACCACCAAGCTGTGGAATGACGATCAGAAACGCCCGGCGGAAGCGCTCCAGGAAAGTCTCGATAAACTGCAGCTCGATTTTGTCGATCTGTATCTGATGCACTGGCCGGTCCCGGCTATCGATCATTACGTTGAAGCCTGGCGTGGGATGATTGAACTGCAAAAGCAGGGTCTGGTGAAAAGCATCGGCGTATGTAATTTCCAGGTGAACCACTTGCAGCGTCTGATTGATGAAACCGGCGTCTCGCCTGTCATCAACCAGATTGAACTTCATCCTCTGATGCAGCAGCGTCAATTGCATTCCTGGAACGCGACACACAAGATCCAGACCGAGTCGTGGAGCCCGCTGGCACAAGGCGGCGAAGGGGTTTTCGATCAGACCATTATTCGCCATCTGGCGGAGAAATACAGCAAGACACCGGCGCAGATAGTGATTCGCTGGCATCTGGATAGCGGGCTGGTGGTTATCCCGAAATCCGTTACGCCGACGCGCATTGCGGAAAACTTCGACGTGTGGGATTTCCGTCTGGATAAAGACGAACTGAGTGAGATTGCTAAGCTGGACCAGGGGAAACGGCTCGGGCCGGACCCGGATCAGTTCGGCGGTTAACGCCTTTTGTGGAGATGCCGGATGGCGCTAACGCTTATCCGGCCTACGGTGTTGTAGGCCCGGTAAGCGCGAGCGCCACCGGGCAAATCGGTTTAACGCCCCGCAACTTTTCCGCGTTTTTTATTCGCAGCTGGCGTCTGACGCTGATGCGCCACCGCCGTGTGCTTGGTCAATGCCGGACGCGTGTGACGGTTCTGTCGACGCGCTTCGCGCATTTCTTCCAGGGTCGGTGACGGCACCAGACATTCACGGCGTCCGCCGATCAAATGCTTTTTACCAATCGCTTCCAGCGCCAGACGAATCATCGGCCAGTTCGCCGGATCGTGATAGCGCAGCAGCGCTTTGTGCAGACGACGCTGTTTGTCGCCCTTCGGCACCACGATATCTTCACTCTTATAACCAATCTTACCCAGCGGGTTTTTGCCGGTGTAATACATGGTGGTCGAGTTGGCGAGCGGCGACGGGTAGAAGTTCTGCACCTGATCGAGACGGAAGCGGTTCTTCTTCAGCCACAGCGCCAGGTTAACCATGTCTTCGTCAGTGGTGCCCGGGTGCGCAGAGATGAAGTAAGGGATCAGATACTGCTCTTTCCCGGCCTGTTTCGAAAAGGTGTCAAACAGCTCTTTAAAGCGGTCATAACTTCCCATTCCCGGCTTCATCATCTTCGACAGCGGGCCTTCTTCGGTATGCTCTGGCGCAATCTTCAGATAACCGCCGACGTGATGGGTCGCCAGCTCTTTGATGTAGCGCGGATCTTCTACCGCGATGTCATAGCGCACGCCGGAAGCAATTAGGATCTTTTTGACGCCGTCCAGCTCGCGGGCGCGGCGATACAAATTGATCGTCGGCTCGTGGTTGGTATCCATGTGCTTACAGATATCCGGGTAAACACAGGACAGGCGGCGACAGGTCTGCTCGGCGCGCGGTGATTTGCAGCGCAGCATATACATGTTGGCGGTCGGGCCACCCAGATCGGAAATAATGCCGGTAAAACCAGGCACGGTGTCGCGAATGGCTTCGATCTCGTTGATGATCGAATCTTCGGAACGGCTCTGAATAATGCGGCCTTCGTGCTCGGTTATCGAACAGAATGAACAGCCGCCGAAGCAGCCGCGCATGATGTTGATCGAGAAGCGGATCATCTCGTAAGCCGGGATGCGGCTGTCACCGTACGCCGGATGCGGGATTCGCTGGTACGGCAACGCAAATACGCTGTCCATCTCTTCGGTGGAAAGCGGAATCGCCGGCGGGTTCAGCCAGATGTAGCGATCGCCGTGTTTCTGCATCAGCGCGCGGGCGCAGCCCGGGTTGGTTTCATGATGCAGAATACGTGAGGCGTGCGCATACAGCACTTTGTCGCCCTTCACTTTCTCGTAAGACGGCAGCAGCACGTAGGTTTTTTCCCACGGCTTTGGCTTCGGCGGCTGTACGGTAATGGCTTTGGCTTCTGCCTTTTTCGGCGCCACAGGTTTGTTGTCGGCGCACGGCAGATCTTCACCGTAAGGATGCGGGATTGGGTCGATTTTGCCCGGCGTATCGAGGCGGGTGGAATCCACGCCGCTCCAGCCTGGCAGGGCCTCTTTCACCATGATCGCGGTGTTACGCACGTCACGAATATCCGACACCAGCTCGCCCATTGAGAGGCGATGCGCAACTTCCACCAGTGGTCGCTCACCGTTGCCGAAAATCAGCATGTCGGCTTTGGAATCCACCAGCACCGAACGACGCACGGTATCAGACCAGTAATCGTAATGCGCGGAGCGGCGCAGGCTCGCCTCGATCCCGCCGAGGATAACCGGTACGTCTTTCCAGGCTTCTTTACAGCGTTGGGTGTAAACCAGCGTGGCGCGATCCGGGCGTTTGCCCGCGACGTTGTCTGGCGTATACGCATCGTCGTGGCGCAGTTTACGGTCGGCTGTGTAGCGGTTAATCATGGAGTCCATGTTGCCCGCGGTGACGCCAAAGAACAGATTCGGTTTGCCCAGACGCATGAAGTCGTCTTTGCTGTTCCAGTCTGGCTGGGAGATGATCCCCACGCGGAAGCCCTGCGCTTCCAACATGCGTCCGCAGATCGCCATCCCGAAGCTCGGGTGATCGACGTACGCATCGCCCGTCACCATGATGATGTCGCAGCTATCCCAGCCAAGTTGGTCCATCTCTTCCCGAGACATCGGTAAAAATGGCGCTGGGCCAAAACAGGCCGCCCAATACTGCGGCCAGGAGAAGAGATCGCGATCCGGTTGGATCAGGGAAATTGCGCTCATAGTGCTTCCGGGTGGTTAAAAAGGGTGCAAAAGGCGGGGATTATACGCTGAATAGTGTCAGAAAATGAAGGGGAACTTCAGTGAGAGGCACGGTTGGTTAATGCTTATCCCCTCTCCCTAACCCTCTCCCACAGGGAGAGGGGACGTTCTTTTCTCTCTCCCTGTGGGAGAGGGTTGAGCCTTACGGCGAAGGATTCACCAGCATCTGGCCAATTGATCCGCGGTCCGCGAGTTCCAGCGTCTGGCTGGCAAACTGGAACGGGAAGTGTGGCCACGACGGCTGGCCGTAATACACCAGCAGTTCAACCTGACCATCTACCCACACCGTGTCTTTCCAGCCGCGATCTTCCGGGAACGGCATCGCGCCGTTGACGTTGCGGATCTGGAACATCACCCCTTCAATATGGAACGACTGGGGGCTATCGGCGCGAAGCGTCCAGCGCTCCCACGATCCCTGCTGGGCCGTGACGTCAATGCGCTGCGGATCCCACAGCTGACCGTTGATGCCCGGATCGTCGCCCAGCGTAAAATCGCGGCTGCGGATCGGCGTGCCGGTCATGATCTCTTCCGGCAGCAGGCGCATCGGCAGGCTGTCGGTGACTAACGGCAACAGGCCAGTCGGGCGCAGCGTCAATACCAGGGTCGAAATCAGAATGCTCGACGGCTCGAAGAAGCCGCGAATGCGGTCCACAATGCCCGCTGCTTCACCGCAGGTGATCGACACTTCGTCGCCGTTGGTCATGTCGACCAGAATTTCACGGCGCTCGCCCGGGGCCAGCGAAAGTTGTTTCACCGAAACCGGCGCAGGCAGGAAGCCCTGGTCACCGGAAATCACGTGCAGCGCGCGACCGTCGCTCATTTGCAGCAGGTAACGACGGGAGTTTGACGCGTTCAGCAAACGCAAACGCACCCAACCGCGAGACACTTCGACGTACGGGCTTTGCGCGCCGTTGACCATCAGGGTATCGCCCACAAAGCCGCCGCTTCCCGGCTCGCTGTACTCCGCCGCGCCGAAATTATCGAGACGCTTGTCCTGAATAATGACCGGGAAATCGTCCACGCCGTAGTGGTTCGGAATAGGTAAGGATTTACTCACTTCATCTTCGACCAGCCACATACCCGCCAGGCCGTTGTAAACCTGCTCAGCCGTATGGTTCGGAGTGTTGGCCTGATACCACAGAGTGGCGGCGTTCTGACGAATCGGCAGCACCGGCGCCCAGTCGGCATTCGGCGACATCATGCGCGCCGCGCCGCCAATCAGCGGGCCTGGCACCTGCAAACCACGAATGGTCATCGCCACATTTTCCGTCAGGCGGTTACTGTAAATCAGTTTGACGTCATCGCCATTCCACACACGGATTGTCGGCCCGAGATAGCGTCCGTTGATGCCCCAGACCGGCGCACGCGTGCCCTGGGTAAAAGACCAGTGCGCACGTTGCAAGGTTAAAAACAGTGGCTGTCCACGACGGGATTCAAGCAGAGGAGGAACTGGCAACGCTGGCTGCTGACCTGCCGCGTTTGCCCTCAGTGGCACTGCGCCAGCACAAAGCGCTACTCCTGATGCCTGAATAAATTGACGCCGACTGAGTGACATATTAACTCCATGAAACTGACTATAAAACAGAGGGAAACCGTTCCCAAACAGTGGTCACTTGCGACTACGCCATGTCGTAAACGGCATGGCGTTTCGCGGTGACGCTTATTTTTTCTTGTTCGCCGCTTCGCGTTCGGCAACTTCCAGGTCGAGCTCGGCGATTTTAGCCATCATGATTTCACGACAATGAGTCGCAAGTTCACGCACCTGATCCTTGCCGTAGCTGCTGGTATCAATCGGTGGCAGCATTTCGACGATAGCCAGACCGTTATTAATACGGTTCAGGTTAATTTTATTAGACGTATTGGAAACACACACC
Source organism: Scandinavium goeteborgense (assembly GCF_003935895.2). Taxonomy (GTDB): domain Bacteria; phylum Pseudomonadota; class Gammaproteobacteria; order Enterobacterales; family Enterobacteriaceae; genus Scandinavium; species Scandinavium goeteborgense. The sequence goes on along the minus strand of NZ_CP054058.1, from coordinate 685,978 downwards.
GGAATAATTGGGACGCCAGCAGCAATTGCGGCATGGAACGCACCGGTTTTAAACGGTAACAGGCCGCGGCCGCGGCTGCGAGTACCTTCTGGGAACATCCAGAACGAAATCTTACGTTTCTGGAAAGCATTAACCACTTCGGCAATCGTGCTGTGTGCTTTTGAGCGGTTGTTACGGTCGATCAACAGGTTGCCGGTCAGCCAGTACAGCAGGCCGAAAAACGGAACCCATAACAGGCTTTTCTTTCCGACGGTGACCGTTGGCGGGATAACGATACTCGCCGCCGTCACCATGTCGTAGTTATTTTGATGGTTGCCGATATAAATGGCATTGCCAAAGTTTTCATACCCTTCCGGCAGACGTCTTTCGACTTTCAGGCCAAAAACTGGGGCCAGTCGGCTAAACAAATGGCCGAACGTCGCAACGTGCTTCGGATTACGTGGGCTAAACAGACAATAAACACAGCCAAAAATGCATACCAGAATGCAATAAATGACAACGATGATTGCGCGAAAAATCAATAGCATAGCTACCTCTGAAATCCCGACCGCTTAGAATTATATACCGGCCAGGGGATGTGACTTGCAGAACCCTTATAAGGGTATTGTTAATCGCAACGCACGAATTAACAACGGTTTGCCGCAAATTTTACAGCCCCTTCCGGAGAGAAGGGGCAACGGGATTACTCTTCGCTGTCGCCCGCGCTTGGGCTGGCACGCAGTGGAGAATCAATGTCGATCCGGTCGATTTTTTGCAGGCCGCGCATCAGCGTGCCGCGACGTCCGCGTTCGCCAGTGACTTTCTGCAACTCTTCCGGACGCAGTTTGATTTTCCGCTTACCAACGTGAATGGTCAGCGTGCTCTGCGGTGGCAGGATGTAAAGATGCGCCAGACCATCAGCGCCCTTCGCCGCGTCGGCGGACGGAATACCGATGATCTTATTGCCCTTGCCTTTCGACAACTGCGGCAAATCGCTCAGTGGGAACATCAGCATGCGGCCCGCCTGGGTAATCGCCAGCAGCATGTCGGACTCGTCCTCAATCACCAGCGGCGGCATCACCTGCGCATTTTCTGGCAGCGTGATGAGTGCTTTACCTGCGCGGTTACGCGCCACTAAATCGTTGAAGGTACAGACGAAACCGTAACCGGCGTCGGACGCCATCAGCAGTTTTTGATCGTCGTTTTCCATCAGCATGTGGTTGACGGTCGCACCCGGCGGCAACGTCAGCTTGCCGGTCAGCGGCTCGCCCTGCCCGCGCGCAGACGGCATCGAAATAGGATCGACGGCGTAGCTGCGTCCGGTGGTATCAATAAACACCACCGGCTGGTTGCTCTTGCCTTTCGCCGACGCTTTCCAGCTGTCGCCCGCTTTGTAGCTCAGTCCTTTGGCGTCGATGTCGTGGCCTTTGGCGCTACGCACCCAGCCGCTCTGCGACAGGACAATCGTAACCGGCTCAGACGGCAGCATGTCGTGTTCGTTCATGGCCTTCGCTTCTTCGCGCTCACGCAGCGGAGAACGGCGATCGTCGCCAAACGCTTCGGCATCAGCCTGCAGCTCTTTCTTCAGCAGGTTGCTCATCTTGCGCTCGGACGCAAGGATCGACTGAATGTGATCGCGCTCTTTTTCGAGGTCGTTCTGCTCACCACGAATTTTCACCTCTTCCAGCTTGGCGAGGTGGCGCAATTTCAGTTCGAGGATCGCTTCAGCCTGCGTTTCGCTGATGCCAAAGCGCGACATCAGCGCCGGTTTCGGTTCATCTTCATGACGAATGATTTCGATCACTTCGTCGATATTGAGGAACGCCACCAGCAAACCTTCGAGGATATGCAGGCGCTTGAGCACTTTCTCCAGACGGTGGTTCAGGCGACGGCTGACGGTATCACGGCGGAAGGCCAGCCATTCGGTGAGGATCTCCAGCAGGTTTTTCACCTGCGGACGGTTATCCAGACCGATCATGTTCATGTTAATGCGGTAGCTTTTTTCCAGATCGGTGGTGGCAAACAGGTGATTCATCACCTGCTCCATATCCACACGGTTGGAGCGCGGCACAATAACCAGACGGGTCGGGTTTTCGTGATCGGATTCATCGCGCAGGTCGTCAACCATCGGCAGCTTTTTATTGCGCATCTGGCTGGCGATTTGCTCCAGCACGCGCGCGCCGGATACTTGATGCGGCAGCGCGGTTATCACCACCGCGCCGTCTTCTTTTTTCCATACCGCACGCATACGCACGGAACCGCGGCCGGTCTGGTAAATTTTACGGATATCGGCGCGAGGCGTGATGATTTCAGCTTCCGTCGGATAATCCGGGCCCTGCACGATATCGAGCAGTTGGTCGAGGGTGGTTTTCGGCTGTTCAATCAGCGTCATCGCCGCTTTCGCCACTTCACGGACGTTGTGCGGCGGAATATCCGTCGCCATCCCCACCGCAATCCCGGTGGTGCCGTTCAGCAGAATGTTCGGCAGACGCGCGGGTAACATGCGCGGCTCAAGCAGCGTGCCATCGAAGTTTGGCAGCCAGTCAACGGTGCCCTGCCCCAGCTCGCCCAGCAGCACTTCGGCATACTTCGACAGGCGGGATTCGGTATAACGCATGGCGGCAAAGGACTTAGGATCGTCCGGCGCACCCCAGTTCCCCTGGCCGTCGACCAGCGGGTAACGATAGGAGAACGGCTGGGCCATCAGCACCATGGCTTCATAACAGGCGCTGTCGCCGTGCGGGTGGTATTTACCCAGCACGTCACCGACTGTACGGGCGGATTTCTTGAATTTGGCGCTGGCGCTCAGCCCCAGCTCAGACATTGCGTAAACAATGCGGCGCTGTACCGGTTTCAGGCCATCGCCGATAAACGGCAATGCGCGGTCCATGATGACGTACATGGAGTAGTCAAGGTACGCTTTTTCCGTAAACTCATGTAGCGCAAGGCGCTCTGCCATATCGCTCATTAACTGTGATTCCTCAACGATTTCGCCCGGCCATAAAGGGGGCAATATTGCCGCAGATAGTACCTTATCTGGCGCGCTGAGTCACAGGGGATAAGCAGTTTTGCCGCCACGGATGCGGCGGCACGGGCGTTACTTGCTGACTTTATTGACCTGCTTCACGTCGATTTCGACAGAGTTCCAGTCTTTATCGACTTCACCCTGAATTTCCACCACGTCCTGCGGGGTGATGGTCACGCCGTTCCAGCGTTTGTGGTCGATATCCACGTTCATGGTGCCGGTGGCATCTTTGAAGGTGTAAAGGTCGTCGGAAATGCGCTCAACGATATTTCCGCGCAGCGTCACCCACGCATCGTCGCGCATGGATTTGGCTTTTTCGACGGTGGTGACGCTACCGTTTGGCCCGATAAATCCGCCGTTCTGGCTGGTCTGGGCCGCGGTCGGCACCGCACCTGGACCGGAAAAACCTCCCTGAGTATTCGCCGCAAACACCGGGGCTGACATCAAGGCCACAATGGCCGCTACCGCTAATGTCTTTTTCATCACAATCTCTCCTTTTGAGTGGACTCTGAGACCCATTAAACAGCACAAAACTTAACGACTTCTTAAGGCGCAAAAAGATTATTTTTTGCTGTACAGCGCCGCCTCGCGCGGGTTTACTGGCGATTAATGTCGGTTAAAACGGGGCGAACGGATGCGAATTTTACTGGTAGAAGACGATAAGCTGATTGGCGACGGTCTGAAGGCTGGGCTTGTCAAAATGGGCTTTACGCTCGACTGGTTTACGCGTGGCGAAGACGGCAAAGCGGCGCTGTTTACAGCGCCGTATGATGCGGTGATCCTCGATTTGACCCTGCCGGGCATCGATGGCCTGGACATCCTGCGCGGATGGCGCGCTGAGGGACGTAAAGAACCGGTGCTGATCCTCACCGCCCGCGATGCGCTCGCCCAGCGTGTCGAAGGCCTGCGCGCAGGCGCCGACGATTACCTGTGCAAACCGTTCGCCCTGATTGAAGTCGCCGCCCGGCTGGAGGCGCTGATACGTCGCGTACACGGCCAGGCCAGCAACGCCCTGTGCCACGGCGCGGTGACACTCAACCCCGACAGCCTGACTGCGTTCCTGAACGACGAACCGCTGACACTCAAACCGAAAGAGTTCGCGCTGCTGGAACTGCTGATGCGCAACGCCGGACGCGTTCTGCCGCGCAAACTGATCGAAGAGAAACTGTATAACTGGGACGACGACGTCTCCAGCAACGCGGTGGAAGTTCACGTCCACCATTTGCGCCGCAAGCTCGGTACCCCATTTATCCGCACGGTACACGGTATCGGCTACACCCTGGGCGAACAATAAATGAGATTTCTGCGCCACATGAGCCTGCGTCTGCGCCTGACGCTGCTGTTTATCGTGCTGACGCTGGTGGCCTGGAGCTGCGCCAGCTTTATCGCCTGGCAGCAAACGACCGATAAGCTCGACAAGCTGTTTGATACCCAGCAAATGCTGTTCGCCAAACGCCTGAGCGTGATGGATTTCAACGAGCTGCACGTCACTTCGCCCCAACTGCGTACCAAAAAGAAGATTAAGCACGGGCATCTCGACGACGACGCGCTGGCGTTCGCCATTTACACCATCGATGGACGGATGGTGCTGAACGACGGCGATAACGGGCAGGACATTCCCTACCACTATCGCCGGGAAGGGTTCGACGATGGCCGCATTAATAATGACGACGACGAATGGCGTTTATTGTGGATAACCACCGCCGATGAAAAATACCGGATCGTGGTCGGCCAGGAGTGGGATTACCGCCAGGAAATGGCGCTGGAAATCATCACCTCCCAGCTTGCGCCGTGGCTGGTGGCGCTGCCGCTGATGGTGCTGTTGCTGATTCTGCTGCTCAGCCGCGAACTCGCGCCGTTGAAAAAACTGACCCGCACCCTGCGCAGCCGCACCCCGGGCTCCGATGAACAACTCGATACCACTGGCGTGCCGGGCGAAGTCCGTCCACTGGTCGATGCCCTGAACCAGCTGTTTAACCGCTCGCATGAAATGATTATCCGCGAGCGGCGTTTTACCTCCGATGCCGCCCACGAACTGCGCAGCCCACTCACCGCCCTGAAGGTGCAAACGGAAGTGGCGCAGATGTCGATGGACGATCCGCAGAGCCGGGAGAAAGCGCTGTCACAGCTGCATTTTGGCATCGACCGTGCCACGCGTCTGGTGGAACAATTGCTCACGCTGTCGCGCCTGGATTCCCTCGCCGGGCTGGATGATGTCGAGCAGATTTCGCTGGCTGACCTGCTGCAATCGGCGGTGATGGATATTTACCACCCGGCGCACCAGGCGGGCATTGAGCTGCGCCTGCATTCGAATGCGTCTGACGTGACGCGCAAAGGCCAGGCGTTATTGTTAAGCCTGCTGGTGCGCAACCTGCTGGATAACGCCGTGCGTTACAGCCCGCGCGGCAGCACAGTAGATGTGACGCTCAACGCCCATGACTTTACCGTGCGTGATAACGGGCCGGGGATCAGCGCCGATGCCCTCGCCCGGATTGGCGAGCGTTTTTATCGCCCACCAGGGCAGGATGAACCCGGCAGCGGCCTCGGGTTGTCCATCGTGCAACGCATCGCCGCCCTGCATCATATGACCGTTGTTTTCAACAATGCGCCGGAAGGGGGTTTTGTCGCCCGCGTCAGCTGGTGACACCATTGTTGCTAAAACAGCAAAAGACTTTGCACATTTTGCTAATTTCATCGTCTCGTTGCCGGGGTTACACTACCGGCAAACTTCCTTTCTAAGGCATTACGATGAGCAATATCCTGATTATCAACGGCGGCAAAAAATTCGGTCACTCCAACGGCCAACTGAACGACACCATGACCGAGGTCGCGGATGGTTTCCTGCGCGACGCCGGGCATGAAGTCCGTGTTGTTCGCGCCGACAGCGATTACGACGTGAAAGCGGAAGTGCAAAACTTCCTGTGGGCCGACACCATTATCTGGCAGATGCCAGGCTGGTGGATGGGCGCGCCGTGGACCGTGAAAAAATACATCGACGACGTGTTCACCGAAGGCCATGGTTCCCTGTACGCCAGCGACGGTCGTACCCGTTCTGACGCCAGCAAAAAATACGGCTCCGGCGGCCTGATTCAGGGCAAAACCTACATGCTGTCCCTGACCTGGAACGCACCGATGGAAGCGTTCACCGAGAAAGATCAGTTCTTCCATGGCGTCGGCGTGGACGGGGCTTACCTGCCGTTCCACAAAGCCAATCAGTTCCTGGGGATGGACGCGCTGCCGACCTTTATCGCCAATGACGTGATCAAAATGCCTGACGTGCCGCGTTATGTCGCAGAATATCGCAAGCATCTTGCCGAGATTTTTGCTTAACTGACGGTCTGCATAAAAAGGAGTACGACTATCATGTTAACTGTTATTGCTGAGATCCGTACCCGTCCTGGCCAGCATCACCGTCAGGCCGTACTGGATGAGTTCGCGAAAATTATCCCCACCGTGCTGAAGGAAGAAGGCTGCCACGGCTACGCGCCAATGGTCGACCATGCTGCAGGCGTGAGCTTCCAGGCCACTGCGCCAGACTCCATCATCATGGTTGAGCTGTGGGAAACCGTGGCGCATCTCGAAGCGCATCTGCAAACTCCGCACATGAAAGCGTGGAGCGCTGCCGTCAAAGGTGACGTGCTGGAAAGCCACATCCGCATTCTGGAACCTGCGCTGTAATTTTCCTCGCATAAAATTTAAAAGCCGGATAACGCAGAGTTAGCGTTATCCGGCTTTTTTGTTTGTGTTTTTGCGCCGAGCAAATAGATGGCTATTTTTTGTACAACCGCGCCGCTGTTTTGTTTATATCAAATAATGGCATCAGCTTTTTCTTAATCAATATAAAAAGTAAGTGTTTTTTAACCAGTTGATTTTAATGAATTAAAATATTGGTAGCAGGATTGCAGTAATAATAGCCGTGGAGCATATATAAATAGCACAGTAACTAAATTATAATTCTTTAACATCCGGTTGATATACGAGGTCAGAATGCGTTTAATTGTCATGCTGTTAAGCTTTGTGCTCTCCACACAGGTCTGGGCGGGTGAGTTTTCCAGACCTACCGGTAAAGTCCTTTTAACGCTTTCTGGTAATATCGAAAATACAAATGAAGCTGGAAAAGCCGTTTTTGATCTCGCCAGCCTCGAGAAACTGGGTATGGTCAGCTTTCAGACCACGTCACCCTGGTATGATGGCCGCACAACCTTTACGGGTATTCCCCTGCAAAAGCTGATGGATTATGTCGGGGCGAAAGGGTCTGTTGTTAAGGTCACTGCGCTCAATGACTACACCACCGAAATCCCTCTCAATGATTTTAAGAAATTCAACGTTATCCTTGCGCTAAAAATCAACGGAGAATATATGCGTATCCGTGATAAAGGTCCGTTGTTTGTTGTCTACCCTTATGACAGCATCCCTGAACTGAATAATCAGATTTATTATTCAAGATCAGCCTGGCAGGTCAGCAGAATGAATATTGAGTAAGGGGTCATAAGACCAACATGAACAGAATTCTGGCTGGCATCATTTTTTTCCTTTTTATATCGACCGCGTATATCTCGTTCCTTGTGCATGAAAGGCAGCAAGAGTTACAGAAACTGACGCATTACGCCGCTTCGTGGTCTGCTGCACAGATGGTTTCAGAATATTACCGGTTCGAGTCGTTGCTGGGTCTTTACACTATCGATCAGACGATGTCGCTGGATGATGTGCGCATGCGTCTCGACATTATGCTCAGCCAGAGTGATTTAATGAAAGAAGGTGATCTGCGCAATTATATCGAAAGTAATAAATCGCATCTTGCAGTGGCGCAACAGCTTGAAAAGACACTGGAGTATCTGGACATTCATCTTGAGAAAATGAACCGCTCAGAGCTCCAGGCATACCTGAAAAAAATGCAGATGCTTGATGCACAACTGGGCCGTCTGTCGTCCAGCGCGTTAGACAAAGACATTAATTCGATTAATGACGCCAACCTCAAAATTAAAACCCTGTACTATATTTATTCAGCGACGTCTCTATTGCTGATAATAATGAGTGCGATACTTGGCGTGCTGATCTTTTATCAAAACAGAAATATTCTGAAGGCCCATCTTCAGGTAAAGAGTCTTGCTAATGCATTGCAGGATTCTAAAGAAAAACTGCAACTCCAGAATGCAAAACTGGAATATGATGTCTACCATGACTCTCTGACAGAAATGAATAACCGTCATTTCTTCTGGGGGAATTTAAATGAAACCATCGACACCGCAGTAAAAAGCAATGTGCCTGTGAATGTGATGCTGTTTGATTTGGATCGATTCAAAGAGGTCAATGATACGTATGGTCATGATGTCGGTGATATGTTATTACGCCAGATATCACAGCGTCTGATTTCGATGGGCCTGATGCCCGATACGCTTTATCGTTTAGGCGGGGATGAGTTTGCGTTTCTCTCGAGTGGCCTCACGGAGAGCAGTGCCGTTTCACGCGCACAAAATATCTGTGATGCGATTAACCAGCCCTACACTATTTATAATACGATTATCAATATCACCACCAGTGTCGGTATTGTCATCTCAGACACTGAACGCCGCTCCGACTATCTCTATAAATTTGCCGATCTGGCCCTTTATGAAGCCAAAAAAGAAGGCGCCGGTAAAATTAAAGTCTTCCGGCAATGGATGTTAGATAAGCTGCAAGAAAGCCGAACCCTTGAACATGATATGGCTCAGGCGTTAGTGAATAAAGAATTCGTGGTTTATTATCAGCCTATTGTCGATTCTTTCACCCAGGAAATTTACAGCTATGAAGCCCTTATTCGTTGGATACATCCTCTGAAGGGCCTCCTGTCGCCGGACAACTTTATTCCTGTGGCTGAAAAAACAGGAATGATTAACGAGATGGGGAAATCGGTGCTTGAAATGGCCTGCCGGGAAGCGGCGTCCTGGGTTATTCCGGCTAAAATTTCAGTCAATGTCTCTCCTGTCCAGCTAAGCAGCAAAGCCTTTGCCGGGATCGTGCTGTCCATTCTGAACGAAACGGGGCTTCCCGCAGAGCGCCTTGAACTGGAAGTGACTGAATCCTCTCTCTTTACTGAGAGCAATACCCCGTTGAATACGCTTAACCGGCTGCGGGCGTTGGGGGTGAAACTCTCCATTGATGATTTTGGAACCGGTTACTCTTCCCTTTCGCGCCTCAGCAGGCTGGCCTTCGATAAAATCAAAATAGACAAGTCCTTTGTGCAGTCGATATCGACACAGGAAGACGCCCTGAATATCATCAGGCTTATCACCGGTATGGCGAAATCCCTCAATATGAAAGCTGTGGCGGAAGGTGTTGAAACACAGGAGCAGCTGGAAAGCCTTCAGTTGCTGGGCTGTGATTTCACACAAGGCTATCTGTTTGGTAAACCTCAGCCTTATATCGATGAGAGAATCAGATACGGTTAAATAGAGGTCTTCAGGACGTCTGGCGTATCACGTATTGAGGTCCTCTGAAAGGTGCCGTATGTTATCACTCATCTCTTGTAACTCATTGATCAGTCTTGCGACATGGAAACCATCGCACACGGAATGATGTACCTGAACGGCGAGCGGCAATAAGATTTTCCCATCTTGCTTATAGTATTTTCCAAGCGTGAACATGGGGGCAAAAAAGTTCTGCATGTTAGCCACGTTGACGTTAAAACTGGTAAAACTGACCCAGGGAATAGCCGATATGAAAAAGATATTTTCCCGAGACTCCGCCTTAGGCCAATAAGAAAGGTTATTACCATAGCGTGCAACGTCTTCTGAATAAACGCTCTGGAAGTGATGAATATTGCCATCGTAGTGACTCCATAATGCTGAGAACGTCTCTGTTTCATTATGGAAAATAGTATAATTTGGATGAACTTCATTCCAAATGACAAGCTCGTTATTCTTCATGGCCATACGGAACTCCGCATGACTGTTTACGATTTTAGACAGCAGAAAAATAATCGTCGGGTAAAACTTCCAGCCCACTTCCTTTATATGTTTTAGCAGCGCGGTAATATCTAGCAAAACAGTTTGGTTAAATGTACTTTGGGCAAATGACTGGAATACCTCAAAATGCTCCTTCCTTGCCCAACGAGACAAGTCAACAGGGGTATATTCCAGCGTTGTTTTTTCCATTTTTTAACCTTAGATTAAAAATTATCGTTCAGAAGGTAGTTTACGTTTTTTCTTTTTAACGTCAGTTTCTTGCTCATGACGGACGATCTTCAATGTAGCCCTCCCCGTCGCCACAGGCAATACACCAAGTGAATAGAAAGCCATAATTAATTGATTTATATGATGTAACCACCGGAAGGTACATACATTCCATAATGAGAGGTCGCTTCAAGTAATAGCCCTTGTCGGTGTCTGGGTATCGACGTATTCTCCTCTGGCATCTGCAAAATCAGGTGCCGGGATTGGTCTCCTGGTATATAAACCTTACTGGCGACATACGACGCGCTTTGCGTCTTTTTTATGTTGCTCACTCTGCTGCACCTCAATGGTGGGCCGGGCGGGGGCGTCGCAAGACGCGCCGGTGTCCAGTAAGGCCGGTAAGACCAACTCCGTCTGGTTCCACCACCCGCAAGATTGGTCTCTTCGGTGGTGGTTCAAATCATCACTTACTGGAGGCTGCCCTTATGGCGACAATCCTCAATACCGAATGCGATTTACTGACACTTCCCTTTAGCGCCGCAACAGACTTTACCGATCTGGCTGATTTCTGCGATCGCTTCGCTGAAACCCTGATTGACTGTAGCGACCCAACGTACAAGATGGCGCTGTTAGGCCGAATGGGTGCCTGTCTGGCACTTCTGCGCCCGACGCTCGACGAGCCAATTCCGCCGCATTTGATTGATCGTTTCACCGTCGAGACACTTCCCGACCCTCAACCCTTTTTCGAGCCTGATGCGCACGCCCTGTGCGAATACTGCCAGACGTTGACCCAGCTATTGTGCGAGCAATCGTTGCTGTCTGAGACAGAAAAATCGTTGAAGGGATTGCTGTGTGAACTGATGTGGATGTTCGCGGCAGATTTGAAAGCCCCGCGATGGTCAGCCTCGCATTAAAGACCAAACGCCCGGTGGCGCTAACGCTTACCGGGCCTACAAAACCGGCCCCGTAGGTCGCGCACCGCCGGGCAGACAACATCCCGGCCTCGTAGGCCCGTGCATACAACGTGCCGCCAGGCAGACAACATCCCGTCCTCGTAGGCCCGCGCAAACAACGTGCCGCCGGGCAGACAACATCCCGGCCCCGTAGGCCCGTGTAAACAATGTGCCGCCGGGCAGACAACATCCCGGCCCCGTAGGCCCGTGTAAACAATGTGCCGCCGGGCAGACAACACCCCGTCCTCATAGGCCCGTGCAAACAACGTGCCGCCGGGCAGACAACATCCCGGCCCCGTAGGCCCGCGGAAACAACGTGCCGCCGCGCATACAACATCCCGTCCTCGTAGGCACGTGCCGCCGGGCATAGAACATCTCATCCTCGTAGGCCCGTGCAAACAACGTGCCGCCGGGCAATTCTCGGCCCAAATCCCGCACTGGAAGGGTGGCCCACGACGTTAAATTCGTTTACCATGGGGCTATTCACTGTATAAAAAAACAGGTTTATTCCTATGACGCTCGCGCTGACCGCCGAAAAAATCGAAAGAAACCGCTTCACTGGGCTGAAAGTTGAAAACAGCACATTTCATCACTGTGATTTCTCCGGGGCTGACCTGACCGGCACGGAGTTTATCGGCTGCCAGTTTTATGACCGCGAAAATCAAAAGGGCTGTAATTTCAGCCGCGCCATTTTGAAAGATGCGATTTTCAAAAACTGTGATTTATCGATGGCGGATTTCAGGAACGCCAGCGCGCTGGGCATCGAAATTCGTGGCTGTCGCGCGCAAGGTGCAGATTTTCGCGGCACCAGTTTTATGAATATGATCACCACACGCACCTGGTTTTGCAGCGCCTACATCACTAACACCAATCTTAGCTACGCCAATTTTTCGAAAGCGGTGCTGGAGAAGTGTGAGCTGTGGGAAAACCGTTGGATGGGCACTCAGGTTCTTGGCGCGACGTTCAGTGGGTCAGATCTCTCCGGCGGGGAGTTTTCCTCATTCGACTGGCGCGCAGCCAACGTGACGCATTGCGATCTGACCAACTCAGAATTGGGTGATTTAGACGTGCGGGGCGTTGATTTACAGGGCGTCAAACTGGATAGCTATCAGGTGTCATTGATAATGGAGCGACTTGGTGTCGCGATTATCGGCTAGCCAACCCCTTTGCAGCAAAATGCCCGGTAGCGCTGACGCTTACCGGGCCTACACAGAACGCCCGTTTTCCAGGCATAAAAAAACCGGCACATTCGCCGGTTTTTTAACAACTGCTCACCCGAATCAGGCTTCAAGGTCAGCCATGTCGCCTTTTTCCTGCAACCAGTTACGGCGGTCTTCGGAACGTTTTTTGGCGAGCAGCATGTCCATCATTGCGTCAGTCTTTTGCTCTGATTCATCGTCGATATACAGCTGCACCAGGCGGCGCGTGTTCGGGTCGAGCGTCGTTTCACGCAGCTGAAGTGGGTTCATTTCACCCAGACCTTTAAAGCGCTGGACGTTCGGTTTGCCTTTCTTGCGTTTCAGCTGGTCCAGAACGCCTTCTTTTTCCTGCTCGTCGAGCGCGTAATAGACCTCTTTGCCGAGGTCGATACGGTACAACGGCGGCATGGCGACGTAGACGTGTCCGGCTTTCACCACGTGGCGGAAGTGTTTCACGAACAGGGCGCACAGCAGCGTGGCGATATGCAGGCCATCGGAGTCCGCATCCGCGAGGATACAGATCTTGCCGTAGCGCAGCTGGCTCAGATCGTCGCTATCCGGATCGATGCCGATCGCCACGGAAATGTCATGCACTTCCTGCGAGGCCAGCACTTCATCGGACGACACTTCCCAGGTATTGAGGATCTTACCCTTCAGCGGCATGATCGCCTGATATTCACGATCGCGCGCCTGTTTGGCAGAACCGCCCGCCGAGTCCCCTTCTACGAGGAACAGTTCGGTGCGGCTGAGGTCCTGCGCGGTACAGTCAGCCAGTTTGCCTGGCAGCGCGGGGCCGCTGGTCAGTTTCTTACGCACCACTTTTTTAGCGGCACGCAGACGGCGCTGGGCGCTGGAAACAGCCATTTCGGCGAGCATTTCTGCCGCCTGGACGTTCTGGTTCAGCCACAGGCTGAAGGCATCTTTCACTACGCCTGACACAAATGCCGCACACTGACGGGAAGAAAGACGCTCTTTGGTCTGCCCGGCAAACTGCGGATCCTGCATTTTTACCGACAGCACGTAAGCGCAGCGATCCCAGATATCTTCCGCCGAGAGCTTCACGCCGCGCGGCAAAATGTTGCGGTATTCGCAGAACTCGCGCATGGCGTCGAGCAGGCCCTGGCGAAGACCGTTGACGTGCGTGCCGCCCTGCATGGTTGGGATCAGGTTGACGTAGCTTTCAGTCAGCAGCTCGCCACCTTCCGGCAGCCACAGCAGCGCCCAGTCCACCGCTTCGGTGTCACCGGCAAAGCTGCCCACAAATGGCTTTTCTGGCAGCAACGGCAGGCCGTTGACGGCTTCGCACAGATAGTCGTTCAGACCATCGGCGTAGCACCACGTCTGCTCGCTGTTGTTCACTTTGTCTTTGAAGACGATTTCTACGCCGGGGCACAGAACCGCTTTCGCTTTCAGCAGGTGCGACAAGCGAGAAACGGAGAAACGCGGGCTATCGAAGAAGCTTTCATCCGGCCAGAAATGGACGCTGGTGCCGGTGTTACGTTTGCCGACCGTGCCGGTGACGTGCAGATCTTCCACTTTCTCGCCGTTTTCAAAGGCCATGGTGTAAATCTGTCCGTCGCGACGCACGTTCACTTCCACGCGTTTTGACAGGGCGTTAACCACAGAAATCCCGACGCCGTGTAGGCCGCCAGAGAACTGGTAATTTTTATTGGAAAATTTACCGCCCGCGTGCAGACGACAGAAAATCAGTTCTATCGCCGGCACACCCTCTTCCGGGTGAATATCGACCGGCATACCGCGACCGTCGTCGATAACTTCCAGCGACTGATCGGCATGTAAAATAACTTCCACGCGCTTGGCGTGGCCCGCCAGTGCCTCATCCACACTGTTATCAATAACTTCCTGACCCAAATGGTTAGGACGAGTGGTATCGGTGTACATCCCTGGGCGGCGGCGAACCGGCTCAAGCCCGGTGAGTACCTCAATGGCATCAGCGTTGTAAGAAGATTGCGTCATGGTTTTTTCACGAGTAGTTAGGGCCGACTAACGCAGCCCCAGAAAATCGATAATCTGTGTGAAATGATCTTCAAAGCCGATAAAGGCATGATTTCCGCCCTCCTCGACTGTTTGACGGCAGGAGGTGTAGTAATCCACTGCCTGGCGATAATCGAGCACTTCATCACCCGTCTGCTGGAGCAACCAGAGCAAATCCGGGGCTTCGAGCGGGTCAATTTGCATCACTTTCAGATCGTAAATATGGCGTGACTCTAGCACATATTGTTCCCCGGTGTAGGGATTCTCATTATGGCCGAGATAGCCGGAGAGCAGCTCAAAAGGACGCACTGCCGGATTGACGACCACAGCAGGCAACATGAAACATTGCGACAACCAGGTGCCGTAATAGCCGCCCAGAGACGACCCCACAATGCCCAGCGGTTCACCGCCGTGTTGTAGAACATGTTTCTCCAACAGCTCCGCAGCTTCTGCCGGAAACGCCGGCAGCTGTGGGATGACCATCTCAATGTCCGGATGGTTTTCGGCGAGCCACGACTTCATTGCCGTCGCCTTCGCCGAACGCGGTGAGCTGTTAAACCCGTGGAGATAAAGAAGCGTAGACATCAGTATCCTTCTGAAGCGGTGTCCGGGCGGAACTCCGCGCCATCCAGGCGGCAAACGTCGGTGGTAAGCCGGCCATCAGCATGCAATTCCAGCCAGCGCCAGCCTGGGGCAATGGTATCAAGCGTAAAGTTCGCGCAATGCGGTTTGAACTGTACGCAGGTGGACGGCGTGGCCATCATGCGACGCCCGTTCCAGTCAACGTCCATTTCCTGGTGGATATGGCCGCAGAGTAAATTTTTCACCCGAGGGAAACGCATTAATACACGATCGAGCGCGCCAGCATTACGCAGGCTGTGCTGGTCGAGCCAGCTGCACCCGGCCGGAAGCGGATGATGATGCAGCAGCAATAGCGTGAAACGTTCGGGGGTTTCGGTCAGTCGCTGTTCCAGCCATTCGAGCTGAAACTCGCTTAATTCGCCGTGTGGAACGCCGAAAACCTGGCTGTCGAGCATCAGGACTTGCCAGTGGTCGCCTGCGAAAACGCGTTTTACCGGAGAAATTCCGGCGTCCTGCAACGCGCTGTACATGGCAGGCTGAAAATCGTGGTTACCGGGTAACCAGACGCAGGGCGCGTCGAAGCCCGCGATGCCTTCAGCAAAGTGCTGATAAGCCGCTGACGAGTGATCCTGTGCTAAATCTCCGGTGGCGACCACGAGATCGCATTCACGCTGAGAGGCGCGGATGGCCGCCAGAACGGCCTGGTAACTATCCCAGGTGTTCACCCCTAACAACGTTTCATGCTTTTCAGCAAACAGGTGAGTATCTGTAATTTGTAAGACTCTGACCCTGGCCTCACCAGCCAGTGACAGATTTAACAGGCTTTCCAAATGGTGTCCTTTGGTTTCACGACGCTAACAAACCGGAATCGCCATCGCTCCATGTGCCAAGCAGTACCTCAGCCAATCGGCCAAAAACTGGTTAATTTGATGCTTTTCGTCGCGTTGATGCAACTTTTTATTCGGGTAATCATACCGTGCTTTGAAGCGAAAAATCTGCTGACTCGAACACACTTCAGCCACCATCGCATCATGGTAAAGGCGCACCGTCATTGACGGCAGGCTCCAGTAGCTGACCGCAGGCACTGTCTGTTCTATTTCCACCAGAGTAGTGTAGCGGGTCGATTCGCTGATCGTTAATCGGTATTGCGCATTGGCCACCTGATAGCTCACTGTTTCGCCGGGTGCATCCGTTTGAGGCAGCAGGCGGCGTAGCTGTGCGAAGTTGGTTTCGCACAGACGCATCATTTCTGGGAAGTCAGGTGTATAGCGCTTCATTTTGTCCACTCGTTTCGTAATGCCTGATAATGCAATTGCAGCCATTGCAGGGCGATGACAGAGGCTGCGTTATCGATTTTTCCCTCTTCAACCCACTGGTATGCCTGTTCCCTGCTTACCACATGCACCCGAATATCTTCGTGTTCATCTGCCAGACCGTGAATACCTTGCGCGGTCGAGGCGTCCACTTCACCCACCAGAATGGATAAGCGCTCGCTGGTGCCACCGGGGCTCGCCAGGTAGCTCAGCATAGGTTTGACGCGTTTAACGTCCAGACCGGCTTCTTCCACCGCTTCGCGGCGGGCCACGTCTTCTGGACTTTCGCCCTCTTCAATCATCCCGGCAACCATTTCCATCAGCCACGGGGTTTCGCTGGTATCAAACGCGGCGATGCGAATCTGTTCCACCAGCACCACTTCATCACGCACTGGGTCAAAGGGTAGCAAGACTGCGGCATGACCGCGCTCAAAAATTTCGCGACGCACTTCCCCACTCATTTCGCCGTTAAATAAACGATGGCGAAAACGGTACAGGTCTAACGAAAAAAAACCGCTGTAAAGTGTTTCCCGTGCAATAATTTCTACATCGTTTTTTGCGTAAGTTACGACAGATTGATTTTTTGTGGTCATCGTCAATATCCTGGGCTGTAAGTGGTGACGAAATCGGGGATTTCAGGTCTCTTTGGCTACTGTTTTATTTATGCTGTGGTAGATTGGTGCAAATTAACGCCAGATGGCACGATACGCCAACTTTTTACGCGGGCGGACTCTGGTACAATCGATGAATCTTTTGAATTAGATCAGCGCTAAATGCTTCACAACAAGGAATGCAAATGAAGAAATTGCTCCCCATCCTTATCGGCTTGAGCCTGACGGGCTTCAGCGCAGTGAGCCATGCGGAAAACCTGTTGCAGGTTTATCAGCAGGCACGTTTGAGCAACCCAGACCTGCGTAAGTCCGCGGCCGATCGTGATGCTGCATTCGAAAAAATTAACGAAGCACGCAGCCCATTACTGCCGCAGCTCGGTTTAGGTGCAGATTATACCTACACCAACGGCTTTCGCGATAACAACGGTATCGACTCCAACGAGACCAGCGCCGCGTTAACCTTAACGCAGACCATTTTTGACATGTCAAAATGGCGCGCGCTGACGCTGCAAGAGAAAAGCGCCGGTATCCAGGACGTCACCTATCAGACCGACCAGCAAACGCTGATCCTGAACACCGCGACGGCCTACTTCAATGTACTGAGCGCGATCGACTCGCTCTCCTTCACTGAAGCGAACAAACAAGCGGTTTACCGTCAGTTAGACCAGACAACCCAGCGTTTCAACGTGGGCCTGGTGGCGATCACTGACGTGCAAAACGCCCGTTCACAGTACGACACCGTGCTGGCGAACGAAGTGACCGCGCGTAATAACCTCGACAACGCCGTTGAACAGCTGCGTCAGGTCACCGGTAACTACTATCCGGAGCTGTCTTCTCTGAATGTCAGCACCTTAAAAATGGATAAGCCACAACCGGTGAATGCGCTGCTGAAAGAAGCAGAAGGCCGCAACCTCGCGTTGCTGCAGGCTCGTCTGAGCCAGGACCTGGCCCGTGAGCAGATTCGCTATGCGGAAACTGGTCACATGCCAACCGTTGGCCTGACCGCGTCTACCGGCGTGTCTGACACTAGCTATGATGGCAGCAACGCCACCAGTAGCCAGTATACCGACCGTAATATCGGTCAGAATCAGATTGGCCTGAACTTCAATCTGCCGCTGTACAGCGGTGGCTCGGTGACCTCGCAGGTGAAACAGGCGCAGTACAACTTCGTCGGTGCCAGCGAGCAGCTCGAAAGCGCACACCGTAACGTGGTTCAGACCGTGCGTTCGTCCTTCAATAACATCAATGCGTCCATCAGCAGCATCAACGCCTACAAACAGGCCGTTGTTTCAGCGCAGAGTTCTTTAGACGCAATGGAAGCAGGCTACCAGGTCGGTACCCGTACCATCGTTGATGTGTTGGACGCGACCACGACGCTGTATAACGCGAAGCAGCAACTCTCCAGCGCGCGTTATAGCTACCTGATTAACCAGCTGAATGTTAAGTCAGCTCTCGGTACGCTTAACGAGAACGATCTGTTGGCCCTGAATGGCACCCTCGGTAAAGCGGTTTCCACTTCCCCGGAAGCGGTAGCCCCAGAGAATGCCCAGCAGGACGCTAACGCTGATGGTTACAATGGCGCGAGCGCGGCTCCGGCTGCACAGCCTGCCGCACAGCGTACAAACACCACCAGCAGCAACAGTTCTAACCCGTTCAAAAACTGATTCGGGCAGCCCCGGCGACGCCGTTCGCCGGGGATAAATCACTTTCCCGCACTCCCCCCACCAAATTAACGTAAGGCAACGTAAAGATCCTCTTCACGAGCCTCTCATCGCTTCAATTTCAACCACTCATCCACTATCCTGAGCGCTACCACTGGGTCCAGGATGAAAAATAATGAAACGGACAAAAACAATTAATCACGCTTCGTTCCGCAAGAACTGGGGCGCACGCCATATGACGCCCGTTGCGTTGGCGATCACCGCCGTGTTTATGCTTGCTGGCTGTGAAAAAACTGACGAAACGGTGTCGATGTATCAGAACGCCGATGACTGCTCGAGCGCGAACCCGGGCAAAAGCGCTGAATGTACTGCGTCATACAACAATGCGCTGAAAGAAGCCGAGCGCACCGCGCCAAAATACACCAGCCGTGAAGACTGTATCGCCGAATTCGGTGAAGGCCAGTGCCAGCAAGCACCTGCTCAAGCAGGTATGGCACCTGAAGGACAGCAAGCGCAGGCTCAAAGCAGCGGCAGCTTCTGGATGCCGTTAATGGCCGGCTACATGATGGGCCGCATGATGAGCGGTTCAGGCTTCCAGCAGCAACCGCTGTTCAGCTCGAAGAATCCAAAAAGCCCGGCCTACGGCCAATACACCGATGCCAGCGGCAAAGGTTACGGCGCAGCGCAGTCGGGCCGTAGCATGAACGTGCCTAAAACGGCGATGGCACCAAAACCGGCCACCACCAACACCGTGACCCGCGGCGGCTTTGGTGAGTCCGTTGCCAAACAGTCCACCATGCAGCGCAGCGCCTCCGGCACCTCTTCTCGTTCAATGGGCGGTTAATCGCCATGGAAAGAGTCAGCATTGTCGAGCGCCCGGATTGGCGCGAAAAAGCCACCGAATATGGCTTCAATTTTCACACCCTGTACGGCGAGCCGTACTGGTGTGAAGATGCGTATTACAAACTCACTCTCGAGCAGGTTGAGAAGCTGGAAGACGTGACCGCCGAGCTGCACCAGATGTGCCTGAAAGTGGTGGAGCGCGTGGTTGCCAGCGATGAGTTGTTGGCCAAATTCCGCATTCCGAAACACACCTGGAACTTTGTGCGTCAGGCGTGGCAAACGCAGCAGCCTTCGCTCTATTCACGCCTCGATCTGGCGTGGAATGGCAAAGGCGAGCCTAAGCTTTTAGAAAACAACGCCGACACGCCAACGTCGCTGTACGAAGCGGCTTTCTTCCAGTGGATTTGGCTCGAAGATCAGCAGAATGCCGGCAACCTGCCTGCGGGCAGCGATCAGTTCAACAGCCTGCAGGAAAAGCTGATTGAGCGTTTCGCAGAGCTGCGCGAACAGCACGGCTTCGGCCTGCTGCATTTTGCCTGCTGCCGCGATACCACTGAAGACCGTGGCACGGTGCAATATTTACAGGACTGCGCCAATGAAGGCGGCGTGGCGAGCGAATTCCTGTATATCGAAGATATTGGGTTGGGCGAAAGAGGTCAGTTCACTGACACGCAAGATCAGGTGATTGGCAACCTGTTCAAGCTCTACCCGTGGGAATTCATGCTGCGCGAGATTTTCTCCACCAAGCTGGAAGACGCTGGCGTTCGCTGGCTGGAACCGGCCTGGAAAAGCATTATCTCTAACAAAGCGCTGCTGCCGATGCTGTGGGAAATGTTCCCGGATCACCCGAATCTGCTGCCCGCGTATTTTGCCGAAGACAGCTATCCCCCGATGGATAAATACGTCATCAAGCCGATTTTCTCTCGTGAAGGCGCCAACGTGTCGATCGTCGAAAACGGCAACGTGGTTGAAGCCGTGGAAGGGCCATACGGTGAAGAAGGGATGATCGTCCAGCAGTTCTATGAATTGCCGAAGTTTGGCGACAGCTATACGCTGATTGGCAGCTGGCTTATCAACGATCAACCTGCTGGGATCGGCATTCGTGAAGACCGGGCGTTGATCACTCAGGATCTGTCCCGCTTCTATCCGCATATTTTTGTGGAGTGATGTGTGCCCGGCGGCGCGATGCTTGCCGGGCGCAGAAATTAAAAACGGCAACTCAGGTTGCCGTTTTGCTTTTACCTACCAATCTGCACCGAAAGCATACTTAAACTGCCCATCTCGATCCCGTCGGTTGGCAACGTCATGGGCTCTTTGCCATCCCACGCACCCAGCACATACAGCAGCGGCAGATAGTGATCCGCCGTCGGGTTCGACAGCGATCCGCCTTCGTGATCGAGATAATTCACCAACGGATGCTCTTCCGTCGGACCTTGCCAGCTGAGATTGTCTTTCACAAATTCATTGAACGATGTCGCCCACGGATACGGCGTGTTTTCGCCGTGCCAGCGTGCGGTGCGCAGGTTGTGAACCACGTTGCCGCTCGCCACCAGCATGATGCCTTCTTCACGCAGCGCCGCCAGTTTGCGGCCCTTTTCCATGTGCCAGGCCGGTGGCTTGGTGCTGTCGATACTGAGCTGCACCATCGGGATATCGGCATCCGGGTACATCTTAATTAAAACGCCCCATGAACCGTGGTCAAATCCCCAGGCTTCTTTATCCAGCGCGACCGGTACCGGAGCCAGCAGCTCAACCAGACGCTGCGCCAGTTCCGGCGAACCCGGAGCCGGGTAATGGGTGTCGTAGAGTGCCTGCGGAAAACCACCGAAATCATGAATGGTTTTCGGGGCTTCCATCGCCGTGACGCCTGTCCCGCGAGTAAACCAGTGCGCGGAAATCGCCACAATCGCTTTTGGGCGCGGCAGCGTTTCGCCGAGATGCTGCCAGGCACGGGTGTACACGTTATCCTCCAGCACGTTCATCGGGCTACCGTGACCTAAAAACAGTGCTGGCATACGGGAAGAAGACATGATGATATCCTTACAGGAACAGTCGATTTGATGGCTCTACATTACGCGTTTTCCCTTGGGTATGAACTCAGATAACGGTGATGGAGATCATCAGGAAATTTGAATGTAAGGACACGTAAAAGCGCCATCTCCCCTCTCGCTTTCAGGGCAAATGGTCTTTACTATAAATGATAATCATTATCATGAAGGAGTTTTCATGTCAGTACCTTTGATCCTGACCTTACTCGCCGGTGGGGCCACCTTCATTGGGGCTGTCCTGGGCGTTATCGGCCAGAAACCCTCCAACCGCGTACTCGCGTTTTCCCTCGGCTTCGCCGCGGGCATCATGCTGCTTATCTCATTAATGGAAATGCTGCCTGCCGCACTCGGCACCCAGGGCATGTCGCCGGTGCTCGGCTACGGCATGTTCGTGGTGGGTCTGTTGGGATATTTTGCTCTCGACCGAATGCTGCCCCACGCGCACGCGCAAGATTTAATGCAGGGCGATAAAGCCGTGATGCCGCGTAATTTGCGTCGCACCGCTATTCTGCTGACGCTCGGTATCAGCCTGCATAACTTCCCGGAAGGCGTGGCGACCTACGTTACCGCCAGCAGTAATCTGGAGCTCGGGTTTGGGATTGCGCTTGCCGTTGCGCTGCACAATATTCCTGAAGGACTGGCGGTGGCCGGGCCGGTTTATGCAGCGACGGGCTCGAAGCGAAAAGCGGTGTTTTGGGCGGGCGTGTCCGGAATGGCTGAAATTCTTGGCGGCGTTCTGGCGTGGTTGATTTTAGGCTCGCTGGTGTCACCGGTAGTGATGGCTGCGATCATGGCTGCGGTGGCCGGGATTATGGTGGCGCTGTCGGTGGATGAACTGATGCCGCTGGCGAAAGAAATCGACCCACACAACAACCCAAGCTACGGCGTGCTGTGCGGCATGTCGGTGATGGGGCTGAGTCTGGTGTTGCTTCAGTCGATGGATTTCGCCTGACGCTGAAAGCCAGATAGCAAAACGCCGGGATAATCCCGGCGTTGTCTTTTCAGATTCGCAATTCAGTGAATCTTAGCTGGCCTTACGCTCATGCTTTTGGCGGTATTCCACCAGGTCTTCAATGGTCACGACCGGCATATTGTGTTCCGCAGCAAACTTGATGCACTCCGGCGCACGCGCCATGGTGCCATCGTCGTTGGTCAGCTCACACAGCACGCCCGCAGGTTTGAAGCCTGCCAGTGTCACCAGATCGAGTGTCGCTTCAGTGTGGCCGCCGCGAGTCAGCACGCCACCCGCCTGCGCACGCAGTGGGAACACGTGGCCTGGACGATGCAGATCGGAAGGTTTCGCGCCGTCGGCAATCGCCGCACGAACGGTGGTGACGCGGTCAGCAGCAGAAACGCCGGTGGTCACACCGTGCGCCGCTTCGATGGTCACGGTAAAACCGGTACCGAATGCGCTGGTGTTGGTTTCCACCATCATCGGCAGGTCGAGCTGTTTGCGGCGCTCTTCGTTAATGCACAGGCAAACAATGCCGCTGCCGTGACGGATGGTCAGCGCCATCTGCTCAACGGTCATGGTTTCGGCGGCAAAGATCATGTCGCCTTCGTTTTCGCGGTTTTCGTCATCAAGCACCATCACACCGCGGCCTTCGCGCAGTGCGGATAACGCGTGCTCTACGCGTTCAAATGCAGTACCAAAAGAGGAAAGTAGCGTCTGATTCATGGTAAAAGACCTCATCAAGATTATGGTTACCAGAATCAGGGCAGTCTTAGGAGCGCCGACGAAGCGGCAAAAAGATAACGTGCGCGGGCCTAACCCGTAGATCGTTACTCTCTCCCATCCGGACTCTAACCGTCGGCCCCGGAATTACACCGGATCTGCTGTCCTTCAGACTGACGTCCGAAGCGCTCGCGGGCTTTCAACCTGAGTTGATTTACCGCCGGTGGGGAATTTCGCCCCGCCCTGAGAATAAGCAAGATAACTATAACGCTAATGATAATTGGCGGCAATGCATAAGCTTCAAACATTTCTGGTTTATAGCCCCGGCATAAGGCACTACAATAATCTGCAAAACCGACCAGATCAGGGAAACCCTAATGATTGATCCGAAAAAAATTGAACAGATTGCCCGCCAGGTTCACGAGTCCATGCCGCAAGGTTTGCGTGATTTTGGTGATGACGTTGAGAAGAAAATCCGTCAGGTGCTGCAATCTCAGCTGACGCGTCTGGATCTGGTCAGCCGCGAAGAGTTCGACGTGCAGACTCAGGTTCTGCTGCGCACTCGCGAGAAACTGGCCCTGCTGGAACAGCGTATTTCCGACCTGGAAAACCGCACCACCGCCGCGTCCCCCGCGCCAGCGATTCCGCCGGTAGACGAGTAATGCAGAATGGCCCGGTGGCGCTTGCGCTTACCGGGCCTACAACAGGCAGTCGCAATGTTACTTGCTGCTGTCTTTCTGAATACGCTTGATGATATTGGTGGTTGAACAGCCATCTTCAAAGTTCAGCACCATCACTTCCCCACCGTTCGCCCAGACTTCTTCGCTACCCGCGATTTCGTCCGGCTTGTAGTCCCCGCCTTTCACCAGCAGGTCCGGCAGAACGCCCGCAATCAGGCGCTGCGGTGTATCTTCTTCAAACGAGACCACCCAATCGACAGAACCCAGCGCACCGAGCACGATCATTCGTTGATCGAGCGGATTCACCGGACGGGTTTCGCCTTTCAGACGTTTAGTGGACGCATCGCTGTTCACCGCGACAATCAAACGATCGCCAAGCTTGCGTGCGTTAGAGAGATAGGACACGTGGCCCGCGTGCAGAATGTCGAACACACCGTTGGTCATCACGACTTTCTCGCCGCGCTTGCGGGCTGCTGTGACCGCCAGCTTCAGCTCAGCTTCGCTCATCACGCCGAAACCGGTGTCCGCCCGACCGCGTACCGCGTTTTCCAGTTCGATAGGCGAAACGGTAGAGGTCCCGAGTTTGCCCACCACAACACCGGCTGCGGCATTGGCAAAGAAGCACGCTTCTTCCAGTGAATTGCCCGCCGCCAGCGTTGCCGCCAGCACGCCAATCACCGTATCACCGGCCCCGGTCACATCGTACACTTCCTGCGCCTGCGTCGGCATGTGCAGCGGCGCTTTGCCTGGCTGCAGCAGGGTCATCCCCTGCTCGGAACGGGTGACCAGCAGCGCCGACAGATCGAAGTCCGCGATAATTTTCATGCCGCGCTCAACGATTTCCGCTTCGCTTTTACACTTCCCAGCGACGGCTTCAAACTCAGAGAGATTTGGCGTCAGCAGCGTTGCGCCACGATAGCGTTCAAACTCGCTGCCTTTCGGGTCGATCAGCACCGGAACACCCGCTTTACGCGCCAGCTGAATCATATCCTGAACGCTTTCCAGCGCGCCTTTCGCGTAGTCAGACAGCACCAGCGCGCCAATATGGCCCAGCGCCTGCTGAATACGTTCATGCATTGGCTGCGGATCGACGCCCGCAAAACCTTCTTCGAAGTCCAGACGAATCAACTGCTGGTTACGTGACAGCACACGCAGCTTGGTGATCGTCGGATGGGTCGGGACGGAAACAAAGTCGCACTTCACGTTTACGTCCGCCAGCGCTTTACTGAGCGCCCGCGCCGCATCGTCAATGCCGGTCAACCCGACCAGACGCGACGTGGCGCCCAACGCCGCAATATTCATCGCCACGTTCGCCGCCCCGCCAGGGCGTTCCTCAATGGTATCCACTTTCACCACCGGGACCGGGGCTTCCGGGGAGATTCGGCTCGTTGGGCCGTACCAGTAGCGGTCCAGCATTACATCACCGACGACCATCACTCCTGCGCGTTCAAACTCTGGCAGTGTTACTTTCATTCCAGACTCCTGAAAGATTCGTTAATTGCGCGCGATAATATCATCTCACGGCACCACCAGCCACTTTAGCCAGCTCGCGCGTACCAGCTCACGTTCAGCCGCAAAGGCCTCTGGCGCGACGTGTCCGGCCTCTTCTTGCAATGCCAGATGATGCAGCGCATCGCGTAGCGTGGTGTATGCCTGGCTCAGGGCCAGCGCTTCCTGCTCGTCCATAATATCGTTCTGTGCGAGCAGTTCGAGGATGCGCACGTTATCCGACCAGCGGGTCAGCTTCGGCTTATTGTGGGCGAAACGCAGCACCAGATACTGGGTGATAAACTCAATATCCGTTATGCCGCCCTCATCGGCTTTAATATCAAAGCGATCACGATGTTTGCCCCCAAGATGCGCGCGCATTTTCTCGCGCATTTCGCGGACTTCGGTTTGCAACTTTTCACCTTCGCGGGAGACGGTCAGCACGTCGCGGCGAATCGCATCAAACTGCGATTGCAGCTGCGGGTCGCCGTACACCACGCGAGCGCGGACCAGGGCCTGATGCTCCCAGGTCCAGGCTTCATGATGTTGATAATCGGCGAAGGCCTCGGTGGTGGTGACCAACATGCCCGCCGCGCCGGACGGACGTAAGCGAGCGTCCACTTCGTACAGGATGCCCGAGGAGGTGCGGGTGCTGAACAGATGCATGATGCGCTGGGCCAGGCGAAGATAGAACTGACGCCCGTCGATTTCACGTTCGCCATCGGTCATGACTTCCACCGGGCAGTCGTGTAAAAACACCAGATCGAGATCGGAACTGTAGCCCAGCTCCCAGCCGCCGAGTTTGCCGTAACCGACGACCGCAAAACCACGCCCCTGGCGCTCTGCCAGATGGCGCGGTTGCCCAAAACGGGCCACCATTTGCACCCACGCCTGCTGAACCACCGCGTCGATCATCGCTTCTGCCAGCCAGGTTAAGTGATCGCTCACTTTCATGACCGGCAGCGTGCCGGCGATATCCGCCGCGGCGACGCGCAATAGCTGCGCCTGTTTAAACTGGCGCAGCGCTTCGAGCTGCTGCTCTTCATCTTCTTCCGGTACGCGCAGTAAATACTGCCGCAGTTCGTCGCGATAGGCGTCAGTGGCGGTCGGCTGGTACAGCGTGTTCGGGTCGAGCAGCTCATCCAGCAGTAGCGGGTAACGCGCCAACTGGCTGGCCACCATCGGCGACGCGGCGCAAAGGCGAATCAGATGCTTGAGCGCCCCCGGAAATTCACTCAGCAGTTCGAGATAGGTGGTGCGGGTGACAATCCCGGTCAGCAGCGGCATGATGCGTGCTAGCGGCACCGGGGCATCTTCGCGGCTGCACACGTTGCTCAGCAAATGCGGCATCAGTGAATCGAGCACCTGACGCCCGCGCGGACCGATGGTGCGTTTGTCGAGCTCTTTGCGGAAATCGGCAATCAGCGCCAGCACCTGATTGCGGTCGCTGTCGGTGAGATGCGTTAGCACCGGCGTGGTGTCGTCTTCCTGCAACGCATCTTGCCAAAGTTCGCGCCAGTGCTCAGACAGCTGTTCATCCGCCGAGGTCTCTTCGTCATCGCCAATCAGCGCGTTGAAAATCTGCCGCACGCTGGCCATGTGCGCATCAAGCGCCTGGGTCAGCGCATCCCAGTCGGCGAAGCCCATCCCCCACGCCAGCCGCGCCCGGTTCAGATCGTCCTGCGGCAGGGTCTGCGTCTGTTCGTCATTAATGCTTTGCAGCAGGTTTTCCAGGCGGCGTAAGAACAGGTAGGCGTCGTGCAGTCGTTGCGCCTCGCCTTCCGGCAAAAGATGCAGCGCATCAATGGCTTCCAGCGTGGGCAGCAAGGCGCGCCCTTGCAGGGACGGCTCACGGCCGCCGCGAATCAGTTGGAACACCTGCACGATAAATTCGATTTCGCGAATGCCACCCGCGCCGAGCTTGATGTTGTCTTTCAGGCCACGGCGGCGCACTTCGCGGGCAATCATGCCTTTCATATTACGCAGTGACTGGATCACGCTGAAATCAATGTAGCGGCGGAACACAAATGGACGCAGCGTGGCACGCAGTTCATCGACGTACACGCCTTCTCTGTCTCCCATGATCCGGGCTTTAACCATCGCATAGCGTTCCCAGTCGCGGCCCTGCTCCTGGTAATAATCTTCCAGCGCGGCAAAACTCAGCACCAGCGGCCCGCTTTCGCCAAACGGGCGCAGACGCATATCCACGCGATAGACGAAGCCGTCCATCGTCGGCTGATCCAGCGCTTTGATGAGTCGTTGTCCCATGCGGGTGAAGAACTGGGCGTTGTCGAGTTCACGACGCCCGCCCTGGGTTGAGCCGTGTTCCGGCCAGGCAAAAATCAGGTCAATGTCAGAGGAAAAGTTCAGCTCGCCGCCGCCGAGTTTGCCCATGCCTAAAATCAGCAGCGGCTGTGGTTTGCCGTCGGCGTTGCATGGCGTGCCCCATTCCCGGCAGCAGGCGTCGTACAGCCAGTCGCGAGCGGCGACGATCAACGTTTCAGCCAGATGGCTCAGCTGCTGCAAACTACTTTCGGTGGAAATAAAAGAAAGCGCCTGCGCCCAGGCGATGCGCACCATGACGCGGCGGCGGAACAAACGCAGCGCCCGCATCAGGCTATTTTCATCGCTGACGTCTGCCAGCGCGTCCTGCAACCAGGCGGCGTAATGCTGATATTCATCGGCCTGCGGCGGACTGTTTTCCAGCTCGCTGAGCCACGCCGGATAAGCGACCAGGCTTTGGCTAATAAAATCGCTGAAGGTCATCGCCGCCTGGGCCCGCGGACTGATTGCGTCGGACGGAAAATCGGTCGGCAGTCGGTCGACTACCGTCTGCCAGTGCTGCTGTAACTGCAAAGAAAACGGCGTCATGACTACCTCGTTTCGCTATCGTCCGGTGACCAGAAAAGCCGTCAGCATCAATTTGGCTTGCGCAATTTGCGGTTTAAACGCCGCATCCTTGGCGTTGGTTGCGGCGGAAATCGCGTCGCCGATTTGCGCCATTTGTGCAGAAGCCATCTCGTGTTCGGGTTGCAGACTGGCACGAATAAACTCCACCGCGTTCAACACTTCGGCTTTGGCCTTTGCATTGCCACGCAGCCACAGCTCTTCGTGATACTGCCAGTGGGCGAGCGCCGCTTCGAGCGCCGCGTTATCCGGGCCAGTGAAATTAGCCTTTTTCACGACGCGCTCGGCATTGCCCGCCGCCAGATGATAGCCACGCGCCGCTTTGCTCAGGCTGCCCTGACGCAGCACGCCCGCGGAAAGCAGCTGTTCTGCCACTTCCAGAATGTCTTCTACCTGACCGTGTAGCAGTTCCAGTTCCAGCTCGCAAATCGGCTCCTGGTAGCTGCCGGCTTTTACGTCGCCCAAATCCAGCGCCAGTTCGATGCGGCTCTGGTTGTGGTTCACCAGCCATTTTTCGCGATAAAAATCGGTGCTGAATAGCGGGTTCACCTGCGAAGCGAGTTCTGGCGGCAGCGTGCCCTCAGGCCAGACTTCAGCGGGCAGTTTTTCCAGCGCCAGTTCGGCTTTATCAAGGTCAATGTTGTATTCCGGCCGTGAATGCAAACCACCCACCACTTTCCCGGCGATTTTCATCGTCATTTCATAGCGATTGTTATGACCGCGGATCCGCAGTCCCATATCGTGGCGGCGCAGCCAGTTATCGGCGGTTTCGTAGTAAATATTGAGGAGTTGACCGGCTGGAACATGCTCCGCCGAAAGGGCGTTGAGCTGGGTGCGCAGCGTCTCGACGCCGGCCTGCTCAACGATGAACTTCAATTCGATTTCCTGATCCATGACTGATTTCTTATGGTTGCGTTGCCTGGATTGAACATTACGCCGAACTTCCGCGCATCTTTTTTGTCAGTAGAGTGTATTTCGCGGTACTTTTCCATGCAACGTCCTCCTGGAGGATTCCGATTGCCGGAGAATGCCTGGCATCGTCAGACTGATGCCATTACTATCGATTCACTTTATGACAATAACGAATGACCTGATGCCTAAATTACGCCTGATTGGATTAACTTTATTTGCACTTAGCGTTTCTGCTGTGGTTCACGCGGAAGAAACACGTTACGTCTCTGACGAACTGAACACCTGGGTACGCAGTGGCCCTGGCGATAACTATCGCCTTGCAGGCACTGTCACTGCGGGTGAAGCCGTCACCCTGCTGCAAACCAACGACGCTACCCAGTACGGACAAGTTCGCGACAGCAACGGACGTACCGCATGGATCCCGTTGAAAGAGCTGACCAGCGAGCCAAGCTTTAAGACACGCGTGCCGGATCTTGAAAGCCAGGTCAAAACGCTGACTGATAAGCTGACCAATATTGATACTACCTGGAATCAACGCACTGCGGATATGCAGAAGAAAGTCGCCCAGAGCGACAGCGTGATTAACGGGCTGAAAGACCAAAATCAGAAGCTGAAAAATGAGCTCATCGTGGCGCAGAAAAAGGTGAGTGCCGCCAATCTGCAGCTGGATGACAAACAGCGCACCATCATTATGCAGTGGTTTATGTACGGCGGCGGCGTGTTGGGTGTGGGTCTGATCCTCGGCCTGGTTCTGCCCCGTCTGGTACCGAGCCGTAAACGCAACGATCGCTGGATGAACTAACGGCTTCACCGCCGCCCGATTAGCCATCTCTTCTACACTTCCGTATTATCATCAGATAAACAGAGTGAGGAGAGAGTTGGCGTGAAGACATATCTGGTCGGTGGTGCAGTTCGCGATGCGTTGTTAGGCCTGCCGGTCAAAGACAAAGATTGGGTCGTTGTCGGCGCCACACCGCAGCAAATGCTCGACGCGGGCTACCAGCAGGTAGGTCGCGATTTTCCTGTTTTTCTCCATCCGAAATCCCACGAAGAATACGCCCTGGCTCGCACTGAGCGGAAATCCGGCTCCGGCTACACCGGCTTTACCTGTTATGCCGCACCGGACGTGACCCTCGAGCAAGATTTACTGCGACGTGATCTGACCGTTAACGCCCTCGCGCAGGACGATAACGGCGAAATTGTTGACCCGTATAATGGCCAACAGGACTTGCAAAACCGCCTGCTGCGCCACGTGTCCCCGGCTTTTAGTGAAGATCCTTTGCGCGTGCTGCGCGTCGCCCGTTTTGCCGCCCGCTATGCACATTTAAGCTTCCGCATTGCCGATGAAACGATGGCGCTGATGCGCGATATGACTGCCGCAGGCGAACTGGAGCACCTCACGCCAGAACGCGTATGGAAGGAAACCGAGAACGCGCTCGGGACGCGCAATCCGCAGGTTTTCTTCCAGACGTTGCGTGACTGCGGCGCCTTAAAGGTATTGTTCCCGGAAATTGACGCACTGTACGGCGTGCCCGCCCCCGCCAAATGGCATCCGGAAATCGACACCGGCGTACACACGTTGATGACCCTGAGCATGGCGGCGATGCTGACGCCTGCCATTGACGTACGTTTCGCCACGCTGTGCCACGATTTAGGTAAAGCCCTGACGCCAAAAGAACTGTGGCCGCGCCATCATGGACACGGTCTGGCGGGCGTGAAATTGGTGGAAGGACTTTGCGCACGACTGCGCGTACCCAACGAGATGCGGGATTTGGCGAAACTGGTGGCGGAGTTCCACGACCTGATCCACACCTTCCCGATGTTAAAAGCGGCCACCATCGTAAAGCTGTTCGACAGCATCGATGCCTGGCGTAAACCGCAGCGCGTGGAGCAAATCGCGTTAACCAGCGAAGCCGACGTGCGCGGACGTACCGGGTTTGAAGCCTGCGATTATCCGCAGGGGCGTTTGCTGCATGAAGCGTGGGAAGTCGCAAAATCTGTGCCGACCAAACCGGTGATTGAGGCCGGATTTAAAGGGCCGGACGTGCGGGCAGAACTGACGCGCCGACGCATTGCCGCCGTGAATGCCTGGAAACACGAGAAAGGGTTGAACAGCGAGCCTGTAGCGTAAAGTGTGGAAAACAAGAAGGGGCTGAACGATCAGCCCCTTTTTTGATGTTGCCCCAAAGTGAAAGGGGCAGTATATCGTTATTTACCAAGGACACATTATGTCCCCAGAATCCGACGAATCGGCTTTACTTAGCTTTATACTAATTAGCTTTAAATAGCTTTATAGATGAGGCCTTACGCAGAATGCTTGAGTCCAACTGACTAATGGTTTGCCCCTCTGCAACATCTACATAGGACCCCTTATAGTCTGTGTCAGCATACAAACGGACAGTCCAGCCTTCAGCCACTTTCATTGAAGACATACGGTCGTTGAAATCCGTATTTGCCACAAGATTAGCCATATCCGTATGAATCATATACGCAGCTCCCTGTAGATTTGGCGATTCATAAGCGACTGCCTTAGCCTCAGAATCCCTGTAAAACTTGATAGATGAAATCTTTTTATCCATTTTAGACGAAACCAGCACCGCAGGGGTGTGCTCAGTCCTGAGGTCAAAAAATTGACCGGTATAATTCGATCCATCATAGGCTCGCCCCGTGAAGCCTTCTGCAATTTTTATTGACGAGATCCGGTTATCAAACTTGTAAGGTTCGGCGGCAAGGGAGGGAGTATCGTCGGTCATAGTTACGACATAGCGGCTATAGTTCGGATCGTCATATCCCCTGGCTTTGTTAACTTTAATAGAAGAGGTCGTATTATCGCTACTCCCAATACCGACGATGGTGCTAACCAGAGCGTTGAATGATTGTCCTTGATAATTACAATCTGAATAAAAGTGATACCTAACGATTGTGTAGGAACAATATAAGAAGACATTGAGTCATTCAAATCCGATCCACCTGATGTATGCATACCCGTCAAACAAGGAATGTCATCAGTAACATCAAAGGTCTCCCCAGTATTATTCTTGTCTTGATACATTCTCACTTTCAAAGTGTAGACATCGTTTGGAGAGGGTGTTGGCTCTGGCTGCGGTTGTGGCTCAGCACTGATAATGACTTTTAATGAAGAGACTTTATCATTCAGTTTCAGTGAATTAAGGTCGGTAATATTTTGACCCGAAGTCACATCAACATAACTTCCTTTAAAGTCACGTCCCTCATACAGTCGGACGGTATAACCCTCGGCAACCTTGATAGAGGACATGGCATCATTGAAATGAAGGTCATCTCCGATCCATGGCATATCGGCGACAATATTTAAGAACGAGCTACGATAACCGGTATCTTTATAAGCAATCGCTTTAATCATCTCAACAGAAGAGACTTCATCGTTGAAACCGCTACTTAGCGACGTTGCATCAGCGGTATACGTCACTTTATCTCCGGCGAAATTACAGTTTTTGTATAAATTCACGCCCAAAGACCCTTTTTCAAGCGATACAGATGATGCTTCGTCATTGGCCTTCCGGCCATTTTTCATCTTCTCATCGCCTAAACAATCGATGTCCTCAGTGACTTCAAAACTATCGCCACCCAGCCCCGTGTTCTGGAACAGCGTTGCTTTAACAGAAGCGACAGGCGTTGGATCTGGCTCGGGTTGTGGATCAGGATCAGGCTGTGGTTCGGGGTCTGGCTCAGGTTGTGGATCAGGATCAGGCTGTGGCATTGGCGTCGTCAAGATGTCGTCGACGATATGACCCAGTTCATGTTCAGGCGTATCACCGCTGATGTCCCAAAGAATCGCGCCACCAAAACCTTGAGCATTGATATAGTCAACTTTCTCCTGAATAGACTGCGGATCGTCATAGGTCAGGAATTCTTGCTTGGTGTTGCTGTACAGATACGGAACGTGTGATTCAGGATCCCAGTAACGGGTATATTCACCGCTGTTCAGTTTCTGCTTCAGTACATACCATGGATTGGTGCCGGTAAACTGATCCGCGTCGTCCCATGCACCTTTAACAGTCGCGGCACCGGTGTTAAACATGCCCGGTAAACCTGGAATCAGTTCTGTACCTGGGACATGGCCCCAGCCACGGCCATAATAGGGAATACCCATCATCAGCTTGGCTTTCGGCACTTTCCAGGTATTGACGTAAGCGTTCATGGTGTCGGCCACGTTCAGATCTTTATCTTCATCATGGCTGTTTTCATACAGCGGTGCGTTATGTCCGGTTAACGGATCGAAGGCACCGTGGATGTCATACGCCATCACGTTCACGCTATCCAGCAACGGGGCGGTGACTTCAGGGTTAATGTACTGAATGTTGTTGTGATTGGTGGTGACAGCCGCAGAGAGCTGATAGTACTTATCATCTTTCAGGCCCTGCGCGTCGAGCTTGGTACGCAGCGACTGGATAAGCTTGGTGAATTGGGCTTTCTCCGCTTCGTTATCCGGGTATTCCCAGTCGATATCGAGGCCGTCGAAATGCCACTGTGCCATGTAGCTAACCATGCTGTTGGCCAGTTTCTCAAGGCCTGCGTCTGTGGCGGTTGCCGCTTCGAAGACGCCTTCCTGAGAGTTATTCCAGCCACCAACAGAAATCATATGCGCCACGTTGGCCGCGTCGGTACGTTTTTCCAGATCTTTGATAAGGCCAGGCGCTTTGTCGGTGTCATGCATGGTGACCACACCATCTTTTACTACGGCAAAACCATAGTTAAGGTGGCTCAGGCCAGTGTAGTCCACTTTGTCAGGGGTAAAGAAGTCATGTGCTTCATACACACCCCATTCCGGGAAGTAGCCAATTACTTTACGCTGTTCAGCAACGCGGGCCTTTTCACGGTTCTGCAGATCGGTAGCATCTTGTCCGGTATACGGTGTGAACTGGAAGGTAGCGTAAGGCTTGATGTTGATGGCATCGCCCGATACCCACACAGGATCAGTGCCTGGGCTAATGCCCTGATCAACCCACCATTGCGCGGTCCAGTAATAGCCAAGGAAGCGCACGGTATCACCGCCTTTATAGGTGCGATTCGGATCGTAGTCTTCTGAAATAATAGCCAATTCTTGTTTGGCTGCGACCTGGGCTAATACATTGCCCGGGAAGTTATTTTGGGAGGGATCGGCATAAGCAATCCAGGTATGACCACCGTCTTTGGTGATCATCATCGAATAATCGAGACCGGAAAATGTATTGGTTTGATCGTTTGCCGTGACGGTCGCAGCTGACGATAGGATTGGGAATCCTACAGCGGAAAAAAGAATCGCCGTGGTTAATTTATTCAAGCGCATATATAGGCTCCGAATTTGTCCATAAACTCATTTTTAACGAGACGTGCATCAAAAAAATGCTCGTTAAAGTAACATTTACGTGTTACGCCAAGAACTGAATGGAATAATTAGAATACTTAATTTCGCCTTATTTAAGTGTTCAAACATGCACTTGGATTATAATTAAAAATAAAAAAGCCTCGCGATACGAGGCTTTTAGTTTGCTGTCATGAAATATCTATGCGTTACATGAATACTGCGTAAACCGCGGCCGCGACGATAAAGCGGTAGATGGCGAAAGGAATAAAAGTAATACGTTTGATGATGTGCAGGAACGCTTTGATAGCGATCAGCGCGACCACAAACGCCGACACGAAGCCCACGGCAAACATCGGAATGTCCGAGCTGGTCAGGAATCCGATGCTCTTATAGAGATCAAGCGCCGTAGCACCCATCATCATCGGCACCGCCAGCAGGAAGGAAAACTCCGCCGCCGCATAACGGCTAATGCCCAGCAGCATTCCGCCCGCGATGGTTGAACCTGAACGAGAGAAGCCCGGCCACAGCGCAAGACACTGGAAGCAACCCACCAAAAACGCCTGAAGATAGGTCATGTCATCCAGACCCGCAGTGCGCGGCTCTTTGGGTTTAAAGACTTCGGCGATGATCAGCAGCACGCCGCCGACAACCAGCGCGTACATCACGTTAACCGGGTTGAACAAAGACTTGATGAGATCGTGTAACACCAGGCCCAGCACCACCGCCGGGAACATCGCCAACAGCACATGAATGAGCGACAGACGCCCGGTGCCTTCGCCTTCATGGACCGGCGGACGACCAAAATGAATGCCGATCAGGCCAAACAGACGACGCCAGAACATCACCACTACGGCGAGGATCGATCCTAACTGGATGACCACTTCAAACGTATTCGCCGTTTCGCCTTCGAAGCCCAGCAGGTGGCCGACGATAATCATGTGGCCGGTGCTGGAAACGGGTAAAAACTCCGTCAGTCCTTCGACAACACCCAGAATGGCCGCTATCAGCAGCGAGTGCATATCGCTCATTAATAAACCCTTAAATAATAGAAAAAAAGAAGCTGAAAATTGAATCCAGCTTTAAGACATATGTATCGGCGTTTCGTTTAATCCGGATGAATCTATTCTTACGCTTTCGGATTAGCGCCACGCTCAATGATGACCCCAACGTTGGCAGCGCGCGCCACAGCACCGGGCTTGCTGAGCTTGATGCGTACCCACGGCGAGTTAAAGCGCGTCAGGAGGATTTCAGCGACTTCCTCCGCCACACGTTCCACCAGCGCGAAACGTCCCCCTTCAACGTGAGCAATGACCGCTTCGCTAATGTCGGCGTAGCTCAGACAATCATTCACGTCATCGCTGGCGGCGGATTTACGGTTGTCCCACGCCATTTCGATATCGAACACCAGCTTCTGTTCGATGGTCTGTTCCCAGTCGTAAACACCGATTGTGGTGATGACCGAAAGTTGCTCTATAAATACAATATCCATCACGCCCTGCCTGCTTTTTGTCCGTGCCGGATACCACTTCCGGCAAAATATGCGTATTATCCACAGATGAAGAGAATACCGATACATTTTCAAAACGGAACAGCGTTATGAGTGCAATCGAGCCTGGAATGGTCTTCCTCGCCTATCTCTGCGGCTCAATTTCCAGCGCCATTCTGGTCTGCCGCATCGCGGGTCTGCCTGACCCACGCGTAAGCGGTTCCGGTAACCCCGGAGCGACCAACGTTTTACGAATTGGCGGCAAGGGAGCAGCCGTAGCTGTACTGATCTTCGACATCCTCAAAGGCATGTTGCCGACCTGGGGTGCCTGGGCGTTGGGTTTCACCCCGTTCTGGCTCGGCCTCGTCGCCATTGCCGCATGCCTCGGCCACATCTGGCCCATATTCTTCGGATTCCGCGGCGGGAAAGGCGTTGCCACGGCGTTCGGCGCAATTGCGCCCATTGGCTGGGATCTCACCGGCGTGATGGCGGGCACCTGGCTACTGACTATTTTGCTGAGCGGCTATTCGTCGCTGGGCGCTATCGTGAGCGCCCTGGTGGCCCCGTTCTACGTGTGGTGGTTTATGCCACAGTACACCTTCCCGGTTTCAATGCTTTCGTGTCTGATCCTGCTGCGCCATCATGACAACATCCAGCGTTTGTGGCGTCGTCAGGAAACCAAAATCTGGGCGCGCCTGAAGCGTAAAAATAAACCGCATAATTAGCCCTTCCCTCGCCGCCATTCGGGCGGCGACATCAATCTTTACAGTTTATTAACATCATAAGCGTTTCCTATGACCGCGAACTTCCCCGGCTGATCCATACTCATTAGCGTCTGATTAATCACGCAATTGCAGGGGTGCCACGGTGTCTGGCGCAGAATGGGAGAGTGAAAAAACGGGTTGGCACGCCACGCTTGCCCTGCGGTTTTGCCACACGCCGGAGAAAACGGTGCTGGCCTCCGCACGTCATTTCGGTCCGCTGACCGTCCAACGCCCTTTCTATCCTGAAGGCTCCACCTGCCATCTTT
Organism: Scandinavium goeteborgense; assembly: GCF_003935895.2. Lineage (GTDB taxonomy): Bacteria > Pseudomonadota > Gammaproteobacteria > Enterobacterales > Enterobacteriaceae > Scandinavium > Scandinavium goeteborgense. The sequence continues at coordinate 649,114 of NZ_CP054058.1, read as the reverse complement.
ATCTGCTGCACCCGCCCGGTGGGATTGTCGGCGGCGATATGCTGGATATCAGCGTCACCCTCGAACCCGATACCCATACGCTTATCACCATGCCCGGTGCCAGCAAGTTTTATCGCAGCCACGGTCCACAGGCGCGGCTGAGTCAGCGTTTTGAGTTGGCAGAAAACGCCATTCTGGAATGGCTGCCGCAGGACACCCTTTTTTTCCCCGGCGCGAACGCCACGCTACACAGCGTATTTCATTTACAAGAAGGCGCGCGCCTGCTGGCCTGGGAGTTGTATTGCCTGGGGCGGCCGGTTATCGGCGAAACGTTCAGTCACGGTGAGATAACCAACCGACTTGAAGTGTGGAAGAACGGTTCGCCGTTGATGATTGAACGCCTGCATCTGGCTGATGGCGACCTGAGCGCCGTGGCAGAAAAGCCGTGGATTGGCAGCCTGCTGTTTTACCCAGCTACTGAGATCATGCTCGATGAGGTGCACGAGTCGCTTACGCCGCTCGACGCTTACGCTGGAGCCACGCTGGTCGACGGCCTGCTGGCGGTGCGCTTTTTATCGCACGATAACCTGATTTGCCAGCGCGCGATGCGTGAGATCTGGCAGGCGCTGCGCCCGCAGCTGCTGAACAAATCCCCTTTACTCCCCCGAATCTGGCTGACCTGAGAGAACGCTATGGAACTGACGCCCAGAGAAAAAGACAAGCTGCTGCTGTTTACCGCGGCCCTGGTGGCGGAACGTCGCCTCGCCCGCGGCGTGAAGCTCAATTATCCCGAATCGGTGGCGCTGATTAGCGCTTTCATTATGGAAGGCGCGCGCGACGGCAAAACCGTGGCTTCGCTAATGGAAGACGGCCGCCACGTACTGACCCGCGATCAGGTGATGGAAGGCGTGCCGGAGATGATCACGGACATTCAGGTAGAAGCCACGTTTCCCGACGGCTCCAAACTGGTCACCGTCCATAACCCGATACTCTGAGGACGTCGCCATGATCCCCGGTGAATACAAGATCCAGAGCGGCAACATTGCCCTGAACGTGGGCCGCGAAACGCATAAAACGATCGTCGAAAACCACGGTGACCGCCCGATCCAGGTGGGATCGCATTATCACTTTTATGAAGTCAACCCTGCGCTGAAATTCGACCGGGAAGCGTGTCAAGGCTTTCGGCTGAACATCGCGGCAGGCACCGCCGTGCGCTTTGAGCCGGGCCAAAAGCGCGAAGTCGAACTGGTAGCGGTTGCTGGCGATAAGCGCATTTTCGGTTTTCGTGGCGAAGTGATGGGCGAGCTGGAGACAAAACCATGACCGAAATTTCCCGTCAGGCGTATGCCGACATGTTTGGCCCCACCACCGGCGACAAAGTACGGCTGGCTGACACCGAGCTGTGGATTGAAGTGGAAGAGGACTTCACCACCTACGGCGAAGAGGTCAAATTCGGTGGCGGCAAAGTGATTCGCGATGGCATGGGCCAGGGGCAAATGATCGGCGACGATTGCGTCGACCTGGTGCTGACCAACGCGCTGATCGTCGATCACTGGGGGATCGTAAAAGCGGATATCGGCGTGAAAAATGGGCGGATCTTCGCCGTGGGTAAAGCCGGCAATCCGGATATTCAGCCCAACATTACGATCCCGATTGGCGTCGGCACCGAAGTGATCGCCGCCGAAGGTAAAATAGTCACCGCAGGCGGCGTCGATACACACATTCATTGGATTTGCCCGCAGCAGGCGGAAGAAGCGCTGGTCTCCGGCGTGACCACCATGATCGGCGGCGGCACGGGTCCGGCGGCCGGCACCAACGCCACCACCTGTACGCCGGGGCCGTGGTATATCAGCCGGATGCTGCAAGCCATCGACAGCCTGCCGGTGAATATCGGCCTGCTCGGTAAAGGTAACGGCTCGAACCCGGAAACGCTGCGCGAACAAGTTGTGGCTGGCGTTATCGGCCTGAAAATTCACGAAGACTGGGGCGCAACGCCCGCCGCCATCGACTGCTCGCTGACCGTTGCCGAGGAGATGGATATTCAGGTGGCGCTGCACAGCGATACGCTGAACGAATCCGGTTTTGTCGAAGACACCCTGGCGGCGATTGGCGACCGGACTATCCACACGTTTCATACTGAAGGCGCGGGTGGCGGCCATGCGCCGGACATCATCACCGCCTGTGCGCATCCCAATATTCTGCCCTCGTCCACCAACCCGACGCTGCCGTACACCATCAATACCATCGACGAGCATCTGGATATGCTGATGGTTTGTCATCATCTGTCGCCGGATATCGCCGAAGATGTGGCCTTTGCCGAATCGCGCATTCGCCGGGAAACCATCGCCGCAGAGGACGTACTGCACGATCTCGGCGCCTTTTCCCTGACCTCTTCCGATTCACAGGCGATGGGCCGCGTGGGCGAAGTGATTCTGCGAACCTGGCAGGTGGCGCACCGAATGAAAGTGCAACGCGGCGCGCTGGAAGAGGAACAGGGCGATAACGATAATTTCCGCGTGAAACGCTACATCGCCAAATACACCATCAACCCGGCGCTGACCCACGGCATTGCGCATGAAGTGGGCTCCATTGAAGCCGGAAAAATGGCAGATCTGGTGCTGTGGTCACCGGCGTTCTTTGGCGTGAAACCCGCTGCCATCGTTAAAGGCGGGATGATTGTGATGGCCCCGATGGGCGACATCAATGCCTCAATTCCCACGCCGCAGCCGGTGCATTACCGCCCGATGTTTGGCTCGCTCGGCGCGGCTCGCCATCAGTGTCGCCTGACATTTCTTTCCCAGTCGGCACTCGACAACAACGTGCCGCAGCAACTGGGCTTAAAAAGCCAGACCGCAGTGGTGAAAGGCTGCCGGACGGTGAAGAAAGCCGACATGATCCACAACAGCCTGCAACCCAATATCACCGTCGATGCCCAGACCTATGAAGTGCGGATCGACGGGAAACTGGTTACCAGCGAGCCAGCGGACGTGTTGCCGATGGCGCAACGCTATTTTCTTTTTTAAGGAGTAACGATGCTGTATCTGACTCAGCGTGTCGATCACGCTCATCAACTGACCGCCAGCGTCACGCTGCCGATTGATGTGCGGGTCAAAAGCCGCGCCAAAGTGACGCTCAGCGACGGACGTGAAGCCGGACTGATGCTGCCCCGCGGCCTGCTGCTGCGCGGTGGCGATATCCTGGCGAGCGAAGACGGTAGCGAGTTTATCGAAGTGATTGCCGCCGATGAGGGCGTGTCGGTAGTGCGCTGCGATGATCCGTTCCAGCTCGCCAAAGCCTGTTATCACCTCGGCAACCGTCACGTGCCGCTGCAAATCATGCCCGGCGAACTGCGTTTTCATCACGACCACGTGCTCGACGACATGTTGCGCCAGTTTGGTCTGACCGTGACCTTTGCGAACCTGCCGTTCGAACCGGAAGCCGGGGCGTATACCAGCGAAGCGCAAGGGCATCACCACCACGGCCATTCACATTCGCACAGCCACTGATGACTGACACCACGCAGCGGCTGCGATTATTACAACTGGCGAGCAGCAACCTGCCGGTGGGCGGCTACAGCTGGTCGCAGGGGCTGGAATGGGCAGTGGAAGCGGACTGGATTGCCGATACCGCCGCCTTCGCCCACTGGCAAACGCAGCAGATGGAGCAGAGTTTTTTTCATGTCGACCTGCCGCTGTTCGCCCGGCTGTATCACGCCTGGGAACAGGATGACGTTGAGGCCGCCACGCGCTGGACGGCATGGCTGCTGGCGTGTCGGGAAACGCGCGAACTGCGTGATGAAGAACGTAATCGCGGCCAGGCGTTTACGCGCCTGCTGTACGACTGGCAGCCGGAATGCCCTGGAGAATGGCGTGGGCTGTTTAACCAAAGCCAACTCTGCGGCATGGCGTGGCTGGGTGTGCGTTGGGGGATCGAACTGCGAGAGCTGGCGCTGACGCTCGGTTACAGCTGGATTGAAAGCGCGGTGATGGCGGGCGTGAAGCTGGTGCCTTTCGGCCAGCAGGCCGCACAAAAATTGATTATGTCGCTCTGCGAGCAGTACGCCGCAGGCGTTGAACGCGGGCTGAACTGCCCTGACGAATTGATAGGTTCTGCGACGCCGCTGTCGGCCATCGCCTCGGCGCGTCACGAAACCCAATATTCCCGCATATTCCGTTCCTGAGGAGAAGGTATGGCAAGTTACAAACACCCGCTGCGCGTTGGCGTCGGCGGCCCGGTCGGCTCCGGTAAAACCGCCCTGCTGGAAGCGCTGTGTAAAGCGATGCGTGACACGTACCATCTGGCGGTAGTCACTAACGATATCTACACCAAAGAAGACCAGCGCATTCTCACCGAGGCGGGCGCACTGGAGCCAGACCGCATTGTCGGCGTCGAAACCGGCGGCTGCCCTCATACCGCCATTCGCGAAGACGCGTCGATGAATCTCGCGGCGGTGGAAGCATTAAGCGAGAAATTCGGCAATCTCGACGTGATTTTCGTCGAAAGTGGCGGCGATAACCTGAGTGCGACCTTCAGCCCCGAGCTGGCAGACCTGACGATTTACGTGATTGACGTCGCTGAAGGGGAAAAGATCCCGCGCAAAGGCGGACCGGGGATCACCAAATCCGATTTTCTGGTGATCAACAAAACCGATCTTGCGCCGTACGTGGGGGCGTCGCTGGACGTGATGGAGCGTGATACCAACCGGATGCGCGCCGAGCGCCCGTGGACGTTCACCAACCTCAAAGCCGGAGATGGACTCGCGACGATCATCGCGTTTTTGGAAGATAAGGGAATGTTGAAGGCGTAACAGATGTTGGTTGCCCGACGGCGCTCGGGGAGTTGTAGGCCCGGTAAGCATCGCGCCACCGGGCATCGCAATTATGCCGCAGGCAATTCCGCCAGCGGCCAACGCGGACGGACGGTAACGCCTAAATCAGCAGTCGCTCCGCTGTTCAGTCGGACCATACCGGCGTAGGCAATCATCGCGCCGTTATCGGTACAAAACTCCGGACGTGCGTAAAACACTTCGCCCTTACGCTTGTGCATCATTTCCGCAAGCTTCGTACGCAGCGTGCGGTTAGCACTCACACCACCCGCCATCACCAGACGCTTAAAGCCGGTCTGGTCCAGCGCACGACGGCATTTGATCATCAGCGTATCCACCACCGCATCCTCAAACGCACGCGCAATATCCGCGCGGGTCTGATCGTCGTTATCATTGGCACGGATGGTGTTGGCCGCGAAGGTCTTCAGGCCGGAGAAGCTGAAATCAAGCCCTGGCCGGTCAGTCATCGGACGTGGGAACACAAAGCGCCCTTCGGTGCCCTGCGCCGCCATTTTCGACAGCATCGGGCCGCCAGGGTAATCAAGACCCAGTAGCTTCGCGGTTTTATCGAACGCTTCACCCGCGGCATCATCAATCGATTCGCCAAGCAGGGCATACTCGCCAATACCGGTCACGCTGATCAACTGCGTGTGACCGCCGGAAACCAGCAGCGCTACAAACGGGTATTCTGGCGGGTTATCTTCCAGCATCGGCGCCAGCAGATGGCCTTCCATATGGTGCACAGGAATGGCCGGCACGTTCCAGGCAAACGCCAGGGAACGACCGATAGTTGCCCCGACTAACAGCGCCCCGACCAGTCCAGGACCGGCGGTATAAGCCACTGCATCAATATCTTTTGCCGTCAGATTCGCTTCTTTCAGCGCCGCCTGAATCAGCGGAACGGTTTTACGTACGTGGTCGCGGGAGGCCAGCTCCGGCACCACGCCGCCGTAGTCAGCGTGCAGTTTCACCTGACTATACAATTGGTTGGCTAACAGCCCCTGAACATCGTCATAAATGGCAATGCCGGTTTCATCGCAGGATGTTTCGATTCCCAGTACGCGCATGGTTCGTTTTACCTCATTTCAATACCGCGCAGTTTAGGGTGAATGCGGGTCGATGTATACCCTGGGGGGTCGAGTTCGTGTATACTCACACCCCTTACAAAAGTCCCGTTCAAAAACGGCATTGGTGCTTTACAAAGCAGCAGCAGTTGCAGTAAAATTCCGCACCATTTTGAAATAAGCTGGCGTTGATGCCAGCGGCAAACCGAATTTATCAAAGGTGAGAGTTACATGCCGGTAATTAAAGTACGTGAAAACGAGCCGTTCGACGTAGCACTGCGTCGCTTCAAGCGTTCCTGTGAAAAAGCGGGTGTTCTGGCGGAAGTTCGTCGTCGTGAGTTCTATGAAAAACCGACTACCGAACGTAAGCGCGCTAAAGCTTCTGCTGTGAAACGTCACGCGAAGAAACTGGCTCGCGAAAACGCACGCCGCACTCGTCTGTACTAATCTGTTGAGAGCGCACGCTCTCATTCCAGACTGAGTTCAAGCTGTAAAGGCCGTGCTTCCGGAAGGAATGCGCGGCTTATTTTCGTTTATACATCTGCATACGCTATAGCATTCAGGTTGCATCTAAGCTGAAGGATGACGCGTATGAAAATGCGAGGCTTATGGCTGGACGTATCCCACGTGTCTTTATCAATGACCTGTTGGCAAGAACCGACATCGTCGATCTCATCGACGCGCGGGTAAAGCTGAAAAAACAGGGCAAAAATTTTCACGCGTGTTGTCCCTTCCATAACGAAAAAACGCCTTCGTTCACCGTCAACGGTGAGAAACAGTTTTATCACTGCTTCGGCTGTGGTGCGCACGGAAACGCCGTCGACTTTCTGATGAACTACGACAAGCTCGAGTTCGTTGAAACCGTCGAAGAACTGGCGGCCATGCACAACCTTGAAGTCCCGTACGAAGCTGGCTCCGGCCCGACCCAGATAGAACGCCATCAGCGGCAAAGTCTCTATCAATTAATGGAAGGTCTGAGCGCGTTTTATCAGCAATCCCTGAATCAGCCCACCGCCGAACCGGCAAGTCAGTATCTGACGCAGCGTGGTTTAAGCAGCGAAGTCATCGCCCGATTTGCGATTGGCTATGCGCCGCCAGGCTGGGACAACGTTTTAAAGCGTTTTGGCAACAACCGAGAAAATCAGCAATCGCTGACCGACGCGGGCATGTTGGTAACCAATGATAAAGGGCGCAGTTACGATCGCTTCCGCGAACGGGTGATGTTCCCGATTCGCGACAAGCGTGGCCGGGTGATTGGTTTTGGTGGACGTGTGCTGGGTGATGGCACACCGAAATACCTCAACTCCCCGGAAACCGATATTTTCCATAAAGGCCGCCAGCTGTATGGCCTTTATGAAGCGCAGCAAACCGAAGCTGAACCGCAGCGTCTGCTGGTGGTCGAAGGCTATATGGACGTGGTCGCGCTGGCGCAATACGACATTAATTATGCCGTTGCGTCGCTGGGCACCTCCACCACTGCCGACCATATTCAACTGCTGTTCAGGGTGACGAATAACGTCGTCTGCTGCTACGACGGCGACCGCGCAGGCCGCGATGCCGCCTGGCGTGCACTGGAAACAGCGCTGCCGTACATGACTGACGGCCGTCAGTTGCGCTTTATGTTTCTGCCTGACGGCGAAGACCCGGATACGCTGGTGCGTAAAGAGGGTAAAGCGGCATTTGAAGCGCGGATGGAGCAGGCTCAGCCGCTCTCCACGTTTTTGTTTAACAGCCTGATGCCGCGGGTTGATTTGAGTACTCCGGACGGGCGCGCACAGCTGAGTACGCTGGCGCTGCCGCTGATCACTCAGGTTCCGGGTGAAACACTGCGCATTTATTTGCGCCAGGAGTTGGGGAAAAAGCTCGGCATTCTCGAAGATGCCCAGCTTGAACGCTTAATGCCAAAACAAGCAGAAAGTGGCACAGCCCGCCCCACTCCCCAGCTAAAACGCACGACCATGCGTATACTGATAGGGTTACTGGTGCAAAACCCGGAACTGGCAGGCCTGGTGCCGCCGTTAACCGGGCTTGATCCGAAAAAGCTGCCTGGACTTGGCTTATTTTCTGAACTGGTCAACACTTGTGTGTCACAGCCAGGACTGACTACCGGCCAACTGCTTGAGCAGTATCGCGGCACAAATGAAGCCGCCACCCTTGAAAAACTGTCGATGTGGGACGATATAGCAGATAAGGAAATCGCTGAGAATACGTTCACCGACTCACTAAACCATATGTTTGATTCACTGCTGGTCCAGCGGCAAGAAGAGTTGATAGCTCGAGACCGCACACACGGGTTAAGCAGTGAAGAACGCCGGGAACTCTGGACATTGAACCAGGAACTGGCAAAAAAATGAATTCAACGGCTTAAGTGCCGAATATCAATCGGGACGATCCCGAAGGCCGCACCGAGGCGCAGCGGCAATAATATAAGTAGGCCCTCGCTTTAAATGTCGGTAACTCGTTTTCGCCGACCGACACCAATCAATGAATTAAGTGTGGATACCGTCTTATGGAGCAAAACCCGCAGTCACAGCTTAAACTTCTTGTTACCAAGGGCAAGGAGCAAGGCTATCTGACCTATGCCGAGGTCAATGACCATCTGCCGGAAGATATCGTCGACTCCGATCAGATCGAAGACATCATCCAAATGATCAATGACATGGGCATTCAGGTGATGGAAGAAGCACCGGATGCCGATGATCTCCTGCTGGCTGAAAACTCGAACAACACCGACGAAGACGCGGAAGAAGCTGCCGCGCAGGTGCTGTCCAGCGTAGAATCTGAAATCGGACGTACCACCGATCCGGTGCGCATGTACATGCGTGAAATGGGTACCGTTGAACTGCTGACCCGCGAAGGCGAAATCGACATCGCCAAGCGTATCGAAGACGGCATCAACCAGGTACAGTGCTCCGTTGCGGAATACCCGGAAGCCATCACTTATCTGCTTGAGCAGTACGATCGCGTTGAAGCCGAGGAAGCACGACTGTCTGACCTGATCACCGGCTTCGTCGATCCAAACGCTGAAGAAGATCTGGCTCCTACTGCCACTCACGTCGGTTCTGAACTCTCTCAGGAAGAGATGGACGACGACGAAGAGAAAGACGAAGAAGAAGAAGACGATTCCAGCGACGATGACAACAGCATCGACCCTGAACTCGCTCGCGAAAAATTCGGCGAACTGCGCACCCAGTACGAGCTGGCGCGTGACACCATCAAAGCCAAGGGACGCACCCACGCTGCATCCCAGGAAGAGATCAAGAAACTGTCTGAAGTTTTCAAACAGTTCCGCCTGGTGCCAAAACAGTTCGATTATCTGGTCAACAGCATGCGTATCATGATGGAACGCGTTCGTATTCAAGAACGTATCATCATGAAGCTGTGCGTTGAACAGTGCAAAATGCCGAAGAAAAACTTCATTACTCTCTTCACCAGCAACGAAACCAGCGAAACCTGGTTCAACGCAGCAGTAGCAATGAACAAGCCGTGGTCTGAAAAACTGAACGACGTCAAAGACGACGTACAGCGCGGCCTGCAGAAACTGCAACAGATTGAAGAAGAAACCGGCCTGACCATCGAGCAGGTTAAAGACATCAACCGTCGTATGTCCATCGGTGAAGCGAAAGCTCGTCGTGCGAAGAAAGAGATGGTGGAAGCAAACTTACGTCTGGTTATTTCTATCGCCAAGAAATACACCAACCGTGGTCTGCAGTTCCTCGACCTGATTCAGGAAGGCAACATTGGCCTGATGAAAGCGGTTGATAAGTTCGAATACCGTCGTGGTTACAAGTTCTCTACCTACGCAACCTGGTGGATCCGTCAGGCTATCACCCGCTCCATCGCGGATCAGGCGCGCACCATCCGTATTCCGGTGCATATGATTGAGACTATTAACAAGCTCAACCGTATCTCACGCCAGATGCTGCAGGAAATGGGTCGTGAACCGACGCCGGAAGAACTGGCTGAACGTATGCTGATGCCGGAAGACAAAATCCGCAAAGTGCTGAAAATTGCCAAAGAGCCTATCTCCATGGAAACGCCAATCGGCGACGATGAAGATTCGCATCTGGGTGATTTCATCGAGGATACCACCCTCGAGCTGCCGCTGGATTCTGCGACCACAGAAAGCCTGCGTGCCGCAACGCACGACGTGCTGGCGGGTCTTACCGCGCGTGAAGCGAAAGTCCTGCGTATGCGTTTCGGTATCGACATGAATACCGACCACACGCTGGAAGAAGTGGGCAAACAGTTCGACGTTACCCGCGAACGTATCCGTCAGATCGAAGCGAAGGCTCTGCGCAAACTGCGCCACCCAAGCCGCTCTGAAGTGCTGCGTAGCTTCCTGGACGATTAATTCCAGGTAAACGTAAAAAGCTCCCGACCGGGAGCTTTTTTTATGCCTGAATTTTGTATGATTTCTCGCTCCCCTTGTGGGAAATGCCATCAGAGAACATCGGACCTTTTGCCCGGCGGCGCAAGCTTGCCAGGCCTACGAATCTAAGGTGAGTAAGTTTTTCTCCCTCTCCCTGCGGGGGAGAACCGGAGTGAATGCAGCAAAGCGCAGAGGACTTACCGTCCTCTGACCACTAGCACCTGATCCAACTCACGATATGACTCAACCAGCTTATCCAGCGTAATTCGGCTTAACCCGCTCGGGTTCGGTAAAATCCACACTTCGGTGTCCCCTACCGTCACTTCTTGCTTGCCCCATTTCGCGCCGCGCTGGCTGAACGCCTGTTCAAACGCCTGCTTACCCAAAATCGCCAGCGCCCTAGGCTGATAATCCTGCATTTTTGTAATCAGCCCACGCCCGCCCTCACGCAGCTCGTGCAGCCCGACTTCGCTGGCCTGAACCGTGGGCCGATCGACCAGTTTGGTCACGCCACAGCCGTAATCAAGCATCTTTTGCGCTTCCTCAGGCTTGAGCTGCCTATCGGTAAAACCAGCCAAATGAAGAACCTTCCAGAAGCGATTGGCGGGATGCGCAAAGGGCATACCCAGATGTGCAGAGGACTTACCCGGATTGATGCCGCAGAACACAACCCGCAGCCCCGGCTGAAGAATATCGCTAACCATGACATGACTCGCCTAAATGGATCATGCGAGAAGTATAAGGGATTGATTAGCCATTGTTTATAAAAACAGCACCCGTAGCGCATTTACTGGATTGGTATCCGGAGTTCCATTATAATTCCCGCCCACGGCCCCTTAGCTCAGTGGTTAGAGCAGGCGACTCATAATCGCTTGGTCGTTGGTTCAAACCCAACAGGGGCCACCAAACTTTAGCTTTAAAATCATATAATTAAGCCACTCGCAAGAGTGGCTTTTTTGTTGTCTGATTTTCAAGTGGCGATGAAATGGCGGTGGACTTAAAACAGGGTGGGTTACAGCCAAGCTCGAAGATTGATCGCACCCAAATCTGAATAGATTCAGATACTGAGGAAGAAGCTGCCCGCCAGGTAACTGGCGGGGCTTCCCGTTACTGATTTTACTGAGCGGCTTGGCGCGCAGCCTGCTTAATGGGGTCCATTTTGTCAGACCTGATAACAGTGAACATCAGTACGCTTAGGGCTATTTTGGTTCCAGAACAGATTATTCAACATCCAGTATTCTGTTGATGTTATTGAACAATACCTGCGTAGTTACCCCCTTGCAGGGAGTGATGAAGATCGTGTCATCCCCGGCAATGGTTCCCATGATCCCTTCCGTTTTGCCGAAGGAATCGAGCATGCGCGCGACCAGCGGTGCAGCCCCAGGAGAGGTGGAGATAACAATCATGAGTTCATTAAAATCAATCTGTTCAATCAGGCTGTTTACTTTACTCTTCATGCCAGGAACATTGAGTTCTGCAGGCATAGAGTAGATAAAGACCCCACTGGCATTTCGGCGGCGTATCGCCCCGTGTTTTGTCAGCAAACGAGAGACCTTCGACTGGTTAATATTTTCATAACCCATGGCGGTCAGATGATCAACAATCTCGTTTTGCGAACTGAAATTTTCCGACTGAAGTAAACTCTTAAATTCCTTTCGGATGTTTTTCGCTTTCGTTACTTTCTTAAGCATGCTGTATTCCCCTGCCGATAGTTAACGTTGTCACTGGACACTCACATGCGATCTACAGTTTTTATGCCCAGCATCGTCAGCCCTGTTTTCAGGGTTCGCGACGTTAACGCTGCCAGCTTCAGGCGGCTTTGCTGAAGTGCGGGATCTTGCGCATTGAGGATGGGGCACTGTTCATAGAATCGGGAGAAGTGGCTTGCCAGTTCGAACAGGTAGGTGGTCAGCAGATGAGGATAGCCTTCCTGCGCTACGGTATGAACGGTCTCTTCGAAACTCAGAAGTTGTTTGCCAAGTAACAGCTCGCTCGGTTGGCTCAGCTGAATATCAGCGTTCAGTTGGTCCTTGTTGATTGTTGCGCGATTAAACAAGGAGGTAATGCGTGAGCAGGCATACTGCATATACGGCGCGGTATTCCCCTCGAACGACAACATGTTATCCCAGTCAAAAATGTAATCTGTTGTGCGTTTTTTCGAGAGATCGGCATATTTAACCGCGCCAATCCCAATGATTTCAGCTAATTCATCAAGTGCCGCATCATCAAGGTCAGGTTGTTTTTTGGCGATCATTTCTCGGGCACGATGCAGTGCTTCATCGAGCAGCTCAGACAGCTTAATGGTGCCGCCCTCACGGGTTTTGAACGGCTTGCCGTCTTTGCCCATCATCATGCCGAACATGTGATGTTCCATTGGCACCGAGTCAGGGACATAGCCGGCCTTACGGACAATGTTCCATGCCTGCATCAAGTGTTGGTGCTGACGGGAATCGATGTAATACAGCAACCGATCGGCGTGCAGAACGTCATGACGGTACTTCGCACAGGCAATATCGGTAGTGGTATAGAGATAGCCGCCATCCTTTTTACGGATGATGACGCCCATTGGCTCGCCGTCTTTATTTTTGTACTCATCGAGATAGACAACAATCGCCCCCTGGCTCTCCGTGGCAATGCCGCGGGCCAGCAGGTCGTCGACGATTTCAGGCAACATCGGGTTATAGGTACTTTCTCCCATCACATTGCTGCTGTTCAGGGTGACGTTCAGGCGGTCGTAATTGCGCTGGTTTTGCACCATGGTGATATCCACCAGGCGACGCCACATTTTCAGGCACCACTCGTCTCCTTGTTGCAGCATCACCACATAGCGGCGGGCGCGTTCAGAGAACTCAGCGTCGGATTCGTAGCGCTTTTTCGCTTCGCGGTAGAACATTTCCAGGTCGGAAAGCTCCATCTGGTGGTCGTCGCTTTGTTGCAGGCTTTCCAGCCAGGCGATGAGCATACCGAACTGCGTACCCCAGTCACCCAGGTGGTTGGCACGGATAACGTCATGCCCAAGGAACTCCAGCGTGCGGACAACCGCGTCACCGATGATGGTTGAACGCAAATGGCCAACATGCATCTCTTTTGCAACGTTCGGCGCGGAGTAATCGACCACGATGCGCTGTGGTTTGACGGGTGCAAAACCCAGACGTTCATCGGCATAGCTTTTCTCAAGCTGCGCTTCAACCCACGATTGTTTGAGGAAGATGTTGATGAATCCTGGGCCCGCAATCTCCACTTTTTCCGCGATATCGCTCAGTTCCAGCGCCCCGACGAGGTTTTCAGCCAGTGTGCGCGGTGGGATTTGCAGGATTTTTGCCAGCGCCATGACGCCATCTATCTGGTAGTCGCCAAACTGTGCGCGCTCCGAATGACGAACCAGCAGCTTGTCCTGCCCCTGGATATTTAAGGTGTTTAGCGCGGTGGTCAGCACCTGCGTTATCAGGGATTTAATATTCATATTTTTTCCTCGTGCAGCTTGTGTGCGGTACGGGGATAAAACCTGACGTACCACAACCATAACGAATTGAAAATTTTCATGATTTCAGAAACAACAAAGCCCGGACTAAGTCCGGGCCAGGCGTCATTAACGCTTCACGCACATAACGTGATACACACCGTGCTCTTTCTCAGCACCTTCCGTTTCGTGCTCGAAACCAGGGAATGTTTCATCCCAGGATTGCAGCGCCTGGAGGTAGCCGATGAGCGGGCTGTCTTCGTAACCGAAGTTTTCCCCGGACATCATCATCGGAATACCCGGTGGGTAAGGGATAACGGAGTTCGCGGCGGTACGTCCTTCCAGCTCGAAGATAGAAACCAGTTCCACATTGTTCGCGACCAGCTGCGTGAACGCGTCGCGCGGCAGCATGTCGATTTGCGGCAGTGATTCGTAAGCCTGATTGAGCTTGTGGCTCGGGTTATGCTCTTTCAGGAACGCGATCATCTTGTCTCCCAGGTCACGCATACCCAGATGGCCATAAACCTCTGGTGCAGTGCTGACCAGGCCCGGCATCACTTCTTTCAGTGGGGCGTTCATGTCGTAATGCTTTTTGAACGCCATCAGGCTGTTCATCAGCGTCACCCACTTCCCTTTGGTCACACCCATAGAGAACAGGAACATGATCTGGAAATCGGTGGTACGGGTTGGAACGATACCCAGGTTTGAGAGGTACGCCGTAACCAGTGCCGCCGGAATGCCGTTGGCTTCAAGGGAACCGTCGTCGTTCAGACCCGGCGTCAGCAGGCTGACTTTTACCGGATCCAGCATCACCCAGTTTTCATCCAGGTCGGTGAAGCCGTGCCACTTGTCCTGCGGGTTGAGGATCCAGTTGCTCTGCTCGTTAACCAGCAATGCCTGCGGCGCATCGGCGAAGCTAAATTTCTCGCCGGTTGCCGGGTCGGTGATGGTTTCCGGGTTCCACGGTTTGAAGAACCAGTCGTTGTTCTTGCCCGCATCGTTGTAGGCACGCGCAATGGCCTGACGGAAATCTACCGCTTCTTCAATCACTTCGTTGGTCAGCATCACACCCTGCTTACCATCCATCATCGCCGCGGCCACGTCGTTCGACGCTGCGATGGAATACAGTGGTGAGGTAGTGGCATGCATCATATAAGACTGGTTGAACTGAGCCGGTTCGATGTTGCTGCGACCTTCACGCATGTGGATGTAAGACGCCTGAGAAAGGGCATTCAACAATTTGTGCGTAGAGTGAGTGGCAAAGACGGTTGGTGCATCTTTGCTGTGCTCAGTCTTGTCGCCACGCATGGCGTGGAAACCTTTGTAAATCGGGTTGAAGCGGGAATAACCGAACCAGGCTTCATCGTAATGAATACGGTCACAGCTCTCACCCAGCATATCCTGAATGCTGTCGCCGTTATAAATCAGGCCATCATAAGTACAGTTGGTGACGACGCTGTAAGCCGGGCGTTTGTTTTCCAGCTCATTGGCGAAACGGCTATCAGCAATCTGATTGTTGAGATAGCTGGCGGACATCTGTTTTTTCGGGATAGGCCCGATGATGCCGTAGGCATTACGCGTTGGCGTCATGTACACCGGCGTTGCGCCCGTCAGCATCAAACCCTGTTCGATGGATTTGTGGCTGTTACGGTCACAGACGGCAATGTTTTTATCCGTCAGGCAAGCCTGCATGATGATGCGGTTTGCGCCTGAAGTGCCGACAACCAGCGAGTAAGAGCGATGTGCACCGAATACGCGAGCGATGTATTTTTCACTTTCACCGAAGGCACCAGTGTGGTCCAGCATTGAACCCAGCGAAGCACGTTCGATACCCATATCGGTACGGAAGATATTTTCGCCATAGAAATCATAGAACTTACGGCCAACCGGCGTTTTACAGAAGCCGATACCGCCCTGGTGGCCAGGCGCTGACCAGGAGTACTCTTTCTCTTTCGCGTATTCCATCATGGCGGCCATCAGCGGCGGCATCATGATTTTTTCATAGCGGTTTACCGCAGCCTGCAGGCGGCCAACGATAAAGTCGGTGGTGTCATCGAGCATGATGAACGTTTCGGTCATGCGGCTCATGATGTCAGCATCAACCGTGCGGTTGTCTTCCGGGGATTTCACCACCAGGAAAACAGGCGCTTGATCGTGACGCAGGCTCAGACGCTCAATAAAGGTCAGGATTTCTGCGGCGTTCGTAGGTTCCCACTCGACAAGGATACAATCGATGGCAGCTGTAGACACAACGTAAGAGGTTGCATACTGATAAGAATAGGAGAACTGCACGTTCTCACCCTTGCTCTTTAAAGAGTCAACGACTCGAGCAATCGCTTCGTTGGACGGACGATCGGCAGGACTCGTATTGCCAACAATCAAATAATTTTTATCACACATAGCCGTCTCACTCTGTCTAAAGCTGTCCGTTCATGGGGAAAATAAACGCCATGTCGTGGAAACTTATGCTAAATATCTAAAATGCAATTCAATGTTATTTGTAACGCCGTGAAATCGCATTAAAAGCGCGGCGTGACGATAACTAACATTTGTCATGAATGTAATTGAATATGAATGCCAATAGGCGTTCTGTCGGCTGCAGTATACATAAACACTTTATCGTTAACCACAGCACCAAATACCACTAATGGATGAGCCATATTAATTCAAAAAAAGTGAATGCAGCATCGAGAATGCAGTGTCAAAAATGCATTTGCATGAATTTACGCTCTGTCACACAAGACACCTTAATACTCAAATTCAAACGCTAACAAACTGTTTTTATTGAACATTATGTATTAGTGCTTTTCTTTGTTTTTTAAAAATAAATATTCCTGACGACGATTCAAGAATAGAACCTGGAAATAACCAAACAGCTAACACGTATTTGACTTTGACTTTTTTAGGGGATATTGTCTGCGCCACTTTATTATTGCGCCTTGAACATCCGCCTTTCTTTTAACGTTTGCTTTACATTAAAGAGCGGAAAAATGCTTACATGCAATCAACGCGCGCACCGAAAATTACTCCAGTGTTTTTAGTCATTATTATGCAAAGCATGAACGCCACCGACAAATAGGTGCGATCGGTTCGACATAATAAATGGAATAATTATCTATTTATCAGGAGATATTCATGGCTACTGAATCAAAAAAAATGGGCGTGGTGGGTCTAACCATTCTCGTTGCCGTTAACATGATGGGTTCCGGTATTATAATGTTACCGGCAAGCCTTGCGCAGACTGGAGCCATCTCCATTCTGTCCTGGCTTGTAACCGCGATTGGCTCTATGTGTATTGCCTACGCATTTGCCAAATGCGGGCGCTTTTGTAAACGTGAAGGCGGCATGTCTGCTTATTCAGAAGAAGCGCATGGAAAGTCATCCTTCTTTATCGCTTCTTACAGCTACTACATCTGCCTGGTGATCAGCTGCGTCGCCATCGCGGTATCTGCCGCAGGCTATCTGGCTCCGTTCTTCCCGTGGGTAAAAGCTCAGCCAATTAACACATTCTTAACCGTGGTCGCTATTCTGATCGTCACCATGGTGGCGAACTTTAAAGGGCCGAAGATCACCGAGCGCATTTCTGCGCTGACGGTATGGGGTATCATTATCCCGGTTGTGGGCTTATCCGTTATTGGCTGGTTCTGGTTCGATCCTAAAATCTTTATGGATGCGTGGAACCCACAACATCTGTCCAATGGCGGCGCTGTTTCTTCCGGTATTGCGCTGACCCTGTGGGCGTTCCTGGGAATAGAATCTGCGGGTGCTAACTCTGGTGCGGTAGAAAACCCAGAGAAGAATGTGCCACTGGCATGCTTGTTCGGTACCGCGTTTGCCGCCATTGTTTATATCGCGTCAACGTCTGTTATTCAGGGTATTGTCCCTAACGCGGACCTGATGAACTCCGATGCGCCATTCGGCCTCGTGTTCTCAATGATGTTCAACCCGGTTGTCGGCCAGGTTATTACCGTGCTTGCCGTTATCGCCTGTATCGGATCTCTGCTGGGCTGGCAGTTCACCAACGCACAGGTTTCTAAAGCGGCTGCGGATAGCGAACTGTTCCCGGCGGTGTTTGCGAAAGTCACTAAGGATGATGCGCCGGTCATGGGCATGTTGATCATGCTGGCACTCGAACTTGCCCTTGCCTGTATGACCATCTCTCCGGACTTGCTCAAACAGTTTAACGCGCTGTTAAACCTGGCGGTGTTCATTAATATGATCCCGTATGTTCTGGCAATGACTGGCCTGCAGGTCATGCTGCGTAAGAACAAAGTGTCTAATACAGAGTATCGTTTCTCTTCCCTGGTGAGTACCGTGGGTGTGATTTACAGTATTTATGGTGTTTACGCTTGCGGTAGCGATGCGGTGTTTGGCGGGTCTATCATCGTCCTGTTCGGCTATATCTTCTACGGCTTCCTGGCCGGTCGTGACACTCAGCGCATGATTACCAAATCTAACTGAAATCAACGTTAGCGCTATTTACCCCAGAGGCTGAAATCCCAGGACTTCAGCCTCTGGTGGTTCAATCTCTGCCCTCACTGTTTTAACTTCCTTCTATCGAGTGTTGCAGATCGAACTGACGCTGGACTCTTCCAGCGCCATTCGTTATCAGACCAACCGATCTCCGTTAAACGTCCAGCTATCGAAAGGCTGAGGCCGTCCGTAAAAATATCCTTGAGCCAACTGGCAGCCCATCGTACGTAATTTTTCTCCCGTTTCGTTGTCCTCTATGCCCTCTGCGACCAGCGGAACATTGAAATTACGGGAAAGTGTCAGTACGGAGTCAACGACGGATTCACTGCGACTATCAGTCAGTAGATTGTTGACAAACTGACGGTCAATTTTCAGCTGATCAAAAGGTAAGGTATGGAGATACGAAAGGCTGGAGTACCCGGAACCAAAATCATCCAGTGAAATCGTCACCCCGGTATCCCGAAGTCGGGTAAGTTGAGCCAGAATGTGGTCATTACTTTCAAGAAGCATCCCCTCCGTGATTTCCAGGCAGATATTTTTACCCAGCAATTCGTGGGATTTCATACTCTCAAGAAGACTCTGTGCAAAATTTTGCTGTTGCAGCTGAAGAGGTGAAATATTGATATGAAGCTTAAAATCCTCTGGCGCACCGCGAGAGATGAACGCTGCCAGTTGCTTGCAGGCATTTTCAACAATCCACTCGCCTAAAGGGATCATCAGGCCTGTTTCTTCTGCCAGTGAGATAAATTTATCCGGGGGAACGAAGCCCAGAACCGGGCTGTTCCAGCGCACCAGGCATTCCCCTTCCCGACAGGTATTTCCCTTCTCCAGGTTGATAATAGGTTGCATCACCAGATGAAACTCATCACCGTCCAGCGCAAGACGTAATTGTTCATGAAGCAATATCTGGTGCAGCCCTTCTTCATGCATCTCGGATGTAAACAGTGTCACTGTTCCATTTTCCTTTTCACGAAGATGATGAAGTGCAATACCTGCATTTAACAGAATTTCGTTAAAGCGTTCCGGGATCAGTTCTTCCTCAACCATGCTGGCGCTACCGACAATGCGCAATTCATGGTTCCCCATTTGGGCTCCTTCATGAAGGGTAAAGATTTCACTCAACTGCTGTTGCCCAACATTGAGTTGGTCTGGAAGATGAGAAGGCG
Organism: Scandinavium goeteborgense; assembly: GCF_003935895.2. Lineage (GTDB taxonomy): Bacteria > Pseudomonadota > Gammaproteobacteria > Enterobacterales > Enterobacteriaceae > Scandinavium > Scandinavium goeteborgense. Next base: position 629,775 of record NZ_CP054058.1, on the reverse strand, counting down.
GGAAAATTACGATGAGCGTGTCGCTTCGCTCACGGCAAAGCAGAATATTATCTGGCAGTGTTTTTTTAATCCGTGAAATAAAATAGGCCATGTGTGCGCGGCTGTATTCAACGCCGAGCAGACTTTTCAGGGAAGAATAGTTACTGAGGTGTAACATTGCCAGGAGACTTCGTCCCGCATAATACTCAGGATGTTTTCGTAGTTCATCAAGCGTCAGCAAATTGCTTGCAGCGGTGTCTTCGTGCGTCTGAGATGACATTTCAGAAAGAGACGAACCGGCAGGCAAGGCAGAATTTCGGCCCGGGTTTCTTTTCATCTCATACAGTTTTAAATCTGCATTTTGATAATCGTCGGAAAAGTCACCTGTAAATTTATGAAGGCCATAGGAGCACGACAATGGGATTGAGACTTCATCATAACTAAAGTGCTGAAGCTGTGCCCCCACACTTAGCAAAGTATTTTCTGCGACAGAATGATCGCATTTAGCAAGCAACAATAAAAATTCATCGCCGCCCATACGAATGATTTTATCTGTTGCCCTCAGATTAGCATGCAGCGTGTCGACAAAATATTTTAATGCAAGATCGCCCACATGATGACCATATGAGTCATTGATATTTTTAAAGTTATCAAGGTCTGCGACAACCATCATAATGTCATCAGAGGCGCTGAGCGTACCCAGGACAATATCGCCACCCTCACGCGAAAGTGCGTTGGTCAAAGAATCATAGCTTAATCGATGCAATGCTCTATTGGTTCTTATATACGCATTTCTGAATGCAAACGTAAAAATGAGCATAATGATATTTGATATAACGAAATGCCATATTGAATTTTTTACAACATCTGCCACGCCCACATGCCCACAGATGTAAAACCCATCGGTAACACCTACTTTTATCTCAGGAAGCGTGATGACTCTATCGACTTTATTAATCTGTAATGGAACTTCATCCTGTTTCTTACTCTTTATTGAAAGACTGTATAACGAGATGTCTAACCCTTTTTCCATGAACGCATTTTTGAAAATTGAATCAAGATCATCGAGTGTATAGTCTGTCACAATCACACCCATGATTTTTGCACTTTCGATATTTACATTGTTTATTATCACGGGTGCGCCAACCGTGATTGTTGGCAGGCCCGTCATGGCATCGACATAAACATTACTGTAAAAATTATCCGAAGCAAGAAAACCTTTAGCCGTATTTAATTTACTCGAAAGCCTTTCGATGAAATCACTTATTTTCAGATTGGGAGAGTCATCTTTATAGTGCATGAACTCACTATTGTTCAGCAGGAAATAGTGCTTACGTTCTTTGTTAGTATAATAAGTCCAGTATTTTGATTTACTTTCAGTGCTTAAATTATTCCACAGCGTCATAATAATAACGGCCACTTTAGAATCTTCTTTATTGATTTCCTTCGGTGAGAAGTGAATTTTTCTATGGTACGCTGAATCTTTAGAACTCTGAATCTCTTTATTGATATCAACGCCAAGTTGATGATTAATCTGATTTTCAGGAAGCGGTATTTCATAACCCAGCGCATTTGCCAGGCTTTTGTTGTCTTCAATGTTTTTATTGAGAATGTCAGAAATGTCAGCTGAAATTATTTGTAGGTTTTTCTCTAATCCAACATAAGAAATAAAACCAATTGAGAGATTTACGACTATAATAGTCGAAAATAAAAATACGGCATATGCAAGCTTTTCAATGTTAGAATATTTTCTGATTTTCATTTCTTAATTTAAATGCAAAAGACGAACTATATGGCATCCGGGTATTTAATCACACACCTCATCTATTTATTTTTGGATATTACCTTCCGGGCTATTTTAATATCATAGTGTGTGCGGGTGAACATTAATTAAATCATATGATTAAGCCACTCCAGAGAGTGGCTTTTTTAATGACTTGCAGGCGTTAGATTCACCAACCCAAACTACACCTTCCCGCCCCCGAGCGCTTTATTCAGCAGGATATCGTGACTGACGAGCTGCCCCTGCATTTCAATCTGTTTGATCTGCGCGCTTAGCCACTGACGCTGTGCTTCATCGGCCATGGCTTCACTGATCAGCCCTCGCTGGAATCGGGCTTGTGCATTGTTCATGCCTGCCGCGGCAGAGCTGACTTTCTCATCCTGCAATACCTGCTCTTCCTGAAGTGACTGAAGGGCAGACCCCGTCACCACCACATCTTTCACCGCCGTCAACACCGCCTGGTTGTATTGCGAAATCAGCATATCCCGCTGGTGACGCGTCTTGTCGAGGTTCGCTTCAAGCTGTCCGCCAGAGAAAAGCGGCAGATACAGGCCTGGCACAATATTGGTTTGCTGACTGGCGTGATCAAACAAATCGTTCATATGCAGGGCGTCGAAACCGAAGAAGGCTTTGATATCGAACTTCGGATAGAACGCCGCCTTGGCGGCATCTATTTGTTTCATCGACGATTGCACATACCAGTGGGCGGCCTGCAAATCCGGGCGACGGGCCAACAGTTGATAGTTAAGCGACGACGGCAGCTGCGTTTGCGCCACCGGCAATGGCCTGGCGGCGATCTCCGCCAGCTCGCCACCGCCGCTCAATGCGCGCAGCGATTCACGGAACGCCACGCGTTGCTGTTTGGCCATCGAAAGCTGCTGGTCGATAGTCAGCAGCATCGATTTTGCCATTTCAGCATCAGAATGAGATTCAAGACCGCGCGCCGCGCGAGCTTCATGCGAGTTCAGCACGAAAGTTTCGGATTGTTTAAGTTTTTCAAGACGCTGTGTAACCTGGTAATTGGTCTGAATCCCGTAATACAGTTGCGCCACGTCCGCTGAAATCTCCAGCTGAACGGCTTTTTCCTCGAGCTTGTGCGCATTTTCCACCCCAAGAATGGCATAAAGACGATCGCGATGCTCGCCCCACAGATCGATGTCGAGCGTTGCCCCCAGCCCAACGATCCCTTCGGTGTACCACGGGCCGGTGGTGCCCAGCGCCGGGTGGTCTTGCGAAAATGGACCAAGATAGCCGTTCGAAGAAATATGCGCCTCATTGACTTCGGCCATCGCATTCACTTTGAGCTGCGTGCCCGATTCAATCAGTGCCACATCCGCACGGGCCTGAGCCACGCGAGCGTGGGCCAGCGCGATTGACGGGGAATGCTGCAAAGCGTGGTCGATCAGCGCATTAAGCTGCGGATCGTTGTAGTGCTTCCACCAGGTCGCGTCCGGCCACTGTTGCGCGGTCAATTTTGCGTCCTGCGGCAGGACAATTTCCTGCTGCTGGATGGCTTGTACCGTCGTTTTCTCGTCTTTCATCGGCGCGCAGGCCGCCAGCAGTGCGCAGCAAATCAGGGCCAGCGGTTTGAGGCTATAGACTCGTTTCAGACTGCTCATAATGACACCCTATCGGTTGCAGTCTGCCGGGTACGCAGGCTGAGATTAAGCTGTTCGATTTCGTAAAACAGGGTCTGCAATCGCCCTTCTTTCACGTACGTCACTGGCGCTGCGGAGGTTGTTTCCCCGCCCGCTTCGGCTAAAGCAGCGCACTGCTTCAGCATGGCCGCCGCCTGCTGGCGTTCGCTAGCGAAGTCATTTTCGCCCTGCCCGGCGTTGAGATGTTCAAACTGATAAATGATTTCGCTCAGGTGGCTGAGCACCTGCTGAGCCGCCAGAATTTCGCTTTCTGATTGGCCGTTATCCGCAGACCAACCCGGCTCCATCGCCACCCGGCCCGCAATGCCCTGACAGCCTGCCAGCGAGCGGCGTAATGCGATTTCACTCCCGGTTCCCGCCTGATGCGTTTTCACGCGTTGGGCAAGGGCATTGATTAAGCTGCTGACGCTGTTCCAGAACAGCTTGCCTTCGCGTTCGGGCCACAAATAACGATGCACAAACGTCGCGATCAGCACGCCAAGGAGGATGCCAATGACCCTGTCGCGAATTTCGACCAGCTCAAAGGTCGGGCCAAAGCTTTCCAGCAGCGCCAGCGCGAAGGTAAACATCATCTGAATCCCGGCGTAGCTTATCTTTTCCGATCCGGCGTAAATCCAGGCCCCAAGCCCAATCACCGGCAGCGACATCGCCAGCAGCCCCACCACGCTTTCGATATGCGGCATCACCAGAATGACCATCAGCAACGCCGCCAGGCTGCCAAGCACCGCGCCAATCACACGCAGCAATCCGCGCTGGGCGGTTGAACCCAGGCTCGACTGCGCCACGATGATGCAGCTGAGCATAATGGTGTGGATGCCCTGCCAGTCTGCGGCGATGTAAATGAGGTAGCAGACGAAGGTGGAGAGCAGCGTTTTAAACGCAAAGGTGTACCAGGTCTGGTTCATCAGCAGCCCGTTCATGCGGGCGGTAGCTTTCGATTGCGCCGAGGAGTCCGCGGGCGGACGCTGGTAATGCGAAAACGCCGCCAGCGACTCCATCATTCGCGCCAAAATGCCCGGTTTCGCGCCCTGGAAAACGTCGGTCTCGTCCACGGAAAACGGCTCGTCTTCGGCAATCGATGCAGCAAACGCATGGCATCGGTCGAGCAGTTTCTGCGCCAGCGCCAAATCGTCCGTATCCGGATGCGTTGGCAACTGTTGCACCATCAGGTACAGGTCAGACACGGTGCTGATCCGCGCCAAATGCCAGGCTTCGTCCTGCCGATAGCGCTTATCACGCATGATGGCGAAGGCCAGCATATGCTGGAGCGTCAGCGTCTTTTCCTGAATATCCGCCGCAGACAGCGGCTCCAGAATGGGTTCCTGGCGGATAAGCCGTTCGGTTCGGGCAATAATTTCCGACAGTTGCGACTGAAGCGCACCCTTCAGCTGCGCGACCGGCTCCAGCGGAAGAAACAGCAGATTGACGATAAGCGTCAGGAGAATGGCGTAGTTAATTGCCACCCACAGCCAGAGGATCATCCTCACCACGCTGTCGGCGTTGTCGGTCATGTCGGCGAAGGTTTGGGTATAAAAGATGACTAGCCCACTGAGGAAAAAAATCACGCCATATCGGGTAGCGCGCATCAGATAGACGCAGGCAAAAAACAGCCCACTCGCCATCATCAGGCGCAGCAGCGGATATTCCCAGGTCAGTTTCAGCGTCAGAATGGACAGCCCCACCGCCAGCGTGGTGCCGAGCACGAACAGTGTGCCGGTCAGTTTGGACAGCACGATGTTCTTTTGTGTGACGTAGAAAACGGCAATCAGGGACAGCGCTAAAAAGGGCACTTGCAGGGTCAGTGAAATGATCATCACCAGCGTGCAGGTAATCAGACAGCGCATCATCAGGTTGCCACGCCCAGGATACGGGCGCAGCAAGCGGATTAACGGTTGCAGCCAGCCGCTCTGGGCAGGAAGTGCGTGTGCGGTCATATCGCCTCCGCTCAACGAGGTTGCAGCGTTGCCACCGCAGAGGCGCCGACGCGGAACAGGTGTGAGTCTGGATTTTCGACCCTAATTTTCACCGGGAAGCGCTGGGAAACGTGAACCCAGTTGATGTTCCTTTTGACGACAGGCAAACCTGACATCACGCTGCCGCCGTCATCGGGCAGCACGCCATAGCTGATGGAGTCCACCTGCCCGGCAAACGTTTTGCCGGTGTCGCTCATCAGCCAGACGCGCGCCGGGGTGCCTTCCTGAATATCTTTAAGTTCGGTTTCGCGGAAGTTAGCAATCACGTACCAGTGCGTGGTGTCGATCAGGGTAAATACCGGTTTCCCTGCCGACACAAATTCGCCGAGGCTGGTTTTCAGCGATGCCACGCGGCCGGTGAAGGGAGCCCGAACGTCGGTGTGCGCCAGGTTTAACTTCGCGATATCAATCTGCGCTTCAATCTCTGCCCGCTGTGCCACCAGCGCATCAACGCCGCTGACCGCGGCGGCGGCCTGTTTCGCCTGTAACTGTAGGCTTTGCAGACGTGATTGCGCACTGGCGTTAGCCGCACGCGCCTGGTCGACTTCTTCGGCGGAAGCGAACCCTTGTGAAAGCAGGGGCGCAAGACGATGTAAAGTGTCGGCGGCTTTTTTGGCATCAGCCTGCGCGCTGGCAATGGCCGCTTTTGCTGAACCGGCACTGAATTTCTGCGCATTGACCGAACGCTGGGTCAGCTCAATTTGTCTGTCCAGACCGGCGAGTTTCGCCTGGGCCTGTTTCAGCGCGGCCTCGTAAGTCGCGGGATCAATACGGAAAAGCAGGTCACCTTTCTGCACCAGCTGATTATCACGTACCGGCTGCTCGATTATCCTGCCATTTACTTCTGGCGACACCGTGATGGTATCCGCATAAGCATAAGCATCATCGGTACGAGGACGGGCATCCAGGCGCCAAATAACCAGAGAAAGCACGCCAAGTGCCGCCACCGTCAGCGCAATTAACGTTGTTTTTTGCTTGTTTTTAAACATGATAATAGCCTGTCGGTTAGCTGAAAATAAATAACCAGATAATCATTGAGAGGGTTGCGGTAATTAATAACCAGCCCGCGAGATTTAATTTATAGCGTTCGCTTAATTTATTGCCGCACAGCCAAAATATAAGCCCGGTAAGTACCGCCCCGCCCGCGAGGCAGTACAGCCAGTCAGGGAAGGCCGCGCCCAGAAAGGGCAAGGAAGGCGCAAGCGAGCACCCCGAAAGGGAAAATATGACGGGTAACCCCAGTAGGGCATGCAGTTTTATTCTCATAATGGCAAATGACCAATGAAATTAAATAGCGGAAGATGACCAACGAAAAAAATGTCAGCAGATAAAAGCAGTGAAGGCCTGCATTATATCACCCCACGCATTCATTACAGTGGTTACTATTAGTTTGCTATGTTATTTGGGCGTATTTTTTATTTATAAATAAATTATGCTTTTTGACATCAACATCGCTATCGGGGGAAAAGCAGCACCATTCCTGACGCTGCCTCAGATTACAGTCCCGCCCACCACAGGCGCAGCTTCATGCCCCAGCCGCTGGTGAATCCGGTGGTGACTGATTTCACTTCGCCTTTAGAAATAATCATCAGCGTCGGCGTGACCTGTACCTGCCAGCTGCGGGAGAGCTGCCCCGATGCATCGTTGACCGTCGGCATCGCGTAATGTTTGCGCGCCAGCCAGTTGCTCAGCGTCGCATCGTCCCCGGAGCGGAGCGCCACGCTTATCACGTTGCCGCCCTCCTCGGCTATCTTCGCCACTGACGGCGTGGTGTAGCGGCACACACCGCACCACGTCGCCCAGACGTACACCAGCAGCGGACGATCCTGGCTCATTTCAGCCAGAGAAACCGGCTTGCCGTCCAGCGTTTGCAACGGCGTGCTGACGAACGTCGCGGGCAGCGTGGGTTGGCGAAACTGATCCATCACCAGCATCGCCGCCGCGGCAATCAACAGCAGCACCACACCTTCGCGCAGCCAGCGTTTGAGCTTAGCTCGCATCGGCTTTCGCCAGTTCTTGTTTCACCAGCGCCTCCAGTTCGTCGTAAGGGATCGCGCCCGCGACCATCGTTTTCCCCACCAGCGTCGCCGGTGTGCCCTGCACGCCCAACACCTGCGAGAGGATCAGGTTCATTTGCAGCGTCTCGCCGCTTTGCCCGTCGGCTTTAATGTTCGCGGTCGCGGTTTTTTGCTGCGCCGCCAGAATAGACGCCTCATCGTGATAGCCCTTTTTCGACATCAATCGCTGATGCAGCGCCCAGAACTGCTGCGGCTGCTGACGCCACGCGGTGAGCGCGATGCGGGCGGAATTAGCGGAGCTTTCACTGCGGAACGGCAGCAGTTTTATCACCAGCTTCACGTCCGGATATTTATGGACGATTTTCTCCAGCTCCGGGTCGAACTGTTTGCAGTACGGGCAGTTGTAATCGGTGAATGAGACCAGCGTCAGACGCGGTTTTTCCGCGCCCATCGACGGCGTATTCGGGTCGTTCCAGAGCAGGTTTTCCAGATCGGGTTCAGCCGCAAGGCTCAGCGTCGAGAAACAAAACAGCAGGATAAAAGTCAAAATGCGCATGGTTATTTTCCTTTAGCGTCGGACAGGGTTTGCAGCACGTCATCACGGCTCAGCAGGGGTGACATCACGCGCCCCTGCACCAGTCCGGGTCCATAAATTTGATTGAAAGGCACGGCCACGCTGTGGCGAGTGCGAAGAAACTGGCTAATAGTGTCCGATGGGCGGCTCCAGTCGCCGCGCAGCGCCACCACGTCCGGCGCGGTGAGCGCGTCCTGCACATCTTCGCGCAGCAGTACGTTGTATTTATTGGCTTTGCAGGTCACACACCAGTCGGCGGTGACATCGACAAACACACGTTTGTTGTCCGCCAGCGCGGCGGCGATCGCTTGTTCACTTAACGGCTGCCAGTCGATCCTGTCCGCGACAATGCCCTTGTCAGTGGAATGCCACAGCGGGAACGCGATGGCGATAGCCAGCGCCGTCGCCAGCGTGCTGACCCCGGCCACGCGCCATCCCCAACGCCACCCCGTCGCGAGCAGCAGAATACAGGCGAGAATGGCGAACAACGCGAGCGTCAGAGTCTGCCCGATATGCACCGCCAGCAGGCTGGCAAGCCACAGCGACGAGCCGAGCATCATCAGTCCGAGAACGGTTCGGACCACGTTCATCCAGCGGCCAGGACGCGGCATGTGCTGCGCCAGCCCAGGCCAGGCGGCAATCAGCAGCCACGGCAGGCTCATGCCGATCCCCATCGCGAAGAACAAACCCCACAGCAGCGGCAGCGGCGCAACCAGCGCCACCGATACCGCTGTGCCGAGGAACGGCGCGGTGCATGGCGTCGCCAGCAGCGTGGCAAACGCGCCCTGCCAGAAATGACCGGCCAGACCGTTCCCGCCTCGCGTCGCAAGGAAGGTGGATAAGCCCGAGGAGAGCCGGATTTCAAACAGGCCGAGCAGGCTGGCGCTGAACAGCACCATGACCAGCGCCATCGCCGCAATAAACCACGGGTTCTGGAACTGAATGCCCCACCCCAACGCCTGATTGCTCAGGCGCAGCACAGTCATCATCAGTGCCAGGGCGAGGAATGAGGTCACAATCCCGACCACCGATGCCATAAACTGCTGGCGCACGCGACGTCGATCGGTGGATGGCGTTTGTACCAGCGTGCCGAGCTTCATCGCCAGCACCGGCAGCACGCACGGCATCACGTTGAGAATCAGTCCGCCTGCCAGCGCCATCAGCAGCACCCAGCCCAGAGAAAGCGTCGATTCGCTGGCGGGAGATTCCCCAACGGTGACGCGGCTCTCCTGCGCCTGGCCGCTATCAGTTAGCACCAACGAAATGGCTTTCCCACGCAGATCCGGCGCGGTTTCGCCCCAGCCATCGCTGACCGGCAGCGTGGCGGTCAGGGTTGGTCCGTCAATGTGATAAGTGGGTTTGCCGAAATCGGTGTCGGCGAGGGTGTCGATGAACAGTTCAGGCTTCTGCCAGCCCGTTTCACGCGTGGCGGTTACGGTCAGTTTGCCCGGCCCATAACCGGCATCCAGCTGCGACGTCAGGCCATCTTTGAGCGGCAGCGTGCCCATAGCGCGGGTGAAATCGTAGCTGAAGTTATCCCCGGCTGGGGTAGTCAAATCGAGGGTAAAGGGATAGTCGGTCAGAATGCAGACGTTACTGCAGGTCGACAGCGTCAGTACGCCCGAGAGTTTTTCAGGCAGCTTGCCGTGCAGCGTTATCGGGAAGGTGACGTTGCCGTGATAGCCCTGAGTGGAAATGCCAGCCACCTCAAAACGCTGCGGCACCGGCCAACGCCAGCCCATCTCCAGCGGCGTCTGCCATTTTATCGCCGGCGCAATCCCGCCTTCCCCCGGCGATCGCCAGTAGGTTTTCCAGCCTTTTTCGAGGTCCACATCCAGCAGCACCTGCGTGTCACCGCTCTGCTGAGCCTCGGCCCGCAGCCTGACGCTGGCATGATCGTTATCGGCGGCGCGCAGCCAGCCCGTGTCGGCCGCATGGCTGACGGGCAGCCATAGCCAGAGCAGGCAGAGCGCAAGCTGCCTGAAAAGAATTCGCATATTTTTTCTCCGTAAATGATTGATTAACCTGTAATGCCAGGCGAGCAATCATTCACGGAAGACGCATAATCGCAGATGCACCCGTAGCCGGGGAGGAGAAATGACCCGCGGCGGCCATTGGCGCTCCGGGCGTTGTGGGACGGCAGCCAGCACGGCCAACAGCAATGTGATGGCAAATATCGCGCCTTCAAACATCACCGGCGGCGTCGCAAACAGGGATTTCGCGCTGAGCTCGCACGGCGTCACCGGCGCGTCGCTGTCCTGATGTTGTTGAGCGGATTGCTGAGCAACCGGAGAGGCGTTGATCATCAGCGCGTGCAGCCCCGCCATGCGCTGCGCGGTGCAGATAAGCACCACCAGACAAGCCAGAGCGACAAGAAGCAAAGCTTTACGCTGACGTGGGATCATAAACGCCTCAATAAAATTCGAGGCTTATCTTAACGGGTGAATGCGCGGCGTGCTGTAAAGAAGTGTCTGGAGAGGGGGCACCGTCTTTTCCCCCTCACCCCAACCCTCTCCCTCAGGGAGAGGGAGAAAATCTATCCCAAGCCCATGCAGGCACCGGTTGTGTCCCCACTTGAAATCGCCGGGCTGCAAGCCAGATGACAAGGTCAGACCGCCAGGGATGGCGGGCTGAGGCGAAACGAGACAGGAAGTCGAGTCGAGCCGGCCGCAGGCAGATGGCTGGAAGACCGGGCAGTGCGAAGCACCGATTTCTTTTGCGGGGCCACGGGGATTGATAAGGGGAACGTGGTGTTCCCCTTATCCCGTTCACGTTCTATTCAGTAGACAGATTCTGCTGCACATCCGGTGAACGGAACAATTCCACCGTGCCTGGCACGCGCGCGCCTACGATCAATTATTTACTGGAATTACCGCACCTTTATATTTCGTACGGATCCAATCCTGAATTGCTTTGGAATGCAGCACGTTCACCAGCGCCACGATATCCTTTTTCTTCTCATCGCCGCTATGCACGGTAATGATGTTGGCGTACGGGTTGTTCTCGCCGCTCTCGACCGCAATCGGGTCATGTACCGGATCCAGACCAGCGTCGATGGCGTAGTTAGCGTTAATCACCACCGCCGCGCCTTCGTCGTTGTTGTACATCTGCGGCAGCAGGGACGCTTCCACGTTCGGCAGGAACTTCAGTTTTTTCGGGTTCTCAACGATATCGCTGATACGCGCAGTGACTTTATCAATCCCTGGCTTCAGCTTGATCACACCCTCTTTCTCGAAGATTGAGAGAATACGGCCTTCTTCGGATACCGCATCACGCATGATGATTTTGCCGCCTTCCGGCAGGTCTTTCAGCGACTTGTATTTTTTCGAGTAAATACCAATCGGCTCGATGTGAATCGCACCCGCGCTGACGAAATCATAGTCTTTGTCGCCCGCATGGTCTTTCAGCACGCTGTTCAGATACGGAATGTGCTGGAAGTAGTTCGCGTCGATTTCACGCCCGGCCAGCGCTGTGTTCGGCAGGATGTAGTCCTGGAAACGTTTGATCTCCAGGTCGATGCCTTCTTTCGCCAGAATCGGTTTCGCCTGCTCCAGAATTTCAGCGTGTGGCACGTTGGATGCCCCCACGGTCAGGGTATCGGCCCAGGAAGCAAAGCTCAGGGCGCTCAGGGTTGCGGCGGCAATCAGTGTCAGTGTTTTTTTCATGATGTGTGGTCCCAAAGAATTATCGTTTATCTAAAAGTGAAGTCACCACGTCGCCGCAGAACTGAATGATGAAGACGATGATCAGAATGGTCACCGTCGCCACCAGCGTGACGTCGTTATGGTTACGCTGGAATCCTTCCAGATACGCCAGATTGCCTAAGCCACCTGCGCCAATCACGCCAGCCATCGCGCTGTAGCTCACCAACGCAATCAGGGTGACGGTAATGCCCGAGACCAGCGCCGGAGAAGACTCCGGCAGCAGGACGCGAAAAATCAGCGTCGACAGGCGGGTGCCCATCGAACGCGTGGCCTCAATTACCCCTTTGTCCACTTCACGCAGGGCAATTTCCACCAGACGCGCATAAAACGGTGCCGCACCAACAATCAGGGCCGGCAGCGCCGCATCTGCACCAAGAATGGTGCCGACGATTGCCTTGGTGAACGGGATCAGCAGCACAATCAGGATGATGAACGGGATGGAACGGAAGACGTTCACCAACACCGAAATCACGCTGTACACCGCGCGGTTGTGGAACAGGCCACCTTTGGCGGTCAGAAACAACGCCAGACCGAGCACGATGCCGAAAACAAACGTCGCCACGCCGGACAGCGCGGTCATGTACAGCGTTTCCTGCGTCGCTGCCCACAGTGAATCCAGGTCCAGATGCGGGAACCATTGTTCCGCCAGAGTATTTTCAGCCATGTTTAATCACCTCGCTGTCGATGTCGCTGCGCTGCAAATCCGCGAGGATGTTGTTCAGCTGTTCTTCTGTGGCCACCACGTGCAGCCAAAGTTGGCCAAACACGCCGTGCGCCGTTTGTGTCATCTTGCCGTGCAAAATGTTGAAGGGCAGGCCGTAGCGCAGCGTCAGTTCGCCGACAATCGGCTGATGCGTGCTGTGCCCGGTAAACGTCAGTTTGATGACGCTGCCCTGCAAATCGTTCGCCAGCTCCGGGTTGAACGCTTCGTCTTCAGCATACTGGCTGACCTGGCGCACAAACTGCTGGGTAATCGGTTTCTGCGGATGGGTGAAGACGCGGATCACCTCGCCTTCTTCCACCACGCGACCGTTTTCCATCACTGCCACCCGGTCGCATATCTTGCGCACCACGTGCATCTCATGGGTGATGAGCACGATGGTCAGGCCGAAGCGACGGTTAATGTCGAGCAGCAAATCCAGAATCTGGTCGGTGGTCTGCGGGTCGAGAGCCGAGGTGGCCTCATCGCACAGCAGCACGTCCGGACTGTTCGCCAGCGCACGGGCAATACCCACTCGCTGTTTTTGGCCGCCGGACAGCTGCGACGGATAGGCATTTTCGCGCCCTTTCAGCCCAACCAGATCGATAAGCTCCGCCACGCGGGCGTTAATCTGTGCTTTCGGCGCCCCGGCGATTTGCATCGAAAAGGCAATGTTCTCGCTGACGGTGCGCGACCACAGCAGGTTGAAATGCTGGAACACCATGCTGATTTTCAGCCGCGCACGACGCAGGGTTTCCCCCCTCGCGGCCGAGATATCCTGGCCGTTAATCAGCACGCTGCCGGACGTCGGTTTTTCAAGCCCGTTCAGCAGGCGAATCAGGGTGCTTTTCCCTGCGCCGCTGTAGCCGATAATGCCGTAAATCTGCCCCTGCTCGACCGTCAGGCTGACGTCGTCAACCGCAGCGATGGGCGCTTTACCGTTATCAAAAATTTTTCGGATCTGGTTTAGTACAATCATTATTTTTAGATGTATAGAGCTATAGACGTCCAGACGGTAGCATTACTTTCATGAATAACTCAACAACAAAATTTTCATATGGTTATGCCGCAACGTGATAACGACGCCATTTGCGATTTATCACTGGCAGTTGCGGTTAAGTTTTTAGATTGCTTTGAATCGTTAACACCATGAAATAATGAGACTTATAATCACGCTTAACCGCTGACAGTCGCCAGGCCGCAGTGGTACTCTGCCTGCCACTCCGCAGGCCTGGAAGCTGAGCAAACGCGTCATGAACAAACCCATTAAACGGCTGGAAATCATTAAAAATGCGATTGAGCTGGAGGACGATGAGATTGTCCACGGCCAGCTTGTGCAGCTGAAAAAAGAGCCGCTGGATGAGGGGCTGAAGGCCATCGTGCAGGCGCTTGAAGCCCGACGCTATGCAGATGCTATCGCCGCCATCACCGTCTGGTTGCAGAACCAGCGGGCGCTGACGACCTGGCAAGACCCGCGCATTTCTGCCAGTAAGCTCGAACTGAAAACCCTGGAAGCCGAATTGCAGGCATTGCACGATCGGCGTACTGCCCGTATTCAGCGGCTGGATGAATTCAACGAGTTGTACATGACTCGTCTCGGCCCGCTGATGACCGAGATCCTGCGTTTACGTAAAGTACTGGCCGAGAAAATGCTGCGTCGACAGCTGCGCGAGGGCAGCCGCAGTGAACCGGTGGCCGAAGAATCTGCGCGTCAGGCCGACGCCGCCAGCCAGGATTATGAATCGTATCGCCAACGCCATCAGGAAGCCCAGCGCCACCAGGCCGCGCAGCAGCGGCTGGCAGAATCTGAGCGTCATGAGCTGAAACGCCTGTGGCGACAGGCCAGCAAACTGTGCCATCCCGACCTGGTGGATGATTCACTGAAAGCGGAAGCCACCACGCTGATGGTGCGACTCAATCAGGCCCGCCAGCGCGGGGATCTCCCCATGGTGCGCAGTATTCTTACCCGTCTGATGCAGGGTCAGCAGCCGATGCTGGCCAGCAGTCGTTTGAACGATCTTGAGCCTTTACGACAGAAAATCGCCGAGATTCGGCTGCAAATTCGCACGCTTATTCTTGAGCTTTCGGGTCTGGAAAAAGAGGGCGCATGGCAGCTGGTGACGACGCTTCGCGACCAGGAAGGGTATTTTCTGCAGCAGGAAAAAGCGATGAGCAACACCGTGCGCACGCTGGAGAAGCAGATTGTAGATGCGGGGTTTGATGAGGTGGCATGAGTGCTGTCTAACACACTCTCCCCAGCCCTCTCCCTGAGGGAGAGGGAGAAAACCAAACCCGCTCCACACAGTTCCCTCTCCCTGTGGGAGAGGGCCAGGGAGAGGGGGCGTGTGAGGCCCACGTTAATCACTTCTTATGCCAATACGCCTGCGAACGCACCAGCTGCGGGTCCATCGCGTCGGTGACAAAGCCATCCAGCCATGATTTCACCGCCGCGCCTTCGCCGGTCAGCCAGAGGAAATAATCTTCCTGCGGCACATTCAACGCCGCCAGTTTATCCGCCACCGCCTGCTCGCTGTGACCCACCACCCAGTCGATTTCAAACCCGCAATCGGCCAGATAATCCTGATACGCCGCATCGGCGACGGTCACAATGGCTTTCACCTGTGGACGCACCGGCAACTCGCGCAGCGCGGCCAAACGACGCTGTAGCGCAGGCATTCCCGATTCGTCGCACACCAACAGCTGCCAGGCGTAATCTTCCGGCACCACCAGCGATCCACGCGGGCCGCCGATCGTCAGGGTGTCACCCACCTTCGCCGTGATCGCCCACTGGCTGGCAAGGCCGCCATCGTGAATGAAGAAATCGTACGCCAGCTCATGTCGTTCGGCGTTGTACAGCGGCGTGTAATCGCGCGACTGCGGGCGTACACCCTCGCCCCAGACAATGCCCTCGTCGGTGATGGTCGGCGGTGAAAAATGGCTGCCCGGCTGCGGGAAAAACAGCTTGGTATGGTCGTCAAAACCGGCCGAGGTGAAACCCTCCAGCGCCTCGCCGCCCAGCACGATACGCTGGAATGCCTGGCTGATGCGCTCTACGCGCAGGACGGTCAGCTCGCGGAAACGCAGTTCATTGCGCACGCGCTGCGGGTATTTTTTCTGATGGCTCATTGGGGCATCTCATCGTTTATTTTGGTTGTCATTAATCGTAAATGATAATGATTTACAACAAAACCAAAAGTGCATGATGTGCTTTCTGCCCCACAACGGGATTAATGCAGCACCGTGACCGCATCCTGTAAGCGTCCGGCACGGTGTTTAACCATCGCCGACACCTGAGCACTTTCTTCCACCAGCCCGGCGTTTTTCTGGGTGATGGCGTCCAGCTCCGCGACCGCGCGGGTCAGGTCCGACAGCCCCTCTGCCTGCTCCGAGGTCGACAGGCTGATTTGCGCAATCAGCCCGGTGACGTTGCGCACCTGGCTGACAATATCGTCCATCGTTTTCCCGGCCGCGTGAACCTGATCGGAACCCGACTGCACCTTGCTGGCGCTGGCGTCGATCAGCTTGCGGATATCGTTGGCGGCGCTGGCGCTGCGGCTGGCCAGATGACGCACTTCTCCGGCGACCACCGCGAAACCCTTGCCCTGCTCCCCCGCGCGTGCCGCTTCGACCGCCGCGTTCAGCGCCAGAATGTTGGTCTGGAACGCGATATCGTTGATAAGTTTGGTGATTGAACCGATGCGCTGCGTGCTGTCGGCAATGTCATCCATGGTTTTGACCACCGTGTGCATCGCCTGGCCGCCCTGCGTCGCCGCCGCGCTGGCGGCGTTTGAAAGCTGGTCAGCCGCCGTCGCCGTTTGCGCATTATTCTGCACCGAGGCCGCCATCTGGCTCATGGTCGCCACCGTTTGCTGGACGTTCGCCACCGACTGGCGCGTGCGTTCATTCAGGTCGTCATTGCCTTTCGCCAGGGTTTCGCTGCCCTGACGCACGCTCGCCACCTGGCCGGAAACATCATGGATAAGCCAGCGGCACATCAATCCGAGTTGCCCTACCGAGCGCAAAATCAGCCCAAGTTCGTCGCTACGGTTAAGATGCGTCACGCTGTTACGCTCGCCAGTCGCCACGTTCAGCGCCTGACGGGCGACATTTTCCACCGGGCGCACAATCTGCCATTCGATCATTGCCGTCCCGATGAGCAACATCAACGTACTGACGCCTATCGCCAGCCCGTGCGAACCCGTCACTAGCTGGGAAGCCGTCAGCAGCAGCCACAGCAGCGTCATCAGCCCCCGCACTCGCCAGCGCAACGCCATTGCCGGCAGCTTTCCCCACCAGCGTTTGCTCACCACCAGACCTTTCCGCACGCGTTTCGTGCTGCGGCCTTCGTTCAGCGCTTTATACAACGGCTCCACCGCCGCAATCTCTTCCGGCTGGGCTTTGGTGCGAATCGACATGTAGCCGCTAATTTTGCCGTCGCGCACCATCGGCGCTGCGTTGGCCCGCACCCAATAATGGTCGCCGTTCTTGCGGCGGTTTTTGACGATTCCGCTCCACGGCTCGCCCTGCTGAAGCGTGGCCCACATATCGGCAAACGCCGCCTTCGGCATATCCGGGTGGCGCACCAGGTTATGCGGCTGCCCGGTCAATTCTTCCAGGCGATAACCGCTGACTTGCACAAACGTGTCGTTGGCGTGGGTAATGTGGCTTTGCAGGTCGGTGGTGGACATCAAAGTGGTGTCATCATCGAGCGTATAATCACGCTGCGTGACAGTAAAGTTGGATGACATTCGCGCGTCCTTTACAGGTTCATTGGTTATTAATTTTTCTCTTAATTGTTATTTCGGCGATAACCACTTTATCTTTAATTGTTAAAGTTGATGCAGATCGCAATTTGGCTTTAATCCCTAATATTGGTAGGCCTTCACCCGAACAGTGCAGCGGCTGCACCAGCATGATCCACCCGTTCAATAAAATGAACGTTCTGGTCCTGAATGCTCAGGAGTAAAAACCGCCGAAAAGTTATGGGAATGATTAAATTTTGTAACCAGAGGCTCCGCACAGGCGTTTATCCCGATTTTTGCGTTCCGCTGCTGGCTGGCGTAATCCCTGCAATACTTAAATCAGTATCATGTGATACGCAGTGTCCAGGAGCATATTTTGAACAGGTTACCTTCCAGCGCCTCGGCTTTGGCCTGCAGCGCGCACGCATTGAATCTCATTGAGAAGCGCACGCTTGATCATGAGGAGATGAGAGCCCTCAACCAGGAGGTCCGGGAGTACTTTAAAGAGCATGTGAATCCGGGGTTTTTGGAGTATCGCAAGTCTGTCACTGCAGGCGGGGATTACGGAGCCGTAGAGTGGCAAGCGGGCAGTCTGAATACGCTTGTCGACACCCAGGGACAGGAGTTTCTCGATTGTCTGGGTGGCTTTGGTATTTTCAACGTGGGGCACCGTAATCCAACAGTGGTTTCCGCCGTACAGAATCAACTCGCAAAACAACCGCTTCACAGCCAGGAGCTGCTCGATCCGCTTCGGGCGATGCTGGCGAAAACGCTCGCCGCGCTGACGCCGGGCAAACTGAAGTACAGCTTCTTCAGCAACAGCGGCACCGAGTCCGTCGAGGCGGCGATTAAGCTTGCCAAGGCGTACCAGTCACCGCGGGGCAAATTTACCTTTATTGCCACCAGCGGCGCCTTCCACGGCAAATCGTTGGGCGCACTGTCGGCAACGGCGAAATCGACGTTCCGCAAACCGTTTATGCCGTTGCTGCCGGGCTTCCGTCACGTGCCGTTTGGCGATATCAGCGCCATGCGTTCCGTGTTGAGCGAATGCAAGAAAACCGGCGACGATGTGGCGGCGGTGATCCTTGAGCCGATTCAGGGCGAAGGGGGTGTGATTCTGCCACCGCAGGGTTATCTGCCCGCCGTGCGTAAGCTGTGCGATGAGTTTGGCGCGCTGCTTATCCTCGACGAAGTGCAGACCGGCATGGGTCGTACGGGCAAAATGTTCGCCTGTGAGCACGAAAACGTGCAGCCCGACATTCTGTGTCTGGCCAAAGCGTTGGGCGGCGGCGTGATGCCGATTGGGGCGACGATCGCCACTGAGGAAGTGTTCTCGGTGCTGTTCGACAACCCGTTCCTGCACACCACCACTTTTGGCGGTAACCCGTTGGCCTGTGCGGCCGCGCTGGCGACCATCAACGTGCTGCTGGAGCAGAATCTGCCCGCGCAGGCGGAACAGAAAGGCGACATGCTGCTGGACGGCTTCCGTCTGCTGGCGCGTGAATACCCGGATCTGGTGCAGGAAGCGCGCGGGAAAGGGATGCTGATTGCGATTGAGTTTGTGGATAACGAAATCGGCTATAACTTTGCGAGCGAGATGTTCCGCCAGCGGATCCTGGTGGCCGGCACGCTCAACAATGCCAAGACTATTCGCATTGAGCCGCCGTTGACGCTGACCATCGAACAGTGCGAGCAGGTGATTAAAGCCACCGGTATTGCGCTGGCCGCGTTGCGAGTTTCCGTGGAGCAGGACTGAGGAAAGTTGCTTAAATCATTGCCCGGTGGCGCTGCGCTTACCGGACCTACAAAAACTCGTAGGCCCGTGCAAACGCAGTATCGCCGGGCTTTAAACCTCTGGCAATAACCCGACAAAACTGCGTTTCTTGCGCGGCTCCGACATCATCGCATCAAGCTTTTCTACGCACGCCAGATAGTGCGCCGTCTTCTTGTGCGCCTGCACCGCCGCATCGTCCTTATACGCTTCGTAGATATAAAATCGCGTCGCGACGTCCGGGTCCTGCAATACGTCAAAGCGCAGATTTCCCGGCTCGGTCAGCGCGCCTTCGTGGTTGGCGCGAAACACGTCGAGAAACTCATCCACCCGTTCCGGTTTGATGTTGATCTCCACCAGCGTCACATTCATGGCTGCTCTCCCTGTTTTTCTTCTTGCCAGAACTGATACGCCTCGCGGGCGTTCATGTTCTCATGCACCACTTTTTTCACCGCTTTGAGCATCGCCAGCGGCGCGCTGGACTGGAAGATATTACGCCCCATATCCACGCCCGACGCGCCCTGATCAATCGCTCGCCAGCACATATCCAGCGCGTCGTCTTCGGGCAGCTTTTTGCCGCCTGCAATCACAATCGGTACCGGACAGCTGGCGGTGACTTTTTCAAAACCCTCTTCCACGAAGTAGGTTTTGACGAACGTGGCCCCCATTTCTGCCGCAATTCGGCTGGCCAGCGAGAAATAACGCGCATCGCGGGTCATCTCTTTGCCGACGCCCGTCACCGCCAGTACTGGCATGCCGTAGCGGTTGCCCGCGTCCACCAGTTTGATGATGTTGCTGATCGACTGATGTTCGTATTCGCTGCCGATATACACCTGCGCCGCCACCGCCGCGACGTTGAGCCGCAGCGCATCTTCCATCGCCACCGCCACGCACTCGTTCGACAGTTCACTTAAGATTGAGTTACCGCCGGATGCCCGCAGCACCACCGGTTTGTTGGTCGCCGCAGGCACCTGACTGCGCAAAATACCGCGGGTGCACATCAGTACATCGGTTTCGCTAAACAGCGGCGCAATCGACAAATCGATGCGCTCCAGACCGGTGGTCGGCCCCTGAAAATAGCCGTGGTCAAACGCCAGCATCACCGTGCGGTTGCTGTGCGGATTAAATATCCGCGCCAGACGCGACTGCATGCCCCAGTCCAGTGAACCGCAGCCTTTCAGGGCATATACCGTATTCTTCTGCGGGCGGTCGAGCCCGAAATCTTTCCCGTCTTTGATATCGTCTAAATCAGCCATTTTCCCCTCCCTCAGAAATCGCATTTGCCAATGTTCTCTTTGGTGAACACCACGCGCTCCGGCAGCAGCACAATGCCGTTGCCCTTGGCTTCATACTGATAACCTTGCACGCTGTTCGGCTCGACTTTCAGGTCGCCGATGCCTTTCACCGCCACGCTGTCGCCCACGTTCAAATCGCCTTTTTTCAGCAGGTGATTGGCGACGTTAACCGCAATACTGCCCTGCTCGACCACATCCCACAGACCAAAGGCTTTCACCGTGCCGCGCTCGACGTACGGACGCATCACGTTCGGCGTGCTGAAGCCGACAATCGCCACGCCCTGACGCTTGAGGTTTTCCGCCGCCTGGGCCGCAGCCGGAAGCGCATTGGCGTCCGGGGCGATGATCGCATCGAGATCCGGATACGCCTTCAGAATGCCTTCGGCTGTTTGCAGCGATTTGGTGGCATCGTTATAGCCAAACTGGGTCGTGACCACTTGCCATTGCGGATGGTCTTTGGCGATTTTAGCCTTGGCCTCTTTCACCCACTGGTTCTGATCGGTGACGGTTGGGCTGGAATAAAAGAACGCCACTTTGGCATTCGGTTTGGTGACTTGCTTTCCAGCCATATCCACCAGCAGGCCGCCGAGCTGTTCCGGCGTGCCCTGGTTGATGTATATGCTGCGGCATTCCGGCTTGGTGTCGGAATCCCAGGTCAGCACTTTGACGCCGCGCTGCATCGCACGTTTCAGCGCCGGGCATAAACCGTCCGGCGAGACGGCGGAAACGATAATCGCGTTGTAGCCCTGATTAACGAAGTTATTGATAAGCTGTACCTGGCCGGAGACACTTGGCTCCGTTGGGCCATCGTAGGTGACATCCACGCCGAGCTGTTTGCCCGCCTCTTTCGCGCCGTTGCCGCCGCTGGTGAAGAAACCGACGCCCACCAGTTTCGGGATAAACGCAATTCTGTCCGCCGCCTGTACGACAGCCACGCTCATTGCCAGCGCCAGGGCGCTCACCTGCACACACCGTTTTGCTTTCATCTCATGCTCCGATTGATTTGCGTGAACTAAGCCGACGCCACACCATGCGTACCGCTTCACGATGCAGACTCAGCGAACGTCCCATGACCACCACCACCAGCAGCGCCCCCGAAAGCGCACTCGACACCTGGTTGGGAATACCGACCATCTGTAAACCTTGTTGCAGATACCCCACCAGCAGCGCCGCCAGGGCCGTACCGATAACCGAGCCGGAGCCGCCATATATGTTGGCCCCGCCGAGCACCGCCGCGGTCAGCGCGGGCATCAGTAAATCGCGACCCAAATCCGAACGGGCCGAACCGAAATAAGAAACCAGCACCAGCGCTGCAATGGCCGACGCCAACCCGACCAGACCGTACAACACGTACGGCATACCGTTGACGGAGAGCGCCGCATAGCGCGCCGCGCGCGGGTTCTGCCCGAGTAAAAAGAGATGACGCCCAAAGCGCCCGCGATGGGCGAGCAGCCAGAAGAAAAAGGTGATGACGATAAACAGCACCAGCGGAACGGGCAGGCCGAACAGCGTCAGGTTAGCGAAGGCAGTAAAGCTATCCGGGAAGCCACCGATACCTTCGTAGCCCGTCGCACCCGCCATGCCGGAAAGCAGCAGCGCCGCACCGCCGTAGAGATACAAGGTGCCGAGCGTAATCACCAATGGGCTAATGCCGGTGTAATGAATCAGCGCCGCGTTCACCAGGCCGCACAGCACACCGAGCAGCAACGTCAGCGGAATGGCGACGCTCATCGGCCAGCCCGCCTGCATCATCACGCCAAGCGCGATAGCGCACAGACCAATGGTCGAGCCGAGCGAAATATCAATCCCGCCGCTGATGATCACCAGCGTCAGCGGCAGCGCCACGATGCCGATGCAGATAAAATCGCTGGTGCTGAACAGCAGCATATTCACGTCGAGCATCCGCGGGTTCAGCGTTCCGAACAGGCCAATCTCCAGCACCAGTAAAATCAGCAGCGCGCTTTCCCAGTTAAGCTTCATTTACGCCACCTCTTTGTTTTTACGTTTCGGAAAGGAGGCGATGTTCTTTCCCCCTTTATTGCCCGGCTGGAAACGGCTGTATTTGAGCGCGCGCTGGTGACGGGTCAGCGCCTGACGCAAACGCCCGTCGAGCACCAGCACGCCCAACAGCACCAGTCCGGCGATGAAGTCATTCCACCACGCCGGAAGCTTGAACAGCACCAGCACGGTATCGATTTGGGTCAGGAAGAAGGCGCCAAGAAATGCGCCCAGCAGCGTGCCAGTACCGCCCAGCAGCGACACGCCGCCGAGCACGCAGGCGGCGATGGCTTTCATCTCCAGCCCGCTGCCAGTCTGGTTCGGAACGAAGCCAATCTGCGCGGCAAAAATAATCCCGCCGCAGGCGGCGAGCATTCCGTTGAAGGTGAAAGCCAGCATCCGGGTGCGGTTGACGCCCACGCCGAGCTGGCGAGCGGCGGCCAGGTTATCGCCCACCGCGTAAAAATCACGCCCGAAAGTCGTCCGCGCCAGCAGCCATGCGCCCGCGAGTAGCACCACCAGCACCAGCCAGCCGAGCGGCGACACGCCAACGAATGCCGGTTCAGAAAGGGATTTCAAGCTGTCAGGCAGTCCTTCAATCCACTTCCCGCCGGTCCAGAGCAGCATAATGCCGCGATATAACCCGAGCGTGCCGAGCGTCGCGACAATCGCCGGAATACGCAACCCGACCACCAGTAAGCCGTTGAACGCCCCGGCCAGCGCGCCAATCGCCAGTGCGAACACAATGGCGACCGGCAAACCGTAGCCGCTGTTGAGCGCCACGCCGACCGCAATCGCGCTCAGCCCGACGGTCGACCCCACGGAGACGTCAATGTTACGCGTGAGCATCACCAGTGCCGCGCCGATCGCCAGCAAGCAAAGGATCTGCGCACTGGAAAAGATCATCGCCAGAGTCTGTAGGCTAAAGTACGACGGATTCAGCGCAATCAGCACCGCGAACAGTGCCAGAATGGCGAGGAACGCGCTCAGCTCGCGGTTCTTCAGCAACGTTTTCATACCTGCCCTCCGAACGCTAAGGTCATCATCCGATCGACGCTGACCGCCTGTTTGTTCAGTTCCCCGCTCATTCGCCCCTGATGCATTACCAGCACCCTGTCGGCAAGGCCCGGAAATTCATCCAGATCGCTGGAGATCATCAGCACCGCGACGTTCTGCGCTGCCACGCTTTTCAGCAGTTGGTAGATATCTGCCCGGGCGGAAACGTCCACGCCACGCGTCGGTTCATCGACGATCAGCAGCAGCGGATTCGCCTCCAGACAGCGCGCCAGAAGGACCTTTTGCTGATTGCCGCCGGAGAGCGTACGCACCGTTTGATCCGCGTGATTGAGTTTGATCCCCAGCGCCCGGTGGTAGCGCTCCACCACCGCCGCCTCGCGTTTGCCTTCCTGCCACAGCGACGGCTGGTTAAACATCACCGTGTTCCAGCGCACCGGCGCATCAAGAAAAAGCCCGGACACCTGCCGGTCTTCCGGCAGATATACCAGGCCGCTCGCCAGCCGCGCGCGGGTACTGTCCTTGCTGTTTTCACGATTTTCCAGCCACACACGCCCGGCCCTGACTGGGCGCAGGCCGTACAGCGTTTCGGCAAATTCAGTGCGCCCTGATCCCACCAGGCCCGCAAGACCTAAAATCTCCCCGGCGCGGATCTCAAGACTCAGATCGATAAACCCTTCGCCTGTCAGATCCTCGACGCGCAACACCGGGAAATCCTGCGGCTGCGTACGGCGATTACCCGGCAGCGCCAGCCACAGCTTTTGCGTATCACTCAGGGCGTTATCACGACAGGCGGGCGTCATCGCGGCGATCAGCTCGCCGTCGGTGTGATCCGCGGTGTCGCCACTCAGCACGATTGCGCCGTCGCGCATCACCGAAACATGGCTGGCCAGCGCGCGGATCTCGGGCAATTTGTGGGAGATAAAGACGATGCCCACGTCGAGCGCCTGCAAAGATCGCACCTGGCGGAATAGCCGTTCTGTTTCACCGGGCGTTAATGACGCAGTGGGTTCATCGAGGATCAGGATCTGCGCATCACGCATCAGCCCACGTAAGATCTCCACCATTTGTTGATCCGCCACCTCCAGAGTACTGGCCGCGGCCTGGAGGTTTATCTGGCAGTTCAGCTGCTGCAATTTTTCCGTCAGCCGGGCTTCGGTATCCGGTTTGCGCGGCAGGCGAAAAAGGATGTTTTCCTGCACCGTTAAGTTGGGAAACAGCATCGGCTCTTGCGGCACCAGGTAAATGCCAAGTTGATGCGCCTGGCCCGGTTTCAGCCGCGCAAAAGGTTTGCCGTTTATCCGAAGTTCACCGTCGTCCGGCGTTTCCACCCCGGCAACTATCTTCATCAGCGTCGATTTTCCCGCCCCGTTGCCGCCCATCAGCGCGTGCACCTGGCCGGAAAAGAGCGTGAAATCAATGCCCTTTAGCACAGCAACGCCAGAAAATTGCTTGCGTATATTGCGAGCTTCAATCAGTGGCTTCATCATCACGCCTCGGTTGAACAAATGATTTTTAGAATTAATAATGTTCAAAAGCGTAGACCGTGAACTATATTTACAACCGTGCAAGGATCACAGTTTTAGCCTTTCGATCGCTTAGCACGGGCTGTAAGTAAAGAATGATCGGTTTTGCCAGTGGCTTCACATTTTCAGTCCGCGCAACTGCGAACATATGATCTAGATTTTTATAAGAGTTCAATTTATGAGCGAAAAACGCATTACGGAAGAGAGCCGTTACGCAGGTCTGGCGCTGGCGGAAGAAGAGCTGGTGGCACGAGTGGCCTGGTGCTATTACCACGACGGCCTGACCCAGAACGATATTGGCGAGCGGCTTGGGCTGCCGCGACTCAAGATTTCACGGTTGCTCGAAAAAGGCCGCCAGTCCGGGGTTATCCGCGTGCAGATCAACTCCCGCTACGAAGGCTGTCTGGCGCTGGAAACTGAGCTTCAAAAGCGCTTTAACCTGAAAATGGCCCGGGTTCTGCCCGCGCTAAATACCTCGCCGATGAACGTGCGGCTAGGGATTGGCGCCGCGCAGTCGCTGATGGGCGTGCTCGAGCCTGGCCAGCTGCTGGCGGTGGGGTTTGGTGAGGCGACCATGAGCTGCATTCAGCATCTCAGTGGGTTTATCGGCTCGCAGCAAATCCGGCTGGTGACGCTGTCCGGCGGCGTAGGGCCGTATATGACCGGCATCGGCCAGCTGGATGCGGCATGCAGCGTAAGCATGATCCCGGCACCGTTACGCGTTTCCTCGCCGGAAGTGGCGGAGATCCTGCGCCGTGAATCCAGTGTGCGCGATGTGATCCTCGCGGCGAGTGCCGCCGATGCCGCCGTGGTTGGGATCGGCGCTATCGATCAGCGACGCGATGCGACGATCCTGCGCTCCGGCTATATCAGCGAGGGCGAACAGCTGATGTACGCGCGCAAAGGCGCGGTCGGCGACATTCTGGGCTATTTCCTGCAAGCGGATGGCGAACAGGTGGAAGGGCTGGAAATCCACCGTGAATTGCTTGGCGTGACCCTTGATGAACTGGCGCAGTTGCCGACCATCGTCGGTGTCGCCGGGGGAGAAGAAAAAGCGCAGGCCATTTACGCGGCCCTCATCGGCAAGCGGATTAACGGCCTGGTAACGGAAGAGACAACAGCACGCGCGGTGCTGTCGCTGGCGGGATAACCGCCGCGCGCCGCGCGATAACAGCGAGGCGCACGTCATGAGTTACCTTTTAGCGTTGGACGCAGGCACCGGCAGCATTCGGGCGGTGATTTTCGACCTGGCAGGCCGGCAGATTGCCGTCGGACAGGCGGAATGGAAACACCTGAGCGTGGAAAACGTCCCCGGCTCGATGGAATTTGACCTCAACACCAACTGGCAGCTCGCCTGTCAGTGCATCCGTCAGGCACTGGAAAACGCCCATCTGAGCGCCGCCGATATTCAGTCTGTCGCCTGCTGTTCCATGCGCGAAGGGATCGTGCTGTACGACCGCAACGGCGACGCCATTTGGGCCTGCGCCAACGTCGACGCGCGCGCCAGCCGCGAAGTCTCTGAGCTGAAAGAAATCCACGATTACCGTTTTGAATCCGAAGTGTATGACGTCTCCGGTCAGACGCTGGCGCTTTCCGCGATGCCGCGCCTGTTGTGGCTCGCCCATCATCGCCCGGATATTTATCGTAACGCTGCCACCATTACCATGATCAGCGACTGGCTAGCAGCAAAGCTTTCCGGCGAGTTGGCAGTCGATCCGTCTAACGCGGGTACCACCGGGATGCTTGATTTATTCAGCCGCGACTGGCGCCCGGCGCTGCTGGACATGGCCGGGCTGCGGGCCGACATTCTCTCGCCGGTGAAAGAAACCGGCAGCGTGCTGGGGGCCGTCACTAAACAGGCGGCGCAGCAGTGCGGCCTGCGCGTCGGCACGCCGGTGGTGATGGGCGGCGGCGACGTACAGCTGGGTTGTTTAGGATTAGGCGTGGTGTGCCCCGGCCAAACCGCGGTACTCGGCGGCACCTTCTGGCAGCAGGTGGTCAATCTGCCGGAGGTGCGCACCGACCCGGAGATGAACATTCGCGTTAATCCGCACGTCATTCCCGGCATGGTGCAGGCCGAGTCGATTAGCTTCTTCACCGGGCTAACAATGCGCTGGTTCCGTGACGCGTTTTGTGCCGAAGAAAAGCTGATCGCTGAACGGCTCGGGACCGACACCTATGCCCTGCTGGAAGAGATGGCGAGCCGCGTGCCGGCGGGCTCCCACGGCGTGATGCCGATTTTCTCCGACGCGATGCATTTCAAGCAGTGGTATCACGCCGCGCCGTCGTTTATTAACCTCTCCATCGACCCGGAAAAATGCAATAAGGCCACGCTGTTCAGGGCGTTAGAAGAGAATGCGGCGATCGTCTCGGCTTGCAATCTCGCGCAGATTTCGCAATTTTCCGGGGTCACTTTTGACAGCCTGGTATTCGCAGGCGGTGGTTCAAAAGGCGCGTTGTGGAGCCAGATTTTAAGCGACGTCACCGGGCTGCCGGTGCGTGTGCCCGAGGTCAAAGAAGCCACCGCGCTGGGCTGCGCGATTGCCGCCGGAACCGGCGCGGGGTTGTACTCCGATATGGCGAGCACAGGGGAAAAACTGGTGAGCTGGAGCCGGGTCTTTACCCCGAACCGCGCCCATCGCGAGTTGTACGACGGCATGAAAGAAAAATGGCAGGCGGTGTACGCCGACCAACTGGGCCTGGTCGACAGCGGATTAACCACGTCGATGTGGCAAGCGCCGGGGCTTGGGAAACGCGCGCCCCTCTGAAGGGCGAACAAAATAGTCGGCCACTTTGTATCGCAATGTATCTCTCCGTTGGTGGGATACACGCGCATGCAAAATTCGCGATTTTGAACACAAGCCCTATACATCCTGATGATGAAATAGCTCCGTCAACTCAAATACCTTATGGAGCTATTATCATGTTCAACAAACTGACCCTGTCCTCACTGGTTGCTGCACTGTCACTCAGCACTGTCGCCGCCTGCCAGGCCGAGGCGACCACTTTCGACTTCAATCATCAACAACATATTGCGGCGGGTGTACTGAACGTCGGGTATGTCGATATCGGCCCTAAAAACGGTCAGCCGGTTATTCTGCTGCATGGCTGGCCATACGATGCCCACAGCTTTGCCGATGTCGCCCCCGAACTGGCTCGCCAGGGTTATCGGGTGATCGTCCCGGATCTGCGCGGTTTTGGCACCACCCGCTTTATCTCGGCAGATACGCCACGTAACGGGCAACCGTCTGCGCTGGCGAAAGATGTGGTCGACCTGATGGATAAGCTGAACATCAAACAGGCCGTACTGGCAGGCTACGACTGGGGCGCACGTACCGCAGATATTGTTGCCGCGCTGTGGCCTGAACGGGTCAAAGCCCTGGTGTCCGTTAGTGGCTATCTGATCAGTAGCCAGCAGATTGGCGAAAAACCGCTGCCGCCGAAAGCGGAACAGCAGTGGTGGTATCAGTTCTACTTTGCAACGCCACGCGGCGCGGCTGGCTATGCACAGAACACTCACGACTTCGCGAAA
The DNA here is from genome assembly GCF_003935895.2 of Scandinavium goeteborgense. GTDB lineage: Bacteria > Pseudomonadota > Gammaproteobacteria > Enterobacterales > Enterobacteriaceae > Scandinavium > Scandinavium goeteborgense. The sequence continues at coordinate 601,508 of NZ_CP054058.1, read as the reverse complement.
CTCATCTGGCAGCAGGCCTCACCGGGCTGGAAATTCAGCGATGCCACCTTTGATGTCAGCGCTAAATCGCTGGAAAACCCGGACCATGTCGCCGTCACGCTCAGCAATTACCGCTGGCGTCAGGGGCTGGAAAAAGGCGAAGCGAAATATCATGTCTATGAGCAAAAACTGGCCGCACTGCCCGCCATCAGCGTCCCGACCATTACCATCGAAGGCGATGAAAATGGCGCTCCGCATCCTGACCCGAAAGCCTATGCCTCTAAATTTACCGGAAAATATCAGCACCTGACGTTTACCGGCCACATCGGTCATAACCCACCGCAGGAAGCCCCGCAGGAATTTGCCAAAGCGGTGGTGGATGCCGATGCGCTGGCACGTTAAAAGCAGCTATGCTTTTTCCCAGACGTCATTTCATTGTCAGGAGCTGCGGGTGGATCATATTGACACGATTCTGGTGGTCGACGATGACCGCGATATTCGCGAACTGGTTGTCGACTACCTGATCAAATCCGGCTATCGCGCCACCGGGGCGGCGAATGGCAAAGAGATGCGCGCCATCCTGGATAAGCAGCATATCGACCTGGCGGTGTTAGATGTGATGATGCCCGGAGACGACGGCCTGACCCTGTGCCGTCAGCTTCGCAGCGGCGAATACAAGGACTTGCCGATTCTGATGCTGACCGCTCGCAGCGACGACACAGACCGAATTATCGGTCTGGAAATGGGCGCCGATGATTATGTCGTCAAACCCTTTGTGGCGCGTGAACTGCTGGCGCGGATTAAAGCAATCCTGCGCCGTTTTCGCACTTTGCCCCCCAATTTACAGGTGAGTGAAGCCGGGCGTTTATTAGCATTTGGCGACTGGGTACTGGATACCTCAACCCGTCAGTTGCTGGACAACGACGGCACGCTGGTTGCCCTGAGCGGCGCGGAATACCGGCTTCTGCGGGTGTTTCTCGATCATCCCCAGCGGGTGCTGACCCGGGATCAGCTCTTGAATCTGACGCAGGGGCGGGACGCGGAACTGTTTGAACGCTCTATCGATTTGCTTATCAGCCGCGTACGTCAGCGTCTGAATGACGACGCACGTACTCCGGCGTACATCAAAACGGTTCGTAGCGAAGGTTATGTTTTGTCGATGCCGGTCACGATCAAAGAGCGCCGCGAATGACGCTGTGGCCGCGGTCATTGCTCGCGCGGCTGAGCCTGGTCGTGCTCGCGGGACTCCTGCTCGCGAACGCTCTGAGCCTGTCGCTGGTGATGCTTGAGAGAACGAGCAGTGTGCGTAACTTGATGCTCGGCAATCTGGAATATGACGTTGCCACCAGCGTGGCTATCCTTGATCGTCTGCCTGCGGAAGAACGCGCGGCCTGGCTGCCGAGGCTGGCGCGTGGCAATTATCATTATCTGCTCGGCAACGGGGAGCCGGGCGAAGCCCCCACGGACAGACGTTCTCAGGATGCGATTCGGTCGCTAACAGAGACGTTAGCGGGGCAATACCCGCTGCGTTTCACCGCCGTTTCTGGCCCGATTTCACACATTCAGGCGCACATGACTTTGCACGATGGCGCGCCGTTAACGCTTGATCTTATTCCGCATATGCCCCCTGTCGCCCGTTGGCTGCCAGTGGTGATGCTGATTCAGCTCACGCTGGTACTGCTTTGTGCCTGGCTGGCAGTACGCATGGTGATTCGCCCTTTCACCCGCTTCACCCATGCGGTAGATAACATGCAACCCGCCTCAGGTGAGGTGCGAGATTTACCGGAACAGGGGCCGAAAGAGGTGCAGCAGGCCGCACGCGCCTTTAACGCGATGCAGAACCGAGTCCAGAGCCACCTGAAAGAGCGAGCGCACATTCTCGCGGCCATTTCTCATGATCTGCAAACGCCGATAACGCGCATGAAACTGCGTATCGAAATGGCCGACGACGAGATATTAGGTGAAAAGCTGATGCAGGATCTCAACAGCATGACGCAACTGGTGCGCGAGGGTATCGCCTACGCGCGTTCATCCGATAGGCTGGAAGAGCCGCGCCAGCGCATTGCGCTTCCGGCCTTCCTCGATAGCCTCACCTGTGACTATTCCGATGTGGATCAGGCGGTGGCATTCACCCGCGAGGTCGCGTCATTGACCCTCTCCACCCGTCCCCAGGCGCTGCGCCGGGTGATGACCAATCTCATCGACAATGCGCTTAAATATGGCGGCAACGCAGAGGTCAAGCTGATGCATCCCACTGCGCAATGGGTACAAATTACCGTCTGCGATAACGGAGAAGGCATTCCCGAAACAGAACTCGAAGGGGTGCTGCAACCGTTTTATCGGATTGAAAACTCACGCAACCGCACTACAGGTGGCACCGGCCTGGGGCTGGCGATTGCCGCACAACTGGTTACGCAGTTAGGTGGCCAACTGAGCCTGCAAAATCGCACGCAAGGCGGCCTGCAGGTCAGCATCACGCTGCCACTCGACTAAGAATCGGTCGGGAATTTGACCCCTATCACAATCGCCGCATGCCCCCTTTTCCCTTTTGCGCCGTGAGCGCTAGATTAGTAACTCATCCGACCACATAACAATAATTTTACATTTGGAAGCGCGATTATGAGCCACTACCCGTCGTTATTCGCCCCGCTCGATCTGGGTTTTACCACGCTGAAAAACCGCGTCCTGATGGGCTCGATGCACACCGGGCTGGAAGAACGCCCGGACGGAACCGAACGGCTGGCGGCCTTTTATGCCGAGCGCGCCCGTCATGGCGTGGCGCTGATTGTGACCGGCGGCGTGGCCCCCGCGCTGTCTGGCGTGGGGATGGAAGGCGGTGCGGTGCTTAACGATGCGAACCAGCTGGCCCATCATCGCCCCGTGACCGATGCGGTGCATCAGGCTGGCGGTAAAATCGCGCTGCAAATTCTCCATACCGGGCGCTACAGCTATCAGCCGCGTCCGGTCGCGCCGTCAGCGTTGCAGGCCCCGATCAACCGTTTTAAACCTCACGCGCTGACGCATGACGAAATCCTGGTACTGATTGACGACTTCGCACAATGTGCGCTGTTGGCGCGGGAAGCCGGTTATGACGGCGTGGAAGTGATGGGTTCGGAAGGCTACTTAATTAACGAATTTCTTGCCGCCCGCACCAACCAACGCGACGACCAATGGGGCGGCGACTGGGCGCGCCGTATGCGCTTCGCTGTGGAAGTAGTGCGTGCGGTGCGCGAACGGGTGGGCGAGGAATTCATCATCATCTATCGCCTGTCGATGCTCGATTTAGTGGAAGGCGGCGGTAATTTTGACGAAACCGTCGAGCTGGCGCAGGCCATCGAAGCGGCAGGCGCGACGATCATCAACACCGGGATCGGCTGGCATGAAGCGCGGATCCCGACCATTGCCACGCCGGTTCCGCGCGGGGCATTTGCCTGGGTGACGCGCAAGCTGAAAGGCAAGGTAACGATCCCGCTGATCACCACTAACCGGATTAACGATCCGCAGGTCGCAGAAGACATCCTGAGCCGTGGAGATGCCGACATGGTGTCGATGGCGCGACCGTTCCTTGCCGATGCCGAACTGCTTTCGAAAGCACAAAGCGGTCGGGCGGATGAGATCAACACCTGCATCGGCTGCAATCAGGCCTGCCTCGATCAGATTTTTGTTGGCAAAGTGACGTCCTGCCTCGTGAATCCGCGCGCCTGCCATGAAACGCGAATGCCGATTGTCCCGGCGACGACGAAAAAGAATCTGGCCGTCGTCGGGGCCGGGCCAGCCGGACTGGCATTTGCGGTTAACGCCGCCGCGCGCGGTCATCAGGTCACCTTGTTCGATGCCGCGAGCGAAATCGGCGGCCAATTCAACATTGCCAAGCAGATCCCTGGCAAAGAGGAGTTTTACGAAACGCTGCGCTATTACCGCCGGATGATCGAGCTGCACGGCGTGAAGCTCGAACTCAACCGCTTTGTCAGCGCAGAAGATCTCGTCGACTTCGACGAAACCATTCTCTCAACCGGCATTGAACCGCGTATGCCCGCTATCGAAGGCGTTGATCATCCTAAAGTGCTGAACTACCTCGACGTACTGCGGGACAAAACCCCCGTCGGGAACAGCGTGGCGATTATCGGCTGCGGCGGCATCGGTTTTGATACGGCGATGTATTTAAGCCAGCCCGGCGAAGCCACCAGCCAGAATATTGCCGAGTTCTGCGTGGAATGGGGGATCGACACCAGCCTGCAACTGCACGGCGGTTTACGCCCGGAAGGGCCGCAGCTGCATAAAAGCCCGCGCCAGATTGTGATGCTGCAACGTAAGGCCAGTAAACCTGGCGAAGGGCTCGGCAAAACCACCGGCTGGATCCATCGCACTACCCTGCTCGCCCGCGGCGTGAAAATGTTGCCGGCGGTGAGCTATGAGAAGATCGACGACGACGGACTACATGTGACGATCGGCGGTGAACCGCAGCTGCTGGCGGTGGATCATGTGATTCTCTGCGCCGGACAAGAGCCACGCCGGGATCTGGCGGATCCATTACGCGCCGCAGGAAAACCGGTGCATCTGATTGGTGGCTGTGACGTGGCGATGGAGCTGGATGCTCGCCGGGCTATCGCCCAGGGCACGAAGCTGGCGCTGGAGATTTAGTGTGAATGGCTGACACCTCGCGTTTAAAGGTGTCAGTCGATAAACATGGCGGGCGAAATGCCAAAGCGCTTAGCCAGCTTTTTCGCGTGCATCAACGTTAGCTTTCTTTTTCCGTTCAGGACACGCGAGACCATCGATTTACTGCCAATCTCCGGGAAATCGGAAAGGGTGAGGTTGTGCTGAGACATCAGGGTGCGAAGAACCGCAACGCCAATGGGGATTGCGTTCATGCGGGCAATGAAATCTGCCGTTTCAGGAAGCAAATTTTCATAGGCTGTTATGTGGTTACAGGCAGTATCCAACAAAGGGTTCGTAGGATCGTTAAGCAACAAATACTCCACGAACTCAAGCGCTTCTTCATACTGCTGAGGTGTATGGATTCCGGCCAGAAACGGGGCTGCCGCAGATAGCGCTTTTCCTGCTTTCAGGATGTCGGCAATCACCATCATTTTTTCCCCTTTGTACGGTGCATAGCTGTAAACATGTCATATTCCCGGTGCGTAAAAATGTGCCGGACATAAAATTTCTGGCTTTCAAAAAAGATGAGTGCGACCAAACGAAGCTCGTTATGCCCAAGGTTAAGCACGTAATACTTATCCAGATATTTAAAATTATCCAGCGATGGAAACAACGTTCTAAGGCTTTGCGGCGTTTTAAAATATCCTTTATGGATCATTCCGCCCAGCTCCAACAACTCCTGTTCATGCTGCGGAAATTTTTTTGCGGCATCCGTTAAAGCCTTAAAAGCGATTAAGTGCATTCTTCATCACATCCGTTGACGAATTGAGGAAAGAGTAACCACAAGTTGCCAACATGGCAACACATGACATCATAAAAGACGTGCCTAACGTAGGCCTGCGGGCGGGTGGTTTACTAGCGAATTTGCAGAAAGTAGCGAGGGGAGTTGATATTTTGCGAGAGTGCTTCAGGAAAAACCCGACAGCCGTGCGGCTATCGGGCTAAGGGTGTGTCGCGTCTAGCGACTACGCCCTAATTTCACCGCTTTGAGCACCACAAACTTCTGATTGGTGGCGACGGTGGTGCAGTTGCCAAAAATCTTCTTCAGTTTGTGGAAATAGTCGAGGTGACGGTTGGCCACAATCACCAGCTCGCCGTTGATCTTCAGACAACGACGCGCGTGATGGAACATTTCCCAGGCGATGTTATCGGTCAGCGCGTGCTGCTGGTGGAACGGCGGGTTGCACAGAATCGCGTTGAAGCGGAATGGCTCAACGCCCGACAGCGCGTTGTTGATCATGAACTCGCAACGATCTAACGCTTCCGGCATGTTGCTTTCGACGTTCAAACGGCTGGAAGAGACCGCCATCGGCGATTCATCGACAAACACGACGTTTGCCAGCGGGTTACGCTCCAGCAGGCTCAGGCCTACGACGCCGTTGCCACAGCCGAGGTCGACGATTTCGCCTTCCAGATCTTTCGGCAAATGCTCCATAAAGAAGCGCGCGCCGATGTCCAGCCCGGTACGGGAGAAGACGTTCGCGTGGTTATGAATGGTCCAGTTAGTGCCTTCCAGCGGCCAGCTGAGTACCTGCGGGACATCCGCCAGCGCAGGTGCGCTGAAGGTGCAGTTAATCAGACGCGCTTTTTTCCACGCCAGCGTGGTCGTGGTCGGGCCGAGGATTTTTTCGAACAGCTCCAGCGTGGAGTTGTGTACGTCACGCGCCTTCGCGCCGCCGATAATGCGGGTTTCCGGCGTCACGACGTCACGCAGCGCACGCAGCTGTTGTTCCAGCAACGCCAGCGTTTTTGGGATTTTAATCAGCACAACGGCCGGAGCCGGCGGGTATTCCCCGGTGCTGTCGCGAAACGTGACGCTATTTTCCGCGATATCGTTGTAGCGCAGGTTTTCGCGGGTCGCGAGTTCGCTTAAGTACGAGTCGCCGATGCTGTACGGCTGGTGCGCCGCCAGCGCACAGGCCAGCGCGCCAAAGGTATCGTTAAAGACGAGAACCGGGCCGCTGATGTCGGTGCCGTCCAACTGTTGCAGCAGATACTCGTCTGCCGCTTCCCACGCTTGCAGTGGGCTAACGTCGTCCGTTTCCGGGAAACGTTTTAGTGTCAGTGAACGAAAACCGTTGTCTGATTGGCTCATCGGCCCTCCTGGATGGTAAAATTCGGTGATATCCCCTGATTGGGGGCGTGAGTATACCTTTTTTTCGTGGAATTCGAGACAAGCATGAGCGAACTGACGTATTTAAGCGGTTATCCCGAGCAACTCCTTGCCCAGGTTCGCACCCTGATTGCCGAACAACGTCTCGGCGAAGTGCTGGAAAAGCGCTATCCCGACAAGCATGACATCACTAACGATAAGGCGTTGTGGGAATTCACCCAAAGCCTGAAAAACCGCTATATGCGCAGCGCGCCGCCGATCAACAAAGTGGCGTTCGACAACAAAATCCATGTGCTGAATAACGCCCTTGGACTGCATACCGCGATTTCCCGTATCCAGGGCGGCAAGCTCAAAGCCAAAGCAGAAATTCGCGTCGCCACCGTTTTTCGCCAGTCGCCCGAAGCCTTTTTGCGGATGATCGTGGTCCACGAACTGGCACATCTGAAAGAAAAAGATCACAACAAAGCCTTCTATCAGCTCTGCTGTCATATGGAGCCGCAGTACCACCAGCTGGAGTTTGATACTCGTCTGTGGCTGACCCAACTTTCGCTGCCGGGTTCTGCGTAAGCGCGCACTGGTTTTGTCATCATGGCGTGCTAAAGTGGCAAAAGGCCCCTTTTTCGGAGTACGTCAATTCTCATGATACGTTTCGCAGTCATTGGCACAAACTGGATCACCCGCCAGTTTGTCGATGCCGCCCATGAAACCGGCAAATACAAACTCACCGCCGTTTATTCCCGTAGTCTCGAGCAAGCCCAGGGCTTCGCCAGCGATTATATGGTTGAACACCTCTTTACCTCTCTCGAGGAGATGGCGCAGAGCGATGCCATTGACGCGCTGTATATTGCCAGCCCGAACTCCCTGCACTTCCCGCAAACCCAGCTGTTTCTGAGCCACAAAAAACATGTGATTTGCGAGAAGCCGCTGGCGTCGAATATCGCGGAAGTGGAAGCGGCGATTGCCCTGGCGCGTGAAAACCAGGTGGTGCTGTTCGAAGCGTTTAAGACTGCCAGCCTGCCGAATTTCCTGCAGCTGCAGCAGTCGCTGAGCAAAGTGGGCAAAGTGCGTAAAGCGCTGATCAACTACTGCCAGTACTCCTCGCGCTACCAGCGCTATCTCGACGGCGAAAACCCAAACACCTTTAATCCGGCGTTTTCGAACGGCTCGATTATGGATATCGGTTTCTACTGCCTCGCATCAGCCGTTGCCCTGTGGGGCGAACCGCACGGCGTTCACGCCACCGCCACACTGCTGGACAGCGGTGTCGATGCGCACGGCGTAGTCGTGCTGGATTACGGTGATTTCAGCGTGACCCTGCAACACTCCAAAGTGAGCGATTCGGTACTGCCGAGCGAAATCCAGGGCGAAGAAGGTTCGCTGGTTATCGAGAAAATCTCCGAGTGCCAGAAAGTCTCCTTCGTGCCACGCGGCGGCAAAGCGCAGGATCTGACTCAGCCACAGCACATCAACACCATGCTGTACGAAGCGGAACTGTTTGCGCGTCTGGTCGAAGAGAATGAAGTGAATCATCCGGGGCTGGCGGTGAGCCGCACGACCTCGAAACTCGCCACCGAAATTCGTCGTCAGACCGGCGTCGTGTTCCCGGCGGACGGTGTGAACGAAACGCTTCCCGCGTAAAGCTGTGTAAAACAGAGGTTATGGGCCATTGACGCCATCAATGGCCTGTAATATTTTGTCACATGCAAAGGGGAGTAACTTGTTTGCCGGTGGATCGTCATTACGATGCGAAAGCATCCGGTTGCCGGGCAACAGAAAAGAAATTTACTGTAGATTTCTTTTTTGTTGTAAGTGAGACCTTGCCGAAAGGCGAGGTCCGAGCAAAAAATCCTGCAACGGCTATCGTCTTTTGGACGTTAGCCGTTTTTTTTTTGCTTATGGGATAGATTATGAACACTGTTGGAACTCCATTACTTTGGGGCGGATTTGCTGTTGTGGTCGTCATAATGTTGGCGATTGATCTGCTGCTACAAGGGCGGCGCGGCGTGCAAACCATGACCATGAAACAGGCGGCCAGTTGGTCGCTGGTGTGGGTTACGTTGTCGCTGCTGTTTAACCTCGCTTTCTGGTGGTACCTCGCACAAACCCAGGGCCGTGCGGTGGCTGACCCGCAGGCGATGGCGTTCCTCACCGGCTATCTGATTGAGAAAGCGCTGGCGGTCGATAACGTCTTCGTTTGGCTGATGCTCTTTAGCTACTTTGCGGTTCCAGCGGCGTTGCAGCGTCGGGTGCTGATTTACGGCGTACTGGGCGCGATTGTGCTACGTACGATCATGATCTTCACCGGCAGCTGGCTGATTTCCCAGTTCGAATGGCTGCTGTACGTGTTCGGCGCGTTCCTGCTGTTCACCGGAGTGAAAATGGCGCTGGCGAAGGAAGACGACGCGGGTATTGGCGACAAGCCGCTGGTGCGCTGGATCCGCAGCCATCTGCGCATGACCGATAAAATCGAAAACGAACACTTCTTCGTGCGCAAAAACGGTCTGCTGTACGCTACGCCGCTGCTGCTGGTGCTGATCCTCGTCGAACTGAGTGATGTGATTTTCGCGGTAGACAGCATTCCTGCTATCTTCGCAGTCACCACTGACCCGTTCATTGTGCTGACGTCGAACCTGTTCGCGATCCTCGGCCTGCGTGCGATGTACTTCCTGCTGGCGGGCGTGGCGGAGCGCTTCTCGATGCTGAAGTATGGCCTGTCGATTATCCTGGTATTTATTGGCATCAAGATGCTGCTCATCGACATCTATCACATCCCTATCGCGATATCGCTGGGCGTGGTGTTCGGTATTCTGGTGCTTACGCTGCTGATTAACATGTGGGTTAACCACCAGCACGACAAAAAGAACCTCGCAAAATAAGCCTTAAATGTGTCAAACGGCCCGTTCTCGACGGGCCGTTTTTTTTGTGGTTTATGTCAATTAAATGTTAAGCATCAGTTAAAAAACCAGATCCATCCGAAATATTCAGCAGCTTCCCCTTTCCCGAAGCCAGAACATCTTTATACTCATCCATGCAAACATTTGTTACATCCTGTTAAATGCGACCACAGAGCCGCCGGGATGGAACCACATTACGACTGAAGGAAAAGTTAAATGACTACGCAACGCCCCTCTGGCTTGCTTCAGCGTCTCGCTGAAGGCAGCCTCGTAAAACAAATTCTGGTGGGCCTGGTTCTGGGTATTCTGCTGGCCTGGATTTCGAAGCCTGCCGCGGAAGCCGTTGGTCTGTTCGGCACGCTGTTCGTCGGCGCCCTGAAAGCCGTGGCCCCGGTGCTGGTTCTGATGCTGGTGATGGCGTCTATCGCTAACCACCAGCACGGTCAGAAAACCAGTATTCGCCCAATCCTGTTCCTGTATCTGCTGGGGACCTTTGCCGCCGCACTGACCGCAGTGCTGTTCAGCTTCGTGTTCCCGTCCACCCTGCACCTGAGCACCGGCGCGACCGATATCACCCCGCCGTCTGGCATTGTGGAAGTGCTGCGCGGCCTGCTGATGAGCATGGTAGCTAACCCGATTGATGCGCTGCTGAACGCTAACTACATCGGGATTCTGGTGTGGGCCGTGGGTCTGGGCTTCGCGCTCCGTCACGGCAATGAGACCACTAAAAACCTGGTTAACGACGTGTCTAACGCCGTCACCTTTATGGTGAGAGTGGTGATTCGCTTTGCGCCTATCGGCATTTTCGGCCTGGTCGCGTCTACGCTGGCAAGCACCGGTTTCGAAACGCTGTGGGGCTACGCCCATCTACTGGTGGTGTTGATCGGCTGTATGCTGCTGGTGGCGCTGGTGATTAACCCACTGCTGGTGTTCTGGAAGATTCGCCGCAACCCGTATCCGTTGGTGCTGATGTGCCTGCGTGAAAGCGGCGTTTATGCCTTCTTTACCCGCAGCTCTGCCGCCAACATTCCGGTGAACATGGCGCTGGCTGAAAAACTGAATCTGGATCGCGATACGTATTCCGTGTCGATTCCGCTGGGGGCGACCATCAATATGGCAGGCGCGGCGATCACCATCACCGTGCTGACGCTGGCGGCGGTGCATACGCTGGGTATTCCGGTTGACCTGCCAACGGCGCTGCTGCTGAGCGTGGTTGCGGCCCTGTGTGCCTGTGGCGCCTCGGGCGTAGCTGGCGGTTCGCTGCTGCTGATCCCACTGGCGTGTAACATGTTTGGCATTCCGAACGATGTGGCGATGCAGGTTGTTGCCGTCGGCTTTATCATCGGCGTGCTGCAGGATTCCTGCGAAACGGCGCTGAACTCTTCGACTGACGTGCTGTTCACCGCCGCGGCCTGCATCGCTGACGATGAGCGTCTGGCGAAAGACGCGCTGCGCGGTTAATCCTCTGCTTTATCCAGCCCTTCCGCTAGCGAGTGGAAGGGCTTTCTTCCTGTAACTCTGTCTGAATCTCATTTTCCACTTTAAACGGATCGATCCCGCGTTTCTGCATTCGCCAGAAGCGGATAATGTTCAGCCCGTTCATCACCAGAAAACTCCCCTCAATCAGCGTGCCACCAATCGAACCGAGCCAGAAGTTATGCGCCACCCAACAGGCCGTTGAGCACCAGATGATGCAGCGCATCGTCAGACCCTGACAGCGGAACAATGCCCAGGTGCTGACCAGCGTCCCGGCCACCGGCAGCAGTTCCATGGGATGATGAAACTTGGCCAGGCCAATCCCGGCGGTCAGCACGATAAACAGCGTCATGACCCATAGGCTGCGGGTGCGTAAGGTGATCAGGGTTCGGACGGCATTGAGCATCGCGCTGGAGCCTGCGGGAAACGCGCCCATCAGGAAGAAATGTACGCCGATAATGGCGCTGTAGAGGGAAAGCTGCGTTTTGAATCGGCGTTCATCGCGGTTGATAAACGTCGTGATACCTACCAGAAAGGCGATGACTCCAACGCCCTGGGCTAGCCAATACGCGGTCATGGTAAATCCTTTGGATGACACAGAAAAAGAAACGGCGCTTCATTTATGAAACGCCGTTTTAGCTTAGCGAGGATTAGAGCGTGACGCCAGACTTAAAGATAGCCAGTTCACGGAAATCATTCTTTTCGTTACAGGTTTGCTTGCCGTTGGCGAATTCCACGATGGTATCGACAAATTCAGTCAGCACCTCCGGCATCGCTTTGCCGTGGATAAGCTGCCCGGCATCAAAGTCAATCCAGTGCTTTTTCTTCGCTGCCAGCTCGCTGTTGGTGGCGATTTTCACCGTCGGGACAAAACCGCCGTACGGCGTGCCACGCCCGGTGCTGAACAGCACCATGTGACAGCCTGCCCCGGCCAGTGCGCTAGTCGCGACCGCATCGTTACCCGGGGCGCTCAGCAGGTTGAGGCCGTGGGTTTTCAGGCGCTCGCCATAGCGCAGCACGTCAACCACCTGGCTGGAGCCCGCTTTCTGCGTGCAGCCGAGCGATTTCTCTTCCAGCGTCGTTATCCCACCCGCTTTGTTGCCCGGCGATGGGTTCTCGTAAATAGGCTGGTTGTGCGCGATGAAGTACTGTTTGAAATCGTTGACCATGGTGACGGTCTTTTCAAACGTGGCTTCGTCGCGGCAGTGGCTCATCAGGATCTGCTCGGCGCCGAACATTTCCGGCACTTCGGTCAGAACGGTGGTGCCGCCGTTGCCAATCACATAATCAGAGAAACGCCCCAGCATGGGGTTGGCGGTGATGCCCGACAGGCCGTCGGAACCGCCGCATTCCAGGCCAAACTTCAGCTCGCTGAGTTTGCCCGGTTCGCGTTTGTCGTGACGCATTACGTCATAAAGCTGATGCAGTTCTTCAAGGCCCGCCTCCACTTCGTCGTCCTGCTTCTGGCAAATCATGAAGTGAACGCGGTCGGCGTCAAATTCGCCCAGCGTTTCACGGAACGCATCAACCTGGTTGTTCTCACAACCGAGGCCTATCACCAACACCGCTCCGGCATTCGGATGGCGCACCATATTTTGCAGCATGGTACGGGTGTTGATGTGGTCGTCACCCAACTGCGAACAGCCATAGGTGTGACTAAACAGGAATACGCCGTCGGTGCCTTCGGCATCGTTGGTCTCTTTCAGAAAACGATTCTGAATTTGACGCGCGATCCCGTTCACGCAGCCCACCGTCGGCAGGATCCACAACTCGTTACGAACGCCAACTTCACCGTTCGCACGACGATAAATCTGTACGTCGCGATCGCCTGCCTGGCTCAGCTCTGCCTGAAGGTCTGGTTGATAGCTGTACTCGTCCAAATCACTGAGATTGGTCCGCGTGTTGTGGGAATGAATGTGTTCCCCTGGCGCAATATCCGTCAGCGCATGACCAATCGGCAATCCATATTTGACGACGTTTTCACCCTTCGCAATCGCGAACAGAGCAAACTTATGCCCGCGCACGACGTCAGACTGCAGGCGTACCGTCTGACCTTCCACGGTCACTTCCTGCCCCGCGGCGATATCAGCCAGCGCGACGACCACATTGTCCAGCGAATGGATTTTGATGTATTGCATATCAACCAACCTCGGGCATTAGTTCAGTTCAATGGCGAAGTAATCACGCGCATTGTTAAAGCAAATATTTCTCACCATCTCGCCCAGCAGCTGAATATCCGCCGGCGCTTCGCCCGCAGCGACCCAACGCCCGATCATCTGGCAAAGGATGCGACGGAAGTATTCATGGCGGGTATAGGACAGGAAACTGCGGCTGTCGGTCAGCATGCCGACAAAGCGGCTCAGCAGGCCGAGCTGCGCCAGCTGGGTCATTTGACGCTCCATGCCGTCTTTCTGATCGTTGAACCACCAGCCGGAACCGAACTGCATTTTGCCCGGCATCCCTTCACCCTGGAAGTTGCCGATCATGGTGCCGAGCACTTCGTTATCGCGCGGGTTCAGGCAGTACAGAATGGTTTTTGGCAGCAGGTTTTCTTCGTTCTGCTTGCTCAGTAATTTTGACAGCTCTTCCGCCAGCGGACGGTCGTTGATGGAGTCGAAGCCCACATCTGCGCCCAGCAGTTTGAACTGACGCTGGTTGTTATTGCGCAGCGCACCGATGTGGTACTGCTGCACCCAGCCGCGACGGGCATATTCGCCACCGAGCCAGACCAGCACCGCAGTTTTAAACTGCGCCACATCACGCTCGCTCAGGGCTTCGCCGGAGTGGCGACGCGCCAGAATAGCGTCCAGTTCAGCTTCAGAGGCTTCCGCAAACAGCACCACGTCCAGCGCGTGATCCGACACTTTACAACCGTGAGCGGCAAAGTGATCCAGCCGACGGCCCAGCGCCGTTTGCAGATCGCTGAAGCGACGGATGTCGGTATCAGAGACTTCACCCAGCTTCGCCATGTAATCGTTGAAGGTGGCCTGTTCGATGTTGAAGGCTTTGTCCGGGCGCCAGCTCGGCAGCACTTTTACGTCGAAGCTGGTGTCTTTCGCCACGGTGGCGTGATGTTCCAGCGAATCAATCGGATCGTCGGTGGTGCCGACCATCTTCACGTTCATCTGCTTCATGATCCCGCGCGCGGAGAACTGATCCTGCGCCAGCAGATCGTTGCACTGGTTCCAGATCTCGTCGGCAGTGCTCGGCGACAGCAGTTTGCCGGTAATGCCAAACGGACGACGCAGCTCGAGGTGCGTCCAGTGATACAGCGGATTGCCGATGGTGTGCGGCACGGTAGCGGCCCACGCATCAAATTTTTCACGATCAGAGGCGTCGCCGGTACACAGACGTTCAGCCACGCCGTTGGTGCGCATCGCACGCCATTTGTAGTGATCGCCTTTCAGCCAGATGTCATACAGGTTTTTGAAACGGTAATTTTCGGCAACCTGCTGCGGCGGAAGGTGGCAGTGGTAGTCGAAAATCGGCTGGTCTTTGGCGTAGTCATGGTACAGACGGCGGGCAAATTCGGTGTCGAGCAGGAAATCTTCGGTCATAAACGGAGTCATTATCGTCTTCCTCTAAAAGAGTGCGTCAGATGCTTAACTGCAATGCTGCAAAGTTATCACACCAATTTCCAGTCACTGAAGATTTTTTCGTGAGTCAGATCAATAAAAGCCAACAAAAAAAGTACCAAGAAAGAACCTAAGCCTTCGCCAGGCCGCGCCAATACTGGCTCTCCGCGGCGAAAATAAAGACCCTACGGTTATTCCAGCATTTGTGACGGTTCTCACCTTTTAAAGTTGTATGACAAGTTATCGTTTGCCCCGTCGCAACCTATCAGCGGAAGGAATGCATACCGATGATTCATTCGTCGGAATTGGCCGGTACGGATACCGAATTCGCAGGATGACTAATGGCAAGGTTCGGGCCGTTACAGGAAATCTGTTACGCCCCCCGTTACTTAAACATCCTCCTCCCCCCAGGAAGATGACCGCGCGATGTGCGGATAAAACAAAATGACGAGGTTTTACATGCGTAAGATTAAAGGGTTACGTTGGTACATGATTGCACTGGTGACGCTGGGCACCGTGCTCGGTTACCTCACTCGTAACACCGTGGCGGCCGCTGCGCCGACCTTAATGCAGGAACTGCATATTTCCACACAGCAATACTCCTATATCATTGCCGCCTATTCCGCTGCTTACACCATTATGCAGCCGGTCGCAGGCTACGTACTGGACCTGTTAGGCACCAAAGTCGGCTACGCGATGTTCGCCGTTCTGTGGGCATGTTTCTGCGGCGCGACCGCACTGGCAAGCAGCTGGGGTGGATTGGCTGTCGCCCGTGGTGCCGTTGGTGCAGCTGAAGCAGCGATGATCCCGGCAGGCCTGAAAGCCAGCTCCGAGTGGTTCCCGGCAAAAGAACGTTCTGTTGCCGTGGGCTACTTCAACGTCGGCTCTTCCATTGGCGGGATGATTGCGCCTCCGTTGGTGGTGTGGGCTATCGTCATGCACAGCTGGCAGATGGCGTTCATTATCTCCGGCGTCCTGAGCTTCGCATGGGCAATGGCCTGGCTGATTTTCTACAAACACCCACGTGACCAGAAAAAACTGTCCGATGAAGAACGTGAGTACATCATCGGGGGTCAGGAAGCACAGCATCAGACCGATAACGGCAAAAAAATGTCGGCCTGGCAGATTATCCGTAACCGCCAGTTCTGGGGTATCGCGCTGCCACGTTTCCTGGCTGAACCGGCCTGGGGAACGTTCAACGCCTGGATCCCGCTGTTCATGTTTAAAGTCTATGGCTTTGACCTGAAACACATTGCGATGTTTGCGTGGATGCCAATGCTGTTTGCTGACCTCGGCTGTGTCGTTGGCGGCTATCTGCCACCGCTGTTCCAGCGTAAGTTCGGCGTGAACCTGATTGTTTCCCGTAAGCTGGTCGTCACCATGGGTGCGGTTCTGATGATTGGTCCTGGCATGATTGGCCTGTTCACCAGCCCGTACGTGGCGATTGCCCTGCTGTGCGTCGGTGGCTTTGCTCACCAGTCACTGTCCGGGGCGCTGATTACCCTGTCTTCCGACGTCTTTGGTCGTAACGAAGTGGCGACGGCGAACGGCCTGACCGGTATGGCGGCCTGGACAGCAAGTACGCTGTTTGCATTAGTCGTCGGTGCGCTGGCCGATACGCTGGGCTTCAGCCCACTGTTTGCGGTACTGGCGGTGTTCGACCTGATTGGTGCCGTCGTTATCTGGACCGTGCTGCAGAACAAACCGGCAGCCGAAACCACACACGCCGTTGGCGGGACAGCAACGCAGAGCTAACCCTTGCCATACCTGCTTGAAAGCCGCCTTCCGGGCGGCTTTTTGCCGTTAAGAACGGTGGAGAATTTTCCGTAAAAGTGGTATAACAAATCTTCATGCCGTACCCTGCCTGGAGCGCATATGCAAATCACGGAACCACGCCGTTTATATCAACAGCTTGCCGCTGATCTGAAAAATCGCATCGAGCAAGGCGTTTATCTTGTGGGCGACAAACTGCCTGCGGAACGTTTTATTGCCGACGAGAAGAATGTCAGCCGCACGGTGGTTCGTGAAGCCATTATCATGCTGGAAGTCGAAGGCTACGTTGAAGTACGCAAAGGCTCCGGTATTCATGTCATTTCCAGCACCGCGAAGCATTACCAGGCGCCGGACGAATCCCTTGAGTTCGCCAACTATGGCCCATTCGAGCTGCTTCAGGCCCGTCAGCTTATCGAAAGTAACATTGCCGAGTTCGCCGCCACTCAGGTGACGAAGCAGGACATCATGAAGCTGATGGAAATCCAGGAGAGTGCGCGCAAAGAGAAATGCTTCCGCGACTCCGAATGGGATCTCCAGTTCCACGTCCAGGTTGCCCTGGCGACGCAAAACACCGCGCTGGCGGCGATTGTCGAAAAAATGTGGACCCAGCGCGTGCATAACCCGTACTGGAAAAAACTTCACGACCATATCGATCTGCGCACGGTGGATAACTGGTGTGACGATCATGACCAAATTCTCAAAGCGCTGATCCGCAAAGACCCACACGCGGCAAAACTGGCGATGTGGCAGCATCTGGAAAACACCAAGCTGATGCTGTTTAACGAAACCAGCGATGATTTCGAATTCAACGCTGACCGCTATATGTTTGCAGACAATCCGGTGGTGCATCTCGATACCGCCGCCAACGGCGCGAAGTAAGATTTTCCCTACCCCCGATCGCTCATCGGGGGTAAGTAAATCCACTATAGTGTCAGCCTGTGTAAAATCCCTCGCCACTCCCCTCTCCACACAGCAAAATCAAACCGCAACAAACTGCAATTTCTGTGACGTTAATCCAGAGCCTTTGTTACACTTAGATGCATTTTGTCGTTGGCGAGTCGGGCGTGCCTGATTCGCGTAAACATGGATAAGTTCAGAGCGTGTTGCCAGCGTCCATAATCAATCAATAACAACTGACGTCCGGCAGAAAAACGCGTTCAGGCGTGACATTAATCGATGTACCAGGAATCGTGAATGGAACTGTTAACCCAATTACTCAATGCCTTATGGAGCCAGGATTTCGAAACCCTTGCCAACCCCTCCATGATAGGCATGCTCTATTTCGTGTTGTTCATGATCCTTTTCTTAGAGAACGGATTATTACCTGCTGCCTTTTTACCGGGCGACAGCCTGCTGGTTCTCGTCGGCGTCCTGATTGCCAAAGGCGCGATGGGCTTCCCGCAAACGGTGCTGCTGCTGACCACCGCCGCCAGCCTCGGCTGCTGGGTGAGCTACATTCAGGGCCGCTGGCTCGGGAATACGCGCATTGTGCAGAACTGGCTTTCGCACCTGCCCGCCCATTACCACCAGCGCGCACATCATCTGTTCCATAAGCACGGGTTATCCGCGCTGCTGGTCGGGCGCTTTATCGCCTTTGTGCGCACGCTGCTGCCCACCATCGCCGGTCTGTCCGGTCTGAGCAGCGCCCGTTTCCAGTTCTTTAACTGGATGAGCGGCCTGTTGTGGGTGCTTATCCTGACGTCGCTCGGTTATCTGCTGGGAAAAACCCCGGTGTTCCTGAAATACGAAGATGCGCTGATGTCCTGCCTGATGCTGCTGCCGGTTGTGCTGCTGGTCATTGGTCTGGTCGGGTCGCTGGTCGTACTGGTGAAGAAAAAATACGGTAACCGGAGCTAGGCATGGGATTGCGAAACGTTACCCTTCGCCGATTCAGTATTAGTCTCGGCGCATTGCTCATGCTCTGCGCCCTGCTCTGGTTCTGGGCCGCAATACAGCAACGCGAGTCGTCGCTGGCCATTCGTCCGGTCAGCGCCAATATCAGCATGCCTGACGGTTTCTCCGTCTGGCATCATCTGGATGCTAACGGCATCCGCTTTAAGAGCATCACCCCGCAAAATGATGCTTTAGTGATTAAGTTTGAATCCAGCGACCAGAGCGCCGCCGCCAAAGAGGTGCTGGACAGAACCCTGCCCCACGGTTACATCATCGCTCAGCTCGATGATGAAGACTCGCTGGCCCCACAGTGGCTCTCCCGCCTTCGCGACACTCCGCACCGGTTCGGTTAAACCCTTCCAGGATTCTGAATCTTTTCACAGACTTTGGTGATTTCGCGTTTACTTACTATCATTGAGTAAGCGGAAGTCACCCGCATCATCTCGTCGATTGAGTGGGGCACTGTCAGAACGAGCCCACAACACAAGGGAAGGTTTAACCGATGAAATACCGCATTTTTCTGGCTTTGGGCCTGGTGACAATGAGCGCTGGCGCATTTGCGTCAACGCCGTGTCAGGAGAAGGAACAGGACATTCAGCGAGAAATTCATTACGCCGAAAAGCACCATAACCAGAGCCGCATTGACGGTCTGAACAAAGCGCTGCGGGAAGTAAAAGACAACTGCAGCGACAGCAAGCTTCGGGCCGATCACCAAAAGAAAATTGCCGAACAGAAAGAAGAAATCACCGAACGTCGCCACGACCTTGATGAAGCCAAAACCAAGGGCGACGCGGACAAAATCAGTAAGCGTGAGCACAAGCTCACTGAAGCGCAGCAACAACTGAAAGCGCTGGAGTCTCGTGACTATTGATTCAATGGAAGTCTAACGAATTACACTGGAGAACAACATCATGGCGAAAGATAACACCTCAGAACATCTGCGTGACGAACTGAAATCCTTGGCGGATACCCTGGAAGAGGTGCTGAACTCCTCCTCAGACAAGTCGAAAGAAGAACTTGGCAAACTGCGCAGCAAAGCAGAGCGCGCGCTGAAAGATAGCCGCCACCGTCTGGGTGAAACCAGCGATGCCCTTGCCAAACAAACTCGTGAAGCCGCAGCACGCGCTGACGAATACGTGCGTGATAACCCATGGACCGGCGTGGGTATCGGTGCGGCCGTTGGGGTGGTGCTGGGTGTGCTGCTGTCGCGTCGTTAATTATGGCTGACTCACATCACTCAAACGGGCCGGGAAAAAGCGTTTTCGGCATCGGCCAGCGCATTGTCACCATCATGGTCGACATGGTGGAGACGCGCCTGCGACTGGCAGTCGCTGAGCTGGAAGAGGAGAAAGCGAACCTTTTCCAGATGCTGCTGATGCTCGGCCTGACCATGCTGTTCGCGGCATTCGGGCTGATGAGTTTGATGGTGCTGATTATCTGGGCCATCGATCCGCAATACCGGCTGAACGCCATGATTGCCACCACTGCCGTCCTGCTCCTGTTGGCGCTTATCGGCGCCGTCTGGACGCTGCGAAAAGCGCGGCGCTCAACGCTGCTGCGCCATACCCGCAACGAACTGGCGAACGATCGGGCGCTGCTTGAGGATGATGAACGTGAGTAGCAAAGTGGAACTGCAGAAGCGTAAAGCGTATCTGCTGAGCAAAATCCAACAGCAACGGCTGGACCTGTCCGCCAGCCGTCGTGACTGGGTTGAAGCCACTGATGTCTACGATCGTGGCTGGAACACGCTGCTGAGCCTGCGCGCCTGGGCGCTGGTCGGCAGTAGCGTCATGGCTATTTGGTCAGTACGCAATCCGCGGTTCCTGGTGCGCTGGGGCCGTCGCGGCTTCGGCGCCTGGAGCGCATGGCGTCTGGTGAAAAGCACGATGCGCCAGCAGCAACTACGCCACTGACCGCACTCTGCCCGGCGACGCCTGTCCGCCGGGCACTCTTCCCGTTTTTCCTTCCCGAATGAATACTCAATATCTTTGAAGAAGATCGACAGTTTTCCTTGCTAACAATCCCCCTCCGTCACGATTACACTCCTTTCCATCGACAGCGAACCCGCGGTATCCCCGCGAATTTGCACAATAAATGAATAATGCCGCCTGCGTGGTTTGATGGAGAGTAAAATGAAAAAATTAGAAGATGTTGGTGTTCTGGTCGCGCGTATTCTGATGCCAGTGCTGTTTATCACTGCAGGCTGGGGCAAAATCACCGGTTATGCGGGCACCCAGCAGTACATGGAAGCGATGGGCGTTCCGGGTGCGCTGCTGCCACTGACTATTCTGCTCGAATTCGGCGGCGGTCTGGCGATTCTGTTCGGCTTCCTGACCCGCACCACCGCGCTGTTCACCGCAGGTTTTACACTGCTGACCGCGTTTCTCTTCCACAGCAACTTTGCTGAAGGCGTGAACTCACTGATGTTCATGAAAAACCTGACCATCGCTGGCGGTTTCCTGCTGCTGGCTATTACCGGTCCGGGCGCGTTCAGTATTGACCGCGTGCTGAACAAAAAGTGGTAAGCCCGCTATACTGATTGAAGCGTAAAGCGAGGGAAATCCCTCGCTTTTGTCATTTTGAAGGAGAGAGAATCATGGGACAACTGATTGACGGCGTCTGGCATGACACCTGGTACGACACCAAATCTACCGGGGGACGATTCAAACGTTCTGTTTCGGCGTATCGCAATTGGCTGACCGCCGACGGCGCGCCTGGTCCCTCCGGAGAAGGCGGTTTTGCGGCTGAAAAAGACCGCTATCACTTATACGTTTCCCTCGCATGCCCGTGGGCACATCGCACGCTGATTATGCGCGCGTTAAAAGGCCTGGAATCGTTTATCGATGTGTCGGTGGTCAACCCGCTGATGTATGAAAACGGCTGGACCTTTGACGACAGCTTCCCCGGCGCGACCGGCGACACGCTGTATCAGAACGAATTTCTCTATCAGCTGTATTTGCATGCCGACCCGCAATATACCGGGCGCGTCACGGTGCCGGTGCTGTGGGACAAAAAGAACCACACCATCGTCAGCAATGAATCCGCGGAAATCATCCGCATGCTGAATACGGCATTTGACGGTCTCGGCGCTCGTGCCGGAGATTATTACCCTGAGGCGCTGCGTCCACAGATTGACGAGCTGAACGACTGGATTTACGACAGCATCAACAACGGTGTCTACAAAGCTGGGTTTGCCACCAGCCAGGATGCCTACGACGAAGCGGTGACGAAAGTCTTCGAAGCGCTGGCTCGCGTGGAGCAAATCCTCGGCCAGCACCGTTATCTGACCGGCAACCAGTTAACCGAGGCGGATATTCGTCTGTGGACCACGCTGGTGCGTTTCGATCCGGTGTATGTCACCCATTTCAAATGCGATAAGCACCGCATCAGTGATTACCTGAATCTGTACGGTTTCCTGCGCGATATCTATCAACTGCCGGGCGTGGCGGAAACGGTGAATTTCGACCACATTCGTCATCACTATTACCGCAGTCATAAGACCATTAACCCGACGGGGATCATTTCGATGGGTCCGTGGCAGGATCTTGATGAACCTCACGGACGTGACGTGCGCTTCCGCTAATTATTAAGGACATCAAAGGATGTCCTTTTTTAATTCATACTTTGCATCTATCCTTACCTCGATCGCTTAGAAAACAAGTGATTGACTGATTACAGAGGCAAGGAAAATGGACTGGTATCTAAAAGTACTCAAAAATTACATCGGGTTTGGCGGCCGCGCGCGCCGGAAAGAATATTGGATGTTCGTGCTGGTGAGCTTCGTACTGGCCGGGGTGCTGAGTATTATCGATAAAATACTCGGTCTGGAACGCGTCAGCGGTGAAGGCGTCCTGGCAAGCATTTATGGTCTGTTGGTGCTGATCCCGACGTGGGCCGTGCAGTTCCGTCGTCTGCATGACACCGATCGTTCGGCGTGGTGGCTGTTGCTGCTACTGATCCCCGTCATTGGTTGGGTGGTGATCCTGGTGTTTAACTGCCAGAACGGCACGCCGGGTGAAAACCGCTTCGGACCGGATCCTAAGCGGATCCCGTAAAGCAAAAACAGTGCCTGGTGGCGCTCCGCTGACCAGGCCTACATTGTGTCGCCGTAGGCCCGGCGCGTTTATGCCGCCGGGCGCTCTGGCATCGGCTATTTTTTGGCAAACAGCTTTGGAATTTCACGCAGACACCAGGCTTTTGCTTCACCCATGCTGTCACGTCGCCACGCCATAATAATATCGACTTCACTGGTGTATTCCGGGCTAACTACCCGTAATCGTCCTTCGGCGATATCCTGCTCGACCAGCGGATACGGCATTGTCGCCACGCCAAGCCCCGCTAATAACGCCTGACGCTTATCTTCGATGGTGCTGACCGTCAGACGCGGCTGCTTGTCCAGCAGCTGTACGGTGAGCACCGGGCGCTCACGGGCGGTATCCGCCACCGCCACGCCGCGATATTTCACGCGCGTCACTTCTGATAATGGCTCCGGCTCCTGATGAATCGGGTGATCCGGCGCGGCAACGTAGACGTTCAGGACTGAATACAGCTTGCGGGAATTGATCTCGGACGAGGAACGAAAATGCATATCCGGGGCGATCACGATATCCGCTCGGCCCTGCTCCAGACGCTCCCAGGCACCGGCCAATACTTCGGTGATGATCGACAACTGCGTGTTGGCTTTCAGCCCCAGCTTTTCAATCAGCGGGAACAGCTCTGGGGTCGGCACTAGCGCTTCCGCGACCAGCGTCAGATGCGTTTCCCAACCGCGCGCCAGCGCTTCGGCGTCGGTGGTCAATTTATCGGCAGCTTCCAGCAACACCCGGCCGCGTTCCAGCAGCATTCGCCCAACATTGGTGAATTTTGTGCGATGACCTGAACGGTCAAACAACACCACGTCGAGTTCTTCTTCCAGCTTCTGCATGGTGTAGCTCAGCGCAGACGGGACGCGCCCTAGCTCATCGGCGGCGGCAGCAAAACTGCCTCGCCGGTCGATAGCGTCCATTACTCTTAACGCTTCCAGCGTCAATGCTCTCTCTTTAGCCATGGCGTTCTCATTCAGGAAATTTGAACATACCCGGCAGAATATCTGGCTAACAATGCAGCGTCCATACCTTTACCATTGTTTAGTGTAAAGAGAGGTCAAGAATATGATTACTACCCGAACAGCCAAACAGTGCGGACAAGCCGATTTCGGCTGGCTGCAGGCGCGATACACCTTCTCCTTCGGACACTATTTCGACCCGAAACTGCTGGGGTACGCTTCCCTGCGCGTTCTGAATCAGGAAGTACTCGGGCCAGGCGCGTCGTTCCAGCCTCGCACCTATCCGAAGGTCGATATCCTGAATATCATTCTGGAAGGGGAAGCCGAGTATCGTGACAGCGAAGGGAATCACGTTCAGGCCAAAGCGGGCGAAGCGCTGCTGATTGCCACCCAGCCAGGCACCAGCTACAGCGAGCACAACCTTAGCAAAGAGAAGTCGCTGACGCGGATGCAGCTCTGGCTCGATGCCTGCCCACAGCGGGAGAACGCGTCGATGCAAAAGCTCGAACTGACCGACACCGCGCAGCAGCTTATCGCTTCACCCGACGGCAGCCAGAACAGTCTGCTACTTCGCCAGCAGGTGTGGGTTCACCATATTCAGCTGAACAAAGGCGAACAGCTAAGCTTCCAGCTGCACGGGCCACGCGCGTATCTGCAATCCATTCACGGCACCGTTCACGCGGTGACGCCGCAGGAAGAGCGGGAAGGATTAACTTGTGGTGATGGCGCATTTATTCGTGACGAGGCTAACCTTACGCTGGTCGCTGATACGCCGCTGCGCGCTTTGCTGATAGATTTACCGGTGTAAAAGCAGAAGTCAGGCTGGCACAAGAGTTGTGCCAGGCCTCAATAAAAAACCCGCTAAACGCGGGTTTTTTACTTAGTTATTGATGGACTGAATCAAATCGTCCTGGATCTGCTTACGCTGTTCTGGCGTCAGAACCTGGTTCAGATCGAAGTAGTACTTCACGCGGTAGTAACGGGTCTGCTGCTCAACTTTGCTGAACGCGTCGAGCTGGGTTTTCACCGCCTGCTCATCCCATTTGCCAGAGTGGATAACGTCAATCAGTGCGCCATCTTTCACGTCTTTCATGGACACCTGTTCAACGCTTTTTTCCATTTCGTCATGCAGGCTTTTGATTTTTGCGACCTGATCGTTAGTCAGCTTCAGATGCTGAACGATGGGATCCTGAGAAGGTGCCGGAGCAACCTCGGTGTTTGCAGCCTGGGCAACGCCAGTGAAACCAATCAGGGAAGCAGTCAGCAGCGCAATACGGGTCATTTTGTTCATTGTTAATATCCTTTAAGTAAACGTGGATATTATCCCGGAATGCGCAGTGAATAAGTATGACACTTCATTAATATATATTTGAATGTAAATGAAAAAAGGCCGCATCGTATGCGGCCTTTAGGCAGGAACATCGCTTATTTCACTAATAGCGTGTTTTGACGTCTCGAAAGTTAAACCGCAGGCTGTAACGCGTCCATTTGGCCTTTGCGCTGCTTTTTCATTTCGTACAGTTCTTCATCCGCTTTTTTATAGCTCTCGGTAAAACCATGCGTCAGTTCACTGATGCCGTAAGAGAACGATAATGGAATCATTGAATTTTCAAATGGGAAATAAGAGAGCTCCGCAGCCCGCTTTTCCATCATCTTACGCGCCTGCGCAATGGTCGTATTCTGTAATAACAGAATAAACTCATCGCCACCCATTCGGATCAGATGATCGCCCTGACGCACGGATTTCAGTAAATACTTAGCAAAGAAGATAAGCGCCTCATCTCCCGCATGGTGGCCCCAGGTGTCGTTAATCGGTTTGAAATCATTCAAATCTATGGCAACCAGAATCGTACTGCGGCTGCTGGGAATATTTTCCGTCACGATTTTACCGCCTTCCCGCGACAACGCTTCGGTCAGGGAATCGGTGGTGAGTTTATCCATCATCTGCTCAATTCTTTTGTGCGAGCGTGTGAAGATGACAAAGAAAAACAGCATGATGATGTTACAGATTAGAAAACCTGCCAGCTTAATGCGCAGCAGTTCGATAAAGCTTACCTGCGTACTCAGGCAGAAACCATTTACCAGCTTGATATCCCCGAGATTAAACTCGAGCCACGAACCGTTGTCCGGGAAGATGTTCATCTCGATATCATTACCTTTCTGGCTATGAATACGAATGTCATACCCGGAGTTGGCGAGACTCAGCTCATCGAAGGCATCGCGGAACAGAACGGCCAGGTCGTCCCGGGTGTAATCGATAGCGATAATCCCGGACATTCGGCTGCCCTGCCCGCTGAAATCTTTAATCACCACCGGGCTGCCGATAGTGATCGTCGGTAATTTCGAAAAGGCATCGTCGTAAACATTGCTCACAAACAGTTCCGGTACCACAAACCCCCGATTGCTTCTCAGCAGAGAAGAGGTTGTTTCGATATAACCGGAAAGCCGAAAGTGGGGATTAGCCCCCTGAATTTTAACCGCTTTTTCGTTGTTGAAAACGTAGTAGTACCCGGTGTCACCGTCGGTGTAGTAGGTCGTAAATCGTGACTTATTGGCAGCACTGAAATTACGCCAGAACGAGCGCAGAATGGTGAATTTTTTACGGTGAACATCGTCGATATCCGTTTTCCACGCAGGCAACTCGCTGTCGCTCAGTCGTTCATTCATTGTGCCGGTTAATCTTTTGATATCGATGCCCAGGCTTTGGTTCAGCATACTGTCAGGCAGTTGCAGCATCGAACTCAGGTCAGATGCCATGCTTCTGTTATTCTGCGTATCTTTAGTTATCAGGCGCACCACGCGGGACGTAACCAGTTCAATATTGGTTCTGGCCGTGGAAAACGAAATATAAAAAGAGAACGCATTCGCGATGAGTAACATCACCGAAAGCACGATCAAAAATAGCTTCTTCTCTGATTTAAGCTGATGCGAATTTTTCATAGCGCTTACCCGTTAGCCTTCACCGTAATCACCCCATCCTGCGGTACCCAAGCCGAGAACAGCTGTGGGCGCGAGTAGTAATACCCCTGCGCTTTCACACATCCCATCGACTCGAGTTTTTCTCCCATTTCCACGGTCTCAATCCCCTCAGCAACCAGCGGTACGCCGAAGGATTGCGACAGCATAATCACCGACGAAATGATGGCCTCACTCTTATGGTCATCCAGCACACCTTTCACAAAATCGCGGTCGATCTTCAGGCAATCGAAAGGCAGCAAATGCAGATAGGACAGGCTTGAATAGCCGCTGCCAAAATCATCAATGGCGACAGACAGCCCCAGACGGCGCAGATAGTTAAGCGTTTCAATGACCTTTTTGCTGTTTTGCAGCAGCACGCTTTCGGTGATTTCCAGACAAATATTGCTGTTGATAAGCCCGTTATGCTGGATACAGGTCAACAGGTGCGAGGAGAAATCGGTCTGCTGGAGCTGCACCGCCGAAATATTGATGTGCAGCTTAAAGTCTTCCGGCGCACCGCGAGCGATAAACGCCGCCAGTTCACGACAGGCTTCTTCGATAATCCAACGGCCCAGACGGATAATGGTGCCGGTGCGCTCTGCCAGGCCGATAAACACGTCCGGCGGTACGAAACCAAGCTCGGCTGATTGCCAGCGAATCAGACACTCACCTTCCGTAAAGGTGTCGGTATTGTCCAGCTCGACAATCGGCTGCAGGACCAGATGGAATCCATTGTTCATCAGGGCCTCACGCAGCGCCTGGAACATGCGGATATTGTTGAGTTCGCTTTCCCGCATCTCCGGGGTGAACAGCACATATTCGCGATTGGAGCCGGTGCGGATTTGCTGCAACGCCAGGCCTGCATTCATCATGCAATCGACCAGATTGCCTCGGGTGATGGTCTCCAGCACCGCCCCGCCCTGACCGGTGAAAACGTGTGACGCGTCTTCCTGAACGTCATGAATTTGTCGGGTTGGCGTATCCTGGAACAACGACGAGATCAGCCCCCAATAGGTATCGATATCTTTTTGCTCGTTGTGACCCGGGAACGTCACGATGAATAAGTCTTCTGAGTAGCGGCAAAAAATGCTCTCCGCGGGCGCAAGCTGAATCAGGCTCTGCGCAAAGAAGCGAACAAAATTCCTGGCGTACGCATGGCCCAATGTGCTGCGCATATCGCGGAAGTTAGTCACGCGGATCATCACTAATAAATTGCGGCCGTCATACAGCGTCGGCTCGTTCAAAAAGCCTTCGCGAGTCAGAACGCCGGTATCTTTATCTTTTTCAATTCGCTGCTTTTG
Organism: Scandinavium goeteborgense; assembly: GCF_003935895.2. GTDB lineage: Bacteria > Pseudomonadota > Gammaproteobacteria > Enterobacterales > Enterobacteriaceae > Scandinavium > Scandinavium goeteborgense. Next base: position 573,843 of record NZ_CP054058.1, on the reverse strand, counting down.
CTCATCCAGCATGCCGGTTATCAGGCCAGACGCCTTGCTGAGTTCCTCTTCGAGCACCGCGATTTCCGTGAACAACGTGCCCTGTTCCGCCGGTTCCCACGACTGTTTGCCAAGCCAGCGAGTTTTCTGTACCAGCCGTTGCAGCGGATGGAAAAAGTTTCTCACCAACATAATCATCACCAGCATAAAGAACATCGCCAGTGCCGACAGCACAATGAGGGTCATGAAATGAGACGCTTTATACAGGGTGTAAGGATGCAGATTCGGCGCTATCAGCACCAGCGAACCGTTAAACTGCCCCACCCGGTCGCGAACCGGATGTGTTATCACAAAATAGCCTTTGCCATTATGGGTAACGACTTTCGATGTCGCGGACAGTTCGTTTTCACCCTGCAGCAGAGATTTCAGCATCGGGAAGGTGTAGATGCTGTGCAGTTTGACGTGCTGTCCTTTGTGATTTTCATCGGCCGACGCGAGATATTGCGCCCGAGAAGACGAAATAATTTGCTGCTGATCGTCCAACAGCAACAGCGTGCTGTCCGACGTCGGGGCCGATTTTGTGAGGTACATGCTGATAACCGTCGGGTTAATATCAGCAAAAACAACGCCCTGGAAGGCCCGGCTGTTGTCATATAAAGGCATACGCCAGCTCATCGCCTGGCCATTGCTGGTCGACATGTGATAGTAATTTTTGGACCAGAAAGGCCGGGTTTGCGTCATCGCTTTAATAAACCAGTGACGCGAGAAAATATTGTAGTGCTCAACGTGGTCGACGATATCTGAATCCCTCGACGCCGAGCGGTAAATATCTAATCGGTCACGCGCGGTCGGCGAGGTTTTGATCGGGAAGATAACCCCCGTTGTTTTATCTCTTTCATACGCGATGTACTTCCCGTCTGCCGTCGCCAGCCCAATCCGTGAAATCGTATCTGAAGAGACAAAATCATGCGCCAGCACATGCCGCAGCTGTTGCTCAACGGCAGGAGAATCAATGCCCGAAGACGCATTCACCAAATCAGACATCAGCTCGGCCGCACGCTGAGGCTCGTTCAGATACATATCAATTCGGTGGCTAAGATACTGACTTTTTTGGGTCAGCGTTTTTTGCGCCATTTCCGTATACCAGCTGCTGATGTCCCGGCGCTGGAGGAAGAAAAACAACAACATCATGATGACAGTGCAGACCATCAGGCTGAGGATGAGCGTGCTCGCAAAGGAGATCGAGCGGGTTTTAAGCATGCGGAACATCAATGAGTCTCCTGACCAGCGCTGTCATGTTGAGGGGTCAGCGCTGTAGCGTCCTTATCACTGGCGACCGGTTCAGAACCATAAAACAAAGAGGAAAACGGCGCAGGATGGGCAAGATAGTAGCCCTGCACCTGATCGCAGCCGAGGGCGAAGAAATGCTCCCGGGTGTCTTCATCCTCAATGCCGATCGCAATCAACGGCACCTGGAAACCTTTCGCCAGCGTTAACAATGAATTAAAGACACAAATGCTCTTCTCACTGTTCAGTCGATTGGAAATCAAATGCTTAGAAATTTTGATGCTGTCGAAAGGAATCGAGTGCAAATAGGACATACTGGAGAAACCGGCGCCGAAGTCATCCAGGCAGATGCAAATATTGTGGCGACGAAGATAGTTCAGCACCTGCGAAGCCTGAGTCATATCGCGATCCAGCCCGCCTTCCGTAATCTCAATGCAGATGTTTTCGTTGCGCAGGCCATGCAACTGGATGGTATCCATCAGATGCCAGGCAAAACCGTTTTGCAGCAGTTGAATCGCCGAAATATTGATGTGCAGGCGGAAATCTTTCGGTGCGCCACGCGCAATCATCGCGGCCAGTTCGCGGCACGCTTCTTCAATAATCCAGCGGCCCAGCGGGATTATCAGCCCACTTTCTTCGGCCACGGGAATGAAATCTTGTGGCGGAATTTCGCCGAGCTTTTTAGAGTGCCAGCGCACCAGACACTCACCGGCCATGCACGATGCGCTGTCATCCTGTCCGGCAATCGGCTGGATCACCAGGTACAGTTCATTGCTGGCCATCGCGCTGCCAAGAGAATCATGCAGGCGAATATTGGTCAGCTCCGCTTCCAGCATTTCAGGCTGATAGAGCCGCGTTTGGGCATTGCCCGATTTTTCAGCGTGACGCAGGGCTATCCAGGCATGCATCAAGATATCGGTGATCGTCTCTGGCTTAATATCCTGCAGCACCATCCCCGCGTTACCGCCAAACAGAATATTTCCCTTCCCGCTTTTGCCTGACTTATTATTCAGCGAGAACAGCGAGTTGATAATATTCTGGTATTTAACGTAATCGCTCTCCTGGTTTATCCCCGGGAAAACGATGATAAATTTATCAATATTATCGCGAGCCACAATAATATTGGTCGGCAGAACGGCTTCCGCCTGTCGCATAAACTCAGCAATAAATTCATCCGCATATTTATTACCCAGCGTATTCATGATCGACTTCATATTGGTCACGTGGACCAGCGCGATCAAATTATGATGGTGATAAATCCGCTCATCATTTAATAAGCCACTACGGGTATAAAGACCGGAGGTGGGGTCAAATTCGATTTTTTTACGCATCTCTTCGAAGCTGTCCGTCAACCGCTGCGACAAATGCTTAAAGCCGGATTCGAGCTCGGCGATCTCCTGGAACTGGTAGTTACAGTTGCCTTCGGTCCACTGCCCGGACTCCAGCTCTTTGGTGCGCTGGGCAATCTGGCTTAACGGCGAGGTAATGCGGCTAAGCACCACGTGGACCAGCGCCGCGCTGAGCAAGAAGGTCAGGATCAACGCCACAATCATGACGTTATCATGCAGCTTTACGGTCGCGATAATCGCCGATGCCGGAATGATGACCACCGCCTGCCATTTTAATTCGCCGGACGCATCGGTAACGGGAAAACGCGTGGCGTAATAACGGTCACCATCAAGCTTGATATTAATCACCTCATTCGGGCTGGCTGCCAGAAGTGATTTGCCGATTTCCTTAATCATCGGTGAGGTATTTTTGGTCAGCGTTGGCAGCACCATTTCTGAATGAACGGGCGGTGCAAGGTTGTTCGAGGATGAGGCCACAATCTGATCACGCTCATCCAGGATAAGTAAATTACTCTCCCGATACGGGCGCTGGCGGCGCAGCATTTTGCTCAAGTTTTGTAGATGCAGTTCACTGGCAATCACGCCAATATATTGCCCCTTGCTATTAAAAGCCGGCACGCTGTAGGCAATTCCCACTTCTTTTTCGGTACTGAGGTCACGATACACTGGCGTCCACAGCGGCTTCTTATACTCATTCACCGGCTGATACCACGGTCGATTGTGCATCGTATAATGCGGGTTCTGCATGACCACCGTTGAACGCGTGGTCGACCCGGCGTACGACACCAGAACGTCGTGCGTTGAGGCATCTTTTAAGGTCAGATACTCTTCTTTACCGCCGTCGCTTCGGTGGCTGATGCCGATGTAATCACCCTTAAGATTGCCAAACTGCAACACATTCAGGTCGACGTTGCTTTGGAAGACATCGTTCATCACGTTCATGATATCGTCATAAACATCGCCAACGGCGATATTGTCAGTCTGATAATGTTTGAACGTGTCTCTCAGTACCGAATCGGCCTGATGCGGAATATTAATGTAATCCTCAACCGCCGTTTTAAGCAGGCTGGTCTTGGAAACAAACAGGTTGTGGCTGATGGTGTCCAGCAGACTCTGACGGTCGAGATAGACCACCGTTGAAACAATAGCAAACACCATGCAATAAAATGCAATGAATAAGGTTCTGACAGCTCCGGTCAGAGAAAATGATGAAGTTTTAAAATAACGTAAAATCATAGGGGACCATGGGGAGCTGTCGGAAAATGCAGGTGATTAACGGAAAATAGGTTTACCGCCAGGAAAGAGGAATAATGCACGCAGCACAACCTGAGGGTATTACACCAATAAGGTTACCACGCACAATAAAACGCGCCATTAGTAAGTCGTTTAATAATAAACGTGCGTTATCGTTTTTGGGTGGGAAATATAAAATTAAATTTTCGGGTATATTTATTATATTCGGATGTTGAACCGCGCGGTTTTTTGCCCGGTGGCGCTGACGCTTACCGGGCCTACCACTTCCATACAAATCCAATAACGTTTTCGCACAATACATCGTAGGCCCGGCAAGCTTGCGCCGCCGGGCAATGTTTTCATCATGCACATAAGCAAAAACCCCGCCGAGGCGGGGTTTTGTAAGAAGTTGAAGCTGACCGATAAGCCGGGTTCTGTCGTGGACAGTCATTCATCTAGGCCAGCAATCGCTCACTGGCTCAAGCAGCCTACCCGGGTTCAGTACGGGCCGTACCTTGTGAACCCCTATTTGGCCTTGCTCCGGGTGGAGTTTACCGTGCCACGAACTGTTGCCAGTCGCGCGGTGCGCTCTTACCGCACCCTTTCACCCTTACCTGATCCCGCTTGCGCGGGCCATCGGCGGTTTGCTCTCTGTTGCACTGGTCGTGGGTTTCCCCCCCAGGCGTTACCTGGCACCCTGCCCTATGGAGCCCGGACTTTCCTCCCCTTCGCCCGTCTCCCCCCGAAAGAGGACGACGACGAAGCGGCGACTGTCTGGTCAGCTTCGGCGCGAAGTATAGAGGGTTTGCGCGGCAATGTCACCCTTCGAGCCGCATCCCTATTTGCAGCGTCGCGGCCACGTTGCGCGAGGCGCGCTGAATATTGTCGAATGCGCCACGAAACGCTTCGTCGAGCGTGCCGATTTGCGTCAGCACGCTGAACACCGCATCAATGCCGTGCTGATGCACCACGCCCACGTCCGTCGTCAGGCACCCGGCGATGCCGATCACCGGCTTATGGTATTTTTTCGCGACGCTCGCGACGCCAACGGGCACTTTGCCGTGAATGCTCTGGCTGTCGATGCGCCCTTCACCGGTCAGCACCAGCGAGCAGTCGTGAATATGCTCTTCAAGATTCAGCGCCTGCGTCACGATCTCGATCCCGCGCCCCAGCTCTGCGCCCAAAAATGCCATCAGCGCCGCGCCCATTCCACCTGCCGCGCCCGCTCCGGGCACGTTCAGCACGTCGATATGCAGCGATTTTTTGATGACCTCTGCGTAGTGCGCCAGGCTGGCGTCGAGTTCCTCGATCATCGCCTCGGTGGCCCCTTTTTGCGGGCCGAAGACCCGAGATGCGCCCAGTTCACCGGTTAACGGATTGGTAACGTCACAGGCGACCCGCAGCGAACACGTCGCCAGGCGCGGGTCCAGGCCTGAAATATCAATGCTATTAAGGCTTATCAGGCCGCCGCCGCCCACCGTTATCTCTTTGCCGTTGGCAGCGGATAAACGCGCGCCCAGCGCCTGCACCATACCCGCCCCGCCGTCATTAGTGGCGCTGCCACCGATGCCGATAATGATGCTTTTCGCGCCCTGCTCCAGTGCGTGCAAAATCAGCTCGCCGGTGCCGCGCGAAGTGGTTAACAGCGGATTACGCTGCGCCGCAGGTACCAGTGACAGGCCGCTGGCCGCCGCCATTTCAATAAACGCCGTCAGGCCGTCGCCGGAAATGCCCCACATCGCATCCACCGGTTCGCCCAACGGGCCGGTGACGCGCGAGGTTTTTACCGTTCCGTGAGTGGCGGCAATCATCGCTTCAACGGTGCCTTCGCCGCCGTCGGCGACCGGGACTTTGACATACTGCGCATCGGGGAAAATTTCCCGAAACCCTGATTCGATGGCCAGAGCCACCTCGCAGGCCGGGAGGCTTTCTTTATAAGAATCTGGAGCGATGACGATTTTCATAGTGCGTTGCCTGTTACCGCGCGAGGCAGAATTATCGGGCACGTTCCCGCGCCCTGTCCTTTAGCGAGTGACTTCCACTTTCGCCAATTTTTCGTAGTAGCACGCGATGGCGCAGTGGTCGTCGTTGCCGTGACCGTCGGCGCGCAGCGCCTGCATCATCTCCATTACCGCCGCCGTCAGCGGCAGCTGTGCGCCCACGCCGTGCGAGGTGTCCAGCGCGTTCGCCAGATCTTTAATGTGCAGATCGATGCGGAAACCGGGCTTGAAGTTACGGTCCATCACCATCGGGGCTTTGGCATCTAACACCGTGCTGCCCGCCAGGCCGCCGCGAATCGCCTGATACACCAGGTCCGGGTTCACGCCCGCTTTGGTGGCCAGCGTCAGCGCTTCGGACATCGCGGCGATGTTCAGCGCCACAATCACCTGGTTGGCAAGCTTGGTCACGTTACCCGCACCGATATCCCCAGTGTGTACCACCGAGCCCGCCATCGCTTTCAGCAAATCGTAGTGGCGGTCGAAAATCGCTTTGTCACCGCCGACCATCACCGAAAGCGTGCCGTCGATAGCCTTCGGTTCACCGCCGCTGACCGGCGCATCCAGCATCGCCACGCCTTTGGCCTGCAACGCTTCGCTGATTTCACGGCTCGCCAGCGGGGCGATAGAACTCATATCAATCAGCACCGTGCCCGGCTTCGCGCCGTCGATGATGCCGTTTTCGCCCAGCGCGACCTCTTTCACATGCGGTGAGTTCGGCAGCATGGTGATGATAACGTCACACTGTTCGGCGATGTCTTTTGCCGAACCGGCCGCTTCCGCGCCAGCGGCAATCACTTCCGCGACCGACTGCGGATTGTGGTCTGACACCACCAGCGAGTAACCCGCTTTCAGCAGGTTTTTACTCATCGGTTTGCCCATAATGCCCAGGCCAATAAAGCCCACTTTCATCGTCATCATTTTTTCCTTCTCAATTACGGTGGTGATTATTTTTTAAAGGCGTCAGCCAGTTTTTGGGTGGCGGAGCGGAACACGCCGAGGTCACTGCCGACGGCAACGAACGTCGCGCCCGACTCCAGATAGCGACGGGCATCCGCTTCAACCGGGGCCAGAATGCCGCTCGGTTTACCGTGCGCTTTGGCGCGGGCAAAAATGTGCTGAATGCATTTCTGCACATCAGGATGAGAGGCGTTGCCCAGATGACCGAGCGCGGCGGCGAGGTCGCTTGGGCCGACGAAAATCCCGTCTACGCCGTCGGTGGCCGCGATGGCATCGACGTTATCGACGCCGGTCTGGCTTTCAATCTGCACCAGAATGGAGATGTTTTTATTCGACTGGGCGAAGTAGTCCGGCACGGTGCCGAACATGTTGGCGCGATGGGACACCGATACGCCACGGATGCCTTCCGGCGGATAGCGGGTCGACGCCACCGCAAGCGCCGCTTCCTCTTGCGTCTCAACAAACGGGATCAGGAAGTTATAGAAACCAATATCCAGCAGGCGCTTAATGATCACCGGCTCGTTGGTCGGCACGCGCACCACCGCCGCGCTCGGGCTGCCTTTCAGCGCCATCAGTTGCGGGATAAACGTGGAAATATCATTCGGTGCATGTTCGCCGTCCAGCACCAGCCAGTCGAAACCTGCCAGCCCCAGCACTTCGGTGCTAATAGGGTTTGCCAGCGCCGACCAGCAGCCAATCTGGATCTGATGGGCAGCCAGCGCGGCCTTGAATTTGTTCGGGAAGCATTCGTTCGTCATCGTTTCACCCTTTGCTTAGTTCTGCAGTTCCATACGTTTAATGTCGCCCACCACAAACAGGTAGCAGACCATCGCCATCAGGGCTGAGCAGCCGACAAACACCAGCGCGGCGTTGAACGAGTGCAGCTCGCTGACCAGATAACCAATCACCAGTGGCGTGACAATCGAGGCGACATTACCGAATACGTTAAATACGCCGCCGCACAGGCCGACAATCTCTTTTGGCGCGGTATCGGAAATGACCGGCCAGCCCAACGCGCCGAAGCCCTTTCCGAAAAAGGCCAGCGCCATCAGGGCCACTACCAGCACGGTATTATCGGTGTAGTTGCACAGGATAATCGTCGACGCGAGCAGCATTCCCAGCACAATCGGTACCTTCCGCGCGAAGGTGATGGAGTGCCCGCGCTTAATAAGCGCATCGGAAAACACGCCGCCCAGCACGCCACCGGCAAAGCCGCACAGCGCCGGAATGGACGCCACCAGCCCCACTTTCAGAATCGACATGCCTTTGTCCTGCACCAGATAAATGGGAAACCAGGTAAGGAAAAACCACGTAATGGTGTTGATAAAGTATTGCCCAAAGAACACGCCAAGCATCATGCGGTTGGTCAGCAGCTGTTTGATGTAGTGCATTTTCGGGCCGTTCGACGCGGCACCCGGCTTTTTGTGGTCCATATCCACCACCGCGCCGCCGTCGGAGATGTATTTCAGCTCCTGCTCGCTCATGCGAGGGTGATCGGTCGGGTTATGAATCAGCTTGACCCACAGCGCGGTCAGCACAAAACCGATCACGCCCATCACCGTAAACACGTGCTCCCAGCCCCAGGCAAAGGTCAGCCAGCCCAGCAGTGGAGAGAAAATAGCGAGGGAAAAATACTGCGCCGAGTTAAAAATCGCCGACGCGGTGCCGCGCTCTTTGGTCGGGAACCACGCCGCGACAATGCGGGCGTTGGCCGGGAATGACGGTGCCTCCGAAAACCCGAGCATAAAGCGCATAAAGAACATCGAAATTCCGGCCCAGGCAATTGGGAAGACACCGACAAAGCCTTGCATAAAGGTGAACAGCGACCAGAAAAACAGGCTGTAGCTGTACACTTTTTTAGAGCCAAACTTATCGAGCAACCAGCCGCCGGGGATCTGCATCAGCAGGTAAGCCCAGCCAAACGCGGAGAAGATGTAACCCATCGACACCGCGCTGAGCTGAAGCTCCTTCGCCACTTCGGTACCCGCAATCGACAGCGTGGCCCGATCGGCGTAATTCACCGCGGTGACAATAAAGATAATCAGCAGAATTAAATAACGGGTATTTATTCCTCTTTTCGATTCAACAGCACTGTCCAGCATCATGTTATTATCCTCGGGTACAGGGCATTATTATTTTTATTTTGTAAGATGTTTTAATTCTGCTTTTGTTTTATTAAACGCGGCAGACACAATGAAATTGCCATTCAGTATATGTAAGCCCCGGGGAATACACATTGTGCAATCTGCCAATATAAATAAGACTTCACCAATGGCTTTCGGGCATCTGCACAGGATGATGGGCGCTGCCACACAGATCCGACGTTCCCTCGCCTTCACGCGCAGGGCCTGATAATAAGAGGTGATCTGCGTCACATTATCGCTGCCTTACTCCTGACATTCTTTATTCCAGTGACCTTTTTCGCTTTATTTCGCTTCAACATTTTTTGCTGGAGAATACTGGACAATGGCAGAGATCGAAATCCGACAATCGCCGCCGCAGGCGTTTTATATAAAAGTGCACGACACCGATAATGTCGCCATTATTGTGAACGATAACGGATTAAAAGCCGGAACACGTTTTGCGGATGGTCTGACGCTGATTGAACATATTCCGCAGGGGCACAAAGTCGCACTGGTGGATATTCCGCACCACGGCGAAATCGTGCGCTACGGCGAAGTGATTGGCTATGCGGTGCGCGATATTGTGCAAGGCAGCTGGATTGATGAATCCACTGTCGAACTGCCCAAAGCGCCGCCGCTGGAAACCCTGCCGCTGGCGACCCGCGTGCCGGAACCGTTGCCGCCGCTGGAGGGCCACACCTTCGAAGGCTATCGCAACGCCGACGGCAGCGTCGGCACCAAAAACCTGCTCGGCATCACCACCAGCGTGCACTGCGTGGCGGGCGTGGTGGATTACGTGGTGAAAACCATCGAACGCGATCTGCTGCCCCAATACCCGAACGTCGACGGCGTGGTCGGCCTCAACCATCTTTACGGCTGTGGCGTGGCGATCAACGCCCCGGCAGCGGTCGTGCCAATTCGCACCATTCACAACCTCGCGCTCAACCCCAACTTCGGCGGCGAAGTCATGGTGGTTGGATTAGGCTGTGAAAAACTCCAGCCCGAACGTTTGCTGCAAGGTACGGAAGATGTGCAGGCCATTCCGGTCGACAGCGCCAGCATCGTGCGTTTACAGGACGAACAGCACGTTGGCTTCCGCTCCATGGTCGACGATATTTTGCAGGTCGCCGAACGCCATCTGGTGAAACTCAACCAGCGTCAGCGCGAAACCTGCCCGGCTTCCGAACTGGTAGTCGGCATGCAGTGCGGCGGCAGCGATGCGTTTTCCGGCGTGACCGCCAACCCGGCGGTGGGCTACGCCTCCGACCTGCTGGTGCGCTGCGGCGCCACGGTGATGTTCTCGGAAGTCACCGAAGTGCGCGACGCCATTCATCTGCTGACGCCGCGCGTCATCAATGAAGAGGTCGGCAAACGCCTGCTGGAAGAGATGGCCTGGTACGATAACTATCTCGATATGGGGAAAACCGACCGCAGCGCGAACCCGTCGCCGGGTAACAAAAAAGGCGGCCTGGCGAACGTGGTGGAAAAAGCCCTCGGATCGATTGCCAAATCCGGCCAGAGCGCAATTGTCGAAGTGCTTTCTCCGGGCCAGCGTCCAACCAAACGCGGCCTGATATACGCCGCCACTCCCGCCAGCGATTTTGTCTGCGGCACGCAGCAGGTAGCTTCCGGGATCACGGTGCAGGTGTTTACCACCGGGCGCGGCACGCCGTACGGTCTGGTGGCCGTTCCCGTGATTAAGATGGCGACGCGCACAGAACTGGCGAACCGCTGGTATGACTTGATGGATATCAATGCCGGGACGATTGCCACCGGCGAAGAGAGTATTGAGGATGTGGGCTGGAAGCTATTCCACTTCATTCTGGACGTCGCCAGCGGGCGTAAAAAGACATTTTCCGACCAGTGGGGGCTGCACAATCAGCTGGCCGTGTTTAACCCCGCGCCCGTGACCTGACAACAAACAAAAAACCCGGCAGTGAACGCACCGCCGGGCCTTTTTTATCCGCTTATTGCAGCGTGTTGAGAAGAGTATTTGCCGCTTTAACCCGCTCGGTATTCGGATACATTTTGTTAGCCAGCATCACGATGCCGATTTGTTTTTCAGGAATGAACGCCACGTACGCGCCGAAGCCGTTGGTCGACCCGGTTTTATGCACCAGAGAGGCTTTCACCGGCGCAACCGGCGGTTCAATGGCCGTCACGGGCGAAGCCGCCAGCGCCACTTTGTTATCGCTGCCGTTAATGACGGTCGCCGCCGCAACCGGCCAGTTCAGCATTTCCCAGCCTAAGCCCTGATACATACTGCCGCTGCGCCAGTAGCGCGACTGCGCAATCTCCAGCCCTTTTTGCAGCGTCGGCTGTTTCACCTGCTGCGGGTTCATGTTGTATTGCACCCAGCTCGCCATATCTTCGATGGTGGATTTGACACCGTAGGCTTCGGTATCCAGCATGCCCGGCCCGACGTGCATGGCTTTGCCGTCACGATAGCCCCAGGCGTAATGATTTTCTTCACTGGCCGGAACGGTGAGCCAGGTATGTTTCAGGTTCAGCGGTTGCAGAACGCGCTGGCGCATCGCATCGTTAAACGTCATCCCGGACGGTTTCACTGCCAACGCACCAAACAGGCCAATGCTCGAGTTGGCGTACTGACGACGGGTTCCCGGCGCCCAGTCCGGCTGCCAGTTCTGGTAAAACTTCAGCAGCGCGGCCTGATTATCGACCTCATCCGGCACCTGCAACGGCAAGCCGCCGGCGGTGTAGGTCGCCAGATCCAGCAGCGTGATGCCCTGCCACTGCTTGCCCGTCAGTTCTGGCCAGTATTTCGTCGCCGGGTCACTCAGCTTCACTTCCCCGCGCGCCACGATATCGCCGCCCAGCACGCCGGTGAAAGTTTTACTCACGGAGCCCAGCTCAAAAATCGTCTGTGTCGTCACCGGCTGATTTTTCGCGATGTCGGCCACGCCGTAGGTAAAGTAGTGCGGCTTGCCCTGATAAATCACCGCCACCGCCATGCCGGGAATGGCCTGGGCTGTAATCATCGGTTTAAGCGTTTGATTGACAGCCTCTTCTAACTGTTTGTCACTCAATGTTTTTTGTGCGGAAAAGGCGGAGAAAGAGGCGCTCAGAACCAGCGCGCAGCAGAGTGTTTTTTTCATCATTGAAAATCTTCCATAAGTAACATGACAGAGGGTCCGGCACATCAGACGCGCTCAGTCTGCGGGATTTGACTGTGGCGAACAAACGATTAAATTTAGCAGTAGCCTTAAGATTTTCTAACGGAAAACCCATGACACGTAGCTACATCCCGCTAAATTCGTTGCGTGCGTTCGAAGCCGCAGCGCGACACCTTAGCTTTACTCATGCCGCCATCGAGCTCAACGTCACCCATTCGGCCATCAGCCAGCAGGTCAAAGCGCTGGAAGAACATCTGAACTGCCCGCTGTTTGTTCGCGTTTCGCGCGGACTACGGCTGACGACGGAAGGTGAAAGCCTGCTGCCGGTGCTGAACGATTCGTTCGATCGCATCGCGGGGATGCTGGACAGGTTTGCGGTTTCCCATGAACGAGAAAAGCTGAAGGTCGGCGTGGTGGGCACCTTTGCCACTGGGTTTCTGCTTCCCCGGCTCGAGGATTTCCGGCGCTGTTATCCGTATATCGATTTGCAGTTATCCACGCACAATAACCGGGTCGACCCGGCCGCTGAAGGGCTGGATTACACCATTCGCTACGGCAACGGCGCCTGGCACGGCACCGACGCCACGTTTTTGTGCCCGGCCCCGCTGGGACCGCTGTGCAGCCCCGAACGGGCTGCGGCGCTGCGCACGCCGGGCGATATTCTACAGTTCACGCTGCTGCGCTCATATCGACGCGATGAATGGAATTCCTGGTTCGAGGCGGCAGGTGAACAATCTCCTTCGCCCACGCATCGGGTGATGGTCTTTGATTCATCGGTGACGATGCTCGAAGCCGCCCAGGCCGGAATGGGCGTCGCCATCGCGCCGGTGAATATGTTCACGCACCTGCTCAACAGCGAACGCATCGTGCAGCCGTTTGATTGCCAGATTAACCTCGGCGATTACTGGCTCACGCGTTTGCAGTCTCGCCCACAAACCCCGGCGATGGATGATTTCGCCCGCTGGCTGGTGAATCAGAGTGTGTAAGGTTTACCCCTTTACCCGTACCACTTCGATGCCTGCCCGCTGCAATTCGGTGAGACTTTCAGCCGGTACGCCTTCGTCGGTGATGATCATATCAATCCGTGGCATATCAATGATTTTATGCAGGCTGGAGCGGTTGAACTTGGTGGAGTCGGTCACCACGATTATCCGCTCAGCGACTTCGCACATACTGCGGTTGAGGCGGGCTTCATCTTCATTATGGGTGCTGACGCCGCGATCGGTATCGATGGCATCCACGCCGAGGAAAAGCATGTCGAAATGGTAATTCTGCAATGACTGCACGGCCTGATCGCCATAAAACGACTGTGACTGACGACGCAGATGCCCGCCGGTCATTAAGAGTTCCACCCCTTCAGCTTCCAGCAGCGCATTGGCAACGTTCATTCCGTTGGTCATGACAATCACTTCCGCGTGCTGACGCAGCATGCGCGCGATTTCATAGGTGGTGGTGCCGGAGTCGAGAATAATGCGGTGACCCGGTTTTATCAGCGCTACCGCCGCCTGGGCGATACTGCGCTTCACGCCGGTATTGAGCGCACTTTTGTCTTCCACCGACGGCTCATGGGCCGATCCATTCCCTTCGCAGATCAGTGCCCCGCCGTAGGCGCGCACCGCGATGCCCTGCTTTTCGAGAAAGGCCAGATCGTTACGAATCGTCACCGTCGAGACGCCATATGCGGCGGAGAGGTCATTCACCTGCACGCTTCCCTGCTGTCGCAACCGCTGGATAATCTGCTCACGCCTTTCGCTGGTTCCGCTAATGCGCTTTTCCGCGGACAAATCGCTGCTGCTCATAAGAGCTCCTTTAAGAAAAACTTTCGTTTCATTTCGTTTTAACTATTAACGCCTTTCTTTTGCCGGAATGCAAGCCCTGCAAGCCGGTCAGACCGTGACCATTCTGACGCTGAAACCTTTCATTATGTTTCTTTTGTGAAACAGATCGGAAAACTATTATCTTTCGTTTTATTTTTATAGCAGCATGATGCAGGATTAAGTGAAACAAAACGAAAGATGAATGTCGTCACCATCCGAAATGGAGAGGAAAGTGAAACATCTGACAGAAATGGTGCAACAGCATAAGCAGGGAAACAGCAACGGGATTTATGCCGTCTGTTCCGCACATCCGCTGGTCCTTGAAGCCGCAATCCGTTACGCCCGCACGCAGCAGACGCCGCTGTTGATCGAGGCCACCTCAAACCAGGTCGATCAGTTTGGCGGCTATACCGGTATGACCCCGGCAGATTTTCGCGGCTTTGTGTACCAGCTTGCCGACACGCTCGATTTTCCGCAGTCGCAGCTGATCCTCGGTGGCGATCATCTGGGCCCAAATCGCTGGCAAAATCTTCCGGCCGCAGAGGCCATGCTGAACGCCGATGCGCTGATCAAAAGCTACGTTGCGGCGGGCTTTAAAAAAATCCACCTCGATTGCAGCATGTCCTGCGAAGGCGATCCGGTTCCGCTAACCGATGACATCGTGGCCGAACGCGCCGCGCGGCTGGCAAAAATTGCCGAGGAAACCTGCCGCGAACAGTTTGGCGAATCTGACCTGGTGTACGTTATCGGCACCGAAGTGCCGGTTCCCGGTGGCGCACACGAAGCTCTGACCGAGCTGGCGGTTACCACGCCCGATGCGGCGCGGGCCACGCTCGAAGCCCATCGTCACGCCTTCGAAAAACAGGGCCTGAATGCTATCTGGCCACGCATTATCGCCCTCGTCGTGCAGCCCGGCGTCGAATTCGATCACACCCATATCATCGACTATCAGCCACAGAAAGCCGTGGCCCTGAGTCACATGGTTGAAGCGTTCGACACTCTGGTGTTTGAAGCGCACTCCACGGATTACCAGACCCCACACGCGCTGCGCCAGCTGGTGAAAGATCACTTCGCGATCCTGAAAGTTGGCCCGGCGCTGACCTTTGCCCTGCGCGAAGCGCTGTTCTCACTGGCCGCAATTGAAGAAGAACTGCTGCCCGCTAAAGCCTGCTCTGACCTGCGTCACGTGCTGGAAAACGTCATGCTCGACCACCCGGAATACTGGCAAAGCCACTATCACGGCGACGGTAATACCCGTCGACTGGCCCGCGGTTACAGCTATTCAGACCGGGTGCGCTACTACTGGCCGGACAGTCAGATTGATGACGCGTTTGCACGGCTGGTGCGCAATCTGGCCGACGAGCCCATTCCGCTGCCGCTCATCAGCCAGTACCTGCCGTTGCAGTATGTAAAAGTCCGCGAAGCCGGTCTCAGTGCGACTCCGCGCGAACTCATCATCGACCATATCCAGGACATACTGCAACAGTACCACGCGGCCTGTCAGGGCGAGAACGCATAACAATAAAGAGGAAAACACTATGCCAAACATTGTGTTGAGTCGTATCGACGAACGCCTGATTCACGGACAGGTCGGCGTTCAGTGGGTCGGATTTGCGGGGGCAAATCTGGTGCTGGTGGCGAACGATGAGGTGGCTGAGGATCCGGTTCAGCAAAACCTGATGGAGATGGTCCTGGCAGAAGGTATCGCCGTTCGCTTCTGGTCGCTGCAAAAAGTTATCGACAACATTCACCGCGCCGCAGACCGCCAGAAGATTTTGCTGGTCTGCAAGTCTCCCGCCGATTTTCTGAAGCTGGTCGATGGCGGCGTCCCGGTGACGCGTATCAACGTAGGAAACATGCACTACGCCAATGGCAAACAGCAAATTGCCAAAACGGTCTCCGTCGACGCCAACGACATCTCCGCCTTCAGCGGCCTGAAAGCTGCCGGGGTTGAGTGCTTTGTACAGGGCGTGCCGACTGAACCCGCTTTGGATCTCTTTAAACTGCTCTGAGGGATTCACAATGGAAATCAGTCTTCTACAGGCTTTTGCGTTGGGCATTCTGGCCTTTATCGCAGGCCTGGATATGTTCAACGGGTTAACGCACATGCACCGCCCGGTGGTGCTAGGGCCGCTGGTCGGTTTGATTCTGGGGGATTTGCACACCGGTATTTTGACCGGCGGGACGCTGGAACTGGTGTGGATGGGCCTCGCCCCGCTGGCCGGTGCCCAGCCGCCAAACGTGATTATCGGCACCATCGTCGGCACCGCATTTGCGATTTCGACCGGCGTGAAACCAGAAGTTGCCGTGGGCGTCGCCGTGCCGTTTGCGGTTGCCGTGCAAATGGGGATCACGTTCCTGTTCTCGGTGATGTCCGGCGTGATGTCCCGCTGCGATCGCATGGCGGCCAACGCCGACACGCGGGGTATCGAGCGGGTTAACTATCTGGCGCTGCTGGCGCTCGGTATCTTCTATTTTCTCTGCGCATTCCTGCCGATTTACTTCGGGGCCGAACACGCCAAAACCGCCATTGATGTGCTGCCGACCCGCCTGATTGACGGCCTCGGCGTTGCTGGCGGCATCATGCCTGCGATTGGTTTCGCCGTGTTGCTGAAAATCATGATGAAGAACGTCTACATCCCGTATTTCATCCTTGGCTTTGTGGCGGCGGCCTGGCTGAAATTGCCGGTGCTGGCGATTGCCGCTGCGGCGCTGGCGATGGCGCTAATCGATCTGCTGCGTAAATCTCCTGAACCGACTGCTCCGGCAGCACAGAAAGAGGAATTCGAAGATGGCATCTAATCAAACCACACTGCCGGGCGTCGTCGAAACAGAAGAGACCCTGCTTACGGGCGTGAATGAAAATATCTATGAAGATCAGAAGCTCGGCGCGGAGTTGACCAAAAAAGACATAAACCGCGTGGCCTGGCGTTCGATGCTGTTGCAGGCCTCGTTTAACTACGAGCGTATGCAGGCTTCCGGTTGGCTATACGGTCTGTTGCCCGCCCTGAAAAAAATCCACACCAACCCGCGGGACCTGGCGCGCGCCATGAAAGGCCATATGGGATTCTTCAATACCCATCCGTTCCTGGTGACGTTTGTTATCGGCATCATCCTGGCGATGGAGCGCTCGAAACAGGACGTGAACAGCATTCAGAGCACCAAAATTGCCGTTGGCGCCCCGCTCGGCGGCATTGGTGATGCGATGTTTTGGCTGACGCTGCTACCGATTTGCGGCGGCATTGGGGCAAGTCTCGCTCTGCAAGGCTCGATTCTCGGCGCTGTGATATTCCTGGTGCTGTTTAACGTGGTGCATCTCGGCCTGCGTTTTGGGCTGGCGCACTACGCGTACCGGATGGGCGTGGCGGCGATTCCGCTGATTAAGGCCAATACCAAAAAAGTGGGGCACGCGGCATCGATTGTCGGGATGACGGTGATTGGCGCGCTGGTGGCGACCTATGTTCGTCTGAATACGACCCTGGAAATCACCGCCGGTGATGCGGTGGTGAAGCTGCAAACGGACGTTATCGATAAGCTGATGCCTGCGTTTCTGCCGCTGGTTTACACCCTGTGCATGTTCTGGCTGGTGCGCCGTGGCTGGAGTCCGCTGCGCCTGATTGGTATCACCGTCGTGCTTGGCGTCGTCGGTAAATTCTGTCACTTCCTGTAACGGTAAAGAGGTATTGCGATGCTGGGTATTATTTTGACGGGCCACGGCGGGTTTGCCAGCGGAATGGAAAAAGCGATGAAGCAAATCCTTGGCGAACAGTCACAGTTTATTGCCATCGATTTTCCGGAGACGTCCTCTACCTCCCTGCTCACGTCACAACTTGAGCAGGCGGTGAACGCGCTGGACAGTCAGCAGGAGATTGTATTTTTGACGGACCTGCTGGGTGGGACGCCGTTTCGCGTCGCCTCTACGCTGGCGATGCAAAAGCCTGGCCGCGAAGTGATTACCGGCACTAATTTGCAGCTGCTGCTGGAAATGGTGCTGGAGCGAGAAGGCTTAGACAGCGAGACGTTCCGCGTCCAGGCGCTGGAGTGCGGGCACCGTGGGCTGACCAGCCTGGTCGATGAACTGGGGCGCTGTCGCGAGGAAAAGCCCGTTGAGGAAGGAATATGACGCAAGTATTACGCGCCAGACGCCTGCTGAGCGAGTGGGGCTGGCTGGACGATCATCAGCTTCGTATTGAGGACGGCATCATCACCGCCATCGAGCCGATTCCCGCAGGCGTGATGGCGCGTGATGCCGAACTGCTGTGTCCGGCCTACATCGACACCCACGTTCACGGCGGTGCGGGTGTCGATGTGATGGACGACGCGCCGGATACCCTCGACCGACTGGCGATGTATAAGGCGCGTGAAGGCGTGGGTGGTTTTTTACCGACGACCGTAACGGCCCCGGTGGAGGCGATTCACGGGGCGCTGGAACGAATAGCACAGCGTTATGCATCAGGCGGCCGGGGTGCGCAGGTGCTCGGCAGCTATCTCGAAGGGCCCTATTTCACACCGCAGAATAAAGGCGCGCATCCGCCAGAACTGTTCCGCGAACTGACGCTGGCCGAACTCGACACGCTGATTGCCGTCTCACGACAAACGCTGCGCGTGGTGGCGTTGGCCCCGGAAAAACCGAATGCGCTGTCAGCCATTCGCCACCTGAAACAGCACGGCGTCAAAGTGATGCTAGGCCATAGCGCAGCCACGTATGACCAGACGCGTGCGGCATTTGACGCCGGTGCTGATGGGCTGGTGCATTGCTTTAACGGCATGACGGGCCTGCATCATCGGGAGCCCGGTATGGTGGGCGCCGGGTTAACCGACTCCCGTGCATGGCTGGAGCTTATCGCAGACGGGCACCACGTTCATCCGGCGGCGCTCCGGCTATGCAGCTGTTGCGCTCGCGATCGCGTGGTGCTGATTACCGATGCCATGCAGGCCGCCGGGATGCCGGATGGACGCTATTCGCTATGCGGCGAAGACGTGGAGATGCACGACGGAATTGTGCGAACCGCGTCGGGCGGTCTGGCGGGCAGCACGCTTTCGCTGGATGCCGCCGTGCGAAACATGGTTGAACGGGCCGGTGTGGCGCCAGAGGATGCCATCCATATGGCGTCGCTCCACCCCGCACGCCTGCTGGGAGTCGACCATCAGCTCGGCTCGCTCAAGCCTGGCAAACAGGCCAATATTATTGCGCTCAATGCCGGGCTTCATGTGCATCAAATCTGGATTCAGGGTCTGGCTCTCCCCCTATAGAGCTTTCACTGTGTGTCCCTTTGGCCCGCGTGCGCTCCTCGCCCGGGTCTTTCTTTTCCTTTCCTTCTATTTTTCTCTTTTTTCACAACCATAAACATAACCATTAAATTTCAATGCGTTAACTACACGATGACGCTTTCGATCACAGTTTTCGTTTTATTTCACTTTCTTTCATTGAAGTTTCAATTTCTTTTCTATAGATTTTATTTAACGGCTTATGTGAACAAGTGAAACGAAACGAAAGATAACGGCAAATTGCCCGCTTCCGATGTGGAATTCACATGACTAAGGAATGAGTTATGTCAGAAACGTACACCTCTCCCGCGACTGCCACAGGCACCTGGACAGAAGCAGAGATCCGTCAGCAGCCTACCAGTTGGATCCGCTCCCTCACGCATATCGACAAGATCCGATCCCAGCTCGACAACTTCCTCGCACCGCTGCTGCGTAAAAAAGATCTGCGGATAGTCCTGACCGGCGCCGGCACCTCGGCGTTTATCGGCGATATCATCGCGCCATGGCTGTCACGCCACACCGGGCAAAATATCAGCGCGGTGCCGACCACTGACCTGGTCTCTAACCCAATGGACTATCTGAGCGCAGCGAACCCGCTGCTGCTGGTTTCTTTTGCCCGTTCTGGCAACAGCCCGGAAAGCGTGGCCGCCGTTGAGCTGGCGAACCAGTTTGTACCGGAGTGCTATCACCTTTCGATCACCTGTAACGAAGCCGGAAGCCTGTACCAGAACGCGCTCGACAGCGATAACGCCTTCGCGCTGCTGATGCCTGCCGAAACGCACGATCGCGGCTTCGCGATGACCAGCAGCATCACCACCATGATGGTCAGCTGCCTGGCGGTGTTCGCCCCGGAAGCCATCAACAGCCAAACGTTCCGCGATGTGGCGCAACGCTGCGAGGCCATTCTTAGCTCGCTCGGCGATTTCAATCACGGCGTGTTTGGTCAGGAAGCCTGGAAACGCATTGTATATCTCGGCAGCGGCGGTTTGCAGGGCGCAGCGCGTGAATCCGCCCTGAAAGTACTGGAGCTGACTGCCGGGAAAATGGTGGCTTTTTATGACTCGCCAACCGGTTTTCGTCATGGCCCAAAATCACTGGTCGATAGCGAAACGCTGGTGGTGGTGTTTATCTCCAGCCACCCGTACACCCGCCAGTACGATCTCGATTTGCTCAACGAGCTACGCCGCGATCGTCAGGCCAGCCGCGTCGTAGCCATTGCCGCCCAGACCGATCCGGTTATCGAAGCGGGTCCGCACATTCTTCTTCCCCCTTCTCGTCACTTCATCGACATGGAGCAGGTGTTCTGCTTCCTGATGTACGCGCAGGTGTTTGCCCTCACGCAGTCCATCAGCGTCGGCAATACCCCGGATACTCCGTCTGCCAACGGCACGGTCAACCGCGTGGTGCAGGGCGTCGTCATTCATCCATGGATTGCTTAAGAGGATCGCAGCATGAGCATTATCTCAACTAAATATCTCTTGCAGGATGCACAGGCCAAAGGCTACGCGGTTCCGGCATTCAATATTCACAACGCCGAAACTATTCAGGCGATCCTCGACGTCTGTAGCGAACTGCGATCGCCGGTGATCCTCGCCGGTACGCCGGGCACCTTTAAACATATCGCGCTGGAAGAAATCTTCGCGCTGTGCAACGCCTACTCCACCAGCTACGACATGCCGCTGGCGCTGCACCTCGATCACCATGAATCCCTCGATGATATCCGCCGCAAAGTGAACGCGGGCGTCCGCAGCGCCATGATCGACGGCAGCCATTTCCCGTTTGAGCAGAACGTCAAACTGGTGAAATCGGTGGTCGATTTCTGCCATCAGAATGATTGCAGCGTAGAAGCCGAGCTGGGCCGTCTCGGCGGTATGGAAGATGACATGAGCGTCGACGCCGAAAGCGCGTTCTTGACTGACCCGCAGGAAGCGAAGCGTTTCGTGGAGCTGACCGGCGTCGACAGCCTGGCGGTAGCCATCGGCACTGCCCACGGGCTTTATACCCATCGCCCTAAAATCGACTTCAAACGGCTGGCGGAAATTCGTGAGGTGGTGGATATCCCGCTAGTGCTGCATGGCGCGAGTGATGTGCCTGATGATTATGTCCGTCGCACCATCGAACTCGGCGTGTGCAAAGTGAACGTCGCCACCGAGCTGAAAATCGCGTTTGCGGCCGCCGTTAAAGAGTGGTTCGCCCAAAACCCTGAAGGCAACGATCCGCGTTACTACATGCGGGTCGGCATGGATGCGATGAAAGAAATCGTCATAAATAAAATCGCCGTTTGCGGTTCAGCCAACCGCCTGTTGCTTCCCGTAGAAGCCTGATTACCGTTATTCGCTGTTCGACTCATCTAAAAAAACAATAAGCCTCGCAACTATGAAGGAGCGTCCTTATTCCAGGGCGCTCCTTCCATTAAAATGAGCAATTCCGAGGAGTCCCCTACATGACACAGGAAAAGTCGTTCAAATCTAAAGCGTGGGAGTTCTTTCAAAGCCTGGGAAAGACCTTCATGTTCCCGGTCTCACTGCTGGCCTTTATGGGCCTTTTACTGGGTATCGGTAGCTCCGTTACCAGCCCGTCGACGATCAAAAGCTTTCCCTTTTTGGGCGGGGAACTGACCCAGTTAACCTTTGGTTTTATCGCCATGGTCGGCGGGTTTGCGTTCTCCTATTTACCGCTGATGTTCGCGATGGCGATTCCGATGGGCCTCGCCACGCGTAACAAAGCGGTGGGCGCGTTCGCCGGGTTTGTCGGCTACATGCTGATGAACATGAGCATCAATTATTACCTGACGGTCACCCACCAGCTTGCCGACGCCGCCACCATGAAACAGGTCGGTCAGTCGATAGTGTTAGGTATCCAGACGCTGGAGATGGGCGTGCTCGGCGGCATCGTTGTCGGCGTGATTACCTATTTTCTGCATGAACGCTTTCAGGACACCGTCCTGCACGACGCTTTCGCCTTCTTTGGCGGCATCCGCTTTGTGCCAATCATCACCGCGCTGACGCTGTCGCTGGTGGGTCTGTTTATCCCGTTGTTGTGGGAATATGTGGCGCTGGGCATTGCGGGTATCGGACACATCATTCAGAGCACCAGCGTTTTTGGGCCGTTCCTGTACGGCGTGGGCGTGCTGCTGCTTAAACCGTTTGGCCTGCATCATATTCTGCTGGCGATGGTACGATTTACCCCAGCCGGTGGAATGGAAATGGTCAACGGGCAGGAAGTCGCAGGCGCGCTGAATATTTTCTACGCCGAGCTGAAAGCGGGTCTGCCGTTTAGCCCCCACGTTACGGCTTTCCTGTCGCAAGGTTTTATGCCGACCTTTATCTTCGGCCTGCCTGCGGTGGCGTACGCCATTTACCGCACCGCGCGCCCGGAAAACCGTCCGGTGATTAAAGGACTTCTGCTGTCCGGGGTACTGGTTTCGGTAGTCACCGGGATTTCTGAACCTATCGAATTTCTGTTCCTGTTTATCGCCCCTGCACTGTATGCCTTCCATATCGTGATGTCTGGCCTGGCGTTGATGGTCATGGCACTGCTTGGCGTCACTATCGGCAACACCGACGGCGGCATTCTTGATTTGCTGATTTTCGGCGTGATGCAAGGCACGTCCACCAAGTGGTATCTGCTGTTCCCGGTTGGGATCGCGTGGTTCGCCATCTACTTCTTCGTCTTCCGCTGGTACATCCTCAAACACGATATCAAAACGCCGGGGCGTGAAGAGGACACCGAAGGCGCGGCGCTGGCGGTGAAAGCCAACACCCAGGCGCGTGGCAAATCGAAATACGATCATGGGCTGATCCTCAGCGCGCTTGGCGGCAAAGAGAATATCGACTCACTCGATAACTGTATTACCCGCCTGCGTCTGGTGGTGAAAGACATGAGCAAAGTTGACCAGCAAACGCTGAAAAATGCCGGGGCGCTGTCGGTTGTGGTGCTGGATGCGCACAGCGTGCAGGTGATAATCGGCCCGCAGGTTCAGGGCGTAAAAACGGGCATTGAAGCCTTAATTTAACCGGGGGTTAGCGTGTTTGATTTTGACAAAATTATTGAGCGTAAAAGTGATAAATGCCGCAAGTGGGATCACGCCTTCGTGTGCTCGCGCTTCCCCGGCGTGCCCGAGGATTTCGTTCCACTGTGGATTGCTGATATGGATTTCACCTCGCCCCCGGCAGTGATTGAAGGATTTCAGCGCATCGTTTCGCACGGGACTTTCGGCTACACCTGGTGCTTCGATGCGTTTTACGAGGCGGTCATCGGTTTTCAGCGCGAAAGGCATCAGGTCGAGGTCGACGCAGCGTGGATAACGCTGACCTACGGCACCGTCTCCACGTTGCACTACACGGTGCAGGCTTTCTGCCAGCCGGGCGACAGCGTGATGATGAACACACCGGTCTACGATCCGTTTGCGATGGCGACAGAGCGCCAGGGCGTTCGCGTTCTCGCGAATCCGTTACGCGTTCAGGATAACCGCTATCACCTTGATTTTGAGCTAGTTGAACATCAGCTCAAAACCCATCGGCCTAAGCTGTGGTTTTTCTGTTCGCCGCATAATCCGTCCGGGCGTATCTGGCGGGCCGACGACATTCGCCAGGTCTCTGATTTATGTCAGCGCTACGGCGTCATTCTGGTGGTCGATGAAGTCCACGCCGAGCACATTCTGGACGGCGCCTTTGTCAGCTGTCTGTCGTCGGGCTGCGCCGCGCAAGACAATCTGATCCTTCTGACTTCGCCGAATAAAGCCTTCAATCTTGGCGGCCTGAAAACCTCTTACTCAATTATCCCCGATGCCACGCTGCGCCAGCGATTCCGTCAGCAGCTGGAGAAGAACTCCATCACCTCACCAAATATGTTCGGCGTCTGGGGAATTATTCTCGCCTATCAGCAAGGTCTGCCGTGGCTGGATGAACTGAACGGTTATCTGCGCGGTAACGCGCGCTATCTGGCGGACGCAATTATCACCCACTTCCCGCACTGGAAAATGATGAACCCGGAATCGTCGTATCTGGCGTGGATTGACGTCAGCGCTGATGCGCGCAGCGCCACTGAATTAACCGCCCATTTTGCGCAGCATGCGGGCGTGGTAATCGAAGACGGCAGCCATTATGTCCAGGACGGTCAGAATTACCTGCGGATTAACTTCGGCACCCAGCGTTACTGGCTGGAGCAGGCCATCGAGAGAATGCGCACTTCATATCGTCATGACAGGAGAGAGTAAAAATGAGTACACCCAATATATTACTGACCCGAATAGATAACCGCCTGGTCCATGGCCAGGTGGGCGTGACCTGGACTTCAACGATCGGCGCTAATTTGCTGATCGTGGTTGATGATGACGTCGCTAAAGATGAGTTACAGCAGAAGCTGATGGGGATCACCGCCGAGACCTACGGTTTTGGGATCCGCTTTTTCTCGATTGCCAAAACCATCGACATCATCAGTAAAGCAGCCCCACATCAGAAGATCTTCCTCATTTGCCGCACGCCCGACACGGTGCGAAAACTGCTGGAAGGTGGTGTACCGTTGAAGGACGTCAACGTCGGCAATATGCATTTTTCGGAAGGGAAAAAACAGATCAGCAGCAAAGTGTATGTTGACGAAAAGGATCTGACCGATCTTCGTTTTATTAAACATCAGGGCATTAATATTTTTATTCAGGATGTACCGGGAGATACCAAAGAAAATATTAATGACTAACTGACTGTCTCTGTATTAAAGCAAGAAACATAAAAATCACGAGGCGATAAAATGCATGAAATTACGCTCATTCAAGGGCTGTCACTTGCCGCCCTTGTCTTTGTACTGGGAATTGATTTTTGGCTGGAAGCTTTATTTCTCTTTCGTCCCATTATTGTTTGTACCCTGACAGGGGCAATATTGGGGGATATTCATATTGGCTTAATTACCGGCGGATTAACCGAACTCGCCTTTGCCGGGCTCACGCCCGCCGGAGGGGTGCAACCGCCGAACCCTATTATGGCAGGGGTAATGACCACCGTTATTGCCTGGTCGACAGGCGTTGATGCCAAAACGGCAATTGGCCTTGGTCTGCCGTTCAGCCTGCTAATGCAGTACGTCATTCTGTTTTTCTACTCCGCGTTTTCACTGTTCATGAGCAAGGCGGATAAATACGCGAAAGAAACCAATACCGGCGCTTTTGCTCGCCTGAACTGGACGACCACGCTGATTGTCGCCTGTTCGTATGCGGTCATTGCTTTCCTCTGTACCTACCTCGCGCAAGGTGCAATGCAGGCGCTGGTAAAATCAATGCCGACCTGGCTGACACATGGATTTGAAGTTGCGGGTGGGATCCTACCTGCCGTCGGTTTTGGCTTATTGCTGCGGGTGATGTTCAAGGCACAGTACATTCCGTACCTGATCGCCGGGTTCCTGTTTGTTTGTTATATCCAGGTCAATAACCTCCTGCCCGTCGCCGTGCTTGGCGCAGGCTTTGCCGTCTACGAGTTTTTCAACGCGAAAGCAAAAGCCGCGGCGCAGCCGCAGGCCGACACGCGCAAAAATGATGAAGAGGATTACAGCAATGGGATCTGAAATCAGTAAGAAAGACATTACCCGTCTGGGATTTCGTTCATCGCTCCTGCAGGCCAGTTTTAACTATGAACGTATGCAGGCGGGCGGTTTTACCTGGGCGATGCTGCCGTTACTCAAGAAAATCTATAAGAATGATCAGCCCGGCCTGAGCGCCGCGATGAAAGATAATCTGGAATTTATAAATACCCACCCCAATCTGGTGGGATTCCTGATGGGACTCTTAATCTCCATGGAGGAGAAAGGCGAAGATCGCAACACCATTAAAGGGCTGAAGGTGGCACTGTTTGGCCCTATTGCGGGTATCGGCGACGCCATATTCTGGTTCACCTTATTGCCGATCATGGCGGGTATTTGCTCTTCATTTGCCAGTCAGGGGAATTTGCTCGGCCCTATTTTATTCTTTGCAGTCTATCTCGCCATATTCTTTTTACGCGTTGGCTGGACGCATATTGGTTATTCCGTCGGGGTGAAAGCGATAGATAAAGTCCGGGAAAACTCACAGATGATTGCCCGCTCCGCCACCATTCTCGGGATCACGGTTATTGGTGGGCTGATTGCGTCTTACGTCCATATTAATGTGGTGACAACCTTTGCGATTGACGCCACCCATAAGGTCGCGCTGCAACAAGATTTCTTTGACAAGGTGTTCCCCAATATTCTGCCAATGGCTTACACCCTGCTGATGTATTACCTGCTACGCGCGAAAAAAGCGCACCCGGTGCTGTTAATTGGCGTGACCTTCGTCCTCGCTATAGCCGGTTCAGCGCTGGGTGTTCTGTAGATAAAAGAAGAACCTGTTGGCCTCACCTTAAACACAATAAGGAACTCACCCTGATGAAAAAAGTGCTCACTATTTCGTTGCTCGCATTGTTGGTTTCCAACGCCGCCTGTGCCGCCAACTACGCCCTGAAAAATGACAATCTCAGCGTCTCGTTTGACGATGCCAATTCCGCGCTGGTGATTAAAGATGCGCACTCCAGCCACCAGCTATCACCGCAGGAGCTGTTCTTCCTGACATTGCCGGATGAGTCCGTTATCCATACCGCAGATTTTAAGGTTAAACATGTTGAGAAACAGGCTGATGCGATCGTTATTGACTATACACACCCTGATTTTAACGTCACCGTGACCGTCAACCTGGTGAAAGGGAAATACGCCAGCATTGATTACACCCTCACCGCCGTTGGGCAACCGCGCGAAGTGGCAAAAATCACTTTCTTCCCGACCAAAAAACAGGCCCAGGCACCTTATGTCGATGGCGCAATAAACAGCTCGCCCATTATCGCCGATTCGTTTTTCATTCTGCCGAGCAAACCTATCGTCAACACTTACGCCTATGAAGCTACCACCAATCTCAACGTCGAGCTGAAAACGCCGATTCAGGCTGACACGCCGGTCAGTTACACCACCTTTTTCGGGACCTTCCCTGAGACGAATCAGCTTCGTCGAAGCGTGAACCAGTTCATTGAAGCCGTTCGCCCACGCCCTTATAAGCCTTATCTGCACTACAACAGCTGGATGGATATCGGCTTCTTCACCACCTATACCGAGCAGGACGTGTTAGGCCGAATGGATGAGTGGAACCAAGAATTCATTACCGGGCGCGGCGTGCCGCTGGATGCGTTCCTGCTGGATGACGGTTGGGACGATCGTACCGGCCGGTGGCTGTTTGGACCGGCGTTTAGCCATGGATTTAGCAAAGTGCGTGAAAAGGCCGATAGCCTGCACAGCTCGGTAGGGTTATGGCTGTCGCCGTGGGGCGGCTATAACAAACCCCGCGACATCCGCGTGTCGCATGCGAAAGAGTACGGCTTCGAAACCGTCGACGGTAAACTCGCGCTCTCTGGCCCGCATTATTTCGACAACTTCAACGAACAAATCCTCAAGCTTATCAAGAACGAGCACATCACTTCCTTCAAGCTGGACGGGATGGGGAACGCTAACTCGCACATCAAAGGCAGCAAATTTGCCTCTGATTTCGACGCGTCCATCGCTCTGCTGCACAACATGCGCGAAGCCAACAAAAACCTGTTTATCAACCTGACTACCGGCACCGATGCCAGCCCTTCGTGGCTGCTGTACGCCGATTCTATCTGGCGTCAGGGTGATGACATTAACCTGTACGGCCCTGGCACGCCGGTACAACAGTGGATGACATATCGCGACGCGGAAACCTTCCGCTCGATTGTGCGCAAAGGCCCACTGTTCCCGCTCAATTCTCTGATGTATCACGGCATTGTCAGCGCGGAACACGCCTATTACGGACTGGAGAAAGTGCAGACGGACAGCGACTTTGCCGATCAGGTCTGGAGCTATTTCGCCACCGGTACCCAGCTGCAGGAGCTCTACATCACGCCTTCTATGCTGAACAAAGCGAAGTGGGACACGCTGGCGCAGGCCGCCAAATGGTCACGGGATAATGCGCAGGTGCTGGTCGACACACACTGGGTAGGCGGCGACCCGACATCGCTGGAAACGTACGGCTGGGCATCGTGGACCAAAGATAAAGCCATTCTTGGCCTGCGTAACCCGTCCGACAAACCGCAGAGCTATTATCTGAATCTGGCGAAAGATTTTGAGATCCCGCAGGGCGAAACCACGCATTTAACTCTGAAAGCGGTGTATGGCAGCAACGCCACCGTTCCATCAGACTACAAAGACGCGGTTGTGGTTACGCTACAACCGCTGGAAACCCTGGTGTTTGAAGCCACTCCAGTTAAATAAACACAATGGCCCGGGGATTCCGGGCCATTTCGTGTCTTACATTTTTTCCGCTAATCGCCCGCACTGTTGCCGCATCCCTTCAAAAATACTTTCTGCAAGCTCAGCAGAGAACGAATCAGGCAGTAACGCGGATACACGCTCAATGACTTCCGGGGTTCTGGAAATAATCTCTTCCATCATGGATTCAACCTGTGAACAACTTAATCCGGTTAATTCACCATGATTGATCCAGTGCCGCCGCTGAATTCTGTTGAGATGATAGTAATTACCGCTCCCCCGAACCGACATTGCCAATTTGCATCTCTGCCAGGAAATCTGGCGATTTCCTGGGCCAATAACCGGCCATGCCGACAGCACATCATAAAGCGGAGTCAGTCGATAACGACTTTGCGGCTCAACAGCGATACTGAAATTCTTCGCATGTCCATCCGTAGCCGCCAACAGCCAGAAAAGGATTTGCGCCCTGAAGAACACCTCCCGGTCCCTTTCCGCCTGCTCTGAGTGACTCAGAATTTCCATGATATCGGTAATACCCGGTCCACCATCAGCCTGGTATTTACGTAACGGAGAAACGCCCAGCGCCTGGCACATATCCTCTTGTGGTAAGCGAACAATCCATTGCCTATCGCTCGACCATCGCCGATCAAAACGTTCAACGACCAACGCCTTCTGATCGTCAAACTGCGCTATCTGCGATTTCGCTACAGGGATCCCAAAGTGCTCAAGAATCAAAGAACACAGCCATTCATTTTCAACGGATGTACTCATATCCGCCTGCATATTGCCAACGAGTCCAAGCGGTAATTTGAAAATATGTGTCGTGGGTGTATTACCTTCTGGTAAGCACCATTGCGCTTCATGCCAGAGCAAAGCCGTTTTTTCCTGAGCCCCGGCAATGGACAAACGCAAATCATCAGCGTTGTCCTGTCGACCAGGCAACGTTGCTGAGGTATTTCGCAGCGTGGAGGCAATCTCAGTTTCTGATAGCGGGCGAAAATTTACGGAGTATAAATCTGCGGGTTGCTCATCAACATTCAAGAGCTGTATTGCCCCTACACAGTCTCTTCCCAATTCGGCCAGCAGATCGAAAGGTTCAAGGCTTTTGGCGTGGTAGCGCATTGCTAAGCGCCTGCGGATATTCTCGCTGTCAGGCAATAAATTATCGAAATAGTCACGTACAACACTTCCGCGCCAAATTTGATTGCCTGGGGTGAAAGGCAAAGAAAGTGATAATGCTCTGCCTTGTTCATCTGCAATCCATTCGGGAAGGTATTGCAACCCATCTTCCCCTCTGAATTTTTCCCAGTATCCAACCTGGATGCCGTTCATCCATATCGCTAAGCGTTGTTGTGTACGACGCATATCGTCACCATTTTTCCCTTCGGGCAGGCAACGTGTTCTGTATGCCTGACTCTTCCATTGAGAAAGATGACGTGGGCACTAGCCCAGCGGGTCCAGCTGAGAGCACCACTTCGACACCAAGCACAGTAAACACTTTAAACAATCGCTCAATACTGGCACTTCCCGGGCTGGCTTCGAGCCGAGCATAGGTTTGCTGTGTAACACCTAACCTTTCGGAGACATCTTTTTGCGTAAGCCCATTCGCTTTGCGAAATCCAATCAGCAAAGGGCGCAAATGACTCAGGGTTTTCAATGGATAAACAGTATTCATAACGTACTTACCCTTGTTTTAGCGACAGATACACACGATAAGCTGTTTTTGAACATTACACCCTATAAGCTGTAAATGCAAAATACAGCCTACAGATTGTTAAATTGATAAAACAGCCTGTAGGCTGTAAGGAAAGAGGGGCTGGAAGATTTAGCGAATTGAGGATCAACGAGTCAACCGCCACCCAGGCAAGGGTAGCGGCTCAAAACATTACTCCCCCTGCTGCTCCAGCGCGTGCTTATACAGCGCGTTTTTCTTTACGCCGTGGATTTCGGCGGCGATGGCAGCGGCTTTCTTCAGCGGCAGTTCGGCCTGCAGCAGCGCCAGGGTGCGTAGCGCTTCAGCGGGCAGCGCGTCGTCGCTCTGCACTTTGAAACCTTCAATGATCAGCACCATTTCGCCTTTGCGGCGGTTTTCGTCTTCTTTCACCCACGCCAGCAGTTCGCCAATTGGCGCGCCGGTGATGGTTTCCCAGGTCTTAGTCAGCTCGCGGGCCAGCACCACGTAGCGGCTTTCGCCCAGTACCGTGCAGATATCTTCCAGGCTTTCCAGCAGTCGATGGGTGGATTCGTAGAAAATCAGGGTGCGCGGTTCGTTTTCTAATGCACGCAGCGCATCGCGACGGCCTTTTGACTTGGCCGGCAGGAAACCTTCGTAGCAGAATTTATCGGATGGCAGGCCCGCCGCGCTCAGCGCCGCGATAGCCGCACAGGGGCCAGGCAGTGGCACCACGCGGATGCCCGCCTCACGGCAGGTCCGTACCAGGTGATAGCCCGGATCGTTAATCAGCGGCGTTCCGGCGTCGGAAACCAGCGCGATGTTCTGCCCTTCTTTCAGCTTCGCCAGAAGTGTTTCAGCCTTTTGCTGTTCATTGTGGTCATGAAGGGCAAATAAACGGGCGTTAATGGCAAAATGTTGCAGCAGTAAACCGGTATGACGGGTATCTTCCGCAGCAATGAGATCAACAGCTTGCAGTATTTCCAGCGCACGTTGGGTGATGTCGCCAAGATTACCGATTGGCGTGGGTACAATATAGAGCTGACCCTGAGAATTGTCCGCTGATTCGCGTTGTTTCATTGTTTAGTCCGTATTGCCGATTTAATATTGAGCATTGAGCTAAAAAAATATCACTGGATACGTATGGTACCGTCAACATTTCTTCGTTCTAAAGCCGCGCGCTGTCTGCCTGTTGTGCTGGCAGCGTTACTTTTCGCCGGCTGTGGCACCCAGCATAGCGCCGATCAGAGCACCGCTCACCTTGAAGGGAGCGCTCAGGCCGATTCCGGTTACTACCTGCAGCAGATGCAGCAAAGTTCAGATGATAGCAAGACCACCTGGCAATTACTCGCCATTCGTGCACTGCTGAAAGAAGGCAAGAGCCAGCAGGCGCTGGAACTGTATGGCCAGTTGCCGCAGGATCTGAACGCCTCTCAGCGTCAGGAACAGTCGCTGCTGGCACCTGAAATCAAGCTCTCGCAGAAAGATTTTGCCGGGGCGCAGGCGCTGCTCGCCAAGATTGAAGTAGCAAACCTTGATAGCAACCAGCAGGCCCGTTACTGGCAGGATGTGATTGTGGCGATGAACGGCCAGCCATCGCTGCCACTGTTGCGCGCCCTGATTGCGCAGGAGCCATTGCTGACTTCCGCCCAGGATAAGCAGAAAAATATCGACGCCACCTGGCAGGCGCTTTCGTCCATGACCAAAGAGCAGGCCGCGGCGCTGGTGATTAACGCCGATGAAAACGTGTTGCAGGGTTGGCTGGATCTCCAGCGCGTGTGGTTTGATAACCGTAACGATCCGGACATGATGAAAGCCGGGATCCAGGACTGGAAAACCCGTTACCCGCAGAATCCAGGCGCGAAAATGTTGCCGACGCAGTTGGTCAACGTGCAGAACTTTAAACCCGCGTCTACCGCGAATATCGCCCTGTTCTTACCGTTAAACGGTCAGGCGGCGGTGTATGGTCGTACTATTCAGCAGGGCTTTGAAGCCGCTAAGAATGGCAGCGCTGGCGCCGTCAGCGGCAGTGCGGTGCCGGAACAAACGGCGCAGGCAGCCTCCGTTCAGGACAATAACGACGTGGTAAGCCCTTCCCAGGTGGAAGTGAGCGATTTAACCGCCAGCCAACCGGCGGCGGACGCGCAGACTCAGCCAGCAATCGGTTCGCAGGCAAGACCGGTGCAGGCACCGGGCACCGGCCAGGACGCAGCGCCTGCCGCGACTCCGGCTCAACCTGACGTCCAGGATCCTGCCGCTCAGCAGCCTGATCCAGCCGCATCCGCGCCAGCAGAAACTGCACCTGTCAGCACAGATGCAGCTGCGGTATCTCAGCCTGTCGCACAGCCTGCTGTAGCCTCTGTTCCGGCGAATCCGTCAGCGAACATTAAGGTTTACGACACCACCTCCGCCCCGCTGGATCAGCTGCTTAATCAGGCTCAGCAGGATGGCGCGACGCTGGTCGTCGGCCCGCTGCTGAAAAATGAAGTTGAGTCACTGATCAAGAGCAACACCAGCCTGAACGTGCTGGCGCTCAATGAGCCTGAAAGCGTGCAGAACCGCGCGAACATTTGCTACTTCGCCCTCTCCCCGGAAGATGAAGCCCGCGATGCGGCGCACCATATCCACGATCAGGGCAAACAGGCTCCGCTGGTGTTGATCCCTCGCAGCGCCTTCGGCGATCGCGTGGCTAATGCCTTTGCACAGGAATGGCAGAAGATCGGTGGCGGCGTAGTTCTGGAGCAGAAATTTGGTTCGGTGAATGAACTGCGCGGCAACGTGAACGGCGGCGGTGGTATCGCCCTGACCGGTAGCCCAATCAGCGCCAGCCTGCCGCAGCAGCAAGCAGTGACTATCGGCGACCTGACTATCCCGGCGCCTCCGAGCGACGCGCAGATCTCCAGCGGCGGTAAAGTGGATGCGGCGTATATTGTCGCCACGCCGGACGAAATCGCCTACATCAAACCGATGATCGCCATGCGTAACGGCAGCCAGAGCGGCGCGACCTTGTACGCTAGCTCACGCAGCGCACAGGGTACCGTAGGCCCGGACTTCCGTCTGGAAATGGACGGCTTACAGTTCAGCGAAATCCCAATGCTGGCGGGCAGCAACCCGGCGCTGATGCAGCAAGCGCTTGGCGCCGTGCGTAACGATTACTCACTGGCTCGCCTGTACGCCATGGGCGCTGACGCCTGGGCGCTGGCGAATCATTTCTCACAGATGCGTCAGGTACCGGGCTTCGAGCTGAACGGTAACACCGGCGATCTGACCGCCACGCAGGATTGTGTGATCAACAGGAAGTTGTCATGGCTCAAATACCAGCAGGGACAGATGGTGCCGGCAAACTAAGCCGGAAACAGACCGGTGACGCGTGGGAACAAGAAGCGCGTCGCTGGCTAGAATGCAAAGGACTGCGCTTTATCGCCGCCAATGTGCGTTCGCGCGGCGGCGAAATCGACCTGATAATGAAAGACGGTGCGGTAACGGTGTTTGTTGAAGTCCGTTATCGCAGCAGCGCGCAGTATGGCGGCGCCACCGCCAGTGTGACACGCAGCAAACAAACAAAATTATTACAGACGGCGCGCTTGTGGCTTGCCCGCCACAACGGGAGTTTTGAGACTACGGATTGTCGGTTCGATGTGATAGCCTTCACCGGTAGTCAGATCGAATGGTTAACAAACGCCTTTGGCGAATAGCGTCACTCAAGAATTTAAGGGACATCGTGCTCGACAGAATCAAAGCCTGCTTTACGGAAAGCATTCAGACCCAAATTGCAGCAGCAGAAGCGCTTCCGGACGCTATTTCCCGGGCCGCCATGACGCTGGTGCAGTCCTTACTTAATGGCAACAAAATCCTCTGTTGTGGCAACGGCACGTCAGCCGCCAACGCACAGCATTTTGCTGCCTGCATGATTAACCGTTTTGAAACAGAACGCCCTGGTTTACCTGCCATTGCACTTAATACCGATAATGTGGTCTTAACGGCAATTGCAAACGATCGTCTTCACGATGAAGTGTATGCAAAACAGGTACGTGCGCTGGGTCATGCGGGCGACGTGCTGCTGGCGATATCCACGCGCGGAAACAGCCGCGATATCGTCAAAGCGGTCGAAGCCGCTGTGACGCGCGATATGACTATCGTGGCGTTGACGGGCTATGACGGGGGAGAGCTGGCTGGCCTGCTGGGCCCGCAGGATGTGGAAATCCGCATCCCCTCGCACCGTGGCGCGCGCATCCAGGAGATGCACATGCTGACGGTTAACTGTTTATGTGATCTGATTGATAACACCCTTTTCCCACACCAGGACGATTAAGGAGTACTCATGAAGGCATTTTCGCCCCTCGCGGTCCTTATTTCCGCGCTGCTGCTTCAGGGATGTGTTGCTGCGGCAGTGGTCGGTACGGCTGCGGTCGGCACAAAGGCCGCCACGGATCCACGTACTGTGGGCACGCAGGTCGATGACAGCACGCTGGAACTGCGCGTTAATAGCGCCCTGAACAAAGATGACCAACTGAAGAAAGAAGCACGCGTGAACGTCATGGCCTGGCAAGGTAAAGTCCTGCTGACCGGCCAGGCACCGTCTACTGATTTGGCATCGCAGGCCAAGCAGATAGCGATGGGTGTCGAAGGCACGACAGAAGTGTTTAACGAAATCCGTCAGGGCCAGCCGATTGGTCTGGGCACCGCATCTTCAGATACCTGGATTACCACCAAAGTCCGTTCGCAGATGTTAGGCAGCGACCAGGTGAAATCCTCTGCCGTGAAAGTCACCACGGAAAACGGTGAAGTATTCCTGATGGGAACCTTGACCGACCGGGAAGGCAAAGCCGCGGCGGATATCGCCAGCCGCGTCAGCGGCGTGAAACACGTCACTACCGCCTTTACCTTTATTCAGTAAGTCTTCTGCCCGGCGGCGCAAGCTTGCCGGGCCTACATCCTATATAACGTACAAACCTACCGCGCCCGTTATCACCCCACACAGCACCACCAGCCCACCCGACAGCCATAAGGCTTTAGCCGGAAACGCTTTACGCAGCATGACCAGTGACGGAAGACTGAGCGCAGGCAGCGTAATCAGTAACGCCAGCCCTGGTGCGACGCCCATTCCGGCGAGCATCATAGTCTGAACAATCGGGATCTCCGCCGCCGTCGGAATGACAAACAAACAGCCCGCCACCGCCATCGCCATCACCCAA
The DNA here is from genome assembly GCF_003935895.2 of Scandinavium goeteborgense. GTDB lineage: Bacteria > Pseudomonadota > Gammaproteobacteria > Enterobacterales > Enterobacteriaceae > Scandinavium > Scandinavium goeteborgense. The sequence goes on along the minus strand of NZ_CP054058.1, from coordinate 538,556 downwards.
AACAGCGTGTTGCCGACGATGCCATCCGCATGCGGGAACAGCCAGACCCGGGCCGCACCGAGAACAAGCACCGCAATGATGTACACCGGAATGGTATTCCAGAACAGCGTCCACAGGGCTTTTACCCAGCGGGAGAAGAACGGCGTAGCGTCGATCTGCGTCGGCATATCAATCTGAAGAGGCTCAGCGCTGGCCGGCTCTTTCACCCATTTTTGCACCAGCGTGGCGACCACCAGCACCGTCGCTAAACCGGCCACCAATCGAATCAACGTGAACTGCCAGCCGAGCACAAAGCCCATGAACACCAGCGTCGCCGGGTTCAGCAGCGGGTTTCCCAGCCAGAAAGCCAGCGCACCGCCCATTGATACCTGCTGACGACGCATTCCCGCCGCCACGGGGGCCGCACAGCAGGTGCACATCATGCCGGGCAAGGAAAAGAGCGTGCCGAGCAGCGTACCGCGAAAATGCGGTTGTCCGAGGGTACGTTGTAGCCAGTCGCGCGGGATCAGCACCTGAATCAACGAGCCGAGCAGTACGCCCAGCACCGCGGCTTTCCAGACCGCCAGGAAATAGACCCTCGCGTAATCCAGCGCGGCCTGCCACGGGCTGTCTGCTGCCTGGGCCAGTATCGATTTACCGATGTTGTGCGTGTCCGCTGCGGTAAAGGCTTTGCCATAATACGGCTGCCATTTCACGTACCAGAGACCGACGATGACCACGAGGAAGAAGAGTGCAGGCTTCCACCACGCCAGTGGGGAAGATGCCTGTGAGGAAGACTGACCAGCCATACCATGCTCCAGGAAGGAAAAACGATGTGACGCAGGATGTTACGCCTGGCCCGCCGCCATTTCACGTAATTTTGCGGAGGGGATGATGTTCACACCCTGTTTTGCAGGCGAGAGTGCATCTATCAGCATCGCCTTTGCGACGTCGCGCGCGTCAATGGACTTCCAGTTACCGGGCAGGAACGCAAACAGCGGCGCCATCAGCGATTCGTTCAGGCGTCGATTTTCCCTGTCGCCCAGCAGCATCGACGGACGTGCAATGGTGAGTTGCGGCCAGTTCTGCGCGATCAACGCCTCTTCCATTTTCCCCTTAACGCGATTGTAGAAAAATGGCGACCGGGCGTTGGCACCGATGGCGCTGACCACCAGCATGTGACGCGCGCCAAGCCGCTGGCCGGTGAGCGCGGTATCCACCACCAGCGTGTAATCGGCATGTACGAAGGCCTCTTTGCTGCCGGCTTCACGCCTGGTGGTGCCGAGGCAGCAGAACACGATATCCACAGGGGAAGTGACCGTGGCCAGCGCATCGGTGAGTTGCGGGTCGTGAGGATTGATGACGCCGTCGGGCATATCCTGCAACGGGCGTCGGGTGGCGGCGGTTATCTGCGTGATACGCGGTTCCAGCGCCATCATCCGCAGTAAGTGCCCACCAACCAGACCGGTTGCCCCGGTAATCAGTACATGAGTCATTTAATTCTCCTTTGCAGAATTTTCCGTGTGATCACTATTCCAGAATGAACCAGGCTTAACAGTCTGAATGAGTATTTACCATTTCTGGAGAATTTACCTTTCTGAAGCCAGAACCACGGAGGAATCATGAGCAAGAAAATAGCAGTCTTGTTAACCGACGAGTTTGAAGATTCAGAGTTTGCTTCACCCGCCGCTGAATTTAAGAAAGCGGGTCATCAGGTGATCACCATTGAAAAACAGGCGGGCAAAACGGTCACCGGCAAAAAAGGCGAGACTCGCGTCGCTATCGATAAAGCGATTGATGAGGTCAGCCCGGCTGATTTTGACGCCCTGCTGCTTCCCGGCGGCTATTCACCGGACCAGTTACGCGGGGATGAGCGTTTTGTCACCTTTACCCGTGATTTCATCAACAGCGGGAAACCGGTGTTCGCCATTTGCCACGGCCCACAATTATTGATTAGCGCTGATGTCCTGCGTGGACGCAAGCTCACTGCTGTGAAACCCATTGTGGTGGACGTTAAAAATGCGGGCGGTGAGTTTTACGATCAGGAAGTGGTCGTGGATAAGGACCAACTGGTGACCAGTCGGACACCGGATGACCTGCCGGCCTTTAATCGCGAGGCATTACGCCTGCTCGGTGCCTGATTTTCGCAACCAAATCATTTTTTTGCCAAAACCCAGCGTGTTGTCGGTGAATTTCAGTTCATCAATGCGGATTTCCCATAAGGGTGCCGGCAGCATTCTGGCCATCGGAAAGCGGCGATAGTAGCGTTCACGCATCGCCGCACTCTCATTTTCGTCCATTCGCCGTATTTCACCACGAAACTGTACACCGCGGATCAGTGCCACCGTTTTCGGCTGCCCATTGACCGTCCCGGCGACAACAGCGCGCGGACCGCTCATTTGCGCATGACGGGTGGTTTCTTCCGTGAGCAGGTAGAAGGCCACGTTTTCACGGTCATAGAGATAAAATGCGCAGGCGGCCCACAGCTCGCCATCCTTTGCCACACTCCAGCTGACAACATGCTGTTTTTCCAGCCATCGACTGATGGCGGCCAGTGACTCCATTTTTGCTCTCCCGCGTGCTATGGTGCGCTCACCTTAACACAGGAGGCGGAACGTGTGCTGGTTTGTCTATTTGATTCGAAGCCCTGATAACCGCCTTTATACGGGCATTACAACCGACGTTGAACGCCGTCTGGCACAGCATCAGAGCGGTAAGGGTGCGAAAGCATTGCGGGGAAAGGGAGAACTGGCGCTGGCCTTCTCCAGAGAGGTTGGTGACTACTCACTTGCATTGCGCGTGGAGTATCAGATTAAACAGCTGACGAAGCGCCACAAAGAGCGCCTCGTCGCCGGGGATGCCTCGTTTGACGCGCTACTGGAGCGCCTCAGAGACGATTAAAGTGGTCGCAGTATTCTACCTGGCCGTGCACGCCATTCAGCGCGTCATCCGCCAGCGGGCGCAGTTGGAAGGCCGCTTCGGTGCCCGGCCAACGACAGCGTAAATCATGGCGGGCCGCCGGTTCAAAGCCCAGTTTCCCGTACAGCGCTGGGTCGCCGAGGGTGACCACGGCGGCATAGCCGAACTCGTTCAGTGAATCGAGCCCTTCGTAGACCAGCTGGCGGCCAATACCCTGCCTCTGATACGCTTTATCAACGGCCAGCGGCGCCAGCCCGACCCACTGCAACTCTTCGCCTTCGATGCTTACCGGACTGAAGGCCACGTAGCCGACAACCTGTCCTTCGTCATCCGTAGCGACCAGACCCAATGTAATCAGGCCGTCTTCCCGCAGGGATTGCACCAGTTCGGCTTCACCGTCGCTTTCAAACGAACGGCGCAGCAGGGCATCAATGCCCGGTGCGTCTATCCCAATTTCCACTCGAATCAGCATGGTTCACCTACCGATGTGTGTCTGGTTTGTGGCGGGTTCTGCTGCCCCGCCTCAACAAAGTCCGCCAGTTGCAGCAGCATGATACGCAGCGCTTTTGGCATCTGCTCAAGCTCAATGGCGTCCATCAGGTTTTTGACGTACAGCCCTAATTCCGTGTCGCCCTCAATCACTAAGCGGCGCTGGAAAAAGAGCGTATCCGGATCCTGTTTACGTGCCGCAATCATCAGCAAATCGCTGGCGTCTGCGCTGAAGCTCACATCGGCATCTGCGGAATCGCTGACAATCAGGCGGTCATTTTCTACGGAGGTGAACCAGCGCAGGCCAATATCGCGCACATCAATGCTTAACCAACGGCCTTCCAGAAAATCCAGTTCGCCTTCCGCTAACGCCTGGCGGAACTGCCAGCTTAGCACCTGTTCCAGTACCTGACGTTTTAAGGCGAACGGGGTGATTTTCACCGGGACGCTCATCAGAGTCGGGCCCATCTGTACCAGGCGTGAACGCAGTTTATCCAACACGAGCTTTACTCCCTCAATGCAATAGTCCGGTTATTCTGCCACAACCGCGAAACAACATAGCGGCGTAAATCAACAATTCTGTAAGAGGCTATGCCGCATTATTGGCACCCTCAATCCGCTTTTAACTGCCTCAAATCAAAAATAGTCGACGATGGGTTAACTAAAATCCCAGTTCGTTAACAATCGCGGCCCTGCGGGTCGCTGCCTCAGGAAATATTATGGAGCTGCTCTGCCCTGCCGGAAACCTCCCGGCGCTTAAGGCGGCCATCGAAAACGGTGCCGACGCGGTATACATCGGACTGAAAGATGACACCAACGCCCGTCATTTTGCCGGCCTTAACTTCACCGAAAAAAAACTGCAGGAAGCGGTCAGCTTTGTACATCAGCACCGCCGGAAGCTACATATTGCCATCAACACTTTTGCGCACCCAGACGGTTATGTCCGCTGGCAGCGTGCGGTGGATATGGCCGCTCAGCTCGGCGCCGATGCGCTGATCCTCGCAGATATCGCGATGCTGGAATACGCCGCCGAGCGCTATCCGCACATTGAGCGTCACGTTTCCGTGCAGGCTTCCGCGACCAATGAAGAGGCGATCCGCTTCTATCATCGTAACTTTGACGTCGCCCGCGTGGTGCTCCCGCGCGTGCTTTCTATTCATCAGGTTAAGCAACTGGCGCGCACCACGCCAGTTCCATTGGAAGTTTTTGCCTTTGGCAGCCTGTGCATTATGGCTGAAGGCCGTTGTTTTCTCTCCTCCTGGTTAACGGGGGAGTCGCCAAATACGGTGGGAGCCTGTTCTCCGGCGAAGTACGTGCGCTGGCAGCAAACGCCGCAGGGGCTGGAATCTCGCCTTAACGACGTGCTGATCGACCGTTATCAGGACGGCGAAAATGCCGGTTATCCGACGCTGTGCAAAGGCCGTTACATCGTGGATGGGCAGCGTTTTCACGTGCTCGAAGAGCCGACCAGCCTTAATACGCTGGAGCTGCTGCCGGAACTGCTCGCGGCGAATATTGCCTCGGTGAAAATCGAAGGCCGCCAGCGCAGCCCGGCCTATGTCAGCCAGGTAGCGAAAGTGTGGCGTCAGGCCATTGACCGCTGCATGGCCGACCCGAAAAACTTTGTGCCGCAATCCGCCTGGATGGACACGCTCGGCGCGATGTCCGAAGGCACCCAGACCACGCTTGGCGCGTATCATCGTAAATGGCAGTAAGGAACGTGATGAAATATTCATTAGGGCCAGTGCTCTATTACTGGTCAAAAGAGACGCTGGAAGACTTCTACCAGCAGGCGGCCCACAGCAGCGCCGATACCATTTATCTTGGGGAAGCGGTGTGCAGCAAACGTCGCGCCACCAAAGTAGGCGACTGGCTGGATATGGCGAAAAGCCTGGCGGGCAGTGGCAAACAGGTCGTGCTGTCGACTCTGGCGCTGGTTCAGGCATCTTCCGAACTCAATGAGCTGAAACGCTACGTTGATAACGGGGATTTCCTGATTGAAGCCAGCGACCTTGGCGTGGTGAACCTGTGCGCCGATCGCAATCTGCCGTTCGTCGCCGGACACGCCCTGAACTGCTATAACGCCGTGACTCTGCGCCTGTTGCAAAAACAGGGCATGATGCGCTGGTGTATGCCGGTCGAGCTTTCCCGCGACTGGCTGGTGAACATGCTCAAACAGTGCGAAGAGCTGGGCATTCGCGATAAGTTTGAAGTGGAAGTTCTGAGCTACGGCCACCTGCCACTGGCCTATTCCGCCCGCTGCTTTACCGCGCGCTCGGAAGACAAGCCGAAGGACGAGTGCGAAACCTGCTGCATCAAATATCCTAACGGGCGCGATATGCTGTCGCAGGAGAACCAGCAGGTGTTTGTCCTGAACGGTATTCAGACCATGAGTGGCTACGTTTACAACCTCGGCAATGAGCTGAAGTCGATGGACGGTCTGGTCGATATGGTTCGTCTGTCGCCGATGGGCACCGATACCTTCGCGATGATTGACGCCTTCCGCGCCAATGAAAAGGGTGCCGCACCGCTGGCGCTCCAAGCGCACAGCGACTGCAACGGCTACTGGAAACGTCTGGCCGGACTCAAACTACAGGCATAAAAAAGCTCACTTTGTTAACGACGGTTATCGGTTTGTAATGCAGTATTAAAGATGCAGCTTTTCTGGCCGGCGCGATTTTCCTGCGCCAGGCTGGAAGAAGACCTTCAATCTGATGACGATGCTGTAGCAAAGTGAGCCGTTATGACTGACAAAAATTGTGCATTCTCGGTGCTGGATCTGGCGCCGATCCCTCAGGGCTCTTCAGCGAAAGAAGCCTTTTCCCATTCGCTCGACCTCGCCCGCCTCGCGGAGAAGCGTGGTTATCACCGTTACTGGCTGGCCGAACACCACAATATGAGTGGGATCGCCAGCGCCGCAACCTCGGTGTTGATTGGCTATCTGGCCGCTAACACCTCGACGCTTCACCTCGGGTCTGGCGGGGTCATGTTGCCCAACCACTCTCCATTGGTGATTGCCGAGCAGTTCGGCACCCTGAACACGCTGTATCCAGGCCGTATCGATTTGGGGCTGGGACGTGCGCCGGGCAGCGATCAGCCGACGATGCGCGCCCTGCGCCGTCATATGGGCGGTGATATTGATAACTTCCCGCGCGACGTTGCCGAACTGGTCGACTGGTTTGATGCGCGTGATCCCAATCCGCAGGTGCGTCCGGTCCCGGGATACGGTGAAAAAATTCCGGTGTGGCTGCTGGGCTCAAGCCTTTACAGCGCCCAGCTTGCCGCACAGCTGGGGCTGCCGTTCGCCTTCGCCTCGCACTTCGCGCCCGATATGTTGTTCCAGGCGTTGCAGCTCTATCGCACCCAGTTCAAACCGTCAGCGCGTCTGGAAAAACCGTACGCGATGGTCTGCATCAATATCATTGCTGCCGACAGCAACCGGGATGCGGAATTCCTGTTCACCACCATGCAGCAGGCGTTTGTGAAACTGCGTCGGGGCGAAACCGGGCAACTGCCACCGCCGATTCAGAACATGGATCACTTCTGGACGCCGGGCGAGAAATACGGCGTCGATCAGGCGCTCGGCATGTCGTTGGTGGGAGATAAAACGAAAATTCGTCATGGGCTGGAATCGGTGCTGCGTGAAACACAGGCCGACGAAATCATGGTCAACGGGCAGATTTTCGATCACCAGGCGCGCCTGCATTCGTTCGATTTGGCGATGCAGGTGAAAGAGGAGTTGTTGGGATAGTTTTTGTTTGTTGCCCGGCGGCACTTCGTTTGCCAGGCCTACAGGTATATTGCCACGTAGGCCCGGCAAGCATTGCGCCGCCGGGCATTAACGATTACTGATACACTGGCAACACATTGAAGCTCGACAGGAAGTGAACCACCACGTTACCGACCCCAAACAGCAGAATCAGCGCAATCATCGGCTTTCCACCCCATACGCGGAACTGCGGACTACCAAAGCGCTTGCGTGATTTACGCGCCAGCAGCGCGGGTACAATCGCCGCCCAGATGGTCGCCGCCAGACCGGCATAGCCAATCGCATACAGGAAACCGTTCGGCCACAGCAGGCCGCCAATCACCGGTGGAAAGAAGGTCAACAGCGCGGTTTTAAAACGTCCGAGCGGGGCATCGTCAAACTTGAACAGATCCGCCAGATAGTCGAACAGGCCCAGCGTCACGCCGAGGAAAGAACTCGCGACGGCAAAGTTTGAGAACACAACCAGCAGAAGATCCAGACTACGACTGTTCAGCACGCCGCTCAGCGCCTGCACCAGCACATCAATGTTACCGCCCTTCTGCGCAATGCCGATAAATTCTGGACGCGAGATATTCCCCATCGTCCCCAGCAGCCACACGGCATACAGGCCCAGCGCCAGCAGTGTGCCGTATACCAGGCACTTGACGATGGTCTTAGGATCTTTGCCGTAATACTTCATCAGGCTTGGCACATTACCGTGATAGCCGAACGACGCCAGGCAGAACGGCAGCGTCATCAGCAGATACGGCAGATAGGTCGCGTGCTGTTCCGCCACGTTGAACAACGTTGGCGATTCTACGTGACCAAGCAAGCTGCCGAAGGTCAGGAAGAAAGTAATCACTTTCGCGCCGAGGACAATCGCCGTCATTCGGCTGACCGCTTTGGTACTGAGCCACACCACAAACGCCACCAGAATCGCGAAGCCCAACCCGGCCAGACGCGGCGGCACATTCAGCGACATTTCACTGAACGTGTGGTGCAGAATCGAGCCGCTCGCTGAGATGTAGGCGTAGGTCAGAATGTAGAGCACGAACGCAATCGACAGCCCGTTGATGATGTTCCAGCGCTTACCGAGCAAATCTTTAGTGATGGTGTCGAAGCTCGAGCCAATCCGATAGTTGAGGTTGGCCTCGAGGATCATTAGCCCGGAATGCAGCATGCAGAACCAGGTGAACACCAATGCCGCCAGCGACCAGAAGAACCACGCTCCGGACATGACCACCGGCAGCGAGAACATCCCTGCACCAATAATCGTTCCGCCGATAATCACCACCCCGCCAATCAATGACGGCCGGGTTGCTGTGGTGGTCAATGTCGCCATAGCGCCTGCTCTCCAGAAGAAAATAATCTAAATAAGTTTTATGCGCAGCACTGTACCAGTACACGAGTACAATTGAAATAAAAAAAGCCCCGATAATAAATACCGGGGCTGTATCGTTTACTTTACGTCAGCAAACGTAGTTTTTTATCTGGCAATTATGCTTCGGTAGGACGACGACGCACTGGCGCATCATCACGACGTGGCCCACGGCCACCTTCGCGACGCTCACCGCTGAAACGGCCTGCACCACCACCTTCACGACGTTCACCGCTGAAGCGACGACCTTCGCCACCGCGAGCACCTTCGCTGCGACCGCCTTCACGACGCTCACCGAAACCGCCACGACCACCAGCAGGAGCACCGCGACGCTCACCGCCACCGGTGTGCGGCACTGCATCACCGACCAGCTGCATGTTCATCGGCTTGTTCAGGATGCGGGTGCGAGTAAAGTGCTGCAGAACTTCGCCCGGCATACCTTTCGGCAGCTCGATAGTAGAGTGGGTACCGAACAGCTTGATGTTACCGATGTAACGGCTGCTGATATCGCCTTCGTTAGCGATAGCGCCAACAATGTGACGAACTTCAACGCCGTCATCACGACCCACTTCAATGCGGTACAGCTGCATATCACCAACGTCACGACGTTCGCGACGCGGACGGTCTTCACCGCTACGCTCTGGACGGTCACCACGTGGGCCACGGTCGTTACGATCGCCGCGCGGAGCACGGTCATTACGGTCGAAACGTTCGTCACGATCGCGGAACTCACGCTTAGGACGCATCGGTGCATCTGGTGGCAGGATCAGAGGACGTTCGCCCTGAGCCATTTTCAGCAGTGCTGCGGCCAGAGTTTCCATATCCAGTGCTTCATCAGCAGAAGGCTGAATTTTTGCCAGCAGACCGCGGTAGATATCCAGATCGCTGCTTTCCAGCTGCTGCTGAATTTTAGCGGAGAACTTAGCCAGACGACGCTCACTCAGCAGTTCACGGGTTGGCAGTTCTACTTCTGGAATCGTCAGCTTCATGGTGCGTTCGATGTTACGCAGCAGACGACGCTCGCGGTTCTCAACGAACAGCAGCGCACGGCCAGCACGACCTGCACGACCGGTACGGCCGATACGGTGAACGTAAGACTCGGAGTCCATTGGGATGTCGTAGTTAACAACCAGGCTAATACGCTCAACGTCCAGGCCACGGGCCGCAACGTCGGTCGCAATCAGGATGTCCAGACGACCATCTTTCAGACGATCCAGAGTCTGCTCACGCAGGGACTGGTTCATGTCGCCGTTCAGCGCGGCACTGTTATAGCCACTCTGTTCCAGCGCTTCAGCCACTTCCAGGGTCGCATTTTTGGTACGTACGAAGATAATCGCCGCATCAAAATCTTCTGATTCCAGGAAACGCACCAGCGCTTCGTTCTTACGCATGCCCCATACAGTCCAGTAGCTCTGGCTGATGTCAGGACGGGTCGTTACGCTAGACTGAATGCGAACTTCCTGCGGTTCTTTCATGAAACGACGAGTAATACGACGAATCGCTTCTGGCATGGTTGCAGAGAACAGAGCGGTCTGATGACCTTCTGGGATCTGAGCCATAATGGTTTCAACGTCTTCGATGAAGCCCATACGCAGCATTTCATCAGCTTCATCCAGGACCAGACCTTTCAGGCTGGACAGGTTCAGCGTGCCACGTTTTAAGTGATCGAGCAGACGACCTGGGGTACCGACAACAATTTGTGGTCCCTGACGCAGGGCGCGCAGCTGTACGTCATAACGCTGGCCACCGTAAAGGGCCACAACGTTTACGCCGTGCATATGTTTAGAGAAATCCGTCATGGCTTCAGCAACCTGAACCGCCAGTTCGCGGGTCGGTGCCAGCACCAGGATTTGTGGTGCTTTCAGCTCTGGATCAAGGTTGTGCAGCAGCGGTAAAGAGAACGCTGCAGTTTTGCCGCTACCCGTCTGGGCCATACCCAGTACATCGCGGCCACCCAGCAGATGTGGAATACACTCTGCCTGGATTGGAGATGGTTTTTCGTAGCCCAGATCGTTCAGAGCTTTAATGATGGAGTCGTTAAGACCCAGATCGGAAAAAGTAGTTTCGATAGTAGTAGTCTCGATGGTATCAGTCATGTAGTACACGTGCCTCGTAGATGGCGGCCAGTCTACATAACTCATCGTGAAATTGACCTGCAATTTTCATTGAAAAGTGTGAACCGGCTCAAATTTGGGTAATTAACGAACAATAAAGCCCTCACCCGTGAAGATGATGGCAATCAAAAAAGAATATGGTCTGATTTGTATGTTCGTCAGCTATTGCTGGTCCGATTCTGCCAGGTCATCTTGCTCCTGGCCCAAGAGCGCTAATTCCAACAATGCGTATCGGTGCTCAACAAAGTTATGAACGTTGTTAGCGACCGCCAGTTTGAACAGTGCCGTAGCGCTGTCCTTGTCCCCCAGACTTAGGTAGTACTTACCTAAATAGAAGTTTGTTTCACTGAGATGTTCAGCGAGCGAGGTGTTATCCGTTGCGTCCGTCTTCAGGCGATCCATCAGCGTTGCTTCGCTAATGTCACCGAGATAGAACTCGACAATGTTCCATCCCCATTGCTCTTTGTCCGATTTTTCGTAGCGCTGCTTGAGTGCTACGACAGCCTGCTTCTCATCGAGCTTCCGCTCAACGATGTATAGCCACAGACTACGGAAAGGATCATTGGGATCGTCTTGATAAAACGCCAGCAGATCATCTTGCGCTAACTTAGCACGACCACCGTAATAAAGCGCGATGCCGCGGTTCAGATATGCGTAATTGTAAGTTGGATCAAGCTCAAGTACAGAATCAAACGCTTCATAGGCAGCATCAAAATTGCCTGCCTGCGTTAAATAAATGCCTAAGTAATTGAATACTTCAGGCATATCGGGTCTGATTGCCAGCGCTTGCGAGAAATCGTTACGCGCTAATGCTCTCAAACCGAGACTATCATACAACACTCCGCGCTCATATAAAAGCTGTGCGCGTTCATCATCGGATAAAGCCCGACTGGCAAGAATTTGTTCCATACGTGCCAGAATCACTTCTTGCTGCAATGTCGGTTGCAATGGCACCGCCAGGACTTCACTCTTACGCCAGGCAGAGGAGTTGCTGCATCCTGCCAGCGTGAGTGCTGTCGCAACGAAACACCAGCGCAAAAAAGGCTTCATTTCCCACTCCCGAAGACAACAATTGGATGAACGTCCTGTTCCCCGGCTGCTAACAAGCGTCCTGCCCGGAATGCGCCCTCCGCAAAGGCGGAGGGCTAATAGGCAACCTTACTCGCCCTGTTCCGCTGCCGGAGCTTCCGGCGCGGCCGCAGGCTGAGTCTGCTCGGTCGCTTCTTTAATGCTCAGACGGACACGGCCCTGGCGATCAACTTCCAGAACCTTAACCGGTACTTCCTGACCCATCTGCAGATAGTCAGTCACTTTCTCTACGCGCTTGTCAGCGATCTGAGAAATGTGTACCAGGCCTTCTTTACCGCCACCGATAGCCACGAAGGCACCGAAGTCTACGATACGGGTAACTTTACCGTTGTAGATGCGGCCCACTTCGATTTCAGCGGTGATCTCTTCGATACGGCGAATAGCGTACTGCGCTTTGTCACCGTCGGTCGCTGCGATTTTCACGGTGCCGTCATCTTCGATTTCGATGGTGGTGCCGGTTTCTTCAGTCAGCGCACGGATAACAGAGCCGCCTTTACCGATAACGTCTTTGATCTTGTCCGGGCTGATCTTGATGGTATGAATACGCGGTGCGAATTCAGAGATGTCGCCACGCGGTGCGTTGATTGCCTGTTCCATCACGCCCAGGATGTGCAGACGCGCACCTTTGGCCTGATTCAGAGCAACCTGCATGATTTCTTTGGTGATACCTTCAATTTTGATATCCATCTGCAGAGCAGAGATACCTTCGCGGGAACCCGCAACTTTGAAGTCCATATCGCCCAGGTGATCTTCGTCGCCGAGGATGTCGGACAGAACGACGAAGTTCTCGCCTTCTTTAACCAGACCCATCGCGATACCTGCTACTGCAGATTTAATCGGTACGCCTGCGTCCATCAGTGCCAGGGAAGCGCCACACACGGAAGCCATGGAAGAAGAACCGTTAGATTCGGTGATTTCAGAAACCACACGAACGGTATACGGGAATTCGTCAGTGGTCGGCATCACTGCCAGCACGCCACGCTTCGCCAGACGGCCGTGACCGATTTCACGACGCTTCGGGGAGCCAACCATACCGGTTTCGCCCACGGAGTACGGAGGGAAGTTGTAGTGGAACAGGAAGCTGTCAGTGCGATCGCCCATCAGTTCGTCGATGTTCTGCGCGTCACGTGCGGTACCCAGAGTTGCTGTAACCAGCGCCTGAGTTTCACCACGGGTGAACAGTGCGGAACCGTGAGTACGTGGCAGTACGCCAGTGCGCACGTCCAGACCACGAATCATGTCTTTTTCACGACCATCGATACGCGGTTCGCCAGCCAATACGCGGCTACGTACTGCAGTTTTCTCGATACCGTGCAGGATGTCGCCCAGTTCGTTAGCGTCCAGCGCTTCGTCTTCAGCAACCAGGGTCGCGATCACTTCAGATTTGATAGCATCAATCTGGGTGTAACGTTCCTGTTTGTCGGTGATACGGTATGCATCGCTCAGACGAGACTGTGCCAGACCGGCAACGCGCGCATGCAGCGCTTCGTCGATGACTTCTGGCTTCCAATCCCAACGTGCTTTACCCGCTTCTTTCACCAGGTCGTTGATGTTCTGGATAACGATCTGCTGCTGTTCGTGGCCGAACACCACGGCGCCCAGCATCTGGTCTTCGCTCAGCAGTTCAGCTTCAGATTCAACCATCAGTACAGCGGCTTCGGTACCGGCAACAACCAGGTCCAGTTTGCTGGTTTTCAGCTCTTCCTGGGTTGGGTTCAGTACGTACTGGTCGTTGATGTAACCCACGCGCGCAGAACCGATTGGGCCGTTGAACGGAAGACCGGACAGGGACAGTGCTGCAGAAGCACCAATCATTGCCACGATATCAGGGTTAACCTGCGGGTTTACGGATACAACGGTCGCGATAACCTGAACTTCGTTAATGAAGCCTTCTGGGAACAGCGGGCGAACCGGGCGGTCAATCAGACGCGCAATCAGGGTTTCGCCTTCGCTTGGACGGCCTTCACGACGGAAGAAGCCACCAGGAATTTTACCAGCAGCGTAAGTACGCTCCTGATAGTTAACAGTCAGTGGGAAGAAGTCCTGGCCTGGCTTGGTTTTTTTCTGACCTACAACGGTAACGAATACCGCGGTGTCATCCATGCTAACCATAACGGCAGCAGTCGCCTGACGCGCCATCATGCCGGTTTCCAGTGTGACCGTGTGCTGGCCATACTGGAATTTACGAACGATCGGATTCAGCAAAATTTTATCCTTTCAAGATGAGTAACGGGACACCATTGGATGTGCCGTTTTAAGACTCGATCCTCTTGCATCCTCGCGACTAATGACAATCCTAACCTACGGTTAAGTCTCTCATTAGCCGCGCGAAACGCTGCAATGAAGATCATTTGTTTCAGCAATACAAACAATACATGAGTTTCATGTTAATTGCTGCCAGCTGGTTGAAAAAAGGGGCCATAAAGGCCCCTCTTTCTGAAACTCGCTAGAACTAGCGACGCAGACCCAGACGCTCAATCAGCGCGGTGTAGCGTGCTACATCTTTACGTTTCAGGTAGTCGAGCAGTTTACGACGCTGAGAAACCATACGCAGCAGACCACGACGGCTGTGGTGATCTTTTTTGTGCTCAGAGAAGTGACCCTGCAGGTGGTTGATCTGTGCAGTCAGCAGAGCAACCTGAACTTCGGTGCAGCCGCTGTCGTTAGAACCACGACCAAACTCGGAAACGATTTTTGCTTTAGCTTCAACGCTTAGAGACATTTTAAACTCCAGATTTAAAAAGTAAAAAGGGTGCCGATCTCTAATTCAGCGACCCCAGGATTAACGACTTGACGCAGGCGAACCTGAATTCAGACGTTAAGCGGCAATATTCTACCCGTAGCGACCTGTTATCGCAAGACAGGCGATTATTGCGGATACTCGACGACCAGACGACGCGGCGCGACACGGCCTTCGTCATCAATCTCGCCCATACCGATGAATTTGCCTTCTTCGCCTTCAGTCACGCGCACCAGACCGTGCACCTGCACGTCAGCAGAGCGGACCGGATTGCCATTTTTGAAGTACACAGAGGACGTCAGGGGCAAATTCACAACCGGGAAATCTTCTGCCGGGCTGTCCATTGGCATCAACAGCGGATCCAGCAGCTGCGCCGCAGGAATATCCTGCTCTTCAGCCTGCGCAACCAGTGCCTGCAAATGCTCCAGCGTCACCATTCTGTCGACCGGGTAACGGCTCACGGCCAGGCGACGCAGCATCGTAACGTGCGCCCCGCAGCCGAGCTTTTCGCCCAGATCATCAATGATGGTGCGGATATAGGTGCCTTTCGAACAGTGGATTTCCAGCTCCAGTTCATCCCCTTCGTGGCGAATAAACAGCAGTTCATACACGGTTATCTGGCGCGCTTCACGCGGGACTTCAATACCCTGGCGAGCGTATTCGTACAGCTTTTTGCCCTGATATTTTAATGCAGAGTACATCGACGGCACCTGCATTGTGTCGCCACGGAAACTGTCCAGTGCGTTGGCAAGTTCGGTGGCGCTGAACGCTATCGGACGTTCTTCCACGACCAAACCATCGGCATCAGATGTGTCAGTGCGCTGCCCCAGCTTCGCGATAACGCGGTAGCGTTTGTCGGAGTCGAGCAGGTACTGAGAAAACTTGGTGGCTTCACCGAGACACACCGGCAGCATACCGGTCGCCAGCGGATCCAGAGCGCCCGTATGCCCTGCACGGTTGGCGTTATAAAGACGCTTCACCTTTTGCAGAACGTCATTACTGGATGCGCCTTCCGGTTTATCCAGCAGCAGCACGCCATGAATGTCGCGACCACGACGACGAGGACGACTCATCAGTCCTCCTTGGTGTCATCCGGGTTCACACGACGTTCTTCGTCGTGCTTTACCACGTTGGTCACGAGGTTGGACATACGCATACCTTCGACCAACGAGTTGTCGTAGAAGAAGGTCAGTTCCGGCACGATACGCAGGCGCATGGCTTTACCCAGCAGCGTGCGGATGAAACCAGAAGCGTCCTGCAACGCACGGATGCCCGCTTTCACAGCAGCTTCATCTTTATCGTTCAGGAAGGTGACGAATACTTTGGCGTACGCCAGGTCACGGGAGACTTCAACACCGGATACGGTGGTCATCAGGCCCAGACGTGGATCTTTAATTTCGCGCTGCAGGATGATAGCAATTTCTTTCTGCATCTCCTGGGATACGCGCTGCGGGCGACCAAATTCTTTCGCCATAATAAATTCTCCAGATAAAAGACAAAAAAGGGGCCAAAGCCCCTTTTTAGAATTATTGCCGGGTGGCGCTTCGAAGCCTGATGGCGCTAACGCTTATCAGGCCTACAAACCCAGGCCGTAGGCCCGGTAAACGTAGTGCCACCGGGCATTTCAACGATTAGTCGATGCTGCGCTGAATCTCGATGATCTCGAACACTTCGATCATATCGCCGACGCGTACGTCGTTGTAGTTCTTAACGCCGATACCACATTCCATGCCGTTACGGACTTCGTTGGCATCATCTTTGAAGCGGCGCAGGGATTCCAGCTCGCCTTCATAGATAACCACGTTGTCACGCAGGACGCGGATTGGGTTGTGACGTTTGACCACACCTTCGGTAACCATACAACCTGCGATGGCACCAAATTTCGGCGATTTGAACACGTCGCGAACTTCAGCCAGGCCGAGGATCTGCTGTTTCAGTTCTGGAGACAGCTTACCGCTCATTGCCGCTTTCACTTCGTCGATCAGATGATAGATGACGGAGTAGTAACGCAGATCCAGGCTTTCGGATTCAATAACACGGCGCGCAGAAGCGTCAGCACGTACGTTGAAGCCAACCAGAATCGCGTTGGATGCAGCAGCCAGGGTTGCGTCGGTTTCGGTGATACCACCTACGCCAGAACCGATGATTCTCACCTTCACTTCGTCGGTAGAGAGTTTCAGCAGAGAATCGGAGATTGCTTCTACAGAACCCTGTACGTCGGCCTTCAGAACGACGTTCACTTCGTGAACTTCGCCTTCGGTCATGTTGGCAAACATGTTTTCCAGCTTGGATTTCTGCTGACGAGCCAGTTTAACTTCACGGAATTTACCCTGGCGATACAGCGCAACTTCACGCGCTTTCTTCTCGTCACGAACAACCGTTACTTCGTCACCGGCAGCCGGTACACCAGACAGGCCGAGGATCTCAACCGGAATGGACGGACCTGCTTCTGTGACTTCCTGACCCAGTTCGTTACGCATCGCACGAACACGACCGTATTCGAAGCCGCACAGAACGATGTCACCTTTGTTCAGAGTACCTTCACGAACCAGAACGGTAGCAACCGGACCACGACCTTTATCCAGGAAGGATTCGATAACTGCACCGCTTGCCATACCGTTACGAACCGCTTTCAGTTCGAGAACTTCAGCCTGCAGCAGGATAGCGTTGAGCAGGTCGTCGATACCGGTACCTGCTTTCGCAGAAACGTGAATGAACTGGCTCTCACCGCCCCACTCTTCCGGCATGATGCCGTACTGGGACAGTTCCTGCTTAACACGATCCGGATCGGCTTCCAGCTTATCGATTTTGTTTACAGCAACAACTACCGGCACCTGCGCCGCTTTCGCGTGCTGGATTGCTTCGATAGTCTGCGGCATCACGCCATCGTCTGCAGCAACAACCAGAACCACGATATCCGTCGCCTGCGCACCACGAGCACGCATGGAGGTAAACGCGGCGTGGCCCGGGGTATCCAGGAAGGTGATCATGCCGTTGTCAGTTTCTACGTGGTAAGCACCGATATGCTGGGTAATACCACCCGCTTCGCCGGAGGCTACTTTAGTAGAACGAATGTAGTCGAGCAGAGACGTTTTACCGTGGTCAACGTGACCCATGATGGTCACAACAGGTGCACGCGGTTCAGCCGCTGCGCCAGTGTCACGGTCGCTCATTACTGCTTCTTCCAGCTCGTTTTCACGACGCAGGATAACTTTGTGGCCCATCTCTTCGGCAACCAGCTGTGCGGTTTCCTGGTCGATGACCTGGTTGATGGTCGCCATTGCGCCCAGCTTCATCATTGCTTTGATGACCTGAGAACCTTTAACGGCCATTTTGTTCGCCAGATCGCCAACGGTGATGGTTTCGCCGATAATAACGTCACGGTTTACGGCCTGAGCTGGCTTCTGGAAGCCCTGCTGCAGCGCGGAACCTTTACGCTTGCCGCCTTTACCACCACGAACAGAAGCACGAGCTTCTTCGCGATCGGCTTTGGATTCAGCGTGTTTGTTGGCTTTCTTAGGACGAGGCGCTTTAGCGGTACGGGTACGGCTACGGCCACCTTCGCTTTCACGGTCGTTTTCATCTTCAGCCTGGCGCGCATGCTGAGAAGTCGTCACGTGATAATCGCTGCTGTCTTCAGTCGGCTCAGCCACGGTATTAACACCGTTTTTCTCGTTTTCAGCGGCCATGCGGCGGGCTTCATCCGCAACGCGACGCGCTTCTTCTTCAAGCTTACGGCGCGCTTCTTCTTCCGATTTACGCTTGAGCTCTGCAGATTCTGCTTCACGGCGGGCTTTTTCAGCCTGGGCGGTTTTTGTCATATCGTCGGTCTGTTGATTGCTCACTTTGTCTTTTTCCGCAACTTCACGTTTCGCTTTATCAGCGGATTCACGTTTAGCTTGTTCTGCGGCCTCACGTTCAGCTTTTGCCTGTGCCTCACGCTTGGCTGCTTCTTCAGCCTCACGGCGGGCTTGTTCTTCCGCTTCACGCTTCGCTTCTTCTTCAGCCAGACGGTCGGCTTCCTGCGGGTCACGTTTTACAAAGGTACGCGTTTTGCGGACTTCAATCTGCACCGATTTGCTCTTACCACCCGTACCCGGAACGCTCAGGGTAGTGCGAGTTTTACGTTGCAGCGTCAGCTTGTCAGGTGCTGAACCGTGTTCACGGTTCAGGTGTGCCAACAAGGTCTGTTTTTCTTGTGCGGTCACAGAGTCATCAGCTTGCTTCGGGATGCCTGCATCAGCGAATTGCTGTACCAGGCGGTCCACGGAAGTCTGAATCTCTGCGGCCAGCGTTTTTACGGTTACATCTGTTGTCATGCTGTTCCTTCCTGCTACAGTTTATTACGCTTCGTCGCCGAACCAGCAAATATTACGTGCGGCCATGATGAGCTCACCGGCTTTCTCGTCGGTTAAATCTTCAATATCAGCCAGGTCGTCAATGCCCTGATCGGCGAGATCTTCCAGCGTACAAACACCGCGGGCAGCTAGCTTAAATGCCATTGTACGATCGAGACCTTCAAGGTTCAGCAGATCGTCAGCCGGTTTAGTATCACCGAGGCTTTCTTCCTGAGCCAGCGCCAGCGTAGTCAGTGCGTTTTTCGCACGTTCACGAAGTGCCTCAACGGTCTGTTCATCCAGGCCGTCAATTTCCAGCAGTTCTTTCATTGGCACATAGGCCAGTTCTTCCAGGCTGGAGAAACCTTCTTCTACCAGCACGGTCGCGAAGTCTTCATCAATTTCAAGATATTTGGTGAAGGTATCGATAGCTGCGTGTGCTTCCGCCTGATGCTTCGCGTTCAGATCGTCAACGGTCATAACGTTGAGATCCCAGCCGCTCAGCTGAGACGCCAGTCGCACGTTCTGGCCGTTACGACCAATTGCCTGCGCCAGGTTGCCCGCTTCTACCGCGATATCCATGGTGTGTTTGTCTTCGTCAACAACGATAGACGCCACATCGGCCGGAGCCATCGCGTTAATCACGAACTGCGCCGGGTTGTCGTCCCACAGCACGATATCGATACGCTCGCCGCCCAGTTCAGTCGAAACTGCCTGAACACGTGCGCCACGCATACCTACGCAAGCACCTACCGGATCGATACGCTTATCGTTGGTTTTCACCGCGATTTTCGCACGGGAACCCGGATCGCGCGCTGCCGCTTTGATCTCGATAACTTCTTCACCGATTTCTGGCACTTCAATGCGGAACAGTTCGATCAGCATTTCCGGCTTAGAACGGGTGACGAACAGCTGAGCACCACGCGCTTCTGGACGTACGGAGTACAGTACACCGCGGATACGGTCGCCAGGGCGGAAGTTTTCGCGCGGCAGCATATCTTCACGCAGGATCACAGCTTCAGCATTGCTGCCCAGATCCAGAGAGATATTGTCGCGGTTCACTTTCTTGACCACGCCGGTGATGATTTCACCTTCGTGCTCACGGAACTGATCAACAACCATCGCGCGTTCCGCTTCGCGGACTTTCTGCACGATAACCTGCTTCGCGGTTTGAGTGGTGATACGGTCGAAGGTCACAGATTCAATCTGATCTTCAACGTAATCGCCCACGTTCATGCTTTCATCTTCGTAACGAGCAGCTTCCAGCGTGATTTCGCGGGTTGGCAGCGTAACTTCTTCGACCACTACCCAACGGCGGAAGGTGTCAAAGTCACCGCTCTTACGATCGATGCTAACGCGAACCTCGATTTCTTGTTCGTATTTTTTCTTTGTAGCCGTTGCCAGAGCGCTTTCCAGCGCTTCGAAAATCTTCTCGCGCGGCAGCGACTTTTCATTGGAAACGGCTTCAACAACAGCCAAAATTTCTTTGTTCATCGGGGCCTTTCACCTCAATCCAGACTGTTAAAAGTGGGGAACCAGGTTCGCCTTCTGGATGTTACTCAGCGCGAACACTTCATCTTTGCCTTCGACTGTAACAGTGATCATCTCACCGTCTACCGCTTTGATAATGCCCTGCCATTTACGACGGTTCTGAACCGCCATGCGCAGGACCAGCGTGACCTCATCACCGAGGAAACGCGTGTAATGTTCAGCGATGAACATAGGACGGTCGAGCCCTGGTGAGGAGACTTCCAGGTTGTAAGCGACGGTAACGGGGTCTTCGACATCCATGACGGCACTGACCTGGTGGCTCACATCAGCACAATCATCAACATTGATGCCATCTTCACTATCAATATAGATGCGCAGCGTAGATGTGCGACCGCGAATGAATTCGATGCCGACCAGCTCGAAGCCCAGAGCCTCAACCGGCGCTTTAAGCATCTCTGTTAATTTCTGTTCTAATGTGGACAAGCCCACCCCCAAGACGTAAAAAAAGGGCATAAAGCCCAGTTATTCTTTAGTCAGATAACAAAAAACCCCGATAAATCGGGGCTTTAGATAACTGAACCCTACAACCGCAAATGCGGTCTGGAGTACTTTCCGAGAGAATTCTTTCAAATCAAGCGACGAATACGAAGAGAATATTTGAAAAAAAACTCAAAGGGAAAGTGGTTGCGGGGGCCGGATTTGAACCGACGACCTTCGGGTTATGAGCCCGACGAGCTACCAGGCTGCTCCACCCCGCGCCTGAAACGTGGCATATTTTACTCATTCGGAGCAAAAAATGCAAATACTGCTGGGATTTGGTACCGAGGACGGGACGTAAAACCGGCCTGTAGTATATTGAATTTTCATCGGTTATGTCAACTCATTCATATTGGCATTTGATGAAGCATAAAAAACCTGCTGTTATGCATAATGTTATCGACATGGAGAGGGATTTTTTCAGCTAACACGCATGAATCACTTCCTGTTCCTGAAAAAAGATGATTAAATGAAAACTCACTTATTTTGCATAAACATGCAGTGACACGTAAGCACTTACCTCCTCACAGTCTGGCAAGCAGGGTTTTACTTTATGACGACGATTCTCAAGCATCTTCCATCTGGTCAACGTATTGGTATCGCTTTCTCCGGTGGTCTGGACACCAGTGCCGCACTGCTGTGGATGCGAAAAAAAGGCGCGGTCCCGTATGCATACACCGCTAACCTCGGTCAGCCCGATGAAGAAGACTACGATGAAATTCCACGTCGCGCGATGGAATACGGCGCTGAAAATGCACGTCTTATCGATTGCCGTAAGCAGCTCGTGGCAGAAGGCATTGCGGCTATCCAGTGTGGTGCATTCCATAACACTACCGGCGGATTGACCTATTTCAATACCACGCCTCTCGGACGTGCCGTGACTGGCACCATGCTGGTTTCCGCGATGAAAGAAGATGGCGTCAACATCTGGGGCGATGGCAGTACCTATAAAGGAAACGATATTGAACGTTTCTATCGTTACGGCCTGCTGACCAACGCCGAGCTGAAGATTTACAAACCGTGGCTTGATACCGATTTTATCGATGAGCTCGGCGGCCGTCTGGAAATGTCCGAGTTTATGATTGCCTGCGGTTTCGACTACAAAATGTCGGTCGAAAAAGCCTACTCTACCGATTCCAACATGCTGGGCGCGACTCACGAAGCAAAAGATCTGGAATTCCTGAACTCCAGCGTCAAAATCGTGAACCCAATTATGGGCGTCAAGTTCTGGGACGAGAGCGTTAAGATCCCGGCGGAAGAAGTCACTATCCGCTTCGAACAAGGTCATCCGGTGGCGCTGAACGGCAAAACCTTCAATGATGATGTTGAAATGATGCTGGAAGCCAACCGCATTGGCGGCCGTCACGGTCTGGGCATGAGCGATCAGATTGAAAACCGCATCATCGAAGCGAAGAGCCGTGGGATCTATGAAGCACCGGGCATGGCACTGCTGCACATTGCCTATGAACGCCTGCTGACCGGTATTCACAACGAAGATACGATTGAACAGTATCATGCGCACGGTCGTCAGTTAGGTCGTCTGCTGTATCAGGGTCGCTGGTTCGATTCCCAGGCGCTAATGCTGCGTGATGCGCTTCAGCGTTGGGTTGCCAGCGCCATTACCGGCGAAGTCACGCTGGAACTGCGTCGCGGTAACGACTATTCCATCCTGAATACCGTTTCCGACAATCTGACCTATAAAGCAGAACGGCTGACGATGGAAAAAGGCGACTCGGTGTTCTCACCAGACGATCGTATTGGTCAGCTGACCATGCGTAATCTGGATATTACAGACACCCGTGAAAAGTTGCTGGGCTACGCGAAAACCGGACTGCTGTCTGCCTCTTCGGGTAACGGGCTTCCACAGGTAGAGAATCTGGATAGCCAGAGCAAGCAATAAGACCATCACTAAGGCCGGATTTCCGGCCTTTATTATTTTTGTACCGAAAAAAGATTGCCAACTCCCCACTTTTTTCATCCTAAAAGCATGTTTGAGTCTATTTTACCTGTCGGTATCCCTGCTTGTGCATTACCATGTCTTCTATAATTTCTGACGGAAGAAATCGTCATTATTCATGAGGATCTCTATGCACCTTATATCGCCTATTCGCCCCCAGGAGGCAATAAATCGACTCCTTGAGGCACTTGACCCCTTCGCAACGCCAGTTAATACGGTCCCAAGAAAAAAACTGAATTGGCATTACAAAGGCAAACAGCAGCTCTGGCTTTGCAAGGAAGGGGAAATCTCAATCCTTCGCGCATCCGATGGGCTACTGATGATTACGGTCTATGAAGGGCACGTGTTTGGCGTGGCTGAAATTCTGCAGCCAATGCGTGGTCATGTGTTACGCACAGAAACCGAATCTTCGCTTTCACGCATTGATGCCGATGAAGCACTTCGCATTTTCCGGGAACAAAACCTGTGGGAAGATGTCACATCTCTGCTGGCATACCATACTGCGTATCTTGCCTATCGTGATGCTCTGGTTTTACAACAGCGAACCTATGCGGTTATTCGCAACCATCTGATGGAAATGATTCTCCTTCCGGAAGATATGCGAATGAGAATTTCGATTCTCGATTATATACAAGACAGGACACATCTCTCGCGTAGCAGTATTTTGAACGTGTTGTCAGCCCTGAAGAAAGGGAAATACATTCAATTTATTCGTGGTGGATATCTGCAACATATCGAATCTCTCCCAGAGAAATTCTAATCACATAAGGACCTTCGGCCATATAAATAATAGCCGGGGGTTTTTTTACATTTCAAAACATCTGCAAATCTCTCGACAATTAATCGTCTAAAATCCCGCCCATATTTAAATTTAAACTTCTTAAAATTAACATAAAATAAAAATCATCTATATCTTAGCGACCTACGCTATTCATCAACTTTTAAGTTTTTGACTTCAAAATAGGATTAAGGTTCAAAATGAAAAAGACGCTTGTCGCTCTGATTGTTTTAAACGCATGCGCAGTTTCTTCCGCATTCGCAGCTGGTAACGCAAATACCTGGTACGCCGGTGCTAAATTCGGTTGGTCTCATTACGCTGACGTCAGCGGCAACAAAGATTTCAACGACAGCCTGTCAGCTTCCAATGATTTCAACGTTGATCACGACAACGTTGGCGGTGGTGTATTTGGTGGTTACCAGATCACTAACTGGCTGGCAGTTGAAGGTGGTTACGACTACCTGGGCAACATGCAGTTCAACGGTAACAACGGCGTAAACGGCGCTAAAATGAAGAGCCAGGGTCTGCAGCTGTCTCTGAAAACCAGCTACGCTCTGACCGATGACTGGGATCTGTACGGTCGTTTCGGTGCGATGGGTTACCGTGCTGAGACCGACGTTGCCGGTCACAACAAATTCGAAACTGGCGTGCGTCCAGTGGTTGCTGCGGGTACCGAATATGCCTTCACCAAAAACTGGGCTGGCCGTCTGGAATACCAGTGGGTTAGCAACGTTGGCAACTCTAACCAGATCGGTCTGAGCTCAGACGTTCACTCCGTGACCGCTGGCATCGTATATCGCTTCGGCCAGAACGACGACGTAGCACCAGTCGTTGCTCCAGCACCAGCTCCAGAAGTTAAAACCTTCAACCTGAAGTCTGACGTGATGTTCGGTTACGATTCCGCCGCGCTGACTGACGAAGGCAAAGCTGCAATCGACCAGCTGTACAACTCTCCAGAAATGCAGGCTGCTAAAGACAAAAACACCACTGTAATCGGCTACAGCGACCGTACTGGTCAGGCTGAATACAACCAGCAGCTCTCTGCACGTCGTGCGCAGGCCGTTGCTGACCAGCTGGTAGCTGATGGCATGCCTGCTGCAAACATTCAGACCGAAGGCCGTGGCGCCAACGATTCTGTAACCGGTAACTCTTGTGACAACCAGTCCGGCAATGCGCTGATCAACTGCCTGTCCCCAGATCGCCGTGTAGTGGTACAGATCTCCGGTCAGTAAGCTTCACTCGCGATAGCAAACATTTGATTTATTTGCCCGATCATACGTATCGGGCTTTTTTATACCTGAAGGATCACCCATGCGTATGTTTAAGCTAAAAGCGGCTTTGCTGGTTGCCGCACTCGGCACCGCTGCGGCTGCCAATGCATCTATCAATCTCCACGGGGAAGCCGGGGAAGAATTTACTAATCTGTCCGCCAGTTTTGGCGCGAACGATCCGGGTCTGACCTTCAATGGCAACTGGGCCCACAGCGATGACGACGGCGATGTGGCCGGCCTGGGTATGGGCTTCAACCTGCCGTTAGGCCCGGTGCTTTTTACCCTGGGCGGTAAAGCGCTGTACCTGAATCCGAACGACGGGGACGAAGGTTATGCAGTTGCAGTCGGCGGCGGTGCGCAGGTTCCTCTGGGTGACTTCATCACCGTATTTGGTGACTACTACTACTCTCCAGATTCACTCTCAAGCGGCGTGGATGACTACATGGAAGCAAACGCGGGCGTGCGCGTGCGTGTCATTAAATCAGTGAGTATTGAAGGCGGGTATCGCTACATCGATATGGACGGTAAGAACGGAAACCGTGACAACAAATTAGCTGACGGCGCCTACGCCGGTGTTAGCTTCAGCTTCTAAATGATTTCAGAGATTGCCGGCAACCGGCAATCTCCATTTCGTTCGCCTTTCTCAGGCGGTGCCGCTCAGCGGTTTCAGCATCTCATTGATGGCTTTCAATCCCACGACATTCCCTTCTTTACGATAGGTTTCGTTCATCGCGGAAATTTGTTCCAGTTTTGATAATGCAGCAAATACCCGATGAGCATCACTATGCGTATCCAAAACTTCGGATGGACTGACATCATCACCCATATTTGTTTTCAACGAATATTGCAGCTGGCTGAGACGTGTTGCGTTGTCTTTATAACAATCCATCAGCGTAGCGTTATCTGCCGGCGTACTATTTTGTGCATGGACGACAGGCACCGGCATGTCCTGTATTTCTTTCACAGACGTTAAAGATGACGAACTGCTGCACGCGGTCAGCATTAATATTCCCGTCAGGGCCACGATTCTGGATATATTCACGACGTCTTCGTTCCTGCATTTGATGTAAAAATAGACGAAGCCGACTTTAGCTATTATTGGAAGAACCCAACAGGAGAGATTTGTTTATAAAAAAACTAAGGGATTAAAAAGGACAAAAACAAAAAAAGACGTCTTTCGACGTCTCTTTTCTGGAATATTGGTACCGAGGATGGGACTCGAACCCACAAGCCCGTTAGGGCACTACCACCTCAAGGTAGCGTGTCTACCAATTCCACCACCTCGGTACTGAAATACTTAGTGCGGGATATCGCTGCTCGGCTGTGCCGGTGCGGCTGGCTGAGTCTGCTCCGATTTAGGTGCAGTCAGGTTATCCCACTCGCTTCCTTTGTTGGTCTTATTGGTATTGAGGTTACCCAGTACCAGACTGATGATGAAGAACAGCGTCGCCAGAACTCCGGTCATGCGGGTCATGAAATTACCAGAACCACTTGAGCCAAACAGTGTAGCGGATGCGCCTGCTCCGAAGGAGGCTCCCATATCAGCGCCTTTACCCTGCTGCAGCATGATCAGACCAACGAGGCCAATCGCAACAAGAAGGAAAACGACCAGAAGAGCTTCGTACATAATCAACCTGTTCCTTGCGGTACTACCGCATACCAATTGCTTCAACCAAAAGCGGGACGTTTTTAATGTTTCCCACTGAAGCGGGTGTGAATACTAACCAAAGCGAATCGGCTTCGCAAGGGCAATTTTGATGCATTGTATCAAGTGCAGAAAAAAACAGCAAAAACCGAACTACTGCTCAACAAAAAGGCGACAAAAGCCGCCTTTTTAGGCAGTTAACGCGGATTAGACAGCTTTAACCGCGTCGGCAATGCGATTAGCAAATTCATTTACCTGCGCATCGTCTTCACCTTCAACCATCACGCGAATCAGCGGCTCAGTGCCCGATTTACGCAGCAGGACACGGCCACGGCTGCCCAACGCGGCCTCAACTTCTGCCGTTACGCTTTTCACGCTGTCGTGTTCCAGTGGGTTTACGCCACCATCGGTATAGCGGACGTTGACCAGTACCTGCGGGAACATCTTCATACCGCTGCACAAATCCTGAAGGGTCAGGTGATTACGCGCAATCGCCGCCACAACCTGCAACGCCGCCACGATACCGTCACCAGTGGTGGTTTTGTCCAGCAGGATAACGTGGCCGGAGTTTTCTGCCCCGATGCGCCAGCCTTTTTCCTGCATTTTTTCCAGTACATAGCGATCGCCCACTTTCGCGCGGGTAAACGGAATGCCCAGCTGTTTGAGCGCCACTTCCAGACCCATGTTGCTCATCAGCGTCCCAACCGCGCCACCACGTAGCTGGCCCTGACGCAGCCCTTCACGGGCGATGATGTAGAGGATCTGATCGCCGTCGACTTTATTGCCTTCATGGTCAACCATAATCACACGGTCACCGTCGCCGTCAAAAGCGATGCCAAGATGGGCTTTTTCTGCCAGCACGCGCGCCTGCAGCGCACGAACGTCGGTGGCACCAACCTCTTCATTGATGTTCAAGCCGTTCGGTTCGCAGCCGATGGTGATCACCTGTGCGCCGAGCTCACGGAATACGTTCGGTGCGATGTGGTAGGTTGCGCCGTTGGCACAATCGACAACAATTTTCAGCTCGTTAAGGCGCAGCTCATTCGGGAAGGTTGCCTTACAAAACTCGATGTAACGGCCAGCGGCATCAACGATCCGGCTGGCTTTACCCAATTCCGCGGAATCAACGCAGGTGAGTTCTTTTTCCAGTTCCGCTTCAATTGCTTCTTCTACGGAATCCGGCAGCTTGGTGCCGTCGATGGTGAAGAATTTGATGCCGTTGTCGTAGTACGGATTATGGGACGCAGAAATAACAATTCCTGCTTCGGCCCGGAACGTGCGGGTCAGATACGCCACTGCTGGAGTGGGCATTGGACCGGTAAAGGATGCAGAAAGGCCTGCGGCGGCAAGACCGGCTTCGAGCGCGGATTCTAGCATGTAGCCTGAAATGCGGGTATCTTTGCCAATGATGACCTTACGTGAGCCGTGACGAGCCAGTACTTTACCGGCAGCAAAACCGAGCTTCAAAACGAAATCAGGAGTGATCGGAGCATCACCCACGCGACCGCGAATGCCGTCGGTGCCAAAATATTTACGGTTACTCATAGTATTTTTTTTCCCTTGCAGACAGAGTGGCTTCTACCACCCGCATCGCTTCAACTGTCTCTTTCACATCGTGAA
This sequence comes from Scandinavium goeteborgense, assembly GCF_003935895.2. Classification (GTDB taxonomy): domain Bacteria; phylum Pseudomonadota; class Gammaproteobacteria; order Enterobacterales; family Enterobacteriaceae; genus Scandinavium; species Scandinavium goeteborgense. Next base: position 510,464 of record NZ_CP054058.1, on the reverse strand, counting down.
CGCGAATAATTTTCGCCCCCTGCATCGCGGCAATCACTGCACAGGCCAGGCTGCCATTCAGGCGCTCTGACGGTCCGACATTCAGCAATTGGCCAATCATCACTTTTCGAGACATTCCCACCAACAGCGGCAGGTCATAATGATCAAGCTCTGATAAGCGAGCAAGCAGCGTGTAATTGTGGTTGAGATTTTTACCGAAACCGAATCCCGGGTCGAGCAGCAATTTGTTTTTTGTGATACCAGCAGCCTCGCAGCGTGCGATATGCTCAATAAAGAAGCGATTCACGTCTGCAAACACGTCATCATACTTCGGCGCTTCCTGCATGGTTTTCGGCTCACCTTGCATGTGCATCAGACAGACGGGCAAACCCGTTTCTGCTGCGGCCTCGAGGGCACCGGGCTCGGTCAGAGAGCGGATATCATTGATGATATGCGCCCCAACGCGGGCCGACTCGCGAATGACTTCGGGCTTAGACGTATCTACCGAAATCCACACTTCAAAACGCTGGGCAATCGCTTCTATCACCGGAATAACGCGGGACAACTCTTCATCAACGCTCACCTCTGCCGCACCTGGACGAGTCGATTCGCCGCCCACATCGATAATCGTCGCACCGGCGTTAATCATCAGATTGGCGTGTTTTACCGCCTCGACCAACGTGTTGTGCGTCCCGCCATCAGAAAATGAGTCTGGGGTAACGTTCAGAATGCCCATCACGTGCGGATAAGCGAGATCGAGTGTGGTGCCCTGGGCGAAGAGTTTCATGAAGAATCCCTGGTATTGTGTGTTAGCAAAATAAAAAAACCCCGGAGCAGTCGCCCCAGGGTTTTCAGTTAAAGCAGCGTCATTAACAACGGATAACTTATTTGTCGTCCAGCTGCTCTGACATGGTGTTACCCGGGTTCGGCGTACGCGGTTCATCGACCGGACGCGGAGCACGCGGGGTGCCATTATTGTCAGAATTATTGCTGCTACCGTTGCTGTCTTCCCAACCCGCAGGTGGGCGAACATCACGGCGTGACATGATGTCATCAATCTGCGGCGCATCGATGGTTTCATACTTCATCAACGCGTCTTTCATGGTGTGCAGAATGTCCATGTTCTCATTCAGCAGCTGGCGAGCACGAGCATAGTTACGCTCAATCAACAGCTTCACTTCCTGATCGATGATACGAGCCGTTTCATCGGACATGTGTTTCGCTTTCGCCACTGAGCGGCCCAGGAATACTTCACCCTCTTCTTCCGCGTACAGCAGCGGACCGAGTTTTTCAGAGAAGCCCCACTGGGTCACCATGTTACGGGCGATGGAGGTCGCAACTTTAATATCGTTGGACGCACCGGTCGACACATGTTCTGCACCGTAAATAATTTCTTCAGCCAGACGGCCACCGTACAGCGTAGAGATTTGACTCTCGAGCTTCTGACGGCTGGCGCTGATTGCGTCGCCTTCAGGCAGGAAGAACGTCACACCTAATGCACGACCACGCGGGATAATCGTCACTTTATGGACCGGATCGTGTTCCGGAACCAGGCGACCGATAATAGCGTGACCGGCTTCGTGATATGCCGTGGACTCTTTCTGCGCTTCAGTCATCACCATGGAGCGACGTTCCGCACCCATCATGATCTTGTCTTTCGCTTTCTCGAACTCAACCATCGATACGACACGCTTGTTACCGCGAGCGGCAAACAGAGCGGCTTCGTTGACGAGGTTAGCAAGATCTGCACCGGAGAAGCCAGGTGTACCACGCGCGATGATTGCCGCGTCGATATCTGGAGCCAGCGGTACGCGACGCATATGCACTTTCAGGATTTGCTCACGGCCACGTACGTCTGGCAGACCAACAACAACCTGACGGTCGAAACGGCCTGGACGCAGCAGCGCTGGGTCAAGTACGTCTGGACGGTTCGTTGCGGCGATAACGATGATGCCTTCATTACCTTCAAAGCCATCCATCTCAACCAGCATCTGGTTCAGCGTCTGTTCACGTTCATCATGACCACCGCCCAGACCTGCGCCACGCTGGCGGCCTACGGCGTCGATTTCATCGATGAAGATGATGCAAGGTGCTGCCTTTTTAGCCTGCTCGAACATGTCACGCACACGAGATGCACCGACACCCACGAACATTTCTACGAAGTCAGAACCTGAAATTGTGAAGAAAGGCACTTTCGCTTCACCGGCGATTGCTTTCGCCAGCAGCGTTTTACCGGTACCCGGCGGGCCCACCATCAGAACGCCTTTTGGAATTTTACCGCCCAGTTTCTGGAAACGGCTTGGCTCACGCAGGTATTCAACCAGTTCGGCCACTTCCTCTTTCGCTTCGTCACAACCTGCAACGTCAGCAAAAGTGGTCTTGATCTGATCTTCCGTTAGCATGCGCGCTTTGCTTTTACCAAACGACATGGCGCCTTTACCGCCGCCGCCCTGCATCTGTCGCATGAAGAAGATCCAGACACCAATCAGCAGAAGCATTGGGAACCAGGAAATGAAGATTGAAGCCAGCAGGCTTGGTTCTTCAGGCGGTTCGCCCACTACTTTCACGTTCTTGGTCAGCAGGTTATCAAGCAGTTTAGGATCGTTAACCGGAATGTAAGTCGTGTAACGGTTACTATCTTTCTTGGTAACGTTGATCTCACGTCCGTTGATACGCGCTTCGCGAACCTGGTCCTGATTGACCTCTTGCAGGAAGGTAGAGTAATCCACCTTACGGCCATTTGACTCGCTGGGCCCAAAGCTCTGGAACACTGACATCAGTACGACTGCGATGACCAGCCAGAGTATTAGGTTTTTCGCCATGTCACTCAAGGGATTAACCTCTTATTACAACTGTGTTAATAACAGCGTCAGGTTACTATACATCCGACACATTTCAAACCGCCACCGAAGCGGCAAAGGCTTAAAACGGTCGGGTTATGGTTTTCGCCCGGTCGCTACAATGTACACTTCACGCGAACGTGCACGCGAAGAGTCCGGCTTACGAACTTTAACTTTCGTAAACAGGGAGCGAATTTCCTTAAGGTACTCCTCGAAACCTTCGCCCTGAAACACCTTCACTAAAAAACTACCGCCCGGTGCCAATACATCACGACACATCTCAAGCGCCAGTTCTACCAGATACATGGCACGGGGAATATCCACCGCTGGTGTTCCGCACATGTTTGGAGCCATATCGGACATGACAACCTGGACTTTACTGTCACCTACACGTTCAAGTAATGCTTTCATGACTAATTCATCACGAAAATCGCCTTGAAGGAAGTCCACACCAACAATTGGATCCATCGGTAAAAGATCGCAAGCGATGATGCGGCCGCTGCCCCCGATTTGTGTCACTGCGTATTGTGACCATCCGCCGGGCGCTGCACCGAGATCGACAACCGTCATTCCCGGCTTAAAAAGTTTGTCACTTTGCTGTATTTCATCAAGTTTAAACCAGGCACGGGAACGTAACCCCTTTTTCTGTGCCTGAAGAACATATTTATCGCTAAAGTGTTCCTGGAGCCAACGGCTGGAGCTGGCAGAACGCTTTTTACCTGTCATTTAACATTCCCATCGGGGCAGACCATCATAGTCGGCTGCATAAATTTTAACGGCCGATTTGGCGATAGTTGAGAGATGGCGGTAGAATGAACCGTTTTCAATCCCAACGTAAGCAAAAATATACGATGAATCTGAGTACTAAACAAAAACAGCACCTGAAAGGTCTGGCACATCCGCTCAAGCCGGTAGTTATGCTTGGCAACAATGGTTTGACCGAAGGGGTACTGGCCGAGATCGAACAAGCATTGAACCACCACGAACTCATCAAGGTAAAAATCGCCTCGGAAGATCGCGAGACTAAAGTCCTTATCGTGGAAGCTATCGTTCGCGAAACCGGCGCCTGTAATGTACAGGTCATCGGTAAAATGCTGGTTCTGTATCGCCCAACAGCAGAGCGTAAAATCTCGCTGCCACGTTAAGAGTAACCTGAATTGAACACATTTGATGTGTAAAACGAGGGGTTTCCGCGGGCAGGTGAGCAAAATGCCACGCTCTTAACGTTGATAAAAGGCCGCTATGCGGCCTTTTTCTTATCTTTACATTGTGTCAACAATGGGGATTACAGGTAATCCACTTTGATAATTTCGTATTCCACTTCGCCGCCAGGCGTTTGGATAGTCACCACATCGTCTGGCTCTTTGCCAATCAGGCCACGGGCGATTGGGGAATTTACGGAGATGAGGTTCTGCTTAAAATCAGCTTCGTCATCACCGACAATGCGCCAGCTCGTCTCTTCGTCGTTATCCAGATTCAACACCTGTACCGTCGCACCAAAAATGACGCGGCCAGTTTTCGGCATTTTGCTGATATCGATAACCTGAGCGTTCGAGAGTTTCGCTTCAATATCTTTGATGCGACCTTCGCAGAAGCCCTGCTGCTCACGAGCGGCGTGGTATTCCGCGTTCTCTTTCAGATCGCCATGCTCACGAGCATCGGCAATCGCCGCAATGATTTCAGGGCGACGAACGGATTTCAGGTACTCCAGTTCTTCGCGCAGTTTTTCGGCACCACGTAAGGTCATCGGAATAGCTTGCATGAGTTATACCTCTTTCATCATTCTTTCAGGCACAGCAAGCGCTGTAGCCCTGCACTTCCTTCCGCATCCCATCAGGGAGCCAGAAGTTAAGCAAAAAGAAAACTGACCCGGAACAAAAATTCCAGGCCAGCGGCAATTTTTCTGTTTGATGCGTATTTTACCCTGAAGTTCACCATGGGTCATCGTTTACTTTACAGGGCGTTGCGCCGTAGTATGGCGTTTTGATTCCAGGTTGTTAGCGCGAGATTATGCGATTTTCCAGATTTATCATCGGATTGACCACCAGTTTAGCCTTTAGCGTCCAGGCCGCGAACGTAGACGAGTATGTCACCCAGCTCCCGGCGGGTGCCAATCTGGCCCTTATGGCTCAGAAAATCGGCGCTAAGGCACCTGACATAGACTATCACAGCCAGCAGATGGCGTTGCCGGCAAGTACCCAGAAAGTGATCACTGCCCTGGCGGCATTGCTCCAGCTGGGCCCCGATTTTCGCTTTACCACTACTCTGGAGAGTAAGGGTAGCGTTGATAATGGAATTTTGAAGGGTGACCTTGTTGCGCGATTTGGCGGCGATCCGACGCTAAAACGTCAGGATATTCGCAATATGGTTGCGGTACTGAAAAAATCAGGCGTGCAACAAATCGATGGCAATGTGCTGATCGACACCTCCATTTTTGCCAGCCATGACAAAGCGCCTGGCTGGCCATGGAACGATCTGACGCAATGTTTCAGCGCCCCGCCTGCCGCCGCAATTATTGACCGCAACTGCTTCTCGGTTTCGCTTTATAGCGCGCAAAAGCCCGGTGATTTAGCGTTCATTCGCGTTGCGTCTTACTATCCGGTCACTATGTTCAGCCAGGTACGCACATTACAACGCGGCTCAGGCGAAGCGCAGTATTGCGAGCTGGACGTCGTTCCTGGCGATCTGAACCGCTTTACGCTCACCGGCTGCCTGCCGCAGCGTGCGGATCCGTTGCCGCTCGCCTTCGCCATTCAGGACGGCGCCAGCTACGCAGGTGCGATTATCAAAGACGAACTGAAGCAAGCGGGTATCACTTATACCGGCACGCTGCTGCGCCAGACGCTGACCAACGAGCCTGGGACCGTCATTGCCAGCAAACAGTCAGCGCCGCTGCACGATTTGCTGAAAATCATGCTAAAAAAATCAGACAACATGATTGCTGACACCGTCTTCCGTTCCATTGGCCATGCACGTTTTGGCGTGCCGGGTACCTGGCGTGCAGGTTCCGATGCCGTGCGTCAGATCCTGCGCCAGCAAGCGGGCATCGATTTAGGTAACACGATTATTGCCGATGGCTCCGGCCTGTCGCGTCATAACCTGATTGCGCCTGCCACCATGATGCAGGTACTGCAATACATCGCGCAGCACGATACCGAACTCAATTTCATCTCTATGCTGCCGTTGGCAGGCTATGACGGCTCTCTACAGTACCGTGCGGGTCTGCATCAGGCGGGCGTAGACGGAAAGGTCTCGGCGAAGACGGGCTCATTGCAGGGCGTGTATAACCTCGCAGGCTTCATTACCACCGCCAGCGGACAACGCATGGCGTTCGTGCAGTATCTGTCAGGTTATGCAGTAGAACCGGCCGATCAGCGTAACCGTCGAATACCGCTGGTTCGCTTCGAAAGCCGATTGTATAAAGATATTTATCAGAACAACTAGAAACGACAAAGGCTCCCAATGGGAGCCTTTTTACTAACAGGAGAGCAGTGACTTATTTCTGGTAGATGAATTCTACGCCTTCTTCATCGTCTTCATCCCAGTCGTCCCAATCTTCATCGTCTTCGACTTCAGTCTCTTCGAGCTGCTGGCGATGATAATCATCCCACATAAACTCGACTTTCTCTGGCTGCTTCTCTTCTTCGGCTTTCGCCACCGGGTTTTCAATGATGAAGGTCATCACGTCCCAGCAAAGATCTTTCACGCCCTGCTGGCTGGCGGCAGAAATCAGGTAGAACTTATCTTCCCAACCCAGCGCTTCAGCGATCGCTTTGGCTTTCTCTTCCGCCGCGTCTTTGTCCATCAGGTCGATTTTGTTGAACACTAACCAGCGTGGTTTTGCTGCCAGCTTCTCGCTGTATTTTTCCAGCTCACCAACGATGATACGTGCGTTTTCAACCGGATCGGAACCATCTATCGGTTCGAGGTCGATGAGATGCAGCAGAACGCGGCAGCGCTCGAGGTGTTTGAGGAAGCGAATGCCTAAACCTGCACCTTCCGCAGCGCCTTCAATCAGGCCCGGAATATCGGCAACAACGAAGCTTTTCTCGTTATCCATACGCACCACGCCGAGGCTTGGCACCAGAGTGGTAAACGGATAGTCAGCCACTTTCGGCTTCGCCGCAGAAACAGCACGGATGAAGGTTGATTTACCGGCATTCGGCATACCCAGCATCCCGACATCAGCCAACAGCATCAGCTCCAGCTGCAGGTCGCGTTTGTCGCCCGGCGTACCCATTGTCTTCTGACGTGGGGAACGGTTAACGGAGGATTTAAAGCGGGTGTTACCCAGACCGTGCCAACCGCCTTTACCCACCATCAGACGCTGACCGTGAGTGGTCATGTCACCCATGGTTTCGCCAGTGCCCTGATCGATAACACGCGTACCAACCGGCACTTTGACAGTGACGTCTTTACCACGTTTACCCGTACAGTCACGGCTCTGGCCATTCTGTCCACGCTCGGCGCGGAAAGCTTTCTCAAAGCGATAGTCGATCAGGGTGTTAAGGTTCTCATCCGCTTCCAGCCAGACATCCCCACCGTCTCCACCGTCGCCGCCGTCTGGGCCGCCACGTGGAATATATTTTTCACGGCGGAAGCTGACGCAACCGTTGCCGCCATCCCCTGCCACAACCAGGATCGTTGCTTCATCAACAAACTTCATTTTACTCTCCGTAAATCATTCGCCTGAGCGGGGTAGCGTTACAACCGCTTCACGCTGACGCCACCGTCCCCATAGACGATGACCAATGGCGGAATACATCGCGCCCGCAACCACGACAAACGCACCGAGATAACCTATAAGGTTCAGTATCGGTCTGGCGAAGAAATCGGGCCAGGCTATTGATAATAAATCTGAAAATAACAGCGTGAACAGGGGAGTCAGCGTAATTAACGCGCTCACCTGTGCCGCCTGCCAGCGCGCCATGGCTTCCGCCAGCGCACCGTAACCCACCAGGGTGTTTAGCCCGCAGAAAATCAGGCAGGCAAGTTGCCATTCGCTCAGCTGGGAAATGACGCCCGGCTTCGCCAACGGCAGCAATGCTATCGTACATAAAGTGTACAGCAAAAACAGGATCTGCTGTGAGGCCAATCGTCGCAATAACACCTTTTGTGCGACGCCATAACTCACCCAGACCGTTGCTGCCCCGACGCCAAATATGACGCCCCAGGTGTAATCCGTCAGGCGAGTAAAGATTTCCACCAGACTGGTGTTAAAGAACATCACCAGACCGCAGAGCAGCATTATCGCACCAACCACCTGTGTCCCGCGCATCTTCTCTTTGAGGATAACGACGCTGGCAATCATCATGCCTACGGGTGACAGCTGTCCTATCACCTGCGAAGCGGTAGGACTTAAATACTGCAGGGACGAACTGAACAGAATAAAGTTTCCGAACAACCCACCGGTAGCAATGGCGAGCAGCACCAGCCAGCGTGGCTTACGGAAAAGCTGCAGCGGTGGCAGCTTGCCTTTTATGGCGAGAATCGAGCCAAGGCCGATACTTGCCATCAGAAAGCGGTAGAACACGATAGTCGGAGGCTCCATCACCTCCAGCACCTGCTTCATTGCAATTGGCAACGCACCCCAACATATTGCGGTGGTGAGCGCCAAAAGAATACCAATGCCCGCCTGCTGTTTCATGCCCGTTTATCCCTGTACGAAATTTACCGGACTTCTAATGTAAAAAGCCCCGCAACACGTTGCGGGGCTTTCATCCGTCACCGGACCGAAAAACTTACTCAGCAACGATGCTGATGTATTTACGGTTGTTCGGGCCTTTAACTTCGAATTTCACTTTACCGTCTGCTTTAGCAAACAGAGTGTGGTCACGGCCACAACCAACGTTGTTACCAGCGTGGAATTTAGTACCACGTTGACGAACGATGATGCTACCTGCCAGAACCGCTTCGCCGCCAAAGCGTTTTACGCCCAGACGTTTAGCTTCTGAATCGCGACCATTTCGAGTTGAGCCGCCAGCCTTTTTATGTGCCATTTAATCTACTCCTCAGGTCTTAGGCGCTGATGCCAGTAATTTTCACATCAGTGAACCACTGACGATGGCCTTGCTGCTTACGGTAGTGCTTACGACGACGAAACTTAACAATCTTAATTTTCTCGCCACGACCGTGTGCAACAACTTCAGCTTTGATTACGCCGCCATCAACGAAAGGAACGCCGATTTTGACTTCTTCACCGTTTGCGATCATCAGCACTTCAGCGAACTCAACAGCTTCGCCGGTTGCGATGTCCAGCTTTTCCAGGCGAATGGTCTGACCTTCGCTTACTCGGTGTTGTTTACCACCACTTTGGAAAACCGCGTACATATAAAACTCCGCTTCCGCGCACATCTTCGTGTGATTCAGAGTGCGCTATAAATATTCACAATAGGGCGCGAATATTACGCAAAAGGTGAGCCTTTGACAAGTGGGATCATCAATCAATGCAGAAAAAAAACACAACGCACACGGTGACGTTTATCTGCGTCGTTTTTTCAGTACAATCAGGGCTACAATAATAACCCAGACTCTTCGTTATCCCTTATGGATAAGCGGTAAACAGGACATAAAGCCCGGCTTTTGCGATGAATTTAGAAAAAATCAATGAGTTAACCGCGCAAGATATGGCGGGTGTCAATGCGGCAATCCTTGAGCAACTCGATTCTGACGTCCAACTGATCAATCAGTTAGGGTATTACATCGTCAGCGGAGGCGGAAAACGCATTCGTCCAATGATCGCGGTACTGGCAGCGCGAGCTGTCGGCTATCAGGGGAACGCTCACGTCACAATCGCAGCGCTAATTGAGTTTATTCACACAGCGACGTTGCTACATGACGACGTAGTGGATGAATCCGACATGCGCCGAGGCAAAGCCACGGCCAACGCCGCATTTGGTAACGCAGCCAGCGTGCTGGTAGGCGACTTTATCTATACTCGCGCGTTCCAGATGATGACCAGTTTGGGGTCGCTCAAAATTCTTGAGGTGATGTCCTCGGCGGTAAACGTCATTGCGGAAGGTGAAGTTCTGCAGTTAATGAACGTCAACGACCCGAATATCACCGAAGAAAACTACATGCGCGTGATTTACAGCAAAACGGCGCGCCTGTTTGAAGCGGCTTCACAGTGCTCCGGCCTGCTGGCTGGCTGTTCTGATGAGCAGGAAAAAGGTCTTCAGGATTATGGGCGCTACCTTGGAACCGCGTTCCAGCTGATTGACGATCTCCTCGACTACAGCGCCGACGGTGAAACGCTTGGTAAAAACGTGGGCGACGACCTGAACGAAGGCAAACCGACGCTGCCTCTACTGCACGCCATGCGTAACGGTACGCCAGAACAGGCGGCGATGATTCGCCAGGCCATTGAGGATGGCAACGGTCGGCATTTACTGGAACCCGTTCTCGAAGCAATGGCCGCCAGTGGATCGTTGGAATGGACCCGTCAGCGTGCCGAAGAAGAAGCCGATAAGGCAATCCAGTCTCTGCAATGCCTGCCTGATACTCCTTGGCGCGAAGCGCTCATCGCCCTCGCCCATATTGCTGTTCAGCGCGATCACTGATGACTTTCCCGCGCACCGCGCGGGTAAAGTTCTTACAAAGCTATCCCCTACCCCACCATCTTGATTTAATCCGAATATTACTTCCTCTTACTTGAACTTTTTAGAACTTAACCACTTTCGGCGTTATAGTAAGCCCGCCACCAGGCGAAGGTGGTTTGTTTATCAACAGGGAGAAAGTATGGATAAATTTATCGACTGGCATCCTGCAGATATCATTGCCGGATTGCGCAAACAAGGAACATCACTGGCAGCAGAGTCCCGTAAAAACGGACTTAGCTCGTCGACGCTGGCAAATGCCCTCACCCGGCCCTGGCCAAAGGGGGAAGCCATCATTGCGGCGGCGTTAGGCACCAAACCGTGGATTATCTGGCCTTCGCGCTACCACGATAGAATCACGCATGAATTTATCGACAGAACGCAGCAGATAAGACAACCGAAGAAGAAGTAAAACCGATAAGCACCCCCGAGTCATGCTGACGAGGGGATGCCTTAGCAGGAAGCGAAATTATTCGCCTTTGATACGTTCGATGGTGGCGCCCAGCCCACGAAGTTTGTCTTCGATACGCTCGTAACCACGGTCAATGTGGTAAATACGTTCCACGATAGTGGTACCTTCCGCGATACAACCCGCCAGCACGAGGCTTGCAGACGCACGCAGATCAGTCGCCATGACCTGTGCACCGGACAGTTTCTCAACGCCGTGACAAATCGCTGTGTTGCTTTCGATTTCAGCATGCGCGCCCATACGGATCAGTTCCGGCAGGTGCATGAAGCGGTTTTCGAAAATGGTTTCGGTCACAACACCGGTACCTTCAGCCACCAGGTTCAGCAGTGTGAACTGGGCCTGCATGTCCGTCGGGAAGCCCGGATGCGGCGCAGTACGCACGTTTACGGCCTTCGGACGTTTACCGTGCATATCGAGGCTAATCCAGTCTTCACCAACTTCAATATCCGCCCCGGCTTCACGCAGTTTTGCCAGCACCGCATCCAGCGTATCGGGCTGTGCGTCGCGACAAACAATTTTTCCGCCTGAAATAGCCGCAGCCACGAGGAAAGTACCGGTTTCGATACGGTCAGGCAGAACGCTGTAAACGCCGCCACCCAGACGCTTAACGCCTTCGATGGTGATGCGATCGCTACCCTGGCCGGTGATTTTCGCACCCAGAGCATTGAGGAAGTTGGCGGTATCAACGATTTCCGGCTCACGCGCGGCGTTCTCGATGACAGTCGTGCCTTCAGCAAGCGTTGCGGCGCTCATGATGGTCACAGTGGCGCCGACGCTCACTTTGTCCATCACGATGTGTGCGCCTTTAAGACGGCCTTTTACAGAAGCTTTGACGTAACCTTCTTCCAGTTTGATCTCTGCACCCAGCTGCTCAAGGCCGGTGATATGCAAGTCAACAGGACGCGCACCGATCGCGCAGCCGCCAGGCAAAGAAACCTGACCCTGACCAAAACGTGCCACCAGCGGACCCAGTGCCCAAATAGACGCGCGCATGGTTTTCACCAGCTCGTAAGGGGCGCAGAACACGTTAACGCCGCTGGCATCAATCCACACGGAACCGTTACGCTCAACTTTGGTTCCCAGCTGGCTCAGCAGCTTCATGGTGGTATCGATGTCTTTCAGCTGCGGTACGTTTTTAATCTCAACCGGCTCTTCGGCCAGCAGTGCTGCGAAAAGGATCGGCAGTGCCGCATTTTTGGCACCGGAGATGCTCACTTCGCCCTGGAGACGTGAAGGCCCCTGTACACGAAATTTATCCATTCGTTCAAATCTCTTTTAAAATTCACCTGTGTAACGGGCGGTTACCCGTTACTTAAAAACCGTTAAGTTTGCGATCGCGTGCCCACTCATCTGGGGTATACGCCTTGATCGACAGGGCATGAATGCGGTTATCAGCAATATATTCCATCAGTGGAGCATAGACGGACTGCTGTTTTTTCACCCGACTCATTCCCTCAAACAGTTCGCCCACGGCAATAACCTGAAAGTGACTGCCATCGCCAGAGACGTGGACTTCCTGAAGGGAGAGTGCGTTCATAAGCACTGTCTGAATTTCATGATTTTCCATGGGATAATTTCATCTGATAGTGAAAACAGCCCAACATCTTAGAGGAAAGTGCCGCTGTCTTAAACAAGCAAAAAGCCCCGACGCACAAAACGTAGAGGCTTTTAAGAGTAATACATTGAATAATTTAGGGGATCAGATCGGGCGGCAGATTATAAAGTTGAACAAGGGTGTTCATCTTTTCGCTTTTCCCCACGATGCTGACCGCAGAACCCTGCTGGCGAACCTGGGCAACCAGATGCATCAGCAGCGCCACACCGGCGGTATCCACGCGGGTTATTTCGCTCAGGTCGATGGTATCGACGCCCTGCATGACCTCTTTGCGCGCGTCCCAGAGGGGAACCAGAAAATCCTGATCTAATTCCCCCTGCAATAACAGTCGTCCTCCTTCACGCGTCCAGCGCAATGAGTCGGCCATTATTTTTTCTGATCCAGCGTAATAGGCTGTTTAGAAATTGCCTGCAGCTGTGCGGTCAGACCATCGATACCTTTGGTACGCAGCAGATCGCTCCACTCATTTTGTTTGGTGGTAATCATGCTGATGCCTTCAGCAATCATATCAAACGCCTGCCAGTTGCCCGTTTGGGTATTTTTACGCCACTGGAAGTCGAGACGAACCGGTGGACGACCGTTCGGGTCAACGATAGTGACGCGAATAGGCAGAATGGTGGCATCACCCAGCGGTTTCTCTGGGGCAATCTGATAGGTCTGGCCATGGTACATCGCCAGCGCCTGGCCGTATGCCTGCTTGAGATATTCATGGAATGCGGCAAAGTAAGCTTCACGCTGTGCCGGGGTTGCATCACGGTAGTAGCGACCTAAAACCAGCGCACCCGCGTATTTCACCTGCACATATGGCAGCAACTCCTGATCGACAATCTGACGCAGATAGTCAGGATTGGAACGAATCTGCGGCTGTTCATTTTTGAGGCGGGTAAAGGTTTTTTGAGCCGCCTCGTTCATCAGGGTATACGGGTTGGACTGATCCGCCGCCGTGGCCGCCGTCAGTGGGGCAATGACCAGCATGGCAACCATAAGTAAGCGTTTAAACATGGGTTAATTCTCCTGAGATTAGTGCGTCGTTGCAGCAGGCGCCGTAGCGTCAGTATGGCCTTCCGCCGGGCTTTGCGCTTCGTCTGAATTCTTATTTTCCCCGCCTTTGTTGCTATAAAGGAACTGACCAATCAGGTCCTCAAGCACAAGCGCGGATTTCGTATCCTGAATCGTGCTGCCTTCTTTAAGCATCGCGGTGCCCATTTCCGGGTCATCAAAACCCACGTTCAGCGCGAGATACTGCTCGCCCAGCAGGCCGGAGGTGCGGATAGCCAGCGAACTGGTATCCGGGATCTGGTTGTACTGCTCTTCGATATCCAGCGTCACACGCGGAAGATAGGTCTTCGGATCCAGCGTAATATCAGCCACACGTCCAATCACCACCCCGCCGATACGGACTGGAGAGCGGGTTTTGAGGCCACCGATATTATCGAAGGTGGCATAAACCTGGTAGGTCGGTTCCGTACGTAGAGAGGTGACGTCCGCGGCTTTCAGGCACACGAACAGTGCCGCCAGAAAAGCCACCAGAATGAAAATACCTACCCAGATTTCACTTTTTTTCGTTTGCATGAACTCAATTCCCAAACATCAGTGCAGTCAGCACAAAATCCAGCCCCAGTACCGCCAACGACGAATGCACCACGGTGCGCGTCGTTGCACGGCTGATCCCTGCGGAAGTGGGGATCGCATCGTAACCATTGAACAATGCAATCCACGTCACCGTAATGGCAAACACCACGCTTTTAATCACGCAGTTCACCAAGTCCGTACGCCAGTCAACGGCGTTTTGCATCGCCGACCAGAAGAAGCCTGCATCAATCCCTTTCCAGCTCACGCCGACAAGCGATCCGCCCCAGATACCGACGGCGACAAAAATAATCGTCAGCAACGGCAGCGAAATGACGCCCGCCCAGAACCGTGGCGCAATGACGCGACGCAGCGGGTCGACCGCCATCATTTCCATACTGGAAAGCTGCTCAGTCGCACGCATCAGGCCAATTTCGGCGGTCAGCGCAGAACCGGCGCGCCCGGCAAAGAGCAGTGCGGCCACGACGGGCCCCAATTCACGCAGCAGCGATAACGCCACGAGCATACCGAGACTGGTTTCCGCACTGTAGGTGGTCAGCACCAGATAGCCTTGTAAGCCCAGCACCATCCCAATAAACACGCCCGAGACGAGGATTATCAGCATCGACAGCACGCCCACGCTATAAAGCTGGCGGATTAATAAAGGCGCATGTTTACGGAACTTAGGCTTGCCAACCACCGCATTGAACAACATTAACCCGGCACGTCCGAAGGTCGAGATCGTCTTAATCCCTCGATGCCCGAGCGCAGCCAGTGCATTTAACAGCATGAGCAACTAACTCCCTGTTCCGAATAAATCGTGATGGTAATCGCCCGCCGGATAGCGGAACGGCACCGGGCCGTCAGCAATGCCGTCCAGGAACTGGCGCACGCGCGGGTCACTGTTTTCCTGTAGCGACTGCGCGCTACCATGAGCAACAATTTTTCGATCCGCTACGATATACGCATAGTCGGCGATACTCAGCACTTCCGGGACGTCGTGCGAAACCACAATGCAGGTGACACCCAGCGAACTGTTGAGCTCAGAAATGAGCTTGACCAGCACACCCATGGTGATCGGATCCTGGCCCACGAAGGGCTCATCGAACATGATCAAATCTGGCTCGAGGGCGATAGCTCGCGCCAGTGCGGCGCGGCGTGCCATCCCGCCGGACAGCTCAGAAGGCATCAGTTTAGCAGCCCCGCGCAAACCCACCGCTTCCAGTTTCATCATCACCGTGCTTTTCAGCAGCGGCGCAGGCAGGCGCGTGTGTTCACGCAGCGGATAGGCAACGTTATCGAAAACGTTCAGGTCGGTGAACAGCGCACCCGACTGGAATAGCATGCTCATGCGCTTACGCACGGCGTATAGTCGTGAGCGAGACATTTTTGGTACATCTTCGCCATCGAACAGGATCTCACCGCTGTCAGGCGGGATTTGTCCGCCGATTAAACGCAGCAGCGTGGTCTTGCCGATCCCTGACGGTCCCATGATGGCCGTGATTTTACCGCGTGGCACCGACAGCGAGATGTTGTCGAAGATACTTCGGGAGCCACGCGTGAAGCTCACGCCGCGAACATCGACTAAATTATCCAGTGTCTGGTTCATAGGTTTATCCCTGGAAAAACCTCTTCAGGTTAAGCATGGCGCGATTTGACGCCCCTAACCCATCATTTTTACAGAATCTTACCTGCCAGAGTTAGCGAAAGCAGGCATTTGTTTTACTTTTTCAACGCATAAAGTCAAAATTAAGAATTCGTCCGCGCCGTGCAGGTGCTGCAAAGCGGCTGACGATTATACCTGAAGAAAGGACTTTAGATGCTTTTAGCGACGGCTCTGTTAATAATTGGTTTACTCCTGGTGGTCTACAGTGCCGATCGTCTCGTTTTTGCCGCCTCGATTCTCTGCCGCAGCATCAACATCCCGCCGCTGATCATTGGCATGACGGTCGTCAGCGTGGGCACCTCGCTTCCAGAGATAATCGTTTCCGTCACCGCATCTTTTCACGGGCAAATTGATCTCGCCATTGGCACGGCGATCGGCTCAAACATCATTAACATCTTGCTGATCCTGGGCCTGGCCGCATTACTGCATTCGTTTACCGTCCATTCCGATATCCTGCGTCGGGAATTGCCGCTAATGTTAGTCGTGAGCCTACTTGCGGGTTTTGTGCTGTATGATGGGCAGTTAACACGGGTAGATGGCTTATTTCTGTTCGCACTGGCTGTGCTGTGGCTGTTTTATATTGTTAAAATCGCCCGCCTGGCGGAACGGCAAGGAAATGACAGCCTGACGCGTGAACAATTGGCAGAATTGCCCCGCGAAGGGACGCTGCCCGTCGCTTGTTTATGGCTCGGTGTCGCCTTAATCATTATGCCTATGGCCACGCGCATGGTGGTGGATAACGCCACCGTGCTGGCAAACTACTTCGCGATGAGCGAACTGACCATCGGCCTGACGGTAATTGCCATTGGCACCAGTCTGCCAGAGCTTGCCACCGCCATCGCCGGGGCACGTAAAGGAGAGGATGATATCGCCATTGGCAATATCATAGGCTCCAACATTTTCAATATCGCCATCGTGATGGGTATTCCTGCGCTGGTCGCGCCGGGGCCGTTTAATCCGCTGGCGTTTAGTCGTGATTACGGTGTGATGGTGCTGGTCAGCATGATTTTTGCCCTGCTGTGCTGGCGCCGTAAACCACAAATTGGCAAAGGTGCCGGGGCAATACTGACCGGGTGCTTTCTTGTTTGGCTGGCGTTCCTTTGGTGGGGCACGCCGTTTTTCGCAGAGTGAATCGGGATAACATTATGTCGCAAATAGATTTGCAGCCGGGTTTTGACTTTCAGCAGGCAGGCCTCGACGTGCTGGAGATTGAACGTGAAGGTCTGGCGCAGCTCGATCAGTTTATCAATCAGGATTTCGCCCTCGCCTGCGAAAAAATAGCCTACTGCGGCGGTAAAGTCGTGGTGATGGGCATGGGTAAATCCGGGCATATTGGCCGCAAAATGGCGGCAACGTTTGCCAGCACCGGCACGCCGTCGTTCTTTGTTCATCCGGGTGAAGCCGCTCACGGCGATCTCGGTATGGTCTCGCCGCAGGATGTGGTCATCGCGTTATCCAACTCCGGTGAGTCTAACGAAATTCTGGCGCTGATCCCGGTGCTTAAACGCCTGCATGTCCCCCTCATCTGCATCACCAGTCGCCCGGAAAGCAGCATGGGCAAGGCTGCGGATATCCATCTGTGCGTCAGCGTGCCAAAAGAAGCGTGTCCGTTGGGACTCGCGCCGACGTCGAGCACCACGGCGGCCCTGGTCATGGGCGATGCGCTGGCGGTTGCGCTGCTTAAAGCGCGTGGCTTTACTGCCGAAGATTTTGCCCTTTCGCATCCGGGTGGTGCGCTGGGCCGTAAGCTGCTGCTGCGCGTGAACGACATCATGCACACCGGCAATGAAATCCCGCACGTCAGTCCTGATGCCTCCCTGCGCGACGCGCTGCTGGAGATCACACGCAAAAATCTGGGTCTGACGGTTATCTGCGACGACCAGATGAAAATCGAAGGCATTTTCACCGATGGTGACCTGCGTCGCGTGTTTGATATGGGCGTTGACGTTCGCGAAATGAGCATCGCGGATGTCATGACCCGCGGCGGTATTCGTGTCCGTCCAGGGATTCTGGCCGTTGATGCACTGAATCTAATGCAGTCTCGTCATATCACCTGCGTCATGGTTGCCGATGGCGACCATCTGCTGGGTGTGATACATATGCATGATCTCCTGCGCGCTGGCGTAGTGTAAGTAAGGAAAAAACAATGAGTAATGCTGGCGCGTCGGTAACGACCTGCTATGGACCCGTCAGTTCATCGGTCATGGAGAAAGCGCAGAAAATTCGTCTGCTGATCCTTGATGTAGACGGCGTGCTGTCTGATGGACTGATATACATGGGCAATAACGGCGAAGAACTGAAAGCCTTCAACGTGCGCGATGGCTACGGCATTCGCTGCGCGCTGACGTCAGGCATAGAAGTTGCAATCATCACCGGACGAAAAGCTAAACTGGTAGAAGACCGCTGCAAAACGCTGGGAATTACCCACCTGTGGCAAGGACAGTCCGATAAGCTGATTGCTTATCGAGAGTTACTGGAAACTCTGTCCCTGCGTCCGGATGAAGTCGCCTACGTCGGTGATGACCTCATCGACTGGCCGGTGATGGCCGACGTGGGTCTGAGCGTTGCCGTGGCAGATGCCCATCCTCTGCTGCCCCCTCGCGCGGATTATGTCACCCGGATTGACGGTGGACGCGGTGCGGTACGAGAAGTGTGCGATTTATTGCTGCTGGCTCAGGGCAAGCTGGATGAAGCCAAAGGGCAATCAATATGAGTAAAACCAGACGTTGGGTTATCATTCTGCTTTCGCTGCTGGCGCTGGTGCTTATCGGCTTCAATCTTGTGGATAAAGATGCCCCTGGCCCGGCGGTCGTCAACAATAACGACCCAACATATAAAAGTGAGCATACCGACTCCGTGGTCTACAACCCTGAAGGGGCGTTGACCTACCGGTTGATTTCAGAGCATGTCGAGTATTTCTCCGAGCAGGCCGTTTCGTGGTTCACCCGACCGGTTCTGACCACTTTTGATGTCAATAAAGTGCCGACCTGGTCTATCAAGGCTGACAAGGCCAAACTGACCAATGATCGTATGCTGTATTTGTACGGTCACGTTGAGATCAACGCCCTGACGGACGACTCTCAACTGCGCAAAGTTACGACGGATAACGCCATTGTGAATCTGGTGACTCAGGACGTGAGTTCAGACGATTTGGTGACGTTGTACGGTACAACATTTAATTCCAGCGGCCTCAAAATGCGCGGCAATTTACGCAGCAAAAACGCCGAGCTGATTGAAAAGGTGAGAACCTCCTATGAAATTCAGAAATAATAAATTCAGCTTTAAGCTTGCCCTTGCCAGCGTGTTGCTGGCTTCCAGCCTGCCTGCGCTGGCCTTAACGGGTGATACCGATCAGCCGATCCACATTGAATCCGATCAGCAGTCTCTGGACATGCAGGGGAACGTCGCGACGTTTACCGGCAACGTTATCGTCACCCAGGGCACCATCAAAATTAATGCCGACAAAGTGGTGGTCACCCGCCCAGCCGGTGTTAAAGGCAAAGAGACGATGGACGGCTACGGTAATCCGGCGACGTTTTACCAGATGCAGGACAACGGCAAACCGGTTAACGGCCATGCGTCGAAAATGCACTACGAAGTGGCTAACGATCTTGTCGTGCTGACCGGTAATGCGTATCTCGAGCAGGTCGACAGCAACATTAAAGGCGACAAGATTACCTATCTGGTGAAAGAGCAGAAAATGCAGGCGTATAGCGAAAAAGGTAAACGCGTGACGACGGTTCTGGTGCCATCGCAACTGCAGGATAAGAGCAACAACACCAAACCGGCTCAGCCTAAAAAGAGTAACTAATACGTTATGGCAACTTTAACAGCAAAGAATCTTGCGAAAGCCTATAAGGGACGTCGGGTCGTTGAAGACGTTAGCCTGACGGTAAATTCCGGCGAAATCGTCGGCCTGCTTGGCCCGAACGGGGCGGGTAAAACCACCACGTTCTACATGGTGGTCGGCATTGTGTCCCGCGATGCGGGCAACATCATCATTGATGATGACGATATCAGTATGCTGCCACTGCATGCCCGTGCCCGTCGCGGTATTGGCTATTTGCCGCAGGAAGCTTCCATTTTCCGCCGTCTGAGCGTGTTTGATAACCTGATGGCGGTGCTGCAAATCCGTGACGATTTGAGCAACGAGCAGCGCGTAGACCGTGCGAACGAGCTGATGGAAGAGTTTCACATTGAGCATCTGCGCGATAACCTCGGCCAGGCACTCTCCGGTGGTGAACGCCGTCGTGTAGAAATCGCCCGCGCGCTTGCAGCAAATCCTAAATTTATTCTGCTGGATGAACCTTTTGCGGGCGTTGACCCGATTTCGGTTATCGACATCAAGCGAATTATCGAACACCTGCGCGACAGCGGCCTCGGCGTGCTGATTACTGACCATAACGTTCGCGAAACGTTAGCGGTCTGTGAACGCGCTTATATCGTGAGCCAAGGGCATCTGATTGCTCACGGTACGCCGGAACAAATCCTCCAGGACGAGCATGTTAAGCGCGTGTATCTTGGGGAAGACTTCAGACTCTGATAGGGTAGTGAATACAGACATTCTGGCCGGAGAAATTTGCCCTGATTATGAAGCAAGGTTTGCAATTAAGGCTCAGCCAACAGCTCGCCATGACGCCGCAACTGCAACAGGCCATTCGTCTGTTGCAGCTTTCTACGCTCGAGCTGCAACAGGAACTTCAGCAAGCGCTGGAGAGTAATCCCCTGCTTGAGCAAACCGACCTTCACGAGGAAGTGGATTCACAAGAAGAAACTGACAAAGACGAATTTGATACCGTTGATGCTCTCGAGCAGAAAGAGATGCCCGATGAGCTTCCGCTCGACGCCAGCTGGGATGAAATCTACACCGCAGGCACGCCGTCCGGTACCGGCACTGATTATCAGGATGACGAACTGCCGGTCTACCAGGGCGAAACGACACAGTCACTTCAGGACTATCTGATGTGGCAGGTGGGGCTGACACCGTTTTCCGATACCGACCGCGCCATAGCCACATCGATCGTGAACGCGGTTGACGACACCGGCTATCTCACCGCGTCGCTGGAAGAGATCCTCGAAAGCATCGGCGACGAAGAACTCGAACTCGATGAGGTCGAAGCAGTTCTGAAACGCATCCAGCGTTTTGATCCGATCGGCGTGGCCGCGAAAGATCTGCGCGACTGCCTGTTGATCCAGCTCTCCCAGTTTGCCAAAGAGACACCGTGGCTGACGGAAGCCAAAACGATTATCAGCGATCATCTCTCCCTGCTGGCCAATCATGATTTCCGCTCCCTGATGCGTGTCACTCGCCTCAAAGAAGATGTGCTGAAAGAAGCCGTGTCATTGATTCAGTCTCTGGATCCGCGTCCGGGCCAGTCGATTCAGACCGGCGAACCGGAATACGTCATCCCCGATGTGCTGGTGCGTAAAATCAGCGGCCGTTGGGCAGTTGAACTCAATTCCGACAGTATCCCGCGTCTGCAAATCAATCAGCATTACGCCGGTATGTGCAGCACTACGCGCAACGATGCCGACAGCCAATTTATTCGCAGCAATCTGCAGGAAGCTAAATGGCTGATTAAAAGCCTGGAAAGCCGCAATGACACGCTGCTGCGGGTGAGCCGCTGCATCGTAGAACAGCAGCAGGCGTTCTTTGATCAGGGCGAAGAGTTCATGAAGCCGATGGTCCTGGCGGATATCGCTCAGGCCGTCGAAATGCATGAATCAACGATTTCACGCGTTACCACGCAAAAGTATCTGCACAGCCCACGGGGCATTTTTGAGCTTAAGTATTTCTTCTCCAGCCATGTGAATACTGAAGGCGGCGGCGAAGCGTCGTCCACGGCTATTCGCGCACTGGTGAAGAAGTTAGTTGCCGCGGAAAATCCCGCGAAACCACTGAGTGACAGTAAGCTGACTACCATGCTGTCCGAACAGGGTATCATGGTGGCACGCCGCACCGTTGCAAAGTACCGAGAGTCTTTATCCATCCCGCCGTCGAACCAGCGCAAACAGCTGGTCTGACACAACCGATAAGGAAGACACTATGCAGCTCAATATCACAGGACACAATGTCGAAATCACTGACGCACTGCGTGAATTTTTGAACACCAAATTCGCGAAGCTCGAGCAGTTTTTCGAACGGATCAATCAGGTCTATATTGTGTTAAAAGTGGAAAAGGTGACTCATATCTCGGATGCCACCCTGCATGTTAACGGGGGCGAAATTCATGCCAGTGCGGAAGGGCAGGATATGTATGCCGCAATCGACGGTCTTATCGATAAGCTTGCAAGACAGCTGAACAAACATAAAGATAAACTGAAACAACACTAATTGTCCGGGCGTACGCCTGACCCGGTTGTTCGGGTTGGGCGGCACGCAGGTGAAATTATGATGAACAATGATTCCGCTCTGCAATTGAGCAATGTCCTTAACCAGGAATGTACCCGCAGTGCAGTTCACTGCCAGAGTAAAAAGCGTGCGCTGGAAATCATCAGCGAACTGGCCGCAAAGCAGCTTGGTTTACCGTCGCAGGTGGTATTCGAAGCTATTCTGACCCGTGAAAAGATGGGCAGTACCGGTATCGGCAACGGCATCGCCATTCCTCACGGCAAGCTGGAAGAAGATACTCTGCGTGCCGTCGGCGTTTTCGTGCAGCTCGAAACACCGATCAGCTTTGATGCCATTGATAACCAGCCGGTTGATCTGCTGTTCGCCCTTTTGGTGCCGGCCGATCAGACCAAAACGCATTTGCACACCCTGTCACTGGTGGCGAAGCGTCTGGCAGACAAAACCATCTGCCGCCGGTTGCGAAGCGCCCAGAGCGATCAGGAACTGTATGAAATTATCACTGGCGACGATAACGGTGATGAAAATGCCTAACGGTAACTCGGTTGTCGTAAGGAGAAACGACTGATGGTACTGATGATTGTCAGCGGTCGCTCGGGCTCAGGTAAATCTGTCGCCCTGCGTGCGCTGGAAGATATGGGCTTTTACTGCGTGGACAACCTGCCGGTCGTGCTGTTGCCCGAACTGGCGAAAAGCCTTGCTGACCGACAGATTTCTGCCGCCGTCAGCATCGATGTGCGTAACATGCCGGAATCTCCGGAGATTTTTGAGCAGGCAATGGACAATTTGCCTGATGCATTCTCTCCGCAGCTGTTGTTCCTTGATGCCGATCGCAACACGCTGATCCGCCGATACAGCGATACCCGCCGACTGCACCCGCTTTCCAGCAAAAATCTGTCACTGGAAAGCGCAATCGATCAGGAAAGCGATTTACTGGAACCGCTGCGTTCCCGCGCTGACTTGATTGTCGACACCTCAGAAATGTCGGTGCATGAACTGGCTGAAATGCTGCGTACGCGCCTGCTTGGCAAGCGTGAGCGCGAGCTGACGATGGTGTTTGAATCCTTCGGCTTTAAGCACGGGATCCCTATCGATGCCGATTACGTTTTCGACGTGCGTTTCCTGCCAAACCCGCACTGGGACCCGAAACTACGCCCGATGACCGGCCTCGATAAACCGGTTGCCGCGTTCCTCGATCGTCACACAGAAGTTCACAATTTTATCTATCAGACCCGCAGCTATCTTGAGCTATGGTTACCTATGCTGGAAACCAACAACCGCAGCTATCTGACGGTCGCGATTGGTTGTACCGGCGGTAAACATCGTTCGGTGTACATTGCCGAACAGCTGGCTGATTACTTCCGCTCGCGCGGAAAGAACGTTCAGTCTCGTCATCGGACGCTGGAAAAACGGAAAACATGAGCGTAAAGCACACGGTTGAAATCACCAATAAGCTGGGGATGCACGCCCGCCCGGCGATGAAGCTGTTTGAGCTGGTACAGAATTATGATGCCGAGGTGTGGCTGCGCAATGACGAAGGCACCGAAGCCGAAGCGAGCAGCGTTATCGCGTTACTGATGCTGGATTCTGCGAAAGGCCGACAGATTGAAATCGAAGCCAGTGGGCCGCAGGAAACTGAAGCCCTGGCGGCGGTGATCGCGCTGTTTAACGCCGGGTTCGATGAAGATTAGTCCGCGTTTACGCTGACTGTCTGCCGCCCTCTCCCGCAGGAGAGGGCAAAAATCTTTAATACAGTTTATTTTCCCGCATGAACCCTTCCCCACCGAGTTGACGCATCTGGCGTAATATCCACGCCTGACGGCTGCGAACATACCCTGATGGCGCATCGGCGCGAAAACGAATCGGGTTGGGCAGCACCGCCGCAAGCAACGCCGCTTCCGACATCGTCAATTTGTTGGCTGGCTTATGGAAATAACGCTGCGCAGCCGCTTCGACGCCAAATACCCCGTCACCAAACTCAGCAATATTCAGGTAAACGGTCAGGATGCGTTTTTTGCTCCAGACGGTTTCGATGCCCACCGTCAAACCCGCTTCCAGGCCTTTACGCAGCCAGCTTCTGCCATCCCACAGGAACAAATTTTTCGCGGTCTGCTGTGACAGCGTGGACGCACCACGAATGCGGTTTTCATTCTGCTCGTTGTGAGCCAGCGCTTTCTCAATGGCTGACACATCGAATCCCCAATGGTCCGGGAATTTCTGGTCTTCCGCCGCGATGACGGCGAGGCCCATCCACGGCGTCATTTCATCCATGCTGACCCAGTCAGAATGGGCCAGATAGTGAAAGTTGCCGCTCAACATTTCCCCGAACTGACGCTCTACCATCACCGCTGAAAATGGCACCGGCAGCACGCTAAAAATCGCGATACCCCCACCCCAAAACACGGCGAGTGTGACCACCACCCGCAGCAGAATGCGCTTTATCCACGCCAACGGCGTACGGCGCTGACTCATTCGCACAGCACCATCACGCGGGCCACCAGCTTCTCAATGCCGTTTGCCGCGTCGGCAATATTCTGCGCCAGCATATAGGCCGGCGTGGTCACCACTTTGTGGTCCTCATCCACCACGATATCGTCTACCGGACACGGCACATGTTCGGCGCCCATCGCTTCCAGCACTTCGGCGGTATCGATATCGGTGCCGATGGTAATGCGCAGAGGGAAATCAAAAATCTTCGGCAGCATCGCCGGGGCAATGCACATAAAGCCGAGCGGTTTACCCGCCTGATGCAGCGCCAGCGTCAGCGCTTTTAAATCCGCATCGACCACGCACTCACTGCCCTGGGAAGCAAAGTTGCTTAGGTTTTTGGCCGCGCCAAATCCACCGGGCACAATCAGCGCATCAAGCTCATCGGCACGCGCACTCGCTAACGGCTGAATGTCACCGCGCGTGATGCGCGCCGCTTCCAGCAGAACGTTGCGTTCGCCCGCCATTGATTCACCAGCCAAATGATTAATTACATCAGTCTGGCTTTTATCCGGCGCAAAACAGACCGCCTGCGCACCATGACGGGCAATGGCCAACAGCGTGATGACTGCTTCATGAATTTCGCTGCCGTCATATACGCCACAACCGCTCAGCACTACGCCAATTTTTTTCATCCTGCGTTCCTTTTTGCAACCGCATGAAGCCCATCAGTTATTTTGATTTAACCGCCATGCTTCACACATTTTACTGATTTACGTAACAAATAATTTAAGTTTTGCTATCTTAATGAACGTGCAGTCCAAATTCTCAGGCCGCGTCTGTTCAACACTCTTAAAACTATCGAGGCGCAGCCACGTTTTCCCTGGTGTTGGCGCAGTATTCGCGCACCCCGGCTTGACCGGGGTCATTTTTTATCGGCTAGCAACCCACGCTTTCAGGGTATCGACATCCTGCTGCCACTCCGTTTTCATCTCTTCGACCCATTCACCCACGTTATCCCACCACGCCGGAAGATCCGGAGACTGAATCTGCTGCCCAAGCTGCTGAATATGACGTAAACCAATCGAGCCTGCGGCGCCTTTGATTTTATGCCCTTCTTCAACAATGCCTTTCTGATCGCGCGCGGTCAGGTTTGATTCCAGTACCGCCAGATATCCCGGCATCATCTTCTCGAACACCGCCAGACCGTCGGTGATGAGCTGCGGGCCCACCAGCTCGATGTACTGCTGGAGCATATCGGTATCCAGTACGCTGCTTGATTTGTTGCTGTCGGTCGTGGTCACGCTGCTTTCCTCGTCGTCAGGGGTATCCCAGAATTTTTGGATAATCGCGGTCAATGCCGGAACGGCCAGCGGCTTGCTCAGCACGTCGTCCATTCCCGCATCCAGATACTCTTTTTTGTCCTTCAGCACGTTGGCGGTCAGCGCCACCAGCGGCGGCAGCTCGTCGGCGTGATAACGCTGTTTCAGTTCGCGGGAGATATCCAGGCCGGTCATGTCAGGCAGCTGAATATCCAGCAGCACCAAATCGTAATCAGAAGGCGAGAACATCTCCAGCGCCTCTTTGCCGGTCATCGCCACGTCCACGCTGTTGCCGAGTTTCTCCAGCACCGAGCGCGCCACAATCACGTTCAGCTCGATATCTTCCACCAGCAGTACATGCAGGGCAGGCAACGGCATATCATCATCGGCCAGGGTGTCTTCCACTTCTTCCGCGATGGCAGGTGCGTGCACGGTTAACGTGAAGGTTGAGCCGCTGCCCGGTTGGCTGGAAACGGTGATATCGCCGCCCATACTCTTCGCCAGACGACGCGAAACCGCCAGACCAATGCCGGTGCCGGTCGCCGGTTTTCCGCCCTGACTGTCTTTCACCTGATAATACATCGCGAAAATTTTGTCCTGCTCTTCCTGCGGGATGCCAATCCCGGAGTCTTCCACTTCGAAGCGCAGCATGTCGCCTGCATCGTAGCGTATGCGAACCGACACGTTACCCTTCTGGGTAAATTTGACCGCGTTGCTAATCAGATTCCACAGGATCTGACGCAGGCGGGTGCCATCGGTGATGACTTTATGCGGCAATGGCAGCGTCGGGTCCATCACGAAACGCAGCCCTTTTTGCTGCGCCTGCAGGCCCGACAGGTTTTCCAGGTCGGCCAGGAAACCGGTGAAATCGATAGGCTGGTTATCCAGCTGAACTTTACGCCGCTCCATCTTATCCATGTCGATAATATCGTTGAATATATTACCCAGCGTGACCGCCGAAACGTGGATGGTTTTCAGGTATTTCTCCTGCTCAGACGTCAAATCGGTATCCAGCAGAATACGGCTCAGACCGACGATGCCGTTAAGCGGCGTGCGCAGCTCGTGGCTGATGGTAGAAATAAAGGTAGTCTTATCGCGGCTGGCGCGCTCCAGGGCGTCCTGATAGCGCTTACGTTCGGTAATATCGCGACCAAAGCCCATCAGACCGTGGCGTTTCCCGACGCGGTCGTAATACGGCACTTTGCGGATTTCGAAGCAGGCTTTGCGGCCATCGGGATAATCCAGCCATTGTTCGTAGGTCAACGACACGTTGTGGCGGAAGACTTTCTCATCAGTTTCAAGAACTTTGGCAGCGGCTTCCGGGGAGTACACGTCGAGAGGCTTGAGATTCACCAGCTGCTTTTCGCTTTTACCGGTCAACAGCTCCATTGCGCGGTTACAGCCGGAAAATTCTTTATCTTCGTTGCGGTAAAATACCAGGTCTGGCGAGGCATCAAGGAACGAACGCAGGAATGACGACTGCTGCTCAAGCTGAATTTGCGTCTGTTCGCGCTCCTTCATTTCGATTTTCAGCTGTTCCAGGGTGGTCTGACGCTCGGCTTCCGCCTTTTCACGATCGGTGATTTCCTGGTTAAGCTGCGCAATATTGTCTTTCAATTGCACATTCAGCTTCAGGTCGCGGTCACGCATTTCTTCCAGCTTTTGGACCAGGCGCGTAAGACGCTGGCGAGACTCTTCCAGTTGCTCAACCACCACCGAGAGAAAATAAACCGCCCAGGGCGTGATCAACAGCCCAAAGAAAATGGAGCGGATAACGTCAATACTCTCGACCTGGCCGTGCAGCACCATGGTTACCGCCATCTGTACCACGATGGCTAATACCACCAGCGCCAGCGCCAGCAGCATTGAGAAGCGTACCAGGCCGAGCTTCATCATCAGGTCGACATAGTACTGCGCAAGCATTCGGATTTGCTTCATAGGGATTTCCTTCACCACAACGTCGCTCAATAATACCCAATTCTGAGCAACGCGTTGAAGGTTGTGCGAAAAATGCGGTGAGAATTGGGGTTATGCGTCGGGGAGAGGGGTGAAACCCCGGCCAAGCGCGGAGCCCTGCACGCCATGTTCGTTAAGATAGCGGTCCAGCTCCAGCATTCCGGTCCAGCGGTTCTCACACCACAGTGGGGCCAGCAGCGTCGGGCGACGTGCGTTGGCGGAAATGCGGTGATAGACAATCTCCGGCGGCGTGTGGCGGATCATTTCACCCGCGGTCTGAGTGTATTCATCCAGCTCAATGCCTTTCAGCCTGCCCGCTTCCCAGGCTTTCGCCATGATACTGCCGGTCACGATATGTAATGGATGCAGCTTGATGCCATCGACGCCGGTCTCGACCACTTTTTCGAGCGTCTGCATACACTCCGACTGCCCTTCGCCCGGCAGTCCGATAATCAAATGCGTACACACTTTCAGCCCGCGTTCGCGTGCCAGACGCGTGGTGGCCTGGTAACAGGCAAAATCATGCCCACGATTGATGCGATGCAGGGTTTTATCCTGCGCACTCTGCAAACCGAGTTCAAGCCACACTTCGTAGCCCTTATCTTTATATTCACAGAGTAAATCCAGCACCGCCTCGGGCACGCAGTCGGGGCGCGTGCCCACGCATAATCCGACAATATTCGCCTGACTGACCGCCTGCTGATACATCGACCGCAGCACCTGCACCTCCGCAAAGGTGCTGGTATAGGCCTGAAAATACGCGAGATAGCGTTTCGCCTGGTTCACCCGTTGCGCCTGGTGTGCCAGCTGATCCGCAATGGAGCTGTGCTGCTGCGCCTCATCGGCAAACGACGCGACATTACAGAAGGTGCAGCCGCCGCGGCCGATAGTGCCATCGCGATTCGGGCAGCTAAAACCCCCGTGCAGGGTCAGCTTATGCACCTTTTCGCCATGGCGACGCATAAGATCCCCACCAAACATATTGACTAATTTCTGTAACTGCATAATCTGATAGACCGCACCTTTCGAAGAGGTGCAAAGCCTGCCATTTTTAGACCCTTTCGGCGCTGACCTGGATCAAACGCTCCGGATATGTCACATCTATTGCATAACCAATCAAGATAACTGCAATTTCATTCACCATCCCGGTGATTACTTTTCCTTATGTTGAACCGCGTTTTTTCACTATTACCGTGCCAGATGAAAAACAGTGGCATCAGGGGGATTCACGCTCCACGGCAGAAGATTATTCTGAGATAAAAAAGCCACTCAGCACAGATCCGCCATAATAGCGCTTTCATATAGTGAGAGAGATCACATTCAGCAGCCGGTTCGCTGGGGGTAAATGCATTGTTAAAACACACAAATACCAATAATAATCATAAACTTAACCTGCCTATAGCACATTTTTGTATAAATAAGATTGCCATTTGACCTGTGTGCGGATTCCCGATAACTTGAGAATCCGCTGGAAGCTTTCTCGATGAGCAGTCTGCTCATCATATTTATGCAGTAATTGAGATTCCCTCTGAAGCAAGTCCGCAATACTTGTTTACCGATGCGAAAGGATGTTGAGAGGGCGAATGCGTGGCCTGTGCCCCGCCGCCTTGCTCTTTCTACGCCTGCGCGCAACGGTCCAGAGTGTGTCTCGTAGAGCCTGGGGAGGTTCACTGATATGTTGTACGATAAATCCCTTGAGAGGGATAACTGTGGTTTCGGCCTGATCGCCCACATAGAAGGCGAACCTAGCCACAAGGTAGTGCGTACCGCCATTCACGCACTGGCCCGCATGCAGCACCGTGGTGCGATCCTCGCCGATGGTAAAACCGGTGACGGTTGTGGCCTGCTGCTGCAAAAACCCGATCGTTTCTTCCGCCTCGTGGCCGAAGAGCGCAGCTGGCGCTTAGCTAAAAACTACGCGGTCGGTATGCTGTTCCTGAATAAAGACGCCGAGCTCGCTGCGGCTTCGCGTCGTGTGGTTGAAGAAGAACTTCAGCGTGAAACCCTGTCTATTGTCGGCTGGCGCGAAGTGCCAACCAACGAAGGGGTGCTCGGTGAAATCGCCCTCTCCTCGCTGCCTCGTATCGAACAAATTTTTGTTAACGCTCCGGCTGGCTGGCGTCCGCGTGATATGGAACGCCGTCTGTTCATCGCCCGCCGTCGCATTGAAAAGCGTCTTCAGGAAGACAAAGACTTCTACATCTGTAGCCTGTCAAACCTGGTCAACATCTATAAAGGTCTGTGTATGCCGGCGGATTTGCCGCGCTTCTACCTGGACCTGGCGGACCTGCGTCTGGAATCGGCCATTTGCCTGTTCCACCAGCGCTTCTCCACCAACACCGTGCCGCGCTGGCCGCTGGCACAGCCGTTCCGCTATCTGGCACACAACGGCGAAATCAACACCATTACCGGTAACCGCCAGTGGGCGCGCGCCCGTACCTATAAATTCCAGACCCCGCTGATCCCGGATTTGCATGATGCCGCGCCGTTCGTCAACGAAACCGGTTCTGACTCCAGCTCGATGGACAACATGCTCGAACTGCTGTTGGCCGGCGGGATGGATATCGTGCGCGCCATGCGTCTGCTTGTTCCGCCAGCCTGGCAGAACAACCCGGACATGGACCCGGATCTGCGTGCGTTCTTCGACTTCAACTCCATGCACATGGAGCCATGGGACGGCCCGGCGGGCATCGTAATGTCCGATGGTCGTTACGCCGCCTGTAACCTCGACCGTAACGGTCTGCGCCCGGCGCGCTACGTCATCACCAAAGACAAGCTCATCACCTGCGCCTCTGAAGTCGGGATTTGGGATTACCAGCCGGATGAAGTGGTAGAAAAAGGCCGCGTTGGGCCTGGCGAGCTGATGGTTATCGACACCCGTGCGGGCCGCATTCTGCACTCCGCGGAAACCGATCACGACCTGAAAATCCGTCATCCGTACAAAGAGTGGATGGAGAAGAACGTCCGCCGCCTGGTGCCGTTCGAAGATTTGCCAGACTCCGACGTCGGCAGCCGCGAGCTGGACGACGATATGCTCGCCAGCTACCAGAAACAGTTTAACTACAGCGCGGAAGAGCTGGACTCGGTTATCCGTGTGCTCGGTGAAAACGGCCAGGAAGCGGTCGGCTCAATGGGTGACGATACCCCGTTTGCCGTGCTCTCCAGCCAGCCACGCATCATTTACGACTACTTCCGCCAGCAGTTTGCGCAGGTGACCAACCCGCCAATCGATCCGCTGCGTGAAGCGCACGTGATGTCGCTCGCCACCAGTATCGGCCGTGAAATGAACGTCTTCTGCGAAGCGGAAGGCCAGGCACACCGCCTGAGCTTCAAATCGCCGATTCTGCTGTACTCCGATTTCAAACAGCTGACCACGCTGACGGAAGATCACTACCGAGCCGACACGCTGGACATCACGTACGACGTGACCGAAACGAACCTGGAAGCCACCGTCAACGCGCTGTGCGATAAAGCAGAGCAGATGGTGCGCAACGGCACCGTGCTGCTGGTGCTGTCCGACCGTAACATCGCTAAAAACCGTCTGCCGGTTCCAGCACCAATGGCCGTAGGCGCGATTCAGACTCGCCTGGTGGATAAGAGCCTGCGTTGCGATGCCAACATCATCGTTGAAACTGCAAGCGCCCGTGATCCGCACCACTTTGCCGTGCTGCTGGGCTTCGGCGCGACCGCGATTTACCCGTATCTCGCCTACGAAACGCTGGCGAAGCTGGTCGACAGCAAAGCCATCGAAAAAGATTACCGCCACGTGATGCTGAACTACCGGAACGGCATCAACAAAGGCCTGTACAAAATCATGTCCAAAATGGGCATTTCGACCATCGCATCTTATCGCTGTTCGAAACTGTTTGAAGCCGTTGGCCTGCACGATGACGTGTCAGACCTCTGCTTCCAGGGCGTGGTCAGCCGTATCGGCGGCGCAGGCTTTGAGGACTTCCAGCAGGATCTGCTGAACCTGTCCAAACGTGCCTGGCTGGCGCGCAAGCCGCTCGATCAGGGTGGTTTGCTGAAATACGTTCACGGTGGCGAATATCACGCCTATAACCCGGACGTGGTTCGCACCCTGCAACAGGCGGTACAAACTGGCGAGTACAGCGATTATCAGCAGTATTCTAAGCTGGTAAACGAACGCCCGGCGGCGACGCTGCGCGATCTACTGGCAATTAATCCAGGTACTGATGCAGTCAGCATCAACGACGTTGAGCCTGCGACCGAACTGTTCAAACGTTTCGACACTGCGGCGATGTCCATCGGCGCCCTGAGCCCGGAAGCCCACGAAGCACTGGCGGAAGCCATGAACAGCATCGGCGGTAACTCCAACTCCGGCGAAGGCGGCGAAGATCCTGCGCGCTATGGCACCAACAAAGTGTCTCGCATCAAGCAGGTGGCTTCCGGTCGTTTCGGCGTCACCCCAGCGTATCTGATGAACGCCGATGTGATTCAGATTAAGGTCGCCCAGGGTGCAAAACCGGGTGAAGGCGGTCAGTTACCGGGTGATAAAGTCACGCCGTACATTGCCAAACTGCGTTATTCCGTGCCGGGTGTGACCCTGATTTCTCCCCCGCCGCACCACGATATCTACTCTATCGAGGATTTGGCGCAGCTGATTTTCGACCTGAAACAGGTCAACCCGAAAGCGATGATTTCCGTGAAGCTGGTTTCCGAACCGGGAGTGGGCACCATCGCCACCGGCGTGGCGAAAGCCTATGCCGACCTGATTACTATCGCCGGTTACGACGGTGGTACCGGCGCCAGCCCGCTTTCCTCCGTGAAATACGCGGGTTGTCCGTGGGAACTGGGCCTGGTGGAAACGCAACAGGCACTGGTTGCTAACGGTCTGCGACATAAAATCCGTTTGCAGGTGGATGGCGGTCTTAAGACCGGCCTCGACATCATCAAAGCCGCTATCCTCGGCGCAGAAAGCTTTGGCTTCGGCACAGGCCCAATGGTAGCGCTGGGTTGTAAATACCTGCGTATTTGTCACCTGAACAACTGCGCAACGGGCGTGGCAACTCAGGACGAAAAACTGCGTAAGAACCACTATCACGGCCTGCCGTTCAAAGTGACCAACTACTTTGAATTCATCGCCCGCGAAACCCGTGAGCTGATGGCGCAGCTGGGCGTGAAGCGTCTGGTCGACCTGATTGGTCGCACCGACTTGCTCAAAGAGCTGGAGGGCTTCACCGCCAAACAGCAGAAGCTGAACCTGTCGAAACTGCTGGAAACCGCCGAGCCGCATCCTGGCAAAGCGCTGTACTGCACCGAGCACAACCCGCCGTTTGATAACGGTGTGCTGAACGCGCAGCTGTTGCAGCAGGCGAAGCCGTTTGTCGATGAGAAGCAGAGCAAAACGTTCTGGTTTGATATTCGCAACACCGACCGTTCCGTGGGCGCTACGCTGTCGGGCTACATCGCCCAGACGCACGGCGACCAGGGTCTGGCTTCCGATCCGATTAAAGCGCACTTTAGCGGCACCGCAGGCCAGAGCTTCGGCGTGTGGAACGCAGGCGGCGTTGAGCTTTACCTGACCGGCGATGCCAACGACTACGTCGGCAAAGGCATGGCAGGCGGCCTGCTGGCCATTCGTCCTCCGGTCGGTTCCGCTTTCCGCAGCCACGAAGCCAGCATTATCGGCAACACCTGTCTGTACGGTGCGACCGGCGGTCGTCTGTACGCTGCGGGCCGTGCGGGTGAACGTTTCGCCGTGCGTAACTCCGGGGCAATCACCGTGGTTGAAGGCATCGGCGATAACGGCTGTGAATACATGACTGGCGGCATCGTCTGCGTGCTGGGTAAAACCGGCGTCAACTTTGGCGCAGGCATGACCGGTGGTTTCGCTTACGTGCTGGATGAAGACGGTGATTTCCGCAAACGCGTGAACCCGGAACTGGTGGAAGTGCTGGACGTAGATTCTCTGGCGATTCACGAAGAGCATCTGCGCGGACTGATTACCGAACATGTACAGCTCACTGGTTCCCAGCGCGGCGAAGAAATTCTGGCTAACTGGCCTGCGTTCTCTGCGAAATTCGCCCTGGTTAAACCGAAGTCCAGCGATGTCAAAGCACTGTTGGGTCACCGTAGTCGTAGCGCCGCAGAATTGCGTGTGCAGGCGCAGTAAGGAAAATCGATGAGTCAGAATGTTTATCAGTTTATCGACTTGCAGCGCGTTGATCCGCCAAAGAAACCGCTGAAGATCCGTAAAATTGAATTTGTTGAGATCTACGAGACGTTCTCCGAAGGCCAGGCTAAAGCACAGGCAGACCGCTGCCTGTCCTGCGGCAACCCATACTGTGAGTGGAAATGTCCGGTCCACAACTACATCCCGAACTGGCTGAAGCTCGCCAACGAAGGGCGTATTTTTGAAGCGGCAGAACTGTCGCATCAGACCAACACCCTGCCGGAAGTGTGCGGCCGCGTGTGCCCGCAGGACCGTCTGTGCGAAGGTTCCTGTACGCTGAACGACGAATTCGGCGCGGTGACCATCGGCAATATTGAGCGCTATATCAACGATAAAGCGTTCGAAATGGGCTGGCGTCCTGACATGACTGGCGTGAAGCAAACCGACAAACGCGTAGCGATTATCGGCGCGGGTCCGGCAGGCCTGGCCTGTGCCGACGTGCTGACCCGTAACGGCGTGAAAGCGGTGGTCTTCGACCGTCATCCGGAAATCGGCGGCCTGCTGACTTTCGGTATTCCAGCCTTCAAGCTGGAAAAAGAAGTCATGACCCGTCGCCGTGAGATCTTCACCGACATGGGTATTGAGTTCAAACTCAATATCGAAGTGGGCCGTGACGTACAGATCGACGATCTGCTGAAAGATTACGATGCGGTGTTCCTCGGCGTCGGCACCTATCAGTCAATGCGTGGTGGACTGGAGAATGAGGATGCGAATGGCGTGTTTGACGCCCTGCCGTTCCTGATTGCCAACACCAAACAGATGATGGGCTTCGGCGAGTCGACGGAAGAGCCGTACGTGAATATGGAAGGCAAACGCGTGGTGGTTCTGGGCGGGGGTGATACCGCGATGGACTGCGTGCGCACCTCCATTCGCCAGGGCGCAACGCACGTAACCTGTGCTTACCGTCGTGACGAAGAAAACATGCCAGGCTCACGCCGCGAAGTGAAAAACGCGCGTGAAGAAGGCGTGGAATTCCAGTTCAATGTGCAGCCTCTGGGTGTGGAAGTTAACGCCAACGGTAAAGTCAGCGGCGTGAAAATGGCGCGTACCGAAATGGGTGCGCCGGATGCCAAAGGCCGTCGTCGCGCAGAAATCGTGGCCGGTTCCGAGCACGTTGTGCCTGCGGATGCGGTAGTGATGGCGTTCGGTTTCCGTCCTCACAGCATGGAATGGCTGGCGAAACACAGCGTTGAACTGGATTCTCAGGGCCGCGTGATCGCGCCAGAAGGCAACGAAAATGCCTTCCAGACCAGCAACCCGAAAATCTTCGCCGGTGGTGATATCGTGCGGGGATCTGACCTGGTGGTAACCGCCATTGCAGAAGGTCGCAAAGCGGCTGACGGCATCATGAACTACCTGGAAGTGTAATCCGCCAGAATACTGACGGATGCGATAAAAGCCCGGTGAGCGCAAGCTTCCGGGCTTTTTTTATGGCTGCGCCAGCATTGCCGCGCCCAATAATCCGGCGTCGTGACGGTAATGTGCAGCCTGCAGCGTTACCTGATATACCGTCGGTTCTTGTGAAAGGTAGTCAGCGACCAAGGCTAAGTAGCCGTCGGCCAGCCCAACGCTGCCGCCCATGACCACTCGCTGACAATCGGTAACGGCTTTGACGTCGGCGATTAGCCTCGCCAGCACCTGCGCGGAACGGTGCATGAGGCTCTGCGCTTGGGCATCTCCTTCTCGCGCTTTGGCAAATATCGCTTTCGCATCCAGTCCGGCCAGATGGCCTTGCGCCGTGGCGGCAATTCCGCGCCCGGAGGCAATGGCTTCCACGCAGCCGATACGGCCACAGCCACAGCGCGGCCCGTTAGGGTCAGCCAGTGTGTGGCCCAGATGTCCTGCCAGACCGCCGCTGCCCATCAACAGTTCTCCACCACTGACTATTCCGCCGCCCACCCCGGTTGATACGGTGATAAACGCCATGTCTTCAATGGACTCATCCAGCGCCTGAAATTCGGCCCAGGCCGCAGCCTGCGCATCATTCAGGGCCAGACAGGGCAAACCGGTGATGCGCGAAACCGTCTCTTGTAACGGAAAATGCAGCAGTCCACCGAGATTCCCCGGATTGATGGCCGTTAAAATCCCCTGGTGAATGATTCCCGTGGACGCCACCGCCACACATTTCGCCCGTTGCGCCAGCGGAGAAAGCAACGTTTCCAGGCTCGCGGTTAGCGCCTGCGGCGTTTTGCTGGCAGGCGTGGGGCATTCATGGCGTTCCACTATCTGAAAGTCGCCATCGATCAGCGCCGCCGCCAGTTTGGTGCCGCCAATATCCACCGCCAGCAGCGTCATTGCTGCACCTCTATTAACGCATCGCGGTACCACTGGCAGATATGCTCCAGCCGGGTAATGGCAGAGCCTACCGTTACGGCCCACGCGCCGTGCTGCATCGCCTGGGCGGCTAACGCGGGTGAGTTATAGCGTCCTTCGGCGATAACCCGACAGCCCGCTTTCGCGAGCGCACTCACCAGCGCCAGATCCGGTTGATCCGGCACCGGGCCACCGAGATAGCCTGATAACGTCGAGCCGATAATCTCTGCGCCTTCGCGATGGCATTTCACTCCGTCTTCCAGCGATGAACAATCAGCCATCGCCAGTAAACCGTGATGGTGAATACGCGCCAGGATCGCGCTAGCCTCAACGGGCCGGACGCGGTTGGTCCCGTCGAAGGCGATGATGCTAGCCCCGGCTACAGCCAGCGCGTCGACATCTCCAAGAAAGGGCGTGATCCGCACCGGCGAATCAGAAAGATCGCGCTTAATGATGCCAATGATCGGGATTGTCACCTGTGAACGCGTGGCTCGCAGGTTGTCGATGCCTTCGATACGCAGCGCCACGGCGCCCGCCTGCTCTGCCGCCAGCGCCATGGCGGCGACGATCTCAGGCTTATCCATTGGGCTGCCCGGCACCGGCTGGCAGGAGACAATCAGCCCGCCATTTTTGCCGATCGTGGATTCAACGTGTTCAAGTAACGACATCCTAATCTCCATGGTATTTAATCAAACCGCTTTTACCGCCACGCAAAGGCACTGCGCCGCTAAAAGGCTTGCCGTCGATGGCATCGTGAGTGCGCATTGCTTCCGGGCGGATCCAGCGCTGCACGCGCGTCGGCATATCCAGGCCAATCAACAGAATGACGACGAAGGTCAGGCCAAACGATAACGATCCCAGCGCGGTACCCAGATCCAGTTTCTGCGCAATCAGGGCGCCGATCACTGGCGCTATCGCCCCGCCCATTGCACCGACGTTGTAGGTAAAGCCCAATCCGGCGGCGCGTTGATCGGTATCGAAATAGCCGCCGATCAGTTTCGGCAAGATCCCCGAGATCCCCT
This sequence comes from Scandinavium goeteborgense, assembly GCF_003935895.2. GTDB lineage: Bacteria > Pseudomonadota > Gammaproteobacteria > Enterobacterales > Enterobacteriaceae > Scandinavium > Scandinavium goeteborgense. The sequence goes on along the minus strand of NZ_CP054058.1, from coordinate 473,146 downwards.
GGCCCAGCATCTGCTGGAAAAAGAGTAACAGGCCGAGCACCCACACGTTGGTGCCGCCGATCGCAAACACAGGAATGATCAGCAATTGTGAAGCCAGCAGACTACAAACATAGGCTTTACGGGTCCCAAGCCAGTCACCGAGAAAACCGCCGACGCAGCAGCCGACCGCCGCGCCAAATCCGCTAAAGAACAGGACCCGGGCCACGGTGGAATGATCGTATAACAGCTCGGTTTTCAGGTAGGTAGGCAACAGCGCCTGAATCGGCCAGGAGTACAGGAATGCAAACAGCACCACCACCATTAACATCACACCGGTGGGCCAGCGTTTGCCGCTGCTCTGGACCATAAAGCTGATAAAGATGAGGGCGCTGATTAAGCCCAGCAGCAGGATCATGCCCGCGTTTCGCAATTCGCCAGAGAAGCAGAACCACAGCGAAGTTGCAGCCACCATGGTAAGGAAAATATTGATAACCCGGTGATCGCCGCGGTACAGAATATCGACCATCGTGCGTACCGGTGCCTTCCCGGCGTGCTTCTGCTTCCAGTCTTCCGCTTCGGGAATGTTTTTACGCAGCCACAGGGCGAAGACAATCGGGAAAATACCGAGCAAAAACAGCGCACGCCAGCCCCAGACCGGAACAACCAAACTGTAGACTTGCGCGGCAATCACGGCGCCCACGGAAAAGCCGGAGATTAAGAAGCCGCTGGCCTTGTTGCGCATATGCTTTGGCCAGCTCTCAATCACGTAGGTCGCGCTTGAGCCATATTCACCCGCCATACCCATGCCGATGACCAGGCGGGCAATAAACAGCGTGGTAAAGCCTGGCGCTAAACCGCACGCCAACGTCCCGACCGAGAACAGAATGATACTGGTGACCATTGCCAGACGCCGCCCGTAGCGGTCGCCCATTGCGCCGAGCATCAGGCCGCCAAACCAGCGTGAGATGAACGCGGCAGAGATCAGGCTCGCGGCCTGCACAGTGCTCAGGCCAAATTCGCTTTGCACTTCGGTTAACACCAGCGCCATCAGCACAAAATCAAAACCATCCAGCAAATAGCCGAGCCAGGCGGCGGTAAACGCCCGCCACTGCGCCCTGTCGAGATGGCGGTACCACGGGATGTTTTGGGTAGTCATACTCATGTCACTCTCCCGCGTTGGGCTTCGCCCACGCTGTTTTCATTGGGTTTTGCCCGGCGAACCGGGCAATCTGTCAACGCTGCTGGGCCAACTCCTGCTGCAGCTGGCTGGCCAGCGCCTTCAGCGCAGGCAGGAATTTCTCATCCACTGGGGCGAACGGCTTACGGCACAGCGGCACATCCACCACGTCCATGTAGTGCAGTACCGTCTTGAGCCCACGGAAAACACCGGTCTGGATAAGCAAGTCGATAACCTTGTTGCATTCACTTTGCAGCTGCTGCGCCCGCGCCATGTCACCCGCTTTCAGCGCACTGACGATATTCTGGTAGCGCCAGCCCATGATGTTGTACGTGCTGCCGATCCCGCCATCGGCACCGGCTAACAGGCCGGAGGCGAAGATCTCATCGTAGCCGTTGTAGAGCACCAGATTCGGATGCGCCCGGCGGATCTGCTCCATTTGATACAGATCGCCGGAAGTCTGTTTCAGCGCACCCACGCCCGGCAGCGTTACCAGGGTGTTGATCTGTTCGAGACTTAACTTCACGCCGCTCAGCGCAGGAATGTTGTAGACCACCATCGGCAGGCCGTCCGCTGAATCAATGATCGCGCGGTAATGATCGCAGTGCTCTTCGAAGCTGAACGGGTAATAAAACGGTGTGACCGCCGAGACGGCATCATAACCAGAACGCTTCGCCGCCTGCGCCAGCTGCTGACTTTCCACAGTACTGACGCAGCCCACGTGCGCAATCAGTTTGATCTGACCTTTCGCCTCGTCCGCCACAATCTCCAGCACCTGTTGACGCTCGGCTCCGGACTGCACAAACGCTTCCCCGGTGGAACCGCCCACATAGAGCCCATCGATCCCCTGTTGAATATTAAAGCGCACCAGACGGCGCAGGCTTTGCTCATCCAGTTGCTGCTGACGAGTAAACGGGGTTAACAACGCGGCCATGACTCCACGTAAATTGGCTGACATACGAACCTCTCAGATGAGTGATGTAACATTAACGATATACCTTTATACCTGTTATACCAGCCCATTTATGCGTCAGCCAAATACGGAAAGCTTATCTTGCGATCTGCTTCACTAAACGATCGTCAGGATCGGAGGGTTATTTTTTCTTTTTGATCTGCCCGAAGGCGTGCCAGGTGGCGGAAACGCTGTTCAGGTGGGTCTGGAGCGCGCGATCGGCGTCTTCAGGATCACGGCGACGAATAGCATCGACGATCGCAATGTGTTCCTGGTAGCTGACATTGTTGTGGTGATGCAGCTCGCTGTCGGCCACTTTTGGGCGGGCAGCAATCAGCCAGTCCAGCAATGCGACGTGGATCGCCATGAAAATGGGGTTGCCGGGGATTTCGGCCAGCACGCGGTGAAAATCCACGTCTGAGCGAATGAACAACGTGTTGTCGTCCAGCGACTGGCTGTTAATTTCCAGCGCTTTTGCCAGACGTTCGACCTGCTCATCGCTGGCGTTTTCAGCCGCATAGCGCACCAGGCTTGATTCAAAAAACAGGCGAAGTTGTTCGAAATGCGCGATGCCGCCGGGATGGGCGAGGAAATCTTTCGCCATGCCGGAAAGCTCGCTGATGATGGTATCGGCGGAAGGACGCGACACGCGGGCGCGTTCACCGTTGTTGATTTGCACCAGGCCTTTACGCTTGAGTGCCGCTAAAGCCTCACGTACCGAAGGGCGGCCCACGTTGAAGAAGGTCATCAGCTCACGCTCAGAGGGCAGCTGTTCGCCTTCCGCAAACTCGCGACGGCGGATCATCTGCTCCAGCTCTTCTTCTACCATTTCCGACAGTTTTTTACGCGCCAGCGGACGGCGGCCCAGACTGCGGCCAATGGTTTCTGAAGTCTCTTCTTCCTGAGGATCAAATGCGTTCATAGCGGTTATCGGGGCCAGGTGACAGTATGTGACATCGAGTCCATAGAGTAACACAGGATTTTCAGGCTGGCGAAAGTGGGGGCAGATAACAAAACAGGCCCCGAAGGACCTGTTGGATTATGGATTTACTTCACAACGCGAAGCGCCGGACGGCCACCGCGCGGAGGCGGCGTATCGTCTGGATCGTTGTCGTCATCGCTGTCAGGCTTGTCACCGTCGATAACCGACATCACCGTTTCGTTTTCCGCGCCGATGCCTGCGTCGTCGTTGACGTGAGTCATGTCTTCGTCGTACGCCGCTTCCGGTTCGAACATGGTACCTGCGCCGTTTTCACGCGCGTAGATAGCCAGCACGGCTGCCAGTGGTACTTCAACCTGACGCGGTACGCCGCCGAAGCGTGCATTAAAGCTCACGTCGTCGTTTGACAGCTCCAGATTACCCACCGCACGCGGGGCAATATTCAAAACGATTTGTCCGTCGCGCGCGTATTCCATCGGAACACGCACACCCGGTAACGTCACGTCCACCACCAGATGTGGCGTCAGCTGGTTATCCAGCAGCCATTCATAGAATGCCCGCAGCAGATAAGGACGACGTGGAGTCAGCTGTGACACATCCATTCAATTAGCCTCGACCGAGACGCATTTCACGCTCGGGTTCAGTTAAGGAAGCGAGGAATGAATCACGTTCGAATACGCGAGTCATATACGCTTTCATCTCTTTAGAACCTGCACCCACCAGCTCAATGCCCATGACTGGCAGACGCCAGAGCAGCGGAGCCAGATAGCAATCGACCAGGCTGAACTCATCGCTCAAGAAGTATGGCTTCTGAGTAAATACTGGCGCGATGGCCAGCAGTTCTTCACGCAGCTGCTTACGCGCTGCATCAGCCTGTGCTGCCGAACCGTTCTGGACGGTATGCAGAAGCGTATACCAGTCTTTCTCGATGCGTTGCATGTACAGACGGCTTTCACCGCGAGCAACCGGATAAACCGGCATCAGCGGCGGATGAGGGAAACGCTCATCCAGATATTCCATAATGATGCGAGATTCCCAAAGGGTCAGCTCGCGATCTACCAGTGTCGGAACGCTTTGATTCGGGTTGAGGTCAATCAGATCCTGAGGTGGATTGTCCTTTTCCACGAGCTCAATTTCAAAACTGACACCCTTTTCAGCCAGCACAATGCGGACCTGATGGCTATAGATGTCAGTAGGACCAGAAAACAGCGTCATTACCGAACGTTTGTTGGCAGCGACAGCCATGAAAACCTCCAGGTATATTCAGAATTTTTTACTGCTACCTGCCACGACATGTGACCGGCCAGTGGAAAAGCCCCGTAAGCGTCGAACGACATTCCTGTTCAAAAACGAAACAAACAAAAAATGAACAATCGCCCGCATTTGGGCAGAAAATTGGAAGATAGTTTACCAGATTTTGCAGACCTTGTGGTGAGGGTATGCTGGAAATGCTGAAAAAGGCTGAAAAGAGAGAGAGGGATTGTGGATAACGCCCATTTTATCCATAAAAAAACCCGCCGAAGCGGGTTTTTTCGCCAATTGTTCTGCGCGAAGCAGAAAAACAATTAACGCTTGGAGAACTGAGGACGACGACGTGCTTTACGCAGGCCGACTTTCTTACGTTCAACTTTACGAGCATCACGAGTAACGAAGCCTGCTTTACGCAGTTCGCCACGCAGGGACTCGTCGTACTCCATCAGAGCGCGGGTGATACCGTGACGGATCGCACCAGCCTGACCAGAGATACCACCACCTTTAACAGTGATGTACAGATCCAGTTTCTCAACCATGTCGACCAGTTCCAGCGGCTGACGAACTACCATGCGGGCAGTTTCACGACCGAAGTACTGTTCCAGAGAACGTTGGTTGATAACGATTTTGCCGCTGCCCGGTTTGATAAACACGCGAGCTGCGGAACTTTTGCGGCGACCAGTGCCGTAGTATTGATTTTCAGCCATTGCCATAATCCCGATTAGATGTCCAGAACTTGCGGTTGCTGTGCCGCGTGGTTGTGCTCGTTACCCGCGTAAACTTTCAGTTTACGGTACATAGCACGACCCAGCGGGCCTTTTGGCAGCATGCCTTTAACCGCGATTTCAATTACACGCTCAGGACGGCGGGCAATCATCTCTTCAAAGGTCGCTTCTTTAATACCGCCGATGTGGCCGGTGTGATGGTAATACACCTTGTCTTCACGCTTGTTGCCGGTTACAGCAACTTTTTCTGCGTTCAGAACGATGATGTAGTCACCGGTATCCACGTGCGGAGTGTATTCCGCTTTGTGCTTACCGCGCAGGCGACGAGCCAGTTCGGAAGCCAGACGACCCAGAGTCTTACCGGTCGCGTCAACAACATACCAGTCGCGCTGTACGGTTTCTGGTTTAGCTGTAAAAGTTTTCATTAAAAGCTTACCCAATAAATAGTTACACGTTGGTGAACACCCAAACGTTTAAAAGTTGAGGTTCACACGACATTGTCCAGCAAACCTACCCCTTCGAATAGCCTATGCCGGCACGACAAAAGTTTTGGGAAAAAAACTTTAGTTGTAACGTGGGGTCGCAGGATTATAGAGAAGTCGACTTCAAAGGTCGACCCCTTTTTGTGATTTGAAACGGTTTTTAGCCCGCCAGATGCTCACGCTTGAGGTACTCTTCGCTTTGCATCTCCTGCAATCGAGAAAGGCAGCGCTGGAATTCAAATTTCAGGCGCTCTCCTTTATAGATGTCATACAACGGCACCTGCGCGCTAACCACCAGCTTGACGTGGCGTTCGTAAAATTCATCCACCAACGCAATGAACCGACGCGCTTCACTTTCCATCAGCGCCGTCATCACCGGCACGTCAAACAGCATTACCGTATGGAACAAACGCGAAAGCGCGATGTAGTCATGCTGACTACGGGCATCCACACACAACGTCGCAAACGACACCGCCAGGGTCTGATTTTCGGCGCCAAGCGTCGGCAGCGGGCGATGGTTGATTTCCAGCACCGGCATCTGCTCACGCTTCTCACCGGCCAGTGCCAGCCAAAGTTTGTCCATTTGCTGGCGGGTATCATCATTCAGCGGCGACAGCCACAGATGCGCTTGGGTCAACGTACGCAGGCGGTAATCAATACCGGCGTCGACATTCATGATGTCGCAGTGTTCTTTTATCGCGTCGATGGCCGGAAGGAAGCGCGCGCGTTGCAGGCCGTTGCGGTACAGGTCGTCAGGCGGGATGTTGGAGGTGGCCACCAGCGTAATGCCACGGGCGAATAGCGCTTTCATCAGGCCGCCGAGCAGCATCGCATCAGTAATGTCGGAGACAAAAAACTCATCAAAGCACAGCACGTCGGTTTCAGATTTAAAACGGTCCGCGACGATTTCCAGCGGATCGCTGTGGCCCTGCAATGCCGTCAGTTCTTCATGCACGCGCAGCATGAAGCGATGGAAATGCAGGCGCTGTTTACGCTCACCCGGCAGGCTTTGATAGAACATGTCCATCAGCCAGGTTTTCCCTCGCCCCACGCCGCCCCACATATATAAGCCGCGAACCGGTGCGTTTGCCGTCGGTTCACGCTTGCCCAACAGCTTGCCGAACTTCGCCCGTAGGCCACCGCTGGCGGGAGCCGCTGCTGTTGGAGGGTGAATCAGTTCCTGATAGATAGTGTCCAGCCGGGAGACGGCCTCACGCTGAACGTCATCGGGCTGATGACTGCCCTCGTTAAGGGCCTGAAGATATCGCGATGTGGGGTTCATGCTTTGCATAAGTTATTGTTATTTCCTGAAAAGCAACGTGCAGCAGTTCACGGTTGTCGAAAAAAAGGCCGTTCTACAGTACGCGATGACACGCCAGGATTCCACTTCTAAGGAAATAGCGGTTATAGTGGCAATATCGGGCGCGGGTGAGCAGCCTTTTTGCCGCCCTAACGGAACCACAAAACAATGGGAGAAGTTCATGACCTGGGAATATGCGCTAATTGGTTTAGTCGTCGGTCTCATCATTGGCGCTGTCGCTATGCGATTTGGGAACCGCAAATTACGTCAACAGCAGGCCCTTCAGTACGAGCTGGAAAAAAACAAAGCAGAGCTGGACGAGTATCGTGAAGAACTGGTCAGCCACTTTGCTCGCAGTGCTGAACTGCTCGACAATATGGCGCATGACTATCGTCAGCTGTATCAGCACATGGCGAAGAGCTCCAGCAGCCTGCTGCCGGAAATGAGCGCGGAAGATAATCCGTTCCGCAATCGTCTGGCTGAATCTGAAGCCAGCAACGATCAGGCGCCGGTACAGATGCCACGCGACTATTCCGACGGCGCTTCTGGCCTGCTTCGCGGCGCGGCTAAACGCGATTAATCCTCTTTATTTACGGGCGCAGCCATTGCGCCCGTCACTTCCTGCCTGACCCAGCTATTATTTAATCATTCACCTCATTGTTAGACGTTCGAAAATTCAATAACATCGGACTGTTTTAGGGCGTATTTTCCTCACATTCCTCAGGTTATGAGAGCCAGCATCAATGAAGAAACAAACCTTATTATTAAGTGCGTTAGCGTTAAGTGTTGGGTTATCTCTTGGCGTCGCAGCGCCGGTTTCTGCTTCTCTGCCTGCCCAGATCCCCGGTCAGACTCAGATCCCAAGCCTGGCGCCAATGCTGGAGAAAGTTCTGCCTGCGGTGGTGAGTGTGAAGGTTTCAGGCACGGCCACGCCTGCCCAAGTGGGACAAGTCCCGGAAGAGCTGAAAAAATATTTAGGCGAAGATGCGCCCAATGAGCAGCCGCAGCCGTTTGAAGGGCTTGGCTCGGGCGTCATCATCGACGCCGCGAAGGGTTACGTCCTGACCAATAATCATGTCATCAACCAGGCGCAGAAAATCAGCGTACAGTTGAACGATGGTCGCGAATTTGACGCCAAACTGGTGGGCAGCGACGACCAGAGCGATATCGCACTGCTGCAATTGCAAAAAGCCGATCACCTGACGCAAATCGCGATTGCCGACTCCGATAAACTGCGCGTCGGTGATTTTGCCGTCGCCGTCGGCAACCCGTTTGGCCTCGGACAAACCGCGACATCGGGCATCATTTCAGCCCTCGGACGCAGCGGCCTGAACCTCGAAGGGCTGGAGAACTTTATCCAGACCGACGCCTCCATTAACCGCGGTAACTCAGGCGGCGCATTGTTGAATCTCAACGGTGACCTGGTGGGGATCAACACCGCCATTCTCGCCCCGAGCGGCGGCAGCATCGGGATTGGCTTTGCCATTCCGAGCAACATGGCGATTACGCTCGCCAAACAGCTGATTCAGTTTGGCGAAATCAAACGTGGCCTGCTCGGCATTAAAGGCATGGAGATGACCGCTGATATCGCCAAAGCGTTTAACCTTGATATTCAACGCGGGGCGTTTATCAGCGAAGTGCTGCCTGGCTCTGGCTCTGCGAAAGCGGGCATTAAAGCAGGCGATATTATCGTGAGCCTGAATGACAAACCGCTCAGCAGCTTTGCCGATCTGCGCTCGCGTATTGCCACCACAGAACCGGGCACCAAGGTCAAACTTGGCCTGCTGCGTGAAGGCAAACCGCTGAGCGTAGAAGTGACGCTGGATAAAAGCACCTCGACTACCGCCAGCGCAGAATTGATCACCCCTGCCCTGCAAGGCGCATCGCTGAGTGACGGCCAGCTGAAAGACGGCACCAAAGGCATCATGCTTGATGACGTTGATAAAGGCAGTGCAGCCGCCATGGTCGGTCTGCATAAAGGTGACGTGATTATCGGCATCAACCGCCAGCGCGTGCAGTCCATTGCCGAGATGCGTAAGGTGATCGAAACCAAGCCGGCCATTATTGCGCTGAACGTAATGCGCAATAATGAAAGTATTTATCTGCTGCTGCATTAAGCGAAAATTCTGCGGACATCGCCTGCGTGTGATGTCCGCTTAACTCGTGATATGCTTCGCCTGTTTCCTTACCTGTGATAATCGCACCATGCTTGCAAAGCTCTTACGCTCAGTCGCAATCGGATGTATCGTCAGTGGCATTCTGCTGGCCGTCATGCCGTCATTGCGGCAGTTTAACCCCCTTTCATCAGCGCCTTATGACAGCGCTGATGAATCGCCCGTCAGCTATAACCAGGCGGTAAAACGCGCTGCACCTGCGGTGGTGAACGTCTACAATCGCGCGCTGAATAACAATTCCAGCCATAACATGCTGACGCTCGGCTCCGGGGTTATCATGGACGAGCGTGGGTACATCATTACCAACAAGCACGTGATTAACGATGCCGACCAAATCATCGTTGCGCTGCAGGATGGCCGCGTCTTTGAAGCGTTGATCGTCGGCTCCGATAGCCTGACCGATCTCGCGGTATTGAAAATCAACGCCAACGGCGGGCTGCCGGTTATCCCTATCAACCCTAAACGCACGCCGCATATTGGCGATGTGGTGTTGGCGATTGGTAACCCTTACAACCTGGGGCAGACCATCACGCAAGGGATTATCAGCGCCACCGGTCGTATCGGCCTCAATCCGTCAGGCCGCCAGAATTTCCTGCAAACGGATGCCTCTATCAACCACGGTAACTCCGGCGGTGCGCTGGTGAACTCTCTCGGCGAACTGATGGGGATTAACACCCTTTCCTTTGATAAAAGTAATGATGGCGAAACGCCGGAAGGCATTGGCTTTGCCATTCCGTTCCAGCTGGCGACCAAAATTATGGATAAGTTGATCCGCGATGGGCGCGTGATTCGTGGCTACATCGGCATTAGCGGCCGTGAAATTGCACCGCTGCATGCTCAGGGCGGCCCGATGGATCAGATTCAGGGAATTGTGGTTAATGAAGTGGCGTCGGGTGGCCCGGCGGCGGAAGCCGGCATTCAGGTCAACGACGTGATTGTCTCCGTGAACAACAAGCCTGCGGTCTCCGCGCTGGAAACCATGGACCAGGTTGCGGAAATTCGCCCAGGTTCGGTTATCCCGGTTGTGGTGATGCGTGATGATAAAAAGCTGTCGCTTGACGTCACCATTCAGGAATACCCCGCCACCAACTGACAGGCATAAAAAAACCGGAGCAATGGCTCCGGTTTTTTCATTCTGGCGTCAGGCTTATTTAACGAACTCTTCGCCCAGAACGATATCTTTCTTCAGCGTATCCAGCATGCCTTCCAACGATTGCTGCTCGTAGGCGCTCAGTTTACCGATAGACTGGCGCTCTTCCACACCGTTTTTACCCAGCAGCAGCGGCTGAGAGAAGAAACGTGCATATTGACCGTCACCCTCAACGTAGGCGCATTCCACCACACCTTTTTCGCCTTGCAGCGCACGCACCAGAGACAGACCGAAACGTGCCGCAGCCTGGCCCATAGACAGCGTGGCAGACCCGCCACCGGCTTTCGCCTCCACCACTTCGGTGCCCGCATTCTGGATGCGTTTGGTGAGGTCAGCCGCTTCCTGCTCGGAGAAGCTCACGCCTGGGATTTGCGACAGCAGCGGCAGAATGGTCACACCTGAGTGGCCACCGATAACCGGTACTTCAATGTCATTCGGCTGCTTGCCTTTCAGCTCCGCCACGAAGGTATTCGAGCGGATGATATCCAGCGTGGTGACGCCGAACAGTTTGTTTTTATCGTACACGCCCGCTTTTTTCAGCACTTCGGCAGCAATTGCTACCGTGGTGTTGACCGGGTTGGTGATGATGCCAATGCAGGCTTTAGGGCAGTTTTTTGCCACCTGCTGCACCAGATTCTTCACGATGCCCGCGTTGACGTTGAACAGATCTGAACGATCCATCCCCGGCTTACGTGCGACGCCAGCAGAAATCAGCACCACATCAGCGCCTTCCAGTGCTGGGGTTGCGTCTTCGCCGGAGAAGCCTTTGATTTTCACCGCGGTTGGGATATGACTGAGATCCACTGCCACGCCAGGGGTTACCGGCGCGATGTCATACAGGGAGAGTTCTGAGCCTGAAGGCAGTTGGGTCTTAAGTAGTAGGGCAAGCGCCTGGCCAATACCGCCAGCTGCACCGAGGACTGCGACTTTCATCCTAAACTCCTTATTATGGTTAGTTTCATCTACCGAAACTCCGTTGCGGCAACCTTAATTCACAAGGTAAATAATGACAACAAACGTCATTGAAGAATGCGGCATTCCCCGCAGCATTGCGGTGTCATTGCTCACTTTACCGCCTGTGTCAAGAGACCCGCGACGGCGTAACCAGTCGACTGTTGGTTACAATACACCCAGCCAGACAAGCAAAACAACATCATTTTTATAACATTTGATTTACTTTTGCCGTTATTTTCGACACGTGACGAAAGCATGTTGCTTGATAACGATTTTTGATAAAATCCTTCCCATTCATAACATTATTTCAGCCTTATTCACGGCAGATCATTTGCATAAAAATTCATCCATATGCATAATAATGTTGTTTTTACCGCCATGATACGGGTGACTTATGCGAAGCTCCGCTAAGCAAGATGAATTAATCAAAGCGTTTAAATCGCTACTAAAAGAAGAAAAGTTCAGCTCTCAAGGTGAGATTGTTCAGGCATTACAGGAGGGGGGCTTCGAAAATATCAACCAGTCCAAAGTCTCCCGTATGCTGACTAAGTTTGGCGCGGTACGTACCCGCAACGCCAAAATGGAAATGGTTTATTGCCTGCCAGCAGAACTGGGCGTGCCGACCACATCCAGTCCGCTGAAAAACCTGGTGCTGGATATCGATTACAACGAGTCAGTGGTGGTCATCCATACCAGCCCGGGTGCCGCACAGCTGATTGCCCGCCTGCTCGACTCCTTGGGTAAGGCTGAAGGTATTCTCGGTAGCATTGCCGGAGATGACACTATCTTCACCACGCCAGCGCGTGGATTTTCCGTTAAAGACCTGTACGAAGCCATTCTGGTGCTGTTCGAACAAGAGCTTTAATCAGTCACTCTCCGGCACTGGCCGGAGAGCGTCTTAATCTCTCTCATACATCTCCCAGCGATACATAAAACCCCCTTTTATTTAACATTAAGTGCGTTTCACTGCGTAAATGTAATCAGCCAGTGAATGTTGTTAGCAAAAGCGCACAAATCATCAACTTTATCCATCCATATGATTTTCTTAGCAATAAGAGCAAATACTCGTCTCTCCCTGACGTTTTTAATGCTTTTCCGTTATAAAAATGACGGTTTTTGACACTTAATTACACGCGAAACCATTAGCCTGATATTAATTTCTTCGGCGATTAGTGTATAATTGATTTTGTGATGAGGGTCACGAAACAAGAGACCCTGCTAAAAAATTCGACGAGGTGAAAATTATGAAAATCAAAACCACTGTAAGTGCACTGACCCTTCTTTCTGTCCTGTCTTTTGGCGCATTCGCCGCTGATTCAATCAATGTGGATCAGGCAGCAAATCGCGAAGCCATCGGCACCGTTTCCGTCGGCGCAGTCGGTTCTTCCCCAATGGATATGCATGACATGCTGAATCAGAAAGCGCAGGAAAAAGGGGCATCCTCTTACCGCGTAATCGAAGCACGTAGCGGCGACCATTGGCACGCAACGGCTGAGCTGTACAAATAAGATTTATTGATAGTCGGTAAGAAACAAACACGTATCAGCGCGGCACCAGGCATAAAAAAAGCAGTTCAAACCTTCTCGCCGCGCAGTCTATGAATCAGGAGTAAAGATTATGAAAAGCGCAATGATTATCGCAACACTGGGTCTGGCATCGGTTCTTTCCTTTAGCGCAGGCGCAGCAGTACATCAGATTAGTGCAGAGCAGGCACAGAGCATGCAATCCCTGGGTACCGTTTCTGTATCACAGGTAGGCAGCGCCCCAATGGATATGCGTCATGAACTGGCAGCGAAAGCCGAGAAAGAAGGCGCCAGCAGCTACCGCATTATCGAAGCCCGTAGCGGCGACACCTGGCATGCCACTGCCGAGCTGTACAAATAAACCCTCGTCGTCTTAATTGACGACTTGCCCCCGCCTGTCGGGGGCTTTTTTATTGATGACGTACATTGAATCGCAGCATCCCTTCCAGCTCTTCCTCCGCCTCGTCAAACAACAGAATTAATGCCCCGTAGCGCCGACGCTGTTTCTCTTCCAGATGTACAAATTCGATCTCCAGCGGCAACGGCAGCTGACTGCCGGTGACCACTTCCCAGAGAGAATCCAAATCGCGAATGGCCGTACCGCTCAGCGCAAAAGTGCGGGTAAACTCACGATAGAAATCGTTCTGAGTACCTATTTCATCAAAATCAAAGGTATAGGTTTGCATGCATTCCCCGCTTCTTTCCTGACCGGGCGACAATCGCCACCCGGGTTCCGGCTTACAATCCCCCCAGATGCAGGGTTTTCACTTCGAGAAACTCTTCCAGCCCCAGCACTGAACCTTCACGGCCCAACCCGGACTCTTTAACGCCGCCGAATGGCCCTAATTCTGTCGATACGGCGCATTCGTTAATCCCGATCATGCCGCTTTCCAGCGCCTGCGATACGCGGAACACGCGCTGCAGATTTTGAGTATAGAAGTAAGCCGCCAGACCAAACGGGGTATTGTTTGCCCGCTGAATCACTTCCTCTTCGCTGGTGAATCGGAAGCAGGCCGCTACCGGTCCGAACGTCTCTTCCTGCGCAAGCTGCATGTTGTCGCTGCAATCCCCCAGGACCGTTGGCTGCCAGAAGTTGCCGCCGAGCGCATGCAATTTCCCCCCCGCCAACACGCTGGCCCCTTTCGCGACCGCATCTTCCACGTGCTCGCGTACTTTTTTCACCGCGGCAGGCTCAATCATCGGCCCGACGACGACGCCGTCGTCCACGCCGTTGCCAACCTTAAGCCCATTCACCGCTTCGGTGAGCTTACGGGTGAAATCGTCATAAACCTTTTCCTGAATATAGAAGCGATTAACGCTGACGCACACCTGCCCGGCGTTGCGGAATTTATTGGCGATCGCCCCTTTTACCGCCGCGTCGATATCTGCATCGTCAAAAACGATATAGGGTGCGTTCCCGCCGAGCTCCATCGATACTTTTTTCATGGTTTCTGCGGCATTGCGCATCAACGTTTTGCCAACCGCCGTTGAACCGGTGAAGGAGATTTTACGCACCTCGTGGCTCGCCATAATTGCATCGCTGATCTCCTGCGTCGTCCCGGCGACTGCATTCAGCACCCCGTCAGGCACCCCCGCTTTCTTCGCCAGTTGTAGCAACGCAAAGGCGCTGAGCGGCGTGTTATTCGCAGGTTTAATGACGCCGGTACAGCCCGCCGCCAGGGCCGGGCCGAGTTTGCGGGTCAGCATCGCCATCGGGAAGTTCCACGGCGTAATCGCCGCCACGACGCCAATGGGTTCGCGGGTGGCCAGAATGCGTGAGCCAGGTTTGGCGGGAGGGATGATTTCACCGTTGGCGCGTTTGCCTTGTTCCGAGAACCACTGGATAAAACTCGCCGCGTATTCCACTTCGCCTTCGGCCTCTTTCAGCGGCTTGCCCTGCTCGGTGGTCATCAGCCTGCCAAGCCAGGTTTTGTTTTCGATGATCAGCTGATACCAGCGATACAGAATTTCTGAGCGCTCTTTGGCGGTTTTCGCCCGCCAGAGCGGGAAGGCTTTGCTCGCCGCCGCAATGGCGGCCTCGGTTTCCTTCTTTCCAGCCTTCGCGACGTGGGCGATCGTTTCCCCGGTTGCCGGGTTTACCACCTCGAAGGTGGTCTCAAGCGTTTTCCATATTCCGTCGACCAGATATCCGGTCTGAAAAAGTTCGTTATCCTGGAGTGTCTGCATGGTCATAGTTGTCCCCTGACGGTGATGTCCTGTGATAACAGTTAAGTATAGCCATAAAAAAACCGACGCTTTTGGCGTCGGTTTCTGGGTTAACTCACTGTGAGCGCATGCTGGTATTTCCTCAGCATACCCGCCAGCCGATTGACCGGTTCGGTAACCTGAGGTGACGCCTGCCAGATAACCAGTTTTTCCTGGTACACATCCAGCTCCTCCAGCAAGCGGTCAAAGTAACGACGGCGCTTATCGTCGTTGCTGGCGGAAATGAGCTTATCCGCCGTACGACGCAGTTGGCGGTGGAACGCCGAGAGGTCATCGTTGACCGGCACCGGGGCGTCGCGCAGACGCTGGTGCGCAATAATCAGCGTCAGGGCCAGGCGGAATTTGGCAAGATCGCCGGGATATTTGTTCAGCAGTAAAAACAGCTGCTGGTACAAGGCCGGTAGATGGTTCTCATTGCGGCGCGCGGTGTTGGTGGTCAGGGAAGAAACGGCGGCCGACACAAACTGATTCAGCAGCACGCGTCCGGTCCGCGCCTGCGAGTTATCGCGCACCAGCAGAATAATCATCAGCGCCAGGAAGCAGCCCACCAGCTGGCCGAGCGCGCTGTCGAGGAATTGGCTAAAGTGGAAAGTCATCGGGTTATCCAACACCAGAATGTTGATGGTGGATGCCAGCGTACCGAGCGAGCCCAGCCGTCGCTTCTGCACTTCAATCCCAATAAAGAACGCCAGCACCGCAAGGCTAATGCATAACAACAGCATACTTTGCTGGGTCGACGGCAGCACAACCAGGAAGTAAAACGCGCCAATCGGCAGCGCGGCAATGGTGCCGTACAGGAAGTCGATCCCCGCCATTTTCGGGTTAGGCAGACGCATCGCCAGCGAAGTCACCACGGCAATCATCACCATCGCGCCGCTACCGGATGTCCAGCCTGTCCACAGCCAGAACACTGTGCCGAGCGCGCAGGAAAGCGTGGTACGCCAAAAGTTGACCATCGCATGATGGCGCTCGGCGGATTCCACTTTCACCACGACTTCGCCCTGCAATATCTCTTCTTCGCGAGCGCTAATTTTTGCGTTACCCACCACGCCGCGTTTAAGCAGCTGATAGCGCGTGGCGGCGCCAAGCCAGCTGTATAAGGTAATCGGCGTGTCGTGCTCGCCGGTCCAGGAAAGAATGCGACGCATGCGTTTCAGCTGTTTATGCACGTCCTGCACCGTTTCAACCGGCTGGTCGAACATCTCACGCCATTCCGGGGTGATTAAATCCGGGCGGAAGTTTTGAATCAGGTAAGTTTCACAGGCCTGAGTAATCAGCGTCAAAGAGAGCGTATTCAGCGCTTTTAGACGTCGATTGGCGCGCGCCCAGCGGGAAGATTCCATGTGCAGGTTGCTGCGCATGCCTTCCAGAGCCTGCGTCCGACGCACTAGTCCGCCCCATGCGGCGTCGACTTCTTCGCTGTCGCCGTGACGAATACAGAGCTGCATCAGCTGATATTGAGCAACCAGCAAGGCATCAAGCTCCCGGTCGATCTCTTGTTTAATCGATCGCGGTGAAAACAGCAGATCGGCGACGATCGCACTGACAATCCCGATCACAATCTCGCTGCAACGCTCGACGGCAAACTGCGGCGACAGCAACGGTGCGTTCTGAATGGTGATAATAATGATCAGCGCCGTGTAGCCCGCCAGGCCCCAGGCATAGGAGTTCTCCACTTTCACCAGCGAAGAGACCCAAGTACAGAACCCCGCCCACAGGCAGCACACCAGGATCATCAGCAACGGCGCGCGCACCATCAGAATGATCATCACCAGCGCGGCAATACAGCCAATAAACGTCCCGCAAATTCGCAGCATGCCGCGGTAACGGATCGCCCCGGAATAGGGTTCGCCCCCGGCGGCAAACGCCGGACCTGCCGCCACAATCGCGGCAGTCAGGACCGCCCAACGTGGCGTTTCAAGCTGAAAGTGAAAGCCGACAAACAGGGCCAGCACAATCGCGCAGGCCAGTTTGATAGCAAAACGAAGGTGCTGATCGGCAATAGAGAAAATGCCCATAGCGATTAACCGAACTCACGCAGGCGCATACCTAACTTCTGGAAGAAGGAAGCCTTCTGCGTGTCTCTGTCTTTCGCGCCGGTGATGATCACCGTGGCCGTGGTACCCGCCGGCCACAGGTTGCCCTGCTGCTGGTCGAGGTGAATACGCACGGGCACACGCTGCGCCAGTCGCACCCATTCAAGGTTGGAATCGATGGTCGCCATGCCTTTTACATCGCTGCTGCTGCTGGCGTTAGTCACACCTGCCGCAATACTGTCGACAGTGCCTTTGATGACTTTGGTGCTGCCTAACGGGGTAATTTCCGCGCGATAGCCAGGACGCACGCCTTCCAGCTTGGTCTCTTCCATATAGGCCATCACGTAGAAGCTTTCTTTTTTCACCAGCGCCACGGCGGTCGAACCGCGGGTAATAAATTCACCGCTGTAGACGTTCAGGTTAGTCACCCAGCCATCGGCCGGGGCGCGAATGACGGTGCGTTCGAGGTCAAGACGGGCCAAATCGCGGGTCGCCTTCGATTTCGCTAACTGATGTTCAACGGTTTGTAAGAGGTTGTTGGCCTGGTCAATTTCTTCGCGAGACATGGCCATGGTGCCTAACTGGTTACGGCGTCCGGCTTCACGACGCTTTTCTGCCGCCAGGACCTGATAGTACGCCACGTCGGCATCGGCCTCTTCGAGCGCTTTCTGGTAGCGCGGCTGATCGATAGTGAACAGAACCTGATTTTTGCGAACCAGTTGGTTATCCTTCACATTCACGTCAGTGATAAGCCCAGCCACGTCAGGCGCAATGGCCACGACATCGGCGCTGAAGCGCGCATCACGCGTCCACGGCGATTCGGTGTAATAGACCCACGCGTGGAAAATTGCGATGAAAGCCAGCACCACCATAATCAACGTGATGGCTGTACGGGATATTTTTCTTGTTAGTGTTTTCACAGCGACCTCAGACGAACAAACGCGATATCAGGTAGAACAAACAGCAATACAGCGCTGTATTAAAAAGCGCGGGATGCCAGACGAAGTCATAGATCCCCGTGGGGACCAGCACCCGACGCAAGAGCCAAAAAATGGCCAGCGACAACAGCAGCTCGACGAAGATCGGCGGGAATGAGAGGCCGAAAATCACGATGACGGGAAACAGACTCATGTTGACCTTGATTAAGAGAGTGCAGGTGAGAGTAGTGAGCTTTAGTTATTTAGCTAACAGTATATTAACGTAACTTATATATCCCGATCTATATTATGTGATACAAATCACTTTTAAGTCAGAGTGAACAATGGAACGATTAAAACGTATGTCGGTTTTCGCCAAAGTCGTGGAACTGGGTTCCTTTACGGCCGCGGCGAGACAGCTCGAAATGAGCGTATCGTCGATAAGTCAGACTGTCTCAAAGCTGGAAAACGAACTGCAGGTAAAGCTGCTGAACCGCAGCACCCGCAGCATTGGGCTGACTGAGGCCGGGAAAATCTACTATCAGGGCTGTCGGCGAATGCTGCACGAAGCCCAGGACGTACACGAACAGCTTTATGCCTTTAATAACACGCCCATTGGCACACTGCGCGTGGGTTGTTCTTCAACTATGGCACAAAATG
This sequence comes from Scandinavium goeteborgense, assembly GCF_003935895.2. Lineage (GTDB taxonomy): Bacteria > Pseudomonadota > Gammaproteobacteria > Enterobacterales > Enterobacteriaceae > Scandinavium > Scandinavium goeteborgense. The sequence continues at coordinate 454,700 of NZ_CP054058.1, read as the reverse complement.
TCCTCGCCAGTATCACCTCTGAAATGCTCAAAGAGTACCCGGAACTCTCTGTGAACCTGGTCACCGGGATCCCGGCGCCGGACCTCATTGCGGATGGCCTCGACCTGGTGATCCGCGTGGGCGCCTTGCAGGATTCTGGACTTTTCTCACGTCGTCTCGGCTCGATGCCAATGGTATTGTGCGCCGCCAAAAGCTATTTACAGCAGGCAGGCACGCCGGAGAAACCCGCAGATCTCGCCAGTCATTCGTGGCTGGAATACAGCATTCGTCCACACAATGAATTTGAGCTGATCGCGCCGGAAGGCCTGTCGACCAAGCTTATCCCGCAGGGGCGGTTCGTCACCAACGATCCGATGACGCTGAACCGTTGGCTGACTGCCGGTGCCGGGATCGCCTTCGTGCCGTTGATGTGGGTGATCAACGAGATCAATCGCGGCGAACTGGAGATCTTGCTGCCGCGTTATCAGTCCGATCCGCGTCCGGTGTACGCCGTCTACACGGAAAAAGACAAACTCCCGCTGAAGGTACAGGTGTGCATCAACTACCTGACCGATTATTTTGTCGATGTCGCCAATCGTTTTCAGGGCATCAAAGGGCGGGGAAAAAACTAAGGAACCTGCTCAGGCTCGGCGTCAGAAATCAAATGGGTGACGTCGCTCAGCGGTCCAATCCGGACTTCGCTCGAACGGTTGAATTTGCTTTTGTCCATCAGCAGTAGAGACTGCGAGGATCTTTTGAGGAGCAGCGATTTAAAGCTGGCGTTATGACCGCTCGGATCCCACATCACGCCGCTGCGATCGACCCCTTCGCAAGAGAAAATAAACAGATCGATCTCCAGCGTTTTCAGCTGAGATATCAACGCCGGATTAACGTAATAACCATACTGGCGCTGAAGCTCTCCACCGGAACTGATCAACCGGATCCGCTCGCGTTTGCCGAGTTCCATACAGACCGGATGACTATTGGTAAACACCGTCAGCGGAATATCCGGCAGCTGGCGCGCCAACAGCCAACAAGTCGAACTGGCATCCAGCGCAATCGTCATCCCTTCGTCTATCCAGGCCAGCGCGTGCCGGGCGATATCAGATTTGTGGGCATAATGGCTTTTCAGTCGGGCGTGAAAAGGGGCTTCGTTGTCCTGATGATTACGGCGAATAGCCCGCGCCCGCCCGTGGCTGCGCTGAATGTGTCCCTGTTGCTGGAGTTCACTTAAATCACGACGCACCGTTTCTTTGCTGACGCCAAGTTCGGCGGCCAGTTCATCGGTGGTCAGGCTGTGGGATTGGGCGAGAAGGGTGACAATGTGCTGATGGCGAGCGACCTTCATCGGTGGTCTCCGTCAAAAAAATGCCCGCACAAAGCGGGCACAGAAATTACGCGGTGCCACCGACCGTCAAATTATCGACTTTCAGCGTTGGCTGACCCACGCCAACCGGGAGGCTCTGCCCTTCTTTACCGCAGACGCCCACGCCGTTATCCAGTTTCAGGTCGTTACCCACCATCGAGATTTGCTGCATGGCTTCGATGCCAGAGCCAATCAAGGTCGCGCCTTTCACCGCTTTGGTCACTTTGCCTTTCTCGATCAGATACGCTTCTGAAGTCGAGAACACAAATTTACCGGAGGTGATATCCACCTGACCGCCGCCAAAGTTCGGCGCGTAAATCCCGTAGTCGACAGACTCGATGATTTCCTGCGGGGCCGATTTGCCCGCCAGCATGTAGGTGTTGGTCATACGCGGCATCGGTAAATGCGCATACGATTCACGGCGACCGTTACCCGTTGGCTTCACGCCCATCAGACGCGCATTCAGTTTGTCCTGCATGTAGCCTTTCAGCACGCCATTTTCGATAAGCACATTGTACTGACCCGGCGTACCTTCATCATCGATAGACACGGAGCCACGACGGTCAGTCATGGTGCCGTCATCGACTACGGTGCACAGTTCGGACGCGACGAGTTGCCCCATCTGCCCGCTGAACACGGACGTGCCGCGACGGTTGAAGTCGCCTTCCAGACCGTGACCCACCGCTTCGTGCAGCAGCACGCCCGGCCAGCCCGCGCCCAGTACTACCGGCATCGTGCCCGCAGGCGCAGCAACAGCATTGAGATTAATCATCGCCATGCGAACCGCTTCACGGGCCCATGCGTCGGCACGGACTTCGCCATCGACGTCGCCGAGGAAATAATCGTAGCCGAAACGACCGCCGCCACCGCTGGAACCGCGCTCGCGTTTACCGTCGTCTTCGACCAGCACGCTCACCGACAGACGCACCAGAGGGCGAACGTCCGCCGCCAGGGTGCCATCAGTGGCCGCGACCAGAATCAGTTCGTACACGCCGGTCAGGCTGGCAGAAACTTCCTGCACACGTTTGTCTGCCGCACGCGCGGCTTTGTCAACGCGACGCAGAATGTCGAGTTTCTCTTCACGACTCATGCTTTGCAGCGGGTCGAGGCTAGTATACAGCGGAGAATACTCTTTCCCGCCAAGAGCGTGGACTTTACCGTCGCCGGTATCACGCACGATAGTCCGTGCAGCCTGAGCGCTCTGTTGCAGTGCCAGCAGGCTAATCTGATCGGCATACGCAAAGCCGGTTTTCTCGCCGCTGACGGCACGGACGCCAACGCCCTGATCGATATTGTACGACCCGTCTTTGATGATGCTGTCTTCTAACACCCAGGACTCATGATAGCTCGACTGGAAATAGAGATCGCCGTAGTCGAGGCGGCGCTCGGCAAGTTGGCCAAGTATGGCAAACAGGTCCTGATGACTCAGGCCGTTCGCCGACAGCAGATGTTCACTTACCAGGTTCAGACTCATCGTTTTGCTACTCATTGGTTGTCGCGAAGATCGCGGTATATCTATTGAGAGTGAGGTAATTTGTAACGCCCGTCAAATCATTGCTTTTTATCGCCGCGCGCCTGGCGCAGCACTTCATTGATTTGAGGCTGATCGATAGGCCCACTGATGTGGTAGCGCAGAATCGATACTTTGCTCCACAGCGGCCCCAGCACTTTACTGGCGGCAAACACGGCGGCACCGACAATCGGGTTGATGACAAACGCGGTAGCGACCCCGACGGTGGCGGAGATTTCCGGCGCGACCACGGCTTCCATATCCAGCTCACGGCGCACCAGGTTGACTGAGCCTTTCATCGCGATATCGGCTTCGAGGCCATCCACCAGCGTGTCGTCGGTATGCAGCGTGCCGTCTTTAATCCAGGCGGTACTGCGAATGGAATCGAAATAGAACCCTTCGTTGAAGGTGTCACTAAAGTCGAAACGCAGCTTACGCAGCAGCGCATCCACGCTCAGCAGACGCAGCAGCTGGCCTGCATGGCCGGTGCTGATGTCCGTGAACTCACCTTTGCCCAAATGCGCTTTCAGAATGCCGTTCAACGATGCCACGTCCGGCGTCCACGGCTCATCGCGCCAGTGCAGGTCATAATCCAGATTGAACGACGAATCACGAATTGGCGTGGAGACACCGAAGAAATTCACTGCCGCATCCAGTTTCTGACCGCGAAGTTTGCCTTTCAGTGAGGTGCGCTCGTTACCCGGCGCGTTCACCCACTCTCCGTCTACAGTCAGGCGCGCAAATCCGGTATCCATCAGGCCATTAGCCAGCGACAGGGTGTTGCCCTTGATCGCGAAATCCCCATCAATGCGGCCATATTTCTGCCCCCACAGCCAGCATTCCGCGCAGCGCAGCTGCAAGTCTGGCCAATTCTGGAAATCAATGCGGTTATTGCTCATTATCCCCTGACCCAGAGATTCACCGGTGGTGGTTTTCGGGGACGGGTTATAATAGAGATAGCGAATCGCAGCCTGCCACGGCGCATTGTCGCGCAGCGTCAGCGTGCCGTTGATTTCACGCCCCTGCGCTTCCACGCGGGTGCCGTCTGCTGAAGGCTGTGAAACGATACTCAGGTTATTCCAGCGCTGACCCGCCATGGTGAGCGCCGGCGTTCGCAGCGTCACGCGTTCCGGGAAGGCCGCTGCGTTACCCACGCCGTCGGCGGCGCCTTTGCGGAACAACGCCATCCACTGCGCGCCATCCATCGGCGGTAAATTCAGCTCGACGCCGGAGGAATCCGGCAACGGCGGCATGCTGCGGCTGTCAGAAGCCCAAATGGCCCGGTCGAGCGTCAGCTTTTTATTCAGCAGCCAGCGGCTGTTGAGATGGTCCGTCGTGCCCACACTGCCGGTCAAATCGAAGCGGCTCAAGCCGCCTTCAACGTTCAGTTTCACCGGTAACGGCTCCCCGGCTTTCTTATCCACCGGCGCAGGTAAGCGACTACTCACATTCTTCAGGTCGCCCGCGATATCCACCTTATAGCTGGCGTTGCCTTTGTAAGGTAATTCAATCGCAACGTTACCCTGCCACGGCACGCTACCGCTGACGGCGTCGTTAATCTGCTTGGGCAACATCTCGGTCCGGTTTAGGTCCCAGTTGGCGTCCATGTTCACCGCCACCTGATAGGCTTTTGGCCCTTCGGTGGTGGAGAAATCGACCTTCAGCGGCTGATTAAACCAGTTGGCGGTCATTGGCCCACTTTTCAAATCACCATTTTCAAAGGTGAATCCACCGCGGAGATTTTTCAGCGTGCTGTTAAGCGGTTTGATAAACAGACTGTTGTTAGCCAGACGCACGTCGCCTTTCGCCAGTACCTGTTTGCCGTCGAGCGGGATATCGAGATGTAAGCGAGCATTCACATCACCATCCAGCTGCAGCTCATCAAGCGTGGTGCCAAGGGAATCCTTCAGCGGCGTCTCTTTGAAATAGGGCCCGACCGCTTTGCCTGGCCCGGTAATCTGCGAATCAATAATCAGCTTCTCTTTCGAGTAGTCCGGGAGAGCTGCATTCAGGTTGTGCGCCGTCACGCCGCCGAGCGCGACTTTGTCCGCCTGCATCCACAAACCGTCATTCAGGAAATTGAGGTCGATATTCAAGTTGGTCAGCGCAGGCCAGTCTGGCTGGAAGGCAAAGGTGGCGTTGTGCAACGGCACCCACACCTGGAACTGACCTTCGTTGTGCCTGTACGGGAACAGATGCGGGTTACCGCCGTAGACCAGCGTGGCGTTATCCGCCTGGCCGCCTTTGATGGCTGAACTGAGGTAATCGACCAGCTGTTTGCCCATCAGGTTTTCCGGGAAGTAGCGCCACGCCTGACCGCCGTCATCGGTGCTGATCCCCGCCAAAATACCGAGCCATGGCTCATCGCCTTTCGGCTGTAGCCAGCGGAAGCCGCCGTGAGCGTGAAGTGCTTTCGCCTGCACGTCGATATCGCGGCCGTCGAGCATGAAACCTTTTTCGTTATTGACCCATGACAGGTTGGCGACGCCTTTGGCAATCTCCAGCGGCGCGCGGAACACCGTCTCGTACGGCATTTTGGCATCAGCCATGCTGATGTTCACCGAACCGTGCTCGACGCTGCCTTCAGCCCGGCCAGAGAAATGTTCAGCGCCCGGCAGCAGCTTCCACTGCTTCCATGCCAGGTTACTCCAGGCCGCCTGGAAACGGGTTTTCTCGGTCGCCTGTAATGGAATATCCAGCGCCAGGGCGTCAATCTGCCCTGCAGGCTGGGTGGTTTCCCAAATGTCACCGAGCGACGGCGAGAGTTTTTCTGCAATCGGCAGCAGGCCTGAGAGCCCGCTCAGTTCGAGATTGCTGGCACGGATACGCAGCTCGTCGCTGCGCACGTTATTTTTTCCGCCGACGTCCTGCCCCGGGATCCACGCCATGGCCAGCGCGCCCTGTGGCCAGCGTTTTCCGTCTATGGCGATGCGGGTATCCGGGACATGAAACGCCCAGCCCGCATTTTCACGGGTAATGTGTGCCGTGAGGTTATCGACGGACAGGTCATGGGATTTCTTATCGCCCTTCCAGCTCGCGCCGCCCTTCTTCAGCCAAACGTCACCACTCGAGATATCGCCCTTATCAAGGTCTATCCAACCTTCAAGGCTAAAACGGGCCGAGGTCAACGCGATGTTGTCCTGCATCCAGCGGCCAAACCACGGCTTCACGTCGATGTCGTCGGCCTGCACCCACAGTCGCCCTTCATTCAGCAGGCCGTTCTCATCGCGCAAGTCCATGCGCACTTTCATCACCCCGTGCTGGCCGGTGAGGCTCGACAGGCTCAGTTCACCTTCGGCGCGATGGCGGTTTTTACCGTTCATCCAGGTCAGTTGCGGGATAGCGAGTTCGGCGCGCTGGCCGGAGAGCGTGAGGAAACTTAAATGACTGTCGCGCAGGGTAAACTGATCGAACTGGCGCAGGAACAGATCGCCGATGCGGTCCGTTTTCAGTTGGCCGCTGCTGTTATTATGTTGCAGAGGGGTGTTGGTGCGAATTTGCAACTGCCAGAAGGTCAGCTCGCGGAACTGTAAGCGAAAATGGAGCAGGCTTTGCCAGATGTCGAGCGCCAGCGTCACGCGTTTAACGGACATCTGACCGCCGTTTTTCAGCCCGGCTTTGATATCACGGACTTCCAGCGTCGGGCCGTAGTTTTCCCAATTGGCTTTAAGCTGTGACGCTTCGACGGGATGTCCGGTAGACTCCGCAATTTTCTCCAGCAGCTGCGGACGCCATTTGTCCAGCTGCGGCAAAACGAGACGCAAGCCACTGACCAGCAGCGCGACGATAACAATCAATGTTGCCACCGTGATCAGTAAGATTCCAGGCAAACGCCTCACGCATCTCTCCTTGTAACTGCCCGCAAACTACATCATCACCACGTCGAATTGCTCCTGATTGTAGAGCGGTTCTATCTGGACTTTTACCTGCTTGCCAACGAAGATTTCCACTTCCGCCAGCGCATGAGACTCTTCCCCTTTCAGGGTTTCAGCCACGGCGGCTGAGGCGTAGACCAGGAAGCGGTCGGAATCATAGGCATGATGCACGCGGACAATTTCACGCATGATTTCGTAACATACCGTTTCGACCGTTTTCACCGTCCCACGACCATGACAGGTTGGACACTGGTGACACAGCACGTGCTCCACACTTTCGCGTGTGCGCTTACGGGTCATTTCCACCAAACCGAGCTGCGAGAAGCCGTTAATGCTGGTTTTCACGCGATCTTTGCCCAAGGCCTGTTCCAGAGAATGCAGCACCCGACGGCGGTGATCTTCATTACTCATATCGATGAAATCGATGATGATAATCCCGCCCAGATTACGCAGGCGCAGCTGACGCGCAATGGCCTGCGTCGCTTCGATATTAGTATTGAAAATGGTGTCGTCAAGATTTCGGTGGCCGACAAAGGCACCGGTGTTGATATCGACAGTGGTCATCGCTTCGGTCTGATCGATAACCAGATAACCGCCCGACTTCAGTTCCACCTTCCGCTCCAGCGCACGCTGGATTTCATTTTCGACGTCAAAGAGATCGAAAATAGGCTGGCGGCCGCTGTAATGTTCGAGCTTGTTGGTCATCTCCGGCATGTACTCTGCGGTGAATTCCATCAGCGATTCGAAGGTCAGACGGGAGTCGACGCGGATACGGTCGAGCTTTGCATCGGCAAAATCACGCAGCACGCGTTGGGCTAGCGCCAGTTCCCCGTACATCTGGTAGCGGGTCTGCGGGCGTTTTTTACGCTCCATCACCTTGGTCCATACGCGCTTGAGGTACGCCGCATCAGAGGATAAATCCTCTTCACAAACGCCTTCTGCCGCGGTACGGATGATGAACCCGCCCTGCTCGTCGCAGTAAGCTGTCACCACGTTTTTCAGACGATCGCGCTCGGCTTCGCTTTCAATACGCTGAGACACGCCCACGTGAGACGCGCCCGGCATGAACACAAGGTAACGAGAAGGAATGGTGATGTCAGTCGTCAGACGCGCGCCTTTGGTGCCCAGCGGATCTTTGACCACTTGCACCATCAGGTCCTGGCCCTGACGCACCAGTTCGGAAATGTCGCGAACGGTGAACTGCTTCTGCTCTTCCCCGGCCACACATTCGGTGTGGGGCATGATGTCAGAAGCGTGAAGAAACGCGGCCTTATCCAGGCCAATATCTACAAATGCCGCCTGCATCCCTGGGAGTACACGACTGACACGACCTTTGTAGATATTGCCTACGATTCCGCGTCGCGCTTCACGCTCTATATGAATTTCCTGAAGAATACCGCCATCAATGTACGCCACGCGGGTTTCCGATGGCGTTACGTTAACCAATAATTCAGCCGTCATGTTTATCCCATTTCTCACGCAGTGAGTTAAAATTGCTCAGCAACTCATACGTTTCCACCAGCGGTAAGCCGACTACGGCGTGATAGCTGCCATTTATCTTCCTGACAAAACAGCCACCCAGCCCCTGAATACCGTATGCACCTGCTTTATCCATCGGTTCGCCGCTCGCGACGTACCCCATGATATCGTCATCTGATAAGATTCTGAACGTGACTTCGGTGGTCACCAGGCAGTCGATGGTGTGTTTGCTGTCCGCTAACGCGACGGCGGTCATCACCTGATGCGTGTGCCCGGAAAGCTGGCGCAGCATGACTGCCGCGTGCTCAGCGTCACGCGGTTTTTCCAGCACTTCACCGTTCAGAACCACAATGGTATCGGCACCCAGCACCGGTAAGTCCTGCGCGGCAAGCATGACGCCCGCCTGCGCTTTCTCCCGAGCCAGTCGCGCAACATAATGTTGCGCGCTTTCCTGTGGCTGACGTTGCTCCTCAATTCCGGGTACCAGACGTTCGAAGCTCACACCCAATTGAGTTAACAGCTCCTGACGACGCGGGGAGCCGGAAGCAAGATAAAGCATTGTCATAGAAACCTTTATTGTACCGCGAATTGCTGGCGCACTTTGCGCATCAGCAGGAAAAGCCATGGCCAGAGTACACCGTTAACGACGCTACTCCAGAACACTTCCGGTCGGAAAGAGACGTTGATCACTAAAAATTCTGACCAGAAAACAACGATATCTACCGCCAGCGACAGCATCATGACCACCAGCGCCTGTTGCCAGAGCGCCAGATTACGGAACAGCTGATATTTCAGCGCCACCAGATAGGCAATGATACTGAGGGACAACGCACGTACGCCGAGCGTTGAACCGCTGATCAGATCCAGTATGGCACCCATAATGAAACCTGTGCCAACATTGACCCGATGCGGTAAAGCGAGGATCCAGTAGAGCAGGATCAGCAGAACCCAGTTTGGCCGGTATACCAACAGGTTGTCCGGCCAGGGCATGACTTGTAACAGAAGGGCTATCAGAAACGAGAGCCAGATAACCCAACGTCCCTGACTTCGGTAGCTTGCCACTACTGCCCTCCTGACGGAGGCGCAGCAGCCGGTGCAGGCTGAGTGATTCCCGTCGCAGGCGGCGGAACAGGTGCCGGCGGCCCCATGGAATCGGCGGCAGGGAGAACCTGCGGCATCATCTGCATCAGACGTTCATTGGCAACACGATGTACCTCTTCAGGCGTCATCGGATTCGCGCCGTTACGATCGGCACCCCACAGCAGTAGCAGATAACGCAGACGCTGCAGACCTGCAGTTGGACGCGCCTGAATCACCGTATACGCACGCTGCGTATCCAGCTTAACCGACGACACAACCGCAACCGGATACCCTTCCGGGAAACGACCGCCGAGGCCGGACGTCACCAGTACGTCACCGACACGGATATCGGTATTGGCAGGCAGATGTTCCAGCTGCAAATCGTCAGTACAGCCGTTACCGGCCGCAATCACGCGGATATCGTTGCGCAGTACCTGAATTGGCAGCGCATGGGTCGCATCACAAATCAGCAGCACTCGACTGGTCAGCTTCGCGACGGCCACAACCTGACCGACCACGCCTTTATCACTGATAATAGGCTGACCTTCGTAGACGCCGTTGACGCTACCTTTATCGATAACCACCTGATCGCTATACGGATCGTTAACGGTAGAGATAACCTGGGTCACCATTTTCTGCTCATCCTGACGCAGCGGCGAACCTAACAATTCACGCAGACGGGCGTTTTCCTGCTTGTACTGACCCATCATCAGCAGATCGCTGTTTTTTAACAGCAGCTCCTGACGCAGGGCACGGTTTTCCAGCTCAAGCTGATCGCGGGAAGCCAGAGTTTGCGAAATACCGTCGAGTAATTCACGAGGACCGTTGGAAACAAAATAGAAAGGGCTAACAGCAGTATCCATGTACGTTCGGATTTGACTGAACGCACCAAGGCGGCTGTCGGCAATAATGATGCCAAGCGCCACCAGCACCGCCAGAATTAGGCGAAACTGTAGCGATGGGCCACGGCTAAAAATGGGCTTCATAGGCTTTGCGTATTCTCGTGTCAGTGAAGAAATCAAGGGGCAGCACAAACGCTACCCCAGACTTCTGGCTGACTACTCTTCGCTGAACAAGTCGCCGCCGTGCATGTCGATCATTTCCAGTGCCTTGCCGCCGCCACGGGCAACACAGGTCAGTGGATCTTCTGCAACTACGACAGGAATTCCTGTCTCTTCCATTAACAGGCGGTCGAGGTTACGCAGCAGCGCACCACCACCAGTCAGAACCATACCACGCTCTGAGATGTCGGAAGCCAGTTCCGGCGGGCACTGTTCCAGGGCAACCATTACCGCACTCACGATACCGGTCAGCGGCTCTTGCAGCGCTTCGAGGATTTCGTTGGAGTTCAGGGTAAAGCCGCGTGGAACGCCTTCTGCCAGATTACGACCGCGTACTTCGATTTCAAGCACTTCGTCGCCTGGGTAAGCAGAACCGATTTCGTGCTTGATGCGCTCTGCGGTGGCTTCACCGATCAGAGAGCCGTAGTTACGGCGCACATAATTAATAATGGCTTCGTCGAAACGGTCACCACCGATACGTACGGAAGAGGAGTACACCACGCCGTTCAGGGAGATAACGGCCACTTCGGTCGTACCACCACCGATATCCACAACCATAGAACCGGTTGCTTCAGAGACAGGCAGACCCGCACCGATTGCAGCAGCCATTGGCTCTTCAATCAGGAACACTTCACGGGCGCCAGCGCCTTGAGCAGATTCACGGATTGCGCGGCGTTCAACCTGAGTTGCACCTACCGGCACACACACCAGAACTCGCGGGCTCGGGCGCATAAAGCTGTTGCTGTGAACCTGTTTAATGAAGTGCTGCAGCATTTTTTCAGTCACGAAGAAGTCGGCGATAACGCCGTCTTTCATTGGACGAATAGCGGCAATGTTGCCCGGCGTACGGCCGAGCATCTGCTTAGCTTCATGACCGACGGCAGCCACACTTTTCGGTGAACCGGCACGATCCTGGCGAATGGCGACAACGGAAGGCTCATTCAGTACGATGCCTTGTCCTTTTACGTAAATCAGGGTATTCGCGGTACCCAGGTCAATGGACAGGTCATTGGAAAACATGCCACGAAATTTTTTCAACATACTAAGGGATAATCCTGAAAGCTGGGGCGGAAACAAAATCCGCTTACTTTACCAACCACACGCAGCAGCGACAAGGCGCAAAAATCATCTGCAACGGTGAAAATTAGTGCAGTTCGTTTCCTTTGTTACAATTTCGACCTGACACTGTCAGAGCCGCAGCGTTCCTCGCTTACATTGCAACCTGTCAAAGGACGATCACTGGCATGTTCTGTATCGCCTGTTGGCGGGCACTCAATAACGCCCGCGGAGAAACAGCGCGCGTTATTCTACGTGAAAACACGACAAACGGCAGATCAAACAGAGTATCTTTGCGAATATTTTTTTACGCTAGTGTCAAGTGGTTGTGACGCAGCAAAAAAATCGCCCTGACCACCCAGCACACCGCACTCTCTTAACACCTGCCACTCGCTGCGACTCCGCAATCCGGTGGCGAAAACCTGAGTCGATGTTCCTTTACAGGCTTCGACCAGACTCTGCACCAGCAACTGGTTTTCACTGCGTTTCTCTATATTACGCACCAAGCCCGGGTGCAGCTTGACGATTTCCACCGACAATTCTTTAATCCAACTGGTGCTGACCAGCGTCAACCCGGCCTGAATCACCACGACTCGAACCCCTAACGCGCGAATCAAACGCATCACGGGCTGTAAGCGGCTGATATGTTGACAGACATCTGCCTCTGCAAGTTCAAAAATAATCCGTTTTCGCTGTGTTTTTTCACATTGCATCAGCGTATCACGCAGCCAGCGCTGGAACCGGGGCCGGATGAGCGACTCGACCGTCACCTGCAAAGCCAGATTTTCCTCGGGCCAAAACGAGAGGAAAGGCAGCAAACGGGTGATTTGTAAACGGTCGTACTCTTCCGCCAGACCGAACTCCATCACCATCGGCATATATTCAGCGGCAATCACTTCTTCTTTACCGTCATAAATGCGGCACATCAATTCGCGATGGTGAACCCGGCCGTCGTAATGCACCGCCGGTTTTTGGTAGAAGCGCGGGCCGCCGCGACTGAGCATTTGTTCGATGAGCGTTCGCCAGCGCACGTTGCCGCGCCCTTTTTCTGGCAGAGAGTCATCATACACTGCCCAGCTGTTGCTGCCCTGAAGCACTGCGTTACGGACCGCCGCATCGGCGTGCTCCATTACCTGCTCAGTGGTTTGCCCGCTGCGCCAGGTACAGATGCCGATGTGCATCATGTCATCCTGATCGAGAATCTTAGTCGACGGTAACGAGTCCAGCGCTTTTAACAGTTGCCCGGCGATGCTGTCGGCTTCCTTCAACGTGCGGTGCGGCAGCAGCACGGCAAAATCACTGCGGTAATAACGAGCCAGCAACGCACCAGGATAACGCATCATGAAAGTGGAAAGCATATTGATCAGCATTAAGAAGTGCTCTTCCGCCGCCGTACGCCCCCACTGGTCGCGAACCAAATCAAATTCCGGCAGGCGAATCAGCATCACAATACCATGCGCCCCAACTTTTTCCTGATCGTCGAGCAGCGTTGCGAGCTGGTTATCGAAAAACATCCGGTTGCTAAGGCCGGTTTTGGTGTCCTGCGCCGCGTAGGAGCGGATAAGCGTATCCATACGACTGCGCTGTTCACCGGCAAACTGAATTTCTGACAGCAGCGTATCGAGGGCGCTGCTGGTTCGCGCGGGCCACTCATGGACCGAACCACGCACCTGCTGTCCGCGTTCGCCGTTGAGGATCCGCGTGGAGCGCAGTTCTAACAGTTCCTGGCCCGACAGCTGATTGCGCAGCCAGCGTACCGAAAAGAAGATAATCAATACCATAAAAGCAATGGCAATAGTGAGAGGTGCGGTGGTCAGCAGCGAGTGGAAATAATTCACCATCGGATCCTGATACACCAGATGGAGGGTCATTCCCGGGTGCTTCACCGACTCTACATCCAGTTCGCGGTACTGAATACTGCTGCCCATCGGGCGATAGCTGCTACTACGTGAGTGGCTAAAAATGGTTTTATCATTAACGATGAAATCAACGCGCACGATATCGACAGGCACCAGAATTTCGTCCAGTTGGTTGTCGAGTTGATCAAAAGGGGTACTGACCAGGCGTGAATCGATAACTGTCGCCACAGCCCGGGCGCGGTAATCCACTTTATATTGAATACCGTTGTAGAAACTCAGTGAACAACCAATGAGGGTGACAAAGATGGTCAGGCCCGTTAGAAGCGCCACAAAAGCTGAGAATTTCGTCGTTAATCGCATCCCTGTATTAACTCCGTTAATGAAAAACAGCCCGACGTTGACCGGACACCCACGGTGGATTGCAAGAAATTAGTGAGCACTAACTAGCATGCCAAAAAGACCCTGCATACTACCAGAGTTAGTGAATCTGGCAATTTATTGCGTTAAATCGGCATCGTGTTTCAGTTACCGAGTATAGTCATCGAAAATTATTTTCCAATCATTGAGCAACTGAGGAACGATTATGCAGGCGTTAATCTTAGAACAGCACGACGGTAAAACTCTCGCCTCGGTACAGGCCATCGAGGAAAGCCAGCTGCCACAAGGTGATGTCACAGTCGATATCCAGTGGTCAAGCCTCAACTATAAAGACGCGCTCGCGATTACCGGCAAAGGCAAAATCATCCGCAACTTCCCGATGGTGCCAGGTATCGATTTTGCGGGCGTGGTGCACAGCAGCGAAGACCCGCGTTTTCACGCGGGCCAGCAGGTACTGCTGACCGGCTGGGGCGTGGGTGAAAACCATTGGGGCGGCCTTTCTCAGCAGGCTCGCGTGAAGGGTGACTGGCTGGTCGCCCAACCGCACGGCATGGACGCGCGTCAGGCGATGATCATCGGCACCGCAGGCTTTACCGCCATGCTCTGCGTGATGGCGCTGGAAGACGCCGGTGTCAAACCGCAGGACGGCGAAATTGTCGTGACCGGTGCCAGCGGCGGCGTGGGCAGTACGGCGATTGCGCTGTTGCACAAGCTGGGTTATCAGGTCGCTGCCGTTTCCGGTCGCGAAAGCACGCATGACTATCTGCGCAGCCTCGGCGCGAACCGTATTATTGGCCGTGATGAATTCGCCGAAACCCGTCCGCTGGAAAAACAGCTGTGGGCCGGGGCGGTCGATACCGTGGGCGATAAAGTGCTGGCCAAAGTGCTGGCGCAAATGAACTACGGCGGTTGCGTGGCCGCGTGTGGTCTGGCGGGTGGCTTTGCACTGCCGACCACCGTAATGCCATTCATTCTGCGTAACGTCCGTTTGCAGGGTGTCGATTCCGTGATGACCCCTGCCGCACGCCGCACACAAGCCTGGGAACGTCTGGTTCAGGATTTACCGCCTTCCTTCTATAGCCAGAGCGCAACGGAAATCACCCTTGCTCAGGCGCCGGAGTTTGCCGAAAAAATCATGAACAACCAGATTCAGGGTCGCACGCTGGTGAAGGTGGCCTAATCTTCAAATTTTCGTGACATATTCGCGTTAATCAGACACCTCCGTCATGCTTAGGAAAAAAGCATGACGGAGGAAGCCATGAAGTCGAAAAAACTAACGGAAGCTGATGTAACGGCGGAATCCGTATTTATGCTCCAGCGCCGCCAGGTGCTGAAGATGTTAGGCATAAGCGCCACCGCAATGACGCTCGCGCCTACCGCTCAGGCCGATTTGCTCAGCTGGTTTAAGGGCAACGACAGGCCACCGGCCCCGTCCGGGAAACCGCTCGAATTCTCTCGCCCTGCCGAATGGCAGAGTCAGCTGGCGCTCACGCCGGAAGATAAGGTCACAGGCTACAACAACTATTATGAGTTCGGGCTGGATAAAGCCGACCCGGCTGCCAATGCCGGAAGCCTGAAAACCGATCCGTGGACGCTGACTATTGATGGAGAAGTCGCTAAACCGCTGACGCTCGATCACGACGCGTTAACCAAACGTTTCCCACTTGAACAGCGAATCTACCGGATGCGCTGCGTGGAAGCCTGGTCGATGGTGGTGCCGTGGATTGGTTTTCCACTGCATAAGCTGCTGGCGCTGGTTGAGCCCACCAGCGATGCCAAATACGTCGCCTTCAAAACCATTTTCTCCCCCGAGCAGATGCCTGGTCAGAAGGATCGCTTTATCGGCGGCGGTCTCTCCTATCCCTATGTTGAAGGTCTGCGTCTCGATGAGGCGATGCATCCGCTGACGCTGCTGACCACCGGCGTGTATGGCAAAGCGCTACCGCCGCAAAACGGGGCGCCTATCCGCTTGACCGTGCCGTGGAAATACGGCTTCAAAGGCATCAAATCTATCGTCAGTATCAAACTGACTCGCGAACGCCCGCCCTGCACGTGGAATCTGGCAGCCCCTGACGAATACGGCTTTTTTGCCAACGTGAATCCGCATGTTGACCATCCACGCTGGTCGCAGGCCACAGAGCGCTTTATCGGCTCAGGCGGCGTACTGGACGTCAAACGCCAACCGACGCTGTTGTTTAACGGCTATGCCGATCAGGTGGCGTCGCTGTACCGCGGCTTGAATTTACGGGAGAACTTCTGAGTGCGCTTAACGGTTAAACAGATTGTCTGGCTCAAGGTGGTGCTGCATCTGGCCGCCTTTTTACCCCTAGTGTGGTTATTCTGGGCGGGTTCCCAGGGCTACTTCAGCGCTGACCCTGCCAAGGATATTCAACACTTTACCGGTAGGATGGCTCTGAAACTGCTGCTCGCTACCTTGCTGGTCTCCCCGCTGGCGCGTTACGCTAAACAGCCTTTATTGATACGAACTCGCCGCCTTTTAGGGCTATGGTGTTTTGCCTGGGCGACGTTACATCTCACCAGCTACGCGCTGTTAGAGCTCGGGATTAACAATCTGGGTTTGTTAGGGCAGGAAGTGGTCACACGTCCTTATTTAACGCTGGGCCTGGTGAGCTGGCTGATTTTGCTGGCACTGGCGGCCACCTCGTTTCAGCGTGCGCAGCGAAAACTGGGCGCGCGCTGGCAAAAATTGCATAACTTCGTCTATCTGGTGGCGATCCTTGCCCCCATCCATTATCTGTGGTCGGTGAAGATCCTCTCACCGCAACCGATCCTGTACGCAATCGCCGCTTTTGCGCTTTTAGCGTGGCGTTTTAAGAAGTTCCGCCGGTGGTGGCGTTAATTCACGATAATGTGCACTTTCCCGCAGAACTCCCGCACTACGTCAGGCTTTTTTGGGTTTGAGGTTGATAATCTTCCCTGATAAGACCAGTATTTAGCTGCCAATTGCTACGAAATCGTTATAATGTGCGACTTTGGTTTTCCTGGCAGGGGTTTTTGGCCTCTGAAAAGGTGACAAGCGCGCATCGAAGGTATATTTTGTTTTTTACCGGAGAATTGCAGGAGATAGCAGCACGATGGCCGACAAGTTACGCATTTTGCTTTTAAACGGACCGAACCTGAACATGCTCGGCACCCGTGAGCCAGAGAAGTATGGCTCCCAGACGTTAGCGGAAATTGTAAACCGTTTAACGACGGAAGCTGAGGCTCTGAATGTGTCGCTGGACCATTTGCAGTCGAACGCGGAGTTCGCGATTATCGACCGAATTCATCAGGCTAAAGACAACATTGACTATATCCTGATCAATCCGGCCGCATTCACGCACACCAGCGTTGCGATTCGTGATGCGCTATTGGCGGTCAGTATCCCGTTTATCGAGATACATCTGAGTAACGTGCACGCTCGCGAGCCGTTCCGCCATCACTCATATCTCTCTGATATCGCTGCCGGCGTCATCTGCGGATTAGGCGCTGACGGCTATTCATACGCATTACAGACGGCGGTTAAACGCCTGTCACAATCACACTAAACAAAGAGTACGGAACCCACTCATGGATATTCGTAAGATTAAAAAACTGATCGAGCTGGTTGAAGAATCAGGCATCTCCGAACTGGAAATTTCTGAAGGCGAAGAGTCTGTACGTATCAGCCGCGCTTCGGCCAATGCTGGCTTCCCAGTAATGCAACAGGCTTATGCTGCCCCTATGATGCAACCACAGATGGCTCCGGCCGCTGCTGCACCGGTAGCTGCTGCTGAAGCACCTAAAGCTGAAATCAGTGGCCACATCGTACGCTCCCCGATGGTTGGTACCTTCTACCGCACCCCGAGCCCGGACGCGAAAGCATTCATTGAAGTGGGCCAGAAGGTGAACGCGGGTGATACCCTGTGCATCGTTGAAGCCATGAAAATGATGAACCAGATCGAAGCCGACAAATCAGGCGTGGTGAAAGCCATTCTGGTCGAAAGTGGTCAACCGGTAGAATTTGACGAGCCACTGGTCGTCATCGAGTAACGAGGCGAACATGCTGGATAAAATTGTCATCGCCAACCGTGGCGAGATTGCATTGCGTATTCTTCGTGCCTGTAAAGAACTGGGTATCAAGACCGTCGCTGTGCACTCCACTGCGGATCGCGATTTAAAACACGTACTGCTGGCGGATGAGACGGTCTGTATTGGCCCGGCTCCGTCCGTTAAAAGCTATCTGAATATCCCGGCTATCATCAGCGCCGCTGAAATCACCGGCGCGGTGGCAATCCATCCGGGTTATGGCTTCCTGTCCGAAAACGCCAACTTTGCTGAGCAGGTTGAACGTTCTGGCTTTATCTTCATCGGCCCGAAAGCTGACACCATCCGCCTGATGGGCGACAAAGTGTCTGCAATCAACGCGATGAAAAAAGCAGGCGTTCCAACGGTACCTGGCTCTGATGGCCCGCTGGGCGACGACATGGACGCTAACCGTGCCCATGCGAAACGCATCGGCTATCCGGTTATCATCAAAGCCTCCGGTGGCGGCGGTGGTCGCGGTATGCGCGTAGTACGCAGCGACGCTGAACTGGCCCAGTCCATCACCATGACCAAAGCCGAAGCGAAAGCCGCTTTCAGCAATGACATGGTGTACATGGAAAAATACCTGGAAAATCCTCGTCATATCGAGATTCAGGTATTGGCAGACGGTCAGGGCAACGCTATCTATCTGGCAGAACGTGACTGCTCTATGCAGCGTCGCCACCAGAAAGTTGTCGAAGAAGCACCAGCGCCAGGCATCACGCCGGAACTGCGTCGCTACATCGGCGAGCGTTGTGCGAAAGCCTGTGTGGATATCAGCTACCGTGGCGCGGGTACTTTCGAGTTCCTGTTTGAAAACGGCGAGTTCTATTTCATCGAAATGAACACCCGTATTCAGGTAGAGCACCCGGTTACCGAGATGATCACTGGCGTTGACCTGATTAAAGAGCAGCTGCGTATCGCTGCCGGTCAGCCGCTGTCAATCAAACAGGAAGAAGTGCACGTTCGCGGCCATGCGGTGGAATGCCGTATCAACGCCGAAGACCCGAACACCTTCCTGCCGAGCCCGGGTAAAATTACCCGTTTCCACGCACCTGGCGGTTTTGGTGTGCGTTGGGAGTCTCATATCTACGCCGGTTACACCGTACCACCATACTATGACTCAATGATTGGTAAGCTCATCTGTTACGGCGAAACCCGTGACGTGGCGATTTCTCGCATGAAGAACGCCCTCCAGGAACTGATCATCGACGGTATCAAAACCAACGTTGAACTGCAGATGCGCATTATGAGCGACGAGAACTTCCAGCATGGTGGAACCAACATCCACTATCTGGAGAAAAAACTCGGACTTCAGGAAAAGTAATCCTGAACGTTTAGCAAAAGGCCGGATCTTCCGGCCTTTTTTCTTTTTCTCTCCCCTTACCAGCCCCTTAAGGTACAATCCCCGCTTTAAATTGACCCTGGGAGCCTTATGGACGCGCGTTTTGTTCAGGCCCACAAAGAAGCCCGCTGGGCGTTGTGGCTTACCCTCCTCTATCTCGCAGCCTGGTTGGCAAGTGCTTACATACCAAACTCAATTCAGGGCTTCACCGGCCTGCCGCGCTGGTTTGAAATGGCCTGTTTGCTAAGTCCGCTGGTGTTTATTTTGCTCTGTTGGGCAATGGTAAAATTCATCTATCGCGATATTCCACTGGAGGACGATGATGCAGCCTGAAGTCATTTTGCCGCTTGTCGCCTATTTGTTGGTGGTGTTTGGCCTGTCGATTTACGCGATGCGTAAACGTGCCACCGGCACGTTCCTCAACGAATATTTTCTCGGTAGCCGTTCGATGGGCGGCTTCGTACTGGCGATGACCCTTAGCGCAACATACATCAGCGCCAGTTCGTTTATCGGTGGCCCCGGAGCGGCTTATAAATACGGGTTGGGCTGGGTATTGCTGGCGATGATCCAATTACCTGCCGTGTGGTTATCGCTCGGCGTTCTGGGGAAAAAATTCGCTATCCTTGCCCGACGTTATAACGCGGTGACGCTCAACGATATGCTGTTTGCCCGCTATCAGAGCCGTCTGCTGGTGTGGCTGGCGAGCCTTAGCCTGCTGGTCGCGTTTGTCGGGGCCATGACCGTACAGTTCATCGGCGGCGCACGCCTGTTGGAAACCGCAGCCGGTATTCCTTACGAAACGGGCCTGCTGATTTTCGGGATCAGTATCGCGCTGTATACCGCTTTCGGCGGCTTCCGTGCCAGCGTACTGAACGACGCGATGCAGGGCATGGTGATGCTGATTGGCACCATCGTGCTGCTGATTGGTGTCGTTCACGCGGCGGGTGGCCTGAGTCATGCGGTACAAACGCTGGAACACATCGACCCTAAACTGGTCTCCCCACAGGGTGCTGACGATATTTTATCGCCGAGCTTTATGACCTCTTTCTGGGTGCTGGTCTGCTTTGGGGTAATTGGCCTGCCGCACACGGCAGTGCGTTGCATCTCGTACAAAGACAGCAAGGCTGTGCACCGCGGCATGATTATCGGCACGATTGTCGTGGCTGTCCTGATGTTCGGTATGCATCTGGCTGGCGCACTTGGCCGCGCCGTGATTCCGGATCTCAACGTCCCGGATTTGGTTATCCCCACGCTGATGGTTAAAGTGTTGCCGCCGGTGGCTGCGGGGATCTTCCTTGCCGCGCCGATGGCGGCCATCATGTCGACGATCAACGCGCAGTTATTGCAGAGTTCCGCTACGATCATCAAAGATCTGTATCTGAATTTCCGCCCGGAGCAGGTGCACAACGAGAAGCGGCTGAAACGTATGTCAGCGCTGATCACCCTGATATTGGGTGCGCTGCTGCTGCTGGCGGCCTGGCGACCGCCGGAGATGATCATCTGGCTGAACCTGCTGGCGTTTGGCGGGCTGGAAGCTGTTTTCCTGTGGCCGCTGGTGCTGGGCCTTTATTGGGAACGAGCGAACGCTGCCGGAGCGCTGAGCGCCATGATTGTCGGCGGCGTGTTGTATGCCCTGCTCGCCACCCTGAAAATTCAGTACCTGGGCTTTCACCCGATTGTCCCCTCGCTACTGCTGAGTCTTCTGGCTTTTGTCGTCGGCAACCGTTTTGGTCAGCCTGCCACACAAGCCCCTAATATCACTGTTAATCATTAAAAGAGTTTTGCCATGCCATGGATCCAACTGAAACTGAACACCACTGGTGCTAACGCTGAAGAACTGAGCGATGCGCTGATGGAAGTGGGTGCCGTCTCTATCACCTTCCAGGACACCCACGACACGCCGGTGTTTGAGCCTTTACCGGGTGAAACCCGCCTGTGGGGCGATACCGATGTGATTGGCCTGTTCGATGCCGAAACCGACATGAAGGAAGTGGTTGCCATTCTGGAACATCAGCCGCTGCTTGGTGCGGGTTTTGTTCACAAGATTGAGCAACTGGAAGATAAAGACTGGGAACGTGAATGGATGGATAACTTCCACCCAATGCGCTTCGGTGAGCGGCTGTGGATCTGCCCGAGCTGGCGCGATGTACCGGACGAAAACGCGGTTAACGTGATGCTCGATCCGGGCCTGGCGTTTGGTACCGGCACCCACCCAACCACGTCGATGTGCCTGCAGTGGCTCGACGGTCTCGATCTGAACGGCAAAACGGTGATCGACTTTGGCTGTGGATCCGGGATCCTTGCTATTGCCGCACTGAAACTGGGCGCGGCCAAGGCTATCGGGATCGACATCGATCCGCAGGCGATTCAGGCCAGCCGTGATAACGCGCAGCGCAATGGCGTGTCCGATAAGCTGGAACTTTATTTACCGCAGGACCAGCCAGACGCCATGAAAGCCGATGTGGTGGTCGCTAACATCCTGGCGGGCCCGTTACGCGAACTGGCCCCATTAATCAGCGTCCTGCCCGTTGAGGGCGGTCTGCTGGGCCTTTCCGGTATACTTGCGAGCCAGGCCGACAGCGTCTGTGAAGCCTATACCTCTCAATTCGCACTCGACCCGGTGGTTGAGAAAGAAGAGTGGTGCCGCATCACTGGTCGTAAGCACTAATTGATCTCTCGCGTGGCCGCCCGGTCACGCGAGCATTATCTCCCCATAGTCCGTTTCCTGTTCATGATAAAATAATAACGTAACTAATTGAGTTATTTAATAATTTTACATTTTTAATTCATTGGATGAATATTATGAGCAAGATGTTTTACAAAGCAGCGTTACTGGCGCTAAGCACCCTCCCTGCCTTCGCAATGGCCTCACACTGGAGTTACGCCGGAGAAGGTGATCCTGACCACTGGAGCCAGTTAAGCGATGAATATAAAACCTGTCAGCAGGGGATGAATCAGTCGCCCATCGACATTACCCATACGATGGAAACGCATCTGCAGCCGTTGGTGACCCACTACGGTACCGGCCCTGACATTATCCTCAATAATGGTCACACCATTCAGGCGACAGTTGACCCGAAAGCCGATGACAGCATCACTCTCGATGGTCAGCACTACACCCTGCAACAGTTCCATTTCCATGCCCCTTCCGAGAACACCGTCCGCGGAAAGCACTCCGCTATGGAGATGCATCTGGTGCATAAAAATGCCGCTGGTGAAATAGCCGTGGTGGCCGTGATGTTTGACGTTGGCCAGGCAAATTCTGAGCTCGATAAGCTGTGGAAAGTAATGCCAGAGAAGGCTGAAAGTGACGCTGTGCTGAAAGCATCGCCCGACATCAACTCGCTTCTCCCAGCTGACAGAACATACTGGCGCTTTAGTGGTTCTCTGACAACGCCACCCTGTTCAGAAGGCGTAACCTGGCTGGTATTGAAACATCCGCTGACGCTTTCTGAAACGCAGCTTGAGAAATTTACCCACACCATGCATCACGATAATAACCGTCCGACACAGCCGATGCACGGTCGCGTCGTGGTCGAATAAGTGCCAAAAAAGGGCCTTCTCATCCAGCAATGAAATGAGATCCAGCCCGCAATAATCGGGATAATCTGCTGATAAAAACAGCAGGTTCTCCCTTTTCTGCTCCCTTTTGAGCAGTAAAAAACGATAAGTTACGCAAAATTTCATCTGCGCACAAATCCACCATATGAATATAAACCGATGATTTATCTAACGATTAAAATTATCGCGCCTGACCGACTGGCGATTCCTTGATCTATGACAGAGGATTGCTCAAAGTTTGGCCTTTCATCTCAGGAAAAAAATGCGTAATATACGCCGCCTTGCAGTCACAGTATGGTCATTTCTTAACTCATGCGCATCGGACACCACCAGCTTAGAAATCGCCTGATCGCAGCGCCCATGGCTGGCATTACTGACAGACCATTCCGGACGCTGTGCTACGAGATGGGAGCAGGTTTAACCGTTTCTGAGATGATGTCCTCCAACCCGCAAGTCTGGGAGAGCGACAAGTCCCGTTTACGGATGGTGCATATTGACGAGCCCGGGATTCGCACCGTGCAAATTGCCGGTAGCTGTCCTGAAGAAATGGCGGAAGCCGCACGTATTAACGTTGAAAGTGGCGCCCAAATTATTGACATCAATATGGGTTGCCCGGCGAAAAAAGTGAATCGCAAGCTTGCAGGTTCAGCCCTGTTGCAACATCCAGGTTTGGTGAAATCTATCCTGACCGAGGTGGTAAAAGCAGTGGACGTTCCTGTCACTCTCAAGATTCGCACTGGCTGGGCGCCGGACCACCGTAACTGTGTAGAGATTGCCCAACTGGCTGAAGATTGTGGCATTCAGGCTCTGACTATTCACGGACGCACTCGCGCCTGCTTGTTTAACGGAGACGCTGAATACGACAGTATTCGGGCAGTTAAGCAGAAAGTTTCCATTCCGATTATCGCGAATGGTGACATTACTGACCCGCTTAAAGCCAGAGCTGTGCTCGACTATACGGGGGCTGATGCCCTGATGATAGGACGTGCAGCTCAGGGAAGACCCTGGATCTTTCGGGAAATCCAGCATTATCTGGACACTGGGGAGCTGCTACCTCCACTGCCTCTGGCAGAGGTGAAGCGCTTACTTTGTGCACATGTTCGGGAATTGCATGATTTTTACGGTCATACAAAAGGGTACCGAATAGCGCGCAAACACGTATCCTGGTATTTACAGGAACACGCTCCAGATGACCAGTTTCGGCGCACATTCAACGCCATTGAGGATGCCAGCGTACAGCTGGAGGCGTTGGAGGCATACTTCGAAAATTTTGCGTAAACAGAAATAAAGAGCTGACAGAACTATGTTCGAACAACGCGTAAATTCTGACGTACTGACCGTTTCTACCGTTAACTCTCAGGATCAGGTGACTCAGAAACCTCTCCGTGACTCGGTTAAACAGGCACTGAAGAACTATTTTGCTCAACTGAATGGTCAGGATGTTAATGATCTGTATGAGCTGGTACTGGCTGAAGTAGAACAGCCCCTGTTGGACATGGTTATGCAATACACGCGTGGTAATCAAACCCGCGCTGCTCTGATGATGGGCATCAACCGTGGTACTCTGCGTAAGAAACTGAAAAAATACGGCATGAACTAAGTTCGTTCTTGGCGGTAAAAAGGCGCTCTTCGGCATGGGGAAGCGCCTTTTTTATTGCCTTAAATCCTGCGATTTTCTCCCCCCTTTCCTGACGTCACTTTTCGTGTATATTGCCTGCCATTCACCCAATCAATTCTCAGGTGCAGGTATGCTTCGCAAGTACGGATGGCTGATTGTCTTTGCCTTGTTTATGTTTGTGTTTGAAGGTTTGCTGATGCAGTGGATCGAGATTTTATCCACCGAAAGCGATAAGTGCCGCAACATGAATTCTGTCAATCCACTCAAGCTGGTGAACTGCTCCGACCTGGAGTGAATAATGGGGAAAACGTCGGCGAACGTGTCGGCATTCCCTTCATAAAATCAGGGATTTAAATCCCTTTGAGTCCTTTATGGACGATGGTAATGTCACAGCCCTCACCACCCCGTGCACGAGCTGATGACACCATACTGGCTAGCCATTACGACCCTATTCTGGTCGCCATTTCCTTTATCATTGCTATTCTCGCGGCCTGGACTGCACTGAACATGGCGGGGCGTGTCTCCACAAGCCACGGAAGAGCCGCCTGGATATGGCTTTGCGGGGGCGGGATCGCCATGGGCTTCGGCGTGTGGGCAATGCATTTTATCGGCATGCTGGCGATGGACAGCGCAATGGGTATGCAGTACAGCCCAGGGCTGACCGCCCTATCGATGGCCATCGCCATGGCCTCTTCCCTTTTTGCCTTATGGTTGGTGAGCATCGACAAGCTCGGCCTGAGTCGCTTGCTGCCCGGTGCCGTAGTGATGGGAACGGGCGTGGTGCTGATGCACTACACCGGGATGGCCGCCATGGACGTCTCCAGGCCCATCATCTGGGATTATCGCTGGGTTTCGCTTTCCGTCGTCATCGCCCTGCTCGCCTCTTTTGCCGCCCTCTGGCTCACTTTCCGTCTGCGTCACGAAGCGGCGCAGGTTGCCCTGATGCGATTTGGTGCCGCAGTGCTGATGGGGATCGCCATCGCCGGGATGCATTACACCGGCATGATAGCGGCGCAGTTTCCCGAACAAATGCCGATGGGTCACCAGGGCCTGAACGGCAACTGGCTGGCGGTCCTGGTCAGCGTGGTGACGCTGTTTATTCTCGGAACCACACTGCTCATTTCGATGCTTGATGCACGCCTGCAGGCCCGAACCGCACTGCTGGCATCCTCATTGGCGGAAGCGAATAAAGAGCTGGCCGAGCTGGCACTTCAGGACACCTTAACCCGCCTGCCAAACCGCGTGTTATTTGAGGATCGCCTGAGCCAGGCTATCAGCAAAGCCGACCTTGAAGCGCGTCCGTTTGCGTTGCTGTTTATGGATTTAGATGGCTTTAAGGCCGTTAATGACGCTTTTGGTCATGACGTGGGAGACAAACTGCTGGTCGCGGTCACCGGCCGCTTACTGCTGCCCTTGAGTGGGCAATTCACCCTGGCCCGTATCGGCGGTGATGAGTTTGTTTTGCTGGCAGACATTTCAGCCCCTGACGATGCCGCCCGCCTCGCCAGTGCACTGGTGCAGGCCATCGATGCACCATTCCTCATCGACAAGTACGAACTGGTGGTAACGTTAAGCGTGGGTATTGCGCTCTACCCGCATGACGGACAAAACGATCGGGAGCTGATGTTTAACGCCGATGCTGCGATGTATCACACCAAACATACCGGGCGTAACGGCTACCACTTCTTCCAGCCTTCGATGAATACCTTCGCCCAGCAACAGCTACAGCTGATGAATGATTTGTGGATGGCGGTCGAACGGCAGGAATTACGTCTGCACTATCAGCCCAAATGCCACGCGTCGACTGGCGAAATCTTGGGCTTTGAAGCGCTACTGCGCTGGGAACATCCGCTCAAAGGGCTGCTGGCGCCCGATATTTTCCTGCCGCTGGCGGAGAAAACCGGGATCATCATCCCGATGGGGAATTGGGTCATTAACGAGGCCTGCCGCCAGCTCAATGCGTGGCGCGAACAGGGACAGCTTAGCTGGTCAATGGCGGTCAATCTTTCCGCTCTGCAGTTTGAACAGCCGATGCTTATCGAGACGGTGATGGCGAGCTTGGCCCGGCATAATATTCCGCCGGAAATGCTGATCCTGGAAGTGACCGAAACCACTGCGATGCATAATCCGGAACAGAGTGTCGCGGTACTGACGCGCCTGACTGAACTCGGGGTGAAAGCCTCCATTGATGATTTCGGCACGGGTTATTCGAGCCTGCTCTATCTCAAGCGTTTACCCGCCTGCGAACTGAAAATCGACCGGGCTTTTGTCAAAGAGCTGAGCGGCGAAGGCGAAGATGCCACTATCGTTTCCGCGATTGTCGCCCTGGCGCGCACGTTGAATTTACGCGTCGTGGCGGAAGGCGTTGAAACCCAGGCGCAGCGAGAGTTTCTGACACAACTCGGCTGCAACACTTTGCAAGGTTATCTATTAGGCAAACCGGTGAGCGCCGAAGCCATCACCACCAGGTATCAGCAAGCCAGCTGATTACAGCGCCTGATGGCGATATACCGCAACGTTATCCATCGGCATCGGCAGCGTCGCAGGGTGATGAGGTAACGTAGCCATGATATTATCCACCAGCTCTGGCGCTTGCTGATACAAATTGAAATGTTCGGGAAAGAGCAGCCAATTTTTTATTACGCCAGAAAAGAAGCAATGAAACATTGTCAGGGCTAATTCAATATTCGTATCGGCAGGAAGACTGCCATTACGAACACATTGTGTTAATACCCGACGTGGCATTTCATAGCCAAAACAGATGCGCTGACGAATTTCCGACTCAAGCATCATCTCTTTTGTGAACTCACATTTATGATACAAAATTTGCATCAGTGCACGAAGTTTTACAGATTGAGCGATATGTTGCATACCCACAACAAACATTTCACGTAGATACATCAGCGGATTATCGCTTTCATTAATATTTACACGATCGCGTATTATATCGCGCAATGGAATTTGCTCTCGCCACATTTCATTAAACAGTTCGACTTTATTATTGAAATGCCAGTAGACGGCTCCGCGCGTCACGCCCGCTGCATCAGCGATGTCGGTCAGAGTGGTGCTGGAAACCCCTCGTAGTGAGAACTGCTCGATAGCAGCATCCAGCAGCTGCTGTCGGGTAATCAGCGCATCTTCTTTTGTTTTTCTGGCCATAGCGAACCCAAATACCATCCTGAAAAACCATTAATGTATTGGCAATCCATTTTTCCACATAGCACTTTATGCATTAATACTGGATTGACACTCACTTCTTATCCGCATTCAATAATAATCATCAATACTTCGGCTTGATGTATTGATAATAACTATAATCCCCACCCTTTCTCTCCCTGCCATAAATATCACACATCACTTTTCCTTTATGTATGCGTGCTTTCCCTTACCATTTCTCAATTCCGATGGCTAACATTTCAACGTTTTTATTTGTACTATGGCGTGCGCATTTTTTTATTTTTTCACCGGTTTCCGGAGAATTTGCTATATCTGTAATTTAAGGACTTGCAATGAAGATTCACGCCAGGATTTCGATTTTATCCAGTTTACTCGCATCAACTCTGCTGATGAGCAGTTGCGATAACGCCGGGGATCGGCCGCAGCAACCACAGGCACCACACGTTACGGTTCATGTCATCACGAGCGCCCCTCTGTCAGTGACAACCGAACTGCCGGGCAGGACCACGGCATTTCGCATTGCCGAAGTTCGTCCACAGGTCAGCGGTATCATCCTGCGCCGTAATTTCATTGAGGGCAGCGATATTCAGGCGGGCGAGTCTCTCTATCAGATAGATCCAGCCACCTATCAGGCCGCGTGGAACAGCGCCAAAGGCGATGAAGCCAAAGCCGTAGCCGCCGCAACGATTGCGCATTTGACCGTAAAACGTTATCTGCCTCTGCTCGGCACACAATATGTCAGCCGCCAGGATTACGATCAGGCAGTGGCTAACGCCCAGCAGGCCGACGCCAGCGTAATGGCGGCGAAAGCCGCGGTAGAAACCGCACGCATCAACGTGGCCTACACCAAAGTCACCTCACCTATTAGCGGACGTATCGGCAAGTCCAGCGTAACAGAAGGCGCATTAGTCACTAACGGTCAGTCCCAGGCGCTGGCAACAGTACAGCAGCTGGATCCGATTTATGTCGATGTGACCCAGTCCAGCAGTGACTTTATGCGCCTCAAACAGCAAAGCCTTGAGCATGGGAGCGACACCAAGAGCGTCGAGCTGGTGATGGAAAACGGACAGCCGTATTCCCAGAAAGGCACCCTGCAATTCTCTGATGTCACCGTGGACGAAAGTACCGGCTCCATCACCCTGCGCGCCATTTTCCCTAACCCTCAACACTCGCTGCTGCCCGGTATGTTTGTACGTGCACGCATTGATGAGGGCGTACAGCCAAACGCCATTCTGGTGCCACAACAAGGTGTCACCCGCACGCCGCGAGGCGATGCCACGGTGTTAGTAGTGAATGCGAAAAATCAGGTTGAAGTCCGCAGCGTCACTGCCTCTCAGGCCATCGGCAGTCAGTGGCTTATCAGCAATGGGCTCAATACGGGTGACAAAGTGATTGTCAGCGGATTGCAGAAAGTACGTCCTGGCGTTTCGGTGACTTCAGAGCCAGACACTGCCACTTCGTCCGCCAAATAATCAGGGGCCACTATGTCCAAATTCTTTATTCAGCGCCCGATTTTCGCCTGGGTGCTGGCAATTATTATGATGATGGCGGGGGGACTTGCGATCATGCAATTGCCTATCGCACAGTACCCAACCATCGCGCCACCGGCAGTGGCCATTACGGCGATCTATCCGGGGGCTGACGCCCAAACCGTGCAGGATACCGTCACCCAGGTTGTCGAACAGAACATGAACGGTATCGATAATCTGATGTACATGTCCTCCACCAGCGACTCCTCTGGCGGCGTGACTATCACCCTGACTTTCCAGTCAGGCACCGATCCGGATATCGCCCAGGTCCAGGTGCAGAACAAACTGCAGCTGGCCACCCCGCTGCTACCACAGGAAGTTCAGCAGCAGGGTATCAGCGTCAAAAAATCGAGCAGCAGCTATTTACTGGTGGCAGGCTTTGTTTCCGATAACAAGGCGCTAAATCAGGATGATATCTCTGACTATGTTGCCTCGAACCTGAAAGATGCGATTAGTCGCCTGAATGGCGTCGGCGATACCCAACTGTTCGGCGCTCAGTATGCAATGCGTATCTGGCTGGATCCAAATCTGCTGAACAAGTTTAAACTGACGCCAGTTGATGTCGTAAACCAACTGAAAATTCAGAACAACCAGATAGCGGCGGGCCAACTCGGCGGCACGCCTGCCATCGGTAATCAGCAGCTTAACGCGTCTATCATTGCCCAAACACGCCTGAAAAATCCGCAGGAGTTCGGCAACGTCACCCTGCGTGTCAATCAGGACGGCTCGGTTGTGCACCTTCGCGATGTGGCACAAATTGAGCTCGGCGGTGAAAACTACAACACGCTTGCCCGCATTAATGGGCAACCCGCATCCGGGCTGGGGATAAAACTTGCTACGGGTGCGAATGCCCTTAACACCGCAGAAGCAATCAAAGCCAAACTCGCAGAGCTGCAGCCTTTCTTCCCGCAGGGTATGCGCGTCGTCTACCCATATGACACCACGCCATTTGTGAAAATCTCAATTCACGAAGTGGTAAAAACCTTGTTCGAAGCGATCGTCCTCGTCTTCCTTGTGATGTACCTGTTCCTGCAAAATTTTCGCGCGACACTCATCCCAACCATCGCAGTCCCTGTCGTTCTGCTGGGCACGTTCGCCATTTTGGCGGCCTTTGGTTACTCGATTAACACGCTGACCATGTTTGGCATGGTGCTGGCGATCGGACTCCTGGTGGATGATGCCATCGTGGTGGTAGAAAACGTCGAGCGCGTGATGGCCGAAGAACGGCTATCGCCAAAGGAAGCGACGGAAAAATCGATGGAGCAAATCCAGGGCGCGCTGGTCGGGATTGCGATGGTACTCTCTGCGGTGTTCATTCCGATGGCGTTCTTCGGCGGCTCAACCGGGGCAATCTACCGGCAATTCTCCATAACCATCGTTTCTTCGATGGCGTTGTCCGTACTCGTGGCATTAATTCTGACGCCCGCTCTGTGCGCTACGCTGCTAAAACCGGTTTCAGCCGATCATCTCGCACCTAAAAGCGGTTTCTTCGGCTGGTTTAACTCCCGTTTTGACCAGAGCGTTGATCACTACACCAATAGCGTCAGCCGCATTCTGAGAGGCACTGGGCGTTACTTAATCATCTATGTGGCGATCGTCGCCGGTATGGCGGTCCTGTTCCTGCGCCTGCCGACCTCCTTTCTGCCAGAAGAAGATCAGGGCGTGTTCATGACCATGGTTCAGCTGCCATCGGGGGCAACGCAGGAACGCACCCAAAAGGTGCTGGATACCATGACCCACTACTATCTCAATGATGAAAAAGCTAACGTCGCCAGCGTCTTCACCGTGAACGGTTTTAGCTTTAGTGGGCAAGGACAAAACTCAGGGATGGCATTTATCAGCCTGAAACCATGGGATGAACGTAGCGGCGAAGAGAATCACGTTGAAGCCATCATCAAACGCGCGACCGCCAAATTCAGCCAGATAAAAGATGCCATGGTATTCCCGTTTAACCTGCCGGCAATTATCGAGCTAGGCACAGCAACGGGCTTCGACTTTGAGCTGGTCGATCAGGCGGGTCTTGGACACAGCGGCCTGACCCAGGCCCGTAATCAGCTGCTCGGGATGGTAAAAGAACATCCGGATTTACTGGTCCGGGTGCGTCCAAATGGCCTTGAAGATACACCGCAGTACAAGCTCAATGTCGATCAGGAAAAAGCGCAGGCTTTGGGCGTGTCGATTTCCGATATCAACCAAACCATTTCGACCGCGCTGGGCGGCAGCTATGTAAACGACTTTATCGACAGGGGTCGCGTGAAGAAGGTCTACGTACAGGCGGAAGCAAAATTCCGTATGTTGCCCAATGACATCAATACGCTTTACGTCCGCAGTGCCAATGGCGAAATGGTTCCCTTCTCCGCGTTTTCTACGGCGAGTTGGATTTATGGGTCACCGCGCCTGGAACGATTTAACGGTCTGCCATCGATGGAGATCCTCGGTGAAGCCGCGCCGGGAAGAAGTACCGGTGAAGCGATGCTGCTGATGGAACAGATGGCCAGCAAACTGCCTGCAGGTATTGGTTACGACTGGACGGGCATGTCTTATCAGGAACGACTGTCTGGTAACCAGGCTCCGGCGCTGTATGCCATTTCATTGATCGTCGTGTTCCTGTGCCTCGCCGCGCTGTATGAAAGCTGGTCAATCCCGTTCTCGGTCATGTTGGTGGTGCCATTAGGGGTTGTCGGGGCGCTACTTGCCGCGTCGCTGCGCGGTATGCATAACGACGTCTATTTCCAGGTTGGCCTACTGACGACGATTGGTCTGTCGGCGAAAAACGCCATCCTGATTGTCGAATTTGCTAAAGACCTGATGGAAAAAGAAGGAAAAGGGGTGATTGAAGCCACCTTACAAGCTTCCCGAATGCGTCTGCGCCCGATCCTGATGACATCGCTCGCATTTATCCTCGGCGTTATGCCTCTGGTCATTAGCAACGGCGCAGGTAGCGGCGCGCAAAATGCCGTAGGAACTGGCGTAATGGGTGGCATGCTGGCAGCGACACTGCTTGCCATCTTCTTTGTACCGGTATTCTTTGTGGTCGTCCGTCGTCGTTTCGGTGGAGTGAAAAACTAAGTAAAAACAAATTAGGCGCTTAAGGCGCCTTTTTTGTTTCAGCCAGATAAATACCCACATTCAGATCGGTAAATTCAGAATTTTACTCTGCATATTTTCTACATAATCAGCGGGATATTCGCGAAAACCTCCACGATGTTTACAGAGCAAATAAATTGAGATTATTTGCTCCTCTGGTGGTTCTTGTCTCAGTGGTAAAATTAACGCAATTCCGCAAGGCCGATTTTTTACGTCACCGCGGTTAATCGAGGTAATATCATGAAAAGATTGATTTCAGTTGCATTATTGGCCGCCTTACTCGCTGGCTGCGCACACGATTCACCTTGCGTACCGGTTTATGACGATCAGGGGCGGCTGGTGCACACCAATACCTGCATGAAAGGTACAACGCAGGATAACTGGGAAACTGCGGGTGCTGTCGCCGGTGGCGCAGCCGCCCTGGCTGGCCTGACGCTCGGTATCGTTGCTCTCACCAAATAATTAAATGAAAGCGCGGGCCCTCCGCGCTTTTGCTTCATGGCGGTGCAAAACGGCGATCGAAAGAAAAAAATTGCCTTGTCACTGCTTCTCATAAAAACAATTTCGTGTTTTTAACTACGCATCCATAATTAAAAATGATTATTACACTGAAAAGGCGTGAGCAATTTCACATATTATTGCCATTCATTTTCACGCCAATATTACCCCCCGAAATCATTTCTCTTTCCCATCTCAATCCTGAAACTTTTTCGCTCTGATTTGTGGCATAGGTTGTAATTTTGCACCATCCCGGGGCGCTTGTTTTTTTCTTTCCTGTCTACACTCACTTTATTGCTTCCACGAGCCCCAATATCAGGCGGTTGCAATTCTGGCATTCCCTTTGCTTTAGAAGGTATGGCCATGGCCACAGACAGGTTTCGGCGTTCCCCCGGACGTCTAATAAATAACGATAAATCTTCGCCACACAGGATGCTTTATGAAAAAGATGATGATCGCCAGCCTCACAGCGGCGGGCGTACTGTTTGCAATCTCCAATCAGGCACATGCCGGTACCACTTTTGACGCCGTTAAAAAGAAAGGCTTCGTTCAGTGCGGGATCAGTGATGGATTGCCGGGCTTCTCTTATGCCGATGCCGATGGCAAATTTACCGGTATTGATGTGGATGTGTGCCGTGGCGTGGCCGCAGCGGTATTTGGTGATGCCAACAAAGTGAAATATACCCCGCTGACTGCGAAGGAACGTTTCACCGCGCTGCAATCAGGCGAAGTAGATTTGCTCTCCCGTAACACCACCTGGACCTCTTCCCGCGATGCGGGCATGGGCCTCTCCTTCACCGGTGTAACGTATTACGACGGTATCGGCTTCCTGACTCACAATAAAGCCGGGCTGAAAAGTGCGAAAGAGCTGGATGGCGCGACCGTCTGTATCCAGGCCGGCACCGATACCGAGCTGAACGTGGCGGATTACTTCAAAGCCAACAATATGAAGTACACCCCAGTGACCTTTGACCGCTCTGACGAATCAGCAAAAGCGCTGGAATCCGGGCGCTGCGATACCCTGGCCTCTGACCAGTCACAACTGTATGCGCTGCGTATCAAGCTGAGCAAGCCGGGTGAATGGATTGTTCTGCCTGAAGTGATTTCCAAAGAGCCGCTGGGCCCAGTGGTTCGTCGTGGTGACGACGAGTGGTTCTCCATCGTGCGCTGGACGCTGTTCGCCATGCTGAACGCAGAAGAAATGGGGATTAACTCTAAAAACGTTGATGAGAAATTTGCTACCCCATCAACGCCAGATATGTCACACCTGCTCGGGAAAGAGGGTGATTTCGGCAAGGACCTGAAACTGGATAACAAATGGGCCTATAACATTGTTAAACAAGTCGGGAACTACGCTGAAATTTTTGACCGCAACGTTGGGGAAGGCAGTGCTCTGAAGATCAAACGTGGCCAGAACAACCTCTGGAACAACGGTGGGATCCAATACGCGCCGCCGGTTCGTTAAGTTTTACGCTGTGACGGGCATCGCTTCGGCGGTGCCCAACCTGATGTTCTGGTCATTGAGGTTTTACTATGTCCCAACGCCGCCTGACCGTAAAAGGATCGCTCTCCTTTTCCAACCCCACGGTTCGCGCCTGGCTGTTTCAAATCCTTGCGGTAGTGGCGGTCGTCGCTATTGCTATCTATTTGATACACAACACCATCACCAATCTGGACAAGCGAGGCATTACCTCTGGTTTTGCTTTTCTCGACAGAAGCGCGGGCTTTGGCATCGTCCAGCACTTAGTGGATTATCAGCAGGGTGATACCTATGGCCGGGTTTTCCTGGTCGGTTTGCTGAACACGCTGCTGGTTTCTGCGCTGTGCATTGTCTTTGCTTCCTTCCTCGGTTTCTTTTTGGGCCTGGCGAGACTCTCCGAAAACTGGCTGCTGCGGAAGCTGTCGACGGTGTATATAGAGACATTCCGTAACATTCCTCCGCTGCTGCAAATCTTCTTCTGGTACTTTGCCGTACTTCGCAATTTACCCGGACCGCGTCAGGCGGTGAATGCCTTCGAGCTGGTGTTCCTCAGTAATCGTGGACTCTATATACCTTCCCCACAATGGGGTGAAGGATTGCTGGCTTTTATTGCCGCACTCGCGATTGCCGCGCTGCTAACCGTCGGGCTTTTTCGCTATAACAAAACGCACCAGATAAAAACAGGCCAACTGCGACGTACCTGGCCGACCGCGCTGGCGCTGGTTATAGTTCTACCGTTGCTCGCTCACTGGATCTTTGGCGCTGCACTCCATTGGGATATACCAGCCCTTCAAGGGTTTAACTTCCGCGGTGGCATGGTACTGATCCCCGAACTGGCAGCTTTAACGCTTGCGCTCTCGGTGTATACCTCTGCGTTTATTGCCGAGATCATCCGTTCCGGTATCCAGGCTGTACCTTTTGGACAGCATGAGGCTGCCCGTTCGCTTGGACTGCCAAACCCTGTGACGCTGCGCCAGGTCATTATTCCCCAAGCGCTCCGCGTGGTGATCCCACCGCTCACCAGCCAGTACCTGAATATTGTCAAAAACTCATCGCTGGCCGCGGCCATTGGTTATCCCGATATGGTCTCGCTGTTTGCCGGTACGGTGCTGAATCAAACCGGACAGGCAATTGAAACGATCGCGATCACCATGTCGGTGTACCTCATTATCAGTCTGAGCATTTCGCTGCTGATGAATATCTACAACCGCCGTATGGCACTGATTGAGCGCTAAGGGGTCATGATGACAAAAGCACTTCTGTCTCACGCTGCGCGACCCGACGGTGCAAAGCGAAATCAGCCACTGACCTGGATGCGAAAGAATCTGTTCTCCAGCTGGTCTAACAGCCTATTGACGCTATTCGCGTTGTGGCTGATGTGGGAACTCATTCCGCCGCTGCTGAACTGGGCTTTTTTACAGGCTAACTGGGTGGGAACGACGCGCGCTGACTGTACAAAGGCGGGTGCCTGCTGGGTGTTCATCCATCAACGCTTCGGCCAGTTAATGTATGGACTTTATCCCCATGACCAGCGCTGGCGCATTAATACTGCACTGATTATCGGCCTGCTGTCGATCGTGCCGATGTTCTGGAGTGCGATGCCACGCCGCGGTCGCTACATTGCCTGCTGGGCGGTCATTTATCCCATCGTGGTGTGGTTTCTGCTGTATGGCGGTTTCTTTGGCCTGGAGAGAGTAGAGACGCGGCAATGGGGTGGCCTGACGCTCACACTGATTATCGCGTCGGTCGGGATTGCCGGGGCGTTACCGCTCGGTATTCTTCTGGCGCTTGGACGGCGTTCGACCATGCCGGTGGTTCGCATACTTTCGGTTATTTTCATCGAATTCTGGCGCGGCGTGCCACTGATCACCGTGTTGTTTATGTCCTCGGTGATGCTACCGCTTTTTATGTCCGAAGGAACCAGCATCGATAAACTCATCCGTGCATTAGTCGGCGTGGTGTTGTTTCAGTCGGCCTACGTGGCGGAAGTGGTGCGCGGAGGCTTGCAGGCTCTACCTAAAGGGCAATATGAAGCCGCAAGCTCGCTAGCTCTGGGCTACTGGAAAACACAGGTGCTGGTCATTCTTCCCCAGGCACTGAAGTTGGTGATTCCGGGCCTGGTCAATACCATTATCGCGCTGTTTAAAGACACTAGTCTGGTGATCATCATTGGCCTGTTCGATCTGTTCAGCAGCGTCCAGCAAGCGACCGTCGATCCTGCATGGCTTGGGATGTCGACGGAAGGCTACGTTTTTGCTGCACTGATCTACTGGATCTTCTGTTTTAGCATGTCGCGCTACAGTCAGCATTTGGAAAAGCGCTTTAACACCGGGCGTACACCGCACTGAGGAAACTATGAGTCAAATATTACTACAGCCGGCGGATGCGATGATTACGCTGGAAAACGTCAATAAATGGTACGGACAGTTTCACGTTCTGAAGGACATTAATCTGAACGTGAAGCAGGGTGAACGTATTGTCTTGTGCGGGCCTTCAGGCTCAGGAAAATCGACCACAATCCGTTGTATTAATCATCTGGAAGAACATCAGCA
Source organism: Scandinavium goeteborgense (assembly GCF_003935895.2). Taxonomy (GTDB): domain Bacteria; phylum Pseudomonadota; class Gammaproteobacteria; order Enterobacterales; family Enterobacteriaceae; genus Scandinavium; species Scandinavium goeteborgense. The sequence goes on along the minus strand of NZ_CP054058.1, from coordinate 418,145 downwards.
GGGTCGGATCGTCGTTGATGGCATCGAGCTCAATGAAGATATTCGCAATATCGAGCGAGTGCGTCAGGAAGTTGGAATGGTATTCCAGCACTTCAATTTGTTCCCGCATCTTACCGTTTTGCAAAACTGTACTCTGGCACCCATATGGGTGCGAAAACTACCAAAGAAAGAAGCGGAAGCGTTAGCGATGCACTATCTGGAGCGGGTCCGGATTGCGGAACATGCTCATAAGTTTCCCGGCCAGATTTCAGGTGGCCAGCAACAGCGCGTCGCGATAGCGCGTTCGTTGTGCATGAAGCCAAAAATTATGCTGTTTGATGAGCCAACTTCCGCACTCGATCCGGAAATGGTGAAGGAAGTACTCGACACCATGATCGGCTTGGCCCAATCCGGGATGACAATGCTGTGCGTAACGCATGAAATGGGCTTTGCCAGAACCGTCGCTGACCGGGTTATCTTTATGGACAGGGGTGAGATCGTCGAGCAGGCACCGCCGGAGCAGTTCTTTGCAAATCCAAAATCTGAGCGTACCCGCGCGTTTCTCTCTCAGGTCATCCACTGAGCCATTTCCTCCCCATTTTGGGGAGGATTTTTCTATTTTCAGATCGAAGAAAAGCAAAAAGCCCAGTCATAAGACTGGGCTTTTTGCTTAATTGATGTCTGGCAGTTCCCTACTCTCGCATGGGGAGACCCCACACTACCATCGGCGCTACGGCGTTTCACTTCTGAGTTCGGCATGGGGTCAGGTGGGACCACCGCGCTGTTGCCGCCAGACAAATTCTTTTATCTGCCGAACTTAACCGTTAAAACTGGTGCTGATACCCAGAGTCGAACTGGGGACCTCACCCTTACCAAGGGTGCGCTCTACCAACTGAGCCATATCAGCACACTTAATTTGATGCCTGGCAGTTCCCTACTCTCGCATGGGGAGACCCCACACTACCATCGGCGCTACGGCGTTTCACTTCTGAGTTCGGCATGGGGTCAGGTGGGACCACCGCGCTGTTGCCGCCAGGCAAATTCTGTTTACCAACACACCCTTCAGGGTCTGTCAGTTAATCTGTTTCAAGCTGAATATCGTCGTCTCTCACGCCAAAACATCTTCGGCGTTGTAAGGTTAAGCCTCACGGTTCATTAGTACTGGTTAGCTCAACGTATCGCTACGCTTACACACCCAGCCTATCAACGTCGTAGTCTTCAACGTTCCTTCAGGACTCTCAAGGAGTCAGGGAGAACTCATCTCGGGGCAAGTTTCGTGCTTAGATGCTTTCAGCACTTATCTTTTCCGCATTTAGCTACCGGGCAATGCCATTGGCATGACAACCCGAACACCAGTGATGCGTCCACTCCGGTCCTCTCGTACTAGGAGCAGCCCCCCTCAATTCTCCAGCGCCCACGGCAGATAGGGACCGAACTGTCTCACGACGTTCTAAACCCAGCTCGCGTACCACTTTAAATGGCGAACAGCCATACCCTTGGGACCTACTTCAGCCCCAGGATGTGCTGAGCCGACATCGAGGTGCCAAACACCGCCGTCGATATGAACTCTTGGGCGGTATCAGCCTGTTATCCCCGGAGTACCTTTTATCCGTTGAGCGATGGCCCTTCCATTCAGAACCACCGGATCACTATGACCTGCTTTCGCACCTGCTCGAGCCGTCACTCTCGCAGTCAAGCTAGCTTATGCCATTGCACTAACCTCCTGATGTCCGACCAGGATTAGCTAACCTTCGTGCTCCTCCGTTACTCTTTGGGAGGAGACCGCCCCAGTCAAACTACCCACCAGACACTGTCCGCAACCCGGATTACGGGTCTACGTTAGAACATCAAACATTAAAGGGTGGTATTTCAAGGTTGGCTCCACAAGAACTGGCGTCCTCGCTTCAAAGCCTCCCACCTATCCTACACATCAAGGCTCAATGTTCAGTGTCAAGCTATAGTAAAGGTTCACGGGGTCTTTCCGTCTTGCCGCGGGTACACTGCATCTTCACAGCGAGTTCAATTTCACTGAGTCTCGGGTGGAGACAGCCTGGCCATCATTACGCCATTCGTGCAGGTCGGAACTTACCCGACAAGGAATTTCGCTACCTTAGGACCGTTATAGTTACGGCCGCCGTTTACCGGGGCTTCGATCAAGAGCTTCTCCCTAAGGATAACCCCATCAATTAACCTTCCGGCACCGGGCAGGCGTCACACCGTATACGTCCACTTTCGTGTTTGCACAGTGCTGTGTTTTTAATAAACAGTTGCAGCCAGCTGGTATCTTCGACTGATTTCAGCTCCATCCGCAGGGACTTCACCTACACATCAGCGTGCCTTCTCCCGAAGTTACGGCACCATTTTGCCTAGTTCCTTCACCCGAGTTCTCTCAAGCGCCTTGGTATTCTCTACCTGACCACCTGTGTCGGTTTGGGGTACGATTTCGTGTTACCTGATGCTTAGAGGCTTTTCCTGGAAGCAGGGCATCTGTTACTTCAGTACCGTAGTACCTCGTCATCACACCTCAGCGTTAGATAAGAGTCCGGATTTACCTAAACTCTCCGCCTACATGCTTAAACCGGGACAACCGTCGCCCGGATAACATAGCCTTCTCCGTCCCCCCTTCGCAGTAACACCAAGTACAGGAATATTAACCTGTTTCCCATCGACTACGCCTTTCGGCCTCGCCTTAGGGGTCGACTCACCCTGCCCCGATTAACGTTGGACAGGAACCCTTGGTCTTCCGGCGAGCGGGCTTTTCACCCGCTTTATCGTTACTTATGTCAGCATTCGCACTTCTGATACCTCCAGCTACCCTCACAGGCCACCTTCAACGGCTTACAGAACGCTCCCCTACCCAACAACACATAGTGTCGCTGCCGCAGCTTCGGTGCATAGTTTAGCCCCGTTACATCTTCCGCGCAGGCCGACTCGACCAGTGAGCTATTACGCTTTCTTTAAATGATGGCTGCTTCTAAGCCAACATCCTGGCTGTCTGAGCCTTCCCACATCGTTTCCCACTTAACTATGACTTTGGGACCTTAGCTGGCGGTCTGGGTTGTTTCCCTCTTCACGACGGACGTTAGCACCCGCCGTGTGTCTCCCGTGATAACATTCTTCGGTATTCGTAGTTTGCATCGGGTTGGTAAGTCGGGATGACCCCCTAGCCGAAACAGTGCTCTACCCCCGAAGATGAGTTCACGAGGCGCTACCTAAATAGCTTTCGGGGAGAACCAGCTATCTCCCGGTTTGATTGGCCTTTCACCCCCAGCCACAAGTCATCCGCTAATTTTTCAACATTAGTCGGTTCGGTCCTCCAGTTAGTGTTACCCAACCTTCAACCTGCCCATGGCTAGATCACCGGGTTTCGGGTCTATACCCTGCAACTTAACGCCCAGTTAAGACTCGGTTTCCCTTCGGCTCCCCTATTCGGTTAACCTTGCTACAGAATATAAGTCGCTGACCCATTATACAAAAGGTACGCAGTCACCTAACAAGTAGGCTCCCACTGCTTGTACGTACACGGTTTCAGGTTCTTTTTCACTCCCCTCGCCGGGGTTCTTTTCGCCTTTCCCTCACGGTACTGGTTCACTATCGGTCAGTCAGGAGTATTTAGCCTTGGAGGATGGTCCCCCCATATTCAGACAGGATACCACGTGTCCCGCCCTACTCTTCGAGTTCACAACGCGTGCATTTTCATGTACGGGGCTATCACCCTGTATCGCCGGACTTTCCAGACCGTTCCATTAACACGCGCGCTGATTCAGACTCTGGGCTCCTCCCCGTTCGCTCGCCGCTACTGGGGGAATCTCGGTTGATTTCTTTTCCTCGGGGTACTTAGATGTTTCAGTTCCCCCGGTTCGCCTCATTAAGCTATGTATTCACTTAATGATAGTGTGTCGAAACACACTGGGTTTCCCCATTCGGGTATCGCCGGGTCAAAGGTTCATATCACCTCGCCGACGCTTATCGCAGATTAGCACGCCCTTCATCGCCTCTGACTGCCAGGGCATCCACCGTGTACGCTTAGTCGCTTAACCTCACAACCCGAAGATGTTTCTTTCGATTCATCATCGACTTGCAATAATTTGAGAGACTCGAACACACCGTATTTTCCTTTCTTATTACGGAGAAAGGAAACAGTGTGTCGTTTCAATTTTCAGCTTGATCCAGATTTTTAAAGAGCAAATATCTCAAACATGACTCACCGCTTACGCAGTAAAATCAGTTTTGAGATAGGGAGGCCGGCGACTTTCACTCACAAACCAGCAAGTGGCGTCCCCTAGGGGATTCGAACCCCTGTTACCGCCGTGAAAGGGCGGTGTCCTGGGCCTCTAGACGAAGGGGACACTGAAGTCTCAATCGCAAGACGCCTTGCTTCTCTACATCTATCAGACAATCTGTGTGGACACTACAAAGGCAGGTTCTTTAAGGTAAGGAGGTGATCCAACCGCAGGTTCCCCTACGGTTACCTTGTTACGACTTCACCCCAGTCATGAATCACAAAGTGGTAAGCGCCCTCCCGAAGGTTAAGCTACCTACTTCTTTTGCAACCCACTCCCATGGTGTGACGGGCGGTGTGTACAAGGCCCGGGAACGTATTCACCGTAGCATTCTGATCTACGATTACTAGCGATTCCGACTTCATGGAGTCGAGTTGCAGACTCCAATCCGGACTACGACGCACTTTATGAGGTCCGCTTGCTCTCGCGAGGTCGCTTCTCTTTGTATGCGCCATTGTAGCACGTGTGTAGCCCTACTCGTAAGGGCCATGATGACTTGACGTCATCCCCACCTTCCTCCAGTTTATCACTGGCAGTCTCCTTTGAGTTCCCGGCCGAACCGCTGGCAACAAAGGATAAGGGTTGCGCTCGTTGCGGGACTTAACCCAACATTTCACAACACGAGCTGACGACAGCCATGCAGCACCTGTCTCAGAGTTCCCGAAGGCACCAAAGCATCTCTGCTAAGTTCTCTGGATGTCAAGAGTAGGTAAGGTTCTTCGCGTTGCATCGAATTAAACCACATGCTCCACCGCTTGTGCGGGCCCCCGTCAATTCATTTGAGTTTTAACCTTGCGGCCGTACTCCCCAGGCGGTCGACTTAACGCGTTAGCTCCGGAAGCCACGCCTCAAGGGCACAACCTCCAAGTCGACATCGTTTACGGCGTGGACTACCAGGGTATCTAATCCTGTTTGCTCCCCACGCTTTCGCACCTGAGCGTCAGTCTTTGTCCAGGGGGCCGCCTTCGCCACCGGTATTCCTCCAGATCTCTACGCATTTCACCGCTACACCTGGAATTCTACCCCCCTCTACAAGACTCTAGCCTGCCAGTTTCGAATGCAGTTCCCAGGTTGAGCCCGGGGATTTCACATCCGACTTGACAGACCGCCTGCGTGCGCTTTACGCCCAGTAATTCCGATTAACGCTTGCACCCTCCGTATTACCGCGGCTGCTGGCACGGAGTTAGCCGGTGCTTCTTCTGCGAGTAACGTCAATCGCTGCGGTTATTAACCACAACGCCTTCCTCCTCGCTGAAAGTACTTTACAACCCGAAGGCCTTCTTCATACACGCGGCATGGCTGCATCAGGCTTGCGCCCATTGTGCAATATTCCCCACTGCTGCCTCCCGTAGGAGTCTGGACCGTGTCTCAGTTCCAGTGTGGCTGGTCATCCTCTCAGACCAGCTAGGGATCGTCGCCTAGGTGAGCCATTACCCCACCTACTAGCTAATCCCATCTGGGCACATCCGATGGCAAGAGGCCCGAAGGTCCCCCTCTTTGGTCCGAAGACGTTATGCGGTATTAGCTACCGTTTCCAGTAGTTATCCCCCTCCATCGGGCAGTTTCCCAGACATTACTCACCCGTCCGCCGCTCGTCACCCAGAGAGCAAGCTCTCCTGTGTTACCGCTCGACTTGCATGTGTTAGGCCTGCCGCCAGCGTTCAATCTGAGCCATGATCAAACTCTTCAATTTAAGTTTGATGCTCATGAATTAAACTTCGTAATGAATTACGTATGTTCACTCATAAGACTTGGTATTCTATTTAGCGTCTTTCGACGTTTAAGAATCCATGTCACTTTGAGTGCCCACACAGATTGTCTGATAAATTGTTAAAGAGCAGTGAGTTACGCGCTTTCGCTTGCTAACTCGAGGTGGCGTATATTACGCTTTCCTCTTTCAGAGTCAACCCTTAATTTCAGGATTTTTAACTCTTATCGCCGCCGGTACACTGTGAAGTTGTTCACATGTTCCGTGTCGATGGAGGCGCATTATAGGGATCCCATTTTTTTGCACAACCCTTTTTTGCGATCTTTTTTCCGACCGCTGTTTTTTCATTCTTTTTGCTGAGATCCCGTCCGATCTGACTATTTTTTGAGGTGTTAAAGCCTCATAGAAAGCCGATAATGTCTATAAATCACCTGCTCCTATATAAAAGAGGTAAACATGTCGGCAAATATTCGCCCTTATAAAGCATTACATCCCAAGATCGGTTCCCGGGTAATGATCGACGCCACCAGCGTGGTGATCGGAGATGTACGCCTCGCTGACGATGTGGGCATCTGGCCGTTGGTCGTTATTCGCGGCGATGTGAATTATGTGGCTATCGGCGCGCGCAGCAATATTCAGGACGGCAGCGTATTACACGTCACGCACAAATCCGCCTATAAGCCGGAAGGCAATCCTCTCATCGTCGGTGAGAACGTCACCGTAGGACACAAAGTCATGCTGCACGGCTGCACGATTGGCAATCGGGTATTGGTCGGGATGGGATCGATACTGCTGGACGGTGCAGTAATAGAAAATGATGTAATGATTGGGGCCGGAAGCCTGGTGCCACAAAACAAACGTCTTGAAAGCGGTTTTCTATATCTCGGCAGCCCGGTCAAACAGATCCGCCCATTAACAGAAGCGGAAAGAGAGGGATTGACGTATTCCGCCAACAACTATGTGAAATGGAAAGATGAATATCTCAGTCAGGAGAGCCAGACCCAGCCCTGATTGTCTTCCTGCCGATCGCGGATAGCCTGTTCGGCTTCTTCTTCCAGATCCCAGCGATTCTGTCGAAAGCTTTCCAGCCAGACTTCTGGCGCATCGCCACCAAAGCGATGCGCCAGTGATTCAGCCGATAATGCGCAGTTCAGCTGAAACCCACCGACCAGCACCGGAAAGCAAATGCACCGCTGCACTTCATCCCAGGTCTCACGGTCGGGGAACAGAATCGCCTGATTCAAAGGGCGAGTTCCTTTTTCAGTTCGTCGATAACAGGTGTGATTTCCGGCATAACGCCATGCCACAGCAATACGGCATGCGCCGCCTGGGCCACCAGCATGCCCAGACCATCGGCATTCTGTTTTGCGCCGTGCTGTTCGCACCAGTTCAAGAAAGGCGTATTTCCTTTCTGATAAAACATGTCATAGCAGTGCACATCTCTATTGATAATCGCAGTCGGGATTGCTGGCGTTTCTCCGCCAATACCGCTGGAAGTCGCATTGATTATCAATTCGAATTTTTGGTCGGCGAGAGCATCCATCGCCAACGCTTTCACACTTCCGGTATGTGCAAAGAGCGTAGCCAGTTCCTGAGCTCGGGCAAATGTCCTGTTGGTTACCGTCACCGCGCAGTCTAACGACAGCAGTGGTAAAAGTACGCCACGCGCCGCGCCGCCCGCGCCAATCAATAGAATGCGATAACCCGGCTTAATGAAGGCCAGGCGTTCAAGGTCACTCAGCAAACCGATACCGTCAGTGTTATCACCCAGCAGGCGTCCGTCTTCGAGGCGCTTCAAAGTATTGACGGCTCCAGCCAGCGCGGCCCGCTCCGTTAGTTCATCCGCACGAGCAAACGCTTCTTCTTTAAAGGGAACCGTCACATTACAGCCTTTACCGCCTGAGGCTATAAATGCATCCAGCGTTTCATTAAAGGCTTCACGTGGGGCAAGCACCCGACCATAAGGATGCTCAATATTAAGCTGCTGAGCGAATCTCTGATGAATGAAGGGCGATTTGCTGTGTGCAATGGGGTTGCCGAATACTGCGTACTGTTCCATACGATTACCCCTGGCGGAAAAGTTCGCCCGTCAGGGCATCAAGAATTTCAGAAGGATTCATCCGTCCGCCCGTCTCTCCTTTTACTACCGGAAAGGCGTCGCCAAACTGAGCGACAACTTCTGCGACGGTACGGCAAGGTTCCTGCCCGGTGAGATTCGCGCTTGTCGATACCAGCGGTTTCCCGTAGGCCTCGCACAACTCCACCACCAGCGGATGGTCTGTCACGCGTACAGCAAGCGTTTCGAAACGCCCGGTGAGCCAACGCGGGGTCGAAGCCTGAGCTGGAAAGACGAAGGTGACCGGCCCTGGCCAACGTGAGAACACGGCTTCACGCTGCGCATCCGACAATACGGAATCGTCGATATATGGCCTGAGTTGTTCAAAATTCGCGGCAATCAGGATGAGACCTTTTTCCATAGGGCGCTGCTTGAGTTCAAGCAAACGCATGACCGCCGTTTCACTATCGGGGTCACAGCCCACGCCAAAAACAGCCTCAGTGGGATAAGCGATGACTTCTTTATTATTGAGCGCGTCGATAGCTTTCAAAACGCTTTCTTGATGCAGGTTACTGTTCACTGATTTGTTCCGCCGATACCGGCTTTCCACATTGTTTACTGGCACAAAAGAGCTTAACGCCCTGCGCCGTTTTCTTTTCGATAAGCAGTGGGTAATGGCACTCGGGGCATTCGCCCACTACCGGTTTGAAGTTAAGGACAAATTGGCAATCGGGATAGCGATCGCAGGAATGGAAGGTCTTCCCATAGCGGGAACGACGCTGGACCAGATGCCCTTCGTGGCACTGCGGGCAAGCGATGGCGGTATCATCAGGCTTGTCGATCAGTTCCGTATGCTCACAGGCCGGATACTGGCTGCAGCCGATAAACATGCCAAAACGTCCTTGGCGAAGCACCAGTTCCGCCCCGCAGGCTGGACACAACTGCCCTTCCAGAACTTTGACAATATGTCCGTCCGCCTGACTTTTCAGGGGACGGACGTAATCGCATTCCGGGTAATGAGAACAACCGAGAAACGGCCCGTGTTTACCGCTTCGGATAACCAGTTCAGCCCCGCACTGTGGGCAGGGCTCGTTTTTAGGCACCGTAAACAGTGCTGATTTGGCCATAACAACTCTTGTCGCTGCGCAATTGAATTAGTGCAGCATACCTTCATTTACTTCGAAGAGTAATTCTTCCATCTGCTGATAGGCATTTTCACAGCCCGGGATGTTGAACAGCACCATCAGAATCACCCACTTCAAATCTTCCAACTCAAACTCTGTGGCATCCAGCGCCATAACGCGTTCGATCACCATTTCACGCGTTTCGAGGTTTAGCACCTGAATCTGCTCCAGGAATAACAAGAATCCCCGGCAACTGGCATCCAGCCGTTGGCACTCATCTGCGGTATAAATACGAACAGAGAGTGGATCTGAAGCAAGCTGCATTGGCTCGGTGAGCCCTTCCTGATAATCAGCCAGCTTTTCCAACCACAGCAGTGCGTTGTAGATATCTTCACGATCAAAACCGGCGTCAGTAAGATCCTGCGTCAGCTTATCCTGATCCACCCGCATCTCTGCTTCGTTATGGATGTAAGTCTCAAACAAATACATCAGTACGTCGAACATGGCATGCCCTCCTTAATCGGACATAGCCGCCGGGTACAGCTGCGATCCATCCTGCTAACTCCAGTTCGAGTAGTTGGGCTACCGTCACTGGCACAGGTTGGCCGGCACGTTCAGCGACAACGTCAACAGGTGTTACCTCATCTCCTACGTTAGCCAGGAGCTCTGGAAATGGCAATGCTGCAAGCTCCGTATCCGGGGAATAATTTGATTTTTCAGCCTCATCTGGCAACGGATGTCGCCCATATTGCAAATTTTCCAGGATGTCTTCTACTGACGTCACAGGTATCGCACCCTGCTTAATCAACCAGTGTGGCCCTTCAGAACCGGGGCTCCCTAAAGGCCCAGGAACGGCATAAACATCCCGGCCCTGCTCTAGCGCGGTTCTGGCGGTGACCAGAGAGCCGCTTTTTATCGCCGCCTCCACCACCAGGACCCCACTGCTGAGCCCGCTGATAATCCGATTTCGCCGTGGGAAATTGGCGGGAAAAGGCGGCTGTGCCAATGGGAATTCACTCACCAGCGCCCCGCCATTCTCAACAATACGCTGAGCCAGTTGCGCATGCCGTCGTGGATAGGTATGAAACAGTCCGTTGCCCAATACCGCAATGGTTTTCCCGGATGCATCCAATGCAGCGCGATGTGCCACACCATCGATGCCTAGCGCCATCCCGCTGGTTATCGTCATGCCTTTTCTGGCTAGCGCTTCGCTGAAAATGCGCCCCCACCGCTCGCCGTACCACGAGTGATCCCGACTGCCGACAATCGCGATTTGTGGCGACGCCAATAGTTTTACATCCCCCGCGACAAACAAAATGCCCGGATAGTCGACGATCGCTCGTAATGAGGCAGGGTAATCAGGGTGATCGGCGAAAAGCAGGGAATGCTCAGGTATTGCTAACCAATTCTGAGTGTCGTCCAGAATGCGTTGGGATAGTGAGAAGAATTGTTTGGTGTGCTTCGCTGAAAACCCGTTTTCACGCAAAACGTCGGCATTAATTGAATCTGTAGATATCAACCGTTGCGCCAGCGCGAACAGCGTGTCGCCGTATAACCCATTGACCGTTATCAGACGGAGCCATATTTCTGTGGGTGTCATCCTTTTCCCCTTGCCACAAGCAGTCCCGGCAATCTTTGCGATTGGTCAGTCATGCTGTCAATCAGAGGGGGTTTTGTCTAGAATAGAGGTAATAAACTTTCCAACTCCTGAACACAACTCTGGATAATTATGTCAGTTTTGCAAGTGTTACATATTCCGGACGAGCGTCTTCGCAAAGTCGCAGAGCCGGTTAAAGAAGTAAATGCAGAAATTCAGCGCATCGTCGATGATATGTTCGAAACGATGTACGCCGAAGAAGGTATTGGTCTGGCCGCAACTCAGGTCGACATCCATCAGCGCATCATCGTCATTGACGTGTCTGAAGATCGTGCAGAACAGCTGGTGTTGATCAACCCAGAGCTGCTGGAAAAAAGCGGCGATACCGGTATTGAAGAAGGCTGCCTGTCGATTCCTGAACAGCGGGCACTGGTTCCGCGCGCCGAGAAAGTGAAAATCCGCGCACTGGATCGTGAAGGTAAGTCTTACGAATTAGAAGCCGATGGCCTGCTGGCAATCTGCATTCAGCACGAAATGGACCATCTGGTCGGCAAACTGTTTATCGATTATCTGTCCCCGCTGAAACAACAGCGCATCCGTCAGAAAGTTGAGAAACTGGATCGACTGAACGCTCGTGCTTAAGGATAAGAATTAACGTGTCAGAATCACTCCGCATTATTTTTGCTGGTACTCCTGACTTTGCAGCGCGTCATCTAGACGCGCTGTTGTCGTCTGGACACCAGGTGGTTGGCGTCTTCACCCAACCAGACAGGCCAGCCGGGCGCGGTAAAAAAATGATGCCAAGCCCGGTTAAAGTGCTGGCAGAAGAAAAAGGTCTACCGGTTTTCCAGCCTGCATCACTGCGTCCTCAGGAAAACCAGCAGCTCGTTGCCGACCTAAACGCCGACATTATGGTCGTCGTTGCCTATGGTCTAATCCTGCCGAAAGCGGTTCTGGATATGCCGCGTCTGGGCTGCATTAACGTTCACGGTTCACTGCTGCCGCGCTGGCGTGGCGCTGCACCCATCCAGCGTTCACTTTGGGCTGGAGATGCCGAAACCGGCGTCACCATCATGCAGATGGATGTGGGTCTTGATACCGGCGATATGCTGCATAAACTCTCCTGCCCGATTACCGCAGAAGATACCAGCGGTTCGCTGTACGATAAGCTCGCAGAGATGGGTCCACAGGGCCTGATCGAAACACTGAAGCAGCTGGCAAACGGCACAGCAAAACCTGAAGTTCAGGATGAAGCGCTGGTCACTCATGCCGAAAAGCTCAGTAAAGAAGAAGCGCGCGTCGACTGGTCATTGTCGGCGGAGCAACTTGAGCGTTGCATTCGAGCCTTTAACCCATGGCCAATGAGCTGGCTTGAGATTGATGGTCAACCGGTCAAAGTTTGGCAGGCATCCGTTATCCGCACTGAAATAGACGCCGCGCCGGGCACCATTGTCGATGCCAATAAACATGGTATTCAGGTCGCGACCGGTAATGGCATCCTGAACCTGCTATCGCTGCAACCCGCAGGTAAAAAAGCCATGAGCGCACAGGATCTTTTAAATTCGCGCCGGGAGTGGTTTATTCCCGGTAACCGTCTTGCCTGACGTCCCCTTACTTCAAGCCCGGTATTGCCGGGCCTTTTCATTTTTACGCTTATGAAAAAAAATACAAATTTACGTAGTCTGGCAGCCCTTGCCGTTGAGCAAGTGCTGGAACAAGGCCAGTCTTTAAGCAATGTCCTGCCCGCCATGCAGCAAAAAGTGGCTGATAAAGACAGAGCGCTATTACAAGAACTGAGCTTCGGCGTGCTGCGCACGCTCTCCCAGCTAGACTGGCTGGTCAACAAGCTGATGGCGCGTCCGATGACCGGTAAACAGCGCACCGTGCATTACCTGATCATGGTAGGTTTTTATCAGCTGCTGCATACCCGAATTCCTCCCCATGCAGCTCTTGCCGAAACGGTAGAAGGTGCGGTTGCCATCAAGCGACCGCAGCTGAAAGGGCTGATCAATGGCGTGCTGCGCCAGTTCCAGCGTAATCAAGAAGCGCTGCTTGAAGAATTTGCCGCGACGGAAAGTCGTTTCCTGCACCCTGCCTGGCTGGTAAAACGCATCAAGAAAGCTTATCCACAACAGTGGCAATCCATTCTTGAATCGAACAACCTGCGTCCGCCAATGTGGTTGCGTGTTAACCGTAATCATCATTCACGCGATGAATGGCTGGCATTGCTGGACCAGGCAGGCATGAAGGGTTTTGCGCATAATGCGTATCCCGATGCCGTGCGCCTGGAAACACCGGCACCGGTATTTGCCCTACCTGGTTTCGAGGAAGGTTGGGTGACGGTGCAAGATGCTTCGGCACAAGGCTGCATGAACTATTTGATGCCGAAAAATGGAGAGGCCATTCTGGATTTATGTGCGGCTCCAGGCGGTAAAACAACTCATATTCTGGAAGTCGCGCCGGAAGCAAGCGTGATGGCCGTCGACGTTGACGAACAGCGCCTGTCACGCGTGTATGAAAACCTGGAACGTCTGGGCATGAAAGCCGACGTCAAACAGGGCGATGGCCGCTATCCAGCACAGTGGTGCGGCGAACAACAGTTCGATCGTATCCTTTTGGATGCACCCTGTTCAGCAACGGGAGTCATCCGCCGCCATCCGGATATCAAATGGCTACGCCGCGATCGCGATATTGCCGAATTGGCACAGCTACAGAGCGAAATTCTGGATGCAACTTGGCCGCACCTTAAAACAGGTGGCACCTTGGTGTATGCGACCTGCTCAATTTTGCCGGAAGAAAACTGCGAGCAAATTTCCGCGTTCCTGAAACGCACGCCTGATGCGGTACTCCACGAAACTGGCAGCGCAGAGCGTCCGGGTGTGCAGAATCTGCCAGCGGCAGAAGAAGGCGACGGATTCTTTTACGCTAAGCTAATCAAACAGTGATGAAATAACGGATCGCGACTGATGAAAATTATCATACTGGGTGCCGGACAAGTGGGTGGCACGCTGGCGGAGAACCTCGTCGGCGAAAACAACGATATCACCGTGGTAGATACCAACGGTGACCGGTTACGCAGCCTGCAGGATAAGTTCGATCTTCGCGTTGTGCAGGGTCATGGCTCGCATCCTCGTGTTTTGCGTGAAGCAGGCGCGGATGATGCTGATATGCTGGTCGCAGTAACCAGCTCTGACGAAACAAATATGGTGGCCTGTCAGGTTGCCTATTCATTATTTAACACACCGAACCGCATTGCTCGTATTCGTTCACCTGACTACGTTCGTGACGCTGACAAACTTTTCCATTCAGAGGCTGTGCCGATCGATCACCTGATCGCGCCGGAACAGCTGGTGATCGATAACATGTATCGCCTGATTGAGTATCCGGGTGCATTACAGGTCGTCAATTTCGCGGAAGGGAAAGTCAGCTTGGCGGTGGTGAAAGCTTACTATGGCGGGCCTCTGGTCGGAAATGCACTCTCCACAATGCGCGAACATATGCCGCATATCGATACCCGCGTTGCGGCGATTTTCCGTCATGACAGGCCGATCCGTCCACAGGGTTCGACCATCGTCGAAGCGGGCGATGAAGTCTTCTTCATTGCCGCATCACAACACATTCGCGCAGTAATGAGTGAACTTCAACGACTGGAAAAACCGTACAAACGCATCATGCTTGTCGGCGGTGGGAATATCGGGGCCGGACTGGCACACCGCCTGGAGAAAGAGTACAGCGTGAAGTTGATCGAACGCGATCAGCAACGCGCTGCCGAACTGGCTGAGAAACTGCAGAACACGATCGTATTTTACGGTGATGCTTCGGATCAGGAATTATTGGCTGAGGAGCATATCGATCAAGTTGATCTCTTCATTGCGGTCACCAACGATGACGAAGCGAACATCATGTCGGCCATGCTGGCAAAACGCATGGGTGCCAAAAAGGTCATGGTACTGATCCAACGCCGGGCATATGTCGACCTGGTTCAGGGGAGCGTGATTGACATCGCGATTTCTCCTCAGCAAGCGACCATTTCTGCACTGCTAAGCCATGTGCGTAAAGCGGATATCGTCGGCGTATCTTCTCTTCGTCGCGGTGTGGCAGAAGCCATTGAGGCCGTGGCCCATGGGGATGAAAGTACATCCCGGGTAGTCGGTCGCGTAATTGACGATATTAAGCTACCGCCAGGCACAATCATTGGCGCCGTAGTTCGCGGCAATGAAGTGCTGATCGCCAACGATAATTTACGCATTGAGCAAGGCGACCACGTCATTATGTTCCTGACGGATAAAAAGTTTATTACAGACGTCGAGCGACTCTTCCAACCAAGTCCCTTCTTCCTGTAACCGTAAAAGGTGCTCAAATGAGCACCTTTTTTATTAACCCTTTATTATTTATGGGTTATTTATTCCATCTGACATCCCGTCTGTAATGGAAATCGACTAAACATTTGTTAAACTTATAAATGTCAGCTGGCACAAGGAGAATAAAATGAGCATTATTAAAGAGTTTCGCGAATTCGCGATGCGCGGAAACGTTGTTGATTTGGCAGTGGGTGTCATTATTGGTGCGGCATTCGGTAAAATAGTATCGTCACTGGTTGCCGATATTATTATGCCCCCGTTGGGATTAGTGATCGGCGGGGTCGACTTTAAGCAGTTTGCCGTGACGCTGCGCGCCGCGCAGGGTGATGTCCCGGCAGTTGTTATGCACTACGGAATATTCATTCAGAACATCTTTGATTTCGTAATCGTGGCCTTTGCCATCTTTATGGCAATCAAACTGATCAACAAACTGAATCGTAAAAAAGAAGAACCGGCGGCAGCACCTGCGCCAACGAAAGAAGAAGTTCTGCTGACTGAAATTCGTGACCTTCTGAAAGAACAAAATACACGTTCTTAATCAGGACACTGAAAGCAGAAGGCCAGTGGTAAAAAAGTGAATCACTTTCTTGCCACTGGCCTCCCAATTGCCCCGGTTACCGTGTTTGCCCTTGCGCTCAAAACTCCCTTTCCCTTTCTTACTTTTCTCAACGCGTTGGCGAAACAGCGGGTCATGAAGTAACGCTTCGATCGCGTTGTCTTTGATTTGCCCCTTCGTGTGCTGATAGCGGCTCATATTTTCTCCGATTTTGTGTAGAAGACGGCGGGAGTGTAATCCCGGGTTGTTGTGAAATCAACATCCTGCCTTATCCGTTTCTGCTCCTTGCTCCAGAGCTTCAAGGATTGAACAATAAACGCTGCTGTGCGCAGTTCCACAGCATGCGTCATTTAGGCGCTGCAAAGAACGTCGCATGGTTTCCAGCTGCGCAATTCTGGCTTCAACTTCACTCAGTCGCGCCTGAACAATACCTTTCGATTCCTGACAGGTGTGATGTTCAGGATCGACACGGATGGATAGAAGCTCACGAATCGCTTCAAGCGTAAATCCTAACTGGCTGCCGTGACGAATGAAACGTAAGCGCTGCAGGTCACTGTCGGTATAAAGTCGGAAGCCCCCTTCGGTGCGCACAGGGTTATCCATCATCTGCTGTTTTTCATAATAGCGGATGGTGTCGGGTGTTACGCCAGCAAGCTTTGCCAGTTCACCAATACGGAACATTATGGCTCCTCGTTGATTTTGTTGAGCAGCTCATCGGCATACTCACCGCGTAAAAAATCAGTGTTAATTCCAGACTGTCGCAGTTTGAGTTCAAGCAGAGTAAGACGGCGCTGGAGTTCAGTGAAACGAGGATCGTCTTGGCGGATCTCCTTTAAAAGATCGGCAAGTTCAACGGCCTCTTTACGCTGCTCCAGTTCTGGAGGCAAACATCCCGCATTTTTAAGTAGCCGATAGCCTGCTCGCAATTCCACAGGAACATGCAAATCGTCATCAAGAAGCAGAGGCTCACCGCTGCCAGGCAGGGAATCAAAGTCACCTTTGCTTTGTGCATCGTTAATATGACGCTCGGCCCACTGATCTAGTAACCACATCGTGCGCGTCCGGGTGAACGAAAATAGTACTGTTATTGTAGTGAAGTGGGGATTCTGAGGGTATAAAAAAACCCGCCGAAGCGGGTTTTTTCAAATCACTGCAGATTACTCTGCAGCTGCTTCTGCTTTCGATTCAGAACGATCAACGAGCTCGATGTATGCCATCGGCGCATTGTCGCCTGCACGGAAGCCACACTTCAGAATACGAGTGTAACCACCGGCACGGCTCGCGAAACGCGGGCCCAGTTCGTTAAACAGTTTTGCCACGATCTCGTTATCACGAGTACGGGCGAATGCCAGACGACGATTAGCAACGCTATCAGTCTTGGCAAGAGTAATCAGCGGCTCAACTACGCGACGCAGCTCTTTCGCTTTAGGCAGGGTCGTCTTGATGATCTCATGACGAACCAGTGAACCTGCCATATTGCGGAACATAGCCTGGCGATGGCTGCTGTTGCGGTTCAGTTGACGACCACTCTTACGATGGCGCATGACCTTATCCTTCTCAGTAAAACCTTAACCTGTGATCCGGTTACTCGTCAGCAATGCTTGCCGGCGGCCAGTTTTCCAGGCGCATGCCCAGTGACAGACCACGAGAAGCCAGCACGTCTTTAATCTCGGTAAGAGATTTTTTACCCAGGTTCGGCGTTTTCAGCAACTCAACCTCGGTACGCTGTACCAGATCACCGATATAGTGGATAGCTTCTGCCTTAAGGCAGTTAGCAGAGCGGACAGTCAATTCCAGATCGTCAACAGGGCGCAGCAAGATCGGATCGAACTCTGGTTTCTCTTCTTTAACTTCCGGCTGACGTACATCACGTAAGTCAACGAAAGCTTCAAGTTGTTCCGCCAGAATGGTTGCCGCACGACGAATCGCCTCTTCAGGATCGATTGTGCCGTTGGTTTCCATTTCGATGACCAGCTTGTCCAGGTCGGTACGCTGCTCAACACGCGCTGCTTCAACATTGTAGGCAATACGCTCTACAGGGCTGTAGCAGGCGTCGACCAGCAGACGGCCGATTGGGCGCTCATCTTCTTCCGAATGAATTCGGGCAGAAGCCGGCACATAACCACGACCGCGCTGAACTTTGATACGCATATTAATAGATGCGTTCTCATCGGTCAGGTGGCAGATAACATGCTGCGGCTTGACGATTTCAACATCACCGTCGTGGGTGATGTCGGCTGCGGTCACAGGGCCAATGCCAGATTTATTCAGAGTAAGAATAACTTCATCTTTACCCTGAACTCTCACCGCAAGCCCTTTCAGGTTGAGAAGGATTTCAAGGATATCTTCCTGAATGCCTTCTTTGGTGCTGTACTCATGAAGTACACCATCAATCTCAACCTCGGTCACCGCGCAACCCGGCATCGATGAGAGCAGAATACGGCGCAGTGCGTTACCCAAAGTATGGCCGAAGCCACGCTCTAAAGGCTCAAGGGTCACCTTGGCGTGCGTCGAACTCACTTGCTCGATATCGACCAGGCGCGGTTTTAGAAACTCTGTCACAGAACCCTGCATTGTGTCCTCTCTTTGGTACTAAGCTTTACTTGGAGTAAAGCTCGACGATCAGGTGTTCGTTAATGTCCGCAGACAGATCAGAACGCTCAGGCTGACGCTTGAACGTACCTTCCATCTTGCCAGCATCAACTTCCAGCCAGGTTGGCTTTTCACGCTGCTCAGCCAGCTCAAGAGCGGCTTTCACGCGAGATTGCTTTTTCGCTTTCTCACGAACGCTGACAACGTCATTCGCTTTAACCTGATAAGAAGCGATGTTAACAACACGACCGTTTACCATGATAGCTTTGTGGCTAACCAGCTGACGTGATTCAGCACGAGTAGCGCCGAAGCCCATACGGTATACAACGTTGTCCAGACGACCTTCCAGCAGAGCCAACAGGTTTTCACCGGTGTTGCCTTTCAGACGTGCTGCTTCTTTGTAGTAGTTACGGAACTGACGCTCCAGCACACCGTAGATACGGCGAACTTTTTGCTTTTCACGCAACTGCACACCATAGTCAGACAGACGCGGTTTACGCGCACCGTGCTGGCCAGGAGCTTGTTCAATTTTACACTTGGTATCGATCGCGCGAACGCCAGACTTAAGGAATAAGTCGGTGCCCTCACGACGGCTCAGCTTGAGCTTAGGACCCAAATATCTTGCCATTTTCTATCTCCAACTAACCTGGAAAACGTGGCGTTATACGCGACGTTTTTTCGGCGGACGACAACCGTTATGAGGGATCGGAGTCACATCAGTAATATTAGTGATGCGGAAACCAGCGGCGTTCAGAGCACGAATGGTAGATTCGCGACCCGGACCCGGACCTTTGACCATAACTTCCAGATTCTTGATACCGTAATCTTTTACGGCTTCAGCGCAACGCTCTGCTGCAACCTGAGCTGCAAACGGAGTGGATTTGCGTGAACCACGGAAACCGGAACCACCGGCTGTTGCCCAACCCAGTGCATTACCTTGGCGATCGCTGATGGTAACGATGGTGTTGTTGAAAGAAGCATGGATATGAGCCACGCCGTCAGAGACTTGTTTTCTTACACGCTTACGTGCACGAACTGGTGCCTTTGCCATTATTCAATCACCCCGATTATTTCTTGATCGGTTTGCGCGGACCCTTACGGGTACGTGCGTTGGTCTTCGTACGTTGACCGCGCACTGGCAGACCACGACGATGACGCAAACCGCGATAGCAACCAAGATCCATCAGGCGCTTGATGCTCATGCTGATTTCACGGCGCAGATCACCTTCAACGACAAATTTGGCAACTTCGTCACGCAGCGTGTCGATTTGTTCTTCAGACAGCTCACTGATCTTAACATCTTCAGCAATGCCCGCCGCCGCCAAAATGGCTTTGGAACGAGTTTTGCCGACACCGAAGATCGAAGTTAATGCGATCACGGCATGTTTCTGATCAGGAATGTTAATGCCTGCTATACGGGCCACTATGCACTCCTACTATTTAATATGTACGCACCATGCCGAAAAGCCCGTTTTCAGGATACTCAAATGGATACGTACAGACATACAAAAAGATTGGCTGGCTAATCTAGCCAGCTCAACCCAACTTTGCAAGAAAAATATGCGAAATAATCAGCCTTGGCGCTGTTTATGCTTCGGCTCGGCACTGCAAATCACACGGATGACACCATCACGCTTAACGATTTTGCAGTTACGGCATAATTTCTTGACGGAAGCACGAACTTTCATTTTTACTCTCCGTAACTTCTCAGGCGACCATTAACGGCCGTAGCCTTTCAGGTTCGCCTTCTTCAATGCAGACTCATACTGACTAGACATCATCAGAGTTTGCACTTGAGCCATAAAGTCCATAATCACGACAACAACGATAAGTAACGATGTTCCACCGAAGTAGAACGGCACTTTCATTGCATCACGCATGAACTCCGGGATCAGGCAGATAAAAGTGATGTACAACGCACCAACCAAAGTCAGGCGGGTCATTACTTTATCGATATACTTCGCCGTTTGTTCTCCCGGACGAATTCCTGGTACGAATGCACCGGACTTCTTCAGGTTATCTGCTGTTTCACGCGGGTTGAAAACCAACGCCGTATAGAAGAAACAGAAGAAGATGATTGCAGACGCATAGAGTAACACATAAAGCGGTTGCCCAGGCTGCAAATACAGCGAAATTGTTGTCAGCCAGTTCCAACCAGTACCGCCCCCGAACCATGACGCGATGGTCGCCGGGAACAGAATAATACTGGAAGCGAAGATTGCCGGGATTACCCCCGCCATATTCACTTTCAGCGGTAAATGTGTGCTCTGTGCAGCATAGACACGACGACCTTGCTGGCGTTTCGCGTAGTTTACCACAATGCGGCGTTGACCACGTTCAACAAACACAACAAAGAAGGTCACTGCAAATACTAATACTGCAACCAACAGCAACAGGAGGAAGTGCAGGTCGCCTTGACGCGCTTGCTCGATAGTATGGGCGATGGCCGGCGGGAGACCCGCAACGATACCGGCGAAGATAATGATCGAGATACCGTTACCGATACCACGTTCAGTAATCTGTTCGCCGAGCCACATCAGGAACATAGTCCCTGTGACCAGACTTACAACAGCGGTGAAGTAGAATGCAAAGCCCGGATTAATCACCAGGCCTTGCATACCAGGCATATTCGGCAGACCGGTAGCAATACCGGTTGCCTGGAATATTGCCAGCACCAGAGTGCCGTAGCGGGTGTACTGACTAATCTTACGACGGCCAGATTCCCCTTCCTTCTTGATCTCTGCCAGCGTCGGGTGAACTACCGTCAGCAGCTGGATAATGATCGATGCCGAAATGTACGGCATGATACCCAAGGCAAAGATAGAAGCACGGCTGAGAGCACCACCAGAGAACATGTTAAACATTTCAATGATGGTGCCTCGCTGTTGCTCAAGCAGTTTGGCAAGTACAGCGGCATCGATACCAGGGATCGGAATAAAAGAGCCAATACGGAACACAATCAGCGCACCAATCACAAACAGAAGTCTGCGTTTCAGTTCGCCGAACCCACCTTTGGCACTTTGAAAATCTAATCCCGGTTGCTTAGCCATTCTGCTACTTATTCCTCAATTTTACCGCCAGCAGCTTCGATAGCAGCACGAGCGCCTTTAGACACGCGCAGGCCGTTAACAGTTACCGGACGAGTTACTTCACCAGCCAGAATCACTTTCGCGAATTCGATCTGGATACCGATAATGTTAGCCGCTTTCAGCGTGTTCAGGTCTACAACGTCGCCTTCTACTTTAGCCAGATCAGACAGACGAACTTCAGCTGTGATCATTGCTTTACGTGAAGTGAAACCGAACTTCGGCAGACGACGGTACAGAGGCATCTGGCCACCCTCGAAACCGCGACGTACGCCACCGCCAGAACGAGAGTTCTGACCTTTGTGACCACGACCACCGGTTTTACCGAGACCAGAACCGATACCACGACCCAGGCGTTTACCCGCCTTTTTGGAGCCTTCGGCCGGAGACAGAGTATTTAAACGCATCTCTTACTCCTCAACTTTAACCATGTAGGAAACCGCGTTGACCATACCACGAACAGCGGGAGTATCCTCGCGTTCTACGGTGTGGCCAATACGACGCAGACCCAGGCCAAGCAGCGTTGCCTTGTGTTTCGGCAGACGACCGATTGCACTGCGGGTTTGAGTAATTTTAATAGTCTTTGCCATGGTCATTACCCCAGAATTTCTTCAACGGATTTACCACGCTTGGCAGCGACCATTTCTGGAGAATTCATATTTTCCAGGCCATCGATAGTTGCACGAACCACGTTAATCGGGTTGGTGGAACCATACGCTTTAGCCAGAACGTTATGAACTCCAGCGACTTCCAGGACGGCGCGCATTGCACCACCGGCGATGATACCGGTACCTTCAGAAGCCGGCTGCATGAATACACGAGAACCCGTGTGAACACCTTTTACAGGGTGTTGCAGGGTGCCGTGGTTCAGCGCGACGTTAATCATATTGCGACGGGCTTTTTCCATCGCTTTCTGGATCGCTGCTGGAACTTCACGCGCTTTACCGTAACCAAAACCTACGCGACCGTTACCATCACCAACTACAGTCAAAGCTGTGAAGGAGAAAATACGACCACCTTTTACGGTTTTAGATACGCGGTTAACCGCGATCAGCTTTTCCTGCAGTTCGCCAGCTTGTTTTTCGATGTGAGCCATCTTACACCTCTACCTTAGAACTGGAGGCCAGCTTCACGGGCAGCATCTGCCAGTGCCTGGACACGACCATGATATTGGAACCCGGAACGGTCAAAAGAAACATCTTTGATGCCTTTTTCCAGAGCGCGTTCAGCGACAGCTTTACCCACAGCTGCTGCAGCGTCTTTGTTACCGGTGTACTTCAGTTGTTCAGAGATAGCTTTTTCTACAGTAGAAGCAGCTACCAGAACTTCAGAACCGTTCGGTGCAATTACCTGTGCGTAAATATGACGCGGGGTACGATGTACCACCAGGCGAGTTGCGCCCAGCTCTTGGAGCTTGCGGCGTGCGCGGGTCGCACGACGGATACGAGCAGATTTCTTATCCATAGTGTTACCTTACTTCTTCTTAGCCTCTTTGGTACGCACGACTTCGTCGGCGTAACGAACACCCTTGCCTTTATAAGGCTCAGGACGACGGTAGGCGCGCAGATCTGCTGCAACCTGACCGATCACCTGCTTATCAGCGCCTTTCAGCACGATTTCAGTTTGAGTCGGACATTCTGCAGTAATACCTGCTGGCAGCTGATGTTCAACAGGATGCGAGAAACCTAAAGACAGGTTTACTGCGTTTCCTTTGATCGCTGCACGATAACCTACACCAACCAGCTGCAGCTTCTTAGTGAAGCCTTCGGTAACACCGACAACCATTGAGTTCAGCAGGGCACGCGCGGTACCAGCCTGAGCCCAACCATCCACGAAACCATCACGTGGACCGAAGGTCAGAGCATTATCAGCATGTTTAACTTCAACAGCAGCGTTGAGAGTACGAGTCAGCTCGCCGTTTTTACCTTTGATCGTAATAACCTGACCGTCGATTTTTACATCAACGCCGGCAGGAACAACGACCGGTGCTTTAGCAACACGAGACATTTTTTCCTCCGATTAGGCTACGTAGCAGATAATTTCGCCACCAAGACCAGCTTGGCGCGCTGCACGATCAGTCATAACACCTTTAGAGGTAGAAATAACTGCGATACCCAGACCCGCCATAACTTTCGGCAGCTCATCTTTTTTCTTATAGATGCGCAGACCTGGGCGGCTGACACGCTGAATGCTTTCTACAACAGCTTTACCCTGGAAGTACTTAAGAGTCACTTCCAGTTCCGGCTTGGTGTCGCCTTCAACTTTAAATTCTTCAATAAAACCTTCTTCCTTCAGCACGTTGGCAATTGCCACTTTCAGCTTGGAGGAAGGCATGGTGACCGCAGCTTTGTTCGCGGCCTGACCGTTACGGATACGGGTCAGCATATCCGCGATCGGATCTTGCATGCTCATCTGTCTTTACTCCCGTGATTCAATTGGTGACAATTACCAGCTAGCCTTTTTCAAGCCAGGTACTTCACCGCGCATTGCGGCTTCACGAAGCTTGATACGGCTCAACCCGAACTTGCCCACATAACCATGTGGACGACCAGTCTGGCGGCAGCGGTTACGCTGACGGGACGGGCTGGAATCACGCGGCAGACTTTGCAGCTTGAGAACTGCGTTCCAACGATCTTCGTCAGAAGCGTTTACATCAGAGATGATCGCTTTCAGTTCAGCGCGTTTCGCGAAGTATTTTTCAGCTAAAGCTACGCGTTTAACTTCGCGTGCTTTCATTGATTGCTTAGCCATTAAGTAACCCTACCTTACTTGCGGAACGGGAAGTCAAAGGCAGCCAGCAGAGCACGGCCTTCTTCATCAGAATTCGCAGTAGTGGTAATGGTAATATCCAAACCACGCACGCGGTCGACTTTGTCATAGTCGATTTCTGGGAAGATGATCTGCTCACGGACACCCATGCTGTAGTTACCACGACCATCGAAAGACTTAGCGGACAAGCCACGGAAGTCACGAATACGTGGAACAGCAATAGTGATCAGGCGCTCAAGGAACTCCCACATGCGTTCGCCACGCAGAGTTACTTTACAGCCGATCGGATAGCCCTGACGGATTTTGAAGCCTGCAACTGATTTGCGTGCTTTGGTGATCAACGGCTTTTGACCGGAGATAGCTGTCAAATCAGCTGCTGCATTATCCAGCAGTTTCTTATCAGCGATCGCTTCACCAACACCCATGTTCAGGGTGATCTTCTCGACCCGAGGGACTTGCATGACAGAATTGTAGCTAAACTCAGTCATGAGTTTCTTAACTACTTCGTCTTTGTAGTAATCATGCAGTTTCGCCATCGTACTACTCCAAATTACTTGATAGTTTCGCTATTAGACTTGAAGAAACGGACTTTTTTGCCGTCTTCGAATCTAAAGCCTACACGGTCAGCCTTGCCGGTTGCCGCATTGAAGAGTGCAATGTTAGAGATCTGAAGCGCAGCTTCTTTCTCAACAATGCCACCTGGTTGGTTCAGGGCCGGAACCGGCTTCTGATGTTTCTTAACCAGGTTGATACCTTCAACAATGACCTTGCCGGAAGACAGGACATTTTTTACTTTACCGCGTTTACCTTTATCTTTACCGGTTAACACGATAACTTCGTCATCACGACGGATCTTCGCTGCCATGATTCGCTCCTTAGAGTACTTCTGGTGCCAGAGAGATAATTTTCATGAACTTTTCATTACGCAGTTCACGAGTTACCGGCCCAAAAATACGCGTGCCGATTGGCTGCTCGCTGTTATTGTTTAAAATAACGCATGCATTACCATCGAAGCGAATGACAGAACCGTCCGGGCGACGAACACCCTTCTTGGTGCGCACCACTACCGCTTTCAGCACATCGCCTTTTTTCACCTTACCACGCGGAATTGCTTCCTTGATGGTAATCTTGATGATATCGCCGACGCCTGCGTAGCGACGGTGCGAGCCACCCAGAACCTTGATACACATTACGCGACGCGCACCGGAGTTGTCGGCGACGTTCAGCATAGTCTGTTCTTGGATCATTTTAGTGCTCCGCTAATGTCAACTACTACTGAGACCCTAAAATCAGAGCCGTTAAAAAACCCCATATCGGGGGCGCGGCATTATAACACCGGTTCCAGATTATGGGTAGAAAAAATAAACGGCTCATTTCTGAGCCGTTTACCCGTTTGAGAATGCGTACTGTATTACAGAACCGCTTTCTCTACAACGCGAACCAGTGTCCAGGACTTAGTCTTGGACAGTGGACGGCATTCGCGGATAATTACCACGTCGCCGATACCACATTCGTTGTTCTCGTCATGTACGTGCAGTTTGGTCGTACGTTTGATGAATTTCCCGTAGATCGGGTGCTTCACAACGCGTTCGATGGCAACAACAATGGATTTCTCCATTTTATCGCTGACAACGCGACCTTGCAGAGTACGGATTTTATCGGTCATTACGCACCCGCCTTCTGAGTCAGTAAAGTCTTAACACGTGCAATATTACGACGAACCTGCTTCTGCAGGTGAGTCTGTTGCAGCTGGCCGCTAGCAGCCTGCATACGCAGGTTGAATTGCTCGCGCAGCAGGTTAAGCAGCTCGGTGTTCAGCTCTTCAACGCTCTTTTCACGCAGCTCATTTGCTTTCATTACATCACCGTCTTAGTTACAAAGGTGGTTTTGATAGGCAGTTT
Source organism: Scandinavium goeteborgense (assembly GCF_003935895.2). Taxonomy (GTDB): domain Bacteria; phylum Pseudomonadota; class Gammaproteobacteria; order Enterobacterales; family Enterobacteriaceae; genus Scandinavium; species Scandinavium goeteborgense. The sequence continues at coordinate 392,133 of NZ_CP054058.1, read as the reverse complement.
CGCTGCTGCCAGGCCGAAGGCTTCACGGGCCAGCTCTTCCGGAACACCGTCCATTTCATACAGGACTTTACCCGGCTGAATCAAGGCAACCCAATACTCCACGTTACCTTTACCTTTACCCATACGAACTTCCAGCGGCTTCTCGGTGATCGGTTTGTCCGGGAATACACGGATCCAGATCTTACCTTGACGCTTAACTGCACGGGTCATAGCACGACGTGCTGCTTCGATCTGACGTGCAGTCAGACGACCACGGCCAACAGCTTTCAGACCGAAAGTGCCGAAGCTAACATCCGTACCCTGCGCCAGACCACGGTTGCGGCCTTTGTGCACTTTACGGAATTTTGTACGCTTTGGTTGTAACATCAGCGACGCTCCTTATTTACGGCCTTTACGCTGCTGCTTTTTAGGTTGAGCAGCCGGTTCCGGTTGTTCAACAGCAGCCATACCACCCAGGATCTCGCCTTTGAAGATCCATACCTTAACGCCGATTACACCGTAAGTGGTGTGCGCTTCAGAGGTGTTGTAGTCAATGTCAGCACGCAGAGTGTGCAGAGGTACGCGACCTTCGCGGTACCATTCGGTACGTGCGATTTCCGCGCCGCCCAGACGGCCGCTAACTTCAACTTTAATCCCTTTAGCGCCAAGACGCATTGCGTTCTGTACAGCACGCTTCATAGCACGACGGAACATAACGCGACGTTCCAGCTGAGAAGTGATGCTGTCAGCAACCAATTTTGCGTCCAGTTCTGGCTTACGAACTTCGGCGATATTGATCTGTGCAGGAACGCCAGCGATATCCGCTACGACCTTGCGCAGTTTTTCTACGTCTTCGCCTTTCTTACCGATTACGATGCCAGGACGAGCAGTGTGAATAGTCACACGGATGCTCTTAGCTGGACGCTCGATTACGATACGAGATACGGACGCTTTTGCCAGTTCCTTAGTCAGGTACTGACGTACTTTAAAATCGCTGTCCAGGTTGTCAGCGAATTCTTTGGTGTTCGCAAACCAGGTAGAGTTCCAAGGTTTTACAATACCCAGGCGAATACCATTAGGATGTACTTTCTGACCCATTGCTAGTCTCCAGAGTCTCAGCGATCGGACACAACCACAGTAATGTGGCTGGTGCGCTTCAGGATGCGATCTGCACGACCTTTTGCACGAGGCATAATGCGCTTCATGCTAGGGCCTTCGTCTACGAAAATCTTCGTAACTTTCAGATCGTCAATGTCAGCGCCATCGTTGTGTTCAGCGTTAGCAATGGCAGATTCCAGAACCTTCTTGACCAGTACAGCCGCTTTCTTATTGGTGTAGGTCAGAATATCCAGGGCCTGCGACACTTTCTTACCGCGAATCAGGTCAGCAACAAGGCGAACCTTCTGAGCAGAAGAACGAGCATGGCGATGTTGAGCTAAAGTTTCCATCTCTTCCTCCTACCTTATTTCTTCTTCGCTTTTTTATCAGCAGCATGGCCGCGATAAGTACGAGTCGGTGCGAATTCACCCAGTTTGTGACCGACCATTTCGTCGGAAACAAATACCGGAACGTGCTGACGACCATTATGGACAGCGATGGTCAAACCGATCATGTTAGGAAAGATCGTTGAACGACGGGACCAAGTGCGCAGGGGCTTCTTGTCACCGCTTTCCACCGCTTTCTCTACCTTCTTCAGCAAGTGCAGGTCAATAAAAGGACCTTTCTTGAGAGAACGTGGCATGGCTTATCCTCTAATATTATTTGCTACGGCGACGTACGATAAATTTATCAGTACGCTTGTTGCTGCGGGTCTTCTTACCTTTGGTCTGAACGCCCCACGGAGTTACCGGGTGCTTACCAAAGTTACGACCTTCACCACCACCATGTGGGTGGTCGACTGGGTTCATCGCAGTACCGCGAACGGTAGGGCGAATACCACGCCAGCGTGCAGCACCTGCTTTACCCAGAACGCGCAGCATATGCTCAGCATTGCCAACTTCGCCCAGGGTTGCACGGCAGTCTGCTTCGACTTTACGCATTTCACCAGAACGCAGACGCAGGGTGACATAAGCACCATCGCGAGCAACGATCTGAACGTAAGTACCAGCGGAACGTGCCAGCTGACCGCCTTTACCTGGTTTCATTTCTACGTTATGAACGGTAGAACCAACCGGGATATTGCGCATCGGCAGGGTGTTGCCTGCTTTGATTGCAGCATCAACGCCAGACTGAATCTGGTCGCCAGCTTTCAGGCCTTTAGGGGCCAGGATGTAACGGCGTTCGCCATCTTTGTACAGAACCAGCGCGATGTTCGCGGAACGGTTCGGATCGTACTCAAGACGCTCAACAATTGCCGGGATACCATCTTTGTTGCGTTTGAAGTCAACAATACGATAAGCCTGCTTGTGACCACCACCAATGTGACGAGTGGTGATACGGCCATTGTTGTTACGACCACCGGATTTGCTGTTTTTTTCAACCAGCGGAGCAAATGGTTTGCCCTTATGCAGCTCAGGGTTGACCACTTTAACTACGTGGCGACGACCCGGAGATGTCGGTTTACATTTAACAACTGCCATTGTATTACTCCTCCGACTTACTCAGCGCCGCCAACGAAGTCCAGATTCTGGCCTTCTTCCAGGGTGACGTAAGCTTTTTTCCAGTCGCTACGACGACCGACACGCTGTCCGTGACGCTTCACCTTGCCTTTAACGACCAGGGTACGTACGGTATCAACTTTGACTTCAAACAGTTTCTGCACAGCAGCTTTAACTTCTGCTTTAGTCGCGTCTATAGCAACTTTGAGAACGATGGTATTGGTTTTTTCCATCGCAGCAGACGCTTTTTCAGAAACGTGCGGTGCACGAAGCACTTTCAGCAAACGTTCTTCACGAATCATGCCAGCATCTCCTCAACTTGCTTAACAGCATCGGCAGTCATTACGACTTTGTCGAAGGCGATCAAGCTAACCGGGTCGATACCAGTCGCGTCACGTACGTCAACCTTGTGCAGGTTACGTGCGGCCAGGAACAGGTTCTCGTCCAGCTCACCGGTGATGATTAATACATCTTCCAGAGCCATGTCTTTCAGTTTCTGTGCAAGCAGCTTAGTTTTAGGCGCTTCTACAGAGAACGTCTCGACAACGATCAGACGATCCTGACGTACCAGTTCGGACAGAATGCTTTTCAGCGCGCCGCGGTACATCTTTTTGTTAACTTTTTGACTGTGGTCCTGCGGGCGTGCAGCGAAGGTTACACCACCGGAACGCCAGATTGGGCTCTTTGCAGAACCTGCACGCGCACGGCCGGTACCTTTCTGGCGCCACGGCTTTTTACCGGAACCAGTTACTTCAGCACGGGTCTTCTGAGCACGAGTACCCTGACGAGCACCAGCTGCATAAGCAACTACAACCTGGTGAACCAGCGCTTCGTTGAAGTCACGACCGAAGGTAGTTTCGGAAACAGTCAGCGCGCTCTGCGCGTCTTTCAATACTAATTCCATTGCTATCTCCTCACGCCTTCACAGCTGGTTTAACGATCAGGTCGCTACCGGTTGCACCGGGAACAGCACCTTTAACCAGCAGCAGGTTGCGCTCAGCGTCAACACGTACTACGTCCAAGCTCTGAACGGTAACGCGTTCATTACCCAGCTGACCTGCCATCTTCTTGCCTTTGAACACTTTGCCCGGAGTCTGGTTCTGACCGATAGAACCCGGAACGCGGTGGGACAAGGAGTTACCGTGAGTAGCGTCCTGGGTACGGAAGTTCCAGCGCTTAACGGTACCGGCGAAACCTTTACCTTTAGAGGTACCGGTTACGTCAACTTTTTTAACTTCAGCAAACAGTTCAACGCTAATGTCCTGACCTACGGTGAACTCTTCGCCTTCAGCGAGGCGGAATTCCCACAGACCACGGCCAGCATCTACGCCAGCTTTAGCGAAGTGACCTGCTTCCGGCTTAGTTACGCGGCTAGCTTTTTTAGCACCGGTGGTAACTTGAACAGCACGGTAGCCGTCGTTAGCCAGGTCTTTAACCTGAGTAACACGGTTTGCTTCAACTTCGATTACGGTTACTGGGATAGATACGCCATCTTCAGTGAAGATGCGGGTCATACCCACTTTTTTACCGACTAAACCAATCATTGTATCAACCTCTCAATCGCTCGATGACCTGATTAACCCAGGCTGATCTGCACGTCTACACCGGCAGCCAGGTCCAGACGCATCAGAGCATCAACGGTTTTCTCGGTTGGCTCAACGATGTCAACCAGACGCTTGTGAGTGCGAATCTCGTACTGATCACGCGCGTCTTTGTTAACGTGCGGAGAGATCAGAACGGTAAAGCGCTCTTTGCGGGTCGGCAGCGGGATCGGACCGCGTACCTGCGCACCAGTGCGCTTGGCAGTCTCGACGATTTCCGCGGTTGATTGATCAATCAGACGATGATCAAACGCTTTAAGGCGGATACGGATTCTTTGGTTCTGCATGAGACCAGAGCTCCAATTATTTTATAAACGAAATGGCTACTCCTCACACCCATTACGATTGATGGGGGAGCGCAGCCGTTCTTACGTAGTTCCACAATTGGGAACATTGTCGACAACATACTACATTGCCGGAGTTCATATCGAACTCGCCGTCACTAATGACAGCCCGCGCATTATACTTGCGTATAGCGCAAATGCAAGTTCTTATGGTTCAAAATTGCGCAGTCATTGGTCGGAGATTTCATCGGCTTTAGTCCCCTATTTCAGCCAATGCCTTTTGCACTTGCTCGCGGAGGGCATCTTTACGTAACTGTTCTTCTGATGGCATATCGTCGGCCTCGGTAGCTGCGTCGTCGGTTGCCGTATCATCGGCATTGTCGTATGCCGGCGTATCAGCGTCCTCATCAACAGGTTGATCATCTGGAACGTCAGGCGCAAGTCTCGCCGGTAGCGGCTGTTTTTTAAAAACATAATGCATCTCGGATAGATGGTATTCCTGTTCCGGCTTAGCCGTTACTTCGCTTTTGACGTTCGGATGGCGCTGTTGCCAGTAGTAATGTGCGTAATAGCCGGTAAGCAATGCGCAGGCTATCCATAACAGCAAGCAGAGCCATAACCATATGTTTCGCATTATATTTTTTTCTGCTCTCGCGACATGCTGAGGCATATCACTGGCAAGCTGAGCCACAAAGGCAGCGTAAATCCGCATCATTTCGCTTTCTCCTTTCGCGCATTGTTCTGCTTATCCACGTCCGGAGGCAACCGGGACGTCAGCCATGCTGATAAGTCCGTACCGGAGGTCGTTTCATTAATTAACCTCGGCGCTTCACCGAGTGCCTGACGTAATCTGATGAGCGTGTCTTTACCCGGCACGCCATCCTGCTGCAGCTTCTCATTACGTTGAAAGAGTTTAACCTTTTCGGTCAGCGTTGGAGTCCAGTCTCCACTGTCATTCGCCGGCACACCCAACGCGCGGCTGAGCATGGCATCCAGCCAGATAATACTTTCTGCATTACTTTTGTTCGTGACCCTATTTTTTCCATCAGGTGCCGGGGGCCACATCATGATGTAATGACCTTCAGAATGGCTATCAAACCAGTGACGACTGACCGTCCATGTTTTTTTATTGATGATAAGATCAAGGTCATTATCGGAAACACGCATAACCACCGCATAAAGCGCATGGTTCTCAACATCGAGTCGGGCAATCCACGGCAAACCACTATTCGCCAACTGATTAATCACCGTTTCATTACCACTGTCGCAAACCAGGTCGGCGCGGTCAGCTTGCTCGCACCATGCTTCTTCCGCTGATACGTCGTATCCCCATGTAGCAAAAAGCTGCTGCATGGCATCACGTACATTTGATGTCATCTCGGTGATGTTTGTCGGCGCGGATTCTTGCACCACCGGTTTGGCCACATCCAGCCATTGAGGGGTCGGTAAAGGCAGCTTTATGATATCTGCCCCTCCCCAGCCAATTGCCAATGCCAGCACCGCATAAGCAATCATTAAAAATGCGCCAGGTCTGGATTTATACGGCAGGCCAGCGGCAGCCATCACCAGTTTCTCCTGGCGGGGGCTGAGGTGCGTTGACTGTTCCGCCACTGCGAGTTGCTTTGCTACCTCGACAATTCTTTTTATCACCCGCAAATTGCCTCGGGTGGCCATACTGATATGGCGCACAAACCCCGGACGAAAAATGCTCCTCTCCCCTTCCGGACCTTTAGCGTGCATTGAATCCAGGAAGTCGCCGCACTCCGTTTCAGAAGGGGGATTCAGACAGACATATAAAGGAAGGCATTGACTCAGCTGTTTGGCCTTTTTCAGTTTCGCACTACCGACGAGTAGAAGTTTGGCTTTGTCTCCCATCACGGGGAGGAGCTGGGTAAACGATTGAATGAAATGCCCAAGATGACCTGCCAGCAGATCTGCATTATCAATAGCTATGATGACATCCCTGGTCCTGGTGTGAATCAGTGGTAGAGCATCCAGCCAAAAATGATTATGGGCATAGGTCACATGCTCTTTTTCATGTGCTCCCGCAGACATTAACTGAATTTCACTGCCCACCCGAATAGCAGTAAAAAATAATAACGCATCTGGTTTAGCTTTGCTTAATTTATAAATAAGATTTGATTTACCTACACCCTTATTACCAAACAAAACAGCAACCTCACCGGACCAGGACGCATTTAGCACCCATTCAGAGATCAATCCGGACTGAGAGAACTCGTAACTCCCTGACATTTTTACAATACCTTTAATATTCCGCCATTCAAAATGCTTAGGAATTAATTAGGAAAACACCAAAAACACTTCATTCATATTTATACTGTAGGACATCCTGGCAAATGTCAATCGCAGGCCAGATTGAATGTAATTAGAAAAGAACATACAATATCGTTCGATTTTCGATAAATCCCCACCCATGAAAAAAATGATTATTGACATCAATAGCCTGGTTATTTGGCTACATAAACACAGCCAACAATTGCTGTGTGCGGGAGTGATCCTCCCTATTTTTTCATTATTGATATGCAGCATGAATACTATTTACGAATCCATTCGCGTCACCGATGCTTCATCTGTTTTATTGCAGCCGGTAGTCGATAAGATGCGTGTTGATCTCAACATGGATGAAGGTAGTCATGCGGAAAGCCCAGGAACCGTCAGGAATGCCCCTACAGCAGACGCACCGACCTCGCTTGCCCTGACGCTAACAGGAATCATTGCCAGTGACGAACGCCAATCTTCTCAGGCCATCATTGTCAGTCGCGGCGTTACTGGAAATTACAATCAAGGCGAACACATTGAGGGTTTGCCGGGGGTTTTCATTGAAAAAATAGACGCAAACACGGTCAATATAAACAATAACGGTAGCTCACAGATAATGACCTTGTTTGATGAAGCCCCATCCCTCCCAGGCAAGCTGCCACAGTCGGTGGGGAACGCACGATTCCTGAGTGATTTCATCATTGGTAACCCAGTGTATGAGAACGACAAATTAACCGGTGTCAGGTTATATCCCCGCGGTGCAATTAACCGTTTTAGCAAAATGGGTTTCAAGCCAGGGGATATTGCCTTAAAAATCAATAATCACATTTTGAGCGCCCCCGCAGAAATGAAAGTCGCGTTGAATGAACTCGGCACCCTTAGTTCTGCGCAGTTCACTGTGTTACGTAACAGTAATGAAAAGTTAATCAATGCCTCAACAATGGATGTTGAATAGGTCAAGGAAGTAAATAGTATGAAACTCTTTCGTAAATATGTCGTATTTATTTTGGCGCTACAATTTTTCACCCCATCAAGCCAGACTTACGCTGCACAGTATTCTGCCAATTTCAAAAATGCGGATATTCGCGAGTTTATTGCGGCTGTAAGTAAGAACACAGGTAAAACAATTCTGGTTGAGCCGTCCGTACAAGGCAATATATCGGTACGGAGTTATGATAATTTTAATGACGAAGAATACTATCAGTTCTTTCTTAGCGTACTTGATATTTATGGGTTTTCAGTCGTCAATCTAGATAATGGGCTGGTCAAAGTGGTGCGCTCAGCCTCACTGAAAACAGCCCCGGGTGAGATTAAAGACACTTCGACGCCGTCTGTTGGCGATGAATTCATTACCCGCGTCGTCTCCTTACAGAACGTACCAGTACGTGAGCTGGCCCCTTTGCTGCGGCAGATGATGGACAGCGGTGGCATCGGTAATGTCGTTCACTATGATCCGTCTAACGTGTTGCTCATTACCGGCAAAGCGAACGTCGTTAATCGCATTCTCGAGGTAATAAAACGCGTCGACGTCAATGGCACCCAGGCTCGTGAAGTCCTCAAACTGCATTACGCCTCCGCTGTCGACCTCGCTGAAGTCATCAACAACCTGGTGCGTGAAGAATCTAAAGAGAACCCTACCCAGATCCTCTTACCCAAAATTGTGGCTGACAAACGTACAAACTCACTTGTCATTAGCGGTTCGGAAAAGATACGCAACAAGCTTAAGTCACTTGTTAGCAGACTGGATGTTGAGCAAAGTACCCAAGGCAACACTCGTGTGTTTTATCTTAAATATGCCAAAGCTGCCAAAATCGTTGAGGTGCTGACCGGGGTATCTGAAAAGATTGCTACCAATCAGAAATCATCGTCTCACGCCAGCAGCGGGCGCGAGGATGTTTCAATCAACGCCGATGAACAAACCAACTCGGTGGTGATTACTGCAGATCAAAGCACCATGCAGGAACTTGAAAATGTCATCGCCCGGCTCGACATCCGACGCGCACAGGTGCTGGTAGAAGCCATTATTGTCGAAGTGCAGGATGGAAATGGCCTCAATCTCGGGGTGCAATGGGCGAACAGTGAGGTGGGTGGACAACAGTTTACTAAATCCGGATTACCCATTTTTGATGCAGCCCAGGGCGCGCGCCAGTTTAAAAAGAGCGGCTCCATGGGCAGCGATAACTCGATTTCCAGCGCACTCAGCAGCTTTAACGGTCTGGCGACTGGCTTCTTTGAAGGCGACTGGAGCGTATTGCTGACCGCGCTTTCCTCGAACAATAAAAACGATATTCTCGCCACGCCAAGCATTGTCACTCTGGATAATAAAGAAGCGTCCTTCAATGTTGGGCAAGATGTGCCGGTGCTCTCCGGCTCTCAAACTACGTCCGGTGATAACGTCTTTAACACCGTTGAACGTAAAACCATCGGTACCAAGTTAAAAGTGACACCACAAATTAACGAAGGTGATGCCGTGCTGATGGAAATCGAGCAGGAAGTCTCTAGCGTCGATACGTCCTCTGGCACCTCCAGTGATCTCGGCCCGACGTTTAACACCCGCACCATCCAAAACGCCGTGCTGGTGAAAACGGGTGAAACGGTGGTACTGGGTGGGTTACTTGATGACTCTTCCAAAGAACAGGTTTCGAAAGTCCCCTTACTGGGCGATATCCCGTTCGTTGGCCAACTGTTCCGTTACACCTCGACCGATATCTCTAAACGCAATCTGATGGTCTTCATCCGGCCGACGATCATTCGCGACGATGAGGTCTATCGCTCCTTATCAAAAGAGAAATACACCCGATTCCGCTCGTTGCAGAAACAGCGTATTGATGACGCAAGAAGTGGCTTAGTTGGCATCGATGACGAAGAACGTCCAGTGTTGAAAGAAATCGATTTTGATGCGCCTAAAATACCTGCTGTACCAACAAATTCTGCGCCTCAAGCAACGCAATCTCCTGCCGCTCCACGCAATCCTTTTAGGGAATAATCAGGATGGAATTAGCGATGGAGCCACAGGAGCAGGCGGAGCGTATCGTGCCGCACAGCTATGCGCAGGCGCTAAAATATGGCGCGGTCAGGGTCGGTAACGAGCTAGTGTATTGCGTCGATTCCGCACTGGAACAAGTACTGGATTTGCATCACCTGAACGGCGAATGCGAGCACTTTACAGCGCTTGAACGCCAGCCCTTTGAAGAGCGGCTGGAGCAGATTTACCACCAGAGCAGCGGTGAGTCTCAGCAGATTGCCCAGGATCTTGATCAGGACATTGACCTTGCAGCGTTGACGGAAGAATTACCGGATAACGCCGATCTCCTCAGTGAAGAAAATAGCGCCCCAGTTATTCGCCTGATTAATGCCATTCTGCATGAAGCGGTCAAAGAAGGTGCTTCCGATATTCACATTGAGACCTTTGAAAAAACACTGGTGATCCGCTTTCGCGTTGATGGCGTTCTGCGTCCGGTCCTGCAGCCGGGTAAAAAGTTAGCGCCGCTGCTGCTCTCGCGCATCAAAGTCATGGCTCGTCTGGACATTGCCGAGAAGCGTTTGCCGCAGGATGGACGAATTTCACTCCGACTTGGGCGCAGAAACATTGATGTACGTGTTTCAACGCTTCCCTCCCAATACGGTGAACGCGCGGTACTGCGTTTGCTGGATAAATCCAGCCTGCGGTTGTCCATCGACAAGATGGGGCTGAGTAAAACTGAAGCTACGCGTCTGAATTTTTTGATTCAGCAACCGCACGGCATCATCCTCGTCACCGGCCCGACAGGCTCAGGTAAGAGCACCACGCTGTATGCGCTGCTTTCAGAATTAAACGCGCCGCAACGCAATATCCTGACCGTTGAAGATCCTATCGAATATGAACTCGAAGGTATTGGTCAGACGCAGGTTAACAGCAGAGTAGATATGTCGTTCGCACGTGGATTACGCGCCATTTTGCGCCAGGATCCGGACATCGTGATGGTCGGCGAAATTCGCGATAACGAAACCGCGCAGATTGCTGTACAGGCGTCATTAACCGGACATCTGGTGCTCTCCACGCTGCATACCAACAGCGCCAGCGGGGCGGTAACGCGACTGCGTGACATGGGGGTCGAACCGTTTCTGCTCTCCTCTTCATTATCGGGAGTTATCGCGCAACGGCTGGTCCGTAAGCTATGTACCGCATGCCGGACGCAGGTCGAGGTGCCCGTCGATCAGCAATCGTTACTGTCCAGGGCTGCCCCTGATGTTAAAACACTCTGGCAGGCAAATGGCTGCCCGCAATGTCGGGGCAGTGGTTATCTCGGCCGCCTGGCGATTCATGAAATCATGGTGGTGGATAGTGCGCTACGCACCATCATTCATCGCGATGCGGACGAACATGCTATTGGAGAATGTCTGCGCAAAACATCTTCAAGCCTGCAGGAGAATGGCATCTTAAAAGCCATTGCTGGCGAAACCACCCTGGAAGAAGTGATGCGGGTCACCGCGGCCCAGCACGATCCCGAGGTCACAGCCTCATGATCTATCAGTGGCGCGCCCTCGATGCAAAAGGGACAAAAAAGCACGGCACCCTCGAAGCCAGCAGCCTTAAAGCCGCCCGGGAAGCACTGCGAGAACAGGGTCTGTTTCCTGTCGCCATTGATGAGAAAAAAGGACTCTCGCTCAGCCAATCTGCCCTCTTCCGTCCGCACCTTAAACTCAAGGGTCATGAGCTTTCGCTCTTTACTCGCCAGCTCGCCACCCTGGCCAACGCCTCACTTCCGCTGGAAGAGGCCTTGCACGTGATCGCCAGGCAAAACAAAAACAACAGCCTGGGTAAAATCTTAGCCAGCCTGCGCGAACATATTCTTTCCGGGCACCCACTGTCGGATGCCCTCGCCGCGTGGCCACACGTTTTCGACAGCATTTACCGCACCCTGGTTAAAGCCGGGGAGAAGAGTGGTCAGCTCGGCCTTGTCCTGGAAAAACTGGCTGATTACAACGAAATACGCCAGAAAACCCGCAGCGCCCTCATCCAGGCCCTGGTGTATCCCGCAATGTTGACCAGCGTCGCGATCATCGTCGTGGCGATTTTGCTCACAGCAGTAGTGCCGAAGGTCGTCGAACAATTTGTCCATATGAAACAGCAATTGCCGTTAACAACACGCATTTTGCTAGCCATCAGCGATGCGTTGCAGGCATACGGTTTCGCGGCGATGGTGCTCATATTGATAGGTATTGCCGGGTTTACCTACTGGCGTCGCCTCCCGCTCAATCGCCATCGACTGGACAGGAAACTGCTCGATTTTCCGCTGTTTCGCGGACTGATTCGGGCGATTAACTGCGCGCGCTATCTGCGTACGCTGAGCATCCTGCAAGCCAGCGGCGTACCGCTGCTGGAAGGCATGACGTTGTCCGGGGAAGGGATAGCGAACAGCGAAATCCGCCAGCGACTGACGGCCGCCGCAGACCGCGTTCGCCAGGGTTCGGGATTTCATACGGCACTGGAGAAATGCGAGATTTTCCCGCCGATGACGCTGTATATGGTCGCATCGGGTGAGAAAAGCGGACTGTTGGGAGAACTTATGGAACGCGCTGCCGATCAGCAAGAAACCCTACTGCAGAACCGCATCACCCTGGGATTAGCCCTCTTTGAGCCCGCCCTGGTCGTCTCGATGTCATTCATCGTTCTGTTCATCATCATGGCGGTCTTACAACCTATTTTGCAACTCAACTCCTTGATAAGTTAGGAATCATAAAATGGAATTCAATAAACACAATCGTCAGCAAGGTTTTACCCTGATGGAACTCATGGTGGTCATTGTCATTCTTGGCGTGTTAGCGAGCCTGGTGGTGCCCAACCTGATGGGCAACAAAGAGCGTGCCGATCGACAGAAAGCGGTCAGTGATATTGTCGCACTTGAGAATGCGCTCGATATGTACAAGCTGGATAACCATAAATATCCCTCCACCAGTCAGGGCCTGGTTTCCCTGGTCAGCAAACCGACGACTAATCCGGTGCCGGCCAATTACAACGAATCGGGTTATATCAAACGCTTACCACAAGACCCATGGGGAAATGACTATTTGCTGGTGAGCCCCGGTGAGCATGGGGCCTTCGATCTGATTTCCGCCGGTGATGACAATGAAGCCGGTACGGCAGATGACATCAATAACTGGGACCTGGATAAAGCGAAAAAGTAACCATGAATGCGTCGAAGGGTTTTACGCTGCTGGAGATGTTACTGGTGCTGGTGATTATCGCCTTAAGCGTGTCGGCGGTGATGTTGACCACCGGCCAGCTGAATGGCTCGCAGGGTAAAGCCGTCAAAACCGGTGAGCGGCTCAACGCGCTAGTCGAATACGCCGCTGACTGGGCAACCATGGAAAACAGGCTTATCGGTCTGAAAATAGAGGATGCCGACTGGCAGTTTGTCGTGTCGGAAGGAAAAAAGTGGCAACAGCCTGATAGCCAGTACCGCCTCCCGACGCGAGGCGAATGGGACGAGTCATGGCGTATTCAGCTGTTACCCGCCACGCTCAAACAACGCTCAAGCCGAGAACCGCAAATCATCATCACCCCCGATGGTGAAGTGACGCCGTTCACCTTACAGGTTGAAGATCGCGACAAGGGCAAAACTCTTTTCACCCTCACCAGCCAAGGCGGTTTGCCGCTGCACTTCACGCCTGGGGAAGGCCGATGAAAACAAAGCAAGGCGGTATGACGATCCTGGAAGTACTTTTAGCGATGGTGATTTTCGCGGCAGTCAGCATGACGTTAATTTCCAGTATCAACGGGCAGCTTTCAGCCACCACGGCAATGCGGGACAACGTTTTCGCCAGCTGGGTGGCAGATAACGTACTGACCACACTCGCATTGGCGAACAGCGGTGAAAAAAAGACCCAACACGGCAGCATGTTAATGGGTGGCAGCAACTGGGCATGGACGCTTGAGATTGTGCCAAGTGATGTAGAAGACATGACCCGCTGGCAGGTGCAGGTCCCGCTGGAAAACGGGCAACAAGTCCAGCTCGAACGCTATGTGATGGAGCCACAAAATGCCGCGCAGCCGTAAATACCAGTCAGGCTTTACCTTACTGGAAGTCCTGATCGCTATTGTACTGTTTGCAGTGCTCACGCTGATGACGGGCCAACTCCTGACGGCATCGATTAACAGCAATGAGACAACCAAAAAGCACCAGCAGCGTTTCAGCGCCTTATTACGTACCGTCAATCTGCTCGAAAAAGACATCCGACAATTTGTGCCGCGCCCACTGCTGCATAGTGAACAGGTGATTGAAGCCGGGCAAAGCCACTTAATGCTGACGACCGCCCGCGCTGACGACGCACTGAGTGCCTGCTGCACACCCGCCATTCAGCGGGTCCGCTGGTATTTGAAAAACGGCGTTTTATACCGTGAGGTCTGGCAATACCCGGATGCCGTGAAACCGACGCTCGTGATGTCCATGCTCGACAACGTAGACAGTTTTACCCTGCGCTATTATGCGCAAGGGGCTTTCCTTGAAAAGAGCGATGCAGCAACGGCAATGCCACAGGCGGTAGAGTTTACCCTCGACCTGGTCGATCCGGGCCCCATTGTGCGGCTGGTTCTTTTGCCAGAACAGGACACCCAGCCAGGGATCAGCACCTCTGAAACGCCGGAAAAAATACAATGAAACAACGGCAACAAGGCATGGCACTGCTGGTCGTGCTGATGATACTGGCGATCATGGCGGCACTGGCGACAGAAATGACGTTACGTTTTCAGGTGAACTTAAAGCGCACTGGTTATACCACCTCACGTCTGGCGCAAAATCAACTCGTTGGGATTGCCGAACAACAGGCGGTGCGTATTTTACAGCAGGACTTGAAAGACAATGCCAAATACACCTCACCGGATCAGTATTGGGCCCAGCCGCATGAGATTGCGATGAACGACGATCGCAGCCTTCACTGGCATCTTGAAGATGGGCAAAACTGTTTTAATCTCAATGTGCTGGCCGCCGTGCCGGTGGATTCTCTGGATGATGAACCCTATAGCGTGAAAACTTTCCGCGCCCTTTTAGACAACAGCGGCACGGATGGCGCCCAGGCGGACACCATTATTGATTCGATTGCGGACTTTATCGACAGTGACGAATTGCCACGCCGGGCCGGAGCAGAAAGTGAGTATTACCGCACCCAAGACATCCCACGTGACAACGCAAACAGCCTCTTTGTGAGTGTGTCTGAACTCAACAGTATTCAGGGCATGACCCCTGAACTCTATCAACGATTGGCACCCATTCTTTGCGCGTTACCCAATACCGAATTGCAAATCAATGTCAGCACCCTGACTGCCCGGCATGCATCGCTGCTAGCCGCCATATTTAACAACGTGCTTTCCGTGAAGGACGTCGAAACACTGTTTGCCAATCGCTCGACGCAAACCTGGCAAAATCCGGTTCAGCTGGCGGGCTATCTGGAGAAAACCTTTCCAGGACATGACAAAGATTTTGCCGCTGCCAAAGGCATTCTGACCACCTTTAGCCATTTTTTCAGGCTGGAAACAGAGGTTCAGCAAGATGACGGGCGGCAGTATTTTACCAGCCAGCTTGAATACGATGAGAAAGAGAAAAAAGTGGTCATCGTGGCTCGACGCGCCGGCGTCTATGAACACATAAAGGGAAGTCGATGAAAAAGGATTTGTTGGTTTTGCGCCTTGCTGCAAACACACTTGAATGCTGTTACCACAGTGAACACGGCGAACCTGTCATACGCCAGTTTACTGATCTGACTGAGCCCGACTGCTTGCGCGATTTACCCGGAAAAGAAAGTGCCCTGCTGTTGCTCTGTGCAGAGCATTTTTATTTCCGTGAAGTGACTCTTCCTGTGAAGGATTACAGCATCACGACGCAAACCCTGGGTTGGTTGACTGAAGATACGGTAACAGAAAACCCCGACGATCTTCACTGGAGCATTCTCGCACGCAATGATGACAGGTTACATCTCGCTGGCATCCGTAAAGCTGTCCTGACAGAGATTCTGCTCACCCTCAGCCTGGCGGGCGTAACGGTCAGACAGGCCATACCCGACGGTTATGATCTGCCTTTTCAGCCGCAGGCCTGGACGCTCCATCAGCACCAGGACCGCTGGCTACTGCGCTATGCGGAACACAAATTTTCAGTGCTCAACACCGCGCTTCTGGAACATTTGCTGATGCGCCACCCAACACAAAAATTACTCAGTTTTACTCCCCTGCCCGTGGCCCATGCATCAACCGAAATTTTGCCTGCGCAAGATAGGGACACTGGCGGATATCACCCGCCGATGACGATCACAGAAGTAAACCTGCTCCACGGCCCATTTCGTGTGCGCCCGGCGGTGGTGAAGGTTAAACCGTTCTACAGAAAGCTGTCCGTCGGCGCATTGGTGTTGGCGATCTTCGTCTGGTTGAGCATTAAGGGGCTGGTTTTCTGGCAGGTTAGCCAACAAAATGCCGAACTTAAAGCACAAGGCAAAGCCCTGTGGAGCCGCTATTTCCCGGCAGACACGCGTAGCAGTAACTTTAAATTCTTCTTCGAGTCCGCCAGTGCACAAACCTGGCCTGACGTCATGTCTCGCCTGTCACTGATTGCTCAAAATCTGCAGGATTTGCCGAAGTTGAAGATTCGTCAGTTCGCTTATGACAGGGACAAGCGCGCCCTGACGTTAACCCTGAAAGTTGAGGATCCCGGACAGATGGCACAATTCATACAACGCACACATGACGATTTTAACTTTTCCGTGCAGCCGTCTGATACCGCAGGTCTGGCCATCTTAATCAGCGGAGTTAAACCATGAACATCTGGTGGCAAGGCAAAACGCGTCGGGAAAGAGTATTCATCCTGCTGCTGGCGGGCATCTGTTTAATGGCGAGTATCATTTATGGCGTCGTTACGCCGTTGAACAACGGTATTGCGCGTTTAGCGGATGAGAACACACGGCTCGCAGAAGAGATAGAGTGGTTGAACAACGCCGCTCATCGTAAGGGCATTGTTCCGGTAAATCCGACCACAGTGACAATGGAGCAACGGCTGGCGAGTTTAGCCAGACAGAGTCGCATCCAGTATAAAAGCCAAAAAACGGGTCCTCAGACACTCTCCGTCTCTCTTGCGCCATTACCTGCCAACACGCTGTTTGCATGGCTTCAGACGTTACAACAAAGCGGTTTGCAGGTCACTCATTTAGATTTTTCCGCCCAACCGTCGGGGAAAAACAGTGTGAAGGTGATAACGCTCACGCTGCGCGAGGTGAAGGCCAATGGATAAAGCCATTGAAATCATCCTGATGGGTATTTTAGGTTTGCTTACCGGCAGCTTTATGAATGTCGTGGTCTACCGGGTACCACGAGGTCTCAAAGACGAGAACGCGCCGCTCAGCAATATCGCCTGGCCCGGATCTTGTTGTCCCCAGTGCCAACACCCGATTCGTTACCATGATAACGTTCCGCTTCTCAGTTGGCTGTGGTTGAAAGGTCGCTGCCGTGATTGCCATGCCCGGATCTCCCCGCGCTATCCTTTGACGGAAGGGATTTGTGGCCTGGTGTTTGCGCTAATGACCAGCCTCTTCCCCCTGCTCCCTGAAACCGTGGCCATCTGCCTGCTGTTTTGGTTTCTGCTGGCATTAACACAGATCGACGCACAGCATTGTTTATTGCCCGACAAACTGACATTGCCACTGTTGTGGCTGGGTTTGCTCTATCACTGTTTTTTTATGCGCATCGATCTGCATGATGCCGTACTGGGGGCAATCGCTGGCTATCTGACGCTGTGGCTGGTTTATCAGGCGTTTCGGCTGTTGGCCGGCAAAGAAGGGATGGGCTTTGGCGATTTCAAATTGCTCGCCGCATTGGGGGCATGGTGTGGGTGGCAGGCGTTACCGGGCATCCTGTTACTGTCATCGATGCTGGCGCTAATTTATACTTTGGGTCGCCTTACCTTAAACGGCAACAAACAAGCGCACATCGCTTTCGGCCCGTGGTTGAGCGTAGCGGGCTGGCTGAGTTTTCTGTGGCAAACCTGGAATGGCTGACAATATTGACAGGCAGAGCGGTAAGAGTACGCCTACCGCTCTGAATATACATCGAAGAAAGGGTTAGTCCTCTTCGCGAATCTGAGCCTGCAGGTAATTCTGAATACCAAGCTTCTGAATGAGTTCCAGCTCAGTTTCAAGCCAGTCAATGTGATGCTCTTCTTCAGTCAGAATTTTGATCATCATATCGCGGCTGGCGTAATCAAAGACGCTATCCGCATAGGCAATAGCTTCCCGCAGATCCTTTGCGCCCTCCAGTTCCAGCCTGAGGTCAGATTGCAGCATTTCCTCGACATCTTCGCCGATCTGCAGCCTGCCCAAATCCTGCAAATTCGGTAACCCTTCGAGAAATAAAATACGCTCAATATAGAGATCGGCGTGTTTCATTTCATCAATAGATTCATGGTATTCCACGTCATTAAGACGTTTCAGACCCCAGTTTTTGAACATGCGGGCATGTAAGAAATACTGGTTGATTGCGACAAGCTCATTTCCCAATAATTTATTGAGATAATTTATAACCTTAACATCACCTTTCATTATATTGTTCCTCCGCTTCCACTACCTACAAGCGTAGTAGACCCCGCGGAAAAATGAACGAGAAAAGTGGACTGCTTAGGCGGTCTCTTTAAATTCAGGCAGTTGGGTTAATTCATCCTGCATTATTTCGCGTGCGGCACGAATGCATTTCCCACACTGCGTCCCGACCGGAACAAACTTTCTGAGTTGTTGAAAAGACTGAGGACTGAACTGGCGCACAGCCTGGCGAATCTTCTTATCACTGACACCGTTACACAGACAGACGTACATATCGACTCCCGTACAATTTCTGATCAAAGTGTAAATGAGAATGGTTATGGTTTCAATAGCATTGCTTTCCGCCGCGGCAAAATCATGCTTCACAAAAAAAGCGCCCCTGCGTTTACTCAGGTGCGCTTTAGGCAAGTTTAGCCTGTATTCAGAACTGTTATTTCAGCATGTCAGCGGTAACAACGACTTCAGCAACATATGCCGGATTTGGGGAAGTACGCTCAATGACAATAGTCTCACCAACAGAGATCGCTTTTTCATCTGATTTCACGAGAATGGTGTTATCGCCCTGATCGCTAGCATTCGCGTAGCTACATTTACCATTGTCGCAATAGAAAATGGTATTGCCTATTTGCTGGTCATCGTCAATTACTTTAGCGACATAAGAGGAACCATCTTTGCTTTGTAATTTATCTTTGGCAAACTCAACAATAGCATAAGGTACATTGTTAATTTTCTGTACAGTCAGAGACTTAACAGAGCCATCATTGATGACGGATTTTTTACCATCAAGCATATCCTGAGTGACGGTAATTTGCCCAATAACCGCCGCATCAGGCGTTGTACGTTTAGCGGTAATAACGCTACCGACAGGGATTTTGCTGTTCACATCACCAGAGTTTAATGAAACTTCATTGCCCAAATAACCGGCATACGCGTAATAAGGTTGCACTCCTTCGGTTGAGAATAAATATTTACCATCAACCTCGACACGATAAGCATGTCCTGAGGTCAGTTTATCTGCAGGCAAATTAAAGACAACGCGGCGTCCACCATTTTGCAAAGTAATGAATAGCCCTTTCATATCAGGATCTTGTGCCGGAGTCGTTTTGATTTCTTTTACGATATTCCCCAGTTCATGATCTGGCGTATCGCCGCTGATATCCCAAACAATCGCGCCAGCAAAACCTTGCTGATTGATGTAGTCTACTTTTTCTTTCACAGACTGCGGATCGTCATAGGTTAGGAACTCTTTGTTCTGCGGACCATACAGGTACGGCACACCGGATTCGCTATCCCAGTAACGTACGTAATCGCCACTGGCCAGCTTCTCTTTCAGCACATACCACGGATGGGTACCGGTATTCTGCTCCGGATCATCCCAAGTGCCATGTACCGTTGCAGTGCCCGGTGCAAAGAGGCCAGGCAGGCCTTTAACTATTTCAGTGGGTTCAACGTTACCCCAGCCACGACCATAGTATGGAATGCCCATCAGCAGTTTGGATTTTGGCACGTTCCAGGTGTTAACATACTCTTTCATGGTCGCTGCAACGTTCAGCAGTTGATCTTCATCTTTGCTGTTCGCGTACAGAGGCGCGTTGTGGCCGGTAATGGGATCGAAGGCACCGTGAATGTCATACGCCATCACATTGACAGTATCAAGCAGCGGGGTGGTTACCGCTGGGTTGATAAACTCAATTTTATTGTGGTTAGTGGTAACCGCAGCAGAAAGTGAATAGTATTTATCATCTTTCTTACCCTCGTCATCAAGCTTGCCACGAACTAACTGAACCAGGTTTGTGAAGCTCTCTTTTTCAGCATCGGTATCTGGATATTCCCAGTCAATATCAATACCGTCAAAGTCCCACTCCAGCATGTATGCCACCATGCTGCTGGCAAGTTTCTCGGTGCCTTCCTGGGTAGCCGTTGCCGCTTCGAATACGCCCTCTTCAGAGTTATTCCAGCCACCTACAGAAATGATATGTCTGACACCAGCAGCTTCGGTACGCTCATTCAATTCTTTAATGAGGCCCGGACCTTTTTCAGTATCATGCATGGTGACTTCGCCATTTTTGACAACCGCGAAACCATAGTTAATTTCGGTCAACGTGGAGTAGTCAATTTTATCTGGCGTGAAGTTATTGTGGGCATCATACACGCCCCATTCTGGGAAATAACCGATGATTTTACGCATCGCAGCCAGCTTTGCTTTCTGGTCGTTCTGGAAATCAATTGCTGCCTGACCGGTGTAAGGCAAGAATTCAAAGGTACCCAGCGTCTGAATATTTATTGCCGCTCCTTTTTGCCATACTTCATTCCCACCCGGTACTTCACCAGGATTCACCCACCACTTGCTGGTCCAGTAATAGCCGTTATAGCGAACAATAGTTCCGGCCGTCGGATACGACATCGTTGGGTCATAATTTTCTGAAGTGATCGCCAAATTATCTTTAACGGCAACAACTACCGTTTCAGTACCTGGGAAATTGTTCTGAGTTTCGCTGGTATAAGCCAGTCAGGTATTACCATTGTCCTTTGAGATCATCTGGCTTGAATCAAGGCCAGTAATGGTATTGCTTTGATCGTCTGCTGTTAATGTAGCCGCTGACGCAGCAAAGGGGGCTAAGGCGAGAGCCATTAACACCGCGAGCGTCTGTTTTTTAAAATTCATTTTAAATTCCTTCTTAAATGTATAAATCAGAATAAATTAACTACATATAAAATATTGATGATAAGAGAGAAGTGATAATGCCGTAGAAGTAAATAGTGAGCGGTACTTCTAATGTAGAATGCTGGCAGCACGTATATATATTGTCAATACACCATCACTTAAAGAGTCATTAAGCGAGACTAGTTTTAAGGATATCCTCAAACCAATATTGAAAGTTAATATGTTTAATTAAAAAAACAAACCATCCCTAAACATAGGGCAATGCGGCAAATATATAAAAGAAGTCTATATTCCACTCCGAGAATAAAAGTAATAAGTATATCTAAGAGGAAATATATTAAGCACACGAATGGGACGACTTTTGCAAATCAATGATGGGTCTGTAACAGGAAATAGGGAGACGTAAATGTTTGTGTAAAAAAAATGCCAACCACTTTTCAGTGGCTGGCATTCATAATCAATATCCCTTAACAGGGTTTTATTGATTAGCTGATAACTTTAGCAACAACGCCCGCGCCTACAGTACGGCCGCCTTCACGGATTGCGAAACGCAGACCGTCATCCATCGCGATTGGGTGGATCAAGGTAACAACCATTTTGATGTTGTCGCCTGGCATTACCATCTCAACGCCTTCTGGCAGTTCGATGGTACCGGTCACGTCAGTTGTACGGAAGTAGAACTGTGGACGGTAGCCTTTGAAGAACGGAGTATGACGGCCGCCTTCATCTTTGGACAGGATGTACACTTCAGATTCGAACTTGGTGTGCGGGTTGATTGAACCCGGCTTGGCCAGAACCTGACCACGTTCGATTTCTTCACGTTTGATACCACGCAGCAGAACACCAACGTTCTCACCAGCACGGCCTTCGTCCAGCAGTTTGCGGAACATTTCAACGCCAGTACAGGTAGTTTTCGCAGTTTCTTTGATACCAACGATTTCTACTTCTTCACCAACTTTAACGATACCGCGCTCTACACGACCGGTAACAACAGTACCACGGCCGGAGATGGAGAATACGTCTTCGATTGGCAGCAGGAATGGCTTGTCGATCGCACGTTCTGGTTCTGGGATGTAAGAATCCAGGAAGCCAGCCAGTTCGATGATTTTAGCTTCCCACTCAGCTTCGCCTTCCAGCGCTTTCAGCGCGGAACCACGAACGATAGGAGTGTCGTCGCCTGGGAAATCGTACTGGGACAGGAGTTCACGAACTTCCATCTCAACCAGTTCCAGCAGCTCTTCGTCATCAACCATGTCACATTTGTTCAGGAACACGATGATGAAAGGAACGCCTACCTGACGACCCAGCAGGATGTGCTCACGAGTCTGTGGCATAGGGCCATCAGTCGCAGCAACAACCAGGATAGCGCCATCCATCTGCGCAGCACCGGTGATCATGTTTTTAACATAGTCGGCGTGGCCTGGGCAGTCTACGTGTGCGTAGTGGCGAGTCGGGGTGTCATATTCAACGTGGGAAGTGTTGATGGTGATACCACGAGCTTTTTCTTCTGGTGCGTTATCGATCTGGTCGAATGCGCGAGCAGAACCGCCGTAGGTCTTAGCCAGTACGGAGGTGATTGCTGCAGTCAGAGTAGTTTTACCATGGTCGACGTGGCCGATAGTACCAACGTTGACGTGCGGTTTTGTACGTTCAAATTTTTCTTTAGACACGGCTATATTCCTTACTATAGTGCTCTCCCCTCAAGGAGAGAGCACGGGACATTAGTTTTAACCTTGCGGCTTATTTGCCACGAGCTTCGATAACGGCCTGAGCAACGTTGTTCGGCGCGTCGTCGTACTTCAGGAACTCCATGGAGTAAGAAGCACGACCTTTGGTCAGAGAACGCAGCTGAGTTGCATATCCGAACATTTCAGACAGCGGAACTTCAGCGTGAATCTGAACGCCAGTAGCGTTAGATTCCTGACCTTTCAGCTGACCACGACGACGGCTAAGGTCACCGATAACATCACCGGTGTTCTCTTCTGGAGTTTCAACTTCAACCTTCATGATAGGCTCAAGCAGAACTGGTTTTGCTTTCTTAAAGCCATCTTTGAAGGCGATAGAAGCAGCCAGTTTAAACGCCAGCTCAGAGGAGTCAACGTCATGGTATGAACCGAAGTGCAGACGCACGCCGAGATCAACAACCGGGTAACCAGCCAGTGGACCAGCTTTCAGCTGCTCCTGGAGGCCTTTATCAACGGCAGGGATGAATTCACCAGGAATTACACCACCTTTGATGTCGTTGACGAACTCGTAACCTTTCGGATTTGAGCCCGGCTCCAGTGGGTACATGTCGATAACAACATGACCGTACTGACCACGACCACCAGACTGCTTGGCGTGTTTACCTTCGATATCGGTAACTTTCGCGCGAATCGCTTCGCGGTAAGCAACCTGAGGTTTACCGACGTTCGCTTCAACGTTGAATTCACGCTTCATGCGGTCAACGATGATGTCGAGGTGCAGCTCACCCATACCAGCGATGATGGTCTGGTTGGTTTCTTCATCAGTCCATACACGGAATGATGGATCTTCTTTAGCCAGACGACCCAGAGCCAGACCCATTTTTTCCTGGTCAGCTTTGGTTTTTGGTTCAACGGCGATGGAGATTACCGGTTCAGGGAATTCCATACGCTCCAGAATGATCACATTGTCCTGATCACACAGGGTATCACCAGTAGTGACTTCTTTCAGACCGATAGCTGCAGCGATGTCACCAGCGCGAACTTCTTTGATCTCTTCACGTTTGTTGGCGTGCATCTGTACGATACGGCCCAGACGCTCACGTGCTGATTTCACCGGGTTGAACACGGTGTCACCAGAGTTAACTACGCCAGAGTAAACGCGGAAGAAGGTCAGGTTACCCACGAATGGGTCAGTTGCGATTTTGAACGCCAGAGCAGCAAACGGCTCGTTGTCGTCAGAATGGCGAACTGCTGGAGTGTCTTTACCGTCGTCCAGGATACCGTTAATCGCGGTCACATCAGTCGGCGCTGGCAGGTATTCAACAACCGCATCCAACATCGCCTGTACGCCTTTGTTTTTAAACGCAGAACCACAGGTAACCAGGATAATTTCGTTGTTCAGTACGCGCTTACGCAGAGAAGTTTTGATTTCTTCTTCAGTCAGCTCTTCGCCACCAAAGAATTTCTCCATCAGTTCGTCAGAACCTTCAGCAGCGGCTTCAACCAGTTTCTGATGCCATTCTTCAGCCAGATCTTGCATATCAGCTGGGATATCTTCGTATTCGAAGGTTACGCCCTGATCTGCTTCGTTCCAGTTGATTGCTTTCATCTTCACCAGGTCAACAACACCGGTGAATTTCTCTTCCGCACCGATTGCCAGTTGCAGAGGCACCGGAGTTGCGCCCAGACGTTTTTCAATCTGATCAACAACTTTCAGGAAGTTAGCACCCATACGGTCCATTTTGTTAACGAACGCGATACGTGGAACTTTATATTTGTTTGCCTGACGCCATACGGTCTCAGACTGTGGCTGAACACCACCAACTGCACAGTAAACCATTACCGCGCCATCAAGAACACGCATGGAACGTTCAACTTCGATGGTGAAGTCAACGTGGCCCGGGGTGTCGATGATGTTGATGTGGTGTGGTTCGAACTGCTTAGCCATACCTGACCAGAAACAGGTCGTCGCAGCGGACGTGATGGTAATACCACGTTCCTGCTCCTGCTCCATCCAGTCCATGGTTGCGGCGCCGTCGTGTACTTCACCGATTTTGTGGTTTACACCGGTGTAGAACAGAACACGTTCGGTAGTAGTGGTTTTACCGGCGTCGATGTGAGCACTGATACCGATGTTACGGTAACGCTCAATGGGTGTTTTACGAGCCATTTGATTCCTCTATATCCTGGGACGTTCATTTGAGTAACCCAAAGCGAGCAACTTACCTGAAGCGCTCGCCTGGGGACTAACACTCCGAAGGGATTACCAACGGTAGTGAGCGAACGCCTTGTTGGCTTCTGCCATACGGTGAACGTCTTCACGTTTCTTAACTGCAGTACCTTTGTTGTCTGCAGCATCAGTGAGTTCGTTCGCCAGACGCAGGGCCATTGATTTATCACCGCGTTTACGAGCAGCTTCTACGATCCAACGCATTGCCAGGGCATTACGACGAACCGGACGAACTTCAACTGGAACCTGATAAGTAGAACCACCAACGCGGCGAGACTTAACTTCTACAGTCGGGCGCACGTTGTCGAGAGCGACTTCGAAAGCTTCCAGTTCATTTTTTCCAGAACGCTGAGCCAGGGTCTCCAGCGCGCTGTATACGATTGATTCTGCAGTAGATTTTTTACCATCTACCATCAGGATGTTGACAAATTTAGCCAGCAGTTCTGATCCGAACTTAGGATCCGGCAGGATTTTACGCTGACCAATGACGCGACGACGTGGCATGGGAATACTCCGTTGTTAATTCAGGATTGTCCAAAACTCAAAGAGTTTAGTTTTGACATTAATATAAAACGTTTGGCCTTACTTAACGGAATCCATTAAGCCTTAGGACGCTTCACACCATACTTGGAACGAGCTTGCTTACGGTCTTTAACGCCGGAGCAGTCAAGTGCACCACGAACGGTATGGTAACGAACACCCGGAAGGTCTTTTACACGACCGCCACGGATCAGGATCACGGAGTGTTCCTGCAGGTTGTGACCTTCACCGCCGATGTAGGAGGTGACTTCGAAACCGTTAGTCAGACGCACACGGCAAACTTTACGCAGTGCGGAGTTAGGTTTCTTAGGAGTGGTAGTATATACACGAGTACATACGCCACGTTTCTGCGGGCAGGCTTCCAGCGCAGGCACGTTGCTTTTAACAACTTTGCGAGTGCGTGGTTTGCGAACCAGCTGATTTACTGTTGCCATTAAATAGCTCCTGGTTTTAGCTTTTGCTTCGTAAACACGTAATAAACCGCCTCATATAATATGAGGACGCGAAATTTTAGGGCCACGCCGAAAAGGTGTCAAGAAATATACAACGATCTCTGTTACCAGGTGAGTTGTCCGGGATGCTGGATCGTGAGTCTGACGAAGTCATTATAGCTAACCCTGACGACACCGCTCGAAATTTGACCAGTGAGACCGCGAGCCTCAATGTCCTCTTCTAACGCATACAGAGTTATGGGGGCGGCGCGGAGAATATCAAGGAAGCGGCTACCGTCCAGGGCAGCAATGACGCCGTCTGACAGCAACAGCAGGTCATCGCCCGGGCGGACTAAACGAAGCTGGGCGCTGATGTCATGTTGCCAGGGAGAGTGGCTAAGAGTATGCAGCATCGTTACCTCAGAATCGCAAAATCACATCGTAATCATCGAGTCGCTGACGGAGCAAATCGGGCTCCAGAATTTCTGACTCAATAATAAAAGAAGATTCACTTAAACCGCGCTCGCGTAGAGAAGCGGCACATAACCAGCAGTTTTCGATGTCATAAAGCGCCATCAACTTAAAAGTGGGAATGTAGTCGCGCGCCAGAATTGTCGCAGGATGCTGGTTGCTGAGAAGCTGGAACACGCCGTCTCCGACAAAAAAGACGCCAATCTCTTCTGTCAGTGCCGAAGTCGCCAGCAGCGCATCAAGCCCTTCCCTGCCAGCACTGCTACCGTGCGGGGCAGTCATAAAGACAAAGGCTACGCGTTTCATCAGAATTGCACCATTCGATCGCAGGTCAAGGAGGCTTCTGCCAGCGCGCCCAGCCCACTTAACGTGAAGCCAGGCTGCAGGTTGAAACCAGCCAAATCGAGCTGTTTCGCTTCGGTTTCATCGGTCACTCCCCGGCGTAACGCCGCGGCGACACAGATATGCAGCGCCACACCATGCAATTCATGCAGAGACT
The DNA here is from genome assembly GCF_003935895.2 of Scandinavium goeteborgense. Classification (GTDB taxonomy): domain Bacteria; phylum Pseudomonadota; class Gammaproteobacteria; order Enterobacterales; family Enterobacteriaceae; genus Scandinavium; species Scandinavium goeteborgense. Next base: position 365,318 of record NZ_CP054058.1, on the reverse strand, counting down.
GCCAGGCCCGCACCACATCAAACTCATCGTTTGCGGGCGCGGTAAGCTGGTTGGCGTTGTAAACCCCTTCGCGATAGAAGAACACGCTCATGAGTTCATGTCCTTCTGCCAGCACCGCGTTCGCAAATTGCCATGCGCTGCTGGACTGTTGTGTACCGTAGGCGGGGCCCGTTACCATCAGGGCAAAACGCATTACTTATCTTGCCCCTGGAAATCGCCACTTTTGAACTGGCGGATGTAGAGGTAGACGGTGTGTTTGGAGATATTCAAACGATCGGCGACCTGGTTAATAGCGTCTTTGATATCGAAGATCCCTTTTTCGTAAAGGTTAAGCACGATCTGGCGATTTTTGGCGTTGTTAGAAACGTTGCGATCGGCGTTGACCTCTTCGATGGTGAATTCCAGCGTCTGAGTCACGAGGTCTTCCACGGAGGAAGCAAAGTTCACCTGGGAGTTCACTTCCGGGATTTCCGGTGGAATAAAGGTGCCCATGATTTGCGAGAACGGGACATCAAGGTTCATGTTGATACACAGCAGCCCAATCACACGCTGTTCACGGTTGCGGATGGCAATAGTGACCGACTTCATCAGCACGCCACTTTTCGCGCGAGTGAAATAGCATTTGGAAACGCTACTGTCCGCACCGGTCATGTCATGAAGCATGCGCAGCGCTAAATCAGTAATAGGAGAGCCGATTTTACGGCCGGTGTGTTCACCGTTGGCAATACGGATGGCGGAACATTTGAGATCCTGCAAAGAGTGCAGCACGATTTCGCAATGGGAGCCAATGAGCATCGCTAACCCGTCCACAACCGCTTCGTAAGATTTCAGAATATCAAAATCGGTCTGGTCGAAAGGACGTTGATCCAGTAAATCAAGCTCACTGGTTTCGTTGGTTAAAAGCGACCTGGACATGAAAAAAAGCACTCCTTTTCAGGAGCCTGTCGTTAGTTGTCAGGGCAGGCTCATTATCATCATCAAAATTGAGGCATCTAAAGTAATACGCGTACTTAGCGCTTTCCAGTCTTAATTATATTGCGCCCAATAAAAAACCGCCGCCCTTTCGGACGGCGGCTTTCAAAACACTTATTTCTTACTGGTGTCAGCTGCAGCTTTGTCGTCTGCGGCAGCAGCCGGAGCGGCTTCTGCTTTCGGAGCTGGTTTGATGTCAAGCAGCTCAACATCGAAGACCAGCGTGGAGTTAGCCGGAATACCCGGAACGCCAGTTTTGCCGTAAGCCAGATCCGGTGGAATGACCAGCTTGATCTTGCCGCCTTTCTTGATGTTTTTCAGGCCTTCAGTCCAGCCAGGGATTACACCGTCCAGACGGAATGACAGCGGCTCGCCACGGGTGTAAGAGTTATCGAACTCTTTACCGTCGATCAGCGTACCTTTGTAGTTTACCACTACGGTGTCGCTGTCTTTCGGCGCGTCGCCGGTCCCTTCTTTCTCTACTTTATACATCAGACCAGTAGAAGAGGTTTTCACGCCTTTTTCTTTGGCGAAGGTATCGCGGAAGGTTTTGCCTTTCGCTTCGTTATCAGTCGCGTCTTTTTCCATTTTCTGCTGTGCAGCAGTTTTTACGCGAGTCTCGAAAGTCTGCAGAGTCTGCTCGATTTCCTGATCGGACAGTTTGCTCTTATCTGCAAACGCATCCTGAACGCCTGCGATCAGCTGAGCTTTATCCAGTTTGATGCCCAGTTTTTCCTGTTCTTTCAGAGAATTTTCCATGTAACGACCGAGCGATGCACCCAGTGCATAAGCAGATTGCTGGTCGTCGTTTTTGAATGCAGCATTGAGGCTAGCCGGTGCGGCTTTAGCAGCGTCAGCAGCTGGAGCTGTTTTTGCAGCAGCATCTGCGGCAAAAGTCAGCGGTGCATTCAGGGCAACGGCCATTGTTGTCGCCAGAAGCGTTACTTTAAACAGTGATTTCATCCATTTCTCCAGGGCCGGGGCATCTCACCCCAGGGTTTATTAAATGAGTAGCGTACTATAAATCGTTGTCGAACAAATCAACATACGAACGCTCTGTAATCTCGAATCTTTTAAGACTATTTTTGTGTAAATAAGTTTCGTTAGACTCGTTATGTGGCTGCACGCGTAGGAAAAGTCCAGTAGAATCCGCCGCAGATGACATATGAGGTGAATCATGAGCGAGATAACATTAGAAGCGCGTCTGGCAGAGCTTGAGAGCCGAGTGGCGTTTCAGGAAATCACCATTGAAGACCTCAACCAGACGGTGACCTCCCACGAGATGGAAATGGCCAAAATGCGTGACAACATGCGCCTGATGGTTGAAAAACTGAAGTCCAGCCAACCGTCACACATGGCGTCACAGACCGAAGAAACTCCACCGCCACATTACTGATATAAAACATCAGGATGAAAAAAAAGCGTGCCATGCACGCTTTTTTATTATCACCCTAAGTGGATGATCAGTGGCAACCGCAGCCGCCGTTACCGCCACAACCGCCTTTACCCTGTTCCTGGTCGCCGTGATCGTGACCGTGGCCGCCGCAGCAACCGCCTTCATGGTCGTGATCGTGGTGATGGTCGTGCGCACCGTGAACGTGGCCATGAGCCAGTTCTTCTTCGGTTGCTTCACGCAGCGCAATGACTTCAACATGGAATTTCAGGTTCTGGCCAGCCAGCATGTGGTTACCGTCGACAACGACATGGTCGTCTTCAACTTCGGTGATTTCAACCGGAACCGGGCCCTGGTCTGTTTCAGCCAGGAAACGCATGCCAACCTGCAGCTCTTCAACGCCCATGAAGACGTCTTTCGGTACGCGCTGTACCAGGTTTTCATCGTACTGACCGTAAGCGTCGTTCGCGCCAACTTCAACGTCAAACTTATCGCCTACTTCGTGATCTTCCAGCGCTTTTTCCAGGCCAGAGATCAGGGAACCGTGACCATGCAGGTAGTCGAGCGGCGCACTTACCGGAGACTCATCAACCAATACACCGTCTTCTGTACGTACCTGATAGGCCAGGCTAACCACCAGGTCTTTTGCTACTTTCATGATATCTCCTGAGCATGGGAAGAATAGTGGCGCAGATTGTAGCGGAATTCTGCACCCGTGTACCCCTTAGCTTAAAAAAAGACAGCGGAGATCGCTACTCTGGATGAAAAATACCAATCACCTGTTCGTCTTTGCGAACGTGCTCGCGAGCCTGCTTATCCGCCTCTCGCATCTGGTGACCGCACTTAACACATTCAACAATATCGACATTGTTCTCGCGCCAGATTGCCAGTGAATCCTGCGCCTGACACGCCGGGCATTTTGCCCCGGCGATAAAACGTTTACGGACTGCCATTTTTCACCTTCTATTCAAATTCGTCCCAGCCATCCAGCTGGCGTCGTTCCTGCTGCATTTCGCGTTGGAAAATCTCTTCCAGCTCGCGCCGGGCTTCCCGCACACGGGAAATTTGCTGGGTATCGCTATGGACCGGCATCAGTTCACGCAACATGCGCATATCCAGACGTCGGAAGTGAAGCTGCGCACGATGCGCCTGATGCGGATGCACCCCGAGCGTGATGAGCGCTTTGCGCCCCAGTTCCAGCGCACTGGAAAAGGTCTCACGAGAGAACTGTTTCACGCCCGCCTGTAAAAGTTCATGCGCTTCCACACGGCCACGCGCACGGGCCAAAATGTGCAGATGCGGGAAGTGCTGCTGGCAAATTTCCACCAGCTTCATGGTGTCTTCCGGTCCGTTACAGGTGATAACGATCGACTGCGCCTCTTCCGCGCCTGCCGAACGCAGAAGTTCAATCTGCGTGGCATCGCCGTAATACACTTTATACCCATATTTACGCATCAGGTTAACCGCGCTGATGTCGCGTTCCAGCACGGTGATGCGCATCTTATTGGCCATCAGCAAACGACCAATAACCTGCCCAAAACGGCCGAATCCGACCACAATCACCTGCGGTTTATCATCTTCCACCCACGGCGTTTCGTCTTCTTCTTCCGGGCTATTAATGCGGCGAGAAAGCACCTTATCGACGATTTTCATCAGTAGCGGCGTGGTCATCATCGACATCGTCACCGTCACCAACAGCAGCGCCATCTGGTCATGGTGGAACATTCGCTGCGACGATGCGGCAGAAAACAGCACAAAGGCAAATTCCCCACCCTGGCTTAGCACCACGGAAAACTGCATCCGCTCTGAACTGCGCAGGCCGTAGATCCGGGCCAGCGCGTAAAGCACCAGCGATTTCACCGCCACCAGCACAATCACACCGACCAGCACCAGCAAGATATGGGTATACAAAATCCCAAGATTCAGTGCCATGCCGACGGAGATAAAGAACAGTCCCAGGAGCAGGCCCTTGAACGGCTCAATGGCGATTTCCAGTTCGTGCCGGTACTCACTTTCCGCCAACAACACACCAGCGAGAAACGTACCGAGCGCCATCGACAGGCCCAGGGCATCCATAAACAGGGCCGAACCCAGCACCAACAGTAGCGTCGCCGCGGTGAACACTTCACGCACGCCGGAGCCCGCAATATAGCGGAACACCGGGCGCAGCAGATAACGTCCGCCAATCAGCACGCCGACAAACGCCAGCACCTTCATGCCGATTTTGATCCAGTCCGGATGTTCGTCACCGGCCCCCGCCAGCAGCGGCACCAGCGCTAACGCCGGGATCACCGCTAAGTCCTGGAACAGTAGCACCGAAAAGCCCAGCTGACCGGACTCGTTGCGGTTCATACCTTTCTCGCGCATGAGCTGCAACGCCATCGCCGTCGAAGACATCGCCAGCCCAATCCCGCCGACCACCGCCGCCTGCCAGGAGAAGTTGGTCAGCATCAGCAAGCCGGTGAGGATCGCCGCACTCAAAAGAACCTGCGCCGCACCCACTCCAAATATGGATTGCCGCAGCTGCCAAAGTTTGGAGGGATTCAGCTCCAGCCCGATGATGAACATCAGGAACACCACGCCGAGCTCGGAGAAATGAAGAATTTCATCGACGTCGCTGATAAAGCCCAGGCCCCACGGGCCGATGGCGATCCCCGCCAACAAATAGCCCAATACCGGACCAATACCTATACGTGAGGCCAGCGGCACCGCGGCAACGGCGGCAAACAGGAACAGCACGCCCGCTAGCAGCAAATCCGTTCCTTCCATTAGCGACCTCCTGGAGTGATAGGGTTCGCCAGCCAGTCGCCATAAGCTCTGGCATGGCTCGCCAACGCTTCTGGCGGCTGCCGACGCGCCCAGTAAACAATAATCGGATTCATCCAGTGCATGCGGCACATCGCGGCCGTCAGCTCAAAAGGGCGCAAAACGTCGCTCATCGAATAGCGATTGAGGGAGTCGTGGCGATACGCACTTTCCGGCTCGCCGGTGGTTATCACGCTACGCCAGTACTTTCCCGCGAGGTGATTCCCTCCAGGACCGCTGGCGAAACCGCGACTCAGAACGCGATCGAGCCACTCTTTCAACAGAGCCGGGCAGCTATAGGTATAAAGCGGATGCTGGAACACGATAACGTCATGCTCCTGGAGCAGCTTTTGCTCGCGCGGTATGTCGATAAAAAAATCAGGGTAGTGCGCGTACAAATCATGTACGGTCACGTTTTCAAGCTGTTGAGCCGGCTTAAGCAAAACCCGGTTGGCCACCGAGTCTTGAGATTCCGGATGGGCATACAGCAGCAAAACTTTTGCTGTTTCTGACATCATTCCCCTCCCGGTCAATGAGCAGACAGGCCATTTCGCATCTCATCTGAAGAGATGCGCCTGAATGCTTTTGTCTATCGTTGTTGTTTTGGGCTACCATTGCCGCCCGGTGTAGCGTTGGGTTCACCACACTACATTATCATAATGACAAATTAACATAGTCAGAACATACGGCGCCTTATGATTGTTTTCTCCTCGTTACAAATTCGTCGCGGCGTGCGTGTCCTGCTGGATAACGCCACAGCCACTATTAACCCTGGGCAAAAAGTGGGTCTGGTGGGAAAAAACGGCTGCGGCAAATCCACGCTGCTGTCGCTACTAAAGAACGAGATCAGCGCCGATGGCGGCAGTTTCACCTATCCGGGAAACTGGCAGCTGGCGTGGGTGAATCAGGAAACCCCTGCCCTCCCTCAGCCCGCTCTCGACTATGTGATTGATGGCGACCGCGAATATCGTCAGCTTGAAGCCGAACTGAATGCGGCCAACGAGCGTAACGACGGTCACGCAATCGCCACCGTACACGGCAAACTGGATGCCATTGATGCGTGGACCATTCGCGCCCGCGCCTCCAGCCTGCTGCATGGTCTGGGCTTCAGCAATGAACAGCTCGAGCGCCCAACCAGCTCCTTCTCCGGCGGCTGGCGTATGCGTCTCAACCTGGCCCAGGCGCTGATATGCCGTTCTGATCTGCTACTGCTCGATGAACCGACGAACCACCTCGATCTCGACGCCGTTATCTGGCTGGAGAGATGGCTGAAAAGCTATCAGGGCACGCTGATCCTGATTTCCCATGACCGCGATTTCCTCGACCCGGTGGTCGGTAAAATTATTCACATCGAACAACAGGCGATGTTTGAGTACACCGGCAACTACTCCTCGTTTGAGATCCAGCGCGCAACTCGCCTGTCTCAGCAGCAGTCGATGTACGAAAGCCAGCAGCAAAAAGTGGCTCACTTGCAGAGCTTTATTGATCGCTTTAAAGCGAAAGCGTCTAAAGCCAAACAGGCCCAAAGCCGTGTGAAGATGCTGGAACGCATGGAGCTGATTGCTCCGGCGCATGTCGATAACCCATTCCAGTTCAGCTTCCGCGAACCGGAAAGCCTGCCCAATCCATTACTCAAAATGGAAAAAGTCAGCGCGGGCTACGGCGATCGCACCATTCTGGATTCGATTAAACTCAATCTCGTCCCCGGCTCGCGCATTGGCTTGTTGGGTCGGAACGGCGCGGGTAAATCGACGCTGATTAAACTGCTGGCCGGCGAACTGGAAGCCCAGAGCGGTGAGATGGGTCTGGCGAAGGGGATTAAACTCGGCTACTTCGCCCAGCATCAGCTGGAGTTTTTACGCGCCGACGAATCGCCGTTGCAGCATCTGGTGCGTCTGGCGCCGCAGGTGCTGGAACAACAGCTGCGCGATTATCTCGGCGGCTTTGGTTTCCAGGGCGATAAGGTCAGCGAAGAAACGCGTCGCTTCTCCGGCGGTGAAAAAGCCCGTCTGGTACTGGCGCTAGTCGTCTGGCAGCGCCCGAACCTGCTGCTGCTCGATGAACCAACGAACCACCTGGATCTCGACATGCGCCAGGCGCTGACTGAAGCGCTGATTGAATTCGAAGGCGCGCTGGTTGTGGTTTCGCACGACCGTCACCTACTGCGCTCCACCACCGACGATCTGTATCTTGTTCACGATGCGAAAGTGGAACCTTTCGATGGCGATCTGGAAGATTATCAGCAATGGCTGAGCGATGTTCAGAAGCAGGAAAGTCAGAACGACGACGCGCCAAAAGACAACGCCAACAGCGCTCAGGCGCGTAAAGATCAGAAACGTCGTGACGCGGAACTGCGCACCCTGACGCAGCCGCTGCGCAAAGAGATTACCCGTCTGGAAAAAGAGATGGAAAAGCTCAATACCAAGCTTGCTGCGGCAGAAGAAAAACTCGGCGACAGTGGGCTGTACGATCAGGCACGCAAAGCGGAACTCACCGAGTGCCTGCAACAGCAGGCCACGGCGAAATCTGGGCTGGAAGAGTGCGAAATGGCGTGGCTGGATGCGCAAGAACAGCTGGAACAGATGCTTCAGGAAGAGTGATTTAACTCAACGCAAGCGCACTGCGGCTCATTTTCATAAACACAAATCCGTCATGGCGGTATAGTAGGCACGTTTTTCACCTGGCAGCGTAACGGTATGGCTCAGATCACCCCAGTAGACTTTGAAGTACCTTCAGAAAATGACGACACGTTTGTGCCGATGAAAGGCGTGCGCAACTGCCATTTGCAGACCATGCTGCCGCGTCTCATCCGTCGCAAAGTCTTGTTCACCCCGCACTGGCAGCGTCTTGAGCTTCCGGACGGGGATTTTGTCGATCTGGCGTGGAGTGAAGATCCGAATCAGGCGCGGCATAAGCCTCGCCTCGTCGTTTTTCACGGTCTGGAAGGCAGCCTCTACAGCCCGTATGCGCACGGCCTGATCCACGCGGCGCAGCAGCGCGGCTGGCTCGGCGTGGTGATGCATTTCCGTGGGTGCAGCGGCGAACCAAACCGTAATCAGCGTATCTACCATTCCGGCGAAACGGAAGACGGCACCTGGTTCCTTTCCTGGTTGCGCCGCGAATTTGGCGAAGTGCCGACGGCCGCCGTGGGCTATTCGCTCGGCGGTAACATGCTAGGTTGCCTGCTGGCGAAAGAAGGTGACAACACGCCGCTCGACGCGGCCGTCATTGTCTCTGCTCCGTTCATGCTCGAAGCCTGCAGCTATCATATGGATAAAGGCTTTTCCCGCGTGTATCAGCGCTATCTACTAAATCTGCTGAAAGCCAATGCGTCTCGTAAACTGAAGGCGTATCCTGGAACGTTGCCCGTCGATTTGAAACGCCTTAAAAGCGTGCGCCGTATTCGCGAGTTTGACGATCTGGTCACCTCAAAAATCCACGGTTATGCCGACGCGATTGATTACTACCGTCAGTGCAGCGCGATGCCGGTGCTGAGCCAGATAACCAAACCGACGTTAATCATTCACGCCAAAGATGACCCGTTTATGGATCATCACTCGATTCCGGCTCAGAAAGAGCTTCCGGCCAATATTCAGTACCAGTTGACGGAGTACGGTGGTCACGTCGGTTTTGTCGGCGGCACGCTGCGTCACCCCGAAATGTGGCTGGAGAAACGCATTCCCGCCTGGCTCACTCGCTGGTTAGGATCCTCGTTATGATCATTCCCTGGCAAGATCTGGCTCCCGAAACGCTCGATAGCCTGATTGAAAGCTTTGTATTGCGCGAAGGCACCGATTATGGTGAACATGAACGTTCGCTTGAAGACAAGGTCGCCGACGTAAAACAACAATTGAAAAGCGGGGATGTCGTTCTGGTGTGGTCCGAACTACACGAGACGGTCAACATCATGCCCCGTAACCAATTCCACGGCTGACTATAATAAAAACCATTGCTTATGCAGGGAGTCGTTAGCTATGTCTGCCAAACATCCGGTGATCGCCGTGACCGGCTCCAGCGGGGCGGGAACCACCACTACCAGCCTCGCCTTCCGTAAAATCTTTGCTCAACTCAATCTCACTGCCGCCGAAGTAGAAGGCGACAGCTTCCACCGTTACACGCGTCCTGAAATGGACATGGCTATCCGCAAAGCACGCGATATGGGTCGTCACATCAGCTATTTTGGGCCTGATGCCAACGACTTTGGCCTGTTGGAAAATACCTTTATGACCTACGGTCAGAACGGAAGCGGGCAGTCGCGCAAGTATTTACACACCTATGACGAAGCCGTGCCGTGGAATCAGGTGCCGGGCACCTTCACGCCGTGGCAGCCTCTGCCGGAACCGACCGACGTGTTGTTTTATGAAGGCCTGCACGGCGGCGTCGTGACCCCGCAAAATGATGTCGCGAAACACGTCGATTTACTGGTGGGCGTGGTGCCGATTGTGAACCTGGAGTGGATTCAGAAGCTGACCCGCGATACCAGCGAGCGCGGCCATTCACGCGAAGCGGTGATGGATTCAGTAGTGCGGTCGATGGAAGATTACATCAACTACATCACACCGCAGTTCTCCCGGACGCATATCAACTTCCAGCGCGTGCCGACCGTCGACACCTCCAACCCGTTTGCGGCAAAAGGCATTCCGTCACTGGATGAAAGCTTTGTCGTCATCCATTTCCAGAACTTGGGCGATATAGATTTCCCCTGGCTGTTGGCGATGTTGCAGGGCTCGTTTATTTCGCACATGAATACATTAGTGGTGCCGGGCGGGAAAATGGTACTGGCGATGGAGTTGATTATGTCCCCGCTGGTCGAGCGGCTGATGGAAGGCAAGAAAATCGGTTAACGTTTTTGCCGTAGGGCGGGTAAGCGAAGCGCCACCCGCCACATCATCACGCTTCGATCACTTCATACGAATGGGTAATTTTCGCCGCTTTTTCCAGCATCAACGCGACAGAGCAGTATTTCTCCGCAGACAAATCCACCGCACGCGACACCGCCGCGTCTTTCAGGTCTTTACCGGTCACAATGAAGTGCAGATTAATGTGGGTGAACAAACGCGGTGCTTCTTCACGACGCTCGGACGTCAGTTTCACTTCGCAGTCGGTTACGTCATGACGGCCTTTCTGCAGAATGGACACCACGTCAATCGCGCTGCAACCGCCCGCGGCCATCAGCACCATTTCCATCGGGCTTGGGGCTTTATCGCCAGAGTTACCATCCATCATAACCTGGTGGCCAGAAGCTGACTCACCCAGGAAGGTTAACCCTTCAACCCATTTCACACGCGCTTGCATAATTGTTAACTCCAGAGTTGCATTTTTCCTGACAGATTACGCGCCCATAACAATTCTCGCAACGGAAGGCGATGCGCATCATGCTGAAGCGAGACACCAGGAGACAGGCGACAAAAGCTATGCTAAAACAGTCGGGCTGCTACAGTAATACATTGAAGTAATACGTGTATGCAGAGAACATCACATTACAGGCTGCAGTAAAATCCGACAGCCGACTTCCCAGGCACAGGGAAGGATACGATTGCAAAGCCAGTGGCAGTGTCGTGTCTGCCATTGGAGACAGCTTATAACAGAGGATAACCGCGCATGGTGCTTGGCAAACCGCAAACAGACCCTACCCTTGAATGGTTCTTGTCTCATTGCCATATTCATAAGTACCCATCGAAGAGCACGCTGATTCACCAGGGTGAAAAAGCAGAAACGCTGTACTACATCGTGAAAGGTTCTGTTGCAGTACTCATCAAGGATGAAGAAGGTAAAGAGATGATCCTCTCTTACCTCAACCAGGGCGATTTTATCGGTGAGCTTGGCCTGTTCGAAGAAGGTCAGGAGCGTAGTGCCTGGGTTCGGGCGAAAACCGCTTGTGAAGTGGCAGAAATTTCTTATAAAAAATTCCGTCAGCTTATCCAGGTGAACCCGGATATCCTGATGCGCCTCTCTTCTCAGATGGCAAATCGTCTGCAGGTCACCTCTGAAAAAGTAGGCAACCTGGCATTCCTCGACGTCACCGGCCGTATCGCGCAGACTCTGCTGAATCTGGCGAAACAACCTGATGCAATGACCCACCCGGACGGTATGCAAATTAAAATTACCCGTCAGGAAATCGGTCAGATCGTCGGCTGCTCCCGCGAAACTGTTGGCCGTATTCTGAAAATGCTGGAAGATCAGAATCTGATCTCCGCCCACGGTAAAACTATCGTGGTTTACGGTACCCGCTAAGCTAGCTGAACGGCGTATTGCCCCGCAGTACGCCGTTTTTGTCTCTTCCCTGATGTGGCGCAGGCTGATTTATCACCCGGAAATTAACTATGCACTGCGGCAAACGCTGGTGTTATGTACCCCCGTGGCTATCGGTTTGGTGCTCGGTTACCTCAAGTACGGTCTGCTGTTCTCGTTAGTTCCCGCCTGCTGCAATATCGCCGGGCTGGATACCCCACATAAACGTTTCTTCAAACGCCTGATCATTGGCGGCTCGCTGTTTGCGGGCTGTAGCCTCGCGGTTCAACTGCTGCTGGCGCACACCGTGCCTTTACCGCTGATTCTTACCGGGCTGGCGCTGATTCTCGGTGTCACCGCAGAAATCAGCTCGCTTCACGCCCGTCTGCTGCCCGCCTCGCTCATTGCGGCCATCTTTACGCTCAGTCTGGCGGGGAATATGCCGGTCTGGGAACCGCTGCTCATCTACGCCCTCGGCACGCTATGGTATGGCTTATTCAACTGGTTCTGGTTCTGGATGTGGCGCGAACAGCCGCTGCGTGAATCCCTGAGCCTGCTGTATCGGCAACTGGCCGATTACTGTGAAGCTAAGTACAGCCTGCTGACTCAGCACACCGATCCGGAAAAAGCGCTGCCACCGTTGCTCACCCGCCAGCAGAAAGCCGTCGACCTGATTACCCAGTGTTACCAGCAAATGCACATGCTGGCCGCCAATCAGAATCACGAATATAAACGCCTGCTGCGCGCCTTCCAGATTGGCCTCGATTTGCAGGAGCATATTTCCGTCAGTCTGCATCAGCCCGCCGAAGTCCAAAAACTGGTGGAACGCAGCCACGCCGAAGCGGTGATCCGCTGGAATGCGCAGACCATTGCGGCGCGCCTGCGTGTGATGGCGGACGACATTCTCTACCACCGCTTTCCGCAGCGTTTCACCATGGACAAGCAGATTGGCGCGCTGGAAAAAATCGCACGTCAGCATCCGGACAACCCGGTCGGGCAGTTCTGCGCCTGGCACTTCAGTCGAATCGCCCGCGTACTGCGCCAACAGCGGCCGCTCTACCCACGCGACCTGATGGCCGATAATGAACGTCGCCTGCCGCTGTTTGCTGCGCTGAAAAGCTATCTGTCGCTAAAATCTCCGGCGTTGCGCAGTGCGGCGCGAATCAGCGTCATGCTGAGCATCGCCAGCCTGATGGGTGCGGCGCTGCATCTGCCCAAACCGTACTGGATCCTGATGACCGTCCTGCTGGTGACGCAAAACGGCTACGGCGCAACGCGGGTCAGGATTTTCCACCGGGCCGCGGGCACGCTGGCGGGGCTGGTGATCGCCGCAGGCACACTGCACTTTCACGTGCCGGAAGGCTACACACTGGCGTCAATGTTAGTCATCACCCTGGCGAGCTACCTGATCATTCGCAAGAGCTACGGCTGGGCAACGGTCGGCTTTACGGTCACCGCGGTGTACACCATCCAGCTGCTGACCCTGAACGGCGAGCATTTCATTCTGGCCCGTTTTGTCGACACGGTGATTGGCTGTCTGATTGCCTTCGGCGGGATGGTCTGGCTCTGGCCGCAGTGGCAAAGCGGGCTGTTACGCAAAAATGCCCAGCAAGCGCTGGAGGCAGATCAAGAGGCAATCCGGCTGATCCTCAGCAACGATCCCCAGGCTCCTACGCTGGCCTATCAACGTATGCGGGTGAATCAGGCGCATAACGCGCTGTTTAACTCACTGAATCAGGCGATGCAGGAGCCCGGCTTTAACTCGCATTATCTGGCAGACATGAAGCTGTGGGTCACGCACAGCCAGTTTATCGTCGAGCATATTAATGCGATGACCACGCTGGCGCGTGAGCACAACATGCTGACTGAGGATTTGGCCGAACGTTATTTGCAGTCCTGTGAAATTGCATTGCAGCGCTGCCAGCAGCGACTGGAGTATGACGAGCCGGGAGGAAGTGGTGATGCGAACATCATGGAGTCACCGGAGGCGCTCTCCCACGGGCCGCTAAGCACCGTGGAACAGCATTTACAACGCATTCTGGGCCATCTGAATTCGATGCACACTATCTCGTCAGTGGCCTGGCGCCAGCGCCCGCATCACGGCAGCTGGCTTAAACGTCGGGCATAAGCGGTCAGCCGACGACCTTCTTCACCGCCGCCGCAAAGCGCGTCATCCCTTCATCGATATCTGCGTCTTCCACCACCAGCGACGGCGCAAAGCGCATCACGTCAGGCCCAGCGTTCAACACCATCACGCCCTCATGAGCCGCAGCGTGCAGGAAATCGCGTGCGCGGCCCTTGTACTGCGGTTTCAGCTCGGCACCAATCAGCAGCCCCATGCCGCGAACATCGCTGAACACGTCGAGTTCCGCGTCAATATTCTGCAAATGCTTCACAAAACGTTCGCGTTTGGCGTTCACGCCGCCCAGAACTTCCGGCGTGTTGATGATATCAAATGCCGCACCGGCTACCGCACACGCCAGCGGATTCCCGCCGTAGGTCGAGCCGTGAGAACCGACGTGGAACGCGCTGGCAATCTCTTCCGTGGTCAGCACCACGCTCACCGGGAAGCCGCCGCCCAACGCTTTAGCACTGGTCAGGATATCCGGCGTCACGCCATAATGCTGGTAGGCGAACAGCGACCCGGTACGCCCCATGCCGCTCTGCACTTCGTCAAAGACCAACAGCGCCTGGTGTTCATCACACAGTTCACGCAGCCCTTTAAGGAATTCCGGGGTCGCGGCCAGCACGCCGCCTTCCCCCTGGATGGGCTCAACCACTACCGCACAGGTGTGATCATCCATCACGGCTTTCACCGCATTAAGATCGTTGAACGGAACGTGGATGATATCCGCAGGTTTTGGCCCAAAGCCGTCGGAATATTTTGCCTGTCCGCCTACGGAAACCGTGAAGAAGGAACGGCCGTGGAACGCATTGTTGAAGGCGATGATTTTGGTTTTATACGGGCTGTGGCGCGTGGAGGCGTAGTAGCGCGCCAGTTTGAAAGCAGTTTCGTTGGCTTCGGTACCAGAGTTCATGAACACCACGCGCTCGGCAAACGTCGCAGTCACCAGCTTACGCCCCAGCTTCAACGCCGGTTCGTTGGTAAACACATTGCTGGTGTGCCACAGGGTTTCGCCCTGGCTTTTCAGCGCATCGACCAGCGCCGGGTGGCAATGCCCCAACGCGGTGACCGCAATTCCCCCGGCAAAATCAACGTACTCGTTGCCCTGCTGATCCCACACCCGGCAGCCCTTCCCCTTTACCGGAATAAACTCCGCCGGGGCATAAATGGGCAGGATCACTTCATCAAATGTGGCACGGGTAATTGCAGCCTGTTCAGTCGCCATGACAATCCTCTTACGCAGCAATGATTAATGAAAATATAATCACGAAATATGCATAATAAATCACATCATGGCAAGATGAATTATCGCTTGAGGAAGTTTTCCAGCAGTAGATGCCCCTGCTCGCTGAGGATGCTTTCCGGGTGAAACTGCACCCCTTCCAGGTCCCATTCGCGATGGCGAATCCCCATAATTTCACCGGTTTCGCTCAGCGCGGTAATTTCAAATTCTGCAGGCAGCGTAGGTGGGTCAATGACCAGAGAGTGATAGCGCGTAACGGTGAGAGGATTATTCAGTCCGGCGAATACGCCAGTGCCAGTGTGCGTCACCGGAGAGGTTTTGCCATGCATGACTTTTGCCGCCCGCACGATGGTGGCGCCGAAGACCTGCGCGATGGCCTGATGACCGAGGCAAACGCCGAAAATGGGGGTTTCACCCGCGTAACGGCGAATCACCTCAAGTGAAATCCCGGACTCGTCCGGCGTGCAGGGGCCTGGGGAAATCACGATTTTAGCCGGAGACAACCGGGCGATTTCATCCAGCGTGATGTCATCGTTACGCCTGACCAGCACCTCGGCACCCAGCTCGCAAAAGTACTGGTAAAGGTTCCAGGTGAACGAATCGTAGTTATCAATAAGCAGGATCATAGCGGCTCCGGTGACAGCAAACCGCGCTATTCTACTCAGTTTCCTGCGCTTCGCTCACCACTTTAGTGAACAGCGTCATCAGCGGCTGTAAATCCCCCAGCGTCCCGCTCTGGTTCGCCTGACTCCAGGTTTGCGGGTCGACGACACTCCAGTCCAGCACATAACCCGCATGTATCGACAGCTGCTCGAAGAACACGCGCTGTGCCCGGCCACTGCCGACGAAGAACGGATGAAGCACATTGATTTCACAGTAATAGTGCGCCAGCCGTTTGATGAACTCATCTTTGGGAAGTGCGACGAGGTAACGCTCATCTTCCAGCGCCTGCATCAGGTCGTTGCCTTCGTTTTCGATGTACTCGAAATGGCAGAAGCGGGTATCGCCCTTGGAAATATCGACCTCGCGCAGTTCACCTGCCCAATCATAAGCATCCTGGAAAAGCTGCTGGTGAATGGCGCATAGCCACGGCAAACCGCGATGCAGCGGGCCAAGCTCAAGCGTGGAGACTCGTTGTGCGAAGAGCGCATCCTGCGCGTGGGGTTCGGGCACGTCCAGCCGACAGCTGGCCTCAAACGAGCGATCACGGCGCTGTTCCCACAGACGGATTTTTTGCTTATCGGTGAGCTTTTTCATCTGGACCTCCCTGACGGTTCCGCTTTTGCCACAAGTATAAGCAGCAATTTCGGGTTACGCAGGGAGTCAGATATAACGCGGGTTGAACGACCCGCGTCAGGAAGGATTAAGGCAGGACTTTCGCTGAGAGGATAACTACCGGTTTTGTCGGCACATTCTGGTAAGGACCGACGTCGTGGGAAGCCACCTGGGAAATTTTATCGGCAACGTCCATGCCTTTCACAACTTTACCAAACACCGCATAACCGAAATCACGCTGGCCGTGGTCGAGGAACGCATTGTCTGCCACGTTGATGAAGAACTGGCTGGTCGCGCTGTCTTTGTCGGCAGTACGTGCCATGGAAACGGTGCCGCGGGTGTTACGCAGGCCGTTGTCGCCTTCATTTTTGATAGGCGGATTAGGCTGTTTCTGCTGCATCTGCTCGGTGAAACCGCCGCCCTGGATCATAAAGCCCGGGATCACTCGATGGAACGTGGTGTTGTTATAGAAACCGCTGTTCACGTAGCTCACGAAGTTCTCAACGGAAATTGGGGCTTTCTGGCTGTTCAGCTCCAGCTCAATATTACCGGCGGAGGTGGTCAGCAATACGTGCGGATCTGCTTTTGCCGCCATGGCAGCAGGTGAGATTGCCGAAATTGCAAGTACAGCCGCGACGGCAGCCAGAGTAGATTTGAGCATGTGAATTCCTTAAACGGGAACGAGAGAGCCTGCGAATCGCTTGATTCTAAAAGGCTCTCGACTCGCAGACCAGCCTTTTACTAAAGTTTACTTAATAGAAACAGTTGTAACCTGGGAGGGAGTGTAAGAGGCATTACAAAAGTGTGACAAACGTCACTTGGTATTATTAATTATTTCATCGTTTTCAGAATAAACATTTGCCTCGGTCACGGTAATGCATAAAATCTGTCCACCCCGCGCATTGTCAATGCGTTTTACAGATCTATTCACAGGCCAGTCATGACTAACAGCAATCGCATCAAGCTCACATGGATCAGCTTTTTCTCCTACGCACTCACCGGCGCGTTGGTGATCGTCACCGGAATGGTGATGGGAAATATCGCCGATTATTTCCACGTACCAGTTTCCAGCATGAGCAACACCTTCACTTTCCTGAACGCCGGGATCCTGATTTCTATCTTCCTCAACGCCTGGCTGATGGAAATCGTACCGCTGAAAACACAGCTGCGTTTCGGCTTTATCCTGATGGTACTAGCCGTCGCCGGTCTGATGACCAGCCATAGCCTCGCATTATTCTCTGCCTCCATGTTCGTTCTGGGGCTGGTCAGCGGGATTACCATGTCCATCGGGACCTTCCTTATCACCCACATGTACGAAGGCCGTCAGCGCGGCGCACGCCTGCTGTTTACCGACTCCTTCTTCAGCATGGCGGGGATGATTTTCCCGATGGTTGCCGCTTACTTACTGGCGCGCAGCATCGAATGGTATTGGGTGTACGCCTGCATCGGTCTGGTGTACGTCGCCATTTTCGTGCTGACTTTCGGCTGTGATTTCCCGGTTCTGGGCAAAAAAGCCGAGCAGAGCGCGCAGCCAGTCGCTAAAGAAAAGTGGGGCATTGGCGTTCTGTTCCTGTCCGTGGCGGCGCTGTGCTACATCCTCGGCCAGCTGGGCTTTATCTCCTGGGTGCCGGAATACGCGAAAAGCCTGGGCATGAGTCTGGGTGATGCGGGCCAGCTGGTGAGTGATTTCTGGATGTCTTACATGTTCGGCATGTGGGCGTTTAGCTTTATCCTGCGTTTCTTCGACCTGCAACGCATTCTGATGGTGCTGGCGGGCATGGCAACCGTACTGATGTATCTGTTCATCAACGGTTCGCCGGAGCACATGCCGTGGTTCATTCTGACCCTGGGCTTCTTCTCCAGCGCCATTTACACCTCGATTATCACCCTCGGCTCGCAGCAAACCAAAGTGGCGTCACCGAAGCTGGTGAACTTCGTCCTGACCTGCGGCACCATCGGCACCATGCTGACCTTCGTGGTCACCGGCCCGATTGTGGCGCACAGCGGCCCACTGGCAGCGCTGCACACCGCGAATGGTCTGTATGCGGTAGTGTTCGTGATGTGCGTGGTACTGGGCTTTGTTAGCCGCCACCGTCAACACAGCACGGCGGCAGCCAGCCACTAAGCTCTGTGATTACGCCCCTTTGCGCTCAGCGAAGGGGCTGTTTTTCGTAAAAGATAATTCCTCACCGCCGATATCGGTCTGCACCCAGGTTTGCGCCAGCTGCGTCGTCGCAATGACTCGGCCCTGACGAATGGACCAGCGCACCGGCATCTGACAACGCACCGCCTCAAAGCCGTTCTCAGCAGGCAGAATAATCAGATTCGCCGCCTTCCCTACTTCGATGCCGTAATCCGTCACACCAAAGGTGCGGGCGCTATTATGGGTAATCAAATTCAGCCCGTCGTTAATCTGCTGATAGCCCATCATCTGACACACATGCAGGCCCATATGCAGCACCTGCAGCATGTTGCCGGTGCCGAGCGGATACCACGGGTCAAACACATCATCATGACCAAAACAGACATTGATACCTGCGCCGAGCAGCTCTTTCACGCGCGTAATGCCGCGACGTTTCGGATAGTCGTCGAAACGCCCCTGTAGATGAATGTTCACCAGCGGGTTAGCCACAAAGTTAATGCCCGACATCTTCAGCAGACGGAACAGCCGCGAGGTATACGCCCCGTTATACGAATGCATCGCCGTGGTATGACTGGCGGTGACCCGCGGGCCGATACCCTCTTTCAGCGCCAGCGCCGCCACGGTTTCGACAAAACGGGACTGCTCGTCGTCGATTTCATCGCAATGAATATCCAGCGGACGATCGTATTTCTTCGCCAGCGCGAAGGCGATATGCAGCGATTCCACCCCGTACTCGCGGGTAAATTCAAAATGCGGGATGGCACCGACCACATCCGCCCCAAGTTGCAAGGCTTCTTCCAGCAGCGCCGCGCCGTCGGGGTAAGACAAAATCCCTTCCTGCGGAAACGCGACAATCTGCAACTCGACCCACGGCGCGACTTCTTTCTTCACTTCCAGCATGGCTTTCAGCGCGGTCAGCGTCGGGTCGGAGACGTCGACATGGGTCCGCACGAACTGAATACCGTTGGCAATTTGCCACTTCAGCGTCTTCCACGCCCGAGTTTTTACATCCTCGTGAGTGAGCATCGCCTTACGCTCAGCCCAGCGCTCAATGCCTTCAAACAGCGTACCGGACTGGTTCCAGCTTGGCTCCCCGGCAGTTTGAGTGGTATCCAGATGAATATGCGGTTCGATAAACGGCGGGAGAGCCAGGCCACCGCGCGCATTGAGGACTTCGATACTGTCGTGCCGGGACTCCCCCATAGGCGTTATCGCCTGGAAACATCCATCCTCGATACTCAGTTGCCACAATCCTTCGCGCCCCGGCAAACGCACGTTCTCAATCAGCCATAACGGTGTCGTGCCCATCTTCATCCTCCCGAATCGACGCGATGAACGCCCTGATTCATTTTTAGGTTAAAACCCGCACTTTTTGTACGTTATTTCAGCAACCGAGAAAACTCTGTCATTTCCGTTACTTATAAAAATCCTGACAAATCAATCAACTACCCATTAAGGGGTAGGTAAAGGCGTATTTGATTCACATCAATAAGTAACCATGCTGAATCGTTAAGGTAGGCGGTAATAGAAAAGAAATCGAGGCAAAAATGAGCAAAGTCAGACTCGCTATTATCGGTAACGGCATGGTCGGCCACCGCTTTATTGAGGATCTTCTCGATAAAGCCCCGGCGGACCAGTTTGAGATTACCGTCTTCTGTGAAGAACCCCGTATCGCCTACGACCGCGTCCATCTTTCATCTTACTTCTCTCACCATACCGCAGAAGAACTTTCTCTGGTACGTGAAGGATATTATGAGAAACATGGCGTGAAAGTTCTGCTTGGCGAACGCGCTATCACCATTAACCGTCAGGAAAAGGTGATTCACTCAAGTGCGGGTCGTTCCGTGTTTTACGACAAGCTGATCATGGCGACGGGTTCTTATCCGTGGATCCCACCGATCAAAGGCTCTGAAACGCAGGATTGCTTTGTTTACCGCACCATCGAAGATCTCAACGCCATCGAAGCCTGCGCCCGTCGCAGCAAACGTGGTGCAGTGGTCGGCGGCGGCCTGCTCGGCCTTGAAGCTGCTGGCGCGCTGAAAAACCTCGGCGTCGAAACCCACGTTATCGAATTTGCCCCGATGCTGATGGCAGAACAGCTTGACCCAATGGGCGGCGATCAGCTGAAGCGCAAGATCGAAAGCCTCGGCGTGAAAGTTCACACCAGCAAAAACACCAAAGAAATCGTGCAGGAAGGCACCGAAGGGCGTAAGACCATGCGCTTCGCCGACGGTAGCGAACTCGAAATCGATTTCATCGTCTTCTCCACCGGTATTCGCCCACGCGACAAACTGGCGACCCAATGCGGTCTGGCAACCGGCCAGCGCGGCGGGATCATGGTGAATGACACCTGCCAGACTTCCGACCCGGATATCTACGCCATCGGTGAATGCGCCAGCTGGAACAACCGTGTCTATGGTCTGGTTGCCCCGGGCTACAAAATGGCTCAGGTGGCCGTCGATCATATCCTCGGCAAAGATAACGTCTTTGAAGGCGCAGACCTCAGCGCCAAACTGAAACTGCTCGGCGTAGACGTCGGCGGAATTGGTGACGCACACGGCCGTACGCCAGGCGCGCGTAGCTACGTTTATCTCGACGAAAGCAAAGAAGTCTACAAACGCCTGATCGTCAGCCCTGACAACAAAATCCTGCTCGGTGCGGTACTGGTCGGTGATACCAGCGATTTCGGCAACCTGCAGCAGCTGGTGCTGAACGCCATCGAACTGCCGGAAAACCCGGACGCGCTGATCCTGCCTGCCCATGCGGCGAACGGCAAACCGGCGATTGGTGTCGATAAACTCCCGGACAGCGCACAGATTTGTTCCTGCTTCGACGTCACCAAAGGTGACCTGGTCAGCGCCATCAATAAAGGCTGCCACACCGTTGCTGCCCTGAAAGCAGAAACCAAAGCCGGCACCGGCTGCGGCGGCTGTATTCCGCTGGTGACACAGGTCCTGAACGCTGAACTTGCGAAACAGGGCATTGAGGTGAACAACAACCTCTGCGAACACTTCGCGTTCTCCCGTCAGGAGCTGTATCACCTGATCCGCGTGGAAGGCATTAAAACCTTCGACGAACTGCTGAAAAAATACGGCAAAGGCTACGGCTGTGAAGTGTGTAAGCCAACCATCGGTTCCCTGCTGGCCTCCTGCTGGAATGAGTACATCCTCAAGCCGCAGCACACGCCATTGCAGGACACCAACGACAACTTCCTCGCCAACATTCAGAAAGACGGCACCTACTCGGTGATCCCACGTTCTGCGGGCGGCGAAATCACCCCGGACGGGCTGATGGCGGTTGGTCGTATCGCGCAAGAATTTAATCTCTACACCAAAATCACCGGTTCCCAGCGTATCGGCCTGTTCGGTGCGCAAAAAGATGACCTGCCGGAAATCTGGCGTCAGCTGATTGATGCGGGCTTTGAAACCGGTCACGCCTATGCGAAGGCGCTGCGTATGGCGAAAACCTGCGTCGGCAGCACCTGGTGCCGTTATGGCGTGGGCGACAGCGTCGGCTTCGGCGTGCAGCTGGAAAACCGTTACAAAGGCATCCGTACCCCGCACAAAATGAAGTTTGGCGTTTCCGGCTGTACCCGTGAATGTGCGGAAGCCCAGGGTAAAGACGTCGGCATCATCGCTACCGAAAAAGGCTGGAACCTGTACGTCTGCGGTAACGGCGGGATGAAACCACGCCACGCCGATCTGCTGGCGGCCGATCTCGACGCTGAAACGCTGGTGAAATACCTCGACCGTTTCATGATGTTCTACATCCGCACCGCAGACAAACTGACCCGCACCGCGCCGTGGCTGGATAACCTGGAAGGTGGCATCGACTACCTGAAAGCCGTGATCATCGACGATAAACTCGGCCTGAACGATCATCTGGAAGAAGAGATGAGCCGCCTGCGCGCAATGTTCGCCTGCGAATGGACCGAAACCGTCAACGACCCGGCAGCACAGGGCCGATTCAAGCACTTCGTCAACAGCCAGCAGCGCGATCCAAACGTACAGATTGTCCCTGAACGTGAACAGCATCGTCCGGCCACGCCGTACGAGCGCATCCCGGTAACTCTGGTGGAGGAAAACGTATGAGCCAGTGGGTAAGTATCTGCAACATCGACGCCATCCTGCCTGCTACCGGCGTCTGCGCCTTATTAGGCCAGGAACAGGTCGCGATTTTCCGTCCGCATCATGACCAGCAGGTTTTCGCCATCAGCAACATTGACCCGTTCTTCGGTTCAAGTGTGCTGTCTCGCGGTCTTATCGCGGAACATAATGGTGAGCTGTGGGTCGCCAGCCCGCTGAAGAAACAGCGTTTCCGTCTCAGCGACGGCCTGTGCATGGAAGATGAAAGCCACTCAATTGCACATTTTGAGGTGCGCGTGAAAGACGGTCAGGTACAATTGAAAGCCTGATGACCCTTCCGGCGGCGTTCTGCCGCCGGATTTGTTTCCCCTGTATTCTGCGAGACGCCCATGGATCACTTACCCATTTTCTGTCAGCTGCGCGGCCGTGACTGTCTGTTAGTCGGCGGTGGCGACGTCGCCGAGCGTAAAGCCCGCCTGTTGCTCGACGCGGGCGCACGCCTGACCGTTAACGCCCTCGACTTCGAACCGCAGTTTCACGTGTGGGCCGAAGCCGGCATGCTGACGCTGGTAGAAGGTGAATTTGATTCAACGCTGCTCGACACCAGCTGGCTGGCGATTGCCGCTACTGATGACGATGCGGTTAATGCGCGCGTCAGCGCAGAAGCAGAGCAACGCCGTATTTTCTGTAACGTGGTTGATGCCCCGAAACAGGCCAGCTTTATCATGCCGTCGATTATCGACCGCTCACCGCTGATGGTCGCCGTCTCTTCCGGTGGAACCTCGCCAGTACTGGCGCGCCTGCTGCGTGAAAAACTGGAATCTCTGTTGCCACAGCATCTCGGGGAGGTTGCCCGCTTTGCGGGTCAGCTTCGCGGGCGGGTGAAAAAGCAATTTGCCTGCGTCGGCGAGCGTCGCCGTTTCTGGGAAAAACTGTTTGTGAATGACCGTCTGGCGCAGTCCCTGGCGAATCAGGATGAAAAAGCTATCGCAGAATCCACCGAACGCCTGCTCAGTGAGCCGCTGGATAATCGCGGTGAAGTGGTGCTGGTCGGTGCCGGACCGGGTGATGCTGGGTTGCTGACACTGAAAGGCCTGCAACAGATTCAGCAGGCTGACATCGTGGTCTATGACCGTCTGGTATCGGACGACATCATGAATCTGGTGCGCCGCGATGCCGACCGCGTCTTCGTCGGTAAACGCGCGGGATATCACTGCGTACCGCAGGAAGAAATTAACCAAATCCTGCTGCGTGAAGCGCAAAAGGGCAAACGCGTCGTACGCCTGAAAGGCGGCGACCCGTTTATCTTTGGTCGCGGTGGCGAAGAGCTGGAAACCCTGTGCAACGCCGGGATCCCGTTCTCTGTGGTGCCTGGTATTACGGCGGCGTCAGGCTGCTCTGCCTACGCGGGCATTCCGCTGACCCATCGTGATTACGCGCAAAGCGTGCGCCTGGTAACGGGCCATCTGAAAACCGGAAGCGAGCTAGACTGGCACAATCTGGCGGCGGAGAAGCAAACGCTGGTGTTCTACATGGGGCTGAATCAGGCCGCGACGATTGCTGAAAAGTTACGTGAACACGGAATGGCGGCAGATATGCCGGTGGCGCTGGTCGAAAACGGCACGGCGGTAACGCAACGTGTCGTCGAAGGTACGCTGAATGATTTGCCTGAACTCGCACAACAGGTTGCCAGCCCGGCATTGATTATCGTGGGCCGCGTCGTCGCCCTGCGTGAGAAATTAAACTGGTATTCAAATCACTAAACGCCCCGCCTGATGCCGAGTTATTTTCTATTTCGACAGGAATAATTCGGCATCAACAATAACTGCATTTCAAATGATATTTCACACTCATATATTCACGTCAAAACTATGTCTGAATCCATACCCGTATAAACCCCAATATTCATTGTCGTGCTCCTGATAATTCTTTAAATTCACACGCCGCTGATGTTTAACGCGCCTCGTTAAAACATCATCAAGACTGAATTCA
Source organism: Scandinavium goeteborgense (assembly GCF_003935895.2). Lineage (GTDB taxonomy): Bacteria > Pseudomonadota > Gammaproteobacteria > Enterobacterales > Enterobacteriaceae > Scandinavium > Scandinavium goeteborgense. The sequence goes on along the minus strand of NZ_CP054058.1, from coordinate 341,054 downwards.
CTTCTATATTTAAGGGATTATCCAATGAAACACACAATCAAACTGATCGCCTTGCTGGCCGCGCTCAGCACCCTGACGGCCTGTACGGGTCATGTTGAAAACAGAAGCAAAAGCTGTGGTTACGACTATTTACTGCATCCTGCCATTTCTATTTCACGTATTATCGGCGGCTGTGGCCCAGCAGATTCAAAATAATTAGAATTCTGAAGATATAAAAAAACCGGGAACATTTGCCCCGGTTTTTTTATTTTCGAATACGCTTACGGCCTGGCCACAAAACCAATCGCTTCGTACACCGCTTTTAATGTTTCAGCCGCCTGAGCGCTCGCCTTCTGCGCACCTTCACGCATAATCTTCTGCAACAGTTCATCGTCGTTGCGGAAACGGTTATAACGCTCCTGCAGGTCGGTCAACATGCCGGACACCGCCTCGGCAACTTCGCCTTTCAGGTGGCCATACATTTTGCCTTCGAAGTGCTGTTCCAGCTCCTGCACGCTCTGACCGGTCACGCCGGAAAGGATATCCAGCAGGTTGGAGACGCCCGCTTTCTTCTGCACGTCATAGCGAATCACCGGCGGCTCTTCGGAGTCGGTCATCGCACGTTTGATTTTCTTCACGACCGATTTCGGATCTTCCAGCAGGCCGATAACGTTGTTGCGGTTATCGTCTGACTTGGACATCTTCTTGGTCGGCTCCAACAGCGACATTACGCGCGCACCGGATTTCGGGATGAACGGTTCAGGCACTTTGAACACATCACCGTAAATCGCGTTGAAGCGCTGGGCGATATCGCGGCTCAGCTCCAAATGCTGCTTCTGGTCTTCACCCACCGGCACCTGATTCGTCTGATACAGCAGAATGTCTGCGGCCATCAGCACCGGATAATCGAACAGACCGGCATTGATGTTCTCGGCATAGCGCGCTGACTTGTCTTTGAACTGGGTCATGCGGCTCAGCTCGCCGAAATAGGTGTAGCAGTTCAGCGCCCAGCCGAGCTGTGCGTGTTCTGGCACATGAGACTGCACGAAGATGGTGCTTTTCTCCGGGTCGATACCGCAGGCGAGGTAAAGCGCCAACGTGTCGAGGGTCGCTTTACGCAGTTTCTCAGGATCCTGGCGAGCGGTAATGGCGTGCAGGTCAACAATGCAGTAGATGCAGTGGTAATCGTCCTGCATGTTCACCCACTGACGCAGCGCACCCATATAGTTGCCAATGGTCAGTTCACCTGAGGGCTGTGCGCCACTAAATACGATGGGCTTAGTCATTTTTCACTTCCTGAATTTCACTGTGCGGGAGCCCGAGCGCGGGCAACAAATCGTTAAAATTGTCAAAAACAAAATCGGGATTGCTGTCGGCAATGGCTTCGCCATAGTTGTAGCCGTAGGTCAGGCCGATGGAGCAGCAACCGGCGGCCTGAGCCGCGAGAATATCATTGCGTGAATCGCCAACAAACAGCAGCGCTTCTGGGGCTACGCCCAGTTTTTTCGCCACCAGCAGCAGCGGATCGGGATGCGGTTTTTTGTTTTCTACGTCATCCCCGCCGATCACGACGGAGAAATATTTGGCGATATCTAACGCGTCAAGAATCGGCGCGACGAACGGCGAAGGCTTGTTGGTCACCAGCCCCAACGGCAGGCCTTTGGCATGCAGCGCACTTAACGTTTCCGCCACTGCCGGGAACAGATAACTGCCCTCTTCGGCAAATTCGGCGTAGTAACGGTCGAAGAGTTTGCGCAGCACGCGTAGCTGCTCTTCCTTTGGAATATCGCTGTGGTCAACTGACGGTTTGCCCTGCGTTTTACGCAAGCTGGCACGCTCCTGGCGCGCCCAGGTCAGCGCACGTTCCATCAGCACATCGGCGCCGTTACCAATCCAGGTTATCACTCGCTCTTCGCCAGCGGTCGGCAATTCCAGGGCATACAGCGCGTTGTCTACCGCGGCCGTTAAGCCTGGCGCGCTATCCACTAATGTGCCGTCGAGATCAAACGCGACGCCCTGAATGGTTTCTAATTTACTCATGACTTACCTTTGCCAGTTCACTGCGCATTTCATCAATCACTTTTTTGTAGTCCGGCTGGTCGAAAATGGCCGAACCGGCGACAAACATATCGGCACCTGCCGCAGCAATCTCGCCAATGTTGTTGGCCTTCACGCCACCGTCGACTTCAAGGCGAATGTCGAAACCGGACGCGTCAATCCGACGACGGACTTCACGCAGCTTCTCGAGGGTGTGCGGAATAAAGGACTGGCCGCCGAAGCCCGGGTTCACGGACATCAGCAGGATAACATCGAGCTTGTCCATCACGTGGTCGAGGTAGCTCAGCGGCGTCGCTGGGTTCAGCACCAGGCCCGCTTTACAGCCGTGCTCTTTAATCAGCTGCAAAGAGCGGTCGACGTGTTCAGAGGCTTCCGGATGGAAAGTGATAATGCTGGCGCCTGCAGCGGCGAAATCAGGAATGATACGGTCAACGGGTTTGACCATCAGGTGCACGTCGATCGGAGCGGTAATGCCGTATTTGCGCAGGGCTTTGAGCACCATCGGGCCCATCGTCAGATTGGGCACGTAATGGTTGTCCATCACGTCGAAGTGAACAACATCGCCACCTGCCGCCAGCGCCTTCGCGGTATCTTCACCCAGACGGGCAAAATCGGCCGACAGAATCGAAGGGGCAATCAAATACTGTTTCATCCGCATCTCCTTGAAAACGATTATGGTTTTGCCGGGCGATACAGCGCCAGCAGTTCATCCACCTTTTTGCGCGTGCCACCGTTGCTGCTGATGCTGCGCCGGACTTTAACCTGAAATTGTTTTGCTGCTTTGTACCACTCACGCGTATCGGGCGTGTCATGGTTCGAAATTAACACCGGAATTTGGTTGCTGACCAGTTTTTCCGCCATTTCGGCCAGGTGCGCCTGCTGCGCCGGGCTAAAGCTGTTGGTGTGGTAGGCGGTAAAATTGGCGGTCGCGGACAGCGGTGCGTACGGCGGATCGCAGTACACCACGGAGTCTTTGTCCGCCATCGCCATGCAGTCCTCGTAGGACATGCAGTGGAATTCTGCATTCTGCGCCTTCAGCGCAAAATGGTTTAACTCCGCTTCCGGGAAGTACGGCTTTTTGTAACGCCCAAACGGCACGTTGAACTCGCCCTTCAGGTTATAGCGGCATAAGCCGTTATAGCCATGACGATTCAGATACAAAAACAGCACCGCGCGGCGTAGCGGCTCCCGGCATTGATTGAACTCGGTCCGCAGCTGGTAATAGATTTCGGCATTGTTATTGGCTGGGACAAACATCGCCTGCGCGGCAGAGATATACTCCGCGGTACGCGTTTTGACAATGTTATAGAGATCAATCAGATCGCTGTTGATATCAGCGAGGATATAGCGGGAATAGCGGGTATTCAGGAATACGGAACCGGCCCCGACGAAGGGCTCGATCAAACATTCGCCTTGTGGCAGATGTTTTTCAATATCGTTCAGCAGAGGATATTTCCCCCCTGCCCATTTCAAAAAAGCGCGATTTTTTTTCATGCTGTCTGGCTACTTACACTTTCTCCGGCTGAGGAGAAAAGCTCCTGCAGCATCCTGCGCTTAAAAACACATTCGCCTTCAGCCCGCAAATGCAGACTGAAGGCGCTGTGTCATGTACTGCTATTGTTTCAGATCGGACTGTACCTGATGCAGCGGTTTCGCCCATGGGTTTTTGGCCTGGACATTAGCAGGTAGCGCAGCGACGGCGCGTTTCGCATCGTCTTTGGTCGCGTACATACCGCTAACCAGCACATACCACGGCTGACCGTTACGGGTAGTCTGATAAACAACGTATTTCTGGATGTTCTCTTTCTTCGCCCAGTTGTTCAGGTTGTCATAGTTTGACGAGCTGCTGAGCTGCAGGGTGTAGTTATTGCCTGGCGCGCCTTTCAGCGAACCCACATCACCACTTTCTTTACCCGCTGCTGTCGCTGCGGTCGCAGTCGCTGCCGCTGCGGCTGGCGCTGCAGTAGTCGCTGCCGGTTTGGCGGTGCTGGTTGCAGCAGGCTTAGCCGGTTCTGCCGCTGGTGCGGTAGATTTGGCAGGCGTGCTGGTCGCTGCGGTTTCAGTGTGCTTAGGCTGTGCAACCGGCTTAGGCTCTACGGCTTTCGCTGTCGCCTGCGGTTTGCTCTGCGGCTTCGGCTCGATCACAGCGTGTTTACGCTCTGAACGGGTCGTGCCAGCAGGTGCGCTTTCTGCGGTGTGGGTTGGCTGATGCGACGCGCTACCATTACGCACTGGCGCAACGGTTGCAGGTTCTGTCGGCAACGTAGAGTTTGCAACGGCACCGTCAATCTGGCCCTGCTGCTGAGTCAGCGCGTTGTTCAGGTCACCCTGCACTTCGACACGCTGTTGGCCTTGCGGCGCAGCAGTATTCTGACCCTGAGTTGGGGTAGAAGAGATTGGCGGCAGAGAAACTTCCTGCTGGGTATTCGCGGTGTTCGGATCCACTGGCGCAGTGCCAGGTGCCGGCTGAGCGCCATTAGCCTGATCGGCTGGTGCTCCGTTATTCGCGCCCAGATCGATGCTCTTCGCATCAGTTGAAGTCTGTTCGTTGGAGGATGACGGCGCTTTCAGCGCAGAGCCAATCCCAACAATCAGCAGCAGCAGAACCAGAATACCCACGCCCATCATGATGTACTGACGGGAAGCCGGTTTACTGGCTGGCTTTTTTTTGCGTTTACGCGGGCGTTGCTCTACAGGCTCTTCCTCTTCGAGATCTTCTTCAGACTCGTCGTAATACGCTTCTTCTTGTTCTTGTTCCTCGCGCTCTTCACGTACCTTACGGGTACGCGCCGGGCGGCGCTCGTCGGCGTCGAGATCGACGTCATCGAAGTTAATCTGCTGATCGTTTTCACGATCGGAAGATTGACGGGAACGACCAGCACGACGATCGCTGGGATCGGGCTTCAGATCGTCTTCTGGTTTAAATTCATCCATTTAACACCCCACTAAAAGGCTTATGCCAACGACACTTGCACATCACCTGAAGTTAAACGCCGCTAATGCGGCATGACCTTTCTTATTAGTTACGCCTGCTGACAATCAGCAATGGCGCCAAGAACTACATCGTGCGCAACACCGCCACGCACTTCACTTTTGCCAATCGAAAGCGGCAAAACCAAACGCATCTCGCCGGCGAGCACCTTTTTGTCCCGCATCATATGCGGCAGGTACGCGTCGGGAGACATTTCACGCGGGCCGGAAACCGGCAACTTTGCCCGTTCGAGCAGGGCAATAATCCGCTGTGTATCTTTTGCCTCAAACTGACCGAGGCGTTCCGAAGCCTTTGCCGCCATGACCATTCCGGCCGCGACCGCTTCACCGTGAAGCCAGTTACCGTAACCCATTTCGGCTTCGATAGCGTGACCAAAGGTGTGCCCCAGATTGAGTAAAGCACGTAAGCCGGTTTCGCGCTCGTCTGCGGCAACAACTTCGGCTTTCAGCTCACAACAGCGACGAATACAGTAGGCCATTGCTTTTTCATCAAGGGCCATCACTGCATCGATGTTGTTTTCGAGCCAGGAGAAGAATTCTGCATCCAGAATGATGCCGTACTTGATAACCTCGGCCAGGCCGGAGGAAAGCTCGCGCGCAGGAAGCGTTTTCAGGCAATCAAGATCGATAACTACATTCACCGGCTGCCAAAAGGCGCCAATCATGTTTTTACCGAGGGGATGGTTAACGGCAGTTTTTCCGCCAACAGAGGAGTCGACCTGAGACAATAACGTGGTCGGCACCTGGATAAAGCGCACGCCGCGCTGATAGCTTGCGGCCGCAAATCCGGTGAGATCGCCTACCACGCCGCCACCGAGGGCAATCAGTGTGGTATCACGACCATGAGGCTTTTGCAGTAACGCGGTGAAGACCGTTTCCATCACTTCCAGCGTCTTGTACTTCTCGCCGTCAGGAATGATAACGCTGTCGACTTTCACGCCAGCCTGTTCCAGCACTGTACGTACCTTGTCCAGGTAGACAGGTGCCAGCGTTTCGTTGGTGACCAGCATGACCTGATCGCCCGACTTCAGTGGCAGGAAAGAAGCTGGATCGTTAAACAAACCAGCCGCGATGGTAATCGGGTAACTACGTTCCCCGAGAGTTACAGTGATCCTCTCCATAACGCGACGTCCACCTTTGTTACTCGCATTTACTGGCTTTCTACACGTAATCCTTCAGGCTGCTCGCTGGTCGGTTGCTTTCGCTCCCCGATTGCTGACAGATGTCAGCAAGAGTTCACGCCGTTGCCGCCATGATGCAGCTTGAACGATTTCGTATAGCGTTGACCAGAATCAGTTACTTTCCAGCATATTAATAATCTGGTTTGCCACCACTTTCGCGCTCTGATCGTCAGTGCGGATAGTGACATCGGCAATTTCTTCGTATAAAGGATTACGCTCGCCTGCCAACGCTTCCAGGACTTCACGCGGTGGCGTTTCAACCTGCAGCAGCGGACGTTTTTTATCACGTTGCGTACGCGCCAATTGCTTCTCAATTGTGGTTTCAAGGTACACCACAACGCCGCGAGCGGAGAGACGATTGCGCGTTTCTCGGGATTTCACAGAGCCGCCGCCAGTTGCCAGCACAATTCCCTGCTTTTCCGTCAATTCGTTGATGATTTTTTCTTCGCGGTCACGAAAACCGTCTTCGCCTTCGACATCAAAGACCCAGCCCACGTCAGCGCCAGTGCGTTTCTCAATCTCGTGATCGGAATCGTAAAATTCCATATTGAGCTGTTGAGCTAACTGGCGCCCAATAGTGCTTTTGCCGGCACCCATAGGCCCAACCAGAAAGATATTGCGTTTCTCTGCCATTTTTTCGGTACTACTAAGACTATTTCGTTAATAATAAACCCGCGACGCGAACCACAACGGCGACGCCAGGCATGAACTGAAACCTCATATGCGATAGTGCGAGAGTCAGACCGAAAATTATCTCAATATACCGGCAGGTTTGGCAACTCTAATAATTACCAGATTTTGCAGGGCACCGACTCTCAAATCGGTACTCCTTGTATGCTAAATCCGGTCTCACGTCAAACACCTGAAACGTGTTCAGTACGAAAAGAATGTCAGTAAATCCTTTATTGCACAGAAATAATACGCGGTGTGATGAACACAACCAGCTCTCGCCGTTCGCTGTCTTTTCCATCATGACGGAACAATTGACCCAGCCAGGGGATGTCTCCCAGGACCGGAATACTGTCCCGTGCTGACTTATTCTTTTGCGAAAAAATCCCACCCAGCGCCAGCGTTTCACCACTTTTGACTTCAACCTGCGTCTCGATCTCCTGCTTATCTATCGCCAGAATCTCCCCTTCGGCTTGCTGTAAAACTTGCCCGGGCATGTCTTCGGTGATTTTCAGCTTGAGCCGCACACGGTTGTTTTGCAGCACCGTTGGCGTGACTTCCATGCCCAAAACGGCTTCTTTAAATTCCACCGACGTCGCGCCGCTCTCCCCGCTGGAAACTTGATACGGGATTTCCGTGCCCTGTTTGATACTCGCTGGTTGCAAATGCGACGCCAGCAGATGCGGGCTGGCGATAATCTCCAGCTGCTGCTTTTGTTCCAGCGCTGAGAGTTCCAGTTCCAGCAGCCTTCCGCTGATTTTGCCGATGTTAAACCCGGCATGAGTGGTCGCGTTTGCCACCGAAAGGTCGCTTCCCAGGGTGGTTATCTTGCCTGAGCCTACGCTGCCTTCGGCATCGGCCAGACTCCATTTCACGCCCAGTTCGCGCAGGCTCTTTTCATTCATGGTGACGATATGGGCAGTTAATTCGACCTGGCCAATCGGTAAATCCATTTCATTAATCCAGGCGAGCAAATCCGTAATGTGCAGTTGGTCATCGCGGATCAGCAGCCGGTTTGAGCGCTTATCGACCGTCAGCGTCCCGCGACTGCTCACCAGTTTTTCCCCGGCTTTCGCAAGCTCTGTGGCATCGGCGTATTGCAGAGAGACGCTTTGCCCTTTCAACGGCACCGTCGATAAGCGCCGTTGGGTTTCCGCTTCGCGCTGAGCCTGCTTTTCGGCGAGCCACGCTTTGGTATGCACAAACAGCACGCTGCCCTGGGTATCCAGCGTCAGCCCCGCACTGCCCATCACCGTCTGCAAAGCCTGCATCCACGGAAGGTTATTGAACTGGAGTGATATTTGCCCGCTGACATCGGGGGCGATAACAATATTCCGCTCTCCCAACCCGGCAATGGCCTGCAACACCTGCGCAATGGGCACCTCATCCACCGTCAGCGAGACCGCCTTTTCCTTGCCCGATACCGCGAAGACCATCAGCAGTAACCCCAGAAGCATCCTTCGAATCATGTTTCGTTCCCTCTTTCATCCAGCGCCACTGCGACGGTTCGCAATCCTGGCCGGTAGTGATGTCCATGTAGTCGGGTTGAACGTCTGCGACCGTCCAACCATTTTCCAGCCGCTGCCCTTGATTCAGGCGTCGCCATTTGCCGCCGGGTTCCAGCACGATGCCCGTTCGCCGCGCGCCATGACTTACCGAGCCGCGGTAATGCCAGAGCGTCTGCTGCGATGTGGCGCAGGAGTCTTCTATTGGCTGGAACGGGTCGCGCATACCGAGCAGATAGGGCAGCGCCAGCATGATTAGCACCCGCCAGTCATTCATCGCCGTTCGCCTCAATCTGCAGAATCAGCCGTAAATGTTGCTGTTCCGGCTGGATACTAAACCCCCTGACGGCGCGACCCCGCTCGGCCAGCTGATCAAATAAAAGCGGAATGCCCGGCCAGTTTGCCTCCAGCGTGAGTTCTCCCCCGCTGCCCGACGGTTGCCAGCTCACGACACGGCTGTCAGGACTGTCCATTTCAAGCGCTGAAAAAGGTTTCGTCGGCGCGGGAGATGCGTGAGAAGCGACAGGTCGCAGCGGCATGATTTTCTGCCACTGCGCGTTGAGGGGAGGCAGGCCTGGCTCGCTAAACGGTTCACGGTGGCAAAAACGCCCGATAACCGTCAGCAAACCCAACAGCGTGAGCCAAATGCCGAACCGCATCCGCGGAGAAAAGTCACACCAGCGGTCAGCGAGCCTCTGCATCGACGGCCTCCGTTTGCAGCTGATAGCTAAACTGCCAGCGCCCTTGTTCATCACGACGCGTTGCGCCCGGTGTGACCGGGCCAAAACCCGGCAGGCTTCGCATCACGCGTTCAACCTGAGTCAAGGCGGGGAAACGGTTTGCCAGACCCGTGAAGCGTAATGCCTCACCCTGCCACTCCAGCGCGGTGAGCCACGCCTGCGCGGGCATCTTTTCCGCCATCGCCAGCAGCGTTGTTTGCCAGCGAAGTGTCATTGCACGCTGTAGCTCACGCCGTTGCGCGACCTGTACACGCGCTTGCTCCGCGCGCAGCCGCCGCTCCTGTTGGCTCAGCATCTGACGCACCGCCTGATCGCTCTGCTGTCGTAAAGCCAGCCAGGCGTGCTGCTGCGACTGCCGGGCGCGACCGGCAATAATCAGCGCCAGCGTTACCAACACGACGCCGATACACATCGCGCCCCAAAAGCGTAAACACTCCCTTCGCCGCTGTTCCCGCCAGCATAGTAAGTTCACCTGTCGCGGCATCTCAGTCCACTCCCAAGGCGAGTGCCAGCGCAATGGCGAACGTGTCCCCGCATTCCGGCAGCGGAGGCTGGAGCTGGCTCAAAGGAAACCACGGGTTAAAGGATTGCCCGCCAGCGGGCTGCGTTGTGCACTGCATCAATCCGTCGGGCGCTTCTGCATTACTGCCCCAGGCGGTGCGTGTCGCCCACAGCCACTGGTCTTTATCGCGCCAACAGATCCCTGGGATGTCACTGTCCATCCACGGCAGGAAGTGTTGTAAGGCACTGGCATCCGGCGTAACCGACGAGAGATTCAGACCCGCCGAACGCAAACTCTGTTGCAGCTTTTCAATACCGTGCCGTCTGGCGGCAGTCACGCTGTAACTATTCGTGTCAGCGTTTTGATAGTCAAAGATGAGACTTTCGGCCGGCATCTCGAGCTGTTTTGCCACCGTGCTGGCCACCCACTGCGCAAGCTCGCTTTCACGCAGCGACATCTGTGGCGGTGGCAGCTGTATTTGTAGCGTATCTGAGGCGGGAACGGCGACCGCAACACGATGAAAGCGCGGCATTTCACGTTGAATTCGCCGCAGCACCGCCGCCGTACATTTATCGTCGTTCTTGTCCTCCAGCGGCAGTTGCCACCAACGGCGTAATGCTCTCCCTAAACGTGTTTTCTGTAGCGCGACGCAGACGATACTATCCTGCTGAAAGTGCAATCCAGCCTGCCATTGACTGTAAGCCATTCTTACGATCTCCTTATCCTTCAACCCATTCGAACCAATGCCCATACAGTTTGAAATATGACGGGTATATCAATGCTTCAGGCTTGCCTTTATACTACTGCGCGTTTGTTTATAAACTGCCCAATTACCTCTAAATGGGAAATCTCCGGTGAAGTTCGTAAAGTATTTATTCATCCTTGCAGTCTGTTGCATTCTGCTGGGAGCAGGCTCGATATATGGCCTCTACAAATTTATTGAGCCCCAGCTACCCGACGTAGCGACGCTCAGGGATGTGCGCCTGCAGATCCCAATGCAAGTCTTTAGTGCCGATGGCGAGCTTATTGCCCAATACGGTGAAAAACGTCGTATTCCGGTCACTCTGAGCCAAATGCCGCCAGAGATGACGAAAGCCTTTATTGCGACAGAAGACAGCCGTTTCTACGAGCATCACGGGATTGACCCTGTGGGGATTTTCCGTGCGGCAAGCGTGGCACTGTTCTCCGGCCACGCTTCTCAGGGTGCGAGTACCATTACTCAGCAGCTGGCACGTAACTTCTTCCTCAGCCCGGAAAAAACGCTGACGCGTAAAATTAAAGAAGCGTTCCTGGCAATCCGCATTGAGCAGATGCTCAGCAAAGATGAAATCCTCGAGCTGTACCTGAACAAGATTTATCTCGGTTACCGCGCTTACGGCGTCGGTGCTGCCGCGCAGGTCTATTTCGGTAAGTCGGTTGATCAGCTCACGCTGAGTGAAATGGCGGTTATTGCCGGTCTGCCGAAGGCACCGTCCACCTTTAACCCGCTGTATTCGATGGAGAGAGCAACCTCCCGCCGCAACGTGGTGCTGTCGCGTATGTTGAGTGAAAACTACATCACTCAGGCACAGTACGACTCAGCGGTCCGCGAGCCGATTGATGCCAGCTACCATGCACCGGAAATTGCTTTCTCCGCGCCGTATCTGACAGAAATGGTGCGCCAGGAAATGGTCAGTCGTTACGGCGACCAGGCCTACGAAGACGGTTATCGTGTTTACACCACTATCGGTCGTAAAGATCAGCTGGCGGCGCAGAACGCATTGCGCACCAACGTGATGGATTACGATATGCGTCACGGCTATCGCGGCCCGTCCAACGTGCTGTGGAAAGTGGGCGAAACCCCGTGGGACAGCAAAAAAATCACCGATACGCTGAAGAGTTTGCCGACCTACGGGCCGCTTGAGCCTGCCGTGGTCACCTCGGCCGATCCTCAACACGCCATGGCGATGACCGCCGACGGCACATCGGTACAGCTGAACATGGACGGAATGCGCTGGGCGCGTCCGTACCGCTCCGACACCCAGCAGGGCCCAACGCCGCGTAAAGTCACCGACGTCGTCCAGACCGGCCAGCAAATCTGGGTTCGCCAGGTAAATGAAAATTGGTGGCTGGCGCAGGTTCCGGACGTGAACTCCGCGCTGGTGTCCATCAATCCGCATAACGGCGCCATTATTGCGCTGGTCGGCGGCTTTGATTTCAACCAGAGCAAATTCAACCGTGCCACTCAGGCGCTGCGTCAGGTCGGCTCTAACATCAAACCGTTCCTTTATACCGCGGCGATGGACAAAGGTCTGACGCTGGCGAGCATTCTGAACGACGTGCCGATTTCCCGTTGGGATGCCGGTGCCGGTTCTGACTGGAGCCCGAAAAACTCACCGCCGCAGTACGCCGGTCCGATTCGTCTGCGTCAGGGTCTCGGCCAGTCGAAGAACGTGGTGATGGTACGTGCGATGCGTGCGATGGGCGTGGACTACGCCGCAGAATACTTGCAGCGTTTTGGTTTCCCGGCCAATAACATCGTGCGGACAGAATCGTTAGCGCTCGGCTCCGCCTCCTTTACCCCGCTTCAGGTGGCGCGCGGTTATTCGGTGATGGCCAACGGCGGCTTCCTGGTTGACCCGTACTTCATCAGTAAAATTGATAACGACGCGGGCGGGACGCTTTTCGAAGCCAAACCGAAAATTGCCTGTGCCGACTGCGATATTCCGGTGATTTACGGTGATACGCCGAAGTCCGACGTTCTGGAAAACAAAGACGTTGAAGACGTGGCCACGTCCCTGGAACCTAAAAACTCCACGGTACCGATGCCGAGTCTTGAACAAGCCAACCAGGCGCTGGTTGCCCGCAGCGGTGGCCAGGAATACGCGCCGCATGTCATCAGCACGCAGCTCTCCTTCCTGATTAAGAGCGCGCTGAATACCAACATCTTCGGCGAACCAGGCTGGCAGGGTACAGGCTGGCGTGCAGGCCGTGACCTGAAACGCCATGATATCGGCGGTAAAACCGGGACCACCAACAGCTCGAAAGATGCGTGGTTCTCAGGTTACGGTCCGGGCGTGGTGACATCGGTGTGGATTGGCTTTGACGATCATCGCCGCGACCTCGGCCGGACTACCGCTTCCGGCGCGATTAAAGATCAGATTTCCGGCTACGAAGGCGGCGCGAAGAGCGCACAGCCCGCCTGGGACCTGTACATGAAAGCGGCGCTGGAAGGCGTGCCTGAACAGCCATTTACGCCACCTGCGGGCGTGGTGACAGTTAATATCGACCGTTACACCGGGCAGTTGGCGAGCGGGGGCAGCAGTCGTGAAGAGTTCTTTATTGAAGGGACGCAACCGACCCAACAGGCGGTGCGCGAAGTGGGCACCACGCTGATGGATAACGGCGAAACACACGAACTGTTCTGACAAAAAAGGCGCCTGAGGGCGCCTTTTTTCTGATGTTAACCGGTAGATTTTTGCCCGGCGGCGCACGCTTTCCGGGCCTACGAACTAGGGCTTTTAGGCCCGGTCAGCGCGCGCTACCGGCATACGATTCAGAGCCTGTAGGCCCGGTCAGCGTAGCGCCACCGGGCATTTACAACCGACCCTGCGCTTTCAGCCATTCTCGCACCAGGAACAGCGCGCTCACGTTACGGGCTTCGTTGAAATCGGGGTCTTCCAGCAAGTCCAGCATTTGAGCCAGCGGCCAGCGTACCTGCGGCAGCGGTTCAGGTTCGTCACCCGGCAATGATTCCGGATAGAGATCTTCTGCCACCACGATATTCATTTTGCTGGAGAAATACGACGGGGCCATCCCGAGTTTCTTCAGAAACGTCAGGTTATTGGCACCGAATCCCACTTCCTCTTTCAGCTCGCGATTGGCGGCTTCAAACACGCTTTCACCGGCGTCGATGAGCCCTTTCGAAAATCCGAGCTCATACGATTCCGTACCCACGGTGTATTCGCGGATCAGAATAAGATGGTCGTCAACAATGGGGACTATCATCACCGCTTCACGCGTGGAAGGACGCATCCGTTCATACACGCGGCGCTCGCCGTTGCTGAATTCCAGGTCCACGCTTTCCACAGTAAACAGTCGCGAACGGGCAACCGTTTCAACTTTATGGATGGTGGGTTTTGTTAAGGGTTTATCCATGGTGACCTGTGTTGGCTGTGATAACAGGGTAATTGTGCGACATGCCGCACAGTTTACGCAATTCCCGACGTCACATATTTACATTTGCGTAACTTTCAGCATGAGTCACTTTTTTAAACAAAAAGTCAAGACCTTGCAATGGATTTGAGAATTTGCTGATATTCGCTTGCGTTGACCTCTGATATGCTCAAAAGTTGCGTCAGAACCTTATAAATCTTTAAAGTTCTGAGTGATACGTGCCGATAGCTAACTACGGGCTCACGTTCTGTGTTAATGGGCAACCGACGAAACCTGTAAGAATAAGTATGATGGGAAAAGCATGGGCACCTTTTTGATTCTTTTCGCTGCTATGCTGGCCTGCGCATTGCTTGCAGGGTGGTTCTATCGACAGCGTTCGCAGCACCGGCGTCTTCCCCGGCTGCATGCGTTTACCGGCGCGACGACGCGTAAGCTGTCCAGCGAAGAACGCAGTGCCGTCGAAAGTTATGTCGAGGGCCTGAGCCGTACGCTGGAAGTCCCCGCATCCGGTGCCACCGTGGCGCCGTCCGCTCTGACGCTTAACGCCCAGAGCAACACCGTCTATATCGTCACCCAGTCGATCACCCGCTACGGCATCACCACCGAAGATCCGAACAAGTGGCGCTATTTCCTCGACTCCATTGAAATCCATCTGCCGCCTTTTTGGGAGCAACACATCAATGACGAGAACGAAGTCGAGCTGATCCACACTGATTCTCTGCCGCTGGTCATTTCCCTTAACGGCCATACGCTGCGCGACCACAAGCAGGAAGCGCGAGGTTACGCCCTGGAGCAAGTGCCATCGACCCAGGCGTCCATTCGCGGGGAAGAAAGCGAGCAGATTGAACTGCTGAACATTCGTCAGGAAAGCCACGAAGAATATGCCCTGAGTCGCCCGGACGGCCTGCGTGAAGCGCTGCTGATTGTCGGCTCATTCCTGCTGTTTTTCTGCGCGCTGATGGTGCCGGAAGTGTTTGTCCCGTGGGTCACCGGCGGAGCAATTTTGCTGCTGGTGTTTGGTTTGTGGGGCCTGTTTGCGCCACCATCGAAAACCGCGCTGCGCGAAATTCACTGCCTGCGAGGCACGCCGAAACGCTGGGGCCTGTTCGGTGAAAACGACCAGGAACACATCAACAACATTTCGCTCGGCATTATCGACCTGATTTACCCACGCCACTGGCAGCCGTTTATTGCGCAGGACCTCGGCCAGCAAACCGATATCGACATCTACCTCGACCGACACGTCGTGCGTCAGGGCCGCTTTTTATCGCTGCATAATGAAGTGAAGCACTTCCCGCTGCAGCACTGGCTGCGCAGTGCCATTATTGCCGCTGGCGCGTTGCTGATTGTGGTGATGCTGTGGATGAGCGTTCCGCTCGGGATGCCGTTTAAGTTTACGATTTCGTGGCTGAAAGGCGCGCAAACCATTGAGGCCACCACCGTCAACCAGCTGGATCAGGCTGGCGTCCGGGTCGGCGATACGCTGCATATTGCCGGCACCGGAATGTGCAATATCCATTCGCAGGGCACCTGGACCGCGCAGGATAACTCGCCGTTTATGCCTTTCGACTGCTCGCAAATTATTTGGAATGACGCCCGGCCGCTGCCACTGCCGGAATCCGATATCGTCACCAAAGCCACGGCGCTGATACAGGCGGTAAATCGCCAGCTGCATCCCAGCCCGGATGACAGCTCTCGCGTTAGCCCGGCGCTGCGCTCAGCCATTCAGAAATCCGGGATGGTGTTGTTAGATGACTTCGCCGATATCGTGCTGAAAACACAAGATTTATGCTCTGCGGAAGACGACTGCGCACGCCTGAAGAATGCGCTGGTCAACCTCGGTAATACCCGCGACTGGGAAACCCTGACCAAGCGGGCCAGCGCCGGAAAACTGGATGGCGTCAATGTGCTGTTGCGCCCGGTCAGCGCGGAATCACTGGATAACCTGGTCACAACCTCAACTGCACCGTTTGTGATGCGTGAAACCTCACGTGCGGCGCAGGCTTTAAACAGCCCGGCGCCAGGCGGTTTCCTGATCGCCAGCGACGAAGGCAGTGACCTGGTATCGCAACCGTGGCCGTCGGTCAGCCTGTACGACTACCCGGCGCACGAGCAGTGGACCGAGTTCCAGCGCCTCGCCGGGATGCTGATGCACACACCGTTCACCGCCGAAGGAATTGTCACCAACCTCTACACCGACGCCAATGGCACCAAACACATCAACCTGCACCGCATGCCGGACAGCTCCGGCCTGTGGCGCTACGTCAGTATTACGCTGCTGATGCTGGCGATGCTGGCATGCTTTGTCTGGAACGGGATTCAGGCCATTCGCCGCTACCATCGTCATGGCATGCGTATGGCGGAAATTCATAAATATTACGAAAGCAGCCTTAACCCCGTGCTGCTGACCTCGCCTGACCTGCTGCATCAGGATCCCACAGACAGCTAAACCGCCCTGCTCCCGCTCGCGCGACCGGTGTGATAACCTGTCGCGCATTCTTCCGGCTGGAGACGCAACATGCATTTTGACATCGACTGGCACGAGGTCGACACCGTTCTGCTGGATATGGACGGCACACTTCTCGATCTCGCATTCGACAATTATTTCTGGCAGCAACTGGTCCCGGAAACCTACGGGGCGCAAAACGGCATAAGCCCGCAGGAAGCGCGGGAACGCATCAGCCAGGAATATCACGCCGTGCAGCATACGCTAAACTGGTACTGTCTGGATTACTGGAGCGAACGCCTGGGGCTGGATATCTGCGCCATGACGACCGCACAAGGCCCGCATGCCGTGCTGCGTGAAGACACCGTGCCGTTCCTGGATGCGCTGAAAGCCAGCGGCAAGCGCCGCATTTTGCTGACCAACGCGCATCCGCATAACCTGGCGGTGAAGCTGGAACATACCGGTCTGGCGTCACACCTTGATTTATTACTTTCCACCCACACATTTGGTTATCCGAAAGAAGATCAGCGTTTGTGGCAGGCTGTTGCCGAAGAAACCACTCTGGATGCGCATAAGACGCTGTTCATTGACGACAGTGAGCCCATCCTCGATGCTGCCGCGTTATTCGGAATTCGTTACTGCCTGGGCGTTACCAATCCCGACTCTGGCATTGCGGAAAAGCAGTATCAGCGTCACCCGGCATTGAATGATTATCGTCGCCTGATTCCTGGGATCCGGTGAAGGAGAAGCCATGAAAGAGAAACCCACCGAAGCCGCCGTCCGGCTGGATAAGTGGCTCTGGGCGGCCCGCTTCTACAAAACCCGCGCGGTTGCGCGTGAAATGGTAGAAGGCGGTAAAGTGCATTACAACGGACAGCGCAGCAAACCCAGCAAAGTGGTGGAGATGAACGCCATGCTGACGCTGCGTCAGGGCAACGATGAACGTACGGTGATGATTAAAGGCATCACCGAGCAGCGACGCCCGGCTACCGAAGCCACGCTGCTCTACGAAGAAACTGCCGAAAGTATCGAAAAACGGGAAAAAATGGCCGTGGCCCGCAAGCTCAACGCGCTGACCATGCCGCACCCGGACCGTCGCCCTGATAAAAAAGAGCGCCGCGACCTGATGAGATTTAAACATGGGAACAGTGAGTAGCCGTTCCCTTAAGAGAGAAAATGATGATTCAACACGATCAATTACACCGCTATCTGTTTGAAAACGTGGCCGTACGCGGCGAACTGGTCACCGTCTCCGAAACGCTGGAGCAGGTCCTCACTAACCACAGCTATCCGCAGCCGGTAAAAAACGTGCTGGCCGAGCTGCTGGTGGCAACCAGTCTGCTGACCGCGACGCTGAAGTTTGCCGGTGATATCACCGTGCAGCTGCAGGGTGATGGCCCAATGTCGCTGGCGGTAATTAACGGCAACAATAATCAACAGCTGCGCGGTGTGGCACGTGTTCAGGGCGATATCCCGGAAAACGCGGATCTGAAAACGCTGGTCGGTAATGGTTATCTGGTTATCACCATTGCGCCGGAAGAAGGCGAACGCTATCAGGGCGTGGTCGGTCTGGAAGGCGATACTCTGGCGGCGTGTCTCGAAGACTACTTCCTGCGCTCCGAGCAGCTGCCGACGCGTCTGATCATCCGTACCGGTGAGCACGACGGCAAAATGGCGGCAGGCGGTATTCTGCTGCAGGTGATGCCAGCACAAAATGCACAGACTACCGATTTCGAGCATCTGGCGACGCTGACCGACACCATCAAAGCGGAAGAGCTGTTTGGCCTGCCAGCGAACGACGTTCTGTGGCGTCTGTATCACGAAGAAGAAGTGACGGTTTACGAGCCGCAAACGGTCGAATTCAAATGCACCTGTTCCCGTGAGCGTTGCGCCGATGCACTGAGAACGCTGCCGGATGAAGAAGTTGACAGCATTCTGGCCGATGACGGTGAAATCGATATGAACTGCGATTACTGCGGCAGCCATTACGTGTTCAACTCGATGGACATTGCTGAGATCCGCAACAACGCCTCTCCGGCAGATCCGCAGGTTCATTGATTATAAAAGCAAAAGCTCCCATTGAGGGAGCTTTTGAATATCACCGTTCTGCGGCATCGTAATAATCAATCTTCATCCGCTCACCAAAAATGGAGAGATCATCCCACTCCTTTTTCACAGTGAGCACCTTGTTCTGAGCCAGCGCTTTAAGCAGCTCACTCTTGGTTAACGCTTTCGGAAATTGCCGGGATTGCCCCGCCAGTGCCCATACCTGCGCCGTATTTTTATATATAGTCGCCGTTCCCGCAGTGAACTGATACAGCACCCACTCAGGCTGCCCATCCCGATTAAGATCCTGGCTGACCAGCAGGCAATCGTCCTTACTCCTTAGGCAGGCCGAAGACTCATACTGTTCTTTACCGATGGCGACCCACAGTTGCTCGTCTGGGTGTGCATCTGCAGGCACCACGTCAACGTTGTTCTTTAGCTGGGTTTGCATCACCGAGCTGTCAATCTTTCCGCGTGGCGTCATTAACATGGTCAACTCTTGCCTGCGCTGAGGCACTGCCATAAATTTCTCATCCTGCTGTAACGTCTGCAGAGCCTGATGGCCACGATTACCCGCCTGACTGAACATATAGAGGCTTACCTGCTCCGCCGTTATCGCCCCTGACTGATAGCGAGCCATCTGGTCGTTTACGCTAATTTTCCAGACATCCAGCAGCGGTGTACGTAGAAGAATGAGCAAAATAAGCATCAGTAGAAAGACGCCAGGAACCACTTTGTCCTGCAATCTAAGGGGGTCACGTCGGTTAAACAGCAGGCTCACACAATAGCCCATTGTCCAGATGACCGTGGTGCAGGTAACCAGCACGGCATAAAGGCGTTCGGGAGTCCATCCGTACTGATGCACACGCAGCCAAAGTGCCCATGACGCCAGAAATGCATACAACGGCAGCACCAGAATAGAAACGTAAATGAGATAGCGCAGCCCTTTAGGATAGCGCTGTACGTTGCGTTCCGGACCGAAAACGACGGCGACCAAAAACAGTGAAATCAGCGCCAGACAGTTCAGTAATCCTGCGGCAGAAAGCTGGTGCGAAAGCGTTTCCAGCCCCACAAACGGCAGTACCACAATGAACGATAGCGTGAGCAGAGACACCAAAGGTAGCAGCCAACTGGCAAGGAGCGTCAGCAGATTTTGGATAGCTGCCATCCGCTTTGCCTGCTGCTGCGTCAGCATAACGACCAGGGAAGATATCGCCCCCGTCACGACTGAAAAGAACCATCCAGAATCAAAAAATATTTTAGTAAACAGCCTGATATCGACCATTTCGAATAATTTCGCCCACAACAGCAAAATCAACCAAAAGAGGCCGTTGGCAATCATCACAACCAGCAACGTTAACGCGTTAAACCCATTTCGACGATAAAATGCCGTGTAAAACGTCTGCTCTTCTGAGAGTTCAAAGCGCCATTGCAGCCAGGGAAGAATCAGCAGACCTATCAGCATCAGTTGCGCACCCAACGTCAGAAACCACTCCTGACGATCCCACCTCTCAAGGCTGGAAAGCGCATCCTGATGACCGGCTGCGATTCCAAACAGCGCCAAAAACCCCCAGAGAACGACCAGTGTGGTAACTCTCAGGAGCATCGGTTTTCGGGAGGAGGTAAACGTTGTGGTGGCCATCACGGTGGCAGGTACCGCCATCACAATGACCGCCAGCGACCAAAAATTATTATCGGTGTCTGCGGTAAGCTGATTATGCCGCGCCAGCAGGTAACAAAGGATCCCGAGCACCATTCCAACGAGCAGTACCACTGCCCGGCTCGCGGTTGAATATCCGTTTTCTTTTTTCATCGCAACAGCCCTGTTAATTAAAGCTGTATTTTCGTACAGAGCCGATGAATACGCACACCCTTTCGCCGTATTTCAGATTAACGTCCGAGACGTGAATCGATTCTCACTGTAACTCTTCCGTAACTTTCTTTCAGGAATGCGATTACATTCACATTCCACCAGTTCATTAAACCATTTATTAACGGTTTAGGAACATTTCCCCCCACTCAAAAACGTTTCCTGCCATAATCTGTCTCGCCTCGTGACAGGAGTCACCGTGTTTTCCGTTAGTTTGACGAGAGTCCGGATACGCAATTCTATGAGCCTGGTCGCGGTCTATAACCCTCAAACAACCCTACAATCATTGGCAGTATATATTGGCTAAGGAGCAGTGACATGCGTGTTAAAGGTATAACCCCGCAGGATCTCAAGGCTTATGGAATCAACGACGTCCAGGATATCGTCTACAACCCCGATTACGACACGTTATTTGAGGAAGAGCTCAACCCCAATCTGCAAGGGTACGAGCGTGGCGTTCTGACGAATCTCGGTGCTATCGCCGTCGATACCGGCATCTTTACCGGTCGTTCGCCGAAAGATAAATACATTGTCCGTGATGACACCACCCGCGATACCGTATGGTGGGCTGATAAAGGCAAAGGCAAGAACGACAACAAACCGCTCTCCCCGGAAACCTGGCAGCAACTCAAAGGACTCGTCACCCAACAACTTTCTGGTAAGCGCCTGTTTATTATCGATGCTTACTGCGGCGCTAACGCCGACACCCGCCTGTGCGTGCGCTTTATTACCGAAGTGGCCTGGCAGGCGCACTTCGTGAAAAACATGTTTATTCGCCCAACCGACGACGAGTTGGAGACCTTCAAGCCTGACTTCGTGGTGATGAACGGCGCGAAATGCACCAACCCGAACTGGCAAGAGCAGGGTCTGAACTCCGAAAACTTCGTGGCCTTCAACCTGACCGAACGTGTGCAGCTGATTGGCGGCACCTGGTACGGCGGTGAAATGAAGAAAGGGATGTTCTCGATCATGAACTACCTGCTGCCGCTGAAAGGCATTGCCTCGATGCACTGTTCAGCGAACGTCGGCGAAAAAGGCGATGTGGCGGTGTTCTTTGGTCTGTCCGGTACCGGAAAAACCACCCTTTCCACCGATCCGAAACGCCGCCTGATTGGCGATGACGAACACGGCTGGGACGACGACGGCGTGTTTAACTTTGAAGGTGGCTGCTACGCGAAAACCATTCGCCTGTCAGAAGAAGCCGAGCCGGATATCTATCACGCTATTCGTCGCGACGCGCTGCTGGAAAACGTTAGCGTGCTGGTCGACGGCACCATCGATTTTAACGATGCATCGAAAACCGAAAATACCCGCGTCTCCTACCCGATTTACCACATCGACAATATCGTAAAACCGGTGTCGAAAGCGGGCCATGCGACCAAAGTTATCTTCCTGACTGCTGACGCCTTCGGCGTGCTGCCGCCGGTTTCTCGCCTGACGGCTAATCAGACGCAGTATCACTTCCTGTCTGGCTTTACCGCGAAACTGGCGGGTACCGAGCGCGGTGTGACCGAGCCAACGCCAACCTTCTCCGCCTGCTTTGGCGCGGCCTTCCTGTCGCTGCACCCGACGCAGTACGCAGAAGTGCTGGTGAAACGTATGCAGGCCTCCGGCGCGCAGGCGTATCTGGTTAATACCGGCTGGAACGGCACTGGCAAACGTATCTCGATTAAAGATACGCGGGCCATTATCGACGCCATTCTCGACGGCACGCTGGATGACGCGGAAACCTTCACGCTGCCGATGTTCAACCTGCAGATCCCAACCGAACTGCCGGGTGTGGATACGCATATTCTGGATCCGCGTAATACCTACGCGTCACCGGAACAGTGGCAGGAAAAAGCCAAAGCGCTGGCGAACTTATTTGTGGAAAACTTCGAGAAATACACCGACACCCCTGCAGGTGCCGCGCTGGTTGAGGCAGGCCCAAGGTAAAAGCAAATGGCAATCCAAAGATTGCCATTTTACTGTCTACTCCCTCTCCCTAACCCTCTCCCAAAGGGAGAGGGAACTGTCCGGTGCTGTTTTTCTCCCTCTCCCCGTAGGCGAGGGAACTGTCCGGTCTGTATTTCTCCCTCTCCCCGTGGGAGAGGGCCGGGGTGAGGGCATCAGACCGCACGAGGCAAAAGCAAACGGCAACCAGAGGTTGCCGTTTTTTTAGCTTTCTTTAATCCCAGACGTTCGCACGACCGGCACTGGCAGCCACGCCCGAATCAACAATCCGCCCTTCTCACTGGTATCAATCTCCAGCAAGCCATTATGGTTGTCGATGATGCGCTGCACGATGGCCAGACCCAGCCCGGTGCCGCTGGTGCTTCGCGCGCTGTCGCCACGCACAAACGGCTGGAACAGGTGTTTACGCTGTTCAGGCTTAATGCCAGGGCCGTCATCTTCCACCTGGAACCAGACGCGGTTTGGCTCGCTGCCACTGCTGACCTTGATCCAACCATTTCCGTAACGAGCGGCGTTCACCACCATATTGGCCAATGCACGTTTGATTGACAGCGGGTGCATCCGCACCGGGATTTCTCCGACCTGCATGTCCGTTTCAATCTCACGCTCATAGCCGCTTTCCGCCGCCACAACTTCGCCAAGTACCGAGTTCAGGTCGCCGAGTTCCATCGGCATCTCCTGGCCCGTACGCAAGTAGTCGATGAACTGCTCAATGATGGCGTTACACTCTTCGATATCCTTGTTAATGGATTCGGCAAGGTAACCGTCTTCTTCGCCCATCATCTCCGTCGCCAGACGAATACGCGTCAGCGGCGTACGTAAATCGTGACTCACGCCCGCCATCAGCAGCGTACGGTCGTCAGCGAGCTGCTTAACGCCTGCCGCCATATGGTTAAAGGCTCGGGTCACGGATCGCACTTCCGACGCGCCATACTCGCGTAGCGGCGGCGGAATGATCCCTTTACCAACCTGCAGGGCGGCGTGCTCAAGATCGACCAAGGGTCGGTTTTGAATACGGATAAACAGCCACGCGCCGCCTATCGCCAGCAACATTATCGCCAGGGTATAGCGGAACAGCGGCGAGAAGTCACCCTGATGGATTTCTGTCAGCGGCACGCGCACCCAGATGTTGGGCGACAGCCACGTTTTCAGCCACACAACCGGCGAGCTTTTGTTGACCTCAACGCGCACTTCCGTCGGGCCACCCAGCTGCTGCGCCATCTGCTGGCTCAAGAATTCATAATGCTGCGCCCAGCGTAGCCCGGCATCTTCCGCCGCTTCATCGGAATAGAGCGAAATGCCAAGCTCACGGTAAATCTCACGCCGAAATGCCGGAGGCACCACCAGTTGGGTGCCATCCTCAAGCTGCAGTTTATCGGTCATGAGCATACGGACTTCGTAGGCCAGTACCTTATTGAACTGCTGAAGACTCGGCAAAATCGCGAAGTTCAGGACCACAAGATAGGTCGTCACCAGGCTGACGAACAGCAAGGTGACGATGAGAAGCAGCGTGCGGGCAAATGAACTTCGTGGTGAGAAGCGCATTCGCCTCATGCTTTAGAACCGTCCGGCACAAACACGTAGCCCAGGCCCCACACGGTCTGAATGTAGCGCGGATGCGCTGGATCTTCTTCCACCATGCGACGCAGACGAGAGATCTGCACGTCGATGGAACGTTCCATCGCGGAATATTCGCGGCCACGCGCCAGGTTCATCAGCTTGTCACGGGACAGCGGTTCACGCGGGTGGCTCACCAGCGCTTTGAGTACCGCAAATTCACCGCTGGTCAGTGGCATAGGCTCGTCTTCGCGGAACATTTCGCGCGTACCGAGATTCAGCTTGAACTTACCGAATGCGATAACGGCTTCTTCCTGCGATGGTGCGCCTGGCAGTTCGTTCGCCTGACGACGCAGCACGGCACGGATACGGGCCAGCAGCTCACGCGGGTTGAAGGGTTTTGGAATGTAGTCGTCGGCACCAATTTCCAGGCCCACGATACGGTCAACTTCTTCGCCTTTCGCCGTTACCATGATGATGGGCATCGGGTTACTTTGGCTGCGCAGGCGACGACAAATAGAGAGACCGTCTTCGCCAGGAAGCATTAAATCCAGCACCATCAGGTGGAAGGATTCACGTGTCAGCAGGCGATCCATCTGTTCGGCGTTGGCGACGCTTCGAACCTGGAAGCCTTGCTCCGTCAGATAACGCTCAAGAAGCGCACGCAGGCGCATGTCGTCATCCACAACAAGAATCTTATAATTCTCTTGCATTGTTTTTACTCCCAGAGGGTTCGTACAATTATGAGTACGTATTCTCAAAAAAGCGTACGCTAGGCTCCAGCTAAATCTGGTATAAATTCTAGCCGAAATTGTTACAAAGCATATTTTACAGCAGCTTATCTGTACAATTCATCACAGAAAACTATTTTTTAACCAATTGACGTCATCTGTGAGGCAAAATGTGCGCAAGCACAAGTAGTCACAAGGTAGCACCACAATGAAAACGCCGCTAATCACCCGTGAAGGGTATGAGAAGTTGAAGAAAGAGCTGGATTATCTTTGGCGCGAAGACCGCCCAGAGGTGACGAAAAAAGTCACCTGGGCCGCAAGTCTCGGAGATCGCAGCGAAAACGCCGATTATCAGTATAACAAAAAGCGTCTGCGTGAAATCGATCGCCGGGTTCGCTATCTGACCAAATGTCTGGAAAATCTAAAAATCGTCGATTACTCCCCGCAGCAGGAAGGCAAAGTCTTCTTCGGCGCTTGGGTGGAAATCGAAAATGACGATGGCGACACCAAGCGCTTTCGCATTGTCGGCTATGACGAAATTTTCGGGCGCAAAGATTATATCTCCATCGATTCGCCGATGGCCCGCGCGCTGCTGAAAAAAGAAGTCGGTGACCTCGCCGTGGTGCAGACGCCGGCGGGTGACGCCAGTTGGTACGTCAATGAGATCGAGTACGTCAAATAACGCACCTGGAACACTCTGATTGCGGAGGGGTCCGGCTGGCATTTTGGCTGACCAATCCGTATAACTATCCCCTGTTTTTCGATCCTACAGATGAAATATAGCCATGATGAATGATTCGCTCTGCCGCATTATTGCGGGTGAACTTCAGGCCAGAAACGAACAGGTTGTTGCTGCCGTTCGTCTGCTTGATGAAGGGAACACCGTGCCGTTTATCGCACGTTATCGTAAGGAAGTCACCGGCGGTCTGGACGACACCCAGCTGCGTAACCTGGAAACCCGTCTTGGCTATTTGCGTGAGCTGGAAGAACGCCGCCAGTCAATCCTCAAGTCCATCAACGATCAGGGCAAACTGAGCGACGAACTGGCGAAAGCCATCAACGGCACGCTGAGCAAAACCGAGCTCGAAGATTTGTACCTGCCGTATAAGCCGAAGCGCCGTACCCGCGGGCAAATCGCGATTGAAGCAGGCCTCGAGCCGCTGGCCGATTTGCTGTGGAACGAGCCGTCGCACGTCCCGGAAGACGAAGCCGCGAAATACATCAACGCTGATAACGGCGTGGCCGACACCAAAGCGGCCCTCGATGGCGCGCGTTATATCCTGATGGAACGCTTTGCCGAAGACGCCCAATTGCTGGCGAAAGTGCGTAACTACTTGTGGAAAAACGCCCATCTGGTTGCCGTTGTGGTCAGCGGCAAAGAGGAAGAAGGCGCGAAATTCCGCGACTACTTCGATCACCACGAACCGATTGCTACCGCGCCGTCTCACCGCGCGCTGGCGATGTTCCGTGGCCGCAACGAAGGTATTTTGCAGCTCTCCCTGAACCCCGATCCGCAATTCGACGAGCCGCCAAAAGAGAGCCATTGCGAACAAATCATCATCGACCATCTCAATCTGCGTCTGAATAACGCCCCGGCAGACAGCTGGCGTAAAGGCGTAGTGAGCTGGACGTGGCGCATCAAAGTGCTGATGCACCTTGAAACCGAACTGATGGGTACCGTGCGCGAACGTGCGGAAGACGAAGCGATTAACGTCTTCGCCCGCAACCTGCACGATCTGCTGATGGCCGCTCCGGCGGGTCTGCGTGCGACCATGGGTCTCGATCCGGGTCTGCGTACCGGCGTGAAAGTGGCAGTGGTTGATGGCACCGGCAAACTGGTCGCCACCGACACCATTTATCCACACACCGGTCAGGCGGCGAAATCGGCGGTTGCCGTGGCAGCGCTATGCGAAAAATACAATGTCGAACTGGTGGCGATTGGCAACGGTACCGCCTCACGCGAAACCGAGCGTTTCTACCTCGACGTGCAGCAGCAGTTCCCGAAAGTGACGGCGGAAAAAGTGATCGTCAGCGAAGCCGGAGCATCGGTGTATTCCGCCTCTGAACTGGCTGCGCTCGAATTCCCGGATCTCGATGTTTCTATTCGTGGTGCGGTGTCTATCGCCCGTCGCTTGCAGGATCCGCTGGCCGAGTTGGTGAAAATCGACCCGAAATCAATCGGTGTCGGCCAGTACCAGCACGACGTCAGCCAGAGCCAACTGGCGCGCAAACTGGACGCGGTAGTGGAAGACTGTGTGAACGCCGTCGGCGTTGACCTTAATACCGCCTCCGTGCCGCTGTTGACCCGTGTCGCGGGCCTGACGCGCATGATGGCGCAGAACATCGTGACCTGGCGTGATGAGAACGGTCAGTTCCAGAACCGTCAACAGCTGCTCAAAGTGAGCCGTCTGGGGCCGAAAGCCTTCGAACAGTGCGCGGGCTTCCTGCGTATCAACCACGGCGACAATCCGCTCGATGCCTCAACCGTTCACCCGGAAGCGTATCCTGTCGTGGAACGCATTCTGGCGGTAACCCAGCAGGCGCTGAAAGAGTTGATGGGTAACAGCAGCGAACTGCGTAACGTGAAAGCGGTCGATTTCACCGACGAACGTTTTGGTCTGCCGACGGTGACCGACATCATCAAAGAGCTGGAAAAACCGGGCCGTGACCCGCGCCCTGAGTTCAAAACGGCGAAGTTTGCCGACGGCGTGGAAACCATGAACGACCTGCTGCCAGGCATGGTGCTGGAAGGCGCGGTGACCAACGTCACCAACTTCGGTGCGTTCGTGGATATCGGCGTGCATCAGGACGGTCTGGTCCACATCTCCTCCCTGGCCGATAAATTCGTCGACGATCCACACACCGTGGTGAAAGCAGGCGACATCGTGAAGGTCAAGGTGCTGGAAGTGGATATGCAGCGCAAGCGCATCGCGCTGACCATGCGTCTGGACGAGCAGCCTGGCGATACCAACAGCCGTCGTGGCGGCGGTGGCTGTCGTGAGCAGAATGCGCGCCCGGCAGCCAAAGCGGCAAAACCGCGCGGACGTGAAGCCACGCCTGCCGGAAACAGTGCCATGATGGATGCGCTGGCCGCAGCGATGAAGAAAAAATAAGTCTGTACCCATCAGGCCCGTTTATTTATAAACGGGCCTGATACCTAGCGACATTATTCAGACACGCCTTTTTACCTTTCATTAATTCTTCGCATTATTATTTTCACTTTGATAACAACTCTGCTTTTTCGCAAACATCCTTTCCCGCAATAAATATTGCGCCACGTCAAATTCACGCCAATTATTCGTTAAATGAACATCCATTCACATTTTATTGATTGAAGACGGAAACCATTCTCATTATCATCGTCACTGTTGATATTTTATCCTTTCCTGTTGGCACCATCCTTGGTTTCGTACGCCGTTGCGCGCGTATGAAGGGATTTTCAATTAGCGATTCAAGCAGGTCTTATGCAATTCACTCCTGACAGTACGTGGAAGATAACCGGGTTCTCACGCGAGATTAGCCCGGCTTATCGGCAGAAATTACTTTCGCTTGGCATGTTGCCTGGCTCCTCTTTTCACGTCGTGCGCGTCGCGCCACTTGGCGATCCGGTGCATATTGAAACCCGTCGCGTCAGCCTGGTATTACGCAAGAAAGACCTGGCGTTAATTGAAATCGAAGCGCTTACCCGTTAATTCCTGCCAGACACAGCGAGTCCCGTAAAATGAAGAAATTAACCATTGGCTTAATTGGCAATCCGAATTCAGGGAAGACAACCTTATTTAATCAGTTGACCGGGGCGCGTCAGCGCGTGGGCAACTGGTCCGGCGTCACGGTTGAGCGTAAAGAAGGCCAGTTCACTACTACCGATAATCAAGTGACGCTGGTTGACCTGCCAGGCACCTATTCGCTGACCACCATCTCCTCGCAAACCTCGCTCGATGAGCAGATAGCCTGTCACTATATTCTGAGCGGTGACGCTGACCTGCTGATCAACGTGGTCGATGCGTCCAACCTTGAGCGCAACCTGTATCTGACGCTGCAATTACTGGAGCTTGGCATTCCATGCGTGGTGGCACTGAACATGCTGGATATCGCTGAGAAGCAGCAAATCCGCATCGAAGTCGACGCGCTGGCAAAACGCCTTGGCTGCCCGGTTATCCCACTGGTGTCTACCCGCGGACGTGGTATCGAAGCGCTGAAAATGTCCCTCGACCGCCATCAGGCCAATGACGATTTAGAGCTGGTGCATTACGCGCAGCCATTGCTGCGTGAGGCCGATTCACTGGCGCAGGTGATGCCAAAAGAGATGCCGCTGAAACAGCGTCGCTGGCTGGGCCTGCAAATGCTCGAGGGCGATATTTACAGCCTCGGCTTTGCCGGAGAACGAGCTCAACAGCAGCTCGAGCCTACCGTACAGCGCCTGCAAACTGAAATGGACGACCCGGCCCTGCATATTGCCGATGCGCGCTATCAGTCCATCGCCGCCGTTTGCGATGTGGTGAGTAACACCCTGACCGCCGAACCGAGCCGTTTCACCGCCGCGGTGGACCGAATTATCCTCAACCGTTTCCTCGGTCTGCCGGTGTTCCTGTTCGTGATGTACCTGATGTTCCTGCTGGCAATTAACATCGGCGGCGCACTTCAGCCGATTTTCGATGCCGGTTCAGTGGCTATCTTTATTCACGGCCTTCAGTGGATTGGCGCTACCCTCCACTTCCCTGAATGGCTGACTATTTTCCTCGCGCAGGGGATTGGCGGCGGGATCAACACCGTGCTGCCGCTGGTACCGCAGATTGGGATGATGTACCTGTTCCTGTCGTTCCTCGAAGATTCCGGTTACATGGCCCGCGCGGCGTTTGTGATGGACCGTCTGATGCAGTCCCTCGGGCTGCCGGGTAAATCGTTCGTGCCACTGATTGTCGGTTTCGGCTGCAACGTGCCGTCGGTGATGGGCGCGCGTACGTTGGATGCGCCACGTGAACGCCTGATGACCATCATGATGGCGCCGTTTATGTCCTGTGGTGCGCGGCTGGCAATTTTCGCCGTCTTCGCCGCAGCATTCTTCGGTCAGGAAGGCGCGCTGGCAGTGTTCTCGCTGTACGTGCTCGGCATCGTGATGGCTGTCCTCACTGGCCTGATGCTCAAACACACCATCATGCGTGGCGAAGCGTCGCCGT
Source organism: Scandinavium goeteborgense (assembly GCF_003935895.2). GTDB lineage: Bacteria > Pseudomonadota > Gammaproteobacteria > Enterobacterales > Enterobacteriaceae > Scandinavium > Scandinavium goeteborgense. Next base: position 311,494 of record NZ_CP054058.1, on the reverse strand, counting down.
TCGTGATGGAGTTGCCGGTGTACCACGTGCCGCATCTGAAAAGCTTAATTATCCAGACCTGGCAGCGCCTGAAAGGCTTCGTTCTGCGTGCCGGTAAAGTGATTGTGATCGTCAGTATTTTCCTTAGCGCGCTGAACAGCTTCACGCTGAGCGGCCAGGCAGCGGACAACATCAACGATTCGGCGCTGGCTTCCGTCAGCCGCGTAATCACCCCGCTTTTCAAACCGATTGGCGTGCACGAAGACAACTGGCAGGCCACCGTGGGGCTGTTCACTGGTGCGATGGCAAAAGAAGTGGTGGTCGGTACGCTGAACACCCTCTACACCGCAGAAAATATCCAGCAGGAAGAATTCAACCCCGCTGATTTCAATCTGCTGGATGAACTGGGCGCCGCCGCCGGGGAAACCTGGCAGAGCCTGAAAGACACCTTCAGCCTGAGCGTACTGGCCAACCCGATCGAAGCCAGCAAAGGCGACGGTGAAATGGCCACCGGCGCGATGGGCGTGATGAGCAGCAAATTCGGCAGCGCGGCCGCCGCCTACAGCTACCTGATTTTCGTCCTGCTCTACATTCCGTGCATCTCAGTGATGGGCGCCATCGCCCGCGAATCTAGCCGTGGCTGGATGGGCTTCTCGGTGCTGTGGGGGCTGAACATCGCCTACTCGCTGTCGACGCTGTTCTATCAGGTTGCCAGCTACAACCAGCATCCGCGCTACAGTCTGACCTGCATTCTGTCCGTCATCCTGTTTAACGTCGTGGTATTGGGCCTGTTACGCCGCGCCCGCAGCCGGGTTAACGTGAATTTGCTGGCGACGAAGAAAACCGTCGAAAGCTGTTGCAGCAGCCCGGCGGGCGACTGTCACTAAGGACAAATCATGGCATCGATGATTGAACTGCGGAACATACTGGCATTGCAGGGCCGAATGGAGGCTCAGCAGTTGAGCCGCGCGCTGCACACGCCGCAGCCGATGGTTGACGCGATGCTGATGCGAATGGAAGCGATGGGCAAAGCGAAGCGCATTGCGGAAGAACCGTCGGATTGTCTGAGCGGAAGCTGTAAGCACTGCCCGGAAGGCAAAGCCTGTTTGCGTGAATGGTGGGTTTTGCAGTAACGACGTATTGATGCATCAAACGAAGAAGCGGGCCACTGGCCCGCTTTTTACTTATTTGTAGATATCAGCATTGGCGTGAACGGTTTTCTCGTTCTTCTGCCCTGCGATCACCACGAAGTAAGTTGCGCCTTTTTCATCGGCTTTTTTCGACAGATCATGTTTCGCATCCATTGGCGATGTGGTGCGCGAGGTGGTCACCGTGCCAATCTTGGTGAGGTTCATTTTTGCCACGTCCTCTTTCTGAATTTCTTTGGCCGCAAACGCACCGAAAGACAGAGAACCCAATACCAATGCCGTAACCATACCCGTAACATATTTCATAGCCGTACTCTCCTTAGGACCATTTTATGTGGGCACTGCGCGCGTAAAGGCAATGCGCTGACGCAGCGACCTTATAAGTATTGTCGCTGAAATAAATTTCGCCAGTTTGCCTTAAAAATCAGACTATCACCTGCTTAAGCGTGACCAGTTGCTGACAAAACTCCGTCGGATGGGAGATGAACGGGGCATGCGCCGCCTTGCTGAACACATAGGACTGGCTGTTCGGCCAACGCGCATCCAGCAGGGGAACCACCTTCCGCGGCACCAACCCGTCAAGGTGGCCGTAAAGCCGCAGGAATGGCATCGGCAGCGAAGCAAGCGGCTCGCGCAAATCCGCCGTTTTGAGGATTTCCAGCCCACCGTTAAGCACGTCGGTTGTCGGCATCGGCAATGCCAGCACCGTGCTTTTCAGTCGACGCGCATCCTGACGTGCGCTCTCGGTGCCGAGCGTCTGTAGGGCGAGGAAACGCTCCACCGTGCGCTGAAAATCTTCGCTCAGCTGCTGCTGGAAACCGGACAACACGTCAGGCTTGATGCCCGGCCAGTCGGCCTGCGCGGAAAAACACGGCGATGACGCGACGGTCACCAGCGCCTGCACGCGTTCCGGGGCGGTCAATGCCGCCAGGCTTGCGACCAGCCCGCCCAGACTCCAGCCGAGCCAAATCGCTTTTTCCGGCGCTTTGGTCAGCACCAGACGGGTCATCTCTTCCAGCGAAAGAGCGCCGAAATCAGTGCTGCGCCCGAAGCCCGGCAGGTCCACCAGATGAAGCGTGAATTGCGAGCTTAATTCCGGCGTGATGCAATCCCAGACTCCCGCGTTCAGCCCCCATCCGTGCAGCAGCACAAGATGACAATTTCCTTCGCCTATGGTTTGCCACCAGATGTCATTCATCAGTTATTGTTCTCATTCTTCGAATTGGGAGGGGAATGATGCTAACAGCCCACGGCTTGTGCTGGCTATGCCAAATGCCGCTGGCGTTGGCCCACTGGGGCGTGTGCTCGCGCTGCGCCCGCGCCGTGAGTTCGCGTCTGCCCGTTTGTCCACGCTGCGGTTTGCCTGCCGCTGGCGGGCAGACAGACTGCGGTCGCTGCCTGCAAAAAGCCCCGCCGTGGCAAAGCCTGGTCGCGGTGAATGACTACGGGCCGCCGCTTTCAACGCTGGTGAAAACGTGGAAGTTCAACGCCAGGCCGGAGCTGGCCCGCGCGCTGGCCCGACTTCTGCTTCTGCGCCTGCAACAGTGCATCGGGCGGCAAAAACCGGACCGGCTGATCGCGGTTCCGCTCTGGCAGCGCCGCCACTGGCGACGCGGATACAATCAGGCAGATTTACTCTGTCGCCCGCTCTCCCGCTGGTTGGGGATTGGCTATCAGCCCGAGGCGATTCACCGCGTCAGGCCAACGGCCACGCAGCATCAGCTTTCGGCGCGATTGCGTAAACAGAACCTGAAAAACGCGTTCCGTCTTGAATTCCCGGTACACGGACTCCATATCGCCCTTGTGGACGATGTCGTCACGACCGGCAGCACTGTGGCCGAACTTTCCCGCCTGCTTTTGCAAAACGGCGCCGCGTCAGTTCAGGTATGGTGCCTGTGTCGCACCTTGTAGACCCTTTGTGATGGGCGTATTATAACCGACTAAAGTAGTCAACTATTAGGCCAAAGCTATGATCCGTATTTCCGATACTGCACAAGCGCACTTTGCCAAACTACTGGCAAATCAGGAAGAAGGGACACAAATTCGCGTATTTGTGATTAACCCTGGCACCCCGAATGCTGAATGTGGTGTTTCTTATTGCCCGCCGGATGCGGTGGAAGCCAGTGACACTGCCCTCAAATTTGACCTGCTGACCGCGTATGTCGATGAGCTGAGTGCGCCATATCTGGACGATGCGGACATCGACTTCGTGACCGACCAGTTAGGTTCCCAGCTGACGCTGAAAGCACCGAACGCCAAAATGCGTAAAGTGTCTGATGATGCGCCGCTGATGGAGCGCGTAGAGTACATGATTCAGTCGCAGGTTAACCCGCAGCTCGCCGGCCACGGCGGTCGCGTGTCGCTGATGGAAATCACCGATGAAGGTTTCGCCATTCTGCAATTTGGCGGCGGCTGTAACGGTTGTTCGATGGTCGATGTGACCCTGAAAGAAGGGATCGAGAAGCAACTGCTGAACGAATTCCCAGAGCTGAAAGGCGTTCGTGATTTGACCGAACACCAGCGCGGTGAGCATTCTTACTATTGATTTTTAAGGCCCGGTGGCGCTTTGCTTACCGGGCCTACGCGTTCTGATTTTCGCTCAGGCCCGCAGCTTTGTAGGCCCGCAAATCCATCTTTTCCCCACCGCTTTCTCAGTCACCATTTCAGAGCCTGTTGATAACGGATGTAATGATGAACCGACTTTGTGACATATCACTATTGTTAAACCAACACGGACTCTTCCCACATTGCTTTAAGGTTCGAAACGGCATCGAGCAATCCTTGATCATCTAAATCATCTTCGTCGATTAAGTCAGGGTCAGAGCAGTAAGAATCTACAGATGAGAACACTGAATCAAAATATCGTGGCGTAAAATTATCTCGTGTTTTAAGTTCGGCTGAGTCTCTGTGTTCACGCCATAATGTCAGGTATTTCCTTTCAAATTCTGGCGCTGTAATTTCACCTGAAACAAACGAATCGATTAAAGTAATCAAGGCTAACTCATTTTTATTAGTTGATGGACTTCCCTGCCTGCGCATGCTGTATCGGGGCATCGGAATAGTGCTGCTTAATGGTCGGCTCCGGCTTCCTGCCCTGATGAGCGTTCAGGGTGTCTTCGTACAGACTCCTGACCTCATTACGGAAGCTCTCTCCGGAGTGGTCCATAAAGCAGTCATACACCAGATTACTGTCTTTATCGAAATAGAATGGATTCCTGAAATGGTCCCAGTCTTCCATGGTGTCCACACCCACCATCCAGCCAAGATCAAGAAACATTCTGACATCGTCATAGACGTTGTCAGAAAAAGGGCGTCGCTTTCGCTTGTAGGGCTGGTTTCCCTTTCTCTTACGTAGAGTAGGGATATTCTGCGGGGTTTGATTGAAAATCAAGCTATCCGGCAAAGAAAACCGAACACCAGCGCGGTGAGCATTCTTACTATTGATCTTTAATGCCCGGTGGCGCTTTGCTTACCGGACCTACGCGTTCTGATTTTCGCTCAGGTCCGCAGCTTTGTAGGCCTGGTAAGCGCAGCGCCATCAGGCATTTTCGCCCGGCGACGCTTCGCTTGCGCGGGCCTACGAGCATCTCGTGGCCTGTAAATCCATCATTTCCCCACCGCTTTCCTGCGTTTATCCAAATCCTTGATCAGCTTATTCACCCTCTCGTCGGCAAACATCGCTTCCAGGGTGGTGGACAGCTTGCGGCGCCAGTTCTTGTACTGGTAGCTGGTGCCCGGAATATTCACCGGCCCCGCCATATCCAGCCAGTCTTCCGGCTGAAGCCCCAGCAACGCGCTGTTGCTATCGGCGATGTAACGCTGCATCCCGCGATTCAGGGTGGTCGTCATGTTCATCAATGACGCCTTATGCCCGGCACGTTTTGGCAGACAGCCATATTTGTGCAGCGCGTCTAACAGCCCCTGCTTCGCCAGCTCACGGTCCTGATACAGCCCGCGCAAAATCACTTCGTCCGGATACAACCCCAGCGTTTTGCCGAGCGTTAAATCACCGCTTTCCCAGTAGCCGCGCAGTGTCGGCAGGTCGTGCGTCGTCGCTACCGCCATGGACTGTTCCGGGTAGGCTTTCGGCGAGCGGTACGTCTTCTCGTGGTCGCTTTCGAAATAGAGCACTTTGTAGGAATACACGCCGCTTTTGCGCAGTTTCCCGACGATTTCCACCGGCACGGTGCCAAGATCTTCGCCAATCACCATGCATTGATGACGTTTACTTTCCAGCGCCAGAATCGACAGCAGATCGTCCACCGGATAATGCACGTACGCGCCGTGATCCGCCGTTTCACCGTACGGGATCCACCACAGACGCAGAACCGACATGACGTGGTCGATGCGCAGCGCGCCGCAGTTCTGCATATTGGCGCGTAGCAGATCGATAAACGGCTCGTAAGCGCGCGCGGCGATGATGTGCGGATCCATCGGCGGCAGGCCCCAGTTTTGACCCAGCGGCCCAAGAATATCTGGCGGCGCGCCCACGGAGGCTTTCAGGCAATAAAGCTCGCGATCACACCAGGTCTCGGACCCGCCTTCCGCCACGCCTACCGCGAGGTCGCGATACAGCCCAATCGGCATGCCATGCGCCTGGCATTCGTTCCAGCAGGCGGCGAACTGGCAGTACGCCAGCCATTGCAACCACAGGAAGAAATCGACTTCATCGGCGTATTGGGTACAAAACGCCTTCACTTCCGGGCTGTCGATGTCCTGATACGCGTCAGGCCAGGCAGGCCAGCCCCAACGCAGTTCATCTTCTTTGACCTGATACGCATGCAGCGCGTCGAACGCCGCCTGCCAATAAAGGCTTTCGCCTTCGTTCAGGGCAAACTGGCGGAACGCCGCCATCTGATCGTCGCTGCGCACAGAGAAGCATTTCCACGCCATGCGCAACGCGGTAATTTTCAGCGCGGTAACGGTGGAGTAATCGACCCACTCAGCATCACGCGCGGATTGCAGCGCCTGCTGCGTAGTCGGCAATGTCCACCACGCCTGCGCCTCTTTGCTGTCACGGAAATCGTCGACCGCATTCACGTCGATATAAATGACGTTCAGCCAGCGGCGCGAAGATGGGCTATACGGGCTGGCGCTTTCCGGGTTCGCCGGATACAGCGCGTGAATCGGGTTCAGGCCGATAAACGACCCACCACGACGGGCGATTTCCGGCAGCATGACTTTTAAATCACCAAAATCACCGATACCCCAGTTACGCTCGGAGCGCAGGGTGTAGAGCTGCACGCAGCTGCCCCACAGCTTTTTGCCCTGCTTCAGCGCCTGCGGCTCATAGCAACGCTCCGGGGCGACAATCACCCGGCAATGCCAGCGATGCTCGCTTTGGGTGAGCGTCAGGGTGTGATACCCCTCCGGCAAACGCGTCGGCAAATTCAGCGCTTTCGCCGCCGTCGCTTTGCCTTGATGCTGCTCGCCTTCTTCGGTGGTCAGCATCCAGTGAAATTCGCCGCTACCTTCCACCGGCAGCGACATTTTCTTACCGTAGGTAAACACCAGCACGTTAGGAACCGGGGTCACCGCCACTTTCGCGGCAGCAACACCGTGATGCATTGCGTCGAGCAAACGTCGTTTGGTGTCTGCACCAATTGACTGCGGTTTGCCGTGGGCATTGATGTAACTTGGGCTGATGCCCGCCGCCTGTGCGGCATTGTCCAGACGTTTGCTCTCCATTGCGTTCCCTTAACGTTTTGCCTGCCAGATACGGCTCTGATAATCACGGATTGAACGGTCGGAACTGAACATCCCGCAGCGGGCAGAGTTGAGAATAGCCGCGCGCGTCCAGGCTTCCTGATCACGGTACAGCACATCCACCTGTTTCTGCGCGTCAACGTACGCCGCGAAATCAGCCATCACCAGATACGGGTCGCCGCCCTGTTTGCCCATGCTGTGCAGCATCTGGTCAAACGCGTGCTTGTCGCCGTCGCTGTATTTACCGCTTTCTAACTCTTTCAGCACCGCATCCAGCACTTTGTCTTTCTTCCGCCATTTCAGCGGGTCGTAGCCTTTGGCCTTCAATGCTTTCACTTGTTCGACGGTGTGGCCAAAGATGAAGATGTTTTCGTCGCCAACCTGCTCGGCAATTTCAACGTTCGCGCCGTCGAGCGTGCCGACGGTCAGCGCGCCGTTCAGGGCCAGCTTCATGTTGCCGGTGCCGGACGCCTCTTTGCCCGCGGTAGAAATTTGTTCAGACACATCCGCCGCGGGGATCATCACTTCTGCCGCCGATACGCAGTAGTCCGGCAGGAACACCACTTTCAGCTTGTCGCCGACTTTCGGGTCGTTGTTCACCACGTCGGCCACTTTGTTGATGGCAAAAATGATGTTCTTCGCGAGGTAATAACCCGGAGCGGCTTTCGCGCCAAACAGGAACACGCGTGGAACGCGGTCTGCCTGCGGGTTTTCACGGATTTCTTTGTACAGCGCTAAAATGTGCAGCAGGTTCAGGTGCTGACGTTTGTATTCGTGCAGACGCTTAATCTGAATATCGAAGATCGCCGCCGGATTGATATCAATCCCGGTGCGGTGCTTCACAAATTCGGCCAGACGTTGTTTGTTGGCGAGCTTGATATCACGCCAGGTTTTGCGGAACTTGGCGTCGTCGGCGTATTTTTCCAGGTTGATCAGCTGGTCGAGATCGTTGGCCCACTCTTTCTTCAGATGCTTATCGAACAGCGCCGCCAGCGCCGGATTGCACTGCTTGATCCAGCGACGTGGCGTAATGCCGTTGGTGACGTTGTGGAATTTGTTCGGCCACAGCTGGTGATATTCCGGGAACAGGTCTTTCACCACCAAGTCGGAGTGCAGCGCCGCGACGCCGTTGACCGCAAAGCCGCTCACCACGCACATGTTGGCCATGCGCACTTGCTTGTCGTGGACCACCGCGAGTTTGGCCCACACCGCCGCGTCGCCCGGCCAGGTTTTGTCGACCCGCGTTTTGAAGCGGCTGTTAATCTCATTGATGATTTGCATGTGACGCGGCAGCAGCGCTTTCACCAGTTTCTCATCCCAGCACTCGAGTGCTTCCGGCATCAGCGTGTGGTTGGTGTAAGCGAAGGTTTTGCTGGTGATGGCCCAGGCATCGTCCCAGCTCATCTGATGTTCGTCGAGAAGCACGCGCAGCAGTTCAGGAATGGCAATCGTCGGGTGGGTGTCGTTGAGCTGAATCACCTCAAACTTCGGCAGGTCGGCAATTTTACGGCCCGCCAGATGATGACGACGCAGAATATCCGCCACCGAACAGGCGCACTGGAAGTACTGCTGCATCAGGCGCAGCTTTTTGCCCGCCAAATGGTTGTCGTTCGGGTACAGCACTTTAGTCAGTTTTTCGGCGTCGATGCCCTGCTGTTCTGCACGCAGGAAATCGCCGTCGTTGAATTGAGTCAGGTTGAACGGGTGCGCGTGGGTCGCCTGCCATAAACGCAGCGGTTGTGCCACGCCGTTCCGGTAGCCGAGCACCGGCAGATCCCACGCCTGACCGACCAGCGTAAACGCTGGCTGCCAGTCGCCTTTCACTACTTTACCGCCAATGCCGACCTGCACATCCAGCGCGGTATTGTGGCGGAACCACGGATAGCTGTTGCGATGCCAGTCATCCGGGGCTTCCATCTGCTGCCCATCGGCAAACGACTGACGGAACAGACCGTATTGATAGTTCAGGCCGTAACCCGTTGCCGACTGGCCAACGGTCGCCATCGAGTCGAGGAAACAGGCCGCCAGACGTCCCAAACCGCCGTTACCCAGCGCCGGGTCTGTCTCTTCTTCCAGCAGGTCCGTCAGCGTGATGTCGTGCTCTTTCAGCACCGCGCTCACGTCCTGATACCAGCCGAGGTTCAGCAGGTTGTTGCCGGTCAGGCGACCGATCAGGAACTCCATCGAGATATAGTTGACGTGGCGTTGGTTTTTTTCTGGTTTCGCCGCAGGCTGAGCCGCCAGCAGTTCTGCCAGCGCGCCGCTCACCGCTTGCCACCACTGATGCTGATTCATTTCGTTTGCGGTCTGTAAACCGTATCGCTGCCACTGACGTGTCAGTGCAGCCTGAAACTGTGCTTTATCGAAGGTCGGCTGTGACATAAGGATCCAATCCTGTTAGCTAAAACGTTGGCGCTAGTGTGCCTGGCTACCTGTTTAACGTCCTCATCCCGGCGGGCATTAGCCGGGGAGGAGTCGCAGGGATGAGCGAAAAGTGTGATCTTCGCCACTATAACGGTAGACGTTTACGGCGGTTCTGCTCAGTTTTACACCGTGTAGATGGGGAAAGTGAAAAGACGTTTTGCAAATTATTTGTCAGGCAGGAAATGATTACTTACGTGTAATAATAATTCCGCCAAGCCCCTTCATTCGAAATGCGGATTTAACAACAAACCGTAACGTGAATTTAATCCGGATGAGGAAAAACGCATTCCAACAAATTAGATTCTGGCTCTTTCTGACAAACCACAGAATCCAGTCGCCACGCGCACTGGCACCGGTTTCAGTCGATATAATTATTCTTCATTAAGATTTGTGACACAGTGCAAAATCATAAGCATTAAAATCGGACATAACTTGCAATAATTAAGCATATGTCCGAATTTAATAGACATTAATTACGAAGCGCGAAAAAAACAAACTCTTACTCTCACAGTGAAGTGATATACCTATGTTGATTCCGTCCAAATTAAGTCGTCCCGTCCGTCTTGAACACACCGTGGTTCGCGACCGGCTACTGGCGAAACTTTCCGGCGCGAACAATTACCGTCTTGCGCTGGTAACAAGCCCAGCTGGTTACGGGAAAACCACACTCATTTCACAGTGGGCAGCAGGGAAAAGCGATCTGGGTTGGTTCTCTCTGGATGACGGAGATAATCAGCAGGAACGTTTTGCAAGCTATCTGATTGCCGCCGTCCAGCAGGCAACAGGCGGGCATTGCACGGCCAGCGAAAACATGGTGCAGAAACGGCAGTACGCCAGTCTGACCTCGCTGTTCGCCCAGCTGTTTATCGAACTCAACGCCTGGCAACGCCCGCTGCTGCTGGTCATTGATGATTATCATCTGATAAGCAATCCGGTTATCCACGACGCGATGCGGTTTTTCCTGCGCCATCAGCCGGAAAACATGACGTTGGTGGTTTTGTCCCGCAATTTACCGCAGCTCGGCATCGCCAATCTGCGCGTGCGCGATCAGCTGCTGGAGATTGGCAGTCAGCAACTGGCGTTTAATCACCAGGAAGCTAAGCAGTTTTTCGACTGCCGCTTGGCTTCGCCAATTGAAGCCACCGAAAGCAGCCGCATGTGTGATGACGTCGCCGGTTGGGCCACGGCGTTGCAGCTTATCGCCCTCTCTGCGCGACAGAACAACAGCGCCGCGCACCACTCCGCACGCCGTCTGGCCGGCATTAACGCCAGCCATTTGTCCGATTATCTGGTGGATGAAGTGCTGGATAACGTCGACATCGCCACCCGCCATTTTCTGCTGAAAAGCTCGCTGCTGCGTTCAATGAACGATGCGCTGATCGTCCGCGTGACCGGCGAAGAAAATGGCCAGATGCGTCTGGAAGAGATTGAGCGTCAGGGCTTGTTCCTGCAACGCATGGACAATACTGGCGAATGGTTCAGTTTCCACCCGCTGTTCGGCAGCTTCCTGCGCCAGCGCTGCCAGTGGGAGCTCGCCGCCGAATTACCTGATATTCACCGCAGTGCCGCAGAAAGCTGGATGGCGCAAGGCTTCCCGAGCGAAGCCATTCACCACGCGCTGTCGGCGGGTGATGCAAAAATGCTGCGCGATATCCTGCTGAATCACGCCTGGGGCCTGTTCCATCACAGCGAATTAGCGTTGCTGGAAGAATCTCTGGCCGCCCTGCCGTGGGACAGTCTGCTGGAAAACCCGCGCCTGGTGCTGTTGCAGGCATGGCTGATGCAGAGCCAGCATCGCTACAGCGAAGTGAATACCCTGCTCGCCCGCGCCGAAGAAGAGATGAGCGCCGAAATGGACGCCACACTGCACGCGGATTTCAACGCGCTGCGTGCGCAGGTGGCAATCAACGACGGCGACCCGGACGAAGCCGAACGCCTGGCGATGGTGGCGCTCGACGAATTACCGCTGGCGAGTTTCTACAGCCGTATCGTAGCGACATCCGTTCACGGCGAAGTGCTGCACTGTCAGGGCAAACTCAGTAAATCGCTGGCGGTGATGCAGCAAACCGAACAAATGGCGCGTCGCCACGAAGTCTGGCATTACGCGCTGTGGAGCCTGATTCAGCAGAGTGAAATTCTGTTTGCGCAGGGCTTTTTACAAGCCGCCTGGGAAACCCAGGAGAAAGCGTTCCAACTGATCCGCGAACAACATCTGGAACAGCTGCCGTTGCACGAATTCCTGTTGCGCATTCGCGCACAGCTGCTGTGGGCCTGGGCGCGTCTCGATGAAGCCGAGCAGAGCGCTCGTCACGGGATGGATGTGCTGGCGGCTTATCAGCCACAACAACAATTACAGTGCCTCGCGCTGCTGGTGCAAAGTTCGCTGGCGCGCGGTGATTTGGACAACGCCCGCAATCACCTCAATCGTCTGGAAAACCTGCTCGGCAATGGGCAGTACCACAGCGATTGGGTATCGAACGCCGATAAAGTGCGGGTGATTTACTGGCAGATGACTGGCGATAAAAAATCGGCGGCCAACTGGCTGCGCCATACACCAAAACCGGCCTTCGCCAATAACCACTTCCTGCAAAGCCAATGGCGCAACATCGCCCGGGCGCAAATCCTGCTCGGTGAATTCGATTCGGCGGAAATGGTACTGGAAGAACTCAACGAGAACGCGCGGACCTTACGTCTGATGAGCGATCTCAACCGTAATCTGCTGCTGCTCAACCAGCTGTACTGGCAGTCGAATAAGAAAAATGACGCTCAGCGCCTGTTAATTGAGGCGCTGACGCTGTCCAACCGCACTGGGTTTATCAGTCATTTCGTGATTGAAGGTGAAGCGATGGCGCAACAGCTGCGTCAGTTGCTGCAACTCAATATGCTGCCGGAGCTTGAACAGCATCGCGCCCAGCGTATTTTGCGTGAGATTAACCAGCATCACCGCCACAAGTTCGCGCATTTTGATGAGAACTTCGTGGAACGTTTATTGACTCACCCGGAAGTGCCGGAGCTTATCCGCACCAGCCCGCTGACCCAGCGCGAATGGCAGGTTTTGGGGCTGATTTACTCAGGTTACAGCAATGACCAGATAGCCGGTGAGCTGGACGTGGCGGCGACCACGATTAAGACGCACATCCGTAATTTGTATCAGAAACTCGGCGTGGCGCATCGTCAGGATGCGGTGCAGCATGCGCAGAAGTTATTGAGGATGATGGGGTATATTTCTGCGGCGTGATGCCTGTGCTTTGGCGCTTGGCAAGATCAGTGGAATGGTTCCGTTCACCAGACGATTGATAACTTCTGCAACCCTTGCAGAACGTGAACGGGATAAGGGGAGCTCGTCGCGCTCCCCTTATCGATCCCCGCGACCCCGCAAATGAAATCGGTGCTTCGCACTGCGCTCACCTCCCGTCCCGCTGCCTACGGCCGGCTCGACTCGACTTCCTGTCTCGTTTCACCTCAGGCCGCCATCCGTGGCGCCCTGACCTTGTCATCCGGACTCCGGTTCACCGATTTCTGGCGGGGACAAACTGCGGAGTCTGAATTGGGCAAGGGTGTTCTGTCCGGCAGAAAATCGCCGGGACGTTTGAGGATGGCCGGGGCCGCCCGCAGGGATGCGGGCGGAGGGCGCGACTTACAGGGATGTTACCTGCGCCCGACCCGAAAGCCAGACGCAATAAGTCACGGGTACCGCGAAGCGGCGATTTTCATTGCCGGGAGCCGGGATTGTAAAGGGAGCGGCGGCGAACTCCCTTTACACGTTCACCGTCATCGGAGTAACAATGAAACAGAGGAGTGGAAGTGAACGGAACAATTCCACCGTAATTTTAGGGAACAGGGGGGCTCCCGCGAATATCAGCACAACTCCAATTGAATATTATTCTCAGCAATCACCTTCAACACCCCCGCCGGTGGCATCACGTCGGTGTAGACCGCATCGACCAGACTAATGCTACCCATATTCACCATCGCATTACGGCCAAACTTCGAGTGATCCACCACCAGCATCACATGACGCGAGTTCTCGATGATCGCGCGCTTGGTGCGCACTTCATGATAATCAAACTCCAGCAGCGAACCGTCGCTGTCGATCCCGCTGATACCGAGAATGCCGTAATCCAGGCGGAACTGAGAGATGAAATCGAGGGTCGCTTCGCCGATGATGCCCCCGTCGCGGCTGCGTAATTCACCACCGGCCAGGATCACGCGGAAATCTTCTTTCACCATCAACGTATTCGCGACGTTCAGGTTGTTGGTCACGATACGCAGATCGGAATGCTCCATCAACGCATGGGCCACCGCTTCTGGTGTGGTGCCGATATCAATAAACAGCGCCGCTCCGTTCGGGATTTGGCTCGCCACTTTGCGGGCAATACGCTCTTTTTCGGCCGCCTGCGTGGCGCGTCGGTCTTGCCATGAGGTGTTCACCGCGCTGGACGGCAAGGCCGCCCCACCGTGGTGGCGCAGGATCATCTTCTGCTCCGCCAGGTCGTTGAGATCGCGACGAATCGTCTGCGGGCTGACGGCAAACTGCTCCACCAGCTCTTCCGTGCTGACATAACCCTGTTTCTTTACCAGCTCGATAATCGCGTCATGACGTTGTGTTTGTTTCATGCAAGATCCCAGGAATTATTATGTTCGTTTTCGCACATTCTGCGTATCGGCAAACGCCATCGCCAGCCCGACTGCCAGGCCCGTAACGTGCGCGCCGTTGGCAATCGACATACCGAAAAGATCCAACCAGCCCACGACCAGCCACAGAACCGAAAAAATAATCAGCCCGCGCTGCAAGTAAATCCCGCTTTCTGGGTCGCGCTCGCCGCGCAGCCAGGCATAGCCCATCAGCGCATACACCACGCCGGATAAACCCCCGAACCACGGACCACTGAATTTATGCTGAATAAAGCCGCTTAACAGAGCGCTGATCACCGTTATCACCAGCAGTTTTCCACTGCCGATGCGCTTTTCCACCATCCCGCCGAGATACCACCACCATAACAGGTTGAAAAGGATATGCATCACCGTGAAGTGCATAAACGCGTGGGTGAAATAGCGCCACAGTTCGTACTGCTGCGAGGGATCGTACGGCCACGCCAGCCAGAGCATAACGGCCTGATCGCCCACCACATTCATCACAATAAACACCAGGATACAGGCGCACATAATGAGCCAGGTCAACGGCCCGGCATTGCTTTTCAGGGTGGCGATAAAGGGAAAGCGATTGTAGTGCAGTCCGCTGTTGGTATGCCCGGATTCCCAGCTTGCCGCCAAATAACGGGGGTCAGCCGGATTTTCCATAAAACGAGCCAGCTCGTTTTGCACACGGCTCGCCTGGCTTTCGTCAGCCAGCCAGACGTCGGTTTGGGTGTGCTGTTGAATCGTCAGCACAACGCCCTGGGTGGCCATGTAGTCCACAAACGCCTGGGCGACGCGCGGGTTAGTAAAGGAGGTGATCATCAACATACGGGGCGTCGCTTATTCCACACAAAAGAGGACAGTATACCTGCTCAGTTACCGTGTGCCACTTCCGCCGGAAAATGACGATGCCAGGCGTCAAAGCCGCCGTCCACGCTGTAGACCTCGTCAAAACCCTGTTGCAGCAGATACTGCGCCGCGCCTTTGCTGCTGTTGCCGTGATAGCACATCACCATCACCGACGTTTCGAAATCGTTATCCTGCATAAACGCGCCCAGCGTGTCGTTGGTCAGATGAAACGCGCCCGGGGTGTGGCCCATCGCGTAGCTCTGCGGATCGCGAATATCCACCATCACCGCCCGTCCTTGATGCAGTTTCTGATGGGCTTCTTCTACGTTAATACATTCAAATTGATCCATGGTGCTCTCTTTCATTCATTCCGGGAGGAGAAGTTTACCGCCAAGTGTACTTTGTGACGGCAGGGAAACGCCAATTTGTTACACGCATCACTCTGAAATGTTTTTTTGATGTTACCAACTGCGCGTTTGTTTGCTATTATGAGCGATAACGAACATTAATGAACTTTAACGAAAGTGCACGAGGGCGCAGCATGGAAACCAAAGATCTGATTGTGATAGGCGGTGGCATCAACGGTGCCGGTATCGCGGCAGACGCCGCAGGGCGTGGTCTATCCGTGCTGATGCTGGAAGCGCAGGATTTAGCCTGTGCCACATCGAGCGCCAGCTCCAAGCTGATTCATGGCGGGCTGCGCTACCTGGAACACTACGAATTCCGCCTGGTGAGCGAAGCGCTGGCCGAACGCGAAGTGCTGTTGAAAATGGCACCGCACATCGCCTTCCCGATGCGTTTTCGTTTACCGCACCGCCCGCATCTGCGTCCGGCGTGGATGATTCGCATCGGCCTGTTCATGTACGATCACCTCGGTAAACGCACCAGCCTGCCGAGCTCAACCGGATTGCGTTTTGGCGCAGAATCCGTATTGAAACCGGAAATCGTGCGCGGTTTCGAATATTCCGACTGCTGGGTCGATGATGCCCGCCTGGTGCTCGCCAACGCCCAAATGGTGGTGAAGAAAGGTGGCAACGTGCTAACCCGCACCCGCGCCACGTCTGCACGCCGTGAAAACGGTCTGTGGATTGTCGAAGCTGAAGATATTGATACCGGCGAGACGTTCAGCTGGCAGGCACGCGGTCTGGTCAACGCCACCGGCCCGTGGGTGAAACAGTTCTTTGATGACGGAATGCATCTCCCGTCGCCGTACGGCATTCGCCTGATTAAAGGCAGCCACATCGTGGTGCCTCGCGTACATACCCAAAAGCAGGCCTACATCCTGCAAAACGAAGACAAACGCATCGTGTTTGTGATCCCGTGGATGGATGAGTTTTCCATCATCGGCACCACCGACGTGGAGTACAAAGGCGATCCGAAAAACGTTGAAATCGAAGAGAGCGAAATCAACTATCTGCTGAAGGTGCATAACGCGCACTTTAAGAAACAGCTCAGCCGGGACGATATTGCCTGGACCTATTCCGGCGTGCGCCCGCTTTGCGACGATGAGTCAGATTCTCCGCAGGCGATCACCCGCGATTACACGCTCGATATTCATGATGTGAATGGCCAGGCGCCGCTGCTGTCGGTGTTCGGCGGCAAGCTGACCACCTATCGTAAACTGGCGGAGCACGCGCTGGAAAAATTGACGCCGTACTACAAAGGCATCGGCTCAGCGTGGACCAAAGGCTCCATTCTGCCTGGCGGTGAGATTGGCAATGACCGGGACGATTACGCCGCGAAGCTGCGCCGTCGTTATCCGTTTATCAGTGAAGGGATGGCGCGTCATTTTGCGCGCACCTATGGCAGCAACACCGAGTTGTTCCTTGGTGACGCGAAAGAGATTGCCGATTTAGGCGAGCATTTCGGCCATGAGTTTTACGAGGCTGAACTGCGCTATCTGGTGGAACACGAGTGGGTCCGTCGCCTGGACGACGCCATCTGGCGCCGCACCAAACAGGGCATGTGGCTCAATGCGGAAGAACAATCTCGCGTCGCACAATGGCTGGTACAACACGCGGGAAAGCGTGAACTGTCTTTAGCGTCTTAGCTTAACAGTGCGGCCTGATCCCTCTCCCCAACCCTCTCCCACAGGGCGAGGGAGCAAAACGATATTTTCCTCTCCCCGACCTGCTCCCAAAGCGCAAGCGGGCTGGTTTTCTCCCTCTCCCTTTTAGGGAGAGGGCCGGGGTGAGGGTTGTTTTACAACCGCACCGGATCGATGTGCCAGATAGTCTCCGCGTACTCCTGAATCGTTCTGTCGGAAGAGAAGTAGCCCATGTTGGCGATGTTGCGCATCGCTTTGGTGGTCCACTCTTCCGGGTTGCGATACAGCTCATCCACGCTGTCCTGACAGTCAACGTAGCTGCGGTAATCTGCCAGCACCTGATAGTGGTCCCCAAAGTTAATCAGCGAATCCACTAAATCTCGGTAGCGCCCCGGCTCTTCCGGGCTGAACAACCCGGTGGCGATTTGCGTCAGCACCTGATGCAGCTCTTCGTCTTTGTCGTAGTAATCGCGCGGCTTGTAGCCCTTGGTGCGCAACGTTTCGACCTCTTCCGCAGTATTACCAAAGATGAAGATATTCTCTGCGCCGACGTGCTCCAGCATTTCGACGTTGGCGCCGTCCAGCGTGCCGATGGTCAGCGCGCCGTTGAGTGCAAACTTCATGTTACTGGTCCCCGACGCCTCGGTTCCGGCCAGTGAAATCTGTTCGGACAGATCGGCCGCCGGGATGATCACCTGCGCCAGGCTTACGCTGTAGTTCGGGATAAACACGATTTTCAGTTTGTCGCCAATCTGCGGATCGTTGTTGATCACCTTCGCCACGTCGTTAATGAGGTGAATGATGTGCTTCGCCATGTAATACGCCGAGGCGGCTTTCCCGGCGAAGATATTCACACGCGGCACCCATTCGGCGCTCGGATCGGCTTTGATGCGGTTATAGCGGGTAATCACATGCAGCACGTTCATCAGCTGGCGCTTGTACTCGTGAATGCGCTTAATCTGTACGTCGAACAAGGCCTTAGGATTGACCACCACGTTCAGCTGTTGGGCGATAACGTCTGCCAGCCGCTTTTTGTTCTCAAGCTTGGCGTGATGCACCGCCTGATTCACCTGCGGATAATCCAGATGCTGTTCCAGTTCGCTGAGCTGGCTAAGATCGGTGCGCCAGGTGCGCCCAATGTTTTCATCAAGCACTTCAGACAGCGGCGGGTTCGCCAGCGCCAGCCAGCGTCGCGGCGTCACACCGTTGGTGACGTTGGTAAAACGCATCGGGAAAATTGTCGCGAAATCAGCAAACAGCGACTGCACCATCAGGTTGGAGTGCAGCTCTGACACGCCGTTGACCTTGTGGCTGATCACCACCGCCAGCCACGCCATGCGCACGCGACGGCCATCGGATTCGTCGATAATCGAAGTGCGGCTCAGCAAGCCAGTGTCGTTCGGATACTGCTCTTGCAACGTTTTCAGGAAGTAGTCGTTAATCTCGAAGATGATTTGCAGATGGCGCGGCAGAATTTTACCCAGCATGTCCACCGGCCAGGTTTCCAGCGCTTCGCTCATCAGCGTGTGGTTGGTGTAGGAGAAGACCTGACAGGTCACCTCGAACGCTTCATCCCATGTGAATTTATGTTCGTCGATAAGCAACCGCATCAGCTCGGGGATCGACAGCACAGGGTGCGTGTCGTTGAGGTGAATCGCGATTTTGCCCGACAGATTGCTGTACGTTTTATGCAACTGGTAGTGACGGCTCAGTATGTCCTGCACCGTCGCCGAGACCAGGAAATACTCCTGTCGCAGACGCAGCTCTCGCCCGGAATAGGTCGAGTCATCCGGGTACAACACGCGGGAGACGTTCTCGGAATGGTTTTTATCTTCTACCGCCGCGAAGTAGTCGCCCTGGTTGAATTTACCGAGGTTGATTTCGCTGCTGGCCTGCGCGTTCCACAGACGCAGCGTATTGGTGGCGTCGGTGTCATAGCCTGGAATGATTTGATCGTAGGCAACCGCGAGGATTTCTTCGGTTTCGACCCAGCGGGATTTTTTACCTTCCTGCTGAATACGTCCGCCGAAACGCACGGCATAGCGCGTGTTGTGGCGCTTGAATTCCCACGGATTACCGTATTCCAGCCAGTAGTCCGGGGACTCTTTTTGCCGGCCGTCGACGATGTTCTGTTTGAACATCCCGTAGTCGTAGCGAATGCCGTAGCCACGGCCTGGCAGGCCAAGCGTCGCCAGCGAATCGAGGAAACAGGCCGCCAGTCGGCCAAGACCACCGTTACCGAGGCCCGGGTCATTCTCTTCGCCAATCAGTTCTTCAAGGTCGAGCCCCATCCCTTCCAGCGCGTTTTTGACGTCGTCATAAATACCGAGCGATAACAGCGCATTGGAAAGAGTGCGGCCAATCAAAAACTCCATCGACAGGTAGTAAACCTGCTTCACTTCCTGGGACAGTTGCGCGCGGTTGGAGCGCAGCCAGCGTTCGACGAGACGGTCACGCACGGCAAACAGCGTGGCGTTCAGCCATTCGTGTTTATTGGCGATGGCCGGATCTTTCCCGACGGTAAACATCAGCTTATAGGCAATCGAGTGTTTCAGTGCCTCAACGCTGAGCGTGGGGGAAGCATAGGTAATCGGTGCATTCATAGCGATGGTTCCTGTGATTACATCAAGCGTTGATAAAGCTCGCGGTAAGACGTCGCCGCGACTTGCCAGCTAAAATCCATGCTCATCGCCTGACGCTGAACGTATCGCCAGAGCGAGGGGCGCGACCACAACACGAAAGCACGCCGGATAGCCCTTAGCAGCGACCAGGCATTACTGTCTTCAAAGACGAAACCACTGGCGATACCGTCCGCCAGGTTTTCCAGCGAGCTGTCGGACACGGTATCCGCCAGGCCCCCGGTGCGCCTGACCAACGGCAGCGTGCCGTATTTCAGACCATAAAGCTGCGTTAAGCCGCACGGCTCAAAGCGGCTCGGCACCAGAATCACATCGGCCCCGCCCATGATGCGGTGCGAGAACGCTTCGTGATAACCAATCTGTACGCCCACCTGCCCCGGATGTTCAGCAGCGGCGGCGAGGAAACCTTCCTGCAATACTGGATCGCCCGCGCCCAGCAGCGCCAGTTGGCCGCCCTGTTCGAGCAAGCCCGGCAGCGCTTCCAGCACCAAATCCAGCCCTTTCTGACTGGTCAGACGGCTGACCACCGCAAACAGCGGCACCTTGTCATTCACCTTCAGCCCCATCGCAATTTGCAACTGGCGCTTGTTCTCTGCTTTTTCCTCAAGCTGATCGCGGTTGTAACGCGCCGTCAGCAGCAAGTCGTTTTCCGGACTCCAGATAGCCGGGTCGACGCCATTCAGAATGCCGGAGAGCCGACCTTCCTGATGACGCTGACGCAGCAGCCCTTCCATGCCGTAAGCAAACTGCGGCTCGGTAATTTCGCGCGCGTAGGTCGGGCTCACCGCCGTGATGTGATCGGCGTAGAACAGCCCGGCTTTCAGGAACGAAATCTGGCCGTTAAACTCCAGGCCGTGCATGTTGTAGAACGACCACGGCAAGTCAATTTCATTCATATGATGCGCGTAGAACATCCCCTGGTAGGCCAGGTTATGCACCGTAAAGACGGACTTTGCGGGATGGCCCCGCGCGGCAAGATAAGCCGGAGCCAGCCCCGCATGCCAGTCGTGCGCATGGACAATTTCCGCTCGCCAGAACGGGTCCAGACCGCAGGCCATTTCGCAGCCCACCCAGCCGAGCAGCGCAAAGCGCAGTACATTGTCGGTGTAGGCAAACTGGTGGGTGTCGTGGTACGGACTCCCCGGACGCGCGTAAAGGTGCGGGGCGTCAATCAGATAGACACCCACGCCGTTATAGTGGCCGAACAACAGCGAAATCGGTCCGGCAAAGGTATCGCGACGGGCCACAACCTGGGCGTCCGTCACGCCGCGCAGAAGATCCGGAAAGGCGGGTAGCAAAACGCGCGTATCCACGCCATCGGCAATTTGGGCCGCGGGTAACGCGCCAATCACATCCGCCAGACCGCCGGTTTTCAACAGCGGGAACATCTCTGAACATACATGTAAAACCTGCATTATTGCTCCTGTCAGCCCTGCAGTTTGCGCAGCATTTCACGCGTAACCAGCACAATACCTTCCTCGGAACGGTAGAAACGACGTGCGTCTTCTTCCGCATTCTCTCCAATGACCATGCCTTCGGGTATCACGCAGGCACGATCGATAACGCAGCGGCGCAGGCGACACGAGCGCCCGACCCAGACATCCGGCAATAGCACTGCCGAATCAACATTACAAAACGAGTTAATCCGAACGCGTGGGAACAGCACCGACTGCACGACCACCGAACCGGAGATAATGCAGCCGCCCGAGACCAGCGAGTTCAGCGTCATCCCGTGACTGCCGGAACGGTCCTGCACGAATTTGGCTGGCGGCAGAGATTCCATATGGGTACGAATCGGCCAGTTCTGGTCGTACATATCGAGTTCAGGCGTCACCGACGCGAGGTCGAGGTTGGCTTTCCAGTAGGCTTCCAGCGTCCCTACATCGCGCCAGTACGGTTCCGCATCCGGGTCAGACTGCACGCATGACAGTGGGAATGGATGTGCATATGCCATGCCAGCTTTGACGATTTTCGGGATGATATCTTTGCCGAAGTCATGGCTGGAGTTGGCTTCTTTATCGTCATCTTCCAGCAGCTCATAAAGGTAATCCGCATCAAAGATATAGATGCCCATACTGGCGAGGGCTTTGGTGTCATCCCCCGGCATGGTCGGCGGTTTGGCGGGTTTTTCAACGAAGTCGATAATCTTGTCTTCGGTATCTACCGCCATCACGCCAAACGCAGTTGCCTCAGCAACGGGCACCGGCATACAGCCCACGGTGCAACGTGCGCCTTTTTCGACATGGTCGATGAGCATCCGCGAGTAGTCCTGCTTGTAAATATGGTCGCCCGCAAGAATGACGATGTATTCAGCTTTGTAGCGGCGAATAACGTCGAGGTTTTGCGTGACCGCATCCGCCGTGCCGCGATACCAGTTTTCACCGCTGACACGCTGTTGGGCAGGAAGCAGGTCGACAAACTCGTTCATTTCTTCGCTGAAAAACGACCAGCCGCGCTGAATGTGCTGCACCAGCGTGTGCGACTGGTATTGGGTAATCACGCCGATGCGGCGAATACCTGAGTTAATGCAGTTAGAGAGGGCAAAGTCGATGATGCGGAACTTACCGCCAAAGTGCACAGCAGGTTTGGCGCGGGTCGTCGTCAGGTCTTTGAGTCGGGTTCCGCGCCCACCAGCGAGGATCAGCGCCACCGATTTGATCGGCAATTGACGCGCTAACATCAGAGGATCGTTGTTTTCAAGTCTAACCATGATTAACTCCTTTTCTCGCTCGCTACACGTCAGAGCGGACCTTTTCGAAGACGCACACACCGTGCGCGGGACCATGCCAGACAGCCAGGGTGACCGGATTATCCTCTCCGGCGAATGGAGGAATGGCGCGCCACTCCCCGGTCGGTAATGCAATATCAGCCACGTCCTGCGACGCGTTGAGCGTAATCAGCCAGTGCTCCGAAAGCAGGATTTGCATCCGCGGAATACCGTGCTGCCACTCGTCCGCACTCAGCGGCTGCGCGTCCTTGTTAAGCCAGCGCACGCTGCCATCGCCCTCCTGCCACCAACGATCGTCGGTCAGCGCCGGGATTTTCTGGCGCAGGTGAATGAGTGCAGCCGTGAATGTCGTCATGCCAGCGTTGGCCTTTTCCCAATCGAGCCAGGTTAAGGCGTTGTCCTGACAGTACGCGTTGTTGTTACCGTGCTGGCTATGACCGTGTTCGTCCCCGGCCAGTATCATCGGCGTCCCTTGTGATAAGAGCAGTGAGGCCATCAGGGCATGGACGCTGGCGCGTCGCCGCTCAATCACATCGAGAGTGCCGTCTAACCCTTCTATACCATGGTTAAAGCTATGGTTATTGCTGGTCCCGTCGCGGTTTTCTTCACCGTTTGCCTCATTGTGTTTCTGATTGAAACAAACACAGTCGCGCAGGGTGAAACCGTCATGTGCCGTCACCAGGTTGACCGAGGCGGACGGCAGACGACCCTTACGCTGGAACACGTCGCCGGAGGCGGCAAAGCGGCTGGCAAACTCGCCAAGCGACAGGCTTTGTTGTAACCAAAACCGCCGGGTCGCATCTCGGAAATGATCGTTCCATTCGGCAAACAGCGGCGGGAAGTTGCCGACCTGATAACCGCCGTCACCGATATCCCACGGTTCAGCAATCAGCTTCACCGCGCTCAAATGGGGATCGTTTTTAATCGCCTCAAACAGCGGCGCATCCTGGCGAAACTCGGGCGTTCTACCCATCACCGTGGCGAGATCGAAACGGAAACCGTCGACGTGACACTCATCGACCCAAAAACGCAGGCACTGGCGCGCATATTCCACCGAGCCCGGCGTGCTGAGATTCAGCGTATTTCCGCAGCCGGTCCAGTTGTGGTAATCGCCATCGTCCCTTATCCAATAATAGCTACGGTTGTCGATTCCGCGCAGGGAGAAGGTCGGACCGTCGAGATCGATTTCCGCGCTGTGGTTCAGCACGATATCGAGAATCACCTCAATGCCCGCGGCGTGCAGCGCTTTCACCGCGTCACGAAATTCATTCAGCGCGTTCTTCGCCGACAGCGCATAGCGCGGGTCAACGGCGAACATCGCCAGCGGGTTGTAGCCCCAATAGTTAGACAACCCCAGCCGTTGCAGACGCGGTTCACTGGCGAAATGCGCCACCGGCAGCAGCTCCAGCGCGGTGATACCGAGCTTTTTGAAATAGGCAATCATCAGCGGATGAGCGAGCGCGCCGTAGGTTCCGGCCAGTTCTTTCGGAATACCGGGATGCAGATACGTCAGCCCTTTGACGTGCGCTTCGTAGATAACGGTTTTGCCCCACGGCGTGCGCGGGAAAGCGTCTTGGCCCCAGTCGTAGTGCAAATCCACCACCACCGATCGGGGCGCAACCGCGGCGCTGTCTCTGCCATCCGGGCTATCGTGTCCACCGTGCAATATCGGATCGTCCGTGGCTTCGCCATCAACGCGATACGCGCACGGATCCAGCAGCAGCTTCGCCGGGTTAAAACGGTGCCCCTGCAACGGCTCCCACGGCCCGTGAACGCGGAAACCGTAACGCAGCCCCGGGCGCACATCGGCCAGATAACCGTGCCACACGTCGCCGTCACGGCCCGGTAAATCCTCACGCCGTTCGTTGCCGTCTTCGTCAAACACGCAGAGTTCAACCCGCTGTGCATGCGCAGAGAAAAGCGTGAAGTTCACGCCGTTGCCGTCGTAGCTTGCGCCAAGCGGCGTCGGTTTTCCCGCCGTGAGTTTAGTCATTCCCCCTCCCGCACCAGCCAGATGGTCGACAACGGAGGCAGCGTCAGCGATAGCGAATGCTGGCGGTTATGGCTGGCAATCTCATCGCTATGAACACCGCCCGCATTCCCCGCATTACTGCCGTGATAGTGCATCGAATCGGTATTCATCACTTCGCGCCAGCGCCCAGGCTGGTTAATACCAAACCGGTATTCATGACGTGGAACCGGGGTGAAGTTGCTGGCGACGATGATTTCGTTACCCTGCCTGTCGCGGCGCACGAAGACAAACACCGAGCGCTCGTGGTCGTCGACCACCAGCCACTCAAAGCCGTAGGTGTCGTAATCCAGTTCGTGCATCGCCTTGTGATGGCGATAGGTCAGATTCAGGTCGCGCACCAGGCGCTGCACGCCGTGATGCCAGTTGTCGCCACCGCTCAGCAGATGCCAGTCGAGGCTGGCGTCGTGATTCCATTCGCGCCCCTGAGCAAACTCATTGCCCATAAACAGCAGCTTTTTGCCCGGAAAAGCGTACAGCCAGCCGTAGTAGGCGCGCAGGTTGGCAAACTTCTGCCACGCGTCGCCCGGCATGCGGTCGAGAATGGATTTTTTGCCGTGGACCACTTCGTCGTGCGACAGCGGCAGCACGAAGTTTTCGGTGCCGTTGTACAGCATGCCGAAGGTCAGTTTGTCGTGATGATGTTTGCGGTACACCGGGTCGAGTTTCATGTAGTCGAGGGTGTCGTGCATCCAGCCCAGGTTCCATTTGTACCAGAAGCCCAGCCCGCCCATGTCCGGTGGACGCGAGACGCCGGCAAAGTCGGTGGACTCTTCTGCCATGCTCACTGCGCCCGGGACCTGTTCGCCGAGAATGCGGTTGGTGCTGCGCAAGAATTCGATGGCTTCGAGGTTTTCGCGCCCGCCGTGTTCGTTCGGCACCCACTCGCCCGCTTTGCGGCTGTAGTCTCGGTAAATCATCGACGCGACGGCGTCGACGCGGAGGGCATCAATGCCGAAACGCTCAATCCAGTACAGCGCGTTGCCGACTAAGAAATTCTGCACTTCCCGGCGGCCATAGTTGTAAATCAGGGTGTTCCAGTCCTGGTGATAACCTTCGCGCGGATCGCTGTGCTCGTACAGTTCAGTGCCGTCAAATTTCGCCAGCGCAAAATCATCGGAAGGGAAATGGCCCGGCACCCAGTCGAGAATCACGTTCAGCCCGGCGTTGTGCGCCGCGTTGATGAAATAGCGGAAATCTTCCCGCGTGCCGAA
The DNA here is from genome assembly GCF_003935895.2 of Scandinavium goeteborgense. Taxonomy (GTDB): domain Bacteria; phylum Pseudomonadota; class Gammaproteobacteria; order Enterobacterales; family Enterobacteriaceae; genus Scandinavium; species Scandinavium goeteborgense. The sequence continues at coordinate 286,093 of NZ_CP054058.1, read as the reverse complement.
TCGACGCGTGGGCGCATACAGCCCGGTAGGCTGATAACCCCAGCTGCCGTCGAACGGATGCTCGTTAATCGGCAGCAGTTCCAGATGGGTGAAGCCCATCCATTTGGCGTACGGCACCAGCTGGTCCGCCAATTCGCGATAGCTCAGCCAGAAGTTGTTGTCGGTGTGACGACGCCAGGAACCGAGGTGCACTTCGTAAATGGCAATCGGTGCATCAAAATTATTCGCATTCCGGCGGGATTCCGGCTGCTCGATTTTTTCCGGTAACCCGCAAATCAGCGACGCCGTTTCCGGGCGCATTTGCGCTTCGAAGGCATACGGGTCGGCTTTGATCCGCAGCTCGCCGTGGGCATCGATCATTTCGAATTTATACAGCTGACCGTTATGCGCGCCGGGGATGAACAGCTCCCAGATGCCCGACTCCGCCCGCAGACGCATCGGATGGCGGCGACCGTCCCAATAGTTGAACTGCCCGACCACCGACACGCGCCGGGCGTTCGGTGCCCAGACCGAGAAGCGCGTCCCGGTGATGCCGTCCATGGTCGCGGCATGCGCACCCAGCGTTTCGTAAGGCCGCAAATGCGTGCCTTCCGACAACAGCCAGGCGTCCATCTCCTGCAATAGCGGGCCGAAACTGTACGGATCATCAATCAGATTTTGCTGCCCGTGCCAAAGCACAGCCAGCTGGTAGCGGAAAGCATTTTTGCGACGCGGCATAACACCGCAGAAGAAACCACGCGAATCGAGGCAGTCGAGCTGCCCTATCTTGCGGCCGGTTTTCGGTTCGACGACCCACACTTCGGTGGCGTCAGGCAACAGGGCGCGCACTTCCAGCCCCGCGTCGGTGCAATGCATGCCAAGCACGGAAAACGGATCCGCAAAATGGCCAGCAATAAGGGCATTAATCACGTCTTTCTCAATACGATCGGACATGCTATTCATCCTGTTATAGGTGCCGCTGTTTCCAGTACCTGTAGCGACTTTTTTTGACCTGAACAACGCAGCCCGTAAGCGTCCTCTTCTGCGCCATCCCACCCTCAGGGAAAAACTTCTCCCTTAAAGCATAGCCAAGGCTTTATCTGACTCCTGGTAAAAATGAAGGAAATACTTAATACGTATAAAACGACGGGCACAAAAAAGGGGTGACTCATCACCCCTTTTTTCATTTCGTTACGCTAATTGCCTCAACATGCGGCGTAGCGGCTCGGCGGCGCCCCAGAGGAGCTGATCGCCGACGGTGAAGGCGGAGAGATATTCCGGCCCCATATTCAGTTTACGCAACCGCCCGACCGGGGTGCTCAACGTGCCAGTGACCGCCGCTGGGGTCAGTTCTCGCATCGTGATATCGCGATCGTTTGGCACCACTTTGGCCCACGGGTTGTGCGCCGCCAGCAGTGCTTCCACGGTCGGGATCGACACGTCTTTCTTCAGTTTGAGAGTAAACGCCTGGCTGTGGCAGCGCAGCGCGCCGATGCGCACGCACAGACCGTCAACCGGGATGACGTTCTGGCTGGCGAGGATTTTGTTGGTCTCAGCCTGGCCTTTCCACTCTTCACGGCTCTGGCCGTTATCGAGCTGTTTGTCGATCCACGGGATGAGGCTTCCGGCCAGCGGTACGCCAAAGTTGTCGACAGGCAGGTCGCCGCTGCGGGAAAGCGCCGTGACTTTACGTTCGATATCCAGAATGGCCGACGCCGGGTTAGCCAGTTCGTCCGCTACGTAGTGGTGCAGCGCGCCCATCTGGCTCAGCAGTTCACGCATATGGCGCGCGCCGCCGCCGGAGGCTGCCTGATAGGTTGCCACGGACGCCCACTCCACCAGGCCTTCTGCGAACAGGCCGCCGAGTGACATCAGCATCAGGCTGACGGTGCAGTTTCCGCCCACAAACGTTTTTACGCCGTTATTGAGGCCGTCGGTAATGACAGCCTGGTTAACCGGATCCAGAATAATAATGGCGTCGTCGTTCATGCGCAGCGAAGACGCTGCGTCAATCCAGTACCCCTGCCAACCGCTTTCACGCAGCTTTGGATAGATTTCGTTGGTATAATCGCCGCCCTGGCAGGTGACAATAATGTCGAGCGCCTTCAGCGCCTCCAGGTCGAAGGCATCTTGCAGCGTGCCAGCAGGCTGAGTGCCGAATGCAGGCGCAGCCTGACCGAACTGAGAGGTAGAGAAGAAGACCGGGCGGATGCCGTCAAAATCGCGCTCTTCTACCATGCGTTGCATGAGTACAGAGCCGACCATTCCGCGCCAGCCGATAAAACCAACATTTTTCATAGCGTGTGTTCCTGCAGAGGTGTGTGCTGTTGTGCTGACCCCGTTTCCATCAAAAGAAGGCAGGGTATCCCTCACATTACAAAATGCAGCCAAAGTCGCAAGTGAAAAAAATCAATGATCCAGCAGGATTAAGTAAAGAAGCTTATTTAACGTGTTCATTTTCAATGCGTAAAGACCGTGTGAAACACAATTATCAGGGAACAATCTATGAGTGAAATCCTTTCCGCCGCGGTGCTGTTAATCCTGATTATGGACCCGCTGGGCAACCTGCCGATTTTTATGTCGGTACTGAAACATACCGAGCCCAAGCGCCGCCGGGCCATCATGATCCGTGAGCTGCTCATTGCCCTGCTGATCATGCTCATTTTCCTGTTCGCAGGAGAGAAAATCCTCGCGTTCCTGAACCTAAGCGCGGAGACCGTTTCTATCTCTGGCGGCATCATTTTGTTCCTGATTGCCATAAAGATGATTTTCCCAGGTGCCGAAGGCGCCAGCAACGGCTTACCGGCGGGTGAAGAACCGTTTATTGTGCCGCTGGCGATTCCACTGGTTGCCGGGCCGTCACTGCTGGCAACGCTGATGCTGCTCTCGCATCAGTATCCCAATAAGATGAGCCATTTGGTGCTCGCACTGATGCTCGCCTGGGGCGGCACGGTGGCGATTCTGTTGCAATCCGGATTGTTTTTACGCCTGCTCGGCGAGAAAGGTGTGAATGCGCTCGAACGCTTGATGGGGTTGATTCTGGTGATGCTGGCGACCCAGATGTTCCTGGATGGAATCCGGGTGTGGATGAAAGGGTGATAGTAAAGTTTAGAGATATTGTTCCGTTCACCCGATGTTCAGCAGGTTCCGTAAACCATGCAGAACGTGAACGGGATAAGGGGAGCACCACGCTCCCCTTATCAATCCCCGTGGCCCCGCCAACGAAATCGGTGCTGCGCACTGCCCGGTCTTCCAGCCATCTGCCTGCGGCCGGCTCGACTCGACTTCCTGTCTCGTTTCGCCTCAGCCCGGCGATTTCAAGCGGGGACACACACGGTGCCATAGGGAACTGAGGGTATTGACCTTGTGTCCGGCTGAAAATCGCCGGGACGTGTGCGACTGGCCGGGGCCGCCCGCAAGGATGCGGGCGGAGGGCGGGACTTACAGGGATGTTACCTGCGCCCGACCCGAAAGCCAGACGCAATAAGTCACGGGTACCGCGAAGCGGCGATTTTCATTGCCGGGAGCCGGGATTGCAAAGGGGGCGGCGGCGAGCCCCCTTTGCACGTTCACCGTCATCGAAGTGACAGAAAAGCAGAGGAATGGAAGTGAACGGAACAATTCCACCGCGGTTCCACTCTTCCGTCTAACCGGGAGAGCTAAAACTTAGCTCAGCAACGTAAACGCAATCATCCCGACGATCGCACCCACGGTCCCCAGAATGGTTTCCATCATCGTCCAGGTCTTCAGCGTTTGCGCTTCGGTCGCGCCAGTAAACTTACCGAACAACCAGAAGCCCGCGTCGTTCACGTGGCTCACAACGATTGAACCGCCCGCGATACAGATAGACAGGGCCGCCATCTGCGCGCCGCTGTAATGCAGCTGCTCAATGACCGGCATCACCAGGCCGACCGCCGTCAGACACGCAACGGTAGCGGAACCCTGAATGATGCGCACCGCTGCCGCCAGCACGAAGCAGGTAATGGCAATCGGCAGGCCCATGCCGGTCAACGCTTCACCGAGCGCCGGGCCCACACCGGAATCCACCAGCACCTGTTTGAACACGCCGCCCGCACCGATCACCAGCAGAATAATCCCCGCCGGTTGCAGCGCCGCACCGCAGATTTCCATCACGCGGTCTTTCGGCATGCCCTGACGCATCGCCAGGCCGTAAATCGCCACCAGACACGCGACGAGGATGGCAGTAAATGGATGGCCGATAAACTCGAACCACTCATACGCCGTAGAACCCTGCGGCACAAAGTGAGCGGCGATAGTTTTCAGGCCAACCAGCACCAGCGGCAGCAGGATAAGCGCGAGGCTGAAACCAAAGCTCGGCATTTTGCCTTCGCCCAGATGCGGCTCGGAGATATCGTCCGGAATGTGCAGCTCAACGTGACGGCTGATGAAATTACCCCACAGCGGCCCGGCAATAATCATCCCCGGAATGGCCGCGCACAGGCCAATCAAAATCATCCAGCCAAAATCAGCGTGCATCTGCGAAGCCAGCAGCATCGGCGCAGGCCCAGGCAGCAGGAATGCCGCAGCCGCAGCCACACCCGCAAACAGAGGAATCACCAGTTTCACCAGGTTGGTCCCGGTGTGACGCGCCATGGAAAACGCGACGCTAATTAACAGCACGATAGCCACTTCGAAGAACAGCGGCAGCGCACAGATAAGCCCTGCGAGGCCTATCGCGTAATGCGCCCGACTGTGCCCGAAGGATTTCAGCATTTTGACGGCAATCTGATCGACCGCGCCGGTCTCATGCAGAATTTTGCCGAACATCGCCCCCAGCGCGACCACAATCGCGAGGAAGCCGAGCGTACCGCCCATCCCTTTTTGCATCGTGTCAGCGATTTTATCGAGCGGCATCCCCGAGAAAAGCCCTGCACCAATAGACACCACCATCAAAGCAACGAAGGCGTGCATACGCGCCTTCATCACTAAAAACAGCAGCAGCAATACTGAGCCGACTGCTGTTAAAACCAGCGTTAATGTAGTCACTACTTACTGCCTTTGTTGATTAACTCGATGGTACTCGCGACAACGCCTTCCAGCGGCTGATCGATATCGACCACCAGCACGTCAGCTTCGTCCGCGCCCGGCTCTTGCAGCGTTTCAAACTGCGTCACCAGCATTTGGGTCTTGAAGAAGTGGCCTTTACGCGCTTTCAGGCGGCTTTCGATCACCTCGAAATCGCCTTTCATGTAGATAAAGGAGAGGTTCGGATTGCCTTTGCGCAGCAGGTCGCGGTAGGTTTTTTTCAGGGCTGAACAAACGATCAGCGACACTTTATTGGTGCGCTGCATCGCGAAAGCGGCGTCGTTCAGGGCCTGCAACCACGGTTTGCGGTCGTCGTCGTTCAGCGCTTCGCCGGAGGACATCTTGACGATGTTGCTGCGCGGATGGAGGAAATCACCATCAAGAAACGCGGCGTGCAGCTGATAAGCGACTTCGCTGGCGACGGCAGATTTACCGCTTCCAGAGACGCCCATCAAAACGTAGACATGGTGATCATGGTTAGTCGTGCTCAAAGCGTTGCTCCCACAGGTCGGTTTGTTACGGGTAACTGTTATCGGTAACATTGTCCTGCCGGGCTTGTGGATAAGCAATAACCATCCGGACGATAAACTGCGTTGTGTGATCTACTTCAAACTTGTCAGTTTAAATTGATCCGCCTGGTGACAATGTGAAACCTAAATCTAACATCTTAGGCGTCACAATTTCACCACGAACACGGGCCAGCAGGCGCTCAGCGCCGATGCGGCCCATGCGTTCGCGCGGGGTCAGCACGCTCGCCAGCCGCGGTTCCATCACCTGGCCGATATCGTGGCCGTGGAAACCGGCAATCGCCATGTCGTCGGGGATTTTTAAACCCAGGCGCTGACATTCAAACGCCGCGCCGACCGCAAGGTCATCGTTGGTACAGAAAATACCGTCGAGCTGCGGATATTCGCGACGCGCCTGGCGCATCAGCTCAATCCCGGAGGAGTACGATGACGACTGCTCAACCATCACGCTGTAAGGCGTGAGGCCCGCTTCGCGCATCGCTTGCTCGTAGCCCTGCTGTTTGATGAGGGTACGTTCGTCGAGGCGGGCGCCAAGGTAGGCGATGTGGCGGTGCCCGCGTGAAATGATGGTGGCGGTCATCTGGCGGGCGGCTTCGAAGTTGTCAAAACCGACAGCGATATCGATGCACGGCGACTGACTGTCCATCAGTTCAACCACCGGAATGCCGGAGACTTCAATCATTTTGCGGGTGCGCGCAGTGTGGTTGCGCTCAGAAAGGATCAGCCCGTCGATGTTCCAGGAGAGCATTGATTCCAGACGCTCCTCTTCCATTTCCGGCTTGTAGCCGTAGTGGGCGAGCATGGCCTGGTAACCGTAGGCATCGGTCACGCTTTCAATGCCTTTCAGCACTTCCGCGAAAACCTGGTTGGTCAGTGAAGGAAGAAGGACACCAATCGCGCGGCTGGTCGAGTTGGACAAAATGTCCGGAGCGCGGTTGGGGATGTAACCCAGTTCATCAAGAGCGATAGCAATTTTGCCGCGCAGCGCCTCGGAAACCTGTTCCGGATTGCGCAAAAAACGACTGACCGTCATTTTGGTCACGCCGACGCGATCGGCAACATCCTGAAGTACGGGTCTTTTCTTTTTCATCGTCCGGAGGCTGATAAAGGGGAAACATTTCCTCAGTTTATCATGGACGCAGCAGAACCTTCCCCCATTGGGGAAAGGTTCTGAAATTTATTTAATCAGGATCATACCGGTGGCAGATCGAACAGCAGGATTTCAGCATTGCTCTCGGCATGGACCGAAATCGCCTGCTCATCCCAGATAGCCAGACCATCGGCGGCGGTCGCTTTGGTGCCGTTAATAGACACTTCACCTTTCACGACCTGGACCCACACCCGGCGATCTGCCGAAATCTGATGCACCGACTGCTCGTCTTTCAGCAGCGCCCAGCGATAGAGTTCCATGTCCTGGTTCACTTTCAGGGAACCGTCACGCGCATCCGGCGACAGCACCAGCTGTTTGCCCTGTTCGGCGTCAAAACGACGCTGCTCATAGCGCGGCGTAATGCCCGTTTCCTGCGGGATAATCCAGATTTGATACAGGTGCAATTTTTCCGTTTTACTCGGGTTGTACTCCGAGTGACGCACACCGGTCCCGGCGCTCATGATCTGGAATTCACCGGCAGGCACCTGCTCTTTGTTGCCCATGCTGTCTTCGTGCTCCACGGCCCCTTCCAGCACGTAGGTCAGGATTTCCATGTCTTTGTGTGGGTGAGTGCCGAAGCCCTGACCGGCATCAATCACGTCGTCGTTAATGACGCGAAGCGCAGAGAAGCCCATGAAGTTCGCGTCGTAATAATTGGCGAACGAGAAGGTGTGCCATGAATCCAGCCAGCCGTGATTTGCATGGCCACGTTCGTTTGCTTTGCGTAAGAAAATCATGATGTCTAACTCCGTTTTCGTTTCGATGGAGTTAGTGTGGACCCGAACGGTTCAGGATGATAGTGGGTGAAAATTGACTCCTCTGCTCAAAATTTTTGAACAACTTCAGAGGAGCCAAAACCGCTTATTTCGCGAGGGTTATCGTGGCAGGAGAAGCCTGTTCGAAGGCTCGCTCGAGGATCTCAAGGTTGGTGAGAACTTCAGTTTCCTTGACGTAATTCGGCGCCCCGTTTTTAAGCGTGTCATACAGCGCGTCGTAGACCCGGCCGTAGTCGCCGATTTCCGGTTTCACCTCTTCACGCACGCTGACGCCTTCGGCGTTCATGTACTCGATGTGTCCGATACTGTCGTCAGCGCCAAAGCCCGGTTCGCCTGGCATGATGTTGGCCTTGAGGCTGGTTTCCTGCTGGTCGATACCGTATTTCAGGTACGAACCGTTAGTGCCGTGGACGATAAATTTCGGGTAATCGATTTTCACCAGATGGCTGGTTTTGACGATCGCTTTCAGGTCGCCGTAGAAAAGCTGCGCTTCAAAGGTGTCGTCCGGGTTGGCTTTATTGCGCAGGCTGCGGATGTCGTAGGCGACGTTATTCGGGCGGCCAAACAGCGAGATTATCTGGTCCATGGTGTGCACGCCCAGACCGTAAAACGATCCATCCTGCGGCAGGCCCGGTTTGGTTTCCGCGACCGGACGGTAGTAATCGAAATGGCTTTCGATTTCCACGATTTCGCCCAGCTTGCCGCTCTCAATCGCTTTTTTGGCGGTCAGGAAGCAGGAATCAAAGCGACGGTTCTGGTACGGTGTGACCGTCAGTCCTTTCTCTTTTGCCAGCGCAAACAGGGTGTTGGCCTCAGCCAGCGTCGGGGTGAACGGTTTTTCCACCAGCACGTTTTTCCCGGCTTCCAGCGCCCGTTTCGCATAATCAAAATGGCTGTCGGCATGCGTACAGACCACCACCAGCTTGACCTGCGGATCGTTCAGCACTTCGTTCAGGTCGCTGGTGAAATGAATATGCTGATACTGCGGATGCTGCTCTTCCGGCTTCGGGCTGCGACGATAGATATGCGCCACGTGCCAGCTGTCTTTGCGGTTAAGAACGTACGGGAGGTGATAACGGGTGGTGCTTTTTCCAAAACCAATAAATGCACAATGTAGGGTCATGGCTCAGTCCTTTTTGACTTTGAATACCCCCTAACATACTGAAATCGAGCCAACGCCGCTACGGCGTCAAATAAGACGGGCAAAAAAAAAAGCCAGCGCGAGGCTGGCTATAAACTGGAAGCAATGTGAGCAATGTCGTGCTTTCAGGTTCTCCGTAGGGGTCTCCCTGAACGCATGGCAATAATAATCATTATCATTCGCACTTGTCTACCCTTTTTTGATAAAAATCAGTGGTTGACGAATTTTTGTGACTCGGAGATGTTAAAGGGGACAACACACTTCCCGCAGACGGGATAAGGAAAAAGGAATGAGTACGAGTGAGATAATCGTCCGCCACGTTGATGCCACCGACGCAGCCGCTTTACATCAGATGCACACGCATGCGGATGTTTATCACTCGACGCTACAAATTCCTCACCCTTCGATGGAGATGTGGCACGAACGCGTGGCACGTAAACCCAACAGACGCCAGCTCGTGGCCTGCATCGACGAACGGGTGGTAGGCCATCTGGTGCTGGACGTGATGGAAAATCCGCGTCGCAGCCATGTTGCCACCTTTGGTATCAGTGTCGCGTCGGAATTCCAGAACCGGGGCGTCGGCAGTGCGCTGCTGCGTGAGATGGTGAATCTGTGTGATAACTGGCTGCGGGTGGAGCGGATTGAATTGACGGTGTTCGTTGATAATCCGTTAGGCATCAGCCTGTATCGCAAATTCGGGTTCGAAGTGGAAGGCACCGGTAAAAACTTTGCCCTGCGCAACGGCGAATACGTGGATGCGTATTTTATGGCGCGGATGAAATAATTCGTCAGGCATGCGCCCGGCGGCGCTAAGCTTGCCGGGCCTACAAAACCGTAGGTCCGGCAAACGCAGTGCCGCCGGGCAAGAAAATCAGTACCCCGCCGTTAAATCATCTACTGATCGCGGGTCCGACGCACCGTACAGCGTGCCGTCCGGGCCGACCATGATGCTCTGGGTGCTGCCCATCGCCTCTTTCACCGCCACTTTCTGACCTTTATCCGTCAGCAGTTTCAGCGTATCCGGGCTAAAGCCTTTTTCGACCCGCAGCTCATCCGGCAGCCACTGGTGATGGAAACGCGGCGCGTTGGTCGCTTCGGCGACGTTCATTCCAAAGTCGATAGTATTCACCACCATTTGCAGCACGGTGGTGATAATTCGGCTACCGCCCGGGCTACCGGTGACCAGCCAGGTTTTCCCGTCTTTCACCACGATAGTTGGCGACATCGACGACAGTGGACGCTTATGCGGCCCGACGGCGTTCGCATCCCCGCCAACCAGGCCGTACACGTTCGGCACGCCCGGTTTGGCTGAGAAATCGTCCATCTGGTTATTCATCAGAATGCCGCTATTGCCCGCCACAATGCCGGTGCCGAAGATGGTGTTGAGGGTATAGGTCACCGCCACCGCGTTGCCGTCTTTGTCCACCACCGAGAAATGGGTGGTCTGGTTGCTTTCATACGGCGCGAGTTTCCCCGGACGGATCTGGCTCGACGGTTTGGCTTTATTGACATCGATTTCGTCAGCAATGGATTTGGCGTAAGCCTTGCTGGTCAACGCTTGCCACGGCACTTTGACGAAATCCGGGTCGCCGAGGTATTCCGAGCGATCGGCGTAGGCGTGCTTCTCGGCTTCCGCCATGATTTGCATCGCATCAGCACTGCCAAAGCCGTATTTATGCATATCGAAGTTTTCGAGGATATTCAGGATTTCAACGATATGGATGCCCCCGGAAGACGGCGGCGGCATGGAGAACACCTGATAGCCGCGGTAGTCGCCGCTGATGGGCTCGCGCTCCACCGCTTTGTAATCCGCCAGATCCTCTTTGCTAATCAGCCCGCCGTTCTTCTTCATTTCATCGGCAATCTGGTCGGCAATCTCGCCTTTATAAAACGCGTCCGGCCCGTTCTCAGCAATCATCTCCAGGCTTTTCGCCAGGTTGGTCTGCACCAGCTTGTCACCCTTCTTCAGCGGCTCGCCGTCTTTCCAGAAGATGGCTTTGCTGTTTTCGTGTTGAGGAATGACTTCCGACCCGTAGGTTTTCAGGTCATCCGCCAGCGCATCGTTAACGATAAAACCCTCTTTCGCGAGCTTGATGGCCGGATGCACTACTTTGTTGAGCGGCATCGTGCCGTACTCTTTCAGCGCCAGCGAGAAACCGGCCACGGTGCCTGGCGTGCCGGATGCCAGGTGCGACGTCAGCGATTTTTTGCTGTCAGGATTGCCCTGATCGTCGAGGAACATATCGCGGGTGGCCTGCGCGGGCGCCATTTCACGGAAGTCGATCGAGGTCGTTTTCCCGTCTTTGGTGCGCAACAGCATAAAACCACCGCCACCGAGGTTCCCCGCCTGCGGGTGCGTGACCGCCAGCGCGTAACCCACGGCCACCGCGGCATCCACCGCATTCCCGCCCTGTTTCAGTATCTCTACGCCGACTTTCGTCGCCGTGTCATCCACCGACGCGACCATGCCCTTCTGGGCCGTCACTGGGTGGAAAACATCCTCTTCCACACCGTATGACACCGGCGGTGCAGCGGGCGACGGCTCGGTCGCCGCCACGCTGAACGTCCCTCCTGCCAGCAGAGCAGCAATCGCCGCCCCGCGCCAAAAACGCGTTTCTGTCATTGTTATTCTCCAGGTGATGGGTGTTGTGCTCCCGCTTAATCCTGGTTCAGAATTCCTAAAAAATCATCGAAATGGGCAATTGGAGGTAAACTTAAGGGAAGCCCCTTTCGGGGAGGAGGACACAATGAACAGGTTAATTTTTCTTGCGGCGTTAATGCCGTTTGCCGTTTTAGCACAGCCACTCAACACCACCAACAACCCCAACCAGCCAGGGTATGTGATCCCGAGCCAGCAGCGGATGCAAACGCAGATGAATACGCAGCAGCAACAGCAGAAAGGCATGTTGAATCAGCAGCTACAGAACCAAAACCAGGTTCAGCAGCAGCATTTGCAAACGCAGATGAACAGCAATCAGCAGCGGGTGCTGAACGGCCAGCCGGGGGAGCAGGTGCTGCCGAACACCAGCGGCGGGATGTTAAGCGGCAACAGTGACAGAACGCTTAACAGTTCGCAGCAGCACATGCTACCGCAGACTCAGAACGGCGACCTGTTGAGTACGCCGTCTAACCCGCAGCCGCTTTCTCGTTAACCGCGAAGAGCCTTAGCGGAAGTCAGGCCCGATAACGTCAATCACATCGGTACAGATGGCGTCCACGCCCCAGCGCAGCAACTCTGATGCCCGCTGGGGTTTGTTCACGGTGTACACCAGAATGTGCAGCCCCGCCGCTTTCAACATGTTCACCCGCGCTTCATCCAGCAGCTTGTGATAAACGTGAATCGACACGCATCCCAACCGTGTGGTCAATGCCTGCCAGTCATCGCGCCAGTCATCCAGTAACAGCCCGCGTGGCAGTTCAGGGGCCGCTTCTTGTGCGGCTTCCAACGCGTCAATGTCAAACGATGAGAGCAGCGGCGGCGTCATACCTGCCCACAGCTCGCGCGCCGCAAGGGCAACCGTTTTGCCGGTCAGCGGCCCGGTGCCGGTGGTCGGTTTGATTTCGATATTGGCCATCATGCCGTGCGTACGACAGCGCTCCGCCACTTGCGACAGCAGCGGCAGCGGCTCGCCTTTAAACTCGCGGCTAAACCAGCTTCCGGCATCGACGTGTAGCAGCTTGTTCCACTCGAGCTCACCCGCCACGCCCCAGCCGTTGCTGGTACGCTCGAGATTGTCGTCATGCAGCAGGAAAATCTGCCCGTCTTTTGACAGCTTGGCGTCAAACTCGATCATCGTGTGGCCGTAGCGCGCACCCACGTCAATCGCCGCGAGGGTGTTTTCCGGGGCACGTTTACCGCCGCCACGGTGGGCGACGATGCGGGGATAAGGCCAGTTGCTCATACTCGTTGTCCTGTTTCACCATCGAACAGGTGCAGATGATTTTCCGGCAGATGCAGCCACAGCGTGGTGCCTGCCGTCGGGCGGTGCTGATGCGGTAAACGCACCACCATTTTATGCTCCCCCCAGCGACCGTGCGCGAGGTTATCTGCACCCAAAATTTCCAGCGTATCCATCACCAGCGGTACGCCACCTTCGGCCTGCGAGCTTAGCGCAATATGTTCCGGACGGATACCCAGCGTCATGCGGCGCCCGGCGTAGCCGCGATACAGCCAGTTCAACGGCAGCGCCATGCCGCTGTCGAGTTCGAAATGGGTGCCGGACACACTCACGCGCCCGTCGAGCAGGTTCATCGCCGGGCTGCCGATAAAGCTCGCCACGAAGCGGCTGGCAGGCTTTTCATAGACCTCAACCGGGGTGCCAATCTGCTCGGCAATGCCTTTGTTCATCACCATCACCCGCTGGGCAAGCGTCATCGCTTCCACCTGATCGTGCGTCACATACAGCGACGTGGTGTTCAGGCGGCGATGCAATTGTTGCAGCTCGAGGCGCATCTGCACGCGGAGTTTGGCATCAAGGTTAGACAGCGGCTCATCGAACAGGAACACCGCCGGATCGCGCACGATAGCGCGCCCCATCGCCACCCGCTGGCGCTGCCCGCCGGACAGTTCGCGCGGACGGCGTTTGAGTAACGCATCCAGCTCCAGAATGCGCGCCGCCTCTTTCACCTTCTCGGCGATATGCCCTTTGCCCATGCCGCGAATTTTCAGGCCCCAGGCCATGTTTTCTTCCACGCTCATGTGCGGATACAGGGCGTAGTTCTGGAACACCATCGCGATGCCGCGCTCTTTCGGTTCCAGCTCGGTCACGCGCTGGCGGTCAATCCAGATATCGCCGCTGGACACGCGCTCCAGCCCGGCCACCATGCGCAGCAGCGTCGATTTGCCACAGCCCGACGGGCCGACCATCACAATAAATTCGCCGTCGGACACATCCAGCGTCAGCGGCTGGATCACCTGCGTTTTGCCGTTATCCCAGCTCTTGGTTACAGCCTGTAATTTCAGTCCAGCCATCTTATTTCTCACTGTCCACTAAACCACGCACGAACGCACGCTGCATGGCTAATACGATAATAACGGGCGGGATCAGCGTCAGCAGCATCGCCGCCATCACCTGATTCCACGCCGTGGTGCCTTCGCCGGTGGCGATCATCCCTTTGATACCCGCTACCGCTGTACCAAGATTCGCGTCGGTGATAATCAACAACGGCCACAGATACTGGTTCCAGCCGTAGATAAAGGTGATGACGAATAGCGCCGCCAAATTGGTTTTCGACAGCGGCAGCACGATGTCGCGGAAAAAGCGCATCGGCGATGCACCGTCGATTCGCGCCGCCTCCATCAGCTCATCCGGCAGCGTCATAAAGAACTGGCGGAACAGGAAGGTGGCGGTGGCCGACGCCATCAGCGGCAGCGTCAGCCCGGTGTAGCTATCGAGCAATTTGAGGTTGGCGATCACCTCCACCGTCGGGAAAATACGCACTTCGACCGGCAGCATCAGGGTGATAAAAATCATCCAGAAGAACAGGTTACGCAGCGGAAAGCGGAACCAGACGATGGCAAAGGCGGAAAGCATCGACACCGCGATTTTGCCCACTGTGATGGTAAACGCCATGACAAAACTGTTCAGCAACAGTAGCCAGAATGGCGCGCTGTTGGCCCCGACGCCCTGGAGCCAGATAGTTTTCATGTTCTCGAGCAGATGCGAGCCGGGGATCAGCGTCATCGGCGTGGCGAAAACGGCTTTGTCATCCAGCGTTGCCGCGACAAACGCGACGTACAGCGGGAACAGGATCACCGCAATGCCCAGAATCAACATGATGTGGCTGAACCAGGTCAGCCCGCGACGATGTTCAATCATTGATAGCGCACCTTGCTTTCCACGTAGCGGAACTGAACCACCGTCAGCACAATCACCAGCCCCATCAGCACCACCGATTGCGCCGCCGATGCGGAGAGGTCTAGCCCGGCAAAGCCTTCGCGGTAAATTTTGTAGATAAGCGTGGTGGTGGCCTGTACCGGGCCGCCCGCCGTCGCCGCGTCAATCACCGGGAAGGTGTCGAAGAAGGCGTACACCAGATTCACCACCAGCAGGAAGAAACTCACCGGGGCAATCAACGGCAGCGCAATCGCAAAGAAGCGGCGCACCGGGCCCGCGCCGTCAATGGCGGCGGCTTCCACCAGCGAACGGGGAATGGATTGCAGCGCGGCAAAGAAGAACAGGAAGTTGTAGCTGATTTGCTTCCACACCGAGGCGAAGACGACGAGGAACATCGCCTGGCCGCTGTTTTGCGCGTGGTTCCAGTTGTAGCCCACCATTTCCAGCCAGTGGGTAATCAGCCCGCGTCCGGGGTTGAAGAGGAAAATCCACAGCACCGCGGCGATGGCCGGGGCGACGGCGTAGGGCAGCAGCATCAGGGTTTGGTATAGGCGGCTGCCGCGCACCACGTAATCGACCAGCGCGGCGAAGAACAACGACACCAGCAGGCCGCTGACGGTGACCATGCCGCTGAATTTGATGGTGGTCCAGAATGCGTCGAGGTAGTAGCTGTCGTGGAACAGGGCAATGAAGTTGTCGAAGCCGACAAATTCACTGGAAAGCCCGAACGGATCGACGTTTTGCAGCGAATACCACAGCGCTTCACCCGCAGGCCAGATAAAGAAAATGACGGTAATGGCGAGCTGCGGCGCGACCAGCACATAGGGCAGCCAGCGCGAGCGAAATACCGGACGGGATGATGACATAGATAGGCTCTTTTCCAGAAAACGCCGGGTGGCGGCATGGCCTTACCCGGCCTACACGAGGCAGTGCGTAGGCCCGGTAAGCGCAGCGCCACCGGGCATTTCACTCATTACGATTTCGTTGATTTCTCAAAGCGACGCAGCAGTTGGTTGCCACGCTCGACGGCGGAATCCAGCGCCTGCTGCGGGGTTTTCTTGCCGGTCCATACCGATTCCAGTTCTTCATCCACAATGGTGCGAATCTGCGGCATGTTGCCCAGACGCAGGCCTTTGGTGAACGGCAACGGCGGCTTGTTCATCATCTGGCGCGTGGCGATATCCGCCCCCGGGTTCTTGTCGTAGAACCCCTGCTGACGGGTCAAGTCATACGCCGCTTTGGTGATCGGCAGATAGCCGGTTTTCTGGTGCCATTCAGCAGCGATTTCCGGTTTGGTCAGGAAGTCGAGGAACTCCGCCACGCCTTTGTAGGTTTCTTTGTCTTTGCCCTGCATTACCCATAGGCTGGCCCCGCCGATAATGGCGTTCTGCGGCGCGCCTTTGGCGTCAGCGTCGTACGGCATCATGCCCACGCCGTAGTTGAATTTGGCGTATTGACGGATGTCCGCCAGCGAGCCGGAAGAGGCGGTGGTGATAGCGCAATCCCCGTTGTAGAACTTCTCGGTGGATTCATCTTTGCGCCCGAAATAGCTGAAATCGCCTTTCTTGTTCAGTTCTTCCAGCATCGCGATGTGCTTCACCTGCTCCGGCTTGTTGAAATCCAGGACCGCATCGGTGCCGTCAAAGCCGTTGTTTTTGCTGGCAAACGGCAGGCCGTTCCAGGCGCTGAAGTTTTCCAGCTGGATCCAACCCTGCCAGCCGCTGGCATAGCCGCACTTCATGCCTGCCGCTTTCAGTTTGGCGGTGTAATCGGCCAGGTCCTGCCAGGTTTTCGGCGGCTGGTCCGGGTTTAATCCGGCCTTTTTGAACGCGTCTTTGTTGTAGTACAACACCGGGGTTGAGCTGTTAAACGGCTGGCTCAGCAGGTGGCCGGTTTTGGAATCGGTGTAGTAGCCCGATACCGTCGGCACGAACTGGGACTCGTCGAAGGCAATGCCCGCATCGCTAAACACTTCGTACACCGGTTTGATGGCTTTCGATGCCATCATGGTCGCGGTGCCGACTTCATACACCTGCAAGATGGCTGGGGCGTTACCGGTGCGGAAGGCCGCAATTCCGGCCGCCAGGCTCTGTTCGTAGTTGCCTTTATAGACCGGCACAATTTTGTAATCTGGATGGGTGTCGTTAAAACGCTGGGCGAGGGAATCCACTTCTTTGCCCAGTTCCCCTTCCATGGAATGCCAGAACGGAACGGTGGTGACAGCCATGGCCTGGGAGGCAAAGGCCAGTCCCAGCGTCAGCGCTAAAGCGGTGTGTCGTAACGATGTCATTCGGTTATCTCTCTTGTTGTGCCGGATGCGCGAAATCACGCGTTTTTGTTCGCACCACAACATGACATGCGCGTATGACAGAAATAGAGACGAAAGATGACGAAGCGGTGACAGCCAGGCTTCAGAGAGATGATGGAATGGTGACGATGGAGAAGAAGATCGGTGCGGCCTGATGCCCTCTCCCACGGGGAGAGGGAGAAAAGCAGATCCCCTCTCCCTGAGGGAGAGGGTTAGGGAGAGGGGGAAAACACGAATAACAGTAGCTTTTACCTAGCCACCTAAATACGCACTACGCACCGCTTCGTTAGCCAGCAGCGCATCACCGGTATCTTCCAGCACCACGTGGCCGTTTTCCAGCACGTAGCCGCGGTCAGCGAGTTTCAGCGCCTGGTTGGCGTTCTGTTCCACGAGGAAGATGGTCATTCCCTCTTTGCGCAGTTGCTCAATGGTGTCGAAAATCTGCTGAATGATAATCGGCGCCAGACCCAGAGACGGCTCGTCGAGCAGCAGCAGGCGCGGCTGGCTCATCAGCGCGCGGCCAATCGCCAGCATCTGCTGTTCCCCGCCGGACATGGTGCCCGCCCGCTGAATGCGACGTTCCCACAAACGCGGGAACAGTTCGTACACCCATTTGATACGCGTCTGATACTCGCTACGTTCGGCGAAAAAGCCGCCCATCGCCAGGTTCTCATCCACGGTCATGCGGGAAAATACGCGACGCCCTTCCGGCACAATCGCCACCGCTTCACGCATAATTTTCGCGGTCTGCCAGTCGGTAATATCTTTGCCATCAAAGGTCACACGCCCGCTGGAGGCGCGTGGGTCACCGCACAGCGTGCCGAGCAGCGTGGTTTTACCCGCGCCGTTCGCGCCAATCAGGGTCACGATTTCACCCTGATTGATGTGCAGGCTGACGTCGTGCAGGGCCTGAATTTTGCCGTAATGGGCACTGACTTTGTCAAAGGACAACATGACTTTTTCCATCTTATGCCTCACCCAAATAGGCGCGAATAACGTCAGGATTATTGCGGATCTCTTCCGGCGTGCCGTTGGCTAACGGCGTTCCCTGATTCACGACGTAAATACGATCGGAAATACCCATCACCAGCTTCATGTCGTGTTCAATTAGCAGAATGGAGGTGTTGTGATGACTGCGCAGTTCGGCAATCAGCTCATCCAGCTCTTTGGTTTCTTTCGGGTTCAGCCCCGCCGCCGGTTCATCGAGCATCAGGATTTCCGGCTGCGTCACCATGCAGCGCGCGATTTCCAGACGACGCTGATCACCGTAGGCGAGGTTGCTCGCCTGACGGTTCGCGTGCGCCAGCAGGCCGATACGATCGAGCCAGGTCGCGGCGCGATCCAGTGCTTCGCTCTGCGCTTTACGGAACGACGGCGTTTTCAGCAGCCCGGAAAACACGCCGGTTTTCAGCTGCTGATGTTGCGCCACCAGCAGGTTTTCAATCACCGTCATTTCACGGAACAGGCGCACGTGCTGGAAAGTACGCACCACGCCCATCTGGGCAATTTTCTGGCCCGGCAGGCCTTCAAGATGCTTGTCACCCAGCATGATGCTGCCGCCCGTCGGCTTATAGAAGCCGGTCAGGCAGTTGAAAACCGTGGTTTTCCCGGCACCGTTCGGGCCAATCAGCGAGACAATTTCCTGCGGGTGCAGTTCAAGATTGACGTTATTGACCGCCAGCAGGCCGCCAAAACGCATCATCAGGCCGTTAACGGATAATAATGGCTGACTCATGCCTGCTCTCCTTTGGTCTGTCCGCTTTTCAGTTTCAGCTGTGGACGGGTCATCGGCAGCAAGCCTTGTGGACGCCAGATCATCATCAGAACCATCAAACCACCCAGCATTAACATGCTGTATTCGTTGAAATCACGCATCAGTTCACGCGAAACCACCAGCAGCACCGCGGCGAGGATCACCGCAAACTGCGAGCCCATTCCGCCCAGCACCACAATCGCCAGCACGAACGCCGACTCGGCGAAGGTGAACGATTCCGGGCTGACGAAGCCCTGACGGGCGGCGAACAGCGTGCCGGCAAAACCGGCAAACGCGGCGCTGATGGTGAAGGCGGTCAGCTTGATACGCGTCGGGTTCAGGCCCAGCGAACGGCAGGCTATTTCATCTTCACGCAACGCTTCCCACGCGCGGCCCAGCGGCATCCGCAGCAAGCGGTTGATCACGAACAGCGTAAAGACCACCAGCAGCAGCGCCACCAGATAGAGGAAAATCACGCGGTCGTTCGGGTCGTACTTCAGGTGGAAGAAGTTGCTGAAGGTATCCCAGCCGCCTTCGCGCGCGGTACGGCTGAACTCGAGACCAAACAGCGTCGGTTTCGGGATCTGGCTGATACCGTTCGGGCCGCCGGTGATTTCGGTGTTATTGAGCAGCAAAATACGCACGATTTCGCCGAAGCCAAGGGTCACAATCGCCAGATAGTCACCGCGCAGACGCAGTACCGGGAAGCCGAGCAGGAAACCGGCGGCAGCGGAAACCAGGCCCGCCAGCGGCAGACAGGTCCAGAAGCCGAGACCGTAATAGTGATTCAGCAGCGCAAAGGTGTACGCACCGATGGCGTAAAAACCGCCGTAGCCCAGCACCAGCAGGCCAGACAGGCCCACAACCACGTTCAGACCGAGGCCAAGAATAATGTAGATCATGGTCAGGGTGGCGATATCAATGGTGCCGCGAGACACCATGAACGGCCACGCCACGGCGATAACCAGCAGCGCAATCAGGAACAGCTTCTGCTTAACGGTCGAACCGTCAATCGCCGGCAGCACCAGCTTCGGACCGGACACATTTTTCAGTCCCTTCTGCACCATCGGGCGCAGGAGCTGGAAGAAAAACACCACCGCGGTGCCGATATAAATCCACTGCCAACGAATGTCGGCGGCGGAATTGACCACCAGCTTGGTGCCGCTCAAGGAAAGCTGAACGCCCATGAAGACGCCCGCCAGCACGAAGAACATGGCGGCTGAAAGCAGCGCCATCGCAAAATGCATCGGTTTCATACTTTCTCTACCTCCGGACGACCCAGGATCCCGGTCGGCATCACCAGCAGCACCACAATCAGCAGCGCGAACGACACCACGTCTTTGTACTCGGTACTCAGGTAAGCGGAGGACAGCGCTTCGGCCACACCCAGAATCAGGCCGCCGATCATCGCGCCAGGAATACTGCCGATCCCGCCGAGAACCGCAGCAGTAAAGGCTTTCATCCCGGCCATAAAGCCGATGTACGGGTTAATGACGCCATAGAACTGACCGAGCAGCACGCCCGCCACCGCCGCCATCGCCGCGCCGATAACAAACGTCAGGGCGATTACGCGATCGGTGTTGATGCCGAGCAGGCTCGCCATCTTCAGGTCTTCCGCGCAGGCACGACAGGCGCGGCCCATGCGGGAATAGCGGATGAACACTGTCAGGGCCAGCATCGCCACAAAGGTGACAATCCAGATAACGAGCTGCATGGTGGTGATACTGGCGGCGAAGTTTTCGCTGCTGCCGATAATCCACTGGCCGTTAAACAGGCTTGGCAGTGCGATGTCGCGCGAGCCTTCCGTCAGGCTGACGTAGTTTTGCAGGAAGATGGACATCCCGATGGCGGAGATCAGTGCAATCAGGCGTTTAGAGCTGCGAACCGGGCGATAGGCCACACGTTCGATGCTCCAGCCGTAGGCGCTGGCGATGATAATCGCCCCGACGAATCCGGCACCCACCAGCAGCCAGCCGGTGTCGATACCCATCATCATCAGTGCGGCGATGATCATGAACGACACATAGCTGCCAATCATATACACCTCGCCGTGGGCGAAGTTGATCATCCCGATAATGCCGTACACCATGGTGTAACCGATGGCGATCAGTGCATAGGTGCTTCCCAGCGTCACGCCGTTAAACATCTGTTGCAGGAAATAGAGAAACTGCTCTGACATAAGATAACCTTTTTATCACCGCCCGGCAGGTATTCGGGCGGCAGGGAAATTCGTCTTCTTCTTATTATTTGGCAATGGACGAAGAGCCGTCCGCATGCCACTGGAAGACACCAAACTCAAATCCCTTCAAATCGCCTTTCTCATCCCAGTTCAGCGGCCCAATCACGGTTTTTGCGCCGTGAGCTTTTAAATCTTTAATCAATTCCAGCGGATCTTCGCTGCCGGTGCGGTCCATGGCGGTCGCCAGAGACTGGACGGCGGCATAGGTGATCCACACGTACGGACCGCTCGGATCTTTCTTCTCAGTTTTCAGCGCATCAACGATGCCTTTGTTCGCCGGATCCTGATCATAGCGTTTCGGCATCGTCACCAGCATGCCTTCGCCTGCCGCACCCGCGATGTTCGACAGGGAAGCATTACCCACGCCTTCCGGGCCCATGAACTGCGTTTTCAGGCCAACGGAACGCGCCTGGCGCAAGATCTGTCCCATTTCCGGGTAGTAGCCGCCGTAGTAAACGAAGTCGATATTTTCTTTTTGCAGGCGAGCCACCAGCGCGGAGAAGTCTTTTTCGCCCGCGGTGATGCCGTCGAAGAACACCACGTTGGCGCCGCCTTTCTTCAGGCTGTCCTGCACGGAGCGCGCCAGGCCTTCGCCGTACTGCTGTTTGTCATGAATGATGGCGATGCGCTTAGGCTTCACGTTATCCAGAATGTATTTCGCGGCGGTCGGTCCCTGCGAGGAATCGAGGCCCGCGGTGCGCATGATGTACTGGTAGCCGCGCTGCGTCAGCTCCGGGTTGGTGGCACCTGGGGTAATCATCAGGATGCCTTCGTCTTCGTAGATGTCAGACGCTGGCTGAGTAGAAGAAGAACAGAGGTGACCGATAACGTATTTGATGCCGTCGTTGACCACTTTGTTGGCCACGGCCACGGCCTGTTTCGGATCGCAGGCGTCGTCATATTCCACGGCGACCAGTTTGTCGCCTTTGATGCCGCCGTTGGCATTGATGTCTTTGATCGCCTGACGCGCGCCGTTGAACTCCATGTCGCCCCACTGAGCAACCGGGCCAGACATCGCACCAATCACGGCGACCTTAATGTCTTTTGCCATTGCTGACTGCGACATGGCCAGGGCAATCATTCCCGCAATCAATGTTTTCGCATTCCGTTTCATCTTCAATCCCCATTCGTGATGTTGTTTGTTTATATTTTGTATTTATTTGGTTAAAAAGCATTCTGTACTTTTAATGCACAACGCTACTTTTACCAGTCTCTTTAATGGTTTAGCGATGTTATTTGCCAAAAACCAGACTAAAATCTCTATTTTTCAGTCGATTAAGCAAAGATAATATTCTGTATTCAGACAGAGTTAAACAAAAAAAAGAGCCGTTTTCAGCATAAAATAAGGGTACAAAGAGCGGAATAAATCACTCCCTATTAGGTTAAAATTCTGCTTATTTTTCGATCCATAACGCATTGAGCTGCTTTGAATGGCAACAAGAAAACGAATCCGCTGGCATTCAGCAAAAAAATAGAAATCGGCGAATCGAGAATTTAGATAAACTCGGAGTAATATTTTTTACAGGTGGCTTCACATGAAACTGACGGTAATCAGGCTAACCACGCTCAGCGAGCAGGACCACATCGATCTCGGCAAGATCTGGCCGGAATACAGTGCGTCGTCTTTGCAGATAGACGATCGGCATCGGATCTATGCGGCGCGGTTTAATGAGCGGCTGCTCGGCGCGGTGCGCGTGACACTGCAAGACACACAGGGTGCGCTGGATTCCCTGCGGATACGCGAAGTCACCCGTCGCCGTGGCGTGGGGAAATATCTGCTGGAAGAAGTGCTGCGCGAAAATCCTGGCATCGACAGTTGGTGGATGGCGGACGTGGGCGTGGAAGACAGAGGCGTAATGGCAGCGTTTATGCAGGCGTTGGGCTTTACGGCGCAGGAAGGTGGGTGGGTGAAGGATTAAAAATGCCGGGTGGCGGCTATGCCTTACCCGGCCTACGGTCTGGATTTTGTAGGCCCGGCAAACATCGTGCCGCCGGGCACCAGATGGCAGCGTTTATGCAGGCGTCGGGGTTTACGGCGCAGGAAGGTGGTTGGGTGAAGGGTTAAAAAATGCCGGGTGGCGGCTTCGCCTTACCCGGCCTACGGTCTGGATTTTGTAGGCCCGGCAAGCATCGCGCCGCCGGGCACCGGTTACGTGCGGTCTGATGCCCTCACCCCAGCCCTCTCCCACAGGGAGAGGGAGCAAACACTAAAACGGCAACCCGAGGTTGCCGTTTGCGGTTTATTTCGCATCTGCAGCGCGAAAGGCGCAGGGAAAATTACTTCGCGTCGGTGGCGGTGCCGTTCGCATGCCACTTGAACACGCCGAACTCAAAGCCTTTCAGGTCGCCTTTCTTATCCCAGGTCAGCGGGCCCATGACGGTGTCGACGCTGTTGGCTTTCAGCCATTCAGCAATCTTCGCCGGGTCGTCGCTCTGGTTCAGGCCAGCACTCAGTGACTGGATTGCAGCGTAAGTCGTCCACACGAACGCCCCGCTCGGATCCTGTTTCTTCGCCTTGATGGCGTCTACAACCGGTTTGTTCGCCGGAACCTGATCATAGTTCTTCGGCTTGGTGACCAGCAGGCCTTCCGCAGAATCCCCGGCAATGTTAGACAGTGACACGTTCGCCACGCCTTCCGGGCCCATGAACTGGGTTTTCAGACCGGCAGCACGCGCCTGACGCAGGATCTGACCCATTTCTGGGTGGTAGCCACCGTAGTAAACGAAGTCGATATTCTCTTTCTTCAGACGCGCCACCAGGGTAGAGAAGTCTTTCTCACCGGCGGTGATCCCGTCAAAGAACACCACGTTGGCGCCGCCTTTTTTCAGCGGATCCTGCACCGCACGCGCCAGACCTTCACCGTACTGCTGCTTGTCATGCACAATCGCGATGCGCTTCGGCTTCACGGTGTTGAGGATATATTTCGCCGCGGTTGGGCCCTGGTCAGAGTCCAGACCGGTGGTACGCAGAATCAGATTGTAACCACGTGCAGTCAGCTCAGGGGCCGTCGCTGCCGGGGTGATCATCAGAATGCCTTCGTCTTCGTAGATGTCAGACGCTGGCTGAGTGGAAGAAGAGCACAGGTGACCGATAACGTATTTGATGCCATCGTTCACGACTTTGTTCGCCACGGCTACGGCCTGTTTCGGGTCGCAGGCATCGTCATATTTTACGATTTCGAGTTTGTTGCCTTTGATGCCGCCCTTGGCATTAATGTCAGCGACAGCCTGTTCAGCCCCCGTGAACTCCTGATCGCCATACTGCGCTACCGGACCGGACATGGCTCCCACGACCGCAATTTTAATATCATCGGCCATCGCCATGTGACTCATCGCCAGCGCGATACATCCTGCCAGTAACGCTTTACCCTTCATTTTCATCCTGAGATTCCCCATTGTGATGGTGATTGTAGTTGTTGTGATGTTGTTATGTAGCGCTTTATATCGATTTTCGGTCTGCCGCCCGCGCTTTTGCAGCATACTCTGCTAAAACATACCCGATTTTTTAACTTTTGGAACGAGAATTTTGAGGGTTATGTAACAGAAACGTGACAAAAAAAAGCCGCTCCGGAGAGCGGCGAGCCATTAGTGGCTGAGGGAGTGTCGAATAATCTCCAGCGCCTTGCGGAACTGGGCTTCAGGGATGGTGAGAGGGTAAAGAAAACGAATCACGTTGCCGTAAACGCCACAGCTCAGCAGCAGCAGGCCTTCTTTCATGGCCTTTTCCTGCACATGTTTGGTGAATTCAGGCGACGGCGCGCCGGTCTGCGGATCGTTAAATTCAACGGCAACCATTGAGCCTTGCGCACGCACATCCACGATATGAGGACAGTTGACTCTGGCGTTGTTCAGCACTTCAACCAGATGGTGCCCCAGCTCGGCCGCGCGGGCGCAGAGCTTCTCTTCGTCGATGATATCGAGCACCGCGTGCGCCGCGGCAACCGCCAGCGGGTTACCGGCGTAAGTGCCGCCGAGACCGCCCGGGGCGGGTGCATCCATTACCTCGGCACGGCCCGCTACCGCAGAGAGCGGCATCCCGCCGGCCAGGCTTTTCGCCATGGTCATCAGGTCAGGCTTCACGTCGTAATGTTCCATCGCAAACAGTTTGCCGGTACGGGCAAAACCGGTCTGCACTTCATCGGCAATCAGCAGAATGCCGTGGGTGTCGCACAATTTACGCAAGCCCTGCATGAAATCGGCCGGAGCGATGTTGAAACCGCCCTCGCCCTGCACCGGCTCGAGAATAATCGCCGCCACCTGATCCGGGGCGATATCCGCTTTGAAGATGCGATCGAGGCTTTTCAGCGCGTCTGCGGTGCTGACGCCATGGGCTTCGCTCGGATACTGACCGTGATAAACGGAGCCCGGGAACGGACCGAAGCCGATTTTGTACGGGGCCACTTTGCCGGTCAGCGCCATGGTCATGAAGGTACGGCCGTGGAAACCGCCGCCGAAAGTGATCAGGCCTGGGCGTTTGGTGTAAGCGCGGGCGATTTTCACCGCATTTTCAACCGCTTCCGCACCGGTCGAGAAGAATGCGGTTTTCGCCGGGCCGTTCACCGGCACGCGCTCGTTAATGCGTTCGGCCAGTGAAACATAGCTTTCGTAAGGGACAATCTGGTACGCGGTGTGGGTAAACGCCTGCAACTGTTTTTCAATCGCCGCGACGATTTTCGGATGGCGATGGCCGGTGTTTAGCACCGCAATTCCCGCCGCGAAATCAATCACTTCGTTGCCTTCCACATCCCACAGTGTAGCGTTTTCGGCTTTCTCGGCGTAGAAGCCGCACATGACGCCAATGCCGCGCGGTGTTGCCTGCAAACGACGCTGATTCAGTTCATTATTCTTCATCGACCTTACCCCATCTCAAATTCATTAGTGTTAACAACTTTGAAACAATGCAATAGTTTTACTGCTTGAGCGGTCCTATAATCGAGTACCAGTTTTGAATAATTGAGGGATCCAATTGCGTTCTTTAGTGTGCGATCTCCTACAACTGCGTCTGGACGAGCAATCCGACGATAAATTGCATAAGAAGCTGTATAACGCCGTGCGGCTGTCGATCCTCGACGGCAGCCTGCCGCCGCAAAGCCGTCTGCCGCCGTCGCGCGATCTCGCCAGTCAGCTGCGCATGTCGCGCAATACGGTGCTGACCGTGTACGAACAGCTGCTGGCGGAGGGCTATATCGTGTCCCGCTCCGGCAGCGGCACGTTTGTGGCGAAAACCGTGCCGGACGCGCTGCTGTTCGCCGCGGGCAGCGATGAACAGCACGCCAGTTCGCCACAAAGCGTCAGCTTTTCAGAACGTGGTCAGGCGCTGTTGGCACACAGCCGCGCCAGCCCTCGCCAGTGGGGCGCATTTTTGCCCGGCGTCCCCGACGTGAACGAATTTCCGCACGCGCTGCTGCGCAAAATCCATACCCGCGTCAGCCGCAAACCGCAGGCGATGCAGCTTTCCTACAGCCCTTCCGGCGGTAGTCAGGCGCTGCAACAGGCATTGATGGAATATTTGCGCGTGGCGCGCTCGGTGCGCTGCACGCCGGACCAGATCCTGATCACCGAAGGCATTCACCAGGCGATTGATTTGGTGTCACGGATGCTGTGCAACCCCGGCGACAGCGCGTGGATTGAGGAGCCCGCCTATTGGGGCATTCGCAACGTGTTGCAGATGAACGGCGTGAATTTGCGCGCGATCGATGTCGATCTCAGCGGCATGAACCCGCCGGAACCCGGTGAGTCGCCGCCCCGACTGATCTTCGTCACGCCATCGCACCAGTATCCGCTTGGCTGCGTGATGAGTCTGGAGCGCCGTCAGCGGCTGCTGGCGGTGGCGCGACAGACCGGGAGCTGGATTGTCGAAGACGATTACGATAGCGAGTTCCGCTTTTCAGGCCAGCCTATTCCGGCGCTACAGGGGCTGGTCGAAGATGCGCCGGTGATTTACATCGGCACCTTCAGCAAAACCATGTGGCCGGGGTTGCGTCTCGGCTATGTCGTGTTACCTCGCCCGCTGGCGCAGTCGCTGCGCACCGCGCATGCCGAGCTTTACCGCAGCGGGCGTTTGCTCGACCAGGAAGCGCTGGCGCTGTTTATCCGCGAAGGGCATTACACCGCGCATATTCGTCGGATGCGACTGCTGTACGCCCGGCGTCGTCAGCGGCTGGCGGGTCTTATCACCGATTATCTCGGCAAAGAGGCGTTAAGCGAATTTAACGACAACGCCGGACTGCACCTGGTGCTGAAACTCGATGCCGATTGTGACGACGTGGCGCTGGCCAACGCGGCAAATGAAAAGGGCGTGCTGGTGCGACCGCTTTCGCGCTATTACCTGAACAAAGCGACGCAGCGCGGATTGTTAATGGGTTTTGCGGCGATGCGCGAAGAAGAGATGGAAGGGGCGTTTAAGGTTTTGATGGGGTGTATAGCAGTAGGATAATTGTTGCCCGGCGGCGTTTCACTTGCCAGGCCTACAGTTTGTAGGCCCGGTAAGCACTAGCGCCACCGGGCATTGGCTTTCAGCTTACGCTTCAATCGCCATACGCAGTTTTTTCATCGCGTTCTTTTCAAGCTGACGCACACGCTCGGCGGACACGCCATAGCGGTCGGCCAGCTCTTGCAGCGTGGACTTGTTGTCTTCGTCCAGCCAGCGAGCGCGGATGATGTCCTGGCTACGTTCGTCCAGACCTTCCATCGCGTGAGTCAGTTTGTTCGCGGCCTGCTCTTCCCAGTTATCGTCTTCGATGCCGTCGGCAAAGTTTGACGTTTTATCCTGTAAGTAGAGCACCGGTGCAACGGAATGGCTTTCGGAATCGTCATCAGCTGACATATCAAAGGCCATGTCCTGCGCGGACATTCGCGATTCCATTTCACGCACGTCTTTGCTGGAAACACCCAGCTCGCGCGCAACCATTTCCACTTCATCCTGATTGAACCAGCCCAGACGCTGCTTGGTTTTACGCAGGTTAAAGAACAGCTTACGCTGTGCTTTGGTGGTCGCGACTTTGACGATACGCCAGTTACGCAGCACGTATTCGTGAATTTCGGCTTTGATCCAGTGCACGGCAAAAGACACCAGGCGCACACCCACTTCTGGGTTGAATCGGCGCACGGCTTTCATCAGGCCGATGTTACCTTCCTGAATCAAATCTGCCTGCGGCAGGCCGTAGCCCGAATAGTTACGAGCAACGTGAACAACAAAGCGCAGGTGAGACAGGATCAGCGTCTTCGCTGCTTCCAGATCGCCCTGGTAATGCAGCTTTTCCGCCAGTGCCCGTTCTTCATCAGCCGTCAACATCGGCCATGCGTTTGCCGCCCGGACATATGATTCCAGGTTGCCAACAGGGGCTAAAGCTAAAGTTTGCATATCTTTGGTCATTCAAGTCCTCTCAATTTACGTCCTGGCCGTGGTTCGTCCCCATCAGGCAACTTTCGGGCCAGTTGTTACGAGCAGCGAGATTAACATTCACATTTTAATCAGACAGTGATGTTATCCACAAGTTCCTTGCAACGCTGTGAATAGATTACGCACAAAATGTCACATCATGATGATAATGTTTGCGGGCAGGGAAAGCAGATGGGTTTTGACTCTCTCCCTGCGAATTTGCACAGGAACTTTGCAGCAGGGAGAGAGTATATCAGACTTTTATTATTCCGGCGTAAAGTGGCGTAAATGTTGTACCGTCGCCAGCCAGGCGGCAATCCAGCCAATCATTGAACAAACAATCAGCATCAGCAAACATTCATCCAGGCCTAAACCACTGAGTTCAAACTGGGTGCCAAACACTTTCGCCACTTCCGTGACTGCCGATGACAAACGCAGCACCAGAATTTCGGACAGGATGAGCGACAAGAACGCACCGGAGAAGCCCAACAGCGCCCCGCCATACAGGAAAGGACGCAGGATAAAGCCGTCGGTTGCGCCGATAAGCTTCTGGACGTTGATGGTGTCGCGACGCGCAAAGATGCTCAGACGCACGCTGTTACCAATGACGAGGAACACCGCCGCAATCATTAGCACGCCAATCATCGCCGCCACGCGTCCAACCAGGCCGGTGATGGAAGAAAGTCGTGCGAACCAGCTGTCATCCATGCGCACTTCATCCACGCCCTGAATACGTGACACACGGTCACGCAGGGTGTTCAGCGAATCAGTGCCCTGGAAATCGAGCTTTGGAATGACAATCGCCACCGCGGGAAGCGGGTTCTCTTCCAGCATATCCAGCGCGCCGCCAAAGCCAGACCAGTTACGGAACTCGCCCAACGCTTCATCACGGGACAGGTAATTCACCTTATCCACGCCCTGTTCGGCCTGCAGCTGCCCGACGACTCGCGCTGCCGCGTCATCGTCCAGTGTTTTTTCGAGATACACCGTGATTTGCGGCGACGGATAATACTGCGACGCCGCGGTGTTCACGTTCTTGTAAACCATGTAACACACACTCGGCAGCGTCAGGGAGATGGCGATCACCATCACCGTCAGGAAGGTGGCCAGCGGTTTGCTTTTCAGGTCCTGCAAGGCGCCGTTAAAGGCGTAACGCACCTGCTCGTTAAACACGTTGGTTTTGCGGGAGTTCGGCTTCGGGGAAGACTTCGCGCGTTTCGGCACGTTGCCGCCGTTGTTGTTACCGCCTCTCGCAGAGTTACGCAGCCGGTCAAAACGGTTGCCGAACTGCCGGATGTGATTCATCGCATCGCGTTTATTCACCGTAGCCTCCGTGCAAATGCCCGTCGCTGAGCGTCAGCTGTCGGTATGAACGGCTGGAAATCAGACCCATGTCGTGGGTCGCCATCAATACCGTTACCCCAACGCGGTTAAACTCTTCAAACAGGCGCAGAATGCCTTCCGACAGCGCCTCATCGAGGTTACCGGTCGGTTCATCCGCCAGCAGTACCGCCGGTTTGTTCACCACCGCCCGGGCAATGCCCACGCGTTGTTGTTCACCGCCAGAAAGTTGAATCGGTAAGTTTTTCGCTTTGTCGAGCAGCCCGACCTTATCCAGCGCCGCCGAGACGCGACGACGAATGTCATCGAAGCTGGCCCCCGCGATGATCAGCGGGATGGCGACGTTATCAAACACGGTGCGGTCCATCAGCAGATGGTGATCCTGGAAGATCATCCCAATCTGGCGACGCAGGAACGGCACTTCGCGGTGTTTCAGGCGGCTGATGTCGTGGCCGCTAAACCAGATCTTCCCGGTGCTGGGACGCTCGATACCGCAAATGAGCTTCAGCAGGGTACTTTTCCCCGCGCCGGAGTGGCCGGTCAGAAAGGCCATCTCACCCGGCTGCAGCTGGAAGTTAATCCCCTGCAGCGCTTGTCTCCCACCGAGATAGGCTTTGCTGACTTGTTCAAAGCGAATCATTGTTAATCCTCTCGGGCAAAAAGTGCCTCAATAAAATCGTCCGATTTAAACGGACGCAAATCTTCGATACGTTCGCCAACGCCAATGTAGCGAATCGGAATGCCGAACTGATCGGCCACCGAGAAGATAACGCCACCCTTGGCGGTCCCGTCCAGTTTAGTCAATGTGATGCCCGTCAGCCCAACTGCTTCGTGGAACAGCTTCGCCTGGCTGATGGCGTTCTGACCCGTACTCGCATCGATGGTCAGCATGATTTCATGCGGCGCATCTTCGTCGAGCTTTTTCATTACGCGGACAATCTTCTTCAATTCTTCCATCAGGTGCGATTTGTTCTGCAAACGCCCTGCGGTGTCGGCAATCAGCACATCCACGTTACGGGCTTTCGCGGCCTGAATGGCATCGAAAATCACCGATGCGGAATCGGCCCCGGTATGCTGAGCAATCACCGGAATATCATTGCGCTGGCCCCAGACCTGGAGCTGCTCAACCGCCGCAGCACGGAAGGTATCACCCGCCGCCAGCATGACCGATTTACCCTGCTGCTCAAACTGACGCGCCAGCTTGCCAATGGTGGTGGTTTTACCCACGCCGTTGACGCCGACCATCAGGATAACAAACGGCGTTTTGCCTTCAATATTAAGCGGCTCTTCCACTTTTGCGAGGATTTCGCTCATTTCATCTTTCAGCAGACCGTACAGCGCTTCGGCATCACGCAGCTGCTTGCGGCTCGCGCCTTCGGTCAGATTGGCGATGATTTTGCGGGTGGTTTCCACGCCGACGTCGGCAATCAGCAGCTGTTCTTCCAGCTCTTCAAACAGATCATCATCGATTTTCTTGCCGCGGAACAGACTGATAAATCCGGAACCGAGGTTTTCTTTGGTTTTCAGCAGGCTGCGTTTGAGACGCGCGAAGAAGCCCTCTTTGGTCGGCCGCTCCTGTTCCTGCTGTGTTTGTGGGTCGCTGGCTTCTTCTGCCGTTTCTTCCGGCGCGTCGATGGCATTTTCTGCCGCATCGGCGGCGGCCAGCGCCTGCGCTTCAAGCTCGTCGTCGCTCAGTTCAACGTCGGCGAAATCTTCTTCTTCGACAACGTCTTCCGCCCCAGTTTCTTCAACAACGGTTTCAACCGGAGTCGCTTCTTCGGCTTGCACCTGATGCGCAACAACGGCTTCTTCTTCGATAACGACCGCCGGCTCTTCTTCGGCAATCTCTTCCGGCAGCGGCAGCGCTTCGTGTTCGATAACGGCTTCAGCCTCGGCGTCAACGCGTGGTTCTTCCACCGGCGCGACGACCACAACTTCCGGCTCAACCGGCTGCACGATGGCGCTTTGAGCGACCTCTTCGGTCACCTCAACCACGTCTTCGGCGAAGGCATCGGTCTCTGCTTCGCTGTGCGCGGTCACTTCCACTTCGGGTTCAGCGAGGCGTTCAACGTCCTGTTCCGCAACAGGTTCAACCGTTACGGCGTCAGCAGCTTCCTGAGTGTCCTGCTCAATGACAGGCTCTGCGGGCGCTGGCTGCGCTTCGCTTTGCTGCTGTTCGGCTTCCTGTTGCTGCTCTTCTTCTTTCTGTCCAAAACCCAGCCAGGAGAAAAAGCCTCTTTTTTTGTCTTTTGCCATTTGCGAGCACGCTCTTCGCTGTTGATTCCCTGTACTGCGTTACCGCTATCCCTTCATACTTCAGGTTTAATGAAACCAGAATTATTGAGGTCTATGTACATGGAAGCTAAAAAAATGATGAAATAGTCTATCACTTAACTTAACGCGCATCACCGCCTGGAACAGTAATCCGGCATTGAGCTGAGCATAGATATGAAAAAACCAAACCACTCCGGCAGCGGCCAGATCCGCATTATAGGCGGGCAATGGCGGGGCCGTAAGCTCCCTGTTCCGGACAGCCCAGGCCTGCGCCCGACCACCGACCGCGTCCGTGAGACGCTGTTTAACTGGCTTGCGCCGCATATGGTTGATGCCCGCTGCCTCGATTGTTTCGCCGGTAGCGGCGCGTTGGGGCTGGAAGCGCTGTCGCGTTATGCCGCCAGTGCGACCCTGCTGGAAATGGATCGCCACGTGGCACAACAGTTACAAAAAAACCTCGCGACGCTTAACGCCAGCCACGCGAAAGTAGTTAATACCAACAGCCTGACGTTCCTTGCACAGCCTGGCACGCCGCACGATGTGGTCTTTATCGACCCGCCGTTCCGTAAAGGGTTGCTCGACGAGACGCTGAATCTGCTGGAAACGAACGGCTGGCTGGCGGACGACGCACTGATTTATGTTGAAAGCGAAGTAGAAAACGGCCTGCCGTTAGTTCCCTCGCACTGGGATTTATACCGCGAAAAGGTGGCCGGTCAGGTCGCTTATCGCCTTTATCAACGTGAAGCACAAGGAAATAATAATGCTGCTTAATATTGGCCGCCTGCTCATGCTTTGCGTCTGGGCCTTTTTGGTCCTCAACGTTCTGCACCCGTTCAAATTCCCGGTGAATATCTTCGTCAACGTGGCGCTGATTTTCATGATCCTGATGCACGGCCTGCAAATGACCCTGCTGAAAGCCACGCTGCCGAAGGACGGCCCGCAAATGACCCGCGGCGAGTCGGTTCGCGTATTCCTGTTTGGGGTATTTGAACTGATTGCCTGGCAGAAGAAGATGAAATTGACGCCGACAAAGAAAAAGTAATGTTTTTGCCCGGCGGCACTCGCGCTTGCCGGGCACTTAATCATGGCACCGTGAACGCCACAAACTGTGAACCTTTGTAGCTCAGCGTGCCTCTGTCACCCACGTTCAACGCGTGATACGCCTTCTCATCCAGACGATACGTCATTTCCAGCCCGCCGGTGTCCGGCTTAAAGCTCGCTTCATAACGCATATCGCTGCCCGCCGGGGCGACGGTTTGCTGTCGTGAACGTCGGTCGTTCAATACCTTTTCACGTTTGTTGGTCACCACCACCTGCTTTTGTTGCAGCGGTGCGGCCTCGTTTTCCATCTTTTCACGACGCTGTGACACGAAACGGAACGACGCGGCAACGACAATTATCGCCACCACAATCACAAAAAAGAGCGGCATTTTGCTCATTGGAGGATTCTCTCACTGTCTTCTAAGAATTGACGCAAAGCAGGATACCTTGCCTGCACCGGCATTGCCATCTGCCACCCCGCGCCACTACACTGAAGTGGAGAGATCTTATACATCAATAACAGATACAAGGACTTATTATGTTGTGGTCATTTATTGCGGTCTGTTTATCCGGTTGGCTTTATGTCGACGCTTCCTACCGTGGCCCGGTCTGGCAGCGCTGGGTGTTTAAACCCGTCACGCTGATTCTGCTGCTGCTTCTCGCCTGGCAGGCCCCGATGTTTAACGCAATCAGTTATTTAGTGCTGGCGGGCCTGTGTGCGTCGCTGATTGGCGATGCACTGACGCTGCTGTCGCGCGAACGCATGCTGTACGCGGTGGGTGCGTTCTTCCTTTCTCATCTGCTGTATACGATTTGGTTCGCCAGCCAGATGACGCTGTCGTTCTTCTGGCCGCTGCCGTTGGTGCTGCTGGTGATTGGCGCGCTGCTGATCGCCGTTATCTGGTCGCGCCTTGAAGAGCTGCGTCTGCCGGTGTGTACGTTTATTGCGATGACGCTGGTGATGGTGTGGCTGGCGGGTGAGCTGTGGTTCTTCAGACCGGTGGATACCGCGCTTTCCGCCTTCCTGGGCGCAACGCTGCTGCTGATCGGCAATATCGTGTGGCTGGGCAGTCACTACCGTCGCCGCTTCCGCGCCGATACCGCCATTTCCTCGGCGTGCTACTTCGCCGGACACTTTTTGATCGTCCGCGCGCTGTACTTGTAAAAAGAGGCTTGACTCTGGAGTCGACTCCAAAGTGTATGCTCTGTGTTATTGAGAAAATTATCAGTAACAGGAGAGTGCCATGTCGACTCCAGACGCCAAAGCCAAACCCGCGCCTCAGTTCGCGAAAACGACCTTCACGCCTGCTCCGGTAACGGCACCGCATCACGATCACGGCGCGTGCTGCGGCGGCTCACAGCCTGAGTCTGCTCCGGTCCTCTCTCCCGCTTCTGGTACCCGCTACAGCTGGCTGGTCAACGGCATGGACTGCGCCGCCTGTGCACGCAAAGTCGAAAATGCCGTGCGCCAGGTGAGCGGGGTCAACCAGGTTCAGGTGCTGTTCACCACCGAAAAACTGCTGGTCGATGCCGAAAGCGATATTCGCGCCCAGGTTGAAACCGCCGTCGCCAGCGCGGGTTATGTCTTGCGTAGCGAAGATGCGCCGCAAGCGCCTGCGCCTTCTCGTCTGAAAGAAAATCTCCCGCTGATGGTACTTATCCTCCTGATGGCTATCAGCTGGGGGCTGACGCAGATAAACCATCCCCTCGGCAATTTCGCCTTTATCGCCACTACCCTGGTTGGGCTGTTCCCGATTGCGCGCCAGGCGCTGCGTCTGATCAAAACCGGCAGCTGGTTTGCCATCGAAACGCTGATGAGCGTGGCGGCGATCGGGGCGTTGTTTATCGGCGCGACGGCAGAGGCGGCGATGGTATTGCTGCTGTTTATCATCGGGGAACGTCTTGAAGGCTGGGCCGCCAGCCGCGCCCGCAAAGGCGTCAGCGCCTTGATGGCGTTAAAACCCGACACCGCCGTGCGGGTGCGTGACGGCCAGCGTGAAACCGTGGCCCAGCGGGATTTACGCCCGAACGATGTGATTGAAGTCGCCGCTGGGGGCCGTCTGCCCGCCGACTGTAAACTGATTTCCGCGTTTGCCAGCTTTGACGAAAGCGCACTCACTGGCGAATCGGTACCCGTCGAACGCCTCACCGGCGAAAGCGTGCCTGCCGGAGCCACCAGTGTTGACCGCCTGGTGCAACTGAGCGTGACGTCCGAACCGGGCGACAGCGCCATCGACCGCATTCTGCGCCTGATTGAAGAGGCCGAAGAACGCCGGGCACCGATTGAACGCTTTATTGATCGCTTTAGCCGGATTTACACCCCGGCGATTATGCTGGTCGCGCTGCTGGTTGCGGTTTTACCGCCGCTGCTGGCAGGCGCTGAGTGGCAGCCGTGGATTTACAAAGGTCTGACGCTATTGCTGATTGGCTGTCCGTGCGCGCTGGTGATTTCCACCCCGGCGGCAATTACCTCGGGTCTGGCTGCGGCGGCGCGTCGGGGCGCATTGATTAAGGGCGGCGCGGCACTGGAACAGCTCGGTCGTATTCATCATATCGCCTTCGACAAAACCGGGACGCTGACCGTCGGCAAACCGCGCGTGACGAACATCGTAGCGCTGAATGGCACCACCGAAGATGCGCTTCTGGCGCTGGCGGCAGCTGTGGAGCAAGGTTCCAGTCACCCGCTGGCGACGGCGATTATCAACGAAGCGAATGCGCGCCACCTCACGCTGCCCGAGGCTCAGAACCAGCGGGCGCTGGCCGGGTCAGGCATCGAAGCCGACGTGAATGGCGAGAAGGTGCTGATTTGCGCCGGGGATAAATTCCCGGCCGAAGATCAGGCGGCGCAAATCAGGGCGCTGGAAGAGGCCGGACAAACGGTGGTCGTGGTGGTTAAAAATCAGCGGCTGCAAGGCATTCTGGCGTTGCGCGATACGCTGCGGGACGACGCTCGCGAAGCGGTCAGCGCGTTGAATGCGCTGGGCGTTCAGGGCGTCATCCTGACCGGTGATAACCCACGGGCAGCGGCGGTGATTGCTAATGAACTGGGGCTGGATTTCCGCGCCGGGCTGCTGCCTGCGGATAAGGTGAGTGCCGTGACCACGCTCAATCAGCAGGCTCCACTGGCGATGGTGGGCGACGGCATCAACGATGCACCAGCGATGAAAGCGTCAACGATTGGCATTGCGATGGGAAGCGGGACGGACGTAGCGCTGGAAACTGCCGACGCAGCGCTGACCGGCAATCGTCTGACGGGCCTGGCGCAGATGATCAGCATTGCCCGCGCGACCCGCGCCAACATCCGCCAGAACATTACGATTGCGCTGGGACTGAAAGCGGTCTTCCTGGTCACTACGCTGCTCGGCATCACCGGCCTGTGGCTGGCAGTTCTGGCCGATACGGGGGCTACGGTGCTGGTAACGGCGAATGCGTTGCGGTTGTTGAATCGGAAGGTGTAATCCCCTCTCCCTTTGGGAAAGGGAGAAAACAACCCCTCACCCTAACCCTCGCCCCTTTGGGGAGAGGGCCAGGGTGAGGGGAAACGTTACATCCCTAATACATGCGGCAGCCACAGTGAAATCGCCGGAATGTATGTCACCATCGCCAGCACCACCAGCAGCATGCCGTAGAACGGTAGCATCGCGCGAACCACGGTTTCTATCTTCTGCTTACTCACCGCACTGGCCACAAACAGCACCGATCCCACCGGCGGGGTAATCAAACCGATCCCCAGGTTTACCATCATGATCATCCCGAAATGCACCGGATCGATCCCCAGTGAATTCGTCACCGGTAACAGCACCGGCGTCAGGATCAAGATGATCGGCGCCATGTCCATCAGCGTACCAATCAACAGCAACATGACGTTGAGATACATCAGAATCACGTACTTGTTGCTGGAAAGCGTGGTGAAGAACTCGGTGATGCGCGTCGGCAGCTGCATGTAGGTCATCACCGCACCAAACGCCGCAGCAAAACCAATCAGGATCATCACGATACTGACCGTTTTGACCGTGCGGTACATCAGCTTCGGCAGCTCGTTCCATTTGTAGTCACGGTAGATAAACATGGTGACAAAGAACGCCCACAGGCAGGCCACCGCCGCGGATTCCGTCGCGGTGAAAATGCCGGAAAGGATCCCGCCGAGAATGATGACCACCGTCATCAACCCCCACAGCGCATCAAAGAAGATCTTCACCGCCTGACGAAACGGAATGACTTCGCCTTTCGGATAGCCGCGCTTTTTCGCGAAGGCGAGGCACATCACCATCAGGCTGACGCCCAGCAGCAAGCCCGGCAACACCCCGGCGATAAACAGCGAGGCAATAGACACCGTCCCGCCTGCCGCCAGAGAATAAATCACCGAGTTGTGGCTCGGCGGGATCAGGATCGCCTGTACCGAACCGCTGGCGGTGACCGCCGCTGCGTACTCGCGTGGATACCCTTTCTTCTCCATTTCCGGGATCATCACGCTGCCGATAGATGCCGTATCCGCCACCGACGAACCAGAAATCGCACCGAAAAAGGTGGACGCCACAATGTTCACCAGCGACAAACCGCCGCGAATGAAGCCCACGAACAGATAGGCGAAATTGACCAGTCGGCGAGCAATCCCGCCTTCCGCCATGATTGCCCCGGCGAGAATGAAGAACGGAATCGCCAGCAGGGTAAATTTATTCACCCCGCTGGTTATCTGAATCATCAACGCTTCCAGTGGTAATTCAATCCAGATTGCCCCCGCCACGGCGCTAAGCCCCACGGCAAAGGCCACCGGCATCCCAATAGCCAACAAAATGGCGAGGGTGAAAAGCAGAATAAACGCATCCATCTGACGCCCCTTAACCGTGGTTACCGATGAGGACCACCGGACGGTGCTCCTGAGAACCGAACAGCAGACGCTCAATAACGAACAGAATCAGCACCGCCGAGCCAATCGGCAGCGGCAGATACGTTTCACCAGAGGTCAGCAGCGGAAACTCCGCCACCGGCTGATCCCATAAATCGAGGCACAACCCGTAGCTGTACCAGAACATCATCCCGGTAATCAGCAGCATCATGAGATCAACCAGCCGTGCCGAAGCGCGTTGCAGCGCGGCGGGCAGACGGTCGGTCAGCATGTTGACGGCGATGTGCGACCCGGCGCGGTAGCCTACCGCCGCGCCGATAAAGGTGAACGTCACCATGCACAGAATGGCCACCGGCTCCGGCCAGGATTCCCCCTGGTTCAGCACGTAGCGGGAAAAAATGCCGATGGGAATAACGATGGTCATCACCAGCAGCGACACGCCGGCGACCCACATCGCCAGCATGTACAGCTTATCCATCAGTTTTGAAAAGGATTCAGACATAGGTCCTCCGTCCGACGTGAAAATCACTGGACGTCAGCAATGGCTTTCATCAAATCCTGATGCTTTTCGCCATAGGCTTTACGCACCGGCTCCGTCGCCTGGACGAAGTACGCTTTGTCGATTTCGTGGAACTGCACGCCACCCGCTTTCATTTTTTCCAGTGCCTGTTTATTATAGGCGTTCCACAGCTCACGCTGTTCCATCTGCGCTTCGCGAGCCAGAGTCATGATTTTTTTCTGCTGATCGGCGGTGAGTTTGTCCCATTTCACTTTGGAATAGAGCAGCATTTCCGGGGTGATGAAGTGACCACTGAGGGTGTAATGCTTGGCCACCGGCATATAGTTGTGGGCGATAAAGGTTGGCGGGTTGTTTTCGGCACCGTCAATCACGCCGGTCTGCATACCGCTGTAAACTTCGCTCACGCCCATCGCGACGGCGTTAGCGCCCATGTCTTTCAGGGTATCAATCGCCACCGGGCTGCCCTGAACGCGGATTTTCATCCCTTTCAAATCTTCCGGTTTGGTGACCGGCTGTTTGGTAATCAGGTTGCGGGTACCGGAATCCATCCAGCCGAGGAACACCAGTTTGGATTTCGGGTTATTGGTGAGCTTCTCACCAATCTGTTTGCCGATATCACCGTCGATGACCTTGTGCATATGATCTTCATCGCGGAAAACGTACGGCAGGGTGAACACTTCGATGTCTGGCAGAATCGCCGCCACAGGCGCCATTGATACGCGAATGATGTCGATGGCGCCCATTTGCGCCTGCTCAATCATTTGTTTTTCATCGCCCAGCACGCCGCCCGGG
This sequence comes from Scandinavium goeteborgense, assembly GCF_003935895.2. Classification (GTDB taxonomy): domain Bacteria; phylum Pseudomonadota; class Gammaproteobacteria; order Enterobacterales; family Enterobacteriaceae; genus Scandinavium; species Scandinavium goeteborgense. Next base: position 247,142 of record NZ_CP054058.1, on the reverse strand, counting down.
AAGACTTTAATCTCCAGGTCGCCGTTAGTTTGCTGTTTGAGTTTTTCGCCCATGTGCTGGACCGCCACCACATTCGGGTAGCCTTCAGGATGAACATCGGCGGCACGAATGGTTTGCGCTAAAACCGAAGGCGTAAAGCAGAGTGCTGCTGTGGAAAAGCATAATGCGGCCACAAATGGCCTTACAGTCATTTTCATCGGTCGGCTCCAGGGTATTTAATAAAACGTTGTTTTAGTTTTGCGTTTTAAAATTAGCCTGGTACGGGAAAAACGACGGTGAGACGCCTCACAAAAGCTACAATTGTGAAACGATGGTTTAACGATTTGGTAACGAGATTTCAGGGCAGATCACAGTTTCTGCCCTTAGAGAATTAATGGTTTTTACGGATGAGATAGCGATAAGGCAGGTTGTCGGTCTGTTGCGCAATCAATTCATGATCCATAAAGCGGCAGAAGCCAGGAATATCACGGGTCGTCGCCGGGTCGTCCGCCACAATTAACAGCGTTTCGCCGACGGGCATCGTGCGCACGGTTTTGCGGACCATCATTACCGGCTCCGGGCAGCGCAGGCCCTGGGCATCAAGGGTGTGGTCAGCAGCAGAAAAGATATCGCTCATGGTTCACTCAGTCAGTCAAAAAACCGCCCTAGTTTACCGCCAGTTATTTGTGACGCAAGGCAGGTTAACGATTGCGCGAAAATTAGCCGTTGCAAAGCGCACATAACGCAGTATCATGCGGCGGTTTTTAGCGTTTCAAGACACACATTGGGTTCCCTCACCCCAACCACTAAAAAGGCTACAACATGATGCAGTTCTCTCAAGCACAGCGCGTAAAAGCGTTGTTCTGGCTTTCGCTTTTTCATCTGCTGGTGATCACTTCCAGTAACTATCTGGTGCAGCTGCCGGTCTCCATTTTTGGTTTTCATACCACCTGGGGCGCGTTTAGCTTTCCGTTTATTTTCCTCGCAACCGACCTGACCGTGCGTATCTTTGGCGCGCCGCTTGCCCGTAAGATTATTTTTGCGGTGATGGCACCTGCGCTGCTGATTTCCTACGTGATTTCGTCGCTCTTTTATATGGGCGAATGGCAGGGTTTTGCTGCGCTCACCAGCTTTAACCTGTTTGTGGCCCGCATCGCCGCCGCGAGCTTTATGGCTTACGCGCTGGGGCAAATCCTCGACGTTCACGTCTTCAACCGCCTGCGACAGAATCACCGTTGGTGGATGGCGCCGACCGCCTCCACGCTGTTCGGTAACGTCAGCGACACCCTCGCGTTCTTCTTCATCGCCTTCTGGCGCAGTCCCGATCCGTTCATGGCGTCCCATTGGGTCGAAATTGCATTGGTGGATTACACCTTCAAGGTGCTCATTAGCCTGGTATTCTTCCTGCCGATGTACGGCGTAGTGTTGAATATGCTATTGAAAAAACTGGCAGACAAATCCGAAAACCCAGCTTTTCAAGCGGGTTAAAGGTTCGTGCAGTGGGTTGTGATAAGATAAACAGATGTGCCATTAATGGCCGTTTATCAAAAGGAAGATGTCAATGCGCAATTTGGTTAAATACGTCGGTATTGGCCTACTGGTAATGGGCCTTTCTGCCTGTGACAACAGCGACAGCAAAGCCCCAGCTCAGGGAGCAGCCGCCGAAAGCAATGCCGCTGCACAGCCTGTAAAACTGCTGGATGGCAAACTCAGCTTCTCCCTGCCGGCCGATATGACCGATCAGAGCGGCAAGCTCGGCACTCAGGCTAACAACATGCACGTTTATTCTGACGCCACTGGCCAGAAAGCGGTGATCGTGATTGTGGGTGATAACACCGATCAGGACCTTGCCGCGTTGGCTTCCCGTCTGGAAGCGCAGCAGCGTAGCCGCGACCCGCAGTTGCAGGTTGTGACCAACAAATCCATCGAGCTGAAAGGCCATACCCTTCAGCAGCTCGACAGCATCATCTCTGCCAAAGGCCAGACCGCGTACTCTTCAGTGGTACTGGGCAAAGTGGACGGCAAACTGCTGACCCTGCAAATCACGCTGCCTGCTGACGATCAGCAGAAAGCGCAGAGCACCGCAGAAAACATCATCAATACCATCGTCATCAACTAAGTTAGCCTGCTGACGACAAAGCCCCCGGTTTCGCGACCGGGGGCTTTTTTTGTTTACCCCGACCCTCGCCCTTTGGGAGATGGCTGAAAAAAACCGTCCTTCTTTCCGATAGTCAGCGCAGCGGGAAGCACTACACTTAGTGCCGATAGCCTATAAGGAAATGACCATGACTACGCCTGCCGCTGATAAAGCGGGTCTACACATATTAATAAAACTGGCGGCGCTGGTGGTGATCCTGGCCGGGATCCACGCTGCCGCCGATATCATTGTTCAACTGCTTTTGGCGCTGTTTTTCGCCATCGTTCTCAACCCGTTAGTGACCTGGTTTATCCGTCGGGGTGTCTCACGGCCGCTTGCCATCAGCATTGTGGTATTCGTGATGCTGTGCGTGCTCACGGCGCTGGTTGCCGTGCTGGCCGCGTCTGCCAACGAGTTTGTTGCCATGCTGCCGAAGTACAATAAAGAGCTGACGCACAAGCTGCTGGCGATACAAGATGCGATGCCGTTCCTGCACATGCATATGTCACCGGAGCGTATGCTTCAGCGCGTCGATTCCGACAAAATGATGACCTTCGCCACCACCATGATGACCGGGCTTTCCGGGGCGATGGCCAGCATCGTGCTGCTGGTCATGACCGTGGTGTTTATGCTGTTCGAAGTGCGACACGTGCCGTACAAACTGCGTTTCGCGCTGGTGAATCCGCAAATTCACATCGCTGGATTGCACCGTGCGCTGAAAGGCGTTTCACACTATCTGGCCCTCAAGACGCTGATCAGCCTCTGGACTGGGCTGATTGTCTGGCTTGGCCTGATGCTGCTCGGCGTACAGTTCGCGCTGATGTGGGGCGTGCTGGCATTCCTGCTGAACTACGTGCCCAACATTGGCTCGGTGATTTCCGCTATTCCGCCGATGATTCAGGCGTTCCTGTTTAACGGCTGGTATGAATGCCTGCTGGTCGGCGGGCTGTTCCTCGCGGTGCATATGGTGCTGGGGAATATGGTCGAGCCGAAGATGATGGGCCGCCGCCTCGGCATGTCGACGTTGGTGGTGTTTCTGTCATTACTGATCTGGGGCTGGCTGCTCGGCCCGGTCGGAATGCTGCTCTCCGTGCCGCTCACCAGCGTGTGTAAAATCTGGATGGAAACCACCAAAGGCGGCAGCAAGCTGGCGATTTTGTTGGGGCCGGGGCGACCTAAAAGCCGATTGCCGGGTTAATGGCACTGCCCGACAGCGCGACGCTGGTTCGGGCTTATTTCTGACGTAGGCCCGGCAAGCATCGCGCCGCCGGGCATTTCATTTTTAATGTTTCTTCGCGCAGAAATTAATAAGCCACTAACTAAAATTGGTTGTTCATTAAAATCCAATTCTCGAAATAATAATTACGCAGATTCTTATCATCGTATTAACAGATATTCCGGTTGCAGCCCCTTACATCCTCCCTTATCATTTTTAACGTCAAAATAACCAAAAAAACACCTGATATCGCGTATTGGAAATAACGCCTGTTCGTTGATAAAGGGTTTGGGTAATGCTTGCTTTAATCTCGCATCGCTTTACAGATTGAATGGAGTTATTGATGAAAAAATTAGTGAAATGGTTTGCTGCCGTCGCCGTTGTCGGCACGCTGGCGGGCTGCGTTTCTCGCACCGCGCCGATTGAAACTGTTCAGAGCCCGGTTGCCACCGGTCACACGGAAGCCCAGGTGCGGAACGCTATCTTAAAAGCGGGACTCAACCGCCAGTGGATTATGACCGATGCCGGCCCCGGCGTGATTAAAGGTCGCCAGCAGGCGCGTGACCATACTGCCAATGTTTTGATTCAGTATTCTGCCAACAGCTACATCATCAAATATGATGGCAGTACGAATCTGATGGCGGAAGGCGGTCAAATTCATAAGAACTACAACCGCTGGGTTCATAATCTCGATAAAGATATTCAGATTAGTCTCTCCAGCGCCGTACAGTAGTAAGCGTTATTACGGGATATTCGGTCACAACGGCCTGATATCCCGCCGTGTTTTACGCCCGGCGCAACATAGACCAAAATTAAGACCACTCTGCCTGACAGATATTCGCCTGTCTGCCGACAACATTGTAGGATATGAGCGCGAATAGCGGCCCCACGGCAAAATGCCGCGTGAACAAACCGATAATAAATGGCATAACGTCTTCTAACGAATAAAGAGTATCGACAGACCAGGCTCGCACTGATGAATTTTGCATTAAACCTTATCGACTGGCAGGCCCGCGCGCCTGGCCTTAGCGACGACGCTCAGTGGGTTCAGTGGGCGAATGCCGTCCAGCCCATTGATGCCGCAGCGCCGCAGGCCAAACTGACCGCGCTGCCGATGATGACCGCGCGCCGTTTAAGCTCGGGGAGCAAACTCGCGGTGGAGTGTGGGCTGTTGATGTTACGCAAACACGCCATTGATGCGGTGCTCTACACCAGCCGTCACGGCGAACTCGAACGCAACTTTCGCATTCTCGAGGCGCTGGCGACGGAGCAATCCGTGTCGCCCACCGATTTCGCGCTCTCGGTACATAACTCCGCCGTCGGCAACCTGACTATTGTGGCGCAACAGCCGGTGGTCTCCTCTTCGCTGGCCGCCGGAAAAGACACTTTTCAGCAGGGCCTGTGTGAAGTCATCAGCCTGTTGCAAGCGGGCTATCAGCGCGTGCTGATGGTCGATTTTGACGGCGCGCTGCCGGCGTTTTATCACCCGGATTTACCCGAAAGCATGCCGACCTGGGCCTACGCCTGCGCGATGGTGTTCGAAGCCGGGACAAGCCTCACCTGTTCCACGCAATCCGGCGGAACGGAGGCAGAAAATGCGCTGCCGCAAAGCCTGAGTTTCCTGCGTCATTACCTGAATCACGACCGCGAATTTGTCATTGACGGTGAAGTCTCCCGCTGGTGCTGGAGCCGGGCATGAAAACCGTCAGTTCCCGCTTTAACCGCCTGTGGCGCATCTTCGCCACCGGATTTTGCTTTTCGCTGTTCGGCCTCGGCGGGCTGCTGTTATCGCTTATCTGGTTTACTATTTTATTGCTGTGCGTAAGGAACAAAGACCGCCGCCGCAGCCTGGCGCGCCGCAGCATTGCCACCAGCTTTCGTTTCTTTTTAGGGGTCACGAAGGTCATGGGCGTGCTGGACTACCGTATTCACGGCGAAGATATTTTGCGCCAGGAGCGCGGCTGTCTGGTGATCGCCAATCACCCGTCGCTGCTCGATTACGTGATGTTGGCCTCGGTCATGCCCGACACCGACTGCATGGTGAAAAGCTCACTGCTGAAAAACCCGTTCATGAGCGGCGTTATTCGCAGCGCGGACTATTTGATCAACAGCCAGGCCGACAGCCTGCTGCCCGCCTGCCAGCAGCGTCTGGCAAAAGGCGACACGATTTTGATTTTCCCGGAAGGCACACGCACACGCGTGGGCGAGCCGATGACGCTCCAACGCGGTGCGGCAAATATCGCCGTACGTTGCGCAAGCGATATCCGAATTGTGACGATCCAGTGCAGCGAACGCATGCTCGACAAACAGAGCAAGTGGTATGATGTGCCGCCGGTGAAACCTATATTCGATGTGAATGTGCGTGAGCGTCTCGCCATCGCCGACTTATATGATGCAAACTTACAAGAACCGGCTCTGGCTGCCCGGCAGCTGAACCGATTGTTTTTGTCTCAATTGCAGCAGACCAACCCGGAAATCTAACCGGGACAGAACTATTTTTGGCAGGAATTAATGATGCAAGCCCTCTATCTTGAAATAAAAAACCTCATCATTCAGACCCTGAATCTTGATGAGCTGTCAGCGGATGATATCGACACCGATGCTCCCCTCTTTGGAGACGGCCTGGGCCTGGACTCTATCGATGCACTGGAGCTGGGACTGGCGGTAAAGAATCAGTACGGCGTGGTGCTTTCAGCAGAAAGCGAAGAGATGCGTCAGCATTTCTATTCCGTCGCCACACTGGCGTCCTTTATTAACGCTCAACGCGCGTGAAGACGAGTCCGTTATGACTGAACAAGAAACGATTTATCAGGAAGTGACCGAGCTTCTGCACAAACTCTTCGAACTTGACCCTCAGGACATTACACCTGAGTCCCGCCTGTATGAAGACCTGGAGCTGGACAGCATCGACGCCGTCGACATGGTGGTCCACCTGCAGAAAAAAACCGGAAAGAAAATTAAGCCTGAAGAGTTCAAATCGGTCCGCACCGTACAGGATGTGGTCGATGCCGTAAGCCGTCTGCTGCACGACGAATAATTCAGATGCGCAGCTTACGCTCGCTGCCGCTGATGCGGCTGGCGACAGGCGCCATTGTTCTGGCCTGGCCGTTGCTGGTGGGCTTTGGTCTGGCGCATAACGGCCTGCACTGGCTACTGCCGGTGATGGCGCTGCTGCTGTTGCTGCGTCTGTTTCAGGTGCGCAAACAGGCCGGGCCGATGCGCCGGGTGCTGCAAATCGTGGCGCTCGCCGGGATTGCCCTGTGCGCGGCCAGCGCGCTCCTCAAAGCGCACCAGCTGCTGCTGTTCTATCCGGTTGTCGTGAACGCGGTAATGCTCGCGGTATTTGGCGGCTCGCTGTGGAGCGACATGCCGCTGGTTGAGCGTCTGGCACGCCTGCGAGAGCCGGATTTACCGCCGGCAGGCGTGCGTTATACCCGTCAGGTGACCCGCATCTGGTGCCTGTTTTTTATCGTGAACGGATCGATTGCCCTCTTCACCGCCCTGCATGGCGACATGCGGCTGTGGACCGCGTGGAACGGCGTCATCGCCTACCTGCTGATGGGCACCCTGATGGCCGGTGAATGGCTGGTTCGCCGACGTTTGATGAAAAGAGATTAACCATGAAACACCCCCTTCCGCTGTCACAGTGGCTGAGCCCAACGCGCCCTGACGACATCTGCATTGCCTGGCTCGGGTCACGGCAATGGCAGCTTGGCGAATTACGCCACGACGTCGCGCAGCTGACGCAGTCGTTACAGGCACAGCCCGGTGAGCGCTGGGCGCTGTGTTTCGAAAACAGTTATTTGTTTATTCTCGCGCTGCTGGCCACGCTGCACGCGGGCAAAATCCCGGTGATCCCAGGCCACTGCCGCGCCGCGCTGCTGAACGAACAGCAGGATTTATTCGACGGTATTCTGAGTGAAACGCAGCTCGACTGCGGCGGCCCACAGATTATCGTCAGCGCCAGCGAAAATGCCTCGCACGCGGGAGATATCGTGCTCCCGCCCGTCGCCGCTGACAGCTTTGTGGAACTCTTTACCTCCGGCTCCACCGGCCAGCCGAAAAAAATCATCAAGCCCATCGCGCTGCTCGACGAAGAAGCGCGGATGTTGCACACCCGCTTCGAACAGCGCCTCGAAGGCTGTCGGTTCGTGGCGTCCGTCGTGCCGCAGCACCTTTACGGCCTGACGTTCCGCATCTTCTTGCCGATGGCCTGCGGGCTGCCGCTGCACGCCGCGATGCTCTACTACGCCGAACAACTGAGCGCGCTGGACCCTGCGCATCGCTACGTGTTTATCAGTAGCCCGGCGTTTCTCAAGCGTCTGGATGCGAATCTCACGCCGCCGCCCGTCGACATGATCCTCTCCGCTGGCGGAATGCTGCCGTGGCGAGAAGCGAAAGTGACGCAGGAATGGTTCAAGGTCTGGCCGGATGAAATCTACGGCAGCACCGAAACCGGGATCATGGCCTGGCGCCAGCGCATCGATAACAGCACCTCGTGGCAGCTTTTCCCGGACGTGACGCTGCGGGCCGAAGGCGAAGAGTGGCGGCTGATTTCGCCGTTGCTTAATGACCCCGAAGGCCTGCTGCTCGACGACATGATTGAACTGGTCGATGACGGTTTCCGCCTGACGGGACGTCGTGGCCGGGTGGTTAAAATTGAAGAAAAACGCGTTTCTCTGAGCGAAGTGGAAAAACGACTGCTGACGCTGGAAGGCATTGTCGATGCCGCCGCGATCCCCGTTTCACGCGGGGGCCGTCAGGGCATCGGTGTGGTGCTGGTGCTCACGGAAAGCGCCCGCGAACAATGGCAGGCGACCGGCGGAAAAGCGCAGGAGTTGGCCTGGCGTCGCGCGTTGCTGCCGTGGCTGGAGCCGGTTTCCGTGCCGCGCTACTGGCGGGTGCTCGACGAAATCCCGGTCAACAGCATGAACAAGCGTGTCTATGCGCAATTGCAGGAGCTATTTTTATGAAGCCTCGTGAAATTGAACGTCAGCAGACACAGCCGCAGGCGCTGTCGGTCATTTTGCATCTCGACCCGGAACTGTTCTGGTTTCAGGGCCATTTCGACGTACAGCCACTGCTGCCCGGTGTGGCGCAAGTCGACTGGGTGATGCATTACGCCACCACTCTGCTGGCCCCCGGTTATCGTTTTCACAGCATCCAGAACGTGAAGTTCCAGGCCCCGCTGTTGCCGGAAACCACCGTCACGCTAGAAATGAGCTGGCAGGCTGACAAACAGCTGCTGGCGTTCAGCTATCAACGCCACGACGGCGACGCGCGCCACACCGCCAGCAGCGGCAAGATCCGGTTATGTCAGTAGCTTTCTCACCCTGCATTCTGATCCCCTGCTACAACCACGGCGCGATGATGGCGAGCGTGCTCGCCCGGCTGTCTGCGTTTGAAATGCCGTGCATCGTGGTGGACGACGGCAGCGATGACGCCACCCGTGAGGCGCTCAACGCGCTGGCAGAAATGCACAAACATGTGACGCTGGTACGTCTGGCAGAAAACGCAGGCAAAGGGGCGGCGGTGATCCGCGGTCTGGAAGAGGCACAGCGCGCCGGTTTCAGCCACGCGGTGCAGGTCGACGCCGACGGGCAGCATGCCATTGAAGACATTCCTGCACTACTGTCGCTCGCCGAAAAACATCCGGACGCGCTCATTTCCGGGCGACCGATATATGACGATTCCGTCCCGCGCTCACGCTTGTATGGCCGCTACGTCACCCACGTCTGGGTGTGGATCGAGACCCTGTCTCTCCAGCTCAAAGACAGCATGTGCGGCTTTCGCGTGTACCCGATTGCGCCCACGCTGCAACTCGCGCAGCAGGTGCCGCTCGGCAAACGCATGGACTTCGACACCGAAGTGATGGTGCGTCTCTACTGGCAGGGCAACACCAGCTATTTTGTGCCGACCCGCGTGACCTATCCGCTGGATGGCCTGTCCCATTTCGACGCCCTGAAAGACAACCTGCGCATCTCGTGGATGCACACCCGCCTGTTCTTCGGCATGTTGCCGCGTATTCCGTCCCTGCTTTTCCGCCGCCGTCGCCAACACTGGGCGAAACAGCCGGAGGCCAAAGGCCTGTGGGGCATGAGGCTGATGATTTGGGTGTGGAAAACCTTCGGGCGCGGGGCGTTCTCACTGTTGCTGTGGCCGGTGATTGCCGTCTTCTGGCTGACCGCCCGCGAACCGCGACGCGCCTCACAGCAGTGGATTGCCCGCGCCAAACGCGAACTGGCCGCCCGCAATCTGCCGCAGCCTGAACGCTTTAATAGCTTCCAGCATTTTATGGGCTTCGGCCATGCGATCCTCGACAAGGTAGCCAGCTGGCGCGGAGAGCTAAAACCGGGCCGCGATATCGTGTTTGCACCCGGCGCACAGGAGGCGCTGGATATGTCCGCGCCGCAGGGCAAGCTGCTGCTGGCCTCGCATCTGGGCGATGTCGAAGCCTGTCGGGCGCTCTCTACCCGCACCATTAACGCGCTGGTGTTTAACGATAACGCCCAACGCTTTAAGCAGGTGATGGAAGAGAACGCCCCGCAGTCGGGCATCAATCTCATTTCCGTGACTAACATCGGCCCGGACACCGCGATACTGCTGAAAGAGAAACTCGATCAGGGCGAATGGGTGGCGATCGTCGGCGATCGCATTGCGGTGAATCCGCAGCGCGGCGGTGACTGGCGGGTTATCTGGAGCGAGTTTATGGGCTCGCCCGCGCCGTTCCCGCAGGGGCCGTTTATTCTGGCCTCGGTGCTCAAATGCCCGGTGTTGATGATTTTCGCCCTCAAGCAGCAGGGCAAACTGCACGTGCACTGCGAACCGTTCGCCGACCCGCTGGTGTTACCGCGCGGCGAACGTCAGCAGGCGTTACAGCATACCGTCGACCGATACGCGCAGCGTCTGGAGCATTACGCCCTGCTGTCGCCCCTCGACTGGTTTAACTTTTTTGATTTCTGGCGTCTGCCGGATGCGACTGAGAAGGAGTAAAGGGTGCTCAACGATCCCCGCTTTACCACCGAAGTTGAAATCACCGTGCCGTTTCACGACGTCGATATGATGGGCGTGGTGTGGCACGGCAACTACTTCCGCTATTTCGAAATCGCCCGCGAGGCGCTGCTCAACCAGTTCGACTATGGCTATCGCCAGATGAAGGAGTCCGGCTACGTCTGGCCGGTGGTCGACACCCGCGTGAAATACCGCGACGTGGTGACCTTCGAGCAAACCATCCGCGTGCGCGCGAAGCTGGAAGAGTACGAAAACCGCCTGCGTATCGGCTATGAAATTGTCGATGCCGCCACCGGCAAGCGCACCACCACCGGCTACACCATCCAGGTCGCGGTGGAAGAAAAAACCAAAGAGCTGTGTTTCGTCAGCCCGGCGATCTTGTTCGAACGTATGGGAGTCAGCGCATGAAACTGTGGCCTCTTGTTGTCCTGCTGCTGGCCCCGCTGGCGCACGCCATCACCCTCGACGATTTGCAGCAGCGCTTCACCGAACAGCCACTGGTGCGCGCACACTTCGACCAGACGCGCACCATCAAAGAGATGCCGCAGCCGCTGCGTTCGCAGGGCGAAATGCTGATTGCGCGCGATACCGGCCTGCTGTGGGATCAAACCTCGCCGTTCCCGATGCAGCTGATGCTCAACGATTCGCGAATGGTGCAAATCGTCAACGGCCAGCCGCCGCAGACCATCACCGCCGACAACAATCCGCAGATGTTCCAGTTTAACCATCTGCTGCGCGCGCTGTTCCAGGCCGACCGCAAAGTGCTGGAGCAAAACTTCCGCATCGATTTCCAGGACAAAGGCAACAACAGTTGGACGCTGAAGCTGACGCCGATCACCACGCCGCTGGATAAGATTTTCACCTCCATCGATTTGGGCGGCGCCACGTATCTGAACAGCATTCAACTCAACGATAAGCAGGGCGATCGCACCGACATTACGTTGACTCAACAGCGCCTGACTCCGGCTACTTTGACCGATGATGAACGTCAACGTTTCGCCGCCCAATAGCGCCCGCCGCGCGGCGTGGGGCTGGCTTACGCTGTGCCTGATTCTGCTGACAGCGCTGGCGGTACTGCTGCCGCGCGCACGCCTGAACAGCAGCGTGCTGGCGATGCTGCCGTCGCAAAGTATGGGCGCTATTCCGCCTGCTCTAAGCGACGGTTTTATGCAGCGTCTCGACCAGCAGCTGGTGTGGCTGGTCAGCCCTGGTAAAACGGCCGATCCGGCGGTAGCCAACCGCTGGCAGACGCTGCTGGCGCAGTCCGGCGCGCTGCGTGAGGTGAAAGGCCAAATGGATGCCAGCAGCCAGCAGGCGTGGGGCACCTTCTTCTTCCAGCACCGCAACGCGCTGATCGACAGCGCCACCCGCAGCCGTTTACAACAGGGCGGTGAAGCGCAGGCGCAGTGGATTTTATCGCAACTGTACTCGGCGTTTTCCGGGGTCAGCGGCAAAGAGCTGAACAACGATCCGCTGATGCTGATGCGTGGCTCGCAACTGGCGCTGGCGCAGAACGGACAAAAGCTGCGGCTGATGGACGGCTGGCTGGTCGCGCAGGACCACGCGGGCAACTACTGGTATCTGCTACACGGCGAGCTGAACGGCTCCTCATTCGATATGCAGCAAACCCACCAGCGCGTCACTGAACTGGCGGCGCTGGAAGCCCAACTGAAATCCCAGTTCCCGCAGGCGCAGCTGCTGTCGCGCGGAACGATGTTCTACAGCGATTACGCCAGTCAGCAGGCCAAACAGGATGTATCGACCCTCGGCGTAGCCACCGTGCTCGGCGTTATTCTACTGATTACGCTGGTGTTCCGCTCGCTTCGCCCGCTGTTCCTGTGCCTGCTTTCCGTCGGCATTGGTGCGCTGGCAGGCACCGTCGCCACGCTGCTGCTGTTCGGTGAACTGCACCTGATGACGCTGGTAATGAGCATGAGCATCATCGGCATTTCGGCGGATTACACGCTCTATTACCTGACCGAACGCATGGTCCACGGTGAAGCGTCTACGCCGTGGCAAAGCCTGGTCAAGGTACGCCGTGCGCTGCTGCTGGCGCTGTTCACCACCGTTGCGGCTTATCTGTTGATGGTACTGGCCCCGTTCCCCGGCATTCGCCAGATGGCGGTGTTTGCCGCCGCCGGATTAAGCGCCTCGTGTTTGACGGTGATTTTCTGGCATCCGTGGCTGTGCCGCGGCCTGCCGGTGCGGCCGGTGCCGCTGATGACCCTGATGCTGCGCTGGCTGGCGGCCTGGCGTCGCAATAAAAAACTCTCCGTTGGTCTGCCGCTGGCACTGGCGCTATTTACCCTGGCGGGCCTCGCCAATCTGCGCGTGGATGACGATATTTCCCAGCTTCAAGCGCTGCCGCAGCACTTACTGGCGCAAGAAAAACAGATCACCGCCCTGACCGGGCAGAGTGTCGATCAGAAATGGTTTGTGGTGTACGGCGATTCCGCCCAGCAAACGCTGGAACGGCTGGAAGCGTTCGTCCCGCAGCTTGAAAAAGCGCAAAAAGCGGGCCTGTTCGCCCAGTTCCGCACCCTGCCGCTCAATTCACTCCAGCGTCAGCAGCAGGATTTACAGCTGTTGAAACAAGCCTCGCCTGCGGTGGTGAACGCCCTGCAAACCGCCGGACTCAAAACGGTAACGCCGGATCTGAACCCAATGCCGGTCAGCGTTGAGGCCTGGCTGAAAAGCCCGGCCAGCGAAGGCTGGCGTTTACTGTGGCTGACTTTACCGGACGGGCGCAGCGGCGTGCTGGTCCCGGTCGACGGCGTGAAAAACAGCGCTGCACTTCAGCAGCTGGCAGAGCACGCAGACGGCGTGGCGTGGAACGATCGCAAAGCCTCGTTTGATCAGCTGTTCGCCCTGTACCGCACAATTTTAACCGCCCTGCTCGGCGTGGCACTGGTGATTATCGCCGTCGGCGCGATGTTGCGACTCGGCTGGCGCAAAGGGCTGATAAGCCTGGTGCCGTCGTTGTTATCGCTCGGCTGCGGCCTGGCGGTGCTGTCGCTCAGCGGCCATGCGGTGAACCTGTTCTCATTGCTGGCGCTGGTGCTGGTACTGGGGATTGGCATCAACTACACCCTGTTTTTCAGCAACCCGCGCGGCACCCCGCTCACTTCACTGCTGGCGATCACCCTGGCGATGATCACCACATTGCTGACCCTTGGGATGCTAGTTTTCAGCGCCACCCAGGCGATCAGCAGCTTTGGCATCGTGCTGGTCAGCGGCATCTTTACCGCGTTTCTGCTGTCGCCGCTGGCGATGCCGGGCAAGAAAGAGAGAAAACGAAAATGATGATACGCACCTTCTGGCATGGCCTCGCCCTCGCGGCGGTGCTGGCGCTCACCGGCTGTAGCCATTCGCCGCAGAATGAAAGCGGTCGCCCGCAGGCGTGGCTGCAACCGGGGACGCAAATTACGCTCCCGCCGCCGGGCATTACCCCGGCGGTCAGCGCCCTGCAGTTGTTAACCGGCAGCTTTAACGGTAAATCCCAGTCATTGCTGGTGATGCTCAACGCCGATGATAAAAAGCTGACCCTCGCGGGGCTGTCGTCGGTGGGCATTCGCCTGTTCCTCGTGACCTATGACGAGAAAGGCATTCACACCGAGCAGTCGATTGTGGTGCCACAGCTGCCACCGGCAAGCCAGGTGCTGGCCGACGTGATGCTGAGCCACTGGCCGATTAGCGCGTGGACGCCGCAGCTACCGAAAGGCTGGACGCTCACCGACAACGGTGATAAACGTGAGCTTCGCAATGCTCAGGGCAAACTGGTGACGGAAATTACCTACCTGCAGCGCAAAGGCCAGCGCCAGCCCATCAGCATCGAACAGCACGTGTTCAACTACCACATCACCATTCAAAATCTGGGCGACTGAGATGATCTACATTGCTGCCTCAGGAATGATTAACGCGCTGGGCAGGACGCCGGATGACATTGCCGCCAACCTGCGCGCTGGCGTGGCGCCGGGTATGCGCCCACGCGATGGCTGGTTGCAGGGCGATGTGCCCGCGGTACTCGGCGGCGTGGACGGTGAATTACCGCCGATCCCCGAGGCGTTTGCCGGACACCGTTCCCGCAATAACCAGCTGCTGCTGGCGGCGCTCGAACAGATTCAGCCGCAGGTTGATGAGGCCATTGCCCGCTTCGGTCGCGACCGGGTGGCCGTTGTCATGGGCACCAGCACGTCCGGGCTTGATGAAGGTGATATTCACGCCAACCTGACGCTGAATGGCAAAGAAAACCTCGACTGGCGCTACGGTCAGCAGGAGTTGGGCGACCCATCGCGTTTCCTGCGCAACTGGCTGCAGCTCGAAGGCCCGGCCTACACGCTCTCCACCGCTTGCTCTTCCAGCGCTCGCGCGATGATCAGCGGCCGCCGTCTGATTGACGCCGGGCTGGTCGACGTGGCGATTGTCGGCGGAGCCGATACCCTGAGCCGAATGCCGGTAAACGGGTTCAACAGTCTGGAATCCCTTTCCACCGCCCTTTGCCAGCCGTTTGGCCGTGACCGCTGCGGCATTACCATTGGCGAAGGCGCGGCGCTGATGCTGCTCACCCGCGAACCACAGCCGATTGCGCTGCTCGGCGTTGGCGAATCCAGCGACGCACACCATATTTCTGCCCCGCATCCGCAGGGAGAAGGCGCGATCCGCGCGATTCAGCAGGCGCTGAATGACGCCGGGCTGTCGCCGCAGGACGTGGGCTATATCAATTTGCATGGCACCGCTACACCGCTCAACGACCAGGTGGAATCCCAGGTGGTGAACGCGCTGTTTGGCGAGAGCGTGCCGTGCAGTTCCACCAAACATCTGACCGGACACACCCTCGGCGCGGCGGGTATTACCGAAGCGGCGCTGAGTTGGCTGATTCTCACGCGCAACCTGCCGCTTCCGCCGCAGGATTTCAGCCACGCACCGGTAGACCCGACGCTGCCCGCCTGCGGGTTACTCACCACGCCGCAGCCGCTAACGCGCCCGGTCATTCTGTCTAATTCCTTCGCCTTTGGCGGCAACAACGCCAGCATTCTGCTCGGGAGAACGGCATGAGCCACTATTTAACGCCAGGCCATTATCTGCCGCACAACGCGCCGATGCTGCTGCTGGAAACGGTCAAAAATGTCACCGACGAACAGGCCGTTTGTCAGGTGACCGTTAACCGCACGGGCGTGCTCGCCCCGTTCCTCGATACCAGCGGCAAACTGCCGGGCTGGTACGCGCTGGAACTGATGGCGCAGACCGTTGGCGTCTGGTCCGGCTGGCACCGTCAGCAGAAAGGCGAAGCGCAAATCACGCTCGGCATGGTGCTGGGCGCGCGCGAGCTGAAGTGTGTTTCCGGCGAATTTCACGCCGAAAGCGTGCTCGATATCACCGTCTCGTTGCTGATGCAGGACGAACGGTTCGGCAGCTTTGAATGTGTGATTACCGCCGACGGCGAGACGCTCGCCACCGGGCGCGTGAACACCTTCCAGCCGACAACAGAAGAATTAACCACGCTTTTTCAACAAGGGTCGTCATCATGAGTCGTTCAGTTCTGGTCACCGGGGCCAGCAAGGGTATTGGCCGCGCGATTGCGCTCACACTGGCGGCCGACGGGTTTACCGTTGGCGTGCATTATCTCCGCGATGAGCAAGGCGCGCAGGACACCCTGAACGCCATTGAAAGTGCCGGGGGCGCAGGCCGCCTGTTGCAGTTTGACGTCGGCAATCGTGAACAATGTCGTGAAGTGCTTGAAGCAGATATCGAACAGCACGGCGCATGGTACGGCGTGGTCAGCAATGCGGGCATCGCCCGTGACGGCGCATTCCCGGCGCTGAGCGACGACGACTGGGACAGCGTAATCCACACCAATCTCGACAGCTTCTACAACGTCATTCAGCCGTGCATCATGCCGATGATTGGCCTGCGGTCCGGCGGGCGTGTCATTACGCTATCGTCCGTGTCCGGGCTGATGGGCAACCGTGGCCAGGTCAACTACAGCGCGGCAAAAGCCGGGATCATCGGTGCCACCAAAGCGCTGGCGATTGAGCTGGCGAAACGCAAAATCACCGTCAACTGCATCGCACCGGGGCTGATTGATACCGGGATGATCGACATGGAAGAGGCGGCGCAAAAAGAGGCCATGAGCATGATCCCAATGAAACGCATGGGCCAGGCCGAGGAAGTCGCCGGGCTTGCCAGCTACTTGATGTCTGATATTGCGGGCTACGTCACCCGCCAGGTGATTTCCATCAATGGAGGCATGTTATGACCCGTCGCGTGGTCATTACCGGCATGGGCGGCGTGACCGCGTTTGGCGAGAACTGGCAGAGCGTATCTGAACGCCTGCGCGGCTATCAAAATGCGGTGCGTAAAATGCCGGAGTGGCAGATTTACGACGGGCTGCACACCCTGCTCGGCGCGCCGATTGATGATTTTTCGCTGCCTGCGCACTACACCCGCAAACGCATTCGTGCGATGGGCCGCGTGTCGCTGATGTCGACCCGCGCCAGCGAACTGGCACTGGAACAGGCCGGGCTGCTGGAAAACCCGGTGCTGACCAACGGTGAAACCGGGATTGCCTACGGCTCGTCTACCGGCAGCACCGGCCCGGTGAGCGAGTTCGCCACCATGCTCACCGAAAAACACACCAACAACATCACCGGCACCACCTACGTGCAGATGATGCCGCACACCACCGCGGTCAACACTGGCTTGTTCTTCGGCCTGCGCGGACGCGTGATCCCCACGTCCAGCGCCTGTACCTCCGGCAGCCAGGCCATCGGCTACGCATACGAAGCCATTCGCCACGGTTATCAAACGGTGATGGTCGCTGGCGGCGCGGAAGAACTGTGCCCGTCGGAAGCGGCGGTGTTTGATACCCTGTTCGCCACCAGCCAGCGCAATGACGCGCCGGGCACCACGCCGTCGCCATTCGATGTGAACCGTGACGGACTGGTTATCGGTGAAGGCGCGGGCACGTTGGTGTTGGAAGAACTTGAGCATGCCAAAGCACGCGGCGCGACTATCTTTGGTGAGATTGTTGGTTTCGCCACCAACTGCGATGCGGCCCACATCACCCAGCCGCAGCGTGAAACGATGCAGATTTGCATGGAGCAATCGCTGCGTCAGGCGGGCCTTGCACCGTCAGATATCGGCTATATTTCAGCACACGGTACGGCGACTGATCGCGGCGATATCGCCGAAAGTCAGGCCACTGCCGCGGTGTTCGGTAACCAGACGCCTATCTCGTCGCTGAAGAGTTATTTCGGCCATACGCTCGGGGCGTGCGGCGCGCTGGAAGCGTGGATGAGCCTGCAAATGATGCGTGAAGGCTGGTTCGCGCCGACGCTTAACCTGCAACAACCTGACGAACTATGTGGCGATCTGGACTACATTATGGGAGAGTCACGGGCTATTGATTGTGAGTTTTTGCAGAGCAATAACTTCGCCTTCGGCGGGATCAACACCTCGATTGTCATCAAACGCTGGGAGTAAAGATGTATCGGCTGTTCCTCGGAAAGATTTCGACCCTAAGTACGGCAACACTGCCGCCGGCGCTCGCTGAATGCGCGCCAGACGGAAAGCGCCGCAGCGCTTGGCTTGCCGGGCGTGCGCTGCTGTGCCACGCCGTTTCGCCGTTGCCGGAGATTCGCTTTGGCGAGCAGGGTAAACCGGGGTTTGACGATAACCATGCGCTGTGGTTTAACCTGAGCCACAGCGGCGACAACATCGCCCTGCTGTTGAGCGATGAAGGCGAAGTGGGTTGTGATATCGAAGCGCTGCGCCCTCGCCCACAGTGGCGTCAGCTGGCGAATGCCACGTTTACCAACAATGAGCATCTCGAAATTGAGCGGGAAGCTGAAGAGCATCGTCTGGCCGCGTTCTGGCGGATCTGGACACGAAAGGAAGCGATGGTGAAACAGCGCGGCGGCAGCGCCTGGCAGATTGTCAGCCACGACAGCACCGCGCCGCTGCATCTGCACGTGAGTGATTTGCAGTGTGACGGGTTGAGTCTGGCAGTGTGTACGCCGACCCCGTTTGACGTTTCAGCGCAGACGATTGAGTGGGTGGCGTAGGGTTTTCTTTTCGCACTCACCCTCTCCCCGGCCCTCTCCCAAAGGGAGAGGGTGAAAGCAGTACTATTCCCTCTCCCTATGGGAGAGGGTTAGGGAGAGGGAAATCACTGAACGTTATCGCCGTTGCGGCGTAAATATCGTCATTACTCCCGCCATCACCAGCAGCACTCCCGCCAGCCCTGGCCAGGAAAAGGCTTCGTTTTGCAGTATCAACGCCGCCGCCCAGACCGAGATATAGCTCAGACTCAATAGCGCGTACGCCTTCGCCAGCGGCAAACGTTTCAGGGCGAAGAACCAGCACACCATCGACGCCAGATAGCCACCCAAGCCGAGCAACAACGCGCTGGTCCCCGGCTGGAAATGCAATACATTCCACAGCAGCGTGCCGATGTCGCTCACCGCAGGCAGCGTCAGCATCGCACTGCGCAGCAGCAACTGTGCCGCACTGACCAGAATCACGCTCAGTAACGCCCAGATAATCCCCATCAGCGGCTTGCTCCCAGCACCAGAATCCCCAGAATGATCAACCCCACGCCGAGCCAGTGACGGCGCGATACCGGCTCATGCCAGATAATCTTCGCCGCCAGCGTCACCCAGACGAAATTCAGGCTCAGCATCGGATACGCAATGCCGACGGGTAAACGCTGTAACACCACCAGCCACAGCGCCATGCCGCCGCCGAGCGCCAGCAGCGCCAGGCCCAGCCATAACACGATGTGCCGCCCACGCCGACCGGACGGTGAGGCGTGAGTAGCCTGCTTCTGGCACAGCTGCCCGACGCAGCTCAGGAGGCTTGCCAGCAGCAGAGAGAGCGCGGTGATCATTGCGTCAGATACTGCAAGAAGACCATCCGGCTCATCTCGTAGACGTTATCGGCTTTCGGCAATCCCAGCTCCTCGAGTTTCTGACCTCTGTTCAACTGTAGCACCAGCGACACCGGCCCTTGCGCACGATGCGTCGCCAGCCAGCTGTCGAAATCATCTTTGGCGAGGTAACGCCCTTTCGCATCCGGGTACGCCAGGCCGTATTTCAGCTCGCCCTGCTGGCCGAACATCATCACGTCGCTGCGATTAAGCTCCCACGCCAGCCCAGCGGCAACGCCGACGCTGTTGGTCAGCACGTAGCGGCTCGGCACCAGTTGTTCGCTGACGATATCGGTGATGAACTGCGGCTGTTTGCTGTCGATCACGCGGTCCGGAATGGCAAAGCCAATCAGCAACGCCAGTGCCAACGGACAACAGGCGGCCAGCGGCCAGCGCTGCACGCCGTCACGAATCGACAGCCAGCCGACCAGCGCCCAGGCACCAAAGGCCACCGCCGCTAGCAAGCATTTATACAGCTCGATATCGTTCCATACCGGCTTCGACAACAGGCCCCACGGCGACACCACCAGCACCGCCACCAGCCCAATCAGGCCGAACGCGATGTTGATCATACCGTTGTAGCGCAGCGCCTTCGCCCCTCTGTCGGCCGCATCCAGCGCATAGCGCGCCATCAGTATCGCCAGCGGCGCAAAGCACGGCAGAATGTAGGTCGGCAGCTTGCCTTTGGCGATGCTGAAGAACAACAGCGGCATCACCACCCAGCCCAGCAAATAGAAGGTGCTGCGCTGTGAATCGCGTTCTTTCCAGCCCGTTTTCAGCGCACCGGGCAACAGCGCCAGCCACGGCAGACTGCCCGCAATCAGGAACGGAATGTAGTACCAGAATGGGGCTTTATGCTGCGCGTCACTCTGAGCAAAGCGCTGGACGTGTTCGACCCAGAAGAAGTAGCGCCAGAAATCCGGTTCGCGCTGGGCGATAGCCAGCCCCCACGGCAGCACCGTGAGAATACACACCAGAACAGCCACCCAGCCCCAGAGCAGCACTTCTTTCCAGCGTTTTTGCACAATCACCCACGGCAGTACGCCGATGACCGGTACCGCCAGCGCAAGGAAACCTTTGGTCATCACCCCCATGCCGCAGGCGATGCCCAACAGCACGTAGCCGCCGAGTTTGCCGCCGCGGGTCTGCGCCTGAGATGCTCCCCAGAAGCTGCACAGGGCAAGCATCAACCACAGGGCAATCATCGGGTCGAGCACCGCGTAGGTGCCGATGCCGTACACCAGGAAAGCGGTCATAAAGATGACAGCAGACAATATCGCGGTGCGTTTGTCTCGCCAGATTTTCCACGCCAGCCACGCTACCAGCAGTGCAGTACAGGCGGTGGAGAAGACCACACCAAAGCGCACGGCAAAATGGGTATGACCAAAGAGCCA
The DNA here is from genome assembly GCF_003935895.2 of Scandinavium goeteborgense. GTDB lineage: Bacteria > Pseudomonadota > Gammaproteobacteria > Enterobacterales > Enterobacteriaceae > Scandinavium > Scandinavium goeteborgense. The sequence goes on along the minus strand of NZ_CP054058.1, from coordinate 226,479 downwards.
CTGACCGATGCTGTTGATCCAGTATCCGGCGATCGGTTTTTCGAAGTAACGCAGGCCGAGGAAGTGCGGCACAAGCCAGTCACCGGAGGCCAGCATTTCGCGGCTGATTTCCGCGTAACGGGTCTCATCCGGCTGCCACAAAAGGCGGAAATTCAGGGGAACCACATAATACAGCGCGAATAAAAACAGCAGTGATGCGCTTAAACGTAAGGATTTCATAGACCTTAACCCAATAATTGTTCTTGTCCCAGCCAGCCCTCCCGGCCTGCCAGTTCGCCTCGCACCACGTTCCCTTTTGGTAGCGTACTAAAATCCTCCGGCAACAGCTGGCTCAGCGGGCAAAACGTGATGCCCTCTTCCGCCGCGTGCCGTATCAGGCTTTCAAAGTGTTCTGCGCCAATAATGCCTTCCACTTCGGCATGAATGGTGTAAACCGGCACGCCCCGGTCTTTATGGATGCGCTCAATCAGCCAGTCGTTGAAATCTTCTGCGCTGACGCGGCTACCCACGGCTTCGTCCCAGGTTGGTAACGTGACCGGGATTTGCACCGTACCCGTCTTGCCATTTTGCAGAATCGGCAGGAACGGACGTGTGCCGCGACAGTCGCTGTTGTAGAGAAACTCAAAACCTTCTTTGGCGTTTACCACGCGGGCATCCGCCCGCCAGCCTGCGACGGCAGAACAGGTGACGGTCGCGTCGATAATCCCTTCCAGCGCCTGCAAACCGCGGCCGATTTCCTGCTCCAGCTGCGCTTCGCTCCAGACGCCGCTCCACAACTGCCAGCGATGATGATCCCAGGCGTGCAGCCCGACCTCATGCGCCTTCGCGGTGGCGCGGATGACGTTGGCATTCGCCGCGCCGATGATTTTCCCCGGCCAGGCGGTGCCCGCCAGCAGGATATCCCAGCCATACAGCGATGCCGCGCGCGAGCGCAGCATCTTCCACAGGAATTTCGGCTTCAACAGGCGCCATAAATGACGCCCCATGTTGTCCGGCCCGACGCTGAAAAAGAAGCTGGCCTGAATGTCGTGCCGCTGAAGAATGTCCAGCAGGCGGGGGACGCCATCGCGAGTGCCGCGAAAGGTATCCACATCAACGCGTAAGCCAACCTTTCTCATCATTTTTGGGTTTCCGTTAACTCAACGGTGCGCAGGAAGAAGTCCAGGGTCTGTTCTACCGTTTGCTGCATTTCCACCGTTGGCTGCCAGTCGAGGCAACGTTTGGCGTTGCGAATACTCGGCTTGCGGTGCTCAACGTCCTGATAACCTTTGCCATAGTAGTCGCTGCTCTCAACGTCGCGGAAGCCCGCAAACGGAGGGAACTGGTTACGCAGCGGGTGACGTTCAAAGCAGTCGAGCAGCAGTTCAGCCAGCTCTTTGATGCTCGCTTCGTTTTCCGGGTTACCGATGTTGATAATTTGCCCGTCGCAGCGCCCGTCTTTGTTCTCAATGATGCGGAACAATGCTTCGATACCGTCGCTGATATCGGTGAAGCAACGTTTCTGCTTACCGCCTTCGATAAGCTTAATCGGCGAGCCTTCCACCAGGTTGAGGATCAACTGGGTGATGGCGCGTGAGCTGCCGATCCGCGCGGCGTTCAGGTTATCCAGACGCGGCCCCATCCAGTTGAACGGACGGAACAGGGTGAATTTCAGGTTTTCTTTGTCGCCGTATGCCCAAATCACGCGGTCGAGCAGCTGTTTGGACACCGAGTAAATCCAGCGCTGTTTGTTGATAGGGCCGACAACCAGATTAGACGCATCTTCGTCGAAGTTGTTGTCGGTACACATGCCGTACACTTCGGAGGTGGACGGGAAGATGATGCGCTTGTTGTATTTCACACAGTCACGGATGATCTTCAGGTTCTCTTCGAAATCGAGTTCAAACACGCGCAGCGGATTACGGGTGTATTCAATCGGCGTGGCAATCGCGACCAGTGGCAGCACCACGTCGCATTTCTTGATGTGATATTCGATCCACTCGGAGTGGATGCTGATATCGCCTTCAACGAAGTGGAAACGTGGGCAATCGAGGAAACGGCTGATGGCGTCAGAGCCGATATCCAGGCCGTAAATTTCGTAGTTATCATCTGCCAGCAGACGTTCGGTGAGATGGTTACCGATGAAGCCGTTCACGCCGAGGATCAGCACGCGGGTGCGACGTTTGACCGCCACAAACGGTTTGCTCGACAGCAGCGCACTGGTCACCAGACCCAGAGACTGCGCCAGCTGTGCGCCCTGCATGTAGACGCCTTTGTCGGTCTGGCCGGTGATAATTTCCAGCGCGCCGTTCCCGCAGGCAACCACCAGCGGAGAGACAGACATGACGGTGCCCGGCTTCGCCGCAGCGACGTCGTGACGCACGCGGGATTTCCAGACGATAAATTTGTTAGTGCCTACAAAGCCAAACGCGCCGGGCCACGGATCGGACACCGCGCGGACCAGGTTGTGCAGGGATTCTGCGGACAGTTCCCAGTTCAGACGCCCGTCCTCCGGTGTGCGGCCCTTCACGGTAGTCGCCCGGCTTTCATCCTGAACGATTTCGGTGATATTGCCGGTCGCAATCTGCGGCAGCGCATCACGCAGCAGCGACTGGGCCGCGGTGCAGAGTTTGCGGTGCAGGGTCATGGCCACGTCAGCATCGGTTATTTGGACTTTCTGCTGCGCGACAATGTTGCCCGCATCTGCGCGTTTCACCATGCGATGCAGGGTAACGCCGGTCTCTTTTTCGCCGTTAACCAGCACCCAGTTCAGCGGGGCGCGACCGCGATACTGCGGCAGCAGGGAGCCGTGCAGGTTGAAGGCACCGTGTTTCGCGGTGCTGACGATGGCGTCGCTCAGCAGGTTGCGATAGTAGAAAGAGAAAATCATGTCCGGCGCGAGGGCCTGAATACGCTCGACCCACAGCGGATGGTTAACATCGTCCGGGGCGTAAACGGCAATCCCTTGCTCGGCAGCCAGACGTGCTACCGAGCCGAAGAAGGTATTTTCACCGGCGTTATCCGGGTGAGTAAAGATGGCCGCAATGTCATATCCGGCGTCAAGCAGGGCCTGAATGCCCGTGCAACCCATATCGTGATAGGCGAATACAACAGCTTTCATGAACGATTTTCCTCTTCTGCGACCAGGCTTTCCTGGCGAACAACACGTTGAATAAAGTAGCGGGGACGAGCACGCACATCGTTATAAATGCGCCCGATATACTCCCCAAGAAGTCCCATCCCGACGAACTGCGCGCCGATAAACATAAACAGGACGGCGAACAGCAGGAACAGGCCGTCGCCAGCCCATTCCGCGCCCAGGGCAAGACGTAAAATCACTAACAGAATGGCGAAAGCGAAACCGGAGAGCGCAATCACGCTGCCGACCACGCTCAACAGACGCAGCGGCGTGGTGGTCAGACAGGTCACCAGGTCGTACATCAGGTTAATCAGGCGCATAAAGCTGTATTTGGAATCGCCAAATTCACGTTCGGCGTGCAGCACGGGGATCTCTACCGTGCGACGCGCAAAGGTGTTGGCGAGGATCGGAATAAAGGTGCTGCGTTCGTGGCAGTTCAGCATCGCGTCGATGATGTGCCGGCGGTAAGCGCGCAGCATGCAGCCGTAGTCGCCCATCGCTTTACCGGTGGCACGCTGGATCAGACGGTTAATCATCTTCGAGGCGGATTTGCGGAAGATGCTGTCCTGACGATTCTGGCGCACGGTGCCAACCACGTCGTAGCCTTCATCGGCTTTTTCCACCAGGCGCGGAATTTCTTCCGGCGGGTTTTGCAGGTCGGCATCGAGGGTAATGATCAGGTCGCCGGTGACGTGGCTGAAACCCGCCATGATCGCTGAATGCTGGCCGTAGTTACGGTTCAACAGCACCGCCACAATGTGGCTGCCCGGCGCTTCTGCGGCCAGGCACAACATGCGGGCGGAGTCGTCGCTGCTGCCGTCATCGACCAGCAGAATTTCGTAATCGCGTTTCAGCAAGGCGCAGGCGGCTTCGGTGCGGCGAATCAGTTCCGGCAGGCTTTCCTGTTCGTTATAAACAGGAATGACCACCGAGACTTTTTTTACTTTTGGAGCATCAAACATATCAACGTCCTGCGAGCTGATGCAGCGCAGAAATGACGCGGGTTGTGTCGTCATGGGTCATGTCCGGGAAAAGAGGCAGAGAACAAATACGCGCGCTGTTCCACTCCGTGTTCGGCAGGGAGAGATGCGGATAGCGTTCGCGGTAATATTTTTGCGTGTGCGCGGCGCGGAAGTGCAGCCCGGTGCCGATGCCCTGAGCCTTGAGCTGTTCCATCAGACCATCACGGCTGATACCACAGCGGGTTTCATCCACGCGAATAATGAACAGATGCCAGGCGTGCAGATGCGGCCAGGCGGGGATCGCCAACGGCTGGAACGGCGTGTCGGCCAGTTCAGTGACATAGCGTTGTGCAATTTCGTTCCGGCGCTGATTGGCCTGCGGCAGTTTGCCGAGCTGGACCAGCGCCAGCGCCGCGTTGATATCCGCCAGGTTGTATTTGAAGCCAGGGGAAATCACTTCCGCCTGCGGTGCGCGGCCATGGGTTTGGCGGTCATAGGCATCAACGCCCAGGCCGTGGAATTTGAGGCTGCGAATACGCTGCGCCAGCGCGTCGTTATCGGTGACGACTAAGCCCCCTTCGGCGCAGGTCATGTTTTTGATCGCATGGAAGGAGAATATCGCCGTGCCTTTGCCGCCAACGTGCTGGCCTTTGTACAACGTGCCCGCCGCGTGGGCCGCGTCTTCGATAACCGGGATCCCGTGCGGGTCAGCAACCGCATAAATACCGTCGATGTCGCACGGGGCGCCCGCGTAGTGAACGGGAATAATCGCTTTGGTGCGCGGCGTAATGGCGGCGGCGACCGCGTCTGGCGTGACCATCAGCGTGTCGTTATCGACATCAATCATCACCGGGGTCGCGCCGAGCAGCTCAATCATGTTGAGCGTGGAGACCCAGGTTTGCGATGGAGTGATCACTTCGTCGCCAGGGCCAATCCCGAGCGCCATCAGCGTGACGTGCATCCCGCCGGTGGCGGAGCTGACGGCAATGGCATGGCGGTTACCGGTCAGAGTGCAAAACGCCTCTTCAAGCTGTGCATTTTTGGGCCCGGTGGTTATCCAGCCCGACTGCAACACGTCTTTCAGCGCGTTAAACTCCTCATCCCCCATCGATGGGCGTGAGAAAGGTAAAAATTCACTCATTAATTATCCTTACCCTGAACGTTGTGGTTAAAGCAAACAACCATCCTGCGCTCGCAGAGTTAAACGAAGTAATAATAAATAGGATCGAAAACCGCGATTTGATAAACGACAGCTCAACACAATTAAATTTATGCCGATTACATTAGGATAATGTTAAGAATAGAGTGAACGATGAAAATAAAAAATAAGATGTTGTGTTTCAGCAGTTTAAGAGGCGTGGCATTTTTTCCGCAAATCACTTGTTTTCATCGACTCGTAATGACGTTACGAAAGACAAATGAAACTAAAACATCAACGAAAGGTAAACGAAGAATCTATTCTTTTGTGAAAAAGAAAGAGTTGGCTACCGTGTTTTAATATATCGCCAGGCGTTAACACGCCGTGTCCCTGGTTTCCTTTTGGTGGCCCATTGCGGATGTGAACATCACGCGGAGGCATCAGGCCCAGACACACCCTATTCCTCCCGGCATCAGAAAATTCTCTGTTCATTTTCAGGGAATTCTTCGAAAAAAACCGTCGACATGTAACTTAATATTTTGCCATGAGTTGGTCAAAAAAAGACAATTCACTATAAAACAAAGGGTTATTTATTATCTCCAATGTCTAAAAAAAGACATTTAACACTATTGGCGTTTACAGCAGCAGGGTAATAACCGTACTGTTTAGGCCGACCAACAGGCGACCGAAAATTTAAAATTAAACGCGACAGCCCTTGTTTCTATTTTCTTCAAATACCGATCAGGAATACCTTTCTGTTATGAATATTAGCTTCGTTAGTGATAACTATTACCTGTGCGCAGGAATCGAATCACAAGTATTCGATTCTCACCAGATAATCTGTAAGAATGATATTGATGTGTATTTACAGTCCTATAATCCCTCTAACTATCTGGTTGTGGGAATAGAAAACCTGTTCCTGCGCGATTACTTCATTAAAAAGGTCAATACGCTGAGCCTTAAGTACATGGTACTGATGCAGGATATCATTAAAGATCACTGCTTTAAGATTGGCGACGTAGTGTTCTCTTCAATGGAGTGCTCACCGCACTATATCCAGAAAATCGTGCGCTACTTCCCGAAACCACGTCAGAATGTCCTCACCCAGCGTGAACTGGATATCCTCGATGTGTTCCATTTGCAGAACGTGAAAATCGCGCGTGAACTGGATATTTCACAGAAAACGGCCAGCGGCCATCGCGTTAATATTCAGCATAAACTGCGGATGAAATCGAAAAATACGCTGGCGATGTTACGTATCAAAACGGCTATTTCACGCAGTAACGGTTCACATCTGCACGGCCTGTTGTCTCAACAAGCCTGATAGCACAAGAAATTGATTTATCTTCGCCGGGAGAATGACTCTCCCCGGCGCCCTTCGGTTATTCATAAATAACCGTTTTTAAGCCTTTTCTTGCTGCACCGCTAAAAGTGATTGAGATCAGTTCTGTGCTCAAAATAACGAATGTTGTCTTTTGCATTGCTCAACGCCACTAAAAAACGTAGCATCGATCGCCTGTAGCATTTTTTGTTCAATTTATGATAGTCGATTAGATAGCAATTATGTCCCTGCGCCTGGCCTTACTGATGTGTTTTCTGTTTACCTTTCACTGCACTGCGCAGGCCGCACGCGTTCGTCATGCTCATCATCGCCATGTTCATCATCGTCATTCTTATCATCGCAATGTTCATCATCATGCCCGCCATACGAAGCCCGTCGCCATTAAGACAACCAAAGCCACAGGGAACGTTAAGCGCCGTACGCGCCTGATGAGCGAGTATCAGCACTGGAAAGGCACGCGCTACCGTCTGGGTGGCAACTCACACAGAGCAATCGACTGTTCGGCCCTCACCCGTCGCCTTTATCAGGAAGCGTTCGCCGTGAAGCTGCCGCGTACTACCGGCGAGCAAATGCGCAGAGGCAGGAAAGCCCGACGAGGCGCGCCACATATTGGCGACCTGGTGTTCTTTAAAACCGGGCGCGTGCAGCGGCATGTGGGGATTTATATCGGGGATAATCGCTTTATTCACGCCTCCCGGCGCAAAGGCGTCACCATTTCACAGTTAACCAGCCCTTACTGGAACCATCATTTACTGGCGGTGCGTCAGGTTCTGCCCGATTCGGTAATGAGATAATTCTAAATACAGTCTCAACCAGATCCATTTCTCCCTCGTACAAATAGTCGTTCTGAATATAATGGCGACTCATTTTAACGATCTCGTTATGGCGAGGCTCCTGTACAAATATAAGTTATCGCCCTGATGGTATCGAGAGAGACCACACAGGGAAATACAGGCATCCATCGAATCAAGGTGTTGCCAAGATAACTTCTGACGGCGTTTAGCCGGGCAGATACGTTGTACAGTGCTAAATCCAGGACGTGGGGATCTGCTCAGTTCGCTATTCCTGTCTTGTTCGCCCTGTGAGATGTATTTATAGGGAAATCAATATGTCACAACAACTCCTGACGGCTGTCGCTCCGGCAACCACCTTTGACGGCGATACGCTTTCACACTACATGACAGAGAAATTTATCGCCCTTGCCGATCATTTCTGTGTGCATGAAGCCCGTGAATCTTTCCTGTCTCAATTGCAGAACGACGATATTCCGGGGCACGTCTTTGTGGTTGCCGGAAATAAGCTGCGCGGCATTTTATCCGTGCGAAAATTATTACAGGAAGCGGACACGGGCCAGCCGATTTGCGCCCTGATGGACAGTTGTACGTTTCACGTTAAACCGGATGACGAACGTCAGCAGGTTGCCGCACAGCTGGCGGATCGTCAGCTCAGCGTGGTGCCGGTGATTGATAAAGGCGTTCTGGTGGGCGGCCTGATGGAAAAGGAGATAGACCGTCTGCTGGCAGACGACGTCACCGAAGACGTGCAGCGTCAGGGCGCCACGCTGCCGCTGGAGCAGCCGTATCTGGAAACCAGCCCGCTGGCACTGTGGAAGAAGCGCTCTGTTTGGCTCCTGCTGCTGTTCGTCGCCGAGGCGTACACCAGCAGCGTGATCCAGCACTTTGAAGAGGCGCTGGAATCCGCGATTGCACTGGCGTTCTTTATTCCGCTGCTGATTGGCACCGGCGGTAACAGCGGCACGCAGATCACCTCCACTCTGGTGCGCGCCATGGCGCTGGGTGAAGTGCGGCTGCGCGATATGGGCCGCGTTATTCGCAAAGAAGTGACGACGTCGTTGCTGATTGCTATCACCCTCGGGGCGGCAGGCTGCTTCCGCGCCTGGATGATGGGCATTGGACCGGAGATTACGATGATCGTCAGTCTGACGCTGGTGTGCATTACGCTGTGGAGTGCGGTGGTGTCGTCGGTGATTCCGATGGTGTTAAAGCGCGTGGGGATCGACCCGGCGGTGGTTTCCGCGCCATTTATTGCCACCCTGATTGACGGTACCGGGCTGATTATTTACTTCAAAATTGCGCAGACGTTTCTTGGACTAGGCTGAGGAGCGATAAAAACAAAAGGGCCAGCACGATGCTGGCCCTTTTTTTCAGAAAATTTGAATCAAATGATTCCGTTTATCAGCTGTAGCAGGCCGTAACTCGCGGCCCAGCTTCCACCAATCACCGCACCTTTTGCCGGCAGACTCATGCGTTTAAAAACGTGTTTGTTTTTCTTATAGACGACGACTGAGAACAAGAACTTCGCTGCAAAGGTAGTCAGAATAACCGCGTAAATATTCATTTGTTCTCTGTGCCTGCATCCAGGTGTTGTTAATTGGGTGCGACATAGTACATTCCCTTGTTAAAAACAGGGAATTATTTCGTGCGGTTTGGTTATTCCGTGTTCACATGATTGATGACGATTTAGGCATCTACCAGTTCCTGTGCACACGCCCACGCGGACGCCCAGGCCCACTGGAAGTTATAGCCGCCGAGCCAGCCGGTGACGTCCATCACTTCGCCGATGAAGTAGAGCCCCGGCGCTTTGCGGGCTTCCATGGTGCGCGAAGACAGTTCGTTGGTATCGACCCCGCCCAGCGTCACTTCGGCGGTACGATAACCTTCAGTCCCGTTGGGCTGCACGCGCCAGTCAGTGAGCGTTTCCACCAATTGTTGCTGATCTTTACTGTTCAGCTGTTTGAGCTGCACATCCGGGATTTGACCCAGCAGCTGCAAACACTCGACCAGCCGTTTTGGCAGCTGCATCGCCAGCGTATTTTTCAGGCTTTGATTCGGGTGCGCGTTGCGCTGTTCGTCGAGGAAAGTCTCGAGATCGCACTCCGGCAACAGGTTGATGCTGACGAATTCGCCGGACTGCCAGTAGCTGGAGATTTGCAGAACCGCCGGGCCAGACAGGCCGCGATGGGTAAACAGCAAACTTTCGCGGAAAACGGTACCGTCGTCCGCGGTGATTACCGCAGGCACAGAAACACCGGAAAGCACCTGCAGTTGTTCCAGCAGCGGTTTGTGCAGCGTAAACGGCACCAGGCCCGCGCGGGTCGGCAGGACGTTGAGCCCGAACTGCTCGGCAATTTTATAACCGAACGGCGATGCGCCCAGGCCCGGCATCGACAGCCCGCCGCTGGCGATCACCAGCTTTTTCGCGGCCACCGTGTCGCCGTTCAACTGCAAGGTGTAGCCGTCGTCGTCACGTTCGACGCTGATTATCTCGGTGCGCAGTCGGGTAACCACGTTGCCCTTTTCGCATTCCGCCACCAGCATATCGACAATCTGCTGCGCGGAATCGTCACAGAACAGCTGGCCGAGGGTTTTCTCATGCCATGCAATATCGTATTTACCGACCAGTTCGATGAAGTCCCATTGGGTGTAACGGGCCAGCGCCGATTTGCAGAAATGGGGGTTCTGACTCAGGTATGCCGCGGGTTCCACGTACATATTGGTGAAGTTACAGCGCCCGCCGCCGGACATTAAAATCTTGCGGCCCGGCTTTTTGCCGTTATCCAGAAGCAGCACTCGCGCCCCCGCTTGTCCCGCCTGCGCTGCACAAAACATTCCCGCCGCGCCTGCGCCGACAACAATGGCATCAAACCTTTCCACACGCCTATCCTCTCGTTTTGAATGTCGGGAAGTGTAAATTTTCCCATCGGGTACGACCAGTAAGAATTTTTTCATATCTGGTCATGCCTTTGAAACATATAGGGTAATTACTGACGCTATTTTTACGACAGTGAACAAATATCAATAAAAGTCTATATTTCTCTTTGCCCACGCTGCGTTTGTCCTGGATAATGCGCCGCGTTCATGTCCTCAAAATGGCGTAACGTACCTATGCTACATTTGTTTGCTGGCCTGGATTTGCATACTGGGCTTTTGTTATTGCTTGCTCTGGGATTTGTGTTGTTTTACGAAGCGATTAATGGCTTCCACGACACCGCAAACGCAGTAGCGACCGTTATCTACACTCGCGCGATGCGTTCGCAATTAGCGGTGGCGATGGCGGCAATTTTCAACTTCTTTGGCGTACTGTTAGGCGGTCTGAGCGTAGCCTATGCGATCGTGCATATGCTGCCAACGGATTTGCTGCTGAATATGGGCTCTGCTCATGGTCTCGCCATGGTCTTCTCTATGCTGTTGGCCGCCATTATCTGGAACCTCGGTACCTGGTATTTTGGCCTTCCGGCATCCAGCTCTCACACCCTGATCGGGGCCATTATCGGTATTGGTTTAACCAATGCGCTGATGACCGGCACCTCGGTGGTGGACGCGCTGAATATCCCGAAAGTGCTTGGGATCTTCGGTTCACTGATTATTTCGCCTATCGTCGGTTTGGTTGTTGCCGGTGGCTTAATTTTCATTCTGCGTCGTTACTGGAGCAACACCAAGAAAAAGGCGCGTATCCACCTCACGCCGGCTGAGCGTGAAAAGAAAGACGGCAAGAAAAAGCCGCCATTCTGGACGCGTATTGCCCTGATCATCTCCGCAATTGGCGTGGCATTCTCCCACGGCGCGAACGATGGTCAGAAAGGCATTGGTCTGGTGATGCTGGTACTGATTGGCGTGGCACCGGCTGGATTCGTGGTTAACATGAATGCGTCTGGCTACGAAATCACCCGTACCCGTGATGCGATTAACAACGTGGAAATCTATTTCCAGCAGCATCCTGATCTGCTGGCAAAAGTGACCAGTTCTGAACCGCTGATCCCGTCTCCGGAGCCTGGCGCAACCCAGCCTGCTGAGTTCCATTGCCATCCGGCGAATACCCTTAATGCGTTAGGCCGCGTGAAAGGTATGCTGGATAACATTGAGAGCTACGACAAGCTGAGCGTCGAGCAACGCAGCCAGATGCGTCGCGTCCTGCTGTGCATCTCCGATACCACCGATAAAGTGGCTAAGCTGCCGAACGTCAACAATGACGATCAGCGTCTGCTGAAGAAACTTAAAACCGATATGCTGAGCACCATCGAGTACGCTCCAATCTGGATTATCATGGCCGTCGCACTGGCGCTGGGCATTGGTACGATGATCGGCTGGCGTCGTGTGGCGACCACTATCGGCGAGAAAATCGGTAAGAAAGGCATGACCTATGCTCAGGGCATGTCAGCGCAGATGACCGCGGCGGTGTCGATTGGTCTGGCGAGTTACACCGGGATGCCGGTATCCACCACACACGTTCTGTCGTCCTCTGTTGCAGGTACGATGATCGTTGACGGTGGCGGCTTACAGCGCAAAACCGTGACGAGCATCCTGATGGCGTGGGTTCTGACTCTGCCAGCAGCGATTATTCTTTCTGGCGGACTGTACTGGCTGAGCCTCAAGCTCATCTGATTAGCCTGAAAGCATGACAAAAACGGGTCAGGAAACTGACCCGTTTTTTTATGCCTGTACTTTATAGAGCAGCAGTCAGTGCCAAATCATTAACGCAATCATGCTGATCACGACCAGGCCGCACAGCGCACTGGTTAAGACAAACTGACGGCGAACACGCTCACAGCGGCGGATAAACTCATCATCATGATGATCGCGGTAACGCTGCGCATAGATATACCACACCAGACGCACCTGTTTTCCCGGCTGACCGTGGGAGGTGAAAAAACCTCCGCCATCCACATACTGATAGAGTAAAGGATCGCAACCTCGCAGCACCACCAGCAGGGCGCGCAACGATGAGAAATAGCGCGCCATATTCACTACACACACAATACACAAAGCCCAAAATAGTGCGACAGTGCTTACCATAGCTCCTCCCCGGCGACCGGCCCACGGAGACTTCCTCCGGGACTACCGCAACCCGAAACTCAACAGACAGTCAGTGAAAGAGTGAGAATCCGGTCACATTAACGTATCCGACCGACTCTTTAAATAGTGTAGGAGATCCGCTGATTTTTTTGCCACATCGTTAATCGTTATCAATAGTTAAAACGCGATTATTTGTTTAACTGATTGGTGATCAAGGGTCATTGACGTAACTTGAGGCTCGTTTTAAGGTGAGGTTGTCTACACTATTTAGTAACTACACCCAAAATAATTCGAGTTGCAGGAAGGCGGCAAGGCTGAGAACCCCAAGAGCTTACTTAAGTAAGTGATTGGGGGTGAGCGGAGGCAGCCAACGCGCATGCAGCTTGAAGTATGACGGGTATACACAGACTTAAGGAAGGAGTAACACTATGGCTTACAAACACATTCTTATCGCGGTTGACCTCTCCCCGGAAAGCAAAGTCCTGGTCGACAAAGCAGTCTCAATGGCGCGCCCGTATAACGCGAAAGTTTCCCTGATTCATGTCGATGTGAACTACTCCGATCTCTACACCGGCCTGATTGATGTCAATTTGGGTGATATGCAGAAACGCATTTCGGAGGAGACGCACCACGCGTTAAGCGAGCTCTCCACCAACGCCGGGTATCCGATCACAGAAACCCTCAGCGGCAGCGGCGATCTCGGCCAGGTTCTGGTCGACGCTATCAAGAAATACGATATGGATTTGGTGGTGTGCGGTCATCATCAGGATTTCTGGAGCAAACTGATGTCGTCTGCTCGTCAGCTGATTAATACCGTTCATGTGGATATGCTGATTGTTCCGCTGCGTGATGAAGAAGACGAGTAATTATCGTGTAACCCCTCTCCCTAGCCCTCTCCCACAGGGAGAGGGAACTGGTTTTTCTCCCTCTCCCTGTGGGAGAGGGCATCAGACCGCACTAACCCTCAGCCGTACCCGCATAAATATCAAACCGATGCCCTTTGGTGGCCACCGCATTCGGCGTGGCGACGTCGGCTAACGGCGGCGCATAATCCGGGCGCTTCACCACCACCCGCTTGGTCGCCAACTGTTGCGCAGGCCCCAGCAGACCATCGGCATCTAAATCCGGGCCGACCAGCGACTGAAACACCCGCATTTCCTTTTTCACCAGCGCGCTTTTCTGCTTATGCGGAAACATCGGGTCGAGGTAAACCACCTGCGGACGCGGTGTGATATCAGTCAGCGCCGTCAGGCTGGAGGCATGAATGAGCTGTAAACGCTCCCGCAGCCAACTCCCGATTTCCCGGTCGGCATAACCACGCGCCAGACCATCATCGAGCAGCGCCGCGACCACCGGGTTACGTTCCAGCATTCGCACACGACAACCGACGGACGCCAGCACAAACGCATCGCGCCCTAACCCCGCCGTCGCGTCGACGACGTCCGGCAGATAGCTGCCTTTCACCCCAACCGCTTTAGCCACCGCTTCGCCACGACCGCCGCCGAATTTGCGGCGATGCGCCATCGCGCCGCCGACAAAATCCACGAAGATGCCACCAAGCTTTGGCTCATCGCGTTTACGTAATTCAAGATGCTCCGGCGTTAACACCAGCGCCATCAGGTTATCCGCATCGTGTTCCAGCGCCCAGCGGGCCGCCAGAACAGATAAGGCGCCATCACTGGCGCCTGATTCATCAACTAAACAGATTTTCACGAAACGATCAGCCCTTGATGCCGTAATGCTCAAGCATCGCGTCCAGCTGCGGTTCACGTCCACGGAAGCGTTTGAACAGCGTCATCGGCTCTTCTGAACCACCCCGGCTCAGGATATTGTCGAGGAACGACTGTCCGGTTTCGCGGTTGAAAATCCCTTCTTCTTCGAAGCGGGAGAAGGCGTCTGCCGCCAGCACGTCGGCCCACAGGTAGCTGTAGTAACCCGCCGCGTAACCGCCCGCGAAAATGTGGCTGAAAGCGTGTGGGAAACGGCCCCACGACGGACCCGGCACCACGGAAACCTGCTTCTTGATTTCAGCCAGGGTGTCGAGAATTTTCGCGCCCTGCTCCGGGTTAAACTCGGCGTGCAGACGGAAATCGAACAGACCGAACTCCAGCTGGCGCAGAACAAACATCGCCGCCTGGTAGTTTTTCGCCGCCAGCATTTTATCCAGCAGTTCTTTCGGCAGCGGTTCGCCGGTTTCGTAATGGCCGGAGATGAACGCCAGCGCATCCGGTTCCCAGCACCAGTTTTCCATAAACTGGCTCGGCAGTTCGACGGCATCCCACGGCACACCGCTGATACCCGAAACGCCGGCGGTTTCGATGCGGGTCAGCATGTGGTGCAGCCCGTGACCGAATTCGTGGAAAAGGGTGATCACTTCATCGTGGGTAAACAGCGCGGGTTTGCCGCTCACCGGACGGTTGAAGTTACAGGTCAGATAGGCCACTGGCTTTTGCAGCGAACCATCGGCTTTACGCATCTGGCCCACGCAGTCGTCCATCCACGCCCCGCCGCGCTTGTGTTCACGCGCGTAGAGGTCGAGATAGAAGCTGCCGCGCAGTTCGTTCTTGTCGTCGTACAGCTCGAAGAAACGCACTTCCGGGTTCCACACTTCGATGTCGGTGCGCTCTTTCGCGGTGATGCCGTAAATGCGCTTCACCACTTCGAACAGGCCGTTAACGGCTTTGTTTTCAGGGAAGTACGGACGCAGCTGCTCGTCGCTGATGCTGTACAGATGCTGTTTCTGTTTTTCGCTGTAGTAAGCGATGTCCCACGGCTGCAGTTCGTCCACGCTAAATTCGGCTTTCGCGTAGGCGCGCAGCTGAGCCAGCTCTTTCTCACCCTGCGGACGGGCGCGTTTTGCTAGATCGGTCAGGAAATCGAGCACCTGCTGTGGGTTTTCCGCCATTTTGGTGGCGAGGGATTTAACCGCGTAGCTTTCGAAGCCCAGCAGTTGAGCCAGTTCGTGACGCAGGGCGAGGATCTCTTCCATCACCGGGCTGTTGTCCCATTTCCCGGCGTTCGGGCCCTGGTCGGACGCACGCGTGGTGTACGCACGGTACATCTCTTCACGCAGTGCCTGGTTGTCGCAATAGGTCATCACCGGCAAATAGCTCGGGATATCCAGCGTCAGCAGATAGCCTTCCTGCTCTTTGGCTTCAGCCTGCGCTTTTGCCGCCGCCAAGGCGCTTTCCGGCATCCCGGCCAGCTCAGCTTCATCGGTGACCAGTTTGGTCCAGCCCATGGTGGCGTCGAGCACGTTGTTGCTGTACTGGTTGCCTAACTCGGACAGACGCGCGGCGATTTCGCCATAGCGTTTCTGTTTCTCTTTCGACAGGCCAATCCCGGACAGCTCAAAATCACGCAGCGCGTTATCGACCGCTTTCTTCTGCGCGGTGTTAAGGCCCGCATAGTTGTCGCCTTCGCGCAGGTCGCGATAGGCCTGATACAGCCCTTCATGCTGACCGACCCAGGTGCTGTACTCGGACAGCAGCGGCAGCGTTTGCTCATAGGCTTCGCGCAGCTCCGGGCTGTTTTTGACGGAATTCAGGTGGCTGACCGGGGAGAAAATACGGCCCAGCACGTCGTCCACTTCAGCCAGCGGCTGACAGAGATTTTCCCAGCTGTACGGCGCGCCCTGCGCCACCACGCTTTCTACCGACGTGCGGCAGTCGTCCAGCGCTTTGGTGACCGCAGGAACCACGTGTTCAGGCTGGATTTTCGAAAACGGAGGTAGTTCGAAAGGCGTCAGTAATGGATTGGTCATAAGCGCTGTCCTGTTGAAAGAGTGAATAAGGCGCACGTCCGGCGCGACACATATCTTGGTAGAATGGGGATAAGTGTAGAGGATTTCAATGGCAGCAGGCTTTCAGTTTTTATAGGCCGGGTAAGGCGCAACACGCCATCACCCGGCAAACCTTTACTGCAAATGCTGTCCGGCGGCATACGCGGCAGACAGGTCCAGACGTTGCCAGAATTGCTGATCTGGCGTGGTGCCGGAAAGCGGATACCCGGCGGGCAGCGCGGTTTTCACCATCAGCGCACGACGTTGCTGCGCCGACGTGTTTGGCAACGCACTTTCCAGCAGCACTTCCGCGCCCTGCGGCACCATCAGCGCGGCTGACTCCCCTTTCTGCTGCGGCAAATCGTAGCTCAGAGTGAAGCGGTAAAACGCCTGCATCGCCGGGTCGCGATATGGGTCATCTTTGCCGTCGGTTTTTGCGCATTCCGCCAGCGTCATGCCGCACGCTTTTGCCAGCGCGGCGCGCAGCTGATCGCGAGCGTCGTTGAACAGCGCCCGGTATTTCGGGTCGTTGAGGTCATACGCCACGTTGCTTTGCGCCACCATCCGCGAGCCCATCACGTCCAGCGGGTAATGCACCCCAAGCACAATGCGCGAATAGCCGTAGCGTGCGCCGCGGGTCACCAGCGCGTCGTAGCGTTCGGGGATCATCTGCGCCATCAGCAGCGCGTCGGTCACGCCGGTATTGGTGTGCCCGCTCGGGAACGAGCCGCCGTCGGCGGTGTAAAGCTGGTTGTCTTTCACCACCGTGTCGTCCGGCACCAAATGAATGGTGTTGCCCTGCACCAGGAACGGCCGCGCGTAGTTGAAGTACTTTTTCGCCGCGCCGGTACTGACTTCGCTGGCTTTAATCAGCGCCGCCGCTTTGTTCAGTTCGCCCTGGTCATAGGCGGTGATGAACGCCTTGCCCAGACGCGGCCCCAGCGCATCGCTGAGAAAATAGAGATAGCTGATGCCCTCGGCATCGGTCAGAGCCTGATGCCGCGTGGCTGCGGGCGCATCGCGGTTGATGTCAGTTACTGTTTTCAGGCTGGCCGCTAGTGTTCCGGTGGGCAGCGAGCTGAACGCAGAGAGCAGCGCAATGCCCGCCTGCTGACGGGCTTTAGTCTGGAAATCATAACCACTGGCCTTGAGCCACGCGGTATCCGCCTGAGTGGATGACTGCTTCGCTTTTTCCAGCCCATCCCGCGTGAGCGTTGGCTCGCCGTTTTGCAGCGCATGACGCAGCGCCGCCAGCTGTGCCGCCGTGTCTATCGGGGTTTCTTTAGCCAGGGCGGGGAGCGCCAGTAGTAGCGCGGCTGCAAGAAGCGTAGAGTGTTTAGTCATTTTTTTATCCTGGATTCAATGAATTACCTTGCCTGAATCCGACGCTAGCGCATCTCTTTGACACATTTATGACAGCGGGAATCACCGTCGCGCTCAGCTTCGGCGGTAATCCCCGGCAATCTGCGGTAAACTGTCGGCATCGTTTATTATTTCGGAACTCCCGTATCCATGCTCAGTTATCGCCACAGCTTTCACGCTGGCAACCATGCCGACGTCCTCAAACACACCGTTCAGAGCCTAATCATTGAATCGCTGAAAGAGAAAGAAAAACCGTTTCTCTATCTCGACACCCACGCAGGCGCCGGTCGTTACCAGTTGAGCGGCGAACATGCGGAGCGCACCGGTGAGTATCTGGAAGGCATCGCCCGCATCTGGCAGCAGGACGATTTACCGGCAGAACTTGAGCCTTACATCAGCGTCGTGCAGCACTTCAACCGTAGCGGCCAGCTGCGCTACTATCCAGGTTCCCCGCTGATTGCGCGCCAGCTGCTGCGTGAGCAGGACAGCCTGAACCTGACCGAACTGCACCCAAGCGATTTCCCGCTGCTGCGTTCCGAATTCCAGAAAGATGACCGCGCCCGCGTAGAAAAATCCGACGGCTATCAGCAGCTTAAATCCAAGCTGCCACCGGCATCGCGTCGTGGACTGGTACTGATTGACCCACCGTATGAAATCAAAACCGATTATCAGGCGGTAGTGACCGGCATCAACGAAGGCTACAAGCGCTTCGCCACCGGCACCTACGCGCTGTGGTATCCGGTGGTTCTGCGCGCGCAAATCAAACGCATGATTAAAGAGCTCGAAGCCACCGGCATTCGTCGCATTCTGCAAATCGAACTGGCGGTGCGTCCGGACAGCGATCAGCGCGGCATGACCGCCTCGGGCATGATTGTTATCAACCCGCCGTGGAAGCTCGAGCAGCAGATGAAAAACGTTCTGCCATGGCTGCATAAAAAGCTGGTTCCGGCGGGCACCGGTCACGCCACCGTAAGTTGGATCGTGCCGGAGTAATCGCAATCATCGGTGGAACCTATGGATACCAGGTATACAATCGCGGCAATCAACGATTAAGGAAGAAGCTATGACTAAGCATTATGACTACATCGCCATCGGCGGCGGCAGCGGCGGCATCGCCTCCATCAACCGCGCGGCAATGTACGGCCAGAAATGTGCGCTGATTGAAGCCAAAGAGCTCGGTGGCACCTGCGTTAACGTCGGTTGTGTACCGAAGAAAGTGATGTGGCATGCGGCGCAAATTCGCGAGGCCATCCACATGTACGGCCCGGATTATGGCTTCGATACCACCATCAATCACTTCGACTGGAACAAACTGGTTTCCAGCCGCAGCGCCTACATTGACCGTATCCACACCTCGTACGACACCGTGCTGGGCAAAAACAACGTGGATGTTATCAAAGGCTTTGCGCGCTTTATCGATGAAAAAACCATCGAAGTGAACGGCGAAACCCTGACTGCGGACCATATCCTGATTGCCACCGGCGGTCGTCCGAGCCACCCGTCTATTCCGGGCGTGGAATTCGGCATTGATTCCGACGGTTTCTTCGCACTGCCCTCGTTGCCAAAACGCGTTGCCGTCGTGGGCGCGGGTTATATCGCGGTTGAACTGGCGGGCGTTATCAACGGGCTGGGTGCCGAAACGCACCTGTTCGTGCGTAAACACGCGCCGCTTCGCAGCTTTGATCCGATGATCATCGAAACGCTGGTTGAAGTGATGGCAGCCGAAGGCCCAACGCTGCACACCCACGCGGTGCCGAAAGCGGTGGTTAAAAATGCCGATGGCAGCCTGACGCTTGAGCTGGAAGATGGCCGTAGCCAGACCGTCGATGCTCTAATTTGGGCGATTGGCCGTGAACCAGAAACGGACAACTTCAATCTCGCGGCAACCGGTGTGAAAACCAACGACAAAGGCTATATCGTTGTCGATAAGTTCCAGAACACCAGCGTGCCGGGGATTTACGCGGTAGGCGATAACACCGGTGCGGTGGAACTGACCCCTGTCGCGGTGGCCGCAGGTCGTCGTCTCTCCGAGCGCCTGTTCAACAACAAGCCGGACGAGCATCTGGATTACAGCAACATTCCAACGGTAGTGTTCAGCCATCCACCGATCGGTACCGTGGGACTTTCCGAACCGCAGGCGGTTGAGCAGTACGGCGCAGACGCCGTGAAGGTGTATAAATCCTCCTTCACCGCGATGTACACCGCGGTGACGTCTCACCGTCAGCCATGCCGCATGAAGCTGGTGTGCGTCGGCCCGGAAGAGAAAATAGTCGGTATTCACGGCATCGGTTTTGGTATGGACGAAATTCTGCAAGGCTTTGCGGTGGCGCTGAAAATGGGTGCAACCAAAAAAGACTTCGACAATACCGTCGCGATTCACCCGACCGCGTCTGAAGAATTCGTTACCATGCGTTAATTCTTCATCATGAATATTAAAAGCCTCGTGTTTTCACGAGGCTTTTTTTTGCTTTTTCACTCCGTCGAAAACTCCGCATACAGCCATTCTGCTCCGCACAATTTGTACTATTGTTGATCAAGAACTCCGTAAAATACGCCCTGCTTTTCATTAATTCGCAAGCTATCTTTATTTTATAAGGCGTTAATTTCATGAAAAAAACAATACTGACTCTGGTGACTGCGGCGATGCTGCTGCCCGCCGTGACGCTTTCCGCACACGCCACGAACCGCAGCGATAACCGTCAGGACGCACGCGACACCCGTCAGGATGCGCGCTCTACGGGCCGGGAAGAGAAACGTGATTGCGTCAGGGATGACGACAAGAGCAATTCGTCTTGCCGTCAGGACAAGCGTGAAAACCGCCGCGACGGTCGTCAGGATGCACGCGATCAGAAGTGGTAAGCAAAATTATTCGGGCATGATATGCCGTAATAGTGCATGCCCAATATAATTACTCCAGTTAAAACTATTCTGAAGTACCACCACCGCATTCTGGTTTTCTTTATCGAAACCGATATAACTGGAATAACCGCCAATATATCCCACCTGATAGGTTATTTTTTGTTGGCCGTAGGTATCTGTTATCCATGCAATATTGGCCGCTTCTTTTTCTCGCGGGAAATAATCGACGCTAACGTCAGTAAAGACTTTATTCAGCGTGACATTCTGCGTTGGCGAGAAATGCGCCCGGGCGTATTCAATGAGATCGCGCGCGTCGCTATACAGGCTGGCCGCGCCGACCATATTATTGCTGAATTCCCAGTCCGGCGTTAATGCGCCACGGGCGATGAATTTCGGCTGATCGCCCGCGTGTCCCAGCGCGCGCTGCGGGAAGGAACGCAAACTTTCCGGGTCAAAGCTCGAGCTTTTCATGCCCAGCGGCTGGAATATCTGCTGCTCAGAAAGCGTTTCAATCGACTCGCCGGTATTGTATTTCAGGACATAGCCGAGAATGGCGTAACCAATATTCGAGTAGCGCGGCTCATGCGTGAGCGGCGCACGGAAGGTGCTGAGGTAATTCAGCACGCCATCGCTGTCCAAATCCTGATAGAAATTCTCGCCGTCGCGCAGGTAACTCACCAGATGCTCCAGCGACAGCAGATTCATCGGCTGACGCGGCAGGCCCGAAGTGTGCGTCACCAGCTGTAATAGGGTGATGTTTTGCGCGTCTGCGCTCAGCGGCGTTCCCGGCGGCAGCAGCGTGGCTAAGGTGTCGTCCCAGTGTAGACGCCCTTCGTTCACCATCAACGTCACCACTTCTGCGGTAATGCCTTTGCTCAAGGAGCCCAGCGCAAACAGGGTATCCGGCGTTATCGGGTAGTGGTTTTTGGCATCGGTAATGCCGTAACAATAGAACTTCGGCGGGCCATTATGCTGAATGACGGCGACCACCATGCCCGGCACCTGTTTGCTTTGCATATATTCGGTGACCAGCTCATTAACGGAAAGGACTCGTCCGTTTTGCGCCACCTGCTTTACTTCACTGGAAGGCATATTCATTTGCGACAACGTGCCGGCGCAGCCTGTCAGCAGCGCAGACGCTATCAGCCCAGGGAGTATTAACCCTTTCAACACGGACCTTCCCGTTTAATAAAGTGCATAATGTGTACAAATCGATGGAGGGCAAGACCATAACGATATTCATAATTGGTTGCAAAGTGAAAGCTCTGAAAGTGATAAACCATCAATTCGACTCATTTTCACTGATTTTTGCGTTAAAACATCCGATTAGACGAAAATCACGTTTGGGAAAAAGCCGATAAACGTGACAAAGCGCACGCTTTTGCCCCCAGACATCGAAGCGAATGTCTACGCTTAATAGTGTGCCGGATTTTTTTCCGGCTCCTTGTTTTGACGCTATCCGGAGGTTTTACCCTATGCTCAACCAGAAATTACGCAACCCGGACACCGACGAAGCGCAGACCATCGAGTCTGAGCTTTGCTATCTCACTGATCCGTGCGAATTAAAACTGGATGAAATGTTCGAGGTTGAGCCCGAACCGGAAATGATCGAAGGGATGCCCGCGTCCGACGCGTTGACTCCCGCAGACCGCTATATGGAGCTGTTTGAGCGCGTCCAGTCGGCACGAATCTTTGCCGACAGCAAAACCTTCCCCGACTGCGCGCCGAGAATGGACCCGCTGGATATCCTGATCCGCTTCCGCCAGCAAAAACGTCAGCCCGGTTTTAATCTGAAAACCTTCGTTGAGGAGCATTTCTGGCTGCCGGAAGACCACAGCGACGACTACGTTTCCGACCCCAGCAAATCGCTCAAAGACCATATCGACACGCTGTGGCCAGTGCTAACGCGCGAGCCGCAGGATCACATACCCTGGTCCTCCCTGCTGGCGCTGCCGCAGGCGTATATCGTACCCGGCGGACGCTTCACCGAGACCTATTACTGGGACTCCTATTTCACCATGCTCGGCCTGGCGGAAAGTGGTCGAGGGGACTTGCTCAAATGCATGGCCGATAACTTCGCGTGGATGATTGAGCGCTACGGCCACATCCCGAACGGCAACCGCACCTATTACCTCAGCCGCTCGCAGCCGCCGGTATTCGCCCTGATGGTGGAGCTGTTTGAAGAAGACGGCGTGCGCGGCGCGAAACGCTATCTCGACCATCTGAAAATGGAATACAACTTCTGGATGGACGGGTCTGGAAACCTGTTGCCGAACCAGGCGTGGCGCCATGTGGTGCGCATGCCGGACGGTTCGCTGCTCAACCGTTACTGGGACGACCGTGATACCCCGCGCGATGAATCGTGGCTGGAAGATGTGGAAACCGCGCGCCATTCAGGCCGACCACCGAATGAGGTGTATCGCGATTTACGCGCCGGGGCAGAGTCCGGCTGGGATTATTCTTCGCGCTGGCTGCGGGACACCACGCGCCTGGCGAGTATCCGCACCACCCAGTTTATTCCCATCGATTTGAACGCCTTTCTGTTCAAGCTGGAAAGCACCATCGCCAATATTTCCGGTGCCAAAGGCGATCGGGAAACCGAAGCCGAGTTCCGCCATAAGGCCAGCGAACGCCGGGCGGCGGTGACGCGCTATCTGTGGGATGACGAACAGGGCTGTTATCGCGACTACGACTGGCGTCGCGAAGAGCTGGCGCTGTTTTCTGCCGCCAGCATGGTGCCGCTGTACGTCGGCATGGCCACGCATGAACAGGCGGATAAACTCGACACCGCGGTGCGCACAAGACTGCTGACACCCGGCGGGATCCTCACTACCGAGTACGACAGCGGCGAGCAGTGGGACTTCCCCAACGGCTGGGCACCGCTGCAATGGATGGCGATTCAGGGCTTCAAGCTGTACGGCAACGACGCGTTGGGCGATGAAATCGCCCGTAGCTGGCTGAAAACCGTGAACCACTTTTATCAGCACCATCAGAAGGTGATTGAGAAATATCACATCGCCACCGGTACGCCCCGTGAAGGGGGCGGCGGAGAATATCCGTTACAGGACGGCTTCGGCTGGACCAACGGCGTGGCGCGCCGCCTGATGGGTCTGTACGGCGAACCGTAACGCTGTTATCGAATGGCGCTATAAATGGCTGACTGAATAGTGAGCCATTTTTTATTTTGCGCATCCGGCGTGGCATCCGCGCGCAGCCTGGCCTGCGAAACGTTGTAGTGCTGGCGTTCGATCACCGCAGGTGTGGCGCAGAACGCCTGTAAATACTCTTTGCGCACCGACGTTAACGACTCGCCGTTGGCCATCGCGTGGCTGAGGGTGCTGATAAACCGCCGGCACGGCTTTGGCTCATCCATTTGCAGCCGGTAGCGCAGCAAAAGTTCCAGCACCTCATCGGAGCGGAACGACTGCGCCTGCTCGGTCCACGCCAGCTGCCAGGTCATTCCGCCCTGTAAAAACAGCATCGTCACCTGAGTATCGTTGCGGTCGATGGCCGCTCGCAGACTATTGATATCCCAGCTGATCCCCCTATTTGCCAGCTTCTCGCGCGGCGACGGAGTTTCACGCTCCGGCGCCTCCACCAGCGCTTCGCTTGCCTGCGCTGTCGATTCCGCAGGCGCCACGTTGTTAAACATCCACAGTGCAGCGAACGCCATCACTAGCATCGCCACGCCAACGGAGCACCACAGCACCGTTGAAATCACCTGGTCACGGTCTTCCGGGCTGCGCACCGCCTGCTTTTTCGGCGGTTCGATATTCTCTCGGACCGGCGAAACATCGCCCCCCAGCGCCCGATCTTTGCCGCGGGCATTCTCCCAGAAATGGTGTAATTCGTTGCTGTCCACCGCCATAAAAGACGCCGGATTCACCCGCGTGCGGCCCTGCTCAAACGCGCGCTGAACCGGGCTGGCAATCTGGCGCAGATAGTTATCGAGCAGCACCATTTCAGTCGTCGTCAACGGACGGTGCGCGAGGACGGCGTTCCGCATCATCCGGCAATCTTCCAGAAACGCATGCAGCGTGACGCGCTGTTCCGCCAGAAACGTCAGGGCTGACGCGGCGTTAAACAGCGTCGAGTAATGACGGGCAAAGGCTTTTTTATCGACGATCAGCAGGGCCAAATCGCTGAACAACATGCCCGACAGAATATCCCCGGTGTCGCCGTTCGCCAGCCATCGACGAACGCTGTCAGCGCCGAACTGCAGCTTGAGGGAATCATTCAGGCGTGTAGCATCGGGGAAAGCCTGGCTAATCAGCGCTTTGAGCATCAGCGTCAGGGCGCGCAGCTGCCGCTGAGCCTGTTCCTGATGCATATCGCCATCCTCGCCGGGCAGCGAATCAAATTTAAGACGCGGCTGCTGCTGGCGCACAAATTCCAGCGCGGCAACGAAACGCAGCGCCGCAATCATCTGGTTGTCGGTCACCGCCTGTCCGCGTTCATAGACCGGGACCACCTGTTGCAAATGGCGCAGCTGCAAGGTGAAATCGCTAATCTGCGCATCATTGAGATTGAGCCGCCGCGCCACGTTCGCCCAACCGCCCAGATTCAGCCGGGCCTGCTCGAGTTGCTCGAGAAACCCGCGCGGATCTTTCGCGTCAGCGCCGTGGACATTCAGCAGCGAGAGGATCTCGCTCGCCGCCTGGCGGATCACGCTCAGACAGTGCTCAAACTGGTCACCGGAATAGTGCGATGCAGTGTGCATCTGTTTTCCTTCTCAGAGGACATCAGTATCCCCGAACATTACGGGGTTTTATTTTTGTTTTTAGCAAGTTAGAAATGAGATTACATCAGTGTGATGTGGGCTAATCCGTCTATAAACCGATAAAAGTACCCGGAGTAAATACGATGGTAAAAATCGTGACACCCAGATTGAGTGCTGAATCGCTTTCCGAAGCGGACTGGCCCTTCTTTTTGGCCTTGGAGCAGAACCAGGAAGTGATGCGCTACGTGGATGATTCACGGCCGGAAAGCGAGATCCGAGAAGCATTTGAATCGCGACTACCGCAGTGGAAGCCGGGTGCCGAACATTGGCTGTGCCTGCTGGTTCGGGAGAAGGCAACGGGCATGCCCGTGGGCTTGACCGGGTATATTCACCGGGAGCCGGACTGTGCGGAAGTGGGTTTCTTATTTGCACCCGAAGCGCACGGTAGAGGGTTCGCCACGGAATCGCTGCGCGCGGTATGTGATTTTGCGTTTACCACCGGTGAGATACGGCGGCTCATCGCCACAGTCACCGTGGGGAATAGCGCCTCGCGCCGGGTGCTGGAGAAAGCGGGTTTTATGCTGGAAGGGGAATTGCGGGAAAGCTATCTGATTGGCGGGAAATGGCACAACGATTGGGTGCTGGGATTATTGCGTCACGAGTATCAACGCCCCTCACCCTAGCCCTCTCCCCATAGGGGCGAGGGGATAAAGAGACCTGAGTCTCCCTCTCCCTAACCCTCGCCCTATGGGAGAGGGTCAGACTTACAGGAACATCCCGCCCGAAACTTCAATGCGTTGCGCGTTCATCCAGCCCAGCTCGTCGCTGAGCAGCGCGGCAATCGCGCCGCCGATATCATCCGGCAGGCCCGCCCGGCCAAGCGCCGTCTGGGATGCAACATACTGATTCATTTCCGCATTATCACGCACGCGCCCGCCGCCGAAGTCGGTTTCAATCGCACCCGGGGCAATAATGTTGACCGAAATACCGCGCGCGCCCAGTTCTTTCGCCTGGTAGCGCGTCAGCACTTCCATCGCACCTTTCATGGAGGCGTAAGCCGCAAAGCCCGGCAGCGCAAAACGCGCCAGCCCAGACGACACGTTCAGGATCCGGCCGCCATCCTGAATGAGTGGCAGAAGCTGCTGAGTCAGGAAGAACGGGCCTTTAAAGTGGATGTTCATCAGCTCGTCAAACACCGCTTCACTGGTCTCGGCAAACGCACCGTACAGACCGATTCCGGCGTTGTTCACTAAATAATCAAAGGTGTCGCGCTGCCAGGTTTGTTGCAGTTGCAGCTGAACCTGTTGAGCGAACTTCTCAAAACCCGACACTTCGGCGACGTTCAGCTGTAATGCCGCGGCTTTCACGCCAAATTTCTCAATTTCCGCGACAACTTTTTGTGCTTCCTGCTGATTGCTGTTGTACGTCAGCAGAATATCAATTCCTTTCGCTGCCAGCTTCAGGGCCGCGTTTTTTCCCAGCCCACGGCTTGCGCCAGTGATCAAAGCGATACGTTGTGTCATAACCAACCTCATTTCAGACAGGAGAACAGTGAGAGAGAGCTTATTAGGTTGTGTATAATCAATAAAGGCACGAAATTACGTTTCATTGTTTCACTGAGAACAACAAAGGCCGTTACGTATGGATAAAATTCACGCAATGCAGCTGTTCATTCGCGTCGCAGAACTGGAGAGTTTTTCGCGCGCGGCTGACACGCTCGGCCTTCCAAAAGGTAGCGTATCGCGGCAAATCCAGGCGCTGGAAAACCTGCTGGGCGTACGCCTTTTACACCGCACCACCCGCCGGGTGCAGCTTACGCAGGATGGGATGGTCTATTACGAACGCGCAAAAGATTTGCTCAGCAACCTCGATGAACTCGACGGCATGTTCCAGCATGACCCCACCAGCATCAGCGGGCGTTTACGGGTCGACATGCCGGTGGGCGTTGCTCGAAATTTAGTCATTCCAAAACTGCCCGCGTTCCTGCAACAGTATCCCGGTATCGAACTGGAGCTGAGCAGCAGCGACCGCCTGGTGGATGTGATTCGGGAAGGATTCGACTGCGTGGTGCGCGTCGGCACGCTGAAAGATTCTGGATTAGTGGCGCGGCCGATCGGCAAACTGACCGTAATTAACTGCGCCAGCCCTAATTATCTGGAACGTTTTGGCTACCCGGAAACCCTCGACGATCTCGCGGGCCATGCGATGGTGCACTACGCCACCAGCCTCGGCGTGCGCCCACAGGGCTTTGAGCTCAATACCGATAATCAAATTCGCTGGCTGAAAACCGGCGGTATTTTGACGGTTAACAGTACCGAAACCTATCACGCAGCCTGCCTCGCCGGGCTGGGGATTATTCAGGTGCCGCGCATCGGCGTGAAGGATGCCTTGCGCAGCGGAAAACTGGTCGAAATCCTGCCGCACTACCGCGCCGAACCGATGCCGGTGTCGCTGATTTACCCGCATCGCCGCAACCTTTCCCGCCGCGTACATCTGTTTATGGAGTGGTTAACCGACGTGCTGAAAAGCTACGTTGATTAATCGCCATGAGGTTTCGTCAATCATCGACCCCTCATCGGCTATAATTTCGTTTATGTTGTAAAAAGAAGGAATAAATACCTGATGACGCCGGATAACGACGCAAAACGCCCTACTCAGGATCTGGAATACGATCCCGTCAGGAAAATGGAGACTGATGACCCTTCCGCTTCGGGCATCAAACAGCGGGCCAGCGGTGCGCTGAACAAAGCCACCGGCACCGCTAAAAAAGTGCAGCGCCAGCCGTTTATCGCCCATTTGATTCGCGCCGCCGAGCGCTTTAACGATCGCCTGGGCAATCAGTTTGGCGCGGCCATTACCTACTTCTCATTCCTGTCGATGATCCCGATTCTGATGGTGTCGTTCGCTGCGGCCGGTTTTGTCCTCGTCTCGCACCCAACGCTGTTGCAGGATATTTTCGATAAGATTCTGGTCAACGTCAGCGACCCGACCCTCGCCGCCACGCTGAAAAACACCATCAGTACGGCGATTCAGCAGCGAACCACCGTCGGGATTGTCGGTCTTCTGGTGGCGCTGTACTCCGGAATTAACTGGATGGGTAATTTGCGCGAGGCCATTCGCGCCCAGTCGCGCGACGTGTGGGAACGCTCGCCGCAGGACCAGGAGAAATTCTGGGTTAAGTACTTCCGCGATTTTGTGTCGCTGATTGGCCTGCTGATTGCGCTGATTGTCACGCTGTCGATTACCTCCGTCGCCGGGGCTGCGCAGCAGATGATCATCTCTGCGCTGTATCTGGACTCGGTTGAATGGCTGAAACCGACGTGGCGCGTTATCGGCCTCGCGATTTCGATTCTCGCCAACTATCTGTTGTTCTTCTGGATTTTCTGGCGACTCCCGCGCCATCGCCCACGCCGAAAAGCACTGGTTCGCGGCACCTTTATTGCGGCCATCGGCTTTGAGGTAATTAAAATCATCATGACCTGGACGCTGCCCGCGCTGGTGAAATCCCCGTCCGGGGCGGCATTTGGCTCGGTGCTCGGGATCATGGCGTTTTTCTACTTCTTCGCCCGCCTGACGCTGTTCTGCGCCGCGTGGATTGCCACCGCCGAATACAAAGATGACCGGCGGATGCCGGGCAAAACGCACCACTGATACGGTTATCGGGCTGAAATATCAGCCCGATTTCCATTTCTAGTCGATAAATCCAGTTGGTAACTTTTATTTAACCTAAAAGCAGTGATATTCACTTATTATCGAATTGTGTGAAGCATTTCATAGAAGTGATTTCGCTGGCCCGAAAATTATCCGCTTTTTGCCTGTTTTTCACCCGGCTTCCCACCTTGTTACACATTGAAATGTCGCTTTTGCTGTGCGTAATATGGCCGTTCGTTCGCCTAAAAATAAGAAAAGATTATGCAATCAGCTGCCACAACACTCGATACTCAGCAGGACATCGCCCCGGTCAACTCGCGGAATAAAGTCGTCGTCGCGTCACTCATTGGCACCGCCATTGAGTTCTTCGACTTTTACATTTATGCCACCGCGGCGGTTATCGTGTTCCCCCATATTTTCTTCCCGCAGGGCGATCCGGCTGCGGCAACACTGCAATCCCTTGCGACGTTCGCCATCGCGTTTGTAGCCCGTCCGATTGGCTCGGCGCTGTTCGGCCACTTTGGCGACCGCGTCGGTCGTAAAGTGACGCTGGTTGCGTCCCTGCTGACGATGGGGATTTCTACTGTGGTTATCGGTTTACTGCCGAGCTACGACACCATTGGTATTCTGGCTCCGGTGCTGCTGGCGCTGGCGCGTTTTGGTCAGGGCCTCGGTCTGGGCGGTGAATGGGGCGGCGCGGCGCTGCTGGCGACGGAAAATGCGCCACCGAAAAAGCGTGCGCTGTATGGCTCATTCCCACAGCTTGGCGCGCCGATTGGCTTCTTCTTTGCCAACGGCACCTTCCTGCTGCTTTCCTGGCTGCTGACCGATGAACAGTTCATGAGCTGGGGCTGGCGCGTGCCGTTTATCTTCTCTGCGGTGCTGGTGATTATCGGGCTGTACGTCCGTGTTTCCCTGCACGAAACACCGGTGTTCGCCAAAGTCGCTGCCGCCGGGAAACAGGTGAAAGTGCCGATGGGCACCTTGCTCAGCAAGCATCTGCGGGTGACCATACTCGGCACCTTTATCATGCTGGCGACGTATACCTTGTTCTACATCATGACCGTTTATTCAATGACCTACAGCACCGCTGCGGTGCCGCACGGTCTGGGCCTGCCACGCAACGAAGTGCTGTGGATGCTGATGATGGCGGTGATTGGTTTTGGCGTGATGGTACCGATTGCTGGCCTGCTGGCTGACCGCTTTGGTCGTCGTAAGAGCATGATCACCATTACGACGCTGATTATTCTGTTTGGCCTGTTCGTGTTCCAGCCGCTGCTGGGCTCGGGCAACCCGATGCTGATTATGGCGTATTTGCTGCTGGGCCTGAGCCTGATGGGCCTGACGTTTGGCCCAATGGGCGCGCTGCTGCCGGAGCTGTTCCCGACCGAAGTGCGTTACACCGGGGCGTCGTTCTCGTATAACGTGTCGTCGATTTTGGGTGCGTCCGTGGCGCCTTACATCGCTGCGTGGTTGACCGGGACTTACGGTCTGGCATACGTGGGTTACTACCTGGCGTCGATGGCGGCCCTGACGCTGATTGCGCTGGTGCTGACGCATGAGACACGGAATCAGTCGCTGTAAGTTTGTTCCTGCCTGATGCCCTCTCCCCGGCCCTCTCCCACGGGGAGAGGGAGAAAACCGACACTCCCGGCAAGTTTCGGGATATTCCCTCTCCCTGTGGGAGAGGGTTAGGGAGAGGGGAACCGCGCGCTCATTACTTCCGCATCTGCGACAAAATCACATGACACTGATTCGCATCGCCTTCCGACGGTGAGATCAACGCCAGCAGTGCAGCCGCAGGTGTCACCAGCGTTGCCAGCGCAGCCGCCACTGCGCCGCGCACAATCAGCGGCCCAGGCTTCACGCCGTAATCCGGGTTCTTGAAAGTCCCGCGCACATAAAGCGGTGAACGCAGGGTAATAATACGAATCCCCTTACTTTCCGGATCGATGGTCAAATCCAGCTGCTCAGAGGCGAAACTCGCCGAACCCGTCACGTTAATCAGCGCGTTTTCAGTATCAAAGGCAAGAATCTGTGGCCGCGCGACACCGTGGCTGATATTGACGTTGGCCGCCGCGCAATTCACCCGCACTTCGTCGTCACCGAAAATCTGCCCGACGATAAAATTCCCCACGTTGAGGCCGAGAATTTCCATCAGGTTGCGGCTGACCACCCCGTCGTTCATCAGCAGTTTCAGGTTACCGTCGCTCGAGCCAAGCAGTGCGGCGACTGAATTCCCCGTGCCGCGCAGCTTCGCATCACCATTCATTTCACCGATTGTCTTCTGCATCAGTTCGACGTTCGGCATCAGCTCTTTAAGCCGCAGCCGTCTGGCCTGAATATCCGCCTCGCCCTGCATCGGTTTTTTATTCCCGGCAAGATGAATATTGGCGTTGATGGTACCGTTAGCCATGCCAAATTTCAGTGGCTCCAGGCGCAGGTCGCCGCGCTTGAGAATCACATGGGTACTGAGATTATTCAGCGGCAGCGTGCTGCCGTGCTCGATATGCCCGCCTTTGAAGCGCACATCGGCATCCATCACGTCCCATTTATCGGTTTCGAAACGCTCGTGTGGCAGCACTTTTCCGGAAGGCTGAGCATCCTTTTGCACCTCTTTAGTTTTAGTGCCCTTGCCGGAATCGACGCCAATCAGCGGCCCTAAATCCGCCAGCCGTAGCTGTTTCGACTCCATGTCGCCTTCCAGTTTCGGACGCGGCTTGCTGGTGCTGTATTTCAGCGTGCCGTGAATGTCGCTGTCGCCGATGCGCCCGTTAAAGTTGCGATAATCAAAGACCGAACCTTTTTCGGTGTCGATTTTCGCCACCAGATGTCCGTCCGTTTCAAACGGCGGCGTGTCCGGTAACAGAACGCCGGTGAGGTCATACAGTTGGCCGAGTGAATCGCCGGAAAACTTCAGCTTTAAATCCACGCCACCCATTTTCATTGGGTCGTTCACCGTGCCGCTAAACGCCACCCGTGTGTTGCCGGAGTGGAAATCGGCCTGCACCGGGAACGGCGTGCCTTCGCTTCGAAGCGCCAACATGCCGCCAATTTTCCCGGTCCCGGTGAGCGGCTGGCCGTTGTAGCGCCCTTTCGCCTTCAGGCCAAACACATAATCCCCCGGCTTCGGCCCGTCGCTTTTGCCCTTATCACCCGTCACTTCGCTGAACGGCAGCGGTTTACCCAGCGGATCAACGAAGATCTCAATATTGGCCTTGCTGACCTTATCATCCACTTTGATCCGCCCGCGATCGAACAGCACGTTATCAAGGCGGAATGACCACGCGGACGGCTGCGCATTTTTTTGCGTGCCGTCGGCGGACGCCAGGTTGAAGGTCCAGTTATTGTTTTTTTCCGAGAGACGAATGAGGCGCGCATCCGGCTGAACCAGTTTGATCCACGGCAGGTACACGGTTTTGGTCAGCAGCGCCAGCGGAGCCAGCGTGGCCTCCACGCGCGGCAGGTGCACCATCGTGATTTCAGGAATGTCCGGCGGGTTGCCAAGAATAATGTCATCGGCGTGAACGTGCGGCCAGGGCACCCAGCTTCGCCAGCCGGTTTCGCTGGGCTGGCGCTCCCAAACCACGCCGAGATCGCCCCGAATGGCGAAGGGCCGGTTCAGTTCCGCCGTGACTTTTTTATTGATAGTTGGCTTGAGTCGATTCCAGTCGAAATTTGCAATTACGATTAGCAGTACGACGATCAACACGACAAGCGTCGCAAATGAAAAAGTGATGACTTTGCTGGTTTTAGTCATGCCGTTAACGTTCCTGTTTTGCCTCACCATTCATGAATATAGTTGAGGCTGACAGAAAAAACCGCCGATCAGGCCAGATTGAGCATCACTTCTTCGAGGGTAGACATCGGCACCGGACGTGACAGGAAATATCCCTGAGCCGCATGGGCCGGGGATTGCTGGACGTCACGCCACTCTTCCAGCGTCTCGACGCCTTCGACGATCACGCCCTGGCAATAACGATTCATTAGCTGAATAAGCAACTCAAAAAGATTACGCCCTTCCGGGGTTTTACGCAGCATGATGAACAGGTCGCGAGCCACTTTGATGTAGTCGTAGCGCACTTCGCTTAATGCCGAAAAGTTTGCCATTCCAGTGCCGAAATCATCGAGCCACAGCGGACCAAATTCGCACAGCGAGGCGAAGGAAGAATCCTGCGGCAGACGAATGTGCTCCACCAGCTCGAAACGCAGCCAGGGAATATCTTCTAATTGCGCCATCAATACCGGGTCCTGACGCATCGCCAACAGCGTCGGGCCATCGACGTTTACCGAGGCCAATATCCCGTTGTCAGCGAAAAATGCGCGCTTCGCCGTGAGTGTCGCCAATTGTTCTTTGATGACATCGATCCGCTGGCGTACCGCCACCTCCGCAAAATAGCGATCGGGGGCAATGCGCTTTCCTGGGTGCTCCGGGTGCGTCACCACGGTCAGCACTTCGACTGCCATCAGGCAACCATCGGTTTTATAGATCGGCTGGTAAGTATAAGCACGCTCACACTCCAGCCAATAGCGCCGCTCCTGTAGGCCTTCAATGCCTGCATCGGGAATGCTTAGCCGCTGGATAACCTGCTTTAACTTCATCTCAGCTGTCCTGTTAATGGGGAATCTGTCGCAACTCGTCATTGGGTTATCGGCGCTGAAAGTGAGAACTTTATGTTCAACGGCCGGCATTTTGTGTTTCTGTGCATCCAGGATTGAAGAAGAATCCGCGCCAGTTCAAAAAAATAATGGAACGTTGTTTTAATATTGTTGACCCGTTACCCCCCCTCAGCGCACACTTACGGCAATTTTTTGATTTCGGGAAGGCTTGACGACTATGTCTAAAAAAATTGCCGTGATTGGCGAATGCATGATTGAGCTGTCAGAGAAAGGCTCTGCGGTAAACCGTGGTTTTGGCGGCGATACGCTGAACACCTCTGTGTACATCGCACGCCAGGTTGCACCCGCGGATTTGCAGGTGAGCTATATCACCGCGCTCGGTACGGACAGTTTCAGCCAGCAGATGCTGGACGCCTGGCAAAGTGAGAACGTCGATACTCGCCTGATTCAGCGCATGGAAAACCGAATGCCTGGCCTGTATTACATCGAAACCGATGACACCGGCGAGCGCACGTTCTACTACTGGCGCAACGAAGCGGCGGCCAAATTCTGGCTCGAGAGCGAGCAGTCGGCGGCGATTTGTGAAGAATTGGCGACCTTTGACTATCTCTATCTGAGCGGCATTAGCCTCGCGATTCTGAGCCCGGCCAGCCGTGAGAAGCTGTTCTCTCTGCTGCACGAATGCCGTGCTAACGGCGGGAAAGTCATTTTCGATAACAACTATCGGCCACGCCTGTGGGCCAGCCGCGAAGAGACGCAGCAGGTTTATCAGCAGATGCTGGGTTGCACCGATATCGCGTTCCTGACGCTCGACGATGAAGACGCGTTGTGGGGCGAAAAGCCGGTCGAAGAGGTGATGGCCCGCACGCACGCCGCAGGTGTGCATGAAGTGGTGATTAAGCGCGGGGCGGATTCTTGCCTGGTGTCGCTGGCCGAAGAAGGCGTGGTGGATGTGCCTGCGGTGAAATTGCCGAAAGAGAAAGTGGTCGATACCACCGCAGCGGGTGATTCGTTTAGTGCGGGTTATCTGGCGGTACGTTTGACTGGCGGTGATACACAAGCGGCGGCACAGCGTGGGCATTTGACTGCAAGCACCGTGATTCAGTATCGCGGGGCGATCATTCCACGTGACGCCATGCCCGCGTGATAAATGAGGGTGAGGACATCAGTCCTCACCCATTCACTGCTTTACTGGCCCGGTGGAATATCCGTGACGTCCTGGTGATCGTCACTGACCGCAGGGGCCGGTGAGGTCGTTGGCACCATCAGTTTGTTCCACGTTTCTTGCAGATCCTTCATGTTGTATTCCGGCTCGCCTTTCGGCTGCTGGAGAATCAACGCCATATCCTGTGACAGCTGCTGACGCAGATCCTGATTCAGACCTTCAACGGTCAGTGAGCTCAGGAATTCCTGACGCAGTTTCTGATACTGCTCCGGCGCGATATCCACCACCTGGTTTTGCAGCGCACGCATACGCTGGCTGATCAGCAGATTGGTATCGGTACGCGCGTAGGTCGCAAACAGCTTCTGCAGTTCGAGGTTTTTCTGCGCAATCAACGCATTAAACTCTTCCTGAGTCAGGCCTTCTTCGCGCACTTTCGCCAGCTCTTTTGCCACCAGGCCGAGGTTAGCGTTCAGTTTGTCATTCGGGGAATCCACGTTGATGGCGCACTGACCGCGCAGATACAGCACCCGGCAATCGAAGCCAATACCGATATCTTTGACATTACTTTTGCTCAGGATCTGCTGCACATGCCAGAACAGCGCTTCACGCGCTAAGTCAGCACGCCAGTAGCGCTGCAACGCAGCGGATTCACGAATCGGTGCCCACGGCGTATCCCACATGATCGAGAGTCGGTCCTGCGGCACCGCGTCGGTCATGATGCTGACTGGCGTTGGCGGAAGCGGAGCCAGCGTCGGCACTGCCGCCGGGGTTTCGCGTTTGCCTTTCAGGCCGCCGAAGATTTTATTGATTTGCTCACCCACGCTGCGGTTATCCACGTTGCCGACCACAATCAGGGTCATCGCATCCGGGGTATACCACTTCTGGTAGAAGCTTTTCAGCTGTTCGGTATCAATCGGCTGTTTCAGCGGTTCAGCCGGATCGTGGCCCAACATGGTCGACCCTTTCAGGCGATAGCGCCACCAGCCCTCTTTAGGGTCCTGCGGCCAGGTCATCACCATATCTTCGCCACCGAGCGCGTGATTCACGGCTTCCGGGGTGATATTAAGTTTGCCGCTGGAATCAGACAGCCAGGTCAGCGCCTCTTTCAGTAGGTCGTTGCGGTTGTTCGGCAAGCTCAGGCTGAAAAGGGTGTAATCGTAGGAGACGATGGCAGGCGGCATGGGGTGCTGCGGGTCGATGCCCTGCTGCCACAGTGAACGGGCCTGCATCGTGGGTAGACTGCCGCTCTGTGAGAGCGCCAGACGTGGAATAAAGTGGCTGAAGCCCGCCTGCTGCGTGCTTTCGCTCAGAGAACCAATATTGACCTGAAGGCGGATTTCTACCCTGTCGCTCGGGCGCTGCGGGGTGGCCAGAACCTGCCATTGAAATCCGTTAGCCAGTGTTCCCTGTTGCCATGCCGGGTCCGGCTGGAGCGCTTCTGCTTGCGCATAGCCCGCGGCTGCTACCATCAGCATTCCGCCCGCTATGAGTCGAATTTTTGTGCCCTGCATTTAAGCCCCTGAATCAACAATCCTGGTTATTTACTCATCATACTTCGCGCTGCATGTGCGTTGCCTGCACCACAACATTATGAGTAACAAAGACAACTCATGGTCGTTTTTATGAGTTAATTACGTCGTTTAGACCGTGCATTTTTTGAAATGTCACACGCTCAACGAAAAATATGGTCAATTATGCGCAGGAGCCCGTAGTCCATCAAGCGACTACGGGCAGATAACAGGGATAAGTCGCGGGATTATGAGGAAATTTCTTGAGCCTTGTCACGAGGTGCGCGGTTATTGAGCGTATCGTCCAGCTGCTGTGGGTCGAGTTCTTTCACCCATTTCGCCACCACAATAGTCGCTACGCCGTTGCCCACCAGGTTCGTCAGCGCACGCGCTTCAGACATAAAGCGGTCGATACCTAAAATCAGCGCCAGGCCGGCAACCGGCAAATGACCGACCGCAGAAATGGTCGCCGCCAGCACGATAAACCCACTGCCCGTTACGCCCGCTGCGCCTTTTGAGGAGAGCAGCAACACCACCAGCAGCGTAATTTGATGGAAGATGTCCATGTGGCTGTTGGTCGCCTGAGCGATAAACACCGCCGCCATCGTCAGGTAAATCGACGTCCCATCAAGGTTGAACGAATACCCGGTTGGGATAACCAACCCCACCACCGATTTCCGGCAGCCGAGCTTTTCCATCTTATCGAGCATACGCGGCAGCGCAGATTCAGAGGATGAGGTGCCGAGCACGATCAGCAGCTCTTCACGAATGTAGCGGATGAACTTGAAGATGCTGAAGCCGGTCGCCCTGGCGATAGAGCCGAGCACCACCACCACGAACAGAATACAGGTGATATAGAAGCAGATAATAAGCTGGCCCAACTGTACCAGTGTGCCGACGCCGTATTTGCCGATGGTGAACGCCATCGCCCCGAACGCACCAATCGGCGCCAGGCGCATGATCATGTTGATGATGCCGAAGATGACCTGCGAGAAGCTTTCAATCACGTTGAAAATCAGCTGGCCTTTGTGGCCCAGGCGATGCAGGGCAAAACCAAACATCACCGCGAACAGCAGCACTTGCAGGATGTTCCCGCTGGCAAACGCGCCAATGACGCTGGACGGGATAATATCCAGCAGGAAGCCGACCACGCCCTGATCTTTCGCTTGCTCGGCGTACACCGCCACCGCATGCGCATCCAGCGTCGCCGGGTCAACGTTCATGCCCGCGCCCGGTTGTACCAGGTTCACAATCACCAGACCAATAATCAACGCCAGGGTACTGACCACTTCAAAGTAGAGCAGTGCCACCGCGCCGGTTCGGCCGACGGCTTTCATGCTTTCCATCCCTGCAATACCGGTCACGACGGTACAGAAGATAACGGGAGCAATCACCATTTTGATGAGCTTAACGAAGGCATCGCCAAGCGGTTTCATTTGCGCGCCCAGTTCTGGATAGAAGTGGCCGAGCAAAATACCCACGGCGATAGCAGTGAGTACCTGGAAATAGAGGCTTTTAAACAGAGAGGTTTTCATAGGATGTCCTTAAGATAAAACCACAGACTGAATAAGGCTTTTATTCGCCTGCGGCTTTAAAATAACATCCGATAAACAACACAGAAACATTTCGCGGGGTAAATGTTAAAAAGTTAGAGCTGACTCGCGCAAGCGCGTGAATATTTACGCGCTTACATCATCAGTCTGGGTAGAGAGATAGTCCTGTTCGAAGATATCCGGCGGCACGGCGCGGTCGAACAGGAAGCCCTGCGCGATATCCACTCCGGCAGATTTCAGCCAGTCAAACTGCGCCTGATTTTCTACGCCTTCCGCCACAATGCTCAGGTTCAGGCTGCGGGCCAGCTGGATAATCGCCGACACCATGTTGGTGTCTTCCGGCAGCGTATCCACGAATATCTTATCGATTTTGAGCACATCCACCGGCAGCGATTTCAGGTGCTGCAGCTGACGCAGACCGGCGTAGCCCATACCGAAATCGTCCAGCGCAATCTGCACCCCGGCGTTGCGCAGCGGGCGCAGGATGGCGACGGCCGCTTTCGGGTCGTCAATGCGGCGGCTTTCGGTCACTTCCAGCACCAGCGTGCCGGGGGCGATCCGGTAGCGACTCAGCAGCTCCAGCATGTCCGCCACCATATCGTGATGCAGCAACTGCAGCGCCGACAGGTTCACCGACAGCGGCAGCATAATGCCCCGACTCTGCCACGCCGCCAGCTGGCGACAAGTTTCTTCAAGCACCCAATAACCGACGGTGATCATCAGCCCGCAGGATTCGATGCGCTCGATAAGGTCGCCGGGCAAATCCCAGCTTCCATCAGGCTGGCGCACCCGCAGTAGCACTTCCGCGCTGCACACTTTACCGGTGGCAATGTGAATTTGGGGCTGGAGCCACACCGCAAACTGCTGATTATCAAGGGCGGAAAGAATATCGCTCTCTTCTGTCAGCCGCTGCTGCGCTTTTTCCATTTGCTCGGGGTCGAAGAACTCAATCTGATTTTTGCCTTTACGGCGCGCGGTAAAGGCCGCTGACACCGCGCGACGGTAGAACTGTTCGCCGCTCAGATCGCCGTGGAACATCGCAATCCCAATGCTGGCGCTGGGACGCAGCTGAATGCCCTGCAACGGCAATCGCTCATTAATGATAGTGAGTACTTGCTGACCTAATGTGATCGCATGCCACGGCTCTTTCACGCCGTGCGCCAGAATAGCAAAGTCATAGGCGCTGACCTGGGCCAGCACCATGCGCGGGGAAATCACCGATTTGAGTTTTTCCGCCAGGGTCAGCAGCAGCATCTCGCGCTGGTTCTCCTGCAGCACGCCAGCGGTGTCCTGTAGGGTTTCGCAGGCTACGACCATCAGCGCAGTGGTTTTGTTGTGCGCCACGGTCTGTTCCAGCAGCGCCAGTAAAAACGCCTTGTTTGGCAGGTCTGAAACCGGGAAACGCGTGGAGTGGCTACTGAGTTCATCATGCTGACGCAGGATGATTTGCTGATTGCGGTTATAATTGCGCACCAGCATGCCGATTTCATCGTCGTGATGCAGGCGCGGCAGCGCAAACTGATGGCCCACCCGGTCCTGCGGCGCAATATCGTTTAATTCGCGGGCCAAGGCGCGCAGCGGACGCACAATCAGTCGGTTGATGCTCCAGGTGATAGACACCGTCAGGATCAGCACCAAAAGTAAGTAAGCAGTCACTAACGTCGCAAGCGTGCTCATGATGAACTTGTAGGTGCGATAGGAATCCGATTGCAGCACCAGATACGCCAGCGGCTGCGGGTTAGCCGGGCGTTCCATGGAATATACAGGCAATGAAATCTGCACCGGCAGCTCGAACATCCGGGTGATCATCACCGGCACCGGGCGTTCTTCGATAAAACGCATGCGCAGGGCCTGGAATTGATTAGGCAACACCACATCGGCCCGGCTGACAATTCCGGCAGGCTGAATGCGCCCGAGGATGGTTTCGGCTTCCGGAATATCCCCTTTCAGGATCGCCGCCGACAGCGGTTCACGCACAGCGCGGGCCACGCTCTCAAGCTGAGTGGCGGTGGCAAAACGGTTTTGTTGCGTAAAGTGGAACATCAAAATGGAACAAAAGACGAACACAAACACCATGGTGACGACGGCCACCATGGCCATTTGTTTAATTGTGAGTGAGCGGCTAACGCGCAAAGGAACTCTCCCCAGAGAAAAACCACGCCCTTAGGCGTATCACTTAATGCCGGGTTAGCACAATTGAGCCCGGCATTAAGTGATTTTCGGCACATTATACGCTAAGAGTCTGCTCATCGGGATGGCAGAAAACGCATTTAAGGCGAATCTGTTACCAGTCGGCGTAAGGAACCAGCGGCTGAGGAGGCAGATCCATGTCACCCTGCCAGCCCGCGGCGGAGTAACGAACGTACAGCAGCGCGTGGCTTGGGGTGTAATCCTTCGCCTGCTGAATATCGATTGAGGCCCCGACATACCAGTTCGAACTGACACGGCGTTCGATAAGCGCGTGCGCAGTGTAACCAAAACCGCTGCTGCTGCTGCCGTCGTCGATTTGCCCTGCATTCGGGTAGTTGATTGGCAACAGATTCTGCTTCGGATAACGCGCCTGGTTGTTGTTCTTCGAGTGCGACCACGAGACCGATCCACCCAGTTCCCAGGACCAGTTATCCGTACGCTGACGCCAGTTAATTGGCACGGCAAACGACAGGTACTTTTGCGGACTGTAGTAGCCGCCCTGCCCAAGCGAATAGCCGCTGAGATCTTTGTCGTAGTGCCAGACCATGTTGTTCAGGCCCACGGTCACACGACGGTTGTTCTCATTGATAAGCTTGTAGTAATACCCGGCCATCCAACGCGCACGCCAGTTGTCATCGACGTTTTTACCGGTCAGTGAGTCCGCGCTCAAAGAGGCCCAAACGCCATTGGCATCGCCTTTGTCATAGCTCAGGCTGATCCCGCCGCCGTCGGCGCGAACGCCGCCCCAGGTGGTGCCGGTGTTCGGGTCTTTCTGCCCGCCAAACGCCAGCAGAGAGCTGGAAATCGGACGACGGTGGCCTTCAACGGTATACCCGACCGAGCCGACACTGTTGCTGTAGCTCAGGCCGCCGACCACATCGACGACGTTGAAGCCCATCGGCGTGGTGCCGATATCCACATCCCAGGTGTCGTTCCGCCAGCCAACGGCCACGCTGGCGCCGCTGTCTTTTTGGCTCTTATCTCCGCCGAAGCAGGTTTGTTCGCCGCAGGTGCCCCAATTCGGCGAATAGCCACCGTCGCTGTCGGTCGAGAATTTCCCGGCGTTCATGCTGACGTAATCACTGCGGAAGAACATCCGCCCGTCAGCCAACGGCGCGTCCACCTGAAGCATGGTGGTTTGCGCTTTGAGGTCGGAATAACCGCCGGTACCGCTGGAGCCCCAGTAGTTGTGCTCCAGCGTGACGTTGACGTCCTGCTGACGATAAAGGTCCGCCGCATCGCTGCGCACTCCGCGCTTCAACCAGTCGTCTTTTTCATCGTTACGGGTCAGGCGGGTAAAGCTGTCGTTATCCTGCGGGCGGGTCGTCGTAAT
This sequence comes from Scandinavium goeteborgense, assembly GCF_003935895.2. GTDB lineage: Bacteria > Pseudomonadota > Gammaproteobacteria > Enterobacterales > Enterobacteriaceae > Scandinavium > Scandinavium goeteborgense. The sequence continues at coordinate 185,364 of NZ_CP054058.1, read as the reverse complement.
GCCTGCTGCCACCATCGCATCTTTGTAACTCTCGAGCGCCTGCTGGGGATCGCCGTTCTGCACCTGGAAACGCGAGTTATCACGCAGAACCAGCGCGGTATCCATCGACGCAGGCTGAGCTTTAGCCTGCGGCACGATGGTGTTGAAAATCTGCTGTGCCTGAGCGGTATCGCCGAGGGAGGAATCCACCAGCGCGAGACGACGCTGGGTATTGAGCGACGGCGCTTCGCCTGCCGCTGGCGCTTTCAGCTTCTTCACCTGTTCGCGCGCGGCGGAATCGTTGCCCTCTGCGGCGTACACTTCCGCCAGACCCAGACGCGCATCGTTATTGTTGGCTTCTTTCGTCAGCGCGGCGTTGTATTCGGTGATGGCCGTGCCGGTATCACCACGCTGCTGCGCCCAGTCGGCCAGCGTCATGTTAATCCGCGCCGACGGCGTTTGCTGTTTCAGCAAGGCAACCGCCTGATCTTCCTGACCGTTATCGCGCATCAGGTTCGCTTTCTGCATCACCTGATCGAACTGCAGACGATCCGACAGTTCCTGAATATTGTCATTCCACTGGCTTTTCGGCAGCGTATTGATGTGCGAGAGCGCTGCCATATCCTGACCGTTGCCGGAAAGGTACAGCCCGTAAGCGTAAACCTGCTCTGGATCGCCCGATTTTTTGCGAGCCAAATCCTGCATCAAACGATCGGCTTCCGGGCGCTGTCCGGCGCTGGAGAGATCCTTCGCCAGACGATACGTTATCCACACGCTGTCCGGATCGAGCGCCAGTCGGCGACGCTGCACTTCTGCGGCCTGCGCCCAACGGCCCTGATTTTCAAGCGTTTCAGCCTGCTGTGACAGACGATCGTTGGTCAGGCTGCGTTCGATATCATCGATGCTACGACGCTGGCTGGCCGACAGCGTGTTAATGAACGCCGTCGCTTTCTCTGGCGACTGCGCCCGATAAATATTGGCCAGCCCGCGCACGGCGTTGCTGTTGCCTCTGTCCAGACGCAGCGCCTGCTGGTAATAGCGCTCCGCGGCAGCGGTGTCGTTCCGGGCGATAGCCACGTCACCCAGCCCCAACACGGCATAGCTGTTGGTGTTATCCACCCGCTGTGCCTGCTGGTAAAAACGTGCGGCCTGATCGAGATTTTTAGCTTTCAGGGCCGCATCGCCCTTACGGATCAACGGCCAGACAATTTCCCAGGTCCCGGGCTTACTGTCTTCAACTTTGGCGATTTCAGCTTCTTTTGCCTGCTGTTCCGCTTGCGCGCGGAACGCCGGATCGGCGAGCTTGGTCTGGTTATCAGCCAGCTTTGTACGCGCTTCATCAGACAACTCACCGGTGGTGAATACGGCCAGGAAGCGCTGAAGATTTTTCACGCTGTCTTCGTTGACCGGCTCATCTTTAATTTGGTCGTACCACATTTGCTGGGCAGTCCCGCGCCCGGCATTGGATTTCGCCATCTGTTCCAGCACCGCATAGCCTTCCGCGCTGCGGTTATCGTCAAACAGCAGTTTGGCGAAGGTGGTTTGCAGCTGGACGTTGCCCGGGTTTTTCGCGTTCAGCGACTGCAGTTTGCCCATCGCTTCTTTATGACGGTCCGGCAGCCTCGCGACCGCCGTCCAGTATTCCACCGCTAACTCGCCATCCGGCGGCGTGCCGTTGAACAGCGCGTCATACTGCTTGAGACCTTCCTGAATGTGGCCGGTCGTCACCTGCAAACGTGCTTCCTGCAACGCCTGACGGCCTTTGCCGGTGGAGAGCTGCATTTCACTTTGCGAGGCTTTAAAGGCATCGGAATCCGGTGCCAGGTTTTTCATGCGGTCGAGCTGTTTCTGCGCGCCGGCGGTATCGCCCTGACGCAGCAGATAACGCATACGCGCGGCAATCACCTGTGGATCGTCCGGGGCTATCAGTTCGAGGCGGTACAGCGACTGGCGAACCAAATCGTCACGCTTCGCGGATTCCCCGAGGCGCACCTGGTTCAATAATTGTTGCTGCGCGGCGGTGGGCGCAGCATGCGCTAAAGGGAGTAGCGTCATCCCTAGCGAGAGGCTGAGTAAGCTTAGTGAGAATTTGCGCATTCCTGGCCCCAGTCTGGTAAAAGTTCACCGCGAGCAGTAAACCGGAAACGGTGTTGATCCCATCCTTGCCCGAACAGGGTCAGAACATAGCTGTAATAAGCATCGTTGCCTGGGAAGTTATCGGCGACGCGCTGGCGTTGAACGGCCTGTGCATCACGATTTTGCAGGAACGGTAACAGCGTCGCAGAGAAGCCCACCGGCCCATTACCGTCCACCTTCCCGGTGGCAATATCGATTTTTTCAGGCGGTAGACCCGTCTTTTCAGTTTGTGTGGCCATGGGCTTAAACTTCGCCAGCAAGCGGGCTTTTTGCGGATCGGCGTCGTTCAGCATGCCGGTCCACATATAAACGCGGATGGCGTCATAGCTGCCCAGCAGCGATTTATCCTGCTTGAGCTGCCAGCCATTTTTCTTGTTGAAACGCACCCAGTTTGGCGAGTAGCCCTTTGGCGCGGTTTCCAGCAGCAGACGCAGGTTGGTGGCTTGGAGCGCGTTCCACGGTGCGCCAAAACGCACGAAGTAACTCGCTAACTGCGGCGGGAGATAACTTGGGTTAAAGCGCCAGCCTGCATCGTCGACAAAGCCGACTCTGCCCGGCAGCAGCATAGAGCCGAGCCCCGGCACTTTGACCACTTCATCGCTGGCAATTTTCGACAGCAGCGCTTTTCCGGCGTCGCTGTACTCCGGCATTTTCCACAAACGTCCGGCTTCCAACAGTGACCAGGCTATCCAGACATCGGCATCGGAGGCGGAGTTGGTGTCGAGCACGCTCCAGCTGTTGTCCTCTTTCTTGCCCCACAGCCAGCCCGGCAACTGCGCTTTGATATCGCCCGAGGCCAGGTTGTCCTGCGTCCAGTGGAACAACGACGCAAACGCCGCACGGTCATTGGCCGCCAGGGCGAAGAACAGCGCATAGCTCTGCCCTTCAGAGGTGGTAATTTTACGGGCGTCGCTCGGGTCGATAACCCGACCGCCGTCGCTGATATAATCTTTTTTGAACTGCTCCCACGCAGGCCACGTGCAGGCGGCTGAGGCCTGCATCGTGACCAGCGTCAGTAGCGCCAGGCAACCCCGGCGTACACCTTTCATCATCGTTTACTCATCATCCGGATCCAGACGGCGGCGGCTAATGATGCGCAGCAGACGCCACAACACCCATGCCAACAGAACCACGCTCAGTGCCGCCAGAACCGACAGCAGAATGGGGTGGTTAGACAGTGCGAACCACACGCGCTCGTACCATGGCAGATGGCCGACGAAATACACGTCGCCCACGCGCAGGCTGTTAACGCCAGATTCACGGATAACCGAGACGGAACCAAACATCGCGGCACGTTTACCGCTGTCGTTCAGCGCCTGGTTCAGTAGCTCAGAGCCACGTGAGCTATCGGCCATCAGGGCAATCACACTACGCTGATCGTGGTACGGAGACTGGAAGCCAATAATGGCTGCCATCGGGCCTTTAGACCCAACAGTCGCCTGTGCCATCGGCTGACGTTCACCGTCATCGAGCTTCACAGAAGACAGTTCGTTGTGACGCACCGGCGTCTTCACCCAGCTCTTGGTCGCATCCACCAGCATGTCGATATGCTGGTCATCCTTCAGTTTTTCAGGAATGGCGCCAATCAACAGGATGTCCGCATCCTGCTTCTGCATCTCGCTCGGATCGTTGGTCAGTTTCAGGTTAGCACCGGTCAGGCCGACCTGACCGCCGATAGTGGCGATAGAATCCAGCAGCGTGCTGACCTGATCCTTGGTCGCTTCTTTCGGCATCACAATCAGCGTATCGGAGAGATCCGCCATGCGGCTGAACGGGAAGCCCGCATTGGCAAACGCGCGCAGATCCGGCATCGTAATGAAGTGATAGTAGTTGGAGAAATCAATCGTCGAATCGTCGCCAATCACCACATTGTTCTTGATTGGCTGGAAGGTCACGCAGTTCTCAATAGTACCGCCCGGCATTGGGTTGGTGTACTGGAAGTCAAAGCGCAGCTGGTTAGTGGCACCCAGACGCAGCGCCGGAATCGACACCTCATTTTTACCGTCAAGCAGACCCTGAATAATCGGCAGGCGCAGCATCAGGCTCTTCGTATCCTGGGTGCTGCTCAGGCTGTACGATTGCAAGAACTGGTTGTTGAGGTTGATGTCCATACGCGAGCTGTCTTTCATGGCTGGCATGGTGTAACGGTATTTCAGGTCCATGTCGATGCCGTTGCTGCGCAGCAGATACAGATCAGGTGGCAAGTTCAGCGACAGGTTAATCGACGCGGGCTCAAGACCCGTGGACTGCAGCTGCTGCTCGTACGTTTTCAGCTCGCCAAAGGTCACCGGACGATCGGTATGCACCCAGTTCGGCGCATCGTACGGCTTACGTGCCAGCAGCGATTTCACCTCGTCCACGGTGACGGAGTCGCCACGGAACAAGATGCTACCGGCGGCAATGCCTTCCGCCGCTTTCAACAGGTCTTTATCGTCACGACCGAACACCACCAGCATTTTCAGATACGGGTCGTTCGGGTTGTCGATCATGCTGATGGTCGGTGCCTGTACTAACGGATAGTCGCGCAGGAAATCCGGGCGCTTATCGTTGGTCGCAAACACGATGGCGTTACGATCTGGCACGGTGTTGTACAACACCGGGAAATGCTGTCCACGCCAGCCCGCGAGCGAACCAAACCAGGATGCTACGATCGCCGCAGATTTCTGCTGAGTGATGTCCGGCGCGCCGGCAAAGACGATCGGTAAATTCAGCTGACGATTATCGCGAGGGTCAAAGAACGGCACCGGGAAGTGCGACAGATCTTTTTTCACGTTCAGCTTTTGCAGGGTCAGATCCAGTGACGTATTACGCGCCACGTCCAGCCACAGCGTGGTGCTGCCGGTGTTTTCACAGACATCGCGGTAGTGGCCGACAAATTCCAGACGCACGTTGTTCAAATCGGTGATGTACAGCGGGTCAACCGGGACCTGGGCCATCACTTTTTTGCCCAATTGTTCTTTCGTCACCGGCAGAACGCCCATCAGCTCATCGTTAAGATAAACCTTCAGCTGAGACTGAACCGGCAGCAGCGCAGGTGACGGCGTGTACACCAGATTCAGCACACCTTTGGAAACGACTTCATCACTGCGCGTACCAAACTGCACAGAACCGGTCGGGTTCGCGCCGCGCAGCGACATGCTGCCTGGGGCAGGCGCAATCTGAGCAAAGCTGAGCTTCACGTCGCGGGTCGGTGATTGTTCTACCACCACAGGCATCGTCCCTTCAGCCGCATTCACCGCCGCAGGGTCCGTGACCGTTGGATCAACCATGCCAGGTGCAGCCGTATCCGGAACCGGGGCCGCAGTCGTCGTTCCGGTATCACCCGGTGCAGCAGGCGCAGCTTCAGCGGCGGTCGGGGCACCCTGTTCCGGTGCAGCAGTCGTCGCAGCGGCGGTGACCAGGGCAACCTGTTCCGGTACCGCTGCGTCGGCGGGGTCCAGGGCACCCTGTTCCGGTGCAGCCATTGGCACCGTGGTTTCTGAGTAAGTTATCTGTGGAATAAAAGCGCTCATGCCCACAGCCGCTGCGCACATCCAGGAAAGTTTTCTTTTCATCGTATAGTCATCATTGTTGAGCCATTGCCGGTTCAGGGAGAATCTCACCCACGTTGCGCTCAGGGCGACGCGGTATGAAGGAGACAATCCAGGCAACCAGTGAGAGGAGCGATCGGAAAATAAATTTCACCGAAGGCGGCGCGAACTCCGCCAGATGGCGATAGCCACGGAACCCCAGTTTAAAAATGTCCAGCATACTTTCCAGCGGTTTATCTTCCGGGAAGCTGTCTTGCCACAGCGCCCAGGTATCGGCGCGCGCAAACGTACACTGTACAAAATCGATGTGCTGGCGAGTCGGCATCGGCAACAGTTGCAGGCCGATTTCACTGCCCATTACGCGGGCCACCAGCATCGGGAAGGCAAATTCTTGCTGACCACGTTTGAGCAGCAGATTGACCTTTTGACCTTCCAGCACTTGTCCATCGCCGTTGATTTTCAGCCCTACGCCGCCGTCAGAGAAGTCGTGCAGCGTACAGGAGAAGAGGTGCCCATCATCGCGGGCAATCGCCGCAGGCATTTTCATCTCAACGCGGTGGGAACGGCGCACCTGTTTACTCTCAACAGACACGGCCACGGCCCCGCCCAGAATAATCAGGTTGTAGAACACCCAGACGATACTGACCCACACGGTCAGGATTTCATTCGCCGGGCCGGTGAAATGACGCCAGATACCGACGGCAATCCCCACCAGGTTCAGAATCACCAGGTACAAGTACGGACGTGAAATCACCCAGTCGACGTACTCTTCTTTCACCAGACCGCCTTTCGCCGTCACGTTGAAAGTACCGATTTTCGGGTTGATCAGCGCCACGATGGTTGGCGGGGCGATATACCAGGCCAGCACCGTTTCATAGATTTCACTCCAGAACGAATGGCGATATTTACCCTGAATCTTTGAGTTGGTCAGGCTGGCGTGAACCATATGCGGCAGAACGAACAGCGCAATCATCAGCGCCGGAGCGTAAATGATGTAAGCGTGCAGCAGCAGGAACGCTAACGGTGCCGACAGGAAGATAAGCCGCGGTACGCCGGATAAGAAGTGCAGCATGGCGTTGGCGTAACAGATACGCTGCGACCACTTCAGCCCTTTGCCAAACAGCGGGTTATCCATACGGAAAATTTGCACCATCCCGCGCGCCCAGCGAATACGCTGGCCAATGTGCGCTGACAGGCTTTCCGTCGCCAGGCCGGCGGCCTGCGGAATACGCATGTAGGCCGAGGTGTAGCCCCGACGGTGCAGACGCAGCGAGGTGTGCGCATCTTCAGTGACCGTTTCAACCGCAATCCCACCGACTTCATCCAGCGGCCCACGGCGGATCACCGCACAGGAACCACAGAAGAACGTCGCATCCCACATATCGTTCCCGTCCTGCACCAGGCCGTAGAACAGCGTGCCTTCGTTCGGGGTCTTACGGAAACGACCGAGGTTACGTTCGAACGGATCGGGAGAGAAGAAGTGGTGCGGGGTCTGCATCACGCCGAGCTTTTTATCTTTAAGGAACCAGCCCACCGTCATTTGCAGGAAGGAGCGCGTCGGCACGTGGTCACAGTCGAAGATAGAGACCAAATCCCCTTTCGCCAGCTTCAGTGCGTTGTTGATGTTACCCGCTTTCGCATGTTCATGAGTGGTTCGCGCGACATACTCCACACCGACATCTTTGGCGAACTGGCGGAACTCATCGCGACCGCCATCATCCAGAATCCAGATTTTGAGCTTGTCTTTCGGCCAGTCGATACCCAACGACGCATAAACGGTGTTTTTCACTACGCTCAGGTCTTCGTTGTAGGTCGGGACAAAGATGTCGACAGACGGCCACAGGGCCATGTCTTTCGGCAGTGGCACCGGCTGGCGGTTAAGCGGCCAAATGACCTGGAAGTAACCGAGCACCAGTACGACCCAGGCGTAGGTTTCTGCAAATAGCAACGTCAGACCGCACACCAGGCTCACCGGGTCATCCCAGTTCAGCGTGGAGGTATAACGCCACCAGATGTAACGACAAGACACCGTCAGCGACAGCACCACCAGCATCAACGCGGAGAAACGCCCCGGCATCCGGCGGACAATGAGCGCAATGCCCCACAACAGCAGCAGGAAGATAAACTGCGACATGGGGTTAAACGGCTGTGTGACGCAAACAAGCGCCAGCAGAAGCGAACAGGCCACGACAGTGCCGAGAATGAGTTTTCGCACTTTCGGGTTGATGTGGCGCAGCTCTTTTTTGTGGTCCAGATGCGCCGTCTGGGTGCTCATTCTTTCAGGCAGTTCGTCCATCCACTTGTGATAACGACCGCGTGCGCCGGACATGGCTTTCAGCCCATTCCAGTTGAAGCTTTTTTTCTCGGCAACAGGCAGCGTCAACACCAGCCACAGGCTTTGCAGGACATAGCGGACAGGGTCGAGCGGACGCGGACGGTGCGCATTGATATGCGGATACAGTTCGCTGTAGTTGGCGCGAATACGCTGCCAGCGTGGGTGTTCCAGCGGGATAAACAGCCAGGCGAGGGCGACCCAGATGCACCCCAGGGAAGCACCCAGCCATGACGCTTGATGATGACGATAATCCAGATATCGCGCACGCAGACGCGCCCCCGCTTCCGGTGCCAGCAAAAGGGCGGTAAGACGTATCATGATGGCTGCTCCACGCCCGGGCTGATCCCGGCGTAATGCATCAGACACCAGTTTGCGAGGGTGACGACCTCTTCTGCCGCCAACGAATCGCTTCGGTATTCGCCGAGCGGTTGCTTGGCGGCCAGGCACTCTGCCACGGATTCGTCACGGTGGATAATCACTGGCAGCATACGCGGCTGACTCTGTAACCAGACTCGATAAATATCATCCTGAACATGGCTGCCAATGCGTAAATCATTGATCAAGATATGGCCGTGTTTTGGCAGAACCTGCTGATGCAGACGGATATGCGCATTGGCATCCGGATTCACCACCGTCAGCATATGGTTGCAGGCTTCAATCAGCGGCTGCATCCACGGCTGAACATCATGGGGTAAATCGATAAGCACCCAATGGTGCGGACGCTTCTGATCGAGGGCCTGAACAATGTCCACAGCCTGATTGAGTACCGGTGTCAAGACCTGTACATTTACACGTTCTGTTACAGAAAGCTGACCAAACGGGAGAAAATCGACCTGAGAAGTGTACCGAAGACCGGCATCACGCCAATCTTTGCCATCTAAAAGGGCACGCGCCCAGCCATCGCGATGTGCAATGTTGTCGTTGAAAAAGTAGCGCAGCATGTTATCCGGGCATGCATCGACAATGATGACTTTCTCGCCCAGAGACTGTAATGCCCAGCCCAGCGCGGCAGTCAGAGACGTCGTTCCCGTGCCGCCTCGCAGGCCCTGTAATCCCAAAATGGCCATTCAGGCTTCCTTATTTATGTTCCGCCAACTCGGCCAGTAATGGCCAACGCTTTAATGCGGCGGCAAGATGCTCGCGTTGGGAAATATCGGTATAATCTATTTCGGGCAAAGAGAATGCCCGACTTAAAGCCAAAAAATCATTTTGGAAGGTGTAACCAGGCGTTGTTTCTGACGCTGTCCGGTTTTCATTTTCAGACATTTCTTCGAACCTTTATCGGACATTTCGTGGATAAACGTATCGGACATTTCTTCGGCTCAAGAAACTAAAACACGAGTTCATCAGTTAGATACACTATGCCCGAACAGAAAATTCGTTCACATGCTAAATCTGTTACTCTTTAATTTCAATGTTAGGTTTAATCTGAGAGTTTTGCTAGTAAACTCATTAACAGTCAAACTTGCACACGAGGGACACCGTGGACCCTGTATTTTCACTTGGAATCCAGTCCTTATGGGACGAAGTTAGCCATATGCCTCTGGGTGGTGTTTGGTGGATCAACGTTGAACGTCGCGAAGACGCCGTGAGCCTGATGAATCAGACGATTGCTGCGCAGAATTCTGATGCAAAAGTCGCCGCGATTACCATGGGAGAGAAACCGCAGAAGATAGTAAAATTAAATGGATCTCACGGTCCTGAAAAAATACGCCTTTTCAACATGCCAAAAAATGAAAGTGGTCTATACTCGCTGCGCCGGGATCTACTTTGTTCTATTGATCCTGCAAACCATATATTTATCCTGCTGTGTTCAGATAATATCTGGCAGAATATTCCACCAGAACGCATCAAGAAATGGCTGAATAACGCCCAGAGCTGGGCTAAATACTATCGTTGCACCTTACTTATCCTAAATCCAGGTAACAATACTGACACTCAGCTTTCGCTATTACTGGCCGAGTATCGTTCGCTCTCCGGTTTAGCCAGTCTTCGTTTCCAGGGCGATAGTCATCTGTTCGATATTGCGTTTTGGGCCAACGAAAAAGGCGTCAGCGCACGCCAACAGCTTCAGGTTAACTATATCGGTAAAACCTGGAAACTGGCCGAGCGTGAAGAAACCGTGGTTCAACCGCGCAGCGATGAAAAAGATGTGCTGAGCACCAAAAGTGCCCTCGAAGGTGCCCCGCCGCTGTCAGAATACTGGTCGATGTTTGACACCAACGATGCGGTGTTTAATGCCGCGCGTACGGCTCAGGCTGCCACTGTGATTTTCACCGTCGAACAAACCAGCCAGATTGAACAGCTCGCCCATGACATCCACTCGCTGCGTCGCCAACGCGGCAGCGCGATGAAAATTGTGGTGCGCGAAATCACCGCCAGCCTGCGTGCAACGGATGAACGTCTGCTGCTCGGCTGCGGCGCGAATTTGGTTGTACCGTGGAATACGCCGCTATCCCGCTGCCTGACGCTGATTGAAAGCGTGCAGAAACAGCAGTTCCAGCGTCACGTACCGGACGAAATCAGCACGTTGCTGTCGATGACCCAGCCGCTGAAACTGCGTGGCTATCAGAAGTGGGATATCTTCTGCAACGCGGTACACAATATTATGAACAACCCGCTGCTGCCTGCCGATAATAAAGGCGTGATGGTGGCGCTGCGACCGGTGCCGGGCCTGCGTGTGGAACAAGCGTTAACGCTGTGCCGCCCGAACCGCCTCGGCGATATCATGACCATTGGCGATAACCGTCTGGTGATGTTCCTGACTTTCTGTCGCATCAACGATTTGGACACGGCGCTGAACCACATCTTCCCGTTACCGACGGCCGATATCTTCTCGAACCGCATGATTTGGTATGAAGATAAGCAGATTACGGCGGAAATCGTGGAAATGCGGGCCGTCACCGCCGATCGCTGGAATGCGCCATTACCGATGAGCACTGACAAAGCGCCGAAGGTAAACGCTGTCCACGACGGGCGCAGCTGGCGTCGTTATCCTGAACCTCTTCGTCTTACCGACGCACAAGGAGAACAGCCTTAATGATGTCAATTAGCGATATTATTCAGCTGGTTGTGCTGTGCGCACTGATTTTTTTCCCGCTGGGATACATAGCGCGCCATTTTCTGCGCCGCATTGAAACAACCTTCAGGTTGATGTTTTTTAGACCCCGTCATGTAAAACCGGTAGGCACACTACGCCGGTCAGATTTCGTCAAGGCAAAGCAAAACGATGACTAACCCTACTCAAACCGCCGTCTCCTCATCGCCATTCTGGCAATACTGGCGCGGCCTTTCTGGATGGAACTTCTACTTTTTGGCGAAGTTTGGCCTGCTGTGGGCGGGATATCTTAATTTCCACGCCATGCAGAACCTGGTCTTTATGGCCTTTCTGCTGCTGCCCATTCCGAACCGCAAACTGCACAAAATCCGCCACTGGATTGCCATCCCGATAGGTTTTGCGCTGTTCTGGCACGATACCTGGCTGCCTGGCCCGGAAAGTATCATTAGCCAGGGCTCGGAAGTGGCGGGCTTCAGCATGGGCTACGTTATCGACCTGGTGACGCGCTTTATTAACTGGCAGATGGTCGGTCTGTTCTTCGTCCTGCTGGTTGCCTGGATGTTCTTGACCCAATGGCTGCGCATCACGGTCTTCACCGTGGTCATCATGGTGTGGCTGAACCTCATTACCGTTGTCGGCCCGAACTTCTCGCTGTTCCCTGGCGGTCAGGCGACCGGTACGGTCACCACCACCGGCGGCACCGCGGCGGCAACCGTCGCCACGGCCGATGCGAAACCTGTTGTCGGCGATATTCCGGCACAAACCGCACCGCCGACGTCAGCGAACCTGAACGCCTGGCTTTCCAGCTTCTACGCTGCGGAGCAGAAGCGTCAGACTACGTTCCCTACGTCACTGCCGGCAGATGCACAGCCGTTCGAACTATTGGTTATCAATATCTGTTCCCTCTCATGGGATGACATTGAAGCCGCGGGCTTGATGCAGCATCCGCTGTGGTCGCACTTTGATATCGTGTTCAAACACTTTAACTCTGCCACCTCTTACAGCGGCCCGGCGGCGATTCGTCTGCTGCGCGCCAGCTGCGGTCAGCCATCGCACACCAATCTCTACTCTCCGGCGGGCAAGCAATGCTACCTGTTTGATAACCTGGCGGCGCTGGGCTTCAAAACGCAGCTGATGCTGGGTCACAACGGCGTGTTCGGCGACTTCCTGAAAGAGATGCGTAACTACGGTGATATCCAGGCGCCACTGATGGACCAAAAAGGTCTGAAGCAGAGCCTGGTGGCGTTTGACGGTTCGCCGGTCTACGACGAACTCGACCAGCTTCACCGCTGGAATGAAAGCGAGCTGAAAGAACCGGGTACGCGAACGGCGACGTTCTATAACATCCTGCCACTGCACGACGGGAACCACTTCCCGGGTCAGAGCAAAACGGCTGACTACAAAGTCCGTGCGCAGACGATGTTTGATGAGCTGGATACTTTCTTTACCGAGCTGGAAAAATCGGGTCGTAAAGTGATGGTCGTTATCGTGCCTGAGCACGGTGGCGCGCTGAAAGGCGATAAAATGCAGGTGTCTGGTCTGCGTGATATCCCAAGCCCGAACATCACCAACGTCCCGACAGCGGTGAAATTCTTCGGTATGAAGGCACCGCATGAAGGCGCACCGATTGAAATCGATCAGCCAAGCAGCCTGCTGGCGGTATCTGAACTGGTGTCCCGCGCCGTCGACGGCAAGATGTTCACCGCAGACAGCGTGAACTGGGAAGAATTGACCAAAGGTCTGCCGCAGACGGCACCGGTGTCAGAGAACTCCAACGCCGTCGTGATTCAGTACCAGAATAAACCGTACGTGAAACTCAACGGCGGCGACTGGGTTCCTTACCCGCAGTAATCGCCAGCCACAAAAAACCCGCTCATTGAGCTAATGCTTGTCAGTTAAGCTTTTGAAGGAGGCCGCAACGGATAACGTTGCGGCCTCTTTTTTACAGCTCTCGGGTAATGCCGTGCTCTTCGCCCTGGTAGCACGAAGCTTGAGGCCATACTCAGTATTTCGGCCATGACCTTGGGGAGTTTCCCCGGCGCCACTCCCGGCAGTAAACGCAGGTGGCTGCACAGATATAACGCTGACTGTTTAAAGCCCATCTGATATGGCTCCACGCCTTTCAGACTGTACGCCATCTGCCCCATCATGAAGCGCAACAGATTATACGCCAGCACCACGCCCCACAGCTCCTGACGCACCAGCGCAGGCTTTTTACTCCGCAGCGTCAGTTCATTATTCAGCAGATGCTGCTTCATCTCCCTGAACCCGTGCTCTATCTCCCACCGCTGGCTGTAAAGGTCCACGATATCGGCTTTCGGGTATCTGAGCGGGTCGCACATCGACGTCAGTATCTGCACCGTCTTGCCGTTCACTTCCTTGCTGACCAGTCTTGCTGTCAGGGTTTCCGGTGCATCCTGCCATTTCTTTTTCGCCTGCGGCGACAGCGTTATTCTCACCAGTTTCTGCCCTGCGCCCAGGTTTCTCACCTCCTCATACTGCGCGCCTTTGCGTAAGGGCAGCATCCAGTGCCTTTCCGTGCCTGATGACTGCCAGCGATGCAGCAGGCCCAGGGCATAGAAGCCCTTATCCATGATGGTCAGTGAGTGGTCCGGCGTCCGGTCAATAAGCTGTGCCGCAAGGTCAGTTTCACCGGTTTCAGAGACGCTGTCGAAGGCCACCGCAGACAGCAGATGGCTGGTGACTTCCATCTGGCAGACCATGCGCAGTTGTGGCCATTCGGACTGCTTGTTCACATTGGCAGTACGGCCGAAGGCTGCGTCATTTTCTGGGGTATCAGGTGCACGCCACAACGTACCGTCCACGGCCATTAGCGTCAGGCCGTTCCAGTGAGACAGGGGTGTTTTTTCAAACCAGAGCTGACGTGTTTTTTCGAACATCAGACGGATGACATCCTCGCCGAGCCGCTGGCGGGCCTGAACAACGGCACTGGGTGCAACGAAGGGCCGGTTACCCGGCAGAAGAATGTCCATATGTGAGACCAGCTGGGTCATGGAGTGGGAGCGGAACAGGGCCATGCCGGTAACCGCCCAGACCATCATCTCCATGGAGAGGCGACGCTTACGCAGAGTGACGACGCCGGTGTCAGCCAGGCATTCATCAATCAGTTCAGGAGAAAGCAGGTCTGCAAGGGCAGCAAACTCCTGCGGAGAAAATTTATGGACGGTATCTAAGGCCTGGCTGAGTAACATAAAAAAATCCGTAATCCCTGGAGAGATTACGGATTCTTGCACAACCACCGGATCGGTCAACCGATCCTTAACTGATCGGCATTAGCTCATTGAGCGGGTTTTTTTATGCCTTCAGGCGAGTCAATCAGGCCAGTGGTTTTTCACCGTTTTCATCCTGGTCAACGGCAAAGCACGCCACCAGTTGTCCACCGTAGTCTTTAAGCTGAGGCTGCAACTGGGTGCAAGGGCCAAAGCGACGACTGCAGCGGGCATTAAAGGCACAACCCGGCGGCGGATTCAGCGGGCTCGGCAGTTCGCCGGTCAGCTTGATACGCTCGCGACGGTCATCCGGGTTCAGACGCGGCGTCGCCGACAACAGCGCCTGCGTATACGGGTGGCGCGGATTACTGAAAATCTGCTCCTTGCTGCCCTTCTCCACACAGCGGCCGAGGTACATCACCATCACTTCGTCAGCGATGTGTTCCACCACCGACAGGTCGTGAGAAATGAACACGTACGACAGCCCCATGTCCTGCTGCAAGTCCATCATCAGGTTCAACACCTGCGCTCGCACGGAGACGTCGAGCGCGGAAACCGGTTCATCGGCAATCACCACATCCGGGTCCAGCATCAGGCCGCGAGCAATGGCAATACGCTGGCGCTGACCGCCGGAGAACATGTGCGGATAGCGGTCGTAATGCTCGGTTTTCAGGCCGACTTTAGCCATCATTTCCAGCACTTTCGCCTTGCGTTCCGCCTTGTTCAGCGTGGTGTTTATCTGCAACGGCTCTTCGAGGATCTGGCTGACTTTCTTCCGCGGGTTCAGGGATCCGTACGGGTTCTGGAACACGATTTGGATCTTCTGTCGACGCAGCTTCTGCGCAACCGGATCGTGCTTGAGCAGATCCTGCCCCTGATAATAAAGCTCGCCCCCGGTCGGGATTTCAATCATCGTCAGCAGACGGCCAAGTGTGGATTTCCCACAGCCGGATTCGCCCACCACCGCCAGCGTTTTGCCGCGTTCGAGGGTGAATGAGACGCCGTCTAACGCTTTTACCAGGCGCTCCGGGGCAAAAATGCCCTTCTTCACCGGGTAGTGTTTTTTCAAGTCGATAGCATGCAACAGTGGCTTCGAGGTGGCCTCAGGCGTACTCATAATGTTGGCCTCCCGGCATCATCGAGGGGGTAATGGCATTTGGACTGACGGCCGCCGTCGACGGCATTCAGTTCCGGTTCTTCAGCACGACATCTGTCGGTGGCGTACGGGCAGCGCGGGTTGAGCAGACAGCCGTTCGGGCGGTCATACTTGCCCGGCACGACACCCGGCAACGAGGCCAGACGCGCTTTATCCTGCGCAAACTCCGGCAGCGCACGCAGCAGCGCCTGAGTGTAGGGGTGACGCGGCGCGCGGAAAATATCCTGCGCGGCCCCGGTCTCCACCACCTGGCCTGCGTACATCACGATGATTTTGTGTGCCGCTTCTGCCACCAGCGCCAGGTCGTGCGTAATCAGCACCAGCGCCATGTTCTCTTTTTGCTGCAACTCCAGCAGCAGCTCGATGATTTGTGCCTGAATGGTGACATCCAGCGCGGTGGTCGGTTCATCGGCAATCAGCAGCTTCGGCCGACAGGCAATCGCCATCGCAATCATTACGCGCTGGCTCATCCCGCCGGAAAGCTGATGCGGGTATACGTCGAGACGCGAGGCCGGATCGGGAATACCGACCAGATTCAGCAGGTCGATAGCCCGCTGACGACGCGTTTTCTTATTACCGCCCTGATGCACCTTAATCGCTTCCATAATCTGGAAACCGACGGTGTAGCACGGGTTCAGGCTGGTCATCGGATCCTGGAAAATCATTGCCACTTCCGCGCCCACCAGCTGGCGGCGTTCTTTTTCGGAAATGCGCTTCAGATCGCGACCGTTAAACTCCAGTTTTTCCGCCATCACGCGGCCGGGGTAATCAATCAGTCCCATGATTGCCAGCGAGCTGACGGATTTACCGGAACCGGATTCCCCAACAATGCCGACCACTTCGCCCTGGTTTACGCTATAGCTGATGCGGTCCACGGCACGAAACGGGGTGCCTTCGTCGCCGAAGTGCACCGATAATTTATCTACATTTAATAACGCCATCTCGTGCCTCTTACTGCTTCAGTTTGGGATCCAGCGCGTCACGCAGACCGTCGCCCATCAGGTTAAATGCCAGCACCGTAAGCAGGATCGCCAGACCCGGGAAGGTCACGACCCACCAGGCGCTCTGCGCGAACTGCAACACGTCGGAGAGCATGGTGCCCCACTCCGGTGTTGGCGGCTGCGCACCCATGCCAAGGAAGCCAAGAGCGGCCATATCGAGAATGGCGTTCGAGAAACCGAGCGACGCCTGAACAATCAGCGGCGCAAGGCAGTTTGGGAAAATATTGACGAACATCTGACGCATTGCGCCCGCACCCGCCACGCGAGAGGCGGTCACGTAATCGCGATGGACCTCCACCATCACCGCCGCACGGGTTAATCGCACGTAGTGAGGCAGGGCCACAAAGGTCAGCGCCAATGCGGCGTTGCCGATGGACGGCCCAAATATCGCCACCAGCACCAGCGCCAGCAGCAGGCTTGGCAGAGCCAGCATGATGTCGACGATACGCATGATGATGTTATCGATGAAGCCGCCGAAATAGCCCGCTACCAGCCCGAGCACGACGCCCATAACCAGCGACAGTACCACCACCAGACAACCCACCAGCAACGACAGACGCGCGCCGTACATTAAGCGTGACAGCACGTCGCGACCGACGTCGTCAGTCCCGAGCAGGTGCGACAGCGTACCGCCTTCCTGCCAGAACGGCGGCGCCAGCAGCGAATCACGGAACTGCTCCGCCGGGTTATACGGCGAGAGGACGTTGGCGAAAATAGCGATGATCATCACCACTACCACATACACCAGGCCGACAACCGCGCCTTTATTACGTTTGAAATAGTGCCAGAACTCCTGCAGCGGGGTCATTGGCACCGGTGCAGCAACTTTATTCTCAGTGACTTGTGACATGATGGCCCCTTACTTCCTATGACGAATACGCGGGTTCACCACGCCGTACAGCAGGTCGACCAGCAGGTTCACGAGGATAATCATCGTCGCAACCAGCAGGACGCCGCCTTGCACAACCGGATAATCACGGCGCTGCAGGGCATCAATCAGCCAGCGCCCGAGGCCCGGCCAGGAGAAGATCGTTTCGGTTAGAATCGCACCCGCCAGCAGCGTGCCGACCTGCAGACCGATAACAGTCACCACCGGCAGCATCGCGTTACGCAGCGCGTGCACAATGATGACGCGCATCCGGGTCAGGCCCTTCGCACGCGCGGTACGGATATAGTCTTCGCCGAGCACTTCCAGCATCGCCGAACGGGTCATACGCACGATAACCGCCAGAGGAATGGTGCCGAGCACCACCGCAGGCAGCACCATGTGCGCCAGAGCATCGATAAAGTTGCCCGGTTCGCCCCAGATGGCGGTATCAATCAACATGAAGCCGGTTAACGGCAGCGTGTCGTCGAGGAACACCGAATCGCTGATACGCCCGGAGACCGGGGCCAGGTTCCACTGGACCGACACCAGCATGATGAGCATCATGCCCCACCAGAAAATCGGCATTGAGTAACCGGTCAACGCGAGGCCAACGGCGGTGTGATCGAAGATGGAACCGCGCTTAACCGCAGCCAGTACGCCGACGGGAATGCCCACCGCAACGGCAAACATCATTGCGCAGACGCCGAGTTCCAGCGTGGCTTTAAAGCGCGGGACGAATTCTTCCCATACCGGCAGACGGCTCTTCAGCGAGATCCCTAAATCGCCGTGAAGAACGCCCCAGATATAGTGGAGATACTGTTGCCACATTGGCTTATCAAGGCCCATGGCAGCCAGAAGCTGTGCGTGACGCTCAGGGGAAATACCACGCTCACCGGCCATTATCATCACCGGGTCACCGGGGATCATATGGACAAAGGCAAAGGTCAGCAGGGTAATACCGATAAAGGTCGGGATGACTAATCCCAGACGTCGGAGGATGAACTGCAACATAACCCGGATTCTCTCTCATGACGTTCTGCCTGGCGACAGCCCGTCTGTATTGCTCACAACTGCCGGGTGGCGCTGCGCTGACCCGACCTACAATTTCGTAGGCCCGCGCAAGCACAGCGTCGCCGGGCATAGAGGGGCACTCGCGTACCCCTTACATTTTTAATTATTCGATGGAGACGTTTTCGAAGTGGTGCTTACCTAATGGATCAACCACATAGCCTTTGACTTCTTTACGCACTGGCTCGTACACGGTGGAGTGAGCGATGATCAGCGCCGGAGCCTGGTCATGCATCACTACCTGAGCCTGTTTGTACAGTTCAATACGCTTGTTGTGATCTTCCGCAGCACGTGCAGGCTGAATAAGGTCTTCAAACGGCTTGTAGCACCAGCGAGAGTAGTTAGAACCGTCTTTCGCCGCGGTGCAGCTGAACAGGGTCGCGAAGAAGTTGTCCGGGTCCCCATTGTCGCCGGTCCAGCCCATCATCACGGTCTGATGCTCACCCGCTTTGGCGCGTTTCAGGTACTCGCCCCACTCGTAGGTCACGATGTTGGCTTTCACGCCCACTTTCGCCCAGTCAGCCTGAATCATCTCAGCCATGCGGCGAGCGTTCGGGTTGTAAGGACGCTGAACCGGCATCGCCCACAGGTCAATGCTGAAACCGTCAGCGTGGCCAGACTCTTTCAGCAGCGCTTTAGCTTTTTCCGGATCGTAGGTGTAATCCTTCACGTCGTCGTTATAGCCCCACATGGTTGGTGGGATCAGGTTCTTGGCCGCAACGCCTGCGCCCTGATAAACGGCTTTGATGATCGCTTCTTTGTTCACCGCGTAAGTCAGCGCCTGACGAACTTTCACGTCATCCAGCGGTTTCTTCTCGGTGTTGAAAGAGAGGTAACCCACGTTCAGGCCAGCCTGCGACAGCAGGTTGATGTTTTTATCCTGCTTCATGCGAGCGATGTCAGCCGGGTTCGGGTACGGCATTACCTGGCATTCGTTTTTCTGCAGTTTGGCATAACGGACGGACGCATCTGGGGTGATAGAGAACACCAGGCGGTCGATCTGCGGTTTGGTACCCCAGTAGCCCGGGAAGGCTTTGTACAGAATACGGGAGTCTTTCTGGTACTGCAGCAGCTGGAATGGACCGGTACCGATTGGGTTCAGGTCGATTTTCTCCGGCGTACCGGCTTTCAGCATGTTGTCAGCATATTCTTTTGACAGGATAGACGCGAAGTCCATCGCCAGGTCGGCGAGGAACGGCGCTTCCGGGCGAGTCAGCACGAACTGAACGGTATTATCGTCCACTTTCTTCACTTCGCTGATCAGGTCCGGCAGGCCCATGCCTTCAAAGTATTCGTAGCTGCCGCCAGAGACTTTGTGGTACGGGTTTTTGTCGTTTTTCTGACGATCGAAGGAGAACACGACGTCATCGGCATTTAAGTCACGCGTCGGTTTGAAATCTTTGTTGTCCTGCCACTTCACGCCAGAGCGCAGGTGGAAGGTGTAGGTTTTGCCGTCGGCGCTGACATCCCATTTCTCTGCCAGACCCGGAATAATTTCCGTGGTCCCGGTTTTGAATTCAACCAGACGGTTGTAGATAGGTACAGAGCTTGCGTCGTAAGTCGTACCAGAGGTGAACAGCTGTGGGTTAAAGCCTTCCGGCGAGCCTTCAGAACAGTAAACCAGGGTTTTGGCCTGTACGCTTGCCGCCACAGTCAAGGCCACAAGGCTAAGACCAAGCTTCAGCATCCCTGACTTTTTCAAGGAAATACTCATTATTCTGCTCCAAATGTGATGTTTGTTTGTTGTGTTTTCCGCCAGACCTTTTTTTGTTTTTTAACCGGTCTGTTCGGTAGTGCCCGAAGGCGTTAAAAGGGTTGGAGATTCCTTTCAGAAGAGCGACTGAGTAGCAGCGCAGATTCTCCCTGAAATGCCCCTCATGCCCTACAATCTGTCAACAGAATGTGCAAACGTCAATACAGGTAACCGGGATTTACATCAACGGTGAGAATCCTCAGACAAAGATTAAAAAAACTCCGGCAGGGTATTTTCAGCAGGGAAATTTATGCTACGCACTTAACAGCAGCACAATCATCTTCTCACCTTGCAATAACCAGTGATTAACAATTGTGCGAATTGCTAAAAATTTCTTCCTCAATGGCGATAATCTGAGCGATTAATAGCGTGAACGTTAAAACGCACAGGTGAAAATGCTGATGTTATCCATAAGAAACGCAAGAAAATGGCTAACCAAATATAAAAAAATACAATGGAATATGTCACAAAATAGTTAACTGACGATGTGAAGTGAGGATGGCGAGGATTTTTGGTGGTTATGGGGATCACAGATGATGAGCAGGTACATTCAGAAACGGCAAAGGAATATATAACATGACTTCACACCCACTGCGCCAGATTATCGAAGCATGCGATAAGGCAATATCGGCAAAAGATTACGACGCGCTAATGGCGTATTACGCAGAAGATGCCGCCCTGGTGGTAAAACCTGGCATGACTGTGCAGGGCAAAGACAACATCCGCAAAGCCTTTATGGCGATCTCCGACTATTTTCAGGGTCAGCTGGTCGTTGAACAGGGCGACATGCAGGTCATCGAGGGGGCAGGAAATGCGCTGGTGATTATGGAAACTAAACTGCGTTTTCCAGGCGGCGACGCAACTCCTGTCGACATTACCCGCCGCGCGACCTATGTATTCCGCCAGGAAGATAACGGGCGCTGGCTATGCACGATTGATAATTCGTATGGGACGGAGTTGTTGGGGTAAATCATTGCCCGGCGGCGCTTCGCTTGCGCGGGCCTACAACCCATTGCTCCCGTAGGCCCGGTCAGCGCAGCGCCACCGGGCGAAAGAGGATGACTTGCCACTGCGTGGCTTCGCCCTGCGGGCTACAGACGTAAAAAAGCCCGCTTAAAAAGCGGGCTTTTCGAATGTGGTCGGCGAGAGAGGATTCGAACCTCCGACCCACTGGTCCCAAACCAGTTGCGCTACCAAGCTGCGCTACTCGCCGATGCGGGCCGAATGTTACTGCTGCGATTCGACCCCGTCAATCCCTTTTCAGCAAAAGCCTTGTTGATCGGCGAGAAACTCGCCGTCGTGTTACTGGCTTTTAGCCGGGACGTGACACCAGTTGTTATTCTCGTTAATCCCGCCGTCTGGCGAAGTGTATCCGAGGCAACCCATGATGGTGTCATACAGCTCCACGTGACGACGCGGCACCTTCATGTCAGCTTCTTTCTTCAACTGCTTAAACGCCTGCTCATGCGCTGGGTTTTCCAGATACTTATCGGACATCCACACCAACATTGGCACACGGAACTGCTCAGGCGGAGCCAGCTTGCGCGGCGTACCGTGCAGGTGCTCTCTCTCGTTGATCGACTCACCGTGGTCGGCGGCATAGAAGACGATGGCTTTCTTGTCGCGCAGCTGATCCAGCACGTCACTGATAAAGGTATCGACATACAGCACCGAGTTATCATACGCGTTGATCAGCTCTGTCTTGCTGCAGTAATCATTGATGCCCACACACTCCGGCTGCCATTTAGCGAAATCGCGGGTGTAACGCTGGTAGTAGCTCCAGTGCGACCCTTTGGTGTGCAGGATGATCAAGTGCTTGCCGTCAGGGTGTTTTTCCAGCGACTGCGCAATTTCCGGCAACAGCAGTTTGTCTGCCACGTCTTTACCGCGGTTACGCGGCTCGGCGCCGATCTGCTCACGATAAGCAATATTGTCGGCCATGGTATTGCTGTAGAACCACATCTCACTCTGCATGGCGAACAGGTCTGAGCTAAAGCCCAACTGTTTCAACACTGCAAACACGTTCTGCTCTTTCAGGGTACGCTGAGGGTTATCCTCTGCCCCACCCTGGCGTACAAACATGCAGCGCAATGACAGCTTGGTCGCGGTGTCGCAGGACGTGCCGCGATAAGCGACCAGGTTTTTCTCCTGAGCCAGCTTCGGTGTGGTATCCCGGTCATAGCCCAGAATGCCCATGTGATCCCAGCGAGTGGTTTCGCCGATGATGAACACCACGTAGGTGTCATCCAGCTCTTTACCCGGTGCCACATAGGTAAATTTTTTCGCCGGGTTAATCAAGGAGCGACTGTCGGATGATTCATCGACCTGCGCCCAGGCATACAGCCCGAGAGCCGACACCCAGTTGGATGGCAGATAGGAATTGGCAATGACGCCACCGTAGCTCGGCGCATCACCCTGAGACGTTTTCTCGACCTGTTTTTGATGGCGATCCATCAAACGAATCGGCGCCCAGACCAGTAGCCCGGCCATCAGCACCACGCCGATATTGCGCACGCGCTGACCGCGGGTACGTAATTGGCGTTGCAGCGTATAGCGGCAGCGGTTACTCCAGATGAAGAACAGCGGCGGCAAGCTTGCCAGCACGGTCCACATCATCAGGCCACGACCCATCACTTCTTTGGACAGGTCAACGTCGGTGGTCATCACCGAGGCCACGATCCCGTAGCCAATGACCACGTTCATAAAGGTCATGTAATAACTGGCGGCAGCGGAAATGATCACCACCAGCGAAGTAAGGACTTGCCACGGTCGGCGGCCAAAAAGGGACAGCAAGCGCAGCAAGCAGAACGTCACTAGCACCGAGCCAAAGAGTTCAATGACGGCAAAAATGCCGTTTGTTGCCGAGAAATCTTCGAAGTAGCCCAGCAGACGACGAACCAGCACCGCCCCGTTCAGGAACAGGCCGATGTAGACCGCAAGGAACAGGCACAGCCGTTGTTGCGTTAAAGATTTAATATAATTCATACGAGCAAAAACCCTGGGAGAAGGGGCACAAAAAACCGACTTAGCTATCGGCGTGATAGTAAGGAGATTAAGGAATCGCGTAAGGAACAGTTATAAGAAACGTCTATAAGCGCAGTGAGTAGACCATAGCGCGGGAGAAAAGTGTCATCAGGAAGTGTGATCCGGGCAATATTTACAAAAATAATAGCCCGGATCGAAAGATTTATGGCAGGAATGTGTTACCGACTGGAGTTATGCCCTTCAATATCAGGCATGAGCCTCTTCAAACACTTCACGATTAGGCTGGCGAATAGTGGTCGACAGCGCCAGAGACAGAATCAGCAGTGCGAAGATGACGCAGAAGGTCACGTAGAAACCGCCGAACAGTGACGCAATGATCGAACCACAGATGCTGCCGATCCCGAAGCCGAGATAAATCACACCGTAGTTTTTCGCCAGATTATTCAGGCCGAAGAACTCACTCACCAGCGATGGGAATACGGTGATGGTGCCGCCGAAGTTGAAGGCCACACAGGCAATCGCGGCGAAGAAGGTCGTTGCGTCCAGAGGAGCGAACAGCAACGCCGCCATGCCGACCAGGGAAATCACCTGACCGATAGTGATCACACGGATACGGGCAATTTTGTCAGACAGAATACCGAGCACCAGACGACCGCTCAGGTTGGCGATGGAAATCACGGTGACCGCGTTCGCCGCCGTCATCACGTCCAGATGCACCATGCCCTGGGCAATATCTTTCGCCACACCAATCACATACAGACCGCTCATGCAGGCTGTCAGGAACATCACCGCCAGCATCCAGTACTGTGGTTTACGCATTGACTGCGCGAGGCTGAAATCGTTCTCTACCACGCCGTTGGTGGTTTTAACTTCCTGCAGCGGCGCATCTTTCATCAGCGTTGCACCGAATACAATCATCACCAGCACAATTGCGCCCCAGATGATGAAGGTTTTTTCCAGGCCAACGCTCGCCAGCAGCTGGCTGTCGATGAATTTGAAGCCCAGGCTACCCAGGCCATACGCGCCAATGGAAAACGCGGAAATCAGCCCTTTACGCTCCGGGAACCATTTCACGCAGTTGGACAGCGTCAGCAGATAACCCGCCCCGTCCGCCAGACCGACCAGCACCCCGGCGCTCAGCCACAGCATCATCAGATTGTTAGCATGTGCAGTGAGGAAGAAGCCTAAGCCGAGCAGGATCCCGGAGGCCATGGTGACGCGCTTCACGCCAAAACGCTCTTGCAGTTTACCGGCCACGGAGGAGGAAATCGCCAGACCGAGGCTCAACAGACCAAAGGAAAACGCGACCTGGCTGATAGGCTCATCCAGCTTGGCGGACAGCGCACCGTTAAACAGGCTCCAGGTATACACCGAGCCAAGTGCGAATTGAGTGATGATGGTGCCGACCAGCGTCAGCCAACGGGTAGAAGGGCGGATTGCAGTATTCATGGGCGTATAGGCCTTATCAAAATTAACTGCAGCTAAAATAACGAAGTGCATTTCAGGCGGGGTAAAAAAAGCATGAACTGCCGTCAGTGCGGAATGAAATGCATTGAGAGGGGAATGAATGACATTGCCAAAATAAAAACGAGGAAAAAGTTAGTGTTAACTATCACGGCAGAGCGCGACATTACTGTAACGAAATGGAATTGAAGATGTATTTATGGCGATAATAATTTGTTAAAAACGGGCGCTCAATCCCATGATGTAGAGATAGTTGGCGCCTTCACTCATATTATCGGCCTGGGAGAGCGACGCATACGCCGCCACGTGCTGATTAAGCAGCATATCGGCCCCCACGGTGACGTCGACCCAGTTCCCGTCTTGCGTGGATGTCGGGGTGCGGTTCAGGCCCGACTGCGACTTCCATTGATTATCGCCAAACTGCTGGTTGTAGCTGATTTGCGCCCACGGATGCACGCCCCACAGCGGCTGCGAATCGAGACGCCAGCCCAGCGTGCTGCTGCTGGCGTGCCACATCGGGTCGGTCAGCGCGGTGGTGCTGGTCCCGCTGTCGCCAAATTCATTCCAGGTCGAAGTAGCAGACCCATCATAATGCCAGCTCGCCACCGGCCCGGTCGTGAACAGAGCGGATAACGGAATATTCCAGACCATGCTCAGCGTGCGAGTCGCATCCAGCGGGGTATCATCCGGCTGATTCATCGCCATACCCGGCTGAACTTGCGCCGCGCTGATGCGTTCCGCCAGAATGTCGTCATAACGCGGTTGGTGATCGCTATCCCAGGTATAGCGTTCCGGCATATTACTTTGTGGGTCAGTAACGATATATTCCTGTTGCCAGGCAAAAGCTGATGTCGCAAGTGACATCCACACAAAAACAGATGCCGGGTAGATACCACCCCGGTAGCCATTGCATCTTTTACTATTCATTGGCGACTCCGAAAGAGCCGAATCCGGCATTGTTGTTATGATTTTTTTACGCGAGTGCGTATTACTAAATATTGTCTTTTTATTTCTGCCGTCAAGGCAGGTTGAACATTTCTTCATCGACATCAAAAAAGTGGGAGAGTGAGATGGAACGTTGCGGTTGGGTAAGTCAGGACCCGCTTTACATTGCCTATCACGATAGCGAATGGGGCGTGGCCCAGCGGGATAACCAAAAGCTGTTTGAAATGATCTGCCTTGAGGGCCAGCAGGCCGGGCTGTCCTGGATAACGGTGCTGAAAAAACGGGAAAACTATCGTGACGCATTTCACCACTTCGACCCGATAAAAGTGGCGGCCATGGATGAAGCCGATGTCGAAAAACTGGTGCTGAACGCGGGCATCATTCGCCACCGGGGAAAAATTCAGGCCATCATCGGCAACGCGCGTGCCTTTCTGGCGATGGAAGCCAACGGTGAACCGTTCGCGGATTTCGTCTGGTCGTTTGTCGATAACCATCCGCAGGTCATGCACCCCGCGACGCTGGCCGAGATCCCCACCAGCACACCGGCGTCGGATGCGCTGGCAAAAGCGCTGAAAAAGCGCGGCTTTAAGTTTGTCGGCACCACCATCTGCTACTCCTTTATGCAGGCCTGCGGGCTGGTCAACGACCATGTCACCGCGTGCTTCTGCCATCCTGGAGGCGACGATGATCCGCAAATGGCAAAGTAGCGACCGCCAGCCCCTGCTGACGCTGTGGCTGGAGAGCACTATTTTCGCGCATCCGTTTATTGAGGAAAGCTACTGGCATGAGAGCGAGCCGCTGGTGCGTGACGTATACCTGCCCGCGGCGCATACGTGGGTGTGGGAAGAAGACGGCGTGGTGCAGGGGTTTATCAGCGTGATGGACCAGCGCTTTGTCGGCGCGCTGTTTGTCGCACCCGCCTGTATCGGGCGCGGCATTGGCCGGGTGCTGCTCGCGTTTGTCTGCGACCGCTACCCGGAATTAAGCCTCGAGGTGTACCAGAAGAACAGCCGGGCGGTGAATTTCTACCATGCGCTGGGGTTCCGTATTCAGGACAGCGCATGGCAGGATGAAACCCAACAGCCGACCTGGATTATGCGTTGGCAGGCGGATCGAATGCTGTAAGCGTAGGCGCTGGCCCGTGGTATTTCTCCAGCCACGCCAGCGCGGTATTTCCCGCACAACCGTTGCCGAGCTTCGAACTTGGGAGATCTTTGGTCAGCACGTTTACCGCGCCATTCTTACAGATGCCCCCGGCCTGATTATCGAGATCCGGCCACGCCCCTTCGTGCAGACAGATAATGCCCGGACGAATACCCTCGGTCACGACCGCGCCCGCCAGCACCTGTCCTCGCCCGTTCCACACGCGCACCAGGTCACCGTCGGCAATACCCCGCGCTTTCGCATCATCAGGATGCAGCGTCAACGGCTCACGCCCCGCCACCGCGTATTTCTCGCGCAGCCGCGTGTGATTCAACTGACTGTGCAAACGGTGCGCCGGATGCGCCGACAACAACTGTAGCTGCCCTGCCTGCGCATTACCGTGCCACTCGTCCGGCTCAAGCCAGGTCGGGTGCCCCGGGCAATCGGCATAATTGAAACCGGCGATCCGCTGGGAATAAATTTCAATTTTTCCGCTGTCGGTTTTTAACGGATTGGCCTGCGGGTCTTCGCGGAAGGCGGCGAACCGGATGAACTTCGCATTCTGCTCGCTCTCCGGCATCTCAATCAGCTGATTGGCTTCCCAGAATTGCTGGAACGGAGGAAGCGTTACCTGCTGGCTCGCGCCGCGCTGCCCGGCAATCTCGTAAAAGGTTTCCAGCCATTCCAGGTCGCTTTTGCCTTCGGTGAAGCGTTCCCAGCCGCCCGCTTCCCAGCGTTCACTCAGTTCGGCAAACACTTCCCAGTCGTCCCGCGCCTCATCGCGTGGCGCGACCACGCGTTTCATCGGCACCAGATGCTGGTTGCTGTAATCCCCGGTCATGGTCAAATCGTTACGCTCGAACGAGGTCGTCGCCGGTAGCACGATGTCCGCATGGCGTGCAGCGGCGGTCCAGAAACACTCAGAGATAACGACCAGTTCCGGCTTCTGCCAGGCGCGAATCAGGCGATTGGTATCCTGGTGATGGGTAAAGTTGGCGCCGCCCGCCCACCAGACAAAACGGATATCCGGGAAGTGTCGGTCCATGCCGTTGTGCTGATACGGCGCACCGGGGTTTTCCAGCGCTTCGACAATGCGCGCCACCGGAATTTTATCCACCGCATCAGTGCCGTTGGCGACGCTGCCCTGCATCGAGGCCAGTACCGCCGCGCGTCGGGTTGGGTTCCCGCCGTTGGAGAAGTGATAAGAGAGACCGAAACCACCGCCCGGCGTGCCAATCTGGCCGAGCATGGCGGCCAGCGTGACCAGCATCCAGTGCTTCTGCTCGCCAAACTGCTGGCGCTGCATCCCCCAGCCGGACATCAACATGGTGCTGTTTTGATGGAATATCTCAGCCAGTTCACGGATTTTCTCCGCATCAATGCCGCAAATATCAGCCGCCCATTCGGCGGTTTTCGCCACGCCGTCGCGCTCGCCGGTCAGATACTCGGCAAACTGGGCGTAGCCGGTGGTGCAGCGCGCCAGGAACGTCGTATCGTGCCAGTTGTTTTCCACCAGCGTATGGGCAATGCCAAGCATCAGCGCCACGTCGGTGCCCATGTGCGGGGCCAGCCACTCCATCGATTCCCCGAAGAAATCGACAGTTTCCGAACGCATCGGATCGATGCAAATCAGTCGCTTGCCGCTGTTACGCAGCTTGTCGAAGAAGGTCATGCCCTGCTCGTCGGAGGCGTTCCAGGCAATTTTCAGGGTGTTCAGCGGATTCGCACTCCACAGCACCACCACGTCGGTATGTTCCAGAATCAGCGGCCAGCTGGTCTGCTGCTGATACACCTCATTGCCACCGACCACGTACGGCATAATCGCCTGCGCTGCGCCGGTGGAATAATCCCCCAGATGCCCGGTATAACCGCCCGCCAGGCTCATATAGCGCTGTAACAGCGTCGCCGCTTTGTGCAGCACGCCGTTAGAGCGCCAGCCGTAGGAGCCGGCGAAAATCGACGCCGGGCCGTGTGTCTCGCGAATACGTTGATGCTGAGCATGAATAAGATCCAGCGCCTCATCCCAGCTAACCCGAACAAACTCATCCTGCCCGCGCACGCCTTGTGGACTGTTCGGCGAGGCCAAAAAACCTTTACGCACCATTGGATAACGCACCCGTGTTTTGCTGTGCACCTGGTCGCGCACCGCGCTTTGCAGCGAGTTCTCAAAGGTTCCTGAAAGCGCACCGCGAGATGTCAGCACGGTATCGCCATCGGTTTCGACCAGCATGGGCCCCCAGTGGGCGGCGGTCAGAATGGTTTTTGTTGCAGATGAGTTGGCCAAAACAGGCTCCTGATTAGCGGATGCAGGTGTTACGACGCTGATTTTTTCATCAGTGTTCAATTTATTTACAAAATTAAAGATTGCTCCTGGAATTTTCCCAGCAAACACGCGTCATAATCAACCGCCGCGGACGCCGTGGCAAAGAATAAAAAGGATTAAGGAAATAAGATGAAAAAACGCGTAATCATGATTGCCGCTATGGTAAGCGGCGCGCTGGCCCTTTCAGGCTGTACCACCAACCCTTACACCGGCGAACGTGAAGCCGGTAAGTCCGGCATCGGCGCAGGTATTGGCGCACTGGCGGGGGCAGGTATCGGCATGCTTTCTTCCTCGAAGAAAGACCGTGGTAAAGGCGCGCTGATTGGTGCCGCAGCAGGTGCAGCCGTTGGCGGTGGCGCAGGTTATTACATGGATGTTCAGGAAGCTAAACTGCGCCAGAAAATGCAGGGCACAGGCGTCAGCGTCACCCGTAACGGTGACAACATCGTGCTGAACATGCCGAGCAACGTGACCTTTGACAGCAGCAGCGCCAACCTCAAACCGGCCGGGGCCAACACCCTGACTGGCGTGGCGATGGTACTGAAAGAGTACGAAAAAACCGCGGTTAACGTGGTTGGCTACACCGACAGCACCGGCGGTCAGGACCTGAACTTGCGCCTGTCTCAGCAGCGTGCCGATTCAGTGGCCAGCTCCCTTATCACCCAGGGCGTTACCGCGAACCGTATCCGCACCAGCGGAATGGGACCAGCGAATCCTATCGCCAGCAACAGCACCGCCGAAGGGAAAGCGCAGAACCGCCGCGTAGAAATCACCCTCAGTCCGCTGCAGTAATCGATGTGCCGGGGAGGGTTTCGCCACCCCCGGCCCACGCTTGCGACGTAAACGCCCGCCAACTCTGCCATTAACGGCTTGCCATCGCTTTTTTTCGCGCTAAGGTGTTCACACATTCAGGTGAAGGAAGCCCTCATGGCGAACAAGGCGCGAGCCACCATCAGCGACGTGGCGAAAGCAGCAAAAACGGGAAAGACCAGCGTTTCGCGTTATCTTAACGGCGAAAAGCATCTGCTTTCAGACGCCCTTCTGGCGCGAATCGAACACGCCATTGCCGAACTCGACTACCGTCCAAGCCTGATGGCGCGTGGCCTGAAGCATGGCCGCACGCGTCTTATCGGCCTGATCATCGCCGACATCACCAATCCCTATTCCGTTAACGTCCTTAGCGGGATTGAAGCCGCCTGCCGCGAACAGGGGTTTACGCCGCTGGTCTGTAACACCAATAACGAAGTGGATCAGGAACGGCACTATCTCGATTTGCTGCGCAGTTATCAGGTGGAAGGCATTGTGGTGAATGCCGTGGGGATGCACGAAGAAGGCTTGAGTCGCCTGCAACAGTCGGCTTTGCCGATGGTGCTTATCGACCGAAAAATTCCCGATTTTGCCTGCGATGTGGTCGGGCTGGATAACACCCAGGCCGCCACTACCGCCACCGAGCACCTTGTCGATCAGGGGTTTGAAGCCCTGCTGTTTCTCAGCGAACCGCTCGGAAGCGTCAATACCCGACGCGAACGCCTGACCGCCTATCGCAACACGCTGGCCCGCTATCCGGGCATCAGCGCCGAAAACGCCGAAGTGCCGCTGAACGACGGCGCGCTCATCGATAACGCCCTGCGCCAGTTCCACGCCACCCATCGCGGAATGCGCAAAGCGGTAATTTCCGCCAACGGCGCGCTGACGCTGCAGGTGGCGCGGTCGCTCAAACGCCTGGGCCTGCACTGGGGCAGCGACATCGGCCTGCTCGGTTTTGACGAACTCGAATGGGCAGAGCTGGCGGGTGTCGGCATTACCACCCTCAAACAACCTACCTGGAAAATCGGCTATGCCGCCGTAGAGCAGGTGGTGCGCCGGATCGAAGGCAGCAGTGACCCGATCCGCGAACAGGTTTTCTCCGGCGAACTGATCGTCCGGGGATCCACCAGCCGCTAATTCTCCTGTGATGACGATCATAAAATAGACCACGCTGCCTTTTCTTTGGAACCGGTTCCATCTAGCGTAATACAGAGAAACCCACTCTTATTTCGCTCTGGAGTCCCGAATGGCAAGAAAAATCATCGTCGTAACCGCCGCCTATGGCCGCGACCGCGTGATGGCCCTCGGAGGGCAGCGCGGCGTGCTGTCCATCATTGCGGCAGCAGGCGCCGACGGCGTCGAAATCCGCCGTGAACTGTTTGCCCCGCAGGAGATCGACGCCCTGCCTCAACTGGCGGCTGACATCTCTCAGCATAACCTGATGGCCTGCTATTCCGCGCCGGAAGGGCTGTTTGAAACCGACGGCAGCCTGAACCCCAATCTCCGCGCATTGCTTTTGGAAACCCAGGCCCTGAACGCCGCCTGGCTGAAACTCTCTTTAGGTCATTTCACGCAGCCTTCCGCGCTGGACACGCTGCGCGCTATTCTGGCCGACAGCCCGGTGGCGCTGGTGATTGAAAATGACCAGACCGACTGCGGCAAACTGGCCCCGATGCAGCGCTTCCAGGCCGCCGTTCGCGTACATTCATTACCGATTCGTCTGACGTTTGATATGGGCAACTGGCTGTGGTTGGGCGATTCCCCGGAACAGGCCGCACACTTGCTGGCCCCGAGCGTGGGATACGTTCACGTCAAAGCCGCCGAACCGCATCATGACGGCTGGCGGGCGATAACGCCGGACGATAACCCGCGCTGGGCCGCCTTGCTCAACGCCCTGCCTGACGACGTCCCGCGCGGGATCGAATTTCCACTCGAAGGCGACGACCTGGTGGTCGTTACCCGACGCTATGTCCGCTGGTTACGCGAGGAATAAGCATGAATCAGACACTGGATGTGATCACTATCGGTGAAGCTATGGCGATGTTTGTCGCCCAGAAAACTGGGCCGCTTAGCCAGGTAGAGTCGTTTATCAAACGCGTGGCCGGAGCAGAGCTAAACGTCGCCACCGGCCTGGCGCGTCTCGGACTGAGCGTCAGCTGGGTCAGCCGGGTGGGCGATGACAGCTTCGGCGAGTTCGTGCTGGACTCGCTCAAACAGGAAGGCATCGTTCGTGCGGGTGTCACCGTCGACGGGCGTTATCCGACGGGTTTTCAGCTGAAATCTAAAGTCGAAAATGGAACCGATCCCATTGTGGAATACTTCCGCAAAGGCTCCGCTGCCAGCCATCTCAGCAAAGATGATTTCGATTCCGCACACTTTCTGTCGGCCCGTCATTTGCACCTCAGCGGCGTGGCGGCGGCGTTATCTGACAGCGCCTACGAGCTGCTCAATCACGCCGCGAATAGCATGAAACGCGCCGGGAAAACACTCTCTTTTGATCCCAACCTGCGCCCGGTGCTGTGGAAAAGCGAAGCGGAAATGGTCGAGAAACTGAATCATCTCGCCTGTCAGGCCGACTGGGTGCTGCCGGGGCTGAAAGAGGGCTTTATTTTGACCGGACAGCGCACGCCGGAAGGCATTGCTGATTTTTACCTGAGCCGCGGCGTAAAAGCGGTGGTGATTAAAACCGGGGCCGACGGCGCATGGTTCCAGAGCGCGGATGGCGAACACGGCAGCGTCACCGCCGAAAAAGTGGAGAACGTCGTCGATACCGTAGGCGCAGGCGATGGCTTCGCGGTTGGCACCATCAGCGCCTTGCTCGAAGGCAAAACTCTGCCGCAGGCGGTGGCGCGCGGTAACAAAATTGGCTCGCTGGCGATTCAGGTCCAGGGCGACAGCGAAGGATTACCCACCCGGGAAGCGCTCGGCGAGGCCGGGTAATCCCTTTATCACACACCGGACGGCAGCAACCGAAACACCCAAACAACGCTACCCTGTACCCTACATACCGCGGTAGCCATTTCCTCAGTAACAGAGGCACGCTTATGAACCGTTCAAATTCTGCCATGAAGCGCTGGCTGTACATCATGCCCATCGTATTTATCACCTACAGCCTGGCGTATCTCGACCGCGCCAACTTCTCATTCGCCTCAGCCGCGGGGATCAACGACGACCTCGGCATCACCAAAGGCGTTTCTTCGCTGCTCGGCGCACTGTTTTTCCTCGGCTATTTCTTCTTCCAGATCCCCGGCGCGATGTATGCCGAACGCCGCAGCGTGCGCAAACTGATTTTTGTGTGCCTGATCCTGTGGGGCGGCTGCGCTTCGTTGACCGGGATGGTCAGCAATATCCCGATGCTGGCGGCGATCCGCTTTATTCTGGGCGTGGTCGAAGCCGCGGTGATGCCGGCGATGCTGATTTACATCAGCAACTGGTTCACCAAATCAGAACGCTCACGCGCCAATACTTTCCTGATCCTCGGCAACCCGGTGACGGTGCTGTGGATGTCGGTGGTGTCGGGCTATCTGATTCAGTCCTTCGGCTGGCGCGAGATGTTTATCTTTGAAGGTATCCCGGCGGTGATTTGGGCTTTCTGTTGGTGGGTGCTGGTGAAAGACAAACCTGCGCAGGTGGGCTGGCTTTCCGAGACAGAGAAATCTGCGTTGCAGGAGCAGCTCAATCAGGAACAGCAGGGCATCAAAGCGGTGCGTAACTACGGCGAAGCCTTCCGCTCGCGGAACGTGATTCTGCTGTGCCTGCAATATTTCGCCTGGAGCATCGGGGTTTACGGCTTCGTGCTGTGGCTGCCGTCCATTATCCGCAGCGGCGGTGAAAATTTAGGGATGGTGGAAGTCGGCTGGCTGTCGGCGGTGCCGTATCTGGCCGCCACCATCGCCATGATCCTCGCCTCCTGGGCCTCCGATAAGATGCAAAACCGTAAGCTGTTCGTCTGGCCATTGCTGCTGATTGGCGGCCTGGCGTTTATCGGTTCCTGGGCTGTCGGGGCCGATCACTTCTGGATGTCCTACAGCCTGCTGGTGATTGCCGGTGCCGCGATGTACGCGCCGTACGGGCCGTTCTTCGCCATAGTGCCGGAGATGCTGCCGCGTAATGTAGCCGGTGGCGCGATGGCGCTGATCAACAGCATGGGGGCGCTCGGCTCGTTCTTCGGCTCGTGGTTTGTCGGCTACCTCAACGGCGCCACCGGCTCGCCGTCTGCCTCCTACATATTTATGGGGGTGGCACTTTTCGTCTCAGTGTGGCTGACTTTAATTGTTAAGCCTGCTAATAATCAAAAGCTTCCCGTCGGCGCACGCCACGCCTAAACCCTTTATCTGGAGCAAGGAATGAAACCGTCCGTCATTCTCTACAAATCATTACCTGACGATTTACAACGCCGCCTTGAGGCGCATTTTTCAGTCACAAAAGTGCCGAATCTGGACGCGGATACCGTTCAGAAAAATGCCGACGCGTTCAAAAATGCCGTGGGCCTGCTTGGCTCAAGCGAAAAGGTCGATGCGGCGCTGCTGGATAACATGCCTGCCCTGCGTGCTACCTCGACCATTTCCGTCGGATACGACAATTTCGACGTCGATGCGTTGAACGCCCGCCGCGTCTTGCTGATGCACACCCCGACCGCCCTGACGGAAACCGTGGCCGATACGCTGATGGCGTTGATCCTGAGTAGCGCGCGCCGGGTGCTTGAAGTGGCCGAACGCGTGAAAGCGGGCGAATGGACCAAAGGCATTGGCCCGGACTGGTTTGGCACCGACGTGCACCACAAAACCATCGGTATCGTCGGGATGGGCCGCATCGGCTTAGCGCTGGCACAGCGTGCGCATTTCGGTTTCGGGATGCCGGTGTTGTACAACGCTCGCCGTCAGCATAAAGAGGCAGAGGAGCGCTTTAACGCGCGCCATTGCGACCTCGGCACCCTGCTTCAGGAAGCCGATTTTGTCTGTTCTATCCTGCCGCTGACCGATGAAACCCGTCATCTGTTCGGTGCCGCCGAGTTTGCCAAAATGAAGTCATCGGCCATTTTCATTAACGCCGGACGTGGTCAGGTGGTGGATGAAAACGCGTTAATCGCTGCGTTAAAAGCAGGAGAAATTCATGCGGCGGGTCTGGATGTGTTCGAGCAGGAGCCGCTGCCGATGTCGTCAGAATTGCTCACGCTGCCGAACGTCGTGGCGCTGCCGCACATCGGTTCTGCCACCCATGAGACACGCTACAACATGGCGGCCACGGCAGTTGATAACCTGATTGATGCGTTAAACGGAAAGATTGAGAAGAACTGCGTGAACCCGCAGGTGAAATGAGAAAGAGACCGGGTGACAGGACGCCACCCGGCTTTAATGCTTAACGCGTGGCGTTAACCGCCGCGCTCCAGGCCTGATTAAACGCCTGGTGCTGAGCGGCCAGAGGGCCAATCAGCGTATTGTACTGGCTCGCCTGCTGAGACGTCGGGAACTGAATTCCGTTCGCCACGAAGCTTACCTGCGTATTTTGCTGTGCCACGAAATCACCAATCTGCACCAGCTGCTGGGTGAAGATCTGTGCGGCAGGGATCAGCGGCTGAATTGCGTTCGCTGGCAGGGTCACGACTTTGTTGTAAACCTGGTCGTAAACCGGCTTCAGATCGTCAGCCTGTTTCAGTGCTGAATGCGCACCATCCGCCTGCATTTTGGCGTTTTCCAGCTGCTGGCTCAACACGCCAAGCGCGCCATTAGCCTGACGAAGCGGTTCGCGCTGAGTCATGTAATCCTGTGGCACACGAATCGCATTCACGCTGTCCACAACCGGACGCAGACCGGCATCCATCGCCTGGCTCACCTGCTGAGAATAACCGTAAATCACGGCGTAATCGGAAACGAACGGACCAAATTGTTTTTTCTGATCGGTGGTCAGCGTTGGCAGACGTTCGCCGCTACGCATCACGGAATTTTGCAGGAAGTCGATGAACGCTTTGCGTTGATCGCCTTCTTTATCGAAACACCCACTCAGGCTAACTACCATCAATAACGCCGCAATAGACGCAAACCAGCGAGAGCAGGACTTTCCTGTCGCCATTTTCATACTCCTTCAGCCAAAAAAAAGCGCAAACTGGCACACACACGTGCCTGACGCTGACAAGGATAGTCGACACAAGCCTTGCAGGATACCCTTTCCTTCATTCGCGTTGGGAAAAGTCGCACGCTTTCCTCACTTACGACGTAATGTTAATAATTTGTTGCCCGCATCACAATTAATGATATTGCCGGCTCCCTCATCAATGACTATAACGTAATGAATCAATAAGGATTTATTAAGCTCACTGGCGCTGATGTCAGCCCACCGGACGATAATCGCACGCTTCCCCCGGCCAGCACGTTGTCGAAAAAGCGTCCTGATGGTTTTATTGATGAACGATTAACGGATTTACGTTCGATAATCGCACAACTTACCTCCCAGGAATCGCGATATGAAAAAGACAACAACCGATATCCAGGCCTTTATTAACGAGAATCCCTTCACCAAATTCCAGTGGATGATCCTCGTGCTGTGTTTCATTACCGTAGCGATGGACGGTTTTGACACCGCTATTATCGGCTTTATCGCCTCTGACCTCGTGCAGGAATGGGGCGTACAAAAATCTGCGTTAGGCCCAGTGATGAGCGCCGCGCTGGTCGGGCTTGCCGTCGGCGCACTGACCGCAGGTCCGATGGCGGATCGCATTGGCCGTAAAAAAGTGCTGATCCTCTCCATTGTGGTCTTCGGGGGTTTTAGCCTGATGACCGCCGCGGCCACTAGCCTCAACCAGCTGACGCTGCTGCGCTTCCTCACCGGGCTTGGCCTCGGTGCCGCAATGCCCAACGCCGCCACGCTGATGAGCGAATATGCCCCGGAACGGCGTCGGTCCCTGTTGGTGAACCTGATGTTCGTCGGCTTCCCGATTGGCTCCTCGCTCGGCGGGTTTATCTCCGCGTGGTTAATTCCGCAGTACGGATGGCAAAGCGTGCTGATCCTCGGCGGGGTGATGCCGCTGGTGTTGGCCGTTGTGCTGATTTTCCTGCTGCCGGAATCGGCGCGTTATCTGGTGGCGAAAAACAAATCGCAGCAGCAGGTGGCGACCATTCTGCGTCGTATTGCGCCGATCGCCGCCGACACGCGCTTTGTGCTGCACGAAGCGGGCGGGGTACAGGATAAATCGGCGCTGGGGGTCATTTTCTCGCCCCGCTACGCGCTCGGCACGGTGATGCTGTGCCTGACCTACTTCATGGGCTTGCTGATTTTCTATTTACTGACCAGCTGGCTGCCGCTGCTTATCCGTGAAACGGGCGCCAGTATGAGTCAGGCTTCCATCATTACTGCCCTGTTCCCACTCGGCGGCGGAATTGGCGTGCTGATACTCGGGGCGCTAATGGACAAATTTAACCCGAACAAAGTGGTCGCGGTGGGCTGGTTGCTGACCGGCGTGTTCGTCTGCCTGGTCGGGTTCTCCACCAGCAGCCTGGTGCTGATGGGCGTAATGGTATTCATCGCAGGCAGCATCATGAACGGGGCGCAGTCTTCCATGCCTGCCCTGGCGGCTGGGTTCTATCCGACGCAGGGCCGGGCCACGGGCGTGGCGTGGATGCTGGGCATTGGACGTTTCGGCGGCATTCTGGGGGCGTTCAGCGGCGTGTTCCTGATGCAGGCGCAACTATCGTTTGAAACCATCTTCATGCTGCTGGCGATCCCGGCGCTGCTCTCCGCCACCGCGCTGATGGTGAAATACGCCATGACCAAAACCGATCGCCCGGTTGAAAACACTGCCGCATCGGTTGGCAAGGCGACACAAAAGGCCTGACGGGTAAACGGCGGGTGTCAGCGCCCGCCGTTTGCCACATTTTTACTTACGATTTACAAAAATTGCGCTGAACAACTTTCCCGTATCTTTATCAAATAATTAGTCGACCCCTACGAAAGGCTGAATCGGGTCACGCAAAAGATACCGCACAAATAATCACCCCCGTGACCACCCCTCACCCTTTTTACTGACTATCCTTAATAAGCTCTTTGTTGTTCACGTGCCCACTGTGAGATGTATACCCTAAATAATTCGAGTTGCAGGCAGGCGACAACCTGAGAACTCCCAGGCGCTTACTCCAGTAAGTGGCTGGGGTGAGCAGATGGCGTCAACGCACCTACAGCTTGAAGTCTGAAGGGTAAAGAGGAGTTATCAATGACAAATAAAGACCCTATGTACGAACTGCTGAGCAGTCTTGAACAAATTGTTTTCAAAGATGATTCACAGAGAATGACCCTGACCCAAAAGCCCACAGCCTTTACTGAGTTTGAGCAACTGCGTAAAGGCTCCGGTTTGAAGATCGATGATTTTGCCCGCGCGATGGGCGTCAGCGTAGCAATGGTACATGAGTGGGAATCGAGACGAGAAAAACCCTCACCTGCCGAGCTAAAGTTGATGCGTCTGATCCAGGCTGATCCCCGATTGACCAGACAGCTTATGAAATAACGGTGTTAACTGACCCCCGCAACTGCGGGGGTTTTTGATCACCGCGCCGTGAATACCCAGCCCGTCGCCTGCCATTCGAGTGTGTGCGTCAATTTCAGCCCGCGTAAAAAAGCCTCGTCATGAGAGACCACCAGCATCGCGCCGGGGAAGTTCGCCAGCGCGGCTTCTATCGCCTGCGTCGAGGCCAGATCCAGGTGATTGGTCGGCTCATCCAGGAGCAACAGCTGGGTCGCTTCCCGCCGCCAGAGCACGCTGGCCAGCGCGGCCTTCAGGCGTTCGCCCCCGCTCAATGATGACAGCGGCAAACCCACTTTATCCGCGGTCAACTGCAGCTGCGCCAGGCGGCTGCGCAGCACCCCTTCTTCCAGCGGCGTATCCGCCAGACTCAGATGCTCCATCACCGACAGCGACAGGCTGAACTGACTCAGATGCTGATCGAGCCAGGCCGCATTTACCGATAGATGACAGCTACCGCTCACCGGCACTTCCAGCCCGAGAAGCGTTTTCAACAGCGTGGTTTTCCCGCAGCCGTTTGGCCCACGCAGCGCCACGCGCATGGGGCCATCCATGCGCCAGTTCAGCGGCGCAATTGGGGAGTGCGCCAGGACCAGATCGTTAACCTCCAGAACCTGTTTGCCCGCTGCAACCTGGTTGCCCGGCAGCGTCATCATCACCGGCGTTTCATCCTCCACGCGTTCACGCGCATGGTTAACCGCCGCGTTCAACGCTTCGTTCTGTTCATGATGCTGACGGCGCAAAGTGCCGGGCCGGGCTTTGGCCGCGCCTTTATAGGCCACGCGCTCAAACGAGGCGATGTTCAGGGAATCCACGGTGCGAAGGGTCTGCGCAGAGCGTCGCTGGCTGTTATCGTGCTCCTTTTGCAACCGGGCGCGGGTACGTCGCCGCTCGGTTGCCGCATGTTCGAGCGCCGAACGGGCCGCCTGCTGTTCGGCCTCTCGCTGCTGCTGGTACACATCAAAATTACCGCCGTAATGGCGCAAATTCCCGGCGGAGAGCTCGAGAATATGCGGCACCTGCGCCAGTAAGTCGCGATCGTGGCTGGCAATCAGCGCCCCGCCGCGCCACTGTGCAAGCTGCTGATAAAACCACACCCGCCCGGCACTATCCAGATGGTTAGTCGGTTCGTCGAGCAGCAGAAAATCAGCCCCGGAAAGAAACGCGGCGCACAGCAACGCCTTCACGCGTTCGCCGCCGCTCAATGAAGAAGCCGGACGATAAGCATCAAACTCGGGTAGCGACAACGCTGCAAACGCCGTACTCAGGCGTTCGGTGATATCCCAGTGACCGTCGAGGATATCGCTATCTTCGGGCTGCATCTCACCGTTGTTTACCCGACGCAGCGCGGAAAATATCTCCGTCAGGCCGAGTAAATCAGCCAGCGTACTTTGCGCAGAAAGCAGCGGTTGCTGAGCGACATAAGCCACCGTCGAAAAATTTTCGATATGCCCGTGGGCAGGCTTTTCGGCGCCTGCAAGCAGCTGCAACAGGCGAGTTTTTCCGCTGCCGTTGCGCCCAACTAAGCCGCAAAGCGAACGCTCAAGCGAGAGATCAACAGGACCAAAAAGAATATCGCCCGTCGCAAATTGACAGGTGACTTGATGCAAAATAAACGCAGGGGATTGCGCACAAAAATGAGCCATAAGCACTCCTGAATGAAATCAAAAACCATCCCCGCCAACGCGATTGCGTTATGCCAGGGCCGAATTCATCAGTCGTGATTGTTCATTTTCGGGATGCGCTCCAGAGAGAAGAGAAAAGTCGAGAGACAGGATACCCGTAATTTGGGCGGGGTTTCAAG
Organism: Scandinavium goeteborgense; assembly: GCF_003935895.2. Taxonomy (GTDB): domain Bacteria; phylum Pseudomonadota; class Gammaproteobacteria; order Enterobacterales; family Enterobacteriaceae; genus Scandinavium; species Scandinavium goeteborgense. The sequence continues at coordinate 145,270 of NZ_CP054058.1, read as the reverse complement.
GCTAAATGTTGGCCAGTAAATTCTGTTTTGATAAATGCTCAGAAGCCGTCAAAGATGAAATCCAGCGCATTTTTGATGGTCTGCCGGTAGGGTCGCGCATTCATCACCTCATCACCTATCTGGGTCAGACGGATACTGGCCATTTCGTGGGTCATCACCAGATAATCATTACCTTCAATGTTCAGGATCGGTGTCAGGCGTCTGACCGGTTTCGTCGTGAGTCGGCTCAGCGGATACAAGGGGATAACGACTCGGGTAGTGAGTTCCTCGATGATGTCGCTCTGAACATCCAGCAAAAAAGGGTATACCTGACTATTTCCATTATTACGGTAGACGACATATTGCATGATTAAAACGTCCTGTAATCATCCGACAGTAAGCCCTGTTCATCGGTTATACGATTGAGTTCCTGCAGGCCAGCTCTGTTTTCTTGTTTCCAACGTTCAGCCCCAGAAGCACTTATCTCCTGTTGCAGTGCCGCAGTCAGGACTGCCGACAGGTTGATACCGGCCTCTCGGGCCTGCTGAAGTAATGCTGGCTCCAGGGTCACGCTGACTGTTTTTTTATGTCGAACACTCATACCTGGCATAAAAGGCCTCAATTACACGTGTAAAATGCACATGTCATTAGTATGCGCAAAATTCACACAGATGGCAATTCAGTATCTGCCAGAGTGCGTTGGTCTCATATCCGGTTCTTGTAGTAGCAAACCCAAAGTTTGCCGTCACGCAATAACAACACAGACGATAGTTTAAAGGTGAGTTTTGCGAACACGCTTCAGAAAATACCCGGGGTAACGAATCGCCCGAAGACGATTCATTACTGATGAGACAGGCTCAGAGCGGTAACCGCTGCCGTAATTACGCCACGATATCTACGCATGTTAAGTACCTTTAAGAAGGTGTATCTCTTTGAGACATAAGCCACACTCTTACTTTCGTGCCATAACATTTGTCTGAAATATGCGTGCTGGCAGTGTTTTGCGGGCATGCTTCAGGAAATGATAATATCCACACTTATACAGTGGAAAAACGTTGTCGCCGATTTCGGTCAGCAGTATTGTCGCTTCGCACCTGCACATCAGGTGTCGGGATTGACCTCCTGCCAACATCATCGGCGACATAGCTGTTATGTCGTGAGCTCTGCTACACCTCAATGGTGGGCTGAGTGAGGGCACCTTCGGGTGCGCCGGTATCCGATGAGGCCGGTAAGGTCAACTTCGCTCAGTCCGCCACCAGGGAATTGACCTTTCCGGTGGGGATAATAAAACACTCATCGGAGGCTGCCACTATGGCGATAACCCCAACTCTCGACGGCATGCTGTTTACCGTGCCGTTTACATCTACAACCGATTTCACCGAACTGGCAGACAACTGCGAACGTTTCGTGGAAGTAATAGTGGAATGCGACGATCCGGCGCAGAAAATGGCGCTGTGCGGCCGACTGTCGGCCTGTCTCGACCTGCTGCAACCCACGCTGCTCGAGCCCATCCCGACGTATCTGGTCGCCAGCCTGACCGTTGAGGAGATACCTGCTGACCTTCCGACGCTGGAAATGGAAGCCGACCAGCTAGGCGATTACTGTCAGGCTTTAACCCAGCTATTGCTGAGCGGTTCGCTGGCGACGAAAACCGAACGGACAATCCGTGATTTACTGTATCAACTGGTGTTCTATTTCGCCGGAACGCTGAAAGCGCCGCGTTGGCTGAAAACGGAGGACGGGATCGTTTCTCTGGAGGGAGCGTACTAACGCGCAGACGCGTATAGGGCCGACAACATCAAGGCACTGGACGGAACGTAGGCCTGGCAAGCGTAGCGCCGCCGGGCGCTTTAGAACTTTATCAGCAAAAAAAACCCGCCTTTCGGCGGGTTGCTTTAGACGTATAACCGATTACTGCAGCAGGGAAATATCCGCTACCTGCAGGAACAGTTCGCGCAGCTTGCTGAGCAGCGTCAGACGGTTGATACGCACGTCTTTCTCGTCGGCGTTGACCATCACGTTCTCGAAGAACTCGTCCACCGGTTCGCGCAGGGAAGCCAGTTCAATCAGCGCATCCTGGTAACGACCTTCATCGAAGAACGGTTGCAGTTTGTCGCGCAGAACGACCAGATGCGTCGCCAGCTTGATTTCCGCCGCGTCTTTCAGCACTGAAGCGTGAACCACGTCGTTCAGCGTTTCGTCAGACTTCGCCAGAATGTTGGAGACACGCTTGTTAGCAGCAGCCAGCGCAGCGGCTTCGTCCAGAGAACGGAAGTGCGACACGGCTTTCATGCGAGCATCGAAATCAGCCGGACGGGTCGGACGACGCGCCAGCACCGCCTGAATGGTGTCGACAGTGTAACCTTCGTCCTGATACCAGGCGCGGAAACGGCCGAGCATGAAGTCGATCACTTCATCGACAACCTTGGCGTTGGTCAGCTTGTCACCGTACAGACGCACCGCTTCTTCGGTCAGCGTTTGCAGATCAAGGTTGAGGTTCTTCTCAACGATGATACGCAGCACGCCCAGCGCAGCACGACGCAGGGCGAACGGATCTTTGTCGCCTTTTGGATGCTGGCCGATACCGAAGATACCTGCGAGGGTATCCATCTTATCGGCAATCGCCACCGCGCACGCTACCGGGTTAGACGGCAGATCATCGCCCGCAAAACGCGGCTGATACTGCTCGTTCAACGCAACGGCTACGTCTTCGGCTTCGCCGTCGTGACGCGCATAGTGCATGCCCATGATGCCCTGGGTGTCGGTAAACTCGAACACCATGTTGGTCATCAGGTCGCACTTGGACAACAGGCCCGCGCGGGTCGCGTGGTTAACGTCAGCGCCAATCTGGCCCGCAATCCAGCCCGCCAGGGCCTGAATACGGTCAGTTTTGTCACGCAGCGTGCCCAGCTGTTGCTGGAACAGCACGGTCTGCAGACGCGGCAGATGATCTTCCAGACGCTTTTTACGGTCGGAGTTGAAGAAGAATTCCGCATCCGCCAGACGCGGACGAACCACTTTCTCGTTACCGGAAATAATCTGCACCGGATCTTTCGATTCGATGTTGGTGACGAAAATGAAGTTCGGCAGTAGCTTGCCGTCGTTGCCATAGACCGGGAAGTACTTCTGGTCACCCTTCATGGTGTACACCAGCGCTTCAGCCGGAACGGCGAGGAATTTCTCTTCGAATTTCGCCGTCAGTACTACCGGCCATTCGACCAGCGAGGTGACTTCTTCCAGCAGGCTTTCGCTCAGGTCAGCGTTACCGCCAATCTGGCGCGCCGCTTCTTCAGCATCCGCTTTGATTTTGGCTTTACGCTGCTCGTAATCCGCCATCACTTTGCCGCGTTCCAGCAGGATCTGCGGGTACTGATCGGCGTTGTCGATGGTGAATTCTGGCTCGCCCATAAAGCGGTGACCGCGGATAACTCGATCGGAATCGATACCCAGGATTTTCGCAGGTACGACTTTATCGCCGAGCAGCAGGGTCACGGTGTGAACCGGACGCACGAACTGCACGTCGGACGCGCCCCAGCGCATCAGTTTCGGGATCGGCAGTTTGCCCAGTGACGAGACAATCATGTTCGGCAGCAGTGCTTCGGCGCTTTCGCCTTTCACATGCGCACGGTACAGCAGCCATTCACCTTTATCGGTGACCATGCGCTCGGCCTGGTCAACGGTGATACCGCAGCCACGCGCCCAGCCTTCAGCCGCTTTGCTCGGTTTGCCTTCTGCATCGAATGCAGCAGACACGGCCGGGCCACGTTTTTCGACTTCGCGATCGGGCTGAGATTCCGCCAGCGCGGCAACTTTCAGCGCCAGACGACGCGGGGCCGCAAACCACTCAACGTTGCCGTGAGCCAGGCCTGCGTTATCGAGTTCCGCAGTAACGTTCGCAGCAAAAGATTCCGCCAGGCTGCGCAGGGCTTTTGGTGGCAGCTCTTCGGTGCCGATTTCCACCAGGAAAGTTTTTTCAGACATGGCCGCCTCTTATTTATTCTTGTTGCACAGCGGGAAGCCAAGGGCTTCACGGGAAGCGTAATAGGCTTCAGCCACCGCTTTGGTCAAGGTGCGAATGCGCAGAATGTAGCGCTGACGCTCGGTGACGGAGATGGCTTTACGCGCATCAAGCAGGTTAAAGCTGTGAGCGGCCTTCAGAATACGCTCGTAGGCAGGCAGTGGCAGCGGGTTTTCCAGCGCCAGCAGCTGTTGCGCTTCTTTCTCATACTGCTCGAAGCAGGAGAACAGGAAGTCGACATCCGCGTATTCGAAGTTGTAAGTGGATTGCTCCACTTCGTTCTGATGGAACACGTCGCCGTAGGTGGTTTTACCCAGCGGGCCGTCGCTCCAGACCAGGTCGTAAACGCTGTCTACGCCCTGAATGTACATGGCCAGACGTTCCAGACCGTAGGTGATTTCGCCGGTAACCGGCTTACACTCGAGACCGCCAACCTGCTGGAAGTACGTGAACTGCGTCACTTCCATGCCGTTCAGCCACACTTCCCAACCGAGACCCCAGGCACCCAGCGTTGGGTTTTCCCAGTTGTCTTCCACGAAACGAATGTCGTGAATGGTCGGGTCCATACCCAGCTCTTTCAGAGACCCGAGGTACAGCTCCTGAATGTTGTCCGGCGATGGCTTAATCACCACCTGGAACTGGTAATAGTGCTGTAAGCGGTTCGGGTTTTCGCCATAGCGACCGTCGGTCGGGCGGCGGGACGGCTGCACATACGCAGTGGCCATCGGCTCTGGGCCCAGCGCGCGCAGACAGGTCATCGGATGGGAGGTGCCAGCGCCTACTTCCATGTCCAGTGGTTGAACAATGGTGCAGCCCTGACGAGCCCAGTAATCCTGTAAGGTCAGGATCAGGCCCTGGAAAGTCCTGGTATCAAACTTTTGCATAATTTTTCGTGCTGGATACGTGTGGATTTAAGGAAGGGTCAAGTATACCCGCTGGATGCGAGATATACAGTATGAATGGACGTTGTTTGCGGAAAATTGAGGGAATATTGGGGAAACGTGAGACTTTTCCTCCCGCCATCGCCGCCACTCAGCGCATCGAAAGGTGTAAAAACTGGCCGTCTGCATCGAAAGAACAGACGAAACTCTCTTTATGTGGCGTAAAGCCTCGCAGCTCGTAGCTGCCCTGGAACTGCTCGAACCCCGTAACGTCCACGCTCTCTGCACCAGTATTGTACCGCTCCGCCGCTTTACCCTTACACAAGTGCTCCATATTGAGCGAGCTTGTCGGGTCCACTTTTGCGCGCTGCGCTTTTTGTTCAGGTGCCTGTTGCGTACTGCACCCTGCCAGCATCGTGATCATCAGCAAGGGCATGAAAGACTTGATCATCATTTTTAATTACGGCCTTATTCTTTGCCTGTTATTGTCATTTTAAGACTAGTTGTTTTTTCTGACCGCGCATTGTGCGAATACGTTCCGTTATCTACTCGCCAACGGCGGTAAACTCGGATTTTTCCCTGGCAACAGCGGCTACAATCACAGGTCAGACTTTTTTATCACCCTATTTTTGAGGAACTGATGTCGGGAATGATTAGCTGGATTACCAACCTGCGAGGGATTGCCTGCCTGATGGTGGTGATGATCCACACCACGACCTGGTATATCACCAACGCCCACAGTATTAGCCCGCTCAACTGGGATATCGCCAACCTGTTGAACTCCGCTTCTCGGGTCAGCGTCCCGCTGTTTTTCATGATTTCCGGCTATCTGTTTTTTGGTGAGCGCAGCGCTGAGCCGCGTCATTTCCTGCGCATCGGCCTGTGTTTGCTGTTCTACAGCGCGGTGGCGCTGGCGTATATCCTGTTGTTTACCCACATCAATGCTGAGCTGTCGCTGAAATATTTGCTGCAAAAGCCAGTGTTCTATCACCTGTGGTTTTTCTTCGCGATTTTCGTGATTTACCTGCTTTCGCCGCTGATTCAGGTCAAAAGTGTCAATGGCTGGATGTTGCTGGCGCTGATGATTGTGCTCGGCATCGTGGCGAACCCCAATACCGTGCCGCTGAAAACCGGGGGTTTTCAATGGCTGCCGGTAAATTTATACATCGATGGCGACACGTTTTATTACGTGCTGTACGGCCTGCTGGGCCGCGCGTTGGGCATGATGGACACCGACAAAAAACCGCTGACGTTTCTGTGTGCCGCGTTGTTCGCCGCGTCGGTGTGGGTCATCTCGCACGGAACCCTGCACGAGCTGAAATGGCGCGGCAACTTCGCCGACACCTGGTATCTGTACGCCGGGCCGATGGTGTTTATCTGCGCCGTTACGCTGCTCACGTTGGTGAAAAACACGCTAAATGGCCGCGAACTGCCAGGATTACGCACCATCTCGCAGCATTCATTGGGGATTTACGGTTTTCATGCACTGATCATTCACGCGCTGCGCGCCAGGGGTCTGGAGCTTAAAAGCTGGCCAATACTGGATATCGTGTGGATTTTCTGTGCGACGCTGGCGGGCAGCCTGCTGCTTTCAATGCTGGTGCAGCGAATCGACACCCGACGCCTGGTCAGCTAACGCCCGCTGACGGGCGCGGTGCAGCTGGCGGGCAGAGGTAAAGCCCGCCGCCTGTGCCGCCTGCTCGACACCACTTCCCTGCAACAACCGCTGCTCTGCCAGTGCCAGCCTAAGCTGTTCGAGATAATCCCGCACGCTGACACCCAGATGCTGTTTGAACAACCGCGTCAGATGGCGCGGAGTGACGTGCGCCCGCGCGGCAATATCCACCAGCGCCCAGGCGTGCTGCGGAGCCGCAGTCAGTGCATCCTGCGCGCGATGGATCGCCGGATGCAGATGGTTGCGATAGCGCAGCCAGGGTGAAAGCTGCGGGTCGTCGCCGGAACGGCGGAACCACACCACCATTTCTCGCGCCACCGCCATCGCCCGCTCTGGGCCATACAGCCGGTTAATCAGATGCAGGGCCAGGTCAATACCGGACGTGATCCCGGCGCTGGTCCAGATGCCTTTATCTTCAATAAAAATCCGGTTCTCTTTGACCATGGCCCCCGGTGCGGCGGCCTTCAATCGCGTAATCACGTCATGGTGCGTGGTGCACTGTACGCCGTGCAGCAGCCCTGCTTTCGCCGCCAGCAGCGAACCGGAACATACGCACATCAGGGTGATTTTCCCGGCGTGCAGCAAGGGCTGTTGGCGCGTCAGCCAGCGGCGAACCCGTTCCGCCTGCGGAGTGGAAAAGTAATGGTTTGAATCGCATACGCCGGGCAGCACCAGCAGGCTTCCCGCCGGAAGCGTATCCGGTAGCGGCTGAATGTTGCCCATCGTCATGCCGATAGAGGTCGGCACCTGCGCGTCTGGCCCGATGTAATGCAGACGAAACGCATCGCCCGCCAGCACAAAGGTCTCTGCCGGGCCGGTCATATCAAGCGACAGCACGCCGGGCAGCATCACGAACCAGACATCGGTAGTCATAGCGATTCAAGGGTCTCCGTTACAGTTTTGACAGTGGCAAAACGCCCTTCCAGCACGGTTTCCGTGCGGTGGCGCAGCGTCTCAACATCCAGCGTAACGCCTTTATGCGTCATCGGAAAGGTCAGCGTGGCCTCGGTGACAAACGTCACCTGATAACCGAGATCGGACGCCACGCGCGTGGTGGTTTCGCAGCACTGTTCGGTACGCAGCCCGCAGATAATCAGGTGATTGATATCGCGGCTGCGCAGCCAGAAGTCGAGGCCAGTGTCGGTAAACGCGTTATGGACGTGCTTGTGAAAAACGACTTCCGGCTGATGGCTCAAAAAGGACATGGGTTTGACGAATCCGCTCTCGAGAGAAAACGGCCCCTGGTCGTCGACGTGGAAAATGTCGACTACCGGGATGTTATGCTGCTGGCAGCCCGAAATCAGCCCCAGCATCGCGGTCTGAAACGCCGGTAAATCGGCGGTCTGCCAAAAATTACGCTGTTCGAAAGACTGCTGGGTATCGATGTTAATCAGAGCGGTGCGGGACATAGTGAGACTCCTTTTCGTGTCGGTGTGAAACCATTGTGACCACGAAAAGGGGTCTTGCTAAGGTCAAAAAAGGACAGCTAACCGCGCATTCAGGACATCAGCGGTTTTAACTGCTGATACAGGCGGCGGAAAACGTCACGACGTGGGGCATACGCGGCGTTTTTAGCGGCGTCCGGCTGGTGCGTTTGCTCAAGTGCCAGCTGCGGCAAGAGCTCCGTCACCGGAATATCTGGGTGCATCGCCAGCTGCGCCAGACGGGCCGCACCCAACGCCGGGCCGACGTCACCGCCGGTACGATACTCAAGGGCGATGCCGCTGATATCCGCCAGCATTTGTCGCCAGTAAGGGCTGCGCGCGCCACCGCCAATCAGGGTCACGCTTTTCGGCGTGATGCCGCAGCCATGCACCACGTCCATTCCGTCAGCCAACGCAAAGCCCACGCCTTCCAGCACCGCCAGCGCCAGTTCGGCGGGGCCATGCTGGTGTGTCAGGCCGAAAAAGACGCCTTTGGCATTCGGGTTGTTATGCGGAGTCCGCTCCCCGGAGAGGTACGGGAGGAACCACACCGGATCGGCGTTTTTATCCGCCGTTTGCGCCGCCGCCAGCAGAGCCGGAACGTCGCCCAGGCCCGTCAGTTTTGCTGCCCAGTCGAGACAGGATGCGGCGCTCAGCATCACCGACATCAAGTGCCAACGGCCCGGCAGCGCATGACAGAAACTGTGCACCGCGCTTTCCGGTTTACTGAGGAAGCCGTTACTGACGGCAAAATAAACGCCTGATGTGCCAAGCGACAGCATCGCCTGACCGGCATCGGCCATCCCCACACCCACAGCGCCCGCCGCGTTATCACCGCCACCGGCCACCACGCGCACCGCGGGCATGTTCCACGCCTGCGCCACCGACGGCAGCAGCGTGCCGGTAATCTCACTGCCTTCAAACAGCGCCGGCATGTTGTCGCGGCTTAACTCGCAGGCCTGAAGTAATTCGTCGCTCCAGTCGCGCTGAGCCACGTCCATCCACAGGGTGCCCGCCGCGTCCGACATATCACTGGCGAACTCGCCGGTCATACGCAAACGCAGAAAATCTTTTGGCAACAGCACTTTATCAACCTGGCTAAACACTTCAGGCTCATGCCGTTTGACCCACAGCAGCTTCGGCGCGGTGAAACCCGGCATCATCAGGTTGCCAGTAATTTCCCGCGAACGCGGCACTGCCCGCTCCAGCAACGCACATTCTTCACCACAGCGGCCGTCATTCCATAAAATCGCCGGACGCAGAACCCGCTGCTGCTTATCAAGCAGCGTAGCTCCGTGCATTTGTCCGGCGATGCCCAACGCCTTCACTTCAGCCAGTGAATGCTGAGCACCTAACGCCTTCATCGCGCTGTCCGTCGCCCGCCACCAGCTCTCAGGATCCTGCTCGGACCACAGCGGATGTGGCCGCGAAACGGTCAGTTTCTCAGTGTGCGAGGCCAGCACGTCGCCCTGTTCGCTGAGCAGAATCACTTTGACCCCGGACGTGCCGAGATCGATGCCGATATACATAGTGACGATTCCTTGAGTGAAAATGCCCGGTACCGCGAGATAAACCGGGCTTCAAATTTTATATACCCTAAATAATTCGAGTTGCATCGAAGCGGCAAGCTTGTGAAACCCCAGGAGCATAGATAACTATGTGACTGGGGTGAACAAGCGCAGCCAATGAAGATGCAGCTTGAAGTATGACGGGTATAGATGACTACTTGTCGAACAGGTAATAATTGACCAGGTTCTCCAGCAGTTCCTGATGCCCACTCTGATGCTGCGGCGCCAGGTTATGCTGTTCAGCGTACTTCGCAATGTCGGTCAGCGACATCTGACCTTTCAGGATCTGCTGCCCCAGCTCACCATTCCAGCCCGCATAGCGACGCGCCACACGTTTATCCAGCTCGCCGTCTTCAATCATGCGTGCGGCGACTTTCAGCGCCAGCGCCATGGTGTCCATCGCGCCAATGTGACCGTAGAACAAGTCATATTTATCGGTGCTCTGACGACGCACTTTGGCATCGAAGTTCAGGCCACCGGTGGTGAAACCACCTGCCTTAATAATTTCATACATCACCAGCGCGTTTTCTTCCACGCTGTTCGGGAACTGATCGGTATCCCAGCCAAGCTGCGGATCGCCGCGGTTGGCATCGACGGAACCGAACAGGCCCAGCGCGATAGCGGTCGCAATTTCATGGTGGAACGAATGACCTGCCAGCGTAGCGTGGTTGGCTTCGATGTTCAGCTTGATCTCTTTTTCCAGACCGAACTGCTTGAGGAAGCCGTACACGGTGGAGGCATCGTAATCGTACTGATGCTTGGTAGGCTCCTGCGGTTTTGGTTCGATAAGCAAGGTGCCGCGGAAACCGATTTTGTGTTTATGCTCAACGACCATCTGCATGAAGCGGCCAATCTGCTCACGCTCCTGACGCAGGTCAGTATTCAGCAACGATTCATACCCTTCGCGACCGCCCCACAGCACGTAGTTTTCGCCGCCCAGCTGATGCGTGGCGTTCATTGCGGTCACCACCTGTGTGGCCGCCCAGCTGAAAACTTCCGGGTCCGGGTTGGTGGCCGCACCTGCGCCGTAGCGCGGGTTGGTGAAGCAGTTTGCGGTGCCCCACAGCAGTTTCACGCCGGTCTGCTGCTGTTTTTCTGCCAGCACATCGACCATCTGCGCAAAGTTGTTCAGGTACTCTTTCAGCGACGCGCCTTCTGGGGAAACGTCCACATCGTGGAAGCAGTAATACGGCACATTCAGCTTGTGGAAAAATTCAAACGCCACGTCGGCTTTGCGTTTGGCGAGCACCAGCGCTTCACCCGGCTGCTGCCAAGGGCGATCAAACGAACCCACGCCGAACATGTCGGCACCGTTCCAGCAGAAGGTGTGCCAGTAGCACGCCGCAAAGCGCAGGTGGTCTTCCATGCGTTTGCCGAGCACCAGCTCGTCCGGGTTGTAGTGGCGGAAGGCCAGTGGATTTTGCGTTTTCGGGCCTTCGTAACGGACTCTGTCGAGTTGGTCGAAATAAGCTTGCATAATTGAACTCCATTTGACGCGGCGAATACCAGGTTGTGGCGTAATACTGTTACCTGTTTCGCGGTTGCTCAATTACGTTATTTCACACTGCGATTAAGAGAATCCACAAACGTGCGCTGGCTCGCAAAATAATTAGGCTTCAGCAGCATTTTTCGGCCCAGCTTCAGAACAACAATGCAACAAATAGCTGAAACGATTTAAAATCAGATCGCGGTCATAAATTAGAAAATAAACCAAATATCGTAACCAGAAGATAAAAATCTGTAATTGTCATTAATCCCACCCGTGCTAAAAATTTGCAGCGTATCCGTCGTGTTTGATTCTTTTATCGCCAATCTCAGCACCTTCAAAACCTACAAAAGGCCCTACGATGATGAAGATAAAGAACCTTTGCCTCACCCTTTGTGCCTCGCTGCTGTTGACCAGTTTCGCGGGCATCGCCAAAGAAGTAAAAATCGGAATGGCTATCGACGATCTGCGTCTGGAGCGCTGGCAAAAAGATCGCGATATATTTGTGCATAAAGCCGAATCATTAGGCGCCAAAGTCTTTGTGCAGTCCGCAAACGGTAATGAAGAAACACAAATGTCGCAGATTGAAAATATGATCAACCGCGGCGTGGATGTGCTTGTTATTATTCCTTATAACGGGCAAGTGTTAAGTAACGTTATTAAAGAAGCGAAACAAGAAGGCATTAAAGTGCTGGCCTATGACCGCATGATTAATAATGCCGACATTGATTTCTATATTTCCTTTGATAATGAAAAAGTGGGTGAAATGCAGGCCCAGAGCCTGGTCGAAAAAGTGCCGACCGGAAACTACTTCCTGATGGGCGGTTCGCCGGTGGATAACAACGCGAAACTGTTCCGCGCCGGGCAGATGAAAGTCTTAAAACCGTTCATCGACGACGGCAAAATTAAAGTGGTGGGCGATCAATGGGCCGACGGTTGGCTGCCTGAAAATGCGCTGAAAATTATGGAAAACGCGCTGACCGCAAACAATAACAAAATTGACGCCGTGGTGGCCTCGAATGACGCCACCGCAGGGGGCGCGATTCAGGCGCTGAGCGCACAGGGGCTGGCGGGCAAAGTCGCCATTTCCGGTCAGGATGCTGACCTCGCCGGCGTGAAACGCATTATCGCGGGCACTCAAACAATGACGGTTTATAAACCTATCACCCAACTTGCCAACACCGCCGCTGAAATTGCGGTTGAGCTCGGCAACGGTCAACAGCCGAAATCCGACACTACCCTCAATAACGGGCTGAAAGACGTGCCTGCGCGTCTGCTCACGCCGATTGAAGTCAATAAGAGCAATATCGACCAGACCGTGGTTAAAGACGGCTTCCACAAGAAGAGCGAACTGTAATTCCGCGCGCCCCTTTCACGAGGGGCATTTTCTTTTTACGTGGAACGCTACGTGGAGTCGCTATGCCTTATTTACTAGAAATGAAGAGTATTACCAAAGCCTTCGGGTCGGTAAAGGCTGTTGATAATGTCAGCCTGCGGTTGAACGCCGGAGAAGTGGTTTCTCTGTGCGGTGAGAATGGCTCAGGCAAATCGACGCTGATGAAAGTCCTGTGCGGAATATACCCTCACGGCACCTACGACGGTGAAATCGTCTTTGCCGGAGAACCGGTGCACGCCGCGCATATTCGCGATACCGAACGCCGGGGCATCGCCATTATTCACCAGGAACTGGCGCTGGTTAAGCATCTGACGGTGCTGGAAAACATCTTCTTAGGCGCGGAAATCACCCGCCACGGCATTCTCGATTACGACCAGATGACGCTGCGCTGCGAGAAACTGCTCGCGCAGGTGAGCCTCGCCATTTCGCCCGACACCCGCGTCGGGGATTTAGGCCTCGGGCAACAGCAACTAGTGGAAATCGCCAAAGCGCTGAACAAGCAGGTACGCCTGCTGATTCTGGATGAACCAACCGCCTCGCTGACTGAACAGGAAACGGCGATCCTGCTGAACATCATTCGCGACCTGCAAAATCACGGCATCGCCTGTATCTATATTTCGCACAAGCTCAACGAAGTGAAGGCCATTTCCGACACCATTTGCGTGATCCGCGACGGGCAGCACATCGGCACTCGCGACGCGAACGGCATGAGCGAAGACGACATCATCACCATGATGGTGGGCCGCGAGCTGACGGCTCTATATCCCAACGAGCCGCACACGCCCGGCGAGGAAATCCTGCGCGTAGAACACCTCACCGCCTGGCACCCGGTTAATCGTCACATCAAGCGGGTGAATGACATCTCCTTTTCTCTGCGACGCGGAGAAATTCTCGGCATTGCGGGGCTGGTCGGCGCCGGGCGCACCGAAGCCGTCCAGTGCCTGTTTGGCGTCTGGCACGGACGCTGGGAAGGTAGCGTGTTTATCGATGGTAAAGCGGTGAACATTGAGAACTGCCAGCAGGCGATTGCCCACGGCATCGCGATGGTTCCGGAAGACCGCAAGAAAGACGGCATAGTGCCGGTGATGGCGGTCGGGAAAAATATCACCCTGGCGGCGCTGGACCAATTCACCGGCCCGCTCAGCGCGCTGGACGATGCCGCAGAGCAGAACTGCATCCTGCAATCGATCGCCCGACTGAAAGTGAAAACCTCATCGCCCGAACTGGCCATTGGCAGGCTCAGCGGCGGCAATCAGCAAAAGGCAATTCTGGCCCGCTGCCTGCTGCTCAACCCTCGCATTCTGATCCTCGATGAACCCACGCGCGGCATTGATATCGGCGCGAAATACGAAATCTACAAACTGATTAATCAGCTGGTGCAGCAGGGCATAGCGGTCATTGTCATCTCTTCCGAGCTGCCGGAAGTGCTTGGCCTGAGCGACCGCGTGCTGGTGATGCACGAAGGCAAACTGAAAGCGGACCTGGTCAACCATCAACTGACGCAGGAAAAAGTAATGGAAGCGGCCCTGAGGAGTGAGCGTCATGTCGAAAAACACGCCGTCTGAACTGAAGCTCGACGCGCAAAGGCCCGCCGCCTTCGCCGGGCTAAAAAAACTCAATTTGCAGGTGTTTGTGATGATCGCGGCGATCGTGGCGATCATGCTGTTCTTCACCTGGACTACTGACGGATCGTATCTCAGCGCGCGTAACGTCTCGAACCTGCTGCGCCAGACCGCTATCACCGGCATTCTGGCGGTCGGGATGGTGTTCGTCATTATCTCGGCAGAAATCGATTTGTCGGTCGGCTCGATGATGGGTCTGCTGGGCGGTGTGGCGGCCATTTTCGACGTCTGGCTCGGCTGGCCGCTGCCGTTGACGATCGTGGTCACACTGGCGCTGGGACTGGTGTTAGGTGCCTGGAACGGATGGTGGGTGGCCTACCGGAAAGTCCCGTCGTTTATAGTGACCCTGGCCGGGATGCTGGCGTTTCGCGGCATCCTGATTGGCATTACCAACGGCACCACGGTGTCGCCCACCAGCCCGGCGATGTCGCAAATCGGTCAGAGCTATCTGCCCGACGGTATTGGTTTTGTCATTGGCGTGCTGGGCCTGTTCGTGTTCGTCGCCTGGCAGTGGCGCGGGCGTATGCGTCGCCAGGCGCTCGGGCTGAGCAACCCGGCATCCACGCGCGTGGTCGGTCGTCAGGCCATTACTGCGGTGATTGCCCTCGGCGCGGTCTGGATGCTGAACGATTATCGCGGCGTGCCAACACCGGTGCTGATCCTCGCTCTGCTGTTGCTGGCAGGCATGTTTATGGCCACCCGCACGGCGTTTGGCCGTCGCATTTATGCCATCGGCGGTAATCTGGAAGCCGCCCGGCTGTCGGGCATTAACGTGGAACGCACCAAACTTGCGGTATTCGCGATTAACGGCCTGATGGTGGCGATTGCCGGGCTTATCTTAAGTTCGCGCCTGGGGGCCGGTTCGCCGTCCGCCGGGAACATCGCCGAACTCGATGCCATCGCCGCCTGTGTGATTGGCGGCACCAGCCTCGCGGGCGGCGTGGGCAGCGTAGCCGGCGCAGTCATGGGGGCGTTTATCATGTCGGCGCTGGATAACGGAATGAGCATGATGGACGTGCCGACTTTCTGGCAATATATCGTTAAGGGTGCCATTTTGCTGCTGGCGGTGTGGATGGATTCTGCCACTAAGCGGCGGGCCTGATCGCGGCAACTTCCGCTACGATGGCGACACTTTCGGGTCTCGCCATCCTTGTCTCTTCAGGAAAGCAAAACATGTTTGAAAAGCGCCACCGGGTCACGCTGTTATTCAACGCCAACAAAGCCTATGACCGTCAGGTTGTGGAAGGCGTGGGCGAGTACTTGCAGGCGTCCCAGTCGGAATGGGATATTTTTATCGAAGAGGATTTTCGCGCTCGCATTGAAAACATAAAGGAATGTCTCGGTGACGGCGTCATTGCCGACTTTGACGATCCAATAATCGAAGCCCTGCTCGGCGATGTTGATGTGCCTATCGTCGGCGTCGGCGGCTCATATCATCGTCCGGAGCACTATCCTCCGGTTCACTACATCGCGACCGATAATCATGCCCTGGTAGAAAGCGCGTTTTTACATCTGAAGGAAAAAGGCGTTCATCGCTTTGCTTTTTACGGCCTGCCCTCCTCCAGCGGCAAGCGCTGGGCAGTTGAGCGCGAGCATGCGTTTTGCCAGATTGTGGCGAAAGAGAAATACCGCGGCGTAGTGTATCAGGGGCAGGAAACCGCGCCGGATAACTGGCAGCACGCGCAAAATCGGTTGGCCGACTGGCTGCAAACGCTGCCGCCGCAAACCGGGATTATCGCCGTAACCGACGCCCGCGCGCGGCACATCTTACAGGCCTGCGAACATCTGCATATCCCGGTGCCGGAAAAACTGTGTGTGATTGGTATCGATAACGAAGAGCTGACGCGCTATCTGTCGCGCGTGGCGCTCTCCTCCGTGGCGCAGGGCACGCGCCAGATGGGCTATCAGGCCGCCAAACTGCTGCACCGTCTGCTGGATAACGAAGATCTGCCGCTGCAACGCCTGCTGGTGCCGCCGGTGCGTGTGATCGAGCGGCGCTCCACCGATTACCGTTCTCTCGACGACCCGGCGGTGATTCAGGCAATGCACTACATCCGCAATAACGCCTGTAAGGGCATTAAAGTTGAGCAGGTGTTGGATGCGGTGGGGATTTCTCGTTCCAATCTGGAGAAACGCTTTAAAGAGGAAGTGGGCGAAACCATTCACGCGGTTATTCACAGCGAGAAGCTGGAAAAAGCGCGCAGCCTGCTGGTGTCGACGTCCTTATCCATCAACGAGATCTCGCAGATGTGCGGCTATCCGTCGCTACAATATTTCTATTCGGTGTTTAAAAAGGAATACGACACCACGCCGAAAGAGTATCGCGAACGCTTCGGCGAAGCGCTGGTGTAGCTGGCGCAGAAAACAAAAACGCCTTCCGATGGAAGGCGTTTTTTAGCGGTATCAGGGAGAGCGTGATTACATATGAGCGGCAATCAGGCGCTGATTATCCTGGTACATACTGAACAAGAAGTTATTGTAGCTCGACCCGCGAGTCGAATAGCCTTTCAGCTTGTGGATCATCGCACTGGCCGTGACTTCCTGGTCCGTTTTACGCAGCTGCGCACGGGACTTACGGAATGATTTATAAGCCGGATGCGTGTTCAGGTTCACCACATAGGCATCTACAGACTCTTTGACTGAGTCAAAGTGCGAGTAGCCTTTCACTTTGCCAGCGCATTTGCCACGACCACACTTCATGCCAAACAGATTGTTGTTGTTACGTGCGAGCTTCGACGTACCCCAACCACTTTCTGCTGCGGCCATGGTCGCAACCATGCTGCCAGGAATGATGTCTACGCGCTCAAGCAGCGAGTTCCATGGAATTTTACGCGTATTCCCGGACCAGCTGATTTTGTAGCGTTTAGTGATACCTTTCAGGCGCGAACGCTCTGTCGGCGACCAACGACCCTCGTACTGCTTGGAAACAAGCCAGTTACGATCGGCGGTGATTGCTGCATTTTGACTGGTAATATAAGGCATTACGGTCCGGAGAAACGCTTTTTTACGAGGTGTTCCGGAAGGGTATTTTCGCAAATCAGGAAGTGAACTACTCTTTGCACTATTGCGAGAATACTCTTGTTTACTGCTTACCTTGGTACTACTACTTGTCTTTATTACCGGGGCTTTGTGACTCGTTGTTGCTGTGTGCGTTGTTGCTAGCACCCCACCTGAAAATAAACCGGTGAGTAACATGAGTATCGCGGCCCCATATCGTCGAATGGGAGTCGATATCATTAGGTCTCCTGGTCGGAAATAATCATTCCAACGCCTTGAATTATTCACATAACTGCGAAATGAATCGCGAATGATAGCAAAAATACCCCGGCAGCGCATCCTAAGATATAAGCAAAATCCTAAACGAGGTTCTGCACGAAGGGCATTCTTTCGCTTCATAAGCCTGAAATTCAACGCTTAATCGCAGAAATTCCTGTTCTCATTAGAGGCAGATCACTCACCCTGCGACGTCCTCCCCTGGAATGCCAATGAAGGAGGAGGGATAACGCCGTGACGGCTGGCAAAATGCACTAAAACTGACTTCAGGTGAACGCGATGAAACTTGCCGCTGTTGTACTGCTTCTGCTGCCCGGTGCCGCCCTCGCAGGCTGGACCGCCCCGGATTTCCCTGCATTCAAACCTGAAGGCAGTGGGACGTTTGTCAGTCAGAAAACGCTGACGAAGGGTACACATCCGTTGACGTTACATCTTGACCAAGAGTGCTGGCAGCCCGCTTCGACGATAAAATTAAATGAAATGCTGTCGCTTGAGCCTTGCCACGGCGATGCCCCGCAGTGGCGACTGTTTCGCGACGGCGAGTACACGCTGGCGGTGGATACCCGCTCAGGCACGCCAACGCTGATGCTGAGCGTCAAAACCGAGGCTGCGGCCACCGCCAATGTGGAAGTCCGTCAATGTCCGCGCTGGGACGGTAATCCGCTTACGCTCAATGTCAGCAAGATCTTCGCAGAAGGCAGCACGGTCCGCGATTTTTACAGTGGGAAAATCGCGACGGTGAAAGAAGGCAAAATCACGATGCAGCCAGCCGACGGCAGCAACGGCCTGCTGTTGCTTGAAAATGCGCAAACTCAGCAACCCGCCGCGTTCGACTGGCATAACACCACGGTCTATTTCGTATTGACCGACCGCTTTGTGAACGGCAATCCGGATAACGACCATAGTTACGGCCGGCACAGCGATGGTTTGCAGGAGATCGGCACCTTTCACGGCGGTGATTTGCAAGGGCTCGCCAGCAAACTCGATTATCTCCAGCAGCTCGGGGTCAACGCGCTGTGGATTAGCTCGCCGCTGGAGCAAATTCACGGCTGGGTCGGGGGCGGCACCAAAGGGGATTTCCCGCACTACGCCTATCACGGCTATTACCCGCAAGACTGGACAAAACTCGACGCCAACATGGGCAACGAGGACGACCTGCGTCATCTGATAGACGAAGCGCACAAGCGCGGCATCCGCATTCTGTTTGACGTGGTGATGAACCACACCGGATATGCCACACTGGCCGATATGCAGGCATACCAGTTTGGCGCCCTCTATTTGCAGGGCGATGCGCTGAAGAAAACCCTCGGCGAGCACTGGACCGACTGGAAACCCGGCCCCGGCCAGACCTGGCATAGCTTTAACGATTACATCAACTTTAGCGATAAAACGGCGTGGGCAAACTGGTGGGGCAAGCCGTGGGTCCGCACCGACATTGGCGACTACGACAATCCCGGCTTCGACGATTTAACCATGTCGCTGGCCTTCCTGCCGGACCTCAAAACCGAGTCCACCGCCGTTTCTGGCCTGCCGGTGTTTTATCAGCACAAACCGGATACCAAAGCCGTTGCCATTGCGGGTTACACGCCGCGCGACTATCTGACGCACTGGTTGAGCCAATGGGTGCGCGATTACGGTATCGACGGTTTTCGAATTGATACCGCCAAACACGTCGAACTTCCGGCGTGGCAGCAGCTAAAAACACAGGCCACCGAGGCGCTGGCAGCGTGGAAGAAGGCCAATCCGGGGAAATCACCTGGCGATGGCGAATTCTGGATGACCGGTGAAGCCTGGGGCCACGGCGTGATGCAGAGTGCGTATTATCAGCACGGCTTCGACGCGATGATTAATTTCGATTATCAGGACCAGGCGGCGAAAGCGGTGAATTGCCTGGCCAATATCGATACCACCTGGCAGCAAATGGCTGACAAATTGCAGAACTTCAACGTACTGAGCTATCTCTCTTCCCACGACACGCGATTGTTCCGCGAGGGTGGCAGCGAGGGCGCGGAACTGTTGTTGCTCGCGCCGGGTGCAGTACAGATATTTTACGGTGACGAATCCGCCCGTCCGTTTGGCCCGACCGGCTCCGACCCGTTGCAGGGCACGCGTTCGGACATGAACTGGCAGGATGTCTCCGGGAAAGAGGCCGCCACCGTCGCCCATTGGCAGAAACTCGGCCAGTTCCGCGCGCGCCATCCGGCGATTGGCGCGGGCAGCCAGACCACGCTCACCTTGCCTCAAGGCTACGGTTTTGTGCGCGAACATGACGGCGATAAAGTGATGGTGGTGTGGGCCGCAAAACCCTGACCGGATGATGCTCCGCGCGCCGAACAGAGCGATCGTCCGGCGCGAACATTAAATGCAGAATAAATCACCAAATCAGAAATGCTTCACCGGTTTGCACCTCGCTGGCGCAGGGGTTATGGTTAGCCCCTCCCCAGAAGACCTACAGAACACCTGCATATGACTTTTTCACTTTTCGGCGACAAATTCACCCGTCATTCCGGTATCACCCGCCTGATGGAAGATCTCAACGATGGACTGCGGACGCCAGGCGCCATCATGCTCGGCGGCGGCAACCCGGCGCAAATTCCGGAGATGAACGACTACTTCCAGAATCTGCTGGCAGACATGCTGGAAAGCGGCAAAGCGACTGAAGCGCTGTGTAATTATGACGGCCCGCAGGGCAAAACCGAACTGCTGGCCGCCCTGTCGACCATGCTGCGTGAAGAGCTCGGCTGGGATATCGGACCACAGAATATTGCACTGACAAATGGCAGTCAGAGCGCGTTTTTCTACTTGTTTAACCTTTTCGCAGGCCGCCGCGCCGATGGAACCACCCGCAAAGTGCTGTTCCCGCTGACGCCGGAATATATCGGTTATGCGGATTCAGGCCTTGAAGAAGACCTGTTTGTCTCCGCGCGTCCGAATATCGAGCTGCTGCCAGAAGGCCAGTTCAAGTATCACGTCGACTTCGAGCATCTGCGCGTCACCGACGAAACCGGAATGATCTGCGTTTCGCGCCCGACTAACCCAACGGGCAACGTCATTACCGACGAAGAGTTGCTGAAACTCGATGCGCTGGCCAATCAGCACGGTATTCCTCTGGTCATTGATAACGCTTACGGCGTGCCGTTCCCGGGCATTATCTTTAGCGAAGCGCGTCCGCTGTGGAACCCGAACATCGTGTTGTGCATGAGTCTGTCGAAGCTCGGCCTGCCGGGCAGTCGCTGCGGCATTATTATTGCCAATGAAAAAATCATCAGCGCAATCAGCAATATGAACGGCATTATCAGCCTCTCCCCTGGCGGTATTGGCCCGGCGATGATGTGCGAAATGATCCAGCGAAAAGACCTGCTGCGCCTGTCAGAAACGGTTATCAAACCGTTCTATTACCAGCGCGTTCACGAAACGATTGCCACTATTCGTCGTTATTTGCCGGAAGAACGCTGCCTGATCCACAAGCCAGAAGGCGCTATTTTCCTGTGGCTGTGGTTTAAAGACCTGCCGATAACCACTGAAATTCTGTACCAGCGCCTGAAAAAGCGCGGCGTACTGATGGTGCCTGGCGACTTCTTCTTCCCTGGGCTCGATAAACCGTGGCCGCACACGCACCAGTGTATGCGCATGAACTACGTGCCGGACCCGGAGAAAATCGAAGCGGGGGTCAAAATACTTGCCGAGGAAATTGAAAAAGCCTGGCAGGAAAGCGGCTGTTAAATAATGTTGGCCCTGAAAACTCGGGGCCAACACTTCACCCCTCCCGCAGGAGGGGCGGGAAAATCAGAACGCGCTCCAGTTATCTGCTTCTTTGGCAGACGAAAGCGGCTTTGCCAGGACCGCCGTTGCGCGGCGCGGCTTAGCCATCGGTTCGCTGGAAAGTCTGAAAACGGACACCGACTCCTCAAGCTTGATCGCTTGTTCTTCCAGGCTGTTCGCTGCGGAAGAGGATTCCACCACCAGCGCGGCGTTCTGCTGCGTGGTGGTGTCCATTTCCGCCATCGCCTGAGCGATTTGCGAAATACCCCGGCTCTGCTCATCGGTCGCCGACGCAATCTCGTTCATGATGTCTCGCACCTGACCGACCGACGTTTCAATATCCGCCATCGCTGTCCCGGCCTGTTCAACCAGCTTGAAGCCGGTATCGACAATGCCGACCGACTCTTTGATCAGCGTTTCAATTTCCTTCGCCGACTGGGCGCTGCGTTGAGCAAGATTGCGCACTTCACCGGCCACTACCGCAAAGCCTTTCCCCTGCTCGCCCGCTCTGGCCGCTTCAACCGCGGCGTTCAGCGCCAGAATGTTGGTCTGGAAGGCAATGCCGTTTATCACCGTAGTGATTTCTGAAATGCGATGGGCGCTGCCCTGCACAGAACGCATGGTGTCCACCACCGCTCGCGAGACTTCGCAGCCCTGGCTGGCCTTTTCCGCCGCCTGCTCAGAGAGCTTCCGCGCCTGAACGGCGTTCTCAGCGTTCAATGCCACGGTGGACGTCAGCTCCTCCATGCTGGCCGCGGTTTGCACTACCGCCGCGGCCTGCTGTTCGGTCCGTGAGGAAAGGTCGATATTCCCCCGCGCTATCTCTGTGGAGGAATGCGCCACGTTCGCCACCCCTTCACGGACATCGTGAATAATGCCTTTCAGATTGGTATTCATCAGACCCATGGCTCGCATCAGCTTCCCGAGTTCATCGCGGCGTTGGCTCTCAACGGAATGGGTCAGATCGCCATCGGCAATACGCTCCGCCAGCGTCAGGGTTTCCTGCAAAGGACGGGTAATGGCACGGGTGATAGTCCAGGCCAGCAGCACGCCGATGATGATACCCAGAGCCGCAACCAGCTGCATCGTCCACTGCATCTGATGGACAATCGCTTCCACCATGCGTTCCTGAAGCGTGCGCAACGCATTAATGGATTCTGTCAGCTCATTGGCGCGAACGAGTAATTTGTCCGACGCGGCATTCAGCTGACCCCAGGCCTGCTGGTAAGGCGCCAGGGTTTCAATATATTGATTGAACGACAGGATGGCCGTACCGACAATCACGCGCTCTTTTTCCGGCAGCCATGGCAGCATCTGTTGGGCGTGAAGAACCCCTTCTTCCAGGCGCTGTTTCATGCGAGTAAGTCCGGCTGCGTCAGGTTTAAGCTTGTAGTCCGTCAGCCGCGAGTCGATATCGTTGAACAGGAAAGCCAGCTGAGCCGCCTGGAATTTTTGATCAATGCTTAAGGCATCCGTGGTGCTCAAGGCGGCAATAATGCGGGAGTCATCGCAAATGGACGCCGAGTTCAGCTGCTTTTCAGCATCAATCTTTTGCTTCATGGCGGTATTAAACGGTGTGCGCTCCGCGATGTAACTGTCCACCGCATTGCCCGTTCTCTCAACCATTTTCCCTCCCTCCACCGACCATGAAAACGTTTTCAACTCGGCCAATACCGTCGCCATTTTGTCGATAGCCGCGCTACTTTGTTGCAGATATTGCGGATCGCCGGTGTATTGATAATTGGTACGACTTAATCGGGCATCAAAAAGATCGTTAATCAGCGCACCGCTGATTGCGCCTTTGGTGACCTTGTCCTGAATATTTTTCAAACCCAGAATACTGGTCAGAAGAATGGCTATCATTAAGGCAATGATCACCACAAATCCTGACGTCAGCTTATTACCTATTTTCAGATTTAAGAAAAAAGATGAAATTTTCATAGCATGACCTGACTTAATAGTAGAGATACTGTCGACCCTGATGAAAATTCAAAAGGGTGAGATTCGCCAATCCATTGGCTTTCCATAAATCAAAACGACAAAAAGCAGATAAAAAAAATCCCTGGATAGGGCATATCCAGGGAAAACGTGTCAGGAAGACATCACTCTCCCACGTAACCTTTAAAATTCTTTTGGCTATTCCGTCACTTCATTTTCAATAAAATAAACAGGACGAATAGTCTCATCAATAACCCGATAGCCCGCCCCTTTGAAATAGCTAATAAAGTCACTGGGCAAGCCGATTAATTCCAGTTTCTTACTTAAATTATGAAACACCTGCCATAAGCGCTGTGAGGAACAACTCAAGTCGTTCTCCTCCCAAACCTTTCTGATCAGTTCATCTTTGCTGACCGGACGCTGACGAGCGTGCTTCATCAGATAAAGGAAAAGCTCAAGCATCGTTTTATTCAAACTGATGGCGACGAACACAATACATTTATCAGCGTGTCGGGACGGTAAGCGATAGAGTCTTTGATTAATAATATCAAAGTGAATGTCCTCACCTATGATAAAGCCATGTAACTGATAGTCCATTCGGGCAACCTGAAAAATGTTAAGGACTACTCGCACCAACACACCTTTTACTATTTCATTACAAAGTGTATGGACTAATATAAATCAACGCATGAGACTTTCAATATCCGTGCGAAGATGAACATTCAACTACTCCTGGCACACAAAACCAGAATATAAATATGCTTAAATAAAAATACTAAACATAAAACACCATAAGAAACGCAAAAGTGAAGACACTCCTACTTTTAAGTTGAACTACGTCAACAACTCAAAACAAAACCGCATATTAATCCTATTTTGCAGTTTAATATTCCAGGCATCAGCGTTATCGCACGGCACAGCACTATACTGCTGATAAGTCACAGAGGACTAAAAACCCCGAAACAGACAGTGGTTTGATGC
The DNA here is from genome assembly GCF_003935895.2 of Scandinavium goeteborgense. Taxonomy (GTDB): domain Bacteria; phylum Pseudomonadota; class Gammaproteobacteria; order Enterobacterales; family Enterobacteriaceae; genus Scandinavium; species Scandinavium goeteborgense. The sequence continues at coordinate 121,267 of NZ_CP054058.1, read as the reverse complement.
GTTGCAGCATAAGGGAACAACGACGAAAAAAGGGAGTGAAGTTAGCTGATCTGTGGTGATTCAGATTTTTAGTTGTATAAATTCATAAGATTACGTTACACATGTGGCCCGCTGAAAACATGAGAAAAATGTACTTAATCAACCAGATAATCTTATTCAACCCGGATGATTGCAGCCTGACGCCGCGAAAGAGCTGGCCATCGGGCCGGGTGAAGCTGCATGCACCTGCCGCCGAATGCTTGCAAGTTCTGCTCGCACAGAACGGGCTGCCCGTCTCGCAAAAACTCCTCTTCAACCAGGTGTGGGAAAAGAAAGGGGCGGTGGTATCGACCAACACGCTCTATCAAAGCATCGCCTCTATCCGTAAAGGGCTCAAAGCCGTCGGGCTTGAAGATGAGATAATCCGCACCCTTCCCAAGCACGGATTTCAATGTAACGCCTCCGTTCAATGCGGCGAGCTAGCGGATTTTATACCACCCGCCACCGCGACAATTGCGCCCTCGTTACCGGAGTCGCCAACAGTCACTGCTGTACAAACGCGCCCGTCATTAGGGCAAAAAATACACACACGGTACGGGCTGATTATCGGGGGCATTATCGCGGTGGCGATGCTTACTACCGTTATTTATCGGGAAAACAGTACCGACGCATTGCTACCGGTTCCCTATTATCCTGCGGGTCAAATAGAAAACTGTGAAATTCACTCCTCATGGTCCGGTAAGGAATATAGCCAGACGGTCTTCAATGAAATACGACGTCGTGAACCGATTGACTGTCGCAAAAAACAGCTCGTATATCTCACCATCAATCGCTTCCAGGTCGGATCGTCACTTATTCTCTGTGATGCCACTATGGAAACCAAAGGAGTCCAATGCAAGGCTGTTATATTAAGGGAGGATATAAATGAAAATAAATAGCCGCCTGATGATAATCGCCCTGCCGCTGATTGCAGCGACTGTTTGCATCGCTTATATGCAATTGACGGCGTGGAAACAAACCCATTTCACCTGCGAGAGTCAGCTTTCTATCGTCGATGCAAATGGCAGTGAAGACATTATTATGCACTTTCGCTTTATGGGAAAAACAGGGCATTTGGAAACCCGGGGGAAATATATCACCAAAAAAGGTGAGGGAACGCCGACCAGTAATCGAGTCGATTTTACCTTCTGGCGCGAGGGCCATTCATTAATTATGGTCTCTAATGAAACGAATCAGCTGCCAAAAATCCCTCTGCCGGTACTCAATAATACGCCGGACTTCTTTACATCGCGGGAGCGCGGCCTCCGTTTACAGGTGATACAAAAAAATCCAACCGGATATTTGTTTTTGTATATGGGCACGCCTGCCGTGTATTGCACCGTACCTGGATAAACCTCAACCGGAATTGATATGTTCTTTGCAATAACGCCGCTTCCACGCCGCCGGAGTCAGGCCGGTATGTTTACGAAATATCTGCCTGAAATAGCCGGTATCGCTAAACCCACAGCGGCTGGCCACGTCCTTTAACGACGGTGAATCGCTGATCAGCAGTTTTTCCGCCGCCATCACCCGCTGGCGATGGAGCGCTTCGGTCAGGGTTAAACCGAATGTGCGTCGGTAAACGCGACCAAGATAATCCGCGCTGCAATGCAGTTCTTTCGCCAGCTGCGAGGTAGAAAGCGGCAGGTGATACTGCGTGCGCAGCGTCTGTTGGGCGCGATAGGCCAGCGCCACGCCAGGGCTTTCGCTCGCACTTTCCTGCAATCTCGCCGCTGAAAGCTGCTGGAGGATCAGCAACAAAATGCACTCCAGCGCGATGCTGCGATGCACATTTTCTTGCTCGTTCAGGAACTGGCGGAACAGCGAGATGATATACGACGGAGAACTCACGCCCGTATGCTGCGGAATGCTCAGCAGCGTCTGGCGCAACGCGGTATTCAGCGTCTCGTCGAGCCAGTCAAAATGCAGCCAGTAAAATTTAAGGTCTGCCGGAAACTCCCCTTCACCCACGTGCCGACACCCCGGGCGCAGCAGCAGGCTTTCGCCCGCCTGAACGTTAAACAGGCGCCCTTCTTCACGGATCCTGAACTCGCCGCGCTCGACGAACACCAGCTCCCAGGAGTTCAGTTTGCGTGCCGGGTGGCTGCCCACGCCGCGCGAAATAAACAGCCCACCGTTCTGCACGCGAATCGGAAATGCTATGGATAATTCAATCATGGATATTCACTTTTTCGCTTTTTAGCGGGAAATAACGACTTCTTGTCTTTGATTATTAACCAAAAATAGCCACCCTACCGGATCATGATCACACTTTGCGCATCAGGTCGGAATCGTCATCTTTTTCTACTTTCCCCTTCCCTTGTTGGGCGCGAAATTCCAGGCAGAATGGATCAGGTACCTTGCAAAACACACAATAAGCCCGCCCAAAAGCGGGTCATGCACCCTGACCTACGTGAGGCGTTTTCAATGACTTCTGCTCCGATTACGCAAACCGAACTCGCACAACAAACCGCCAACGAGGCGCTGTCGACGCGAGAGAAAATCGGTTACGGGCTGGGCGATGCCGGTGGCACCGTCATCACCTGTCTGATCATGAACTTTTTGACCTTTTTCTATACCGACGTTTTCGGCCTGACTCCCGCGCTGGTCGGGACATTGTTCATCGCCCTGCGCGTCTTTGACGCCATTTCGGACCCGATAATGGGCGTCATCGCCGACCGTACCCAAAGCCGCTGGGGGCGCTTTCGCCCATGGCAGTTGTGGATTGCGGTGCCGATTGGCCTCATCGGCGTGCTGACGTTCACCGTGCCGGATGTCAGCATGAACATGAAAATTCTCTGGGCGTTCGGCACTTATCTGCTGCTTTCGGTGAGCTATACCGCCATCAACGTACCGTACTGCGCGCTGATCAACACCATGACCACGCGTCATTCCGAAGTGCTGGCCTGCCAGTCCTGGCGCTTTGTGCTGTGCGGCGTGGCGGGCTTTTTGGTCTCCGTCGGGCTGCCGTGGCTGGTGTCGGTGCTTGGCAAAGGCAACGTCGCGCACGGCTGGCAGATGGGCGTCAGCATTCTGTGTACGGTGGCGGTGGTGATGTTCCTGTGCTGCTTCTTCTGGGTGCGCGAGCGCGTGCCGCTGGGCACCATGGGCCAGTTTACGCTCCGCCAGCACGTTGCCGGGCTGCGTAAAAATGACCAGTTGCTGCTGATGCTGGTGATGTCCTTCCTGCTGATTAACGTGTTTAACATCCGCGGTGGCGGCTACATGTACTTCATCACCTATGTGTTACAAGGCAGCACCGCGTATACCTCGCTGTTTTTTACGATGGTGACATTCGCGTCCATTCTTGGCTCGATCCTCGTCAATCCACTGACGAAACGCGTCGATACGGTGAAACTTTACTATTACACCAACCTGGTTTTGGCCGTGTTAGCGGTAGCGATGTGGTTCCTGCCCGTCGGCCCGGCGTGGCAGACGCTGTGGCTGGTCGTCATTCTCGGTAACGGCATCATTCTGGGCTTCACCCTGCCGCTGCACTTCGGGCTGATGGCCTTCGCCGACGACTACGGCGAATGGAAAACCGGCGTGCGTTCATCCGGCATGAACTTCGCCTTTAACCTGTTCTGCATCAAGCTCGCCTGGGCGTCCAGCGCGGGGATTGTCAGCCTGGTATTTATCTTCGTCGCCTATCAACCCGGCGCCGGGAACCAGACCGCGGCCTCGCTACACGGCATGACCGCCATGGAAACGCTGCTGCCTGCGGTGTTCCACCTGCTGCTGGCCTTCACTCTGCGCACCTGCAAACTCAATAACCCTATGATGTCGCGCATCGCCACCGACCTGCGTGTGCGCCATGTTCAGTCTTAAGGAGAACGTTATGTCTGTGATGGAAGTCGACCTGCATAAGCTCAAAGTCAGCGACCCGTTTCTCGGTCAGTACCAGCAACTGGTGCGTGACGTGGTTATTCCCTATCAGTGGGATGCGCTGAATGACAGGATTGCAGAAGCCGATCCAAGCCACGCCATAGAGAATTTCCGTATCGCCGCCGGGCATTCGCAGGGTGAGTTTTACGGGATGGTGTTTCAGGACAGCGACGTCGCAAAATGGCTGGAAGCGGTGGCCTGGTCGCTGTGCCAGAAGCCGGATAGCGAGCTGGAAAAGACCGCCGATGAGGTAATTGAACTGGTTGCGGCCGCCCAGTGCGAAGACGGCTATCTCAACACTTACTTCACCGTCAAAGCGCCAGAGGAACGCTGGACTAACCTCGCGGAATGCCACGAGCTGTATTGTGCCGGACATATGATTGAAGCCGGCGTGGCCTTCTTCCAGGCCACCGGCAAGCGCCGCCTGTTGGACGTGGTGTGCAAACTCGCCGACCACATTGACCACGTTTTTGGCCCCGGTGAAAACCAGCTGCACGGTTATCCTGGGCATCCGGAAATTGAACTGGCGCTGATGCGGCTGTTCGAGGTCACGCAGGAACCGCGCTATCTGCATCTCGTGAATTACTTCGTCGAACAGCGGGGAACGCAACCACATTACTACGATATCGAGTACGAAAAACGCGGAAAAACCTCGTACTGGAATACTCATGGTCCGGCGTGGATGGTGAAAGATAAAGCCTACAGCCAGGCGCATCAGCCGCTGGCAGAACAACCGACGGCCATCGGTCACGCGGTGCGTTTTGTGTACCTGATGACTGGCGTGGCACACCTGGCGCGGCTCAGCAATGACGAAGCGAAGCGCGAGGATTGCCTGCGTCTGTGGAACAACATGGCTCAGCGCCAACTGTATATCACCGGCGGGATTGGCTCCCAGAGCAGCGGCGAAGCGTTCAGCTGCGATTACGACCTACCCAATGACACGGTGTACGCCGAAAGCTGTGCCTCCATTGGCCTGATGATGTTCGCCCGACGGATGCTGGAGATGGAGGCCGACAGTCAATATGCCGACGTGATGGAGCGCGCGCTGTATAACACCGTGCTCGGCGGCATGGCCCTGGACGGGAAGCACTTCTTCTACGTGAATCCGCTGGAAGTGCATCCGAAGTCGCTGAATTTCAATCACATCTACGACCACGTGAAGCCCGTCCGCCAACGCTGGTTCGGCTGCGCCTGTTGCCCACCGAATATCGCCCGCGTGCTGACGTCGCTGGGGCATTACATCTACACGCCGCGCGAAGATGCGCTATACATCAACCTGTATGTCGGCAATAGCGCTGAAATCGCGGTCGGCGACGAAACGCTGCGTCTGCGAATCAGCGGGGAATTTCCGTGGCAGGAAAAAGTCACCATCGCCATCGACTCTGCCCAGCCAGTGCAGCATACGCTGGCGCTGCGTCTTCCGGACTGGTGCGACGCGCCGCAGGTTTCACTCAACGGCGTGCTGGTGACGAGCGAAGCCCGCAAAGGCTATCTGCACATCAACCGCCGCTGGCTGGAAGGCGACACCCTGACGCTCACGTTCCCGATGCCGGTTCGCCGCGTCTACGGCAACCCGCTGGTGCGCCACGTCGCCGGAAAAGTCGCGATTCAGCGCGGTCCGTTGGTGTACTGCCTCGAACAAGCAGACAACGGTGAGGAACTGCATAACCTGTGGCTGCCAGAAAACGCCACGTTCACTGCGTTTGACGGCAAAGGCTTGTTCGCCCACAAAGTGCTGATTCAGGCCGAAGGCGTAAAACAGACCTCCGCCAAACCGGAGCAGCAATCGCTCTGGCATTACGATCGCTCGCCCGCCACTCGCCAGACCCAGACGCTGACCTTTATCCCGTGGTTCTGCTGGGCCAACCGCGGCGAAGGCGAAATGCGGATCTGGGTGAATGAGGGGTGATTGCGCCACGCCCGGCGGCGCAGGCTTGCCGGGCCTACAAACCCAATGGACGCATATCCCAAACCGCATTTTCGTAGGCCCGGCCAGCGTCAGCGCCGCCGGGCAGTTACCCCCGCTCTCCGGCATTTAACTCGCCAACGTCTCCCGTCCAGTTCAACGGATAAATCCCGCGATGCACGTCACGATGAAATGTGGAAAACGGCCACGCCTGCACCTGCTTCACCAGCCCATGCTTTAACGGGTTGATGTAGATGTAATCCCTATGTCGGCAGTAATCCTGTTCGTCGCGGATGGTGTGCTCCCAAAAACGAGGCTGCCATTTCCCACACACGCCTAAATCACGGGTAAACCTCTTTTTGATATCCCGCCAACGGCCAGAAAAATCACAATCATCTTCCGGTAATGTCCAGAGACAATGCATATGTTCGGGAAGGACCACCCAGGCATCAATGTGAAAGGGTTTACGTCGTTTGACCTGCGCAATCGCTGCCCTTAACAACGCAATCTCACGTACCAACAGGTCGCTGTGCCTGTCCTTGAGAGTGACGGTGAAGAACCACGTACCGCCGTTGATATAGTTGCGTCGATAGTTTGACATTGCCTACCCTACTTTCTTGCCCGGCGGCGCAGGCTTGCCGGGCCTACAAAACCTCATGTTCACCCCAGCAGCACCCGGCGTGCGGCTTCGGCGAGAAATGCGCTGCGGTTGCTGAATCGCGGATGTTCGAGAACAAAGCCATCAATTTTTGCGAGTAGTCGCCGTGGCAGGGTGATGTTGATCCGCTCTGCTCGTCCGTCAAATTGATTCATATTGATATCCACCAGCAGCCACTGCCCGCCGCTGAAATCCTCCGGCTGCCGCTCAAGGTGATGTTCAACCGCGTCAGGATTCGGGATGACGTCCTGCATCTCACACAACGTCTCGAAATGGGCCGTCAGTGCGCTTCGGGCATCCTGAAACGCCGCGTCGAGAGAATCCCCCGCAAAATAGCAACCGGGAACATCAGGGAAAAAGCCGCTGGCGCTTCCGTCGGCGTCAGAATGGATATAAGCGGGATAAAACATGGTCGCTCCTGAAATTTAGTGTTTGAGCCCTGCTTGACGCCAGATTTGCATTAGCGTTCCAGGCTTGATGTCTTTTTTCGGATGGGGAACCGTGACCAGCCCAGGCCGTTCGGGATGACAGAATTGATGATGACTTCCCCTGGTGCGCTTCTCAATCCAGCCGTTTTTTTTCAGAATCCCTATCACTTCCGCACTGGTCACATTATCTTCCCTCGACAATTATACACACCATACACACCGCATCAGTTACAGACATCACGATATCGCACGTCAGGCTCCTGAGCAGGCAGTGAATTGTCATTCGGGAAGAGGCTACGCAATAAAGTTGATGGGTGATGCAAGCGACAGGAAGTTCTACAGCCGTGCACGCAAAACGGGAGCGGTGCGGTGTTTGTCAATCTGTGTGCTTTACACTGACATTTATTGACAATAGTTGACCTGGCAGTAATCATTAATTTAATTACTGACCAGGCAGCTATCATGACATCCGCAACAGCGACCTCCGACAAAAACCTGCATCTGGGTTTGCTTTTCCATCTGGCAAACCAGTTCAAAGACCAGCTTATCAGTCACTATTTTTCCGGTGCCGGGGTGACCGCGCCGCAATTTAAGGTGCTGATTAATATCTTTAAAGGGAACATCAGCCCGGCAGAAATCTGCAAGAGTTTGCAGATGGATACCGGCGCCATGAGCCGCATGGTGGAAAGGATGGTCAAGCACGACCTGATTGAACGTCATCCTAATCCGCAGGACAAACGTCAGGTGATCCTGGCCCTGACGGAGAAAAGCCAAACCCTGTGTGAAACGTTTCAGAATGAAGCACTTAACACCATCATGGCTGATTTAACGGCCCGTCTGACGCCCGAAGAGTCTCAACAGCTGAAAGACATTCTTATCAAAATGCTGCCGGACGAATTCACGGCTCCCCATCGCTAAGCACAAGCCAAAGGCCTTTATCACTATGGAAAACACCGCTCCGGACACGACCCCACGTCCCAGCAAACGCAAACGCAATTTCGCCATTTTATTGCTGATCCTGATCCTGGCCGCCGCAGGCTGCCTGGCGTGGTATCTGCTGTATTCCCGTTTTTATGAGTCAACCGACGACGCCTACGTCAACGGTAACCAGGTCACGCTGACCCCGCAGATTGCCGGGACGGTCACTCAGGTGACGGTCGATGAAGGCGACTTCGTGCAGAAAGGCCAGCCGCTGGTTCTGCTTGACCCGAGCGATACCGAGATTGCCTTGCAGCAGGCCGAAGCCGACCTCGCCAGCACCGTGCGTCAGGTTCGCGGTTTGTACAGCACGGCCGATAACTATCGTGCGCAGGTAGCAGCCAAAAAAGTCGCGCTGCAAACCGCGCAAAATGACTATAACCGTCGACAGAAAATCTTCGCCACTGGCGCGATTGCGGCGGAAGAGCTGTCCCACTATCGCGATGCGGTTACCAGCGCGCAGAGCGATTTAACCGCCGCTCAACAGGCGTTGAAAACCAATCAGGCGATGGTCGATGACACGGTGATCGACAGCCATCCGGAAATTAAAACCGCCGCCGCAACCCTGCGCCTGCGCTACCTGGACAACTCCCGCAGCACCATTGTGGCCCCGGTGAGCGGCTATGTGGCGAAACGCGCGGTGCAGCTCGGGATGCGAGTGACGTCCGGCACCACACTGCTGTCGATCGTTCCGCTGAAAGAGGTGTGGGTCGATGCCAACTTTAAAGAGAGCCAGATGCAGGATATGCGCCTCGGCCAGAAAGTGACGCTGAATGCCGATCTGTACGGCGACGACGTGCAGTATCACGGCACGATCGAAAGCCTGGGGATTGGGACCGGCAGTGCGTTCTCGCTGCTGCCTGCGCAGAACGCCAGCGGGAACTGGATCAAGATTGTGCAGCGCCTGCCGGTGCGCATTGCGCTCGACGAGCATGACATGCAAAAGCATCCGCTGCGCATTGGTTTGTCGATGAACGTGCAGGTCGATATTCGTGACCTCGACGGCCATCTTCTGCCGCAAAAAACCGTCAGCGAGCCGCGCTTTACCACCGACGTGTACAACACACCGATGGAAGCCGCCGACAAATTGGTCGCCAAAATTCTGCATGACAACAGCAGCGCCGTAGCCTCCGCGCAGCGCTAGGAGAGCAGTGATGTCAGAACCTAAGGCCGCTTATACGCCACCGAGCCTGATCCTGGCGACGCTGGCGTTGTCCCTGGCGACGTTTATGCAGGTGCTGGATTCCACCATCGCCAACGTGGCCCTGCCGACGATTTCCGGTAACCTCGGGGTGAGCTCAGATCAGGGGACGTGGGTTATCACCTCCTTTGCGGTGTGTAACGCCATCGCCCTGCCGCTGACCGGCTGGTTTACCCGGCGTTTTGGTCAGCTTCGGCTGTTCATCGCTTCGGTGGTGTTTTTCACCCTGACCTCGTTCCTGTGCGGCTTCGCCCACAGCATGACGGAGCTGATTATCTTCCGCGCGCTGCAGGGTTTTTGCGCCGGGCCGATGTTCCCGATGTGTCAGACGCTGCTGTTGGTTATCTTCCCGCCGATGAAGCGAAGTATGGCACTGGCGCTGCTGTCGATGGTGACCGTGGTTGCGCCGATTGTCGGGCCGATCACCGGCGGCTGGATTACCGATAACTACTCCTGGCCGTGGATTTTTTACATCAACGTGCCGATCGGGATTTTTGCCTCGATTGTGGTCTGGACGCAGCTTCGCGGTCGCGAAGAAACCACGCAGTCGTCGCCTATCGACTACATCGGGATCATGCTGCTGGTGCTGGGCGTGGGCCTGTTGCAGGTAGTGCTCGATAAAGGCAACGATGAAGACTGGTTCTCGTCTACGCCGATTATCGTGATGTCGATTGTGTCCGCCATCAGCCTGATTTCCTTTGTGATGTGGGAGCTGGGCGATAAGCATCCGATTGTGAATCTGCGCCTGTTTAAGGACCGCAATTTTGCGATTGGTACGCTGTCGTTGATGCTCGGTTATGCCGCGTTCTTCGCCATTAACATTATTCTGCCGCAGTGGCTGCAAACGCAGATGGGCTATACCGCCATCTGGGCCGGGCTTGCCGCCGCGCCGATGGGCTTTTTACCGCTGCTGATGACGCCGATTATCGGGCGCTACGCCACCCGCGTGGACCTGCGTATTCTGTGTTCGCTGTCGTTCCTGACGATGGGCGCGTCCTGTCTGATGCGCGCGCAGTTCAGTACCGATGTGGATTTCCGCACCATTGCGGGCGTGCAGATGTTTATGGGGATTGGGGTGGCGTTCTTCTTTATGCCGCTGACAACCATCGTGCTGTCGAATCTACAGGGCAACGAAGTGGCGGAAGGTTCTGGCCTGGCGACATTCTTCCGCGTGCTCGGCGGCTCGTTTGCCTCCTCGCTGACCACCTGGATTTGGCAGCGCCGCGAAATTTTCCATCACGCCAACCTGGCGGAGAGTGTGTCGCAATACAATCCGGCGGCGGTGGATTATGTGCAGAAGATGGGCGGCCCGACGCAGCAGCACTTCGCGCTGATCGACAAAACCATCGAACAGCAGTCGTACATGATGTCGACGATTGATTACTTCTGGCTGCTTGGCTGGGGCTTTATGGGGTTGATCGTGATTATCTGGTTCACCCGCCCGCCGTTTGTGAAATCCGGCGCACCGAGTGCCGCCGCGTCAGCAGGTCATTAAGACAACAGAAATGCCCGGTGGCGCGATGCTTACCGGGCCTACGCGTTATGTGTAGGCCCGCCGGGCATTCTCTCGTAGGCCCGTGCAAACGCAGTGCCGCCGGGCGTTTCTCGTTAGAACAACCCTAACGGTTTATCGGAGTAACTCACCAGCAGACATTTGGTTTGCTGGTAATGCTCGAGCATCATTTTGTGGGTTTCACGGCCAATCCCTGACTGCTTATAACCACCAAACGCCGCGTGGGCAGGATAGGCGTGATAGCAGTTGGTCCACACGCGTCCGGCCTGAATGCCGCGCCCCATTTTGTACGCCAGATTCCCGTTGCGGCTCCAGACGCCCGCGCCCAGCCCGTATTGGGTATCGTTGGCTATCGCCAGCGCCTCTTCCATGGTTTTGAACGTCGTCACGGACAGCACCGGGCCGAAGATCTCCTCCTGGAACACCCGCATGTTGTTTTTGCCAAACAGGATCGTCGGCTCGAGGTAGTAACCCTCTTTCAGATCGCCGTCGAGCAGTTTGCGTCGCCCGCCGGTCAGCACGTCCGCGCCCTCTTTCTTACCGATATCAATGTAGTTGAGGATGGTGTCCATTTGTCCGCTGGAAACCTGCGCGCCCATTTGCGTCACGCTGTCGAGTGGGTTGCCGCTGCGGATGCTTTCCACCCGGCGAATGGCCCGTTCCATAAAGCGGTCGTAGATGGATTCATGCACCAGCGCACGGCTCGGGCAGGTGCAAACTTCGCCCTGGTTAAAGGCAAATAACGCCAGCCCTTCCAGCGCTTTCTCAAAGTAGGCGTCCTCTTCGTCCATCACGTCGGCGAAGAAGATGTTGGGTGATTTGCCGCCGAGTTCCAGCGTCACCGGAATGATGTTCTGGGTGGCGTACTGCATGATTTGCTGGCCGACTTCCGTCGAGCCGGTAAAGGCCACTTTGTTGATGCGTTTTGAGGTCGCCAGATATTCGCCGATTTCACCACCCGCGCCGTTGACCACGTTAACCACGCCCGGAGGCAGCAGGTCGCCGATAATTTCCATCAGCATTAATACCGACAGCGGCGTCAGGCGGGCAGGTTTGAGGATCACGCAGTTCCCGGCGGCCAGCGCTGGCGCCATTTTCCAGCTCGCCATCAGCAGCGGGAAGTTCCACGGAATTATCTGCCCGACCACGCCCAATGGTTCGTGGAAATGATAGGCCACGGTATCGCTGTCGACTTCGCTGATCCCCCCTTCCTGCGCGCGAATACACGAGGCGAAATAGCGGAAATGGTCAATCGCCAGCGGCACGTCGGCGGCGGTGGTTTCGCGGATTGGTTTGCCGTTATCCCAGGTTTCCGCCGTCGCCAGGAGCTCGATATTTTGCTCCATGCGATCGGCAATTTTGAGCAGAATGGCGGCCCTGTCCTGGACAGAAGTTTGCCCCCATTTGTCTTTGATTTTGTGCGCTGCATCCAGCGCCAGATCGATGTCTCGCGGCCCGGATGACGCGACTTCACACAGCAACTGCCCGGTGACGGGGGTCAGGTTTTTGTAGTACTCGCCGTCACTCGGTGCGACCCAGTTGCCGCCGATAAAGTTGTCGTAACGCGCTTTTAGCTTGAGGGGAAAACCATAAACGCCGGGTTGAATGCCCGTGGCGGGAGGATTGTTGGTCATTACCGTCTCCTTGCAGTGAGGTGTCCTGTAAGGGTAGACGCGGCTGGCGATTTCTTCGCCAGCCGTTTAACGCTTTACGAGCGCGGTCACGGATTGCTGTTTTCGGTCGCCGGGAACAGCATTGCATCGCGCAGCTGGTGGTCGTTGCCGCGACGGCGCGTGAAGCCGATGCGGTCGAAATATTCGAGGATCTGGATAGCCAGTTTTCGCCCGACGTTGAGACTGTCGCGGAAATCAGCGGCGCAGGTTGAGCCGCGCGCCTGATCGAGGCTGCGAATCAGCCCGGCGAACTGCACGATCCGGTCGTTGCGGTAATAACGGTCTTTGACGATGGCGGTGATCATCCCCTGTTGCGCCGCCTGACGCAGCGTCATGCGCATGACCTGTTCGTCTGCACCCGCCTGCTGCGCGAGGTCGCGCACCCACCACGGCTCATCACCAAACAGCGGTTCCACTTTTTGCCACAGCGCGCGCTGCTCGTCAGTGAATCCGGCTTTGTGTTCCGGCAGATGCAGCCAGCCGTGATGGCTGTGGATAACGCCCGAGGCGCGCATTTGCTCCAGCAGCGTAAGCACCAGTGCGTCGTCTTCCATTGGCAGCGCAATTCGACGCAGACGTTCGCGCCCCGGCCCCGGCTCGTCGCGGTGCTGATCGTGATACACCGCCAGCGCATCGAGCAGCTTTTGCTGCCAGCGTGCGGCGAGGCTGGCGCTGAGCAGGTTATCACCCGCCGTTAACAGGTCGCGTGGGCGAGCCAGTTCCGCCACGCCCGCGTCGTTGAGCTGTCGCGCCCAGCCAAATTCGCTCAGGCGAACCGCATCGCGCTGCAAATGGATATCGAGCGCCTGGCCGTTATTTTCCGCCACTGCGAGCTGCGCCAGCCAGGCCAGATAGTCCGGTTTTCGCTTGCCGCGACGCGGGGGATTGAGGGTGACCACCCGCGCCCCCGCCAGCGTGAGGCGGGCAGAAATATCGCGCAGCACCAACCGGTCGTTATCCGCCAGATGCAGCGGCGTGTCGAAGACCAGCTCCGCCAGATTATTTTCCAGCAGCGAGACGCGCCCGGTGTTGTGGCTGGCGGCATGGTGAATGTGCAGCGGCTGCCATTGGGTCAGCGGCGTGTGGCTGTGGAGTTCGACAATCGCCCTGTCTGACGGCGCCGGTGGCTGCTGCGCCAAAAGCCAGTCGCCGCGGTTCAGTTGCTCTTTTTGCGCATCGCCGCTGATGTTCAGCGCAATACGCTGCCCGGCACGAGCCTGTTCGACCGGCTGATTTTGCGCGTGCAGCCCGCGCACGCGCATTGGGGTATTCGCCCCCGTCAGCCACAGCGTGTCGCCCACGTTCACGTCGCCGGACAGCGCGGTGCCCGTCACCACCAGCCCGGCCCCTTTGACGGTGAACGCCCGGTCAATCGCCAGACGAAAACGCTGATGCTCAACGTGCTGGCGTTCGCCCAGTTGTAAAAGATGCGCTCGCAGGGCATCGATACCCTGCATTTGCGTGGCGGCGGTTTCAAACAGCGAAACGTCATCAAAGCCGTAATCACGTAAAACATCGACAACCTGGCGGCGAACTTCCGCGATACGTGCAGTATCTACCCGATCGGTTTTGGTCAGCGCCACGGTTAAGGTGGGTTTACCCGTCAGTTGCAAAATCGCCAGATGCTCGCGGGTTTGCGCCATCACGCCATCGTCGCAGGCCACCACCAGCAGCGCATGATCGATGCCGCCCACGCCCGCCAGCATGTTCGCCAGAAACTTTTCATGACCCGGTACGTCGATAAACCCAGGCACGCGCCCGTCGGGCTGCGGCCAGTAGGCGTAGCCCAAATCAATCGTCATTCCGCGCGCTTTTTCTTCCGGCAGACGGGAGGCGTTGACGCCGGTTAACGCCTGCAACAGCGTGGTTTTGCCGTGGTCAACGTGCCCGGCGGTGGCAATAATCATTTCAGCACACTCTCCAGAAAGCGCGATTCATCTTCAAGACAACGTAAATCGAGCCATAAACGCCCGTCGCCAATCCGCCCTAACACCGGCGTGTCGAGGCGTCGCCAGCGTTCGGCCAGCGCATCTAGTGATGCGCCACGCCCGTCGGTCGGCGTGAACGTTAACGCCTGAGACGGTAAGCGGTCGACCGGCAGCGAGCCGCTGCCAATCTGCGATAAACACGGCTCAAGCCGTACGGTAAACGCCGGGTAGTGCGCCTGAAGCGGAGCCAGTAAGCGTTCGCCCTGTTCGCGAATGTCGGCCTGACTGCGGGTCAGCTGGCGCAGCGTCGGCAGCGTTTGGGTGAGTTTTTCCGGATGCAGATAGAGTCGCAGTGTGGCTTCGAGCGCCGCGAGAGTCATTTTGTCGGCCCGCAGCGCGCGTTTCAGCGGGTGCTTTTGCAGCTTTGCAATCAGCTCACGTTTGCCGACGATAATCCCGGCCTGCGGGCCGCCGAGCAACTTATCGCCGGAGAAGCTCACCAGGCTCACGCCGCTGGCAACTAACGCCTGCGGCATCGGTTCTTTCGGCAAGCCATACTGGCTTAAATCCACCAGCGAACCGCTGCCTAAATCCGCGACCACTGGAATGCCGTGTTCACGCCCGATGGCGGCCAGTTCAGCTTCATCGACCGCTTTGGTAAACCCTTCCACGCTGTAGTTGCTGGTGTGGACTTTCATCAACAGACCGGTGCTGTCGTTGATGGCTTCGCGGTAATCCCGGGCGTGAGTGCGGTTCGTGGCCCCCACTTCACGCAGTTCGCAGCCTGCCTGGCGCATGACGTCGGGGATGCGAAATGCGCCGCCGATTTCCACCAGCTCGCCGCGTGACACCACCACCTCTTTGCCGCTCGCCGTCGCCGCCAGCATCAGCAGCACCGCCGCCGCATTGTTGTTGACGATGCAGGCGTCTTCCGCCCCGGTAAGGCGTGTGAGCAATTCCGCGAGTGCGCTGTCACGATGCCCACGCCCGGCGCCGTCGAGAGAATATTCCAGCGTCACCGGCTCGCGCATCACCTGCGTGACCGCCGCCACGGCCGCGTCGGCCTGTAGTGCGCGTCCCAGATTGGTGTGCAATACGGTGCCGGTGAGGTTAAACACCGCGCGCAGCGGGCTTTGCGCCTCGGTATTCAGCCGCGCGACCGCCGTCTGATGCCAGTCCTGACACCATGCGGGCAGCGTGCCGTGAGTGCGAATGCCCTCGCGGGCTTCATCCTGCAACTGGCGTAATACATTCACCACCTGGCTGTGCCCGGCGTTATCAATAAGCTCTGAAAATGCCGGGTCGCGCAACAGGCGATCGGTGGCGGGAATTTGACTGAACAGCGAAGGGTTTTCGGTGGTCATGACTAAGCCTGTGGTATGCCCCCTCCCGACGGGAGAGGGGAATAAACGTGCGGGAATTGTACTGCTATTGCGCGCTGAGCGTCATTGATCGCGCTACGCTTTTGGCGGTTCGGTGCGGGCAAAACTGTCACGCTGGAACAGGGCTTCCACCAGCTTCACCAGATGCGGACGCGTGGCGCACCAGCCCGGAGAAACGCGACGGAAATTGAGATAGCCCACCGCGCAGGCCACGGCGATGGTGGCCAGATTCAGTTCATCGGCTTTTAGCGTGCCGTTGGCAGCGTGTTCTTCCAGAGCATCCAGCGCGCGGGTGATTTTTTCACGCTGGCGCAGCAATTCCTCAGGTGACTGCTGGGCCGCCGGGCGCGCCTGCTCGCGCACGGACACCAGACCCGCATCCATGATGCCGTCGGCCAGGGATTCAAGCTGGCGCATGTGCAGCGCGGCTTTGGCATCTCGCGGCACCATGGCGGGCGCAATATCCAACAGCTCGATGTACTGGGCGATAATCGGGGAGTCGGACCAGCATTCGCCGTCGTCAGTCACCAGCGCCGGCACTTTGCCGAGCGGGTTGTACTTCGCCACGCCGTTTTCGGCGTTGTACGGCATCTCGTTGATAAACTCGAATGTTATTCCCTTTTCGAGCAGGATAACCGAAATTTTACGCACAAACGGGCTGGTATAACTGCCGATCAGTTTCATCGCCTGCTCCCTCAATATTCCGCAAAAATATCAGTATGGCGCAGGCGGGTTAAAAATTCAGGTTAATGATCGAGATACAGATAGTGCATCCAGCTGGTCATGCGCAGCAGCACTTTGCGCATCACCGCGACGTGGCTGAAATGGTCGGAATAGACCGCCACTTGGGCGTAAATACCGTCCGGTAGAGATTCCACCAGCGCATTGGGCTCCAGCTCGATAAGCGCTAATACGCCATCGGTGCCGGGCACGACCGTCAGCGATTGCAGCGTGCCCTGCGCCTGATACGAACCGCCCGGCACCACCGGTAAAATAGCGGTCAGTTTGCCGGTGAAGACTTGCCCTGGCAGCGCATTAAACACCACTTCGGCTATGTCACCCGGCTCGAGACGCAGCAGCGAGTTCTGCCGGAACTGCGCGACAATTTGCCGTTTTTGCTCCGGAATAAAAACCATCACTGGGCGCAGCGGCAACGCGGCGGCGTAGGTTCCGGGGCGAATCAATACCTGTGTGGCGTAACCGTCGCTGGGCGCGCGCACGACGGTTTGTTCAAGGTTATATCGCGCCTCGGTCAGCTGCGCGCGCAGGCTGACGATTTGCGACTGCTCACCGTTGACCATGCTGTTGAGCTGGCTCTTAATCTGCGACTGTTCGGCCACCGAGGATTTCACCATCGCGTCCTGGGCGAGATAATTTTGCCGGGCGTTGTCGATATCACTTTCCGAAAACGGGTTCACTCTCGCCTTACTGCCTTGCAGATAGCGCTGGTAATCTTTGTATAAGCGGTCACGTTCTGCGCTCACTCGCTGGGTATTGGCGATAGACTCGGTAAGCTCCCCTTTCATCGATTCGGTATTGGAAATAGCCGTGACTAAATCGGCCTCCAGGCGACTGACCCGCGCCTGATAACGGGTGGGGTCGATTTTAAAAAGCACCTCACCTTTTTTAATCAGTTTATTTTGGTGGTCCGGGACTTCGCTGACAATGCCCGTGACCTGCGGGGTGATCGGAATAGAGATCACCGCTTTTTGCGCCTGCGCGGTATACGGGTGGTTATAGTTCATTAATAAGATAAGCCCGCTAACAATAAAAACGCCGCCCAATGCGGCCGTCGGCACCGTCCATTTATTCACCGGGATTTTGAATATTTTAAATATCGCCCAGGCCAGCGCGACGTAGGTCAGAATAATGAGTAAATCCATGATGATTACTCCGCAGGCGGCCGTTGAGTATCCGCGAGTTTCTGCTCAAGCTCCGAGACCCGGCGCTGTAATTGAATCAATGACTCGTGTTCCGCCTGCATTCCCCAGCCGCGTTCAGGGCGGTACAGGGTGGCCCAGATCCATAAAAACGGCCAGATAACATGCAGGGTAAACAGACTCACCCAGCCTGCGACATGAATGGCATCGGCGTGAGGGTGATTGCGGGATTTGGCGATAAGATAAGGAATATCATGCAAAATAATGATTCCGTAAAAAATCACCAAAAAGACGAAAATAAGCACGCCTAACGCAAAATAATTAAGAAACATAGCCGCCTCGAAATTACGACACGCCCATCGGCACGCGCCCCATTGCGGAACGCCTGAGTGATAACTAACAATTAATCGCCAGTCGGTCATATTGCTATAACACAGAATGCGTAAACTCGCCGTCCGTTGACCGTGTTACTCAATTACAGCGGCAGCGGGTCCACATTGAGAATATGCGTCCGATCACAGTTGCTCGGGCGCAGATGAAAATACTTTGTGATGTTAATCACACATCAACAACAAACAGCCCGCCGTAAAATGTGATTAACATCACATTAACAGCCGATGGTGGTTTATTTTTTAGTCTCTGTTCTTTTTTTACACAGCCATTTTGTGATGGTGATCACTTCAATTACGCCACATCACCCCACATTAGCGTGATGCAGATCACACCAAAGGGCGTTCACTGGACAGTTGAACGATTCAGTGCCAGATTTCGCATCATCAACAAGGTCCGGCTACTACCTCTGCCGCCAATTAACAATAAACCTCGGGCTTTTAGCCTGCGCGATAGCAAACATAAGAAGGGGTGTTTTTATGTCATCCGATATTAAGATCAGAGTGCAAAGCTTTGGTCGCTTCCTCAGCAACATGGTGATGCCGAACATCGGCGCGTTTATCGCGTGGGGTATTATCACGGCGTTATTTATTCCAACAGGATGGTTGCCAAACGAAACGCTGGCGAAACTTGTCGGGCCAATGATTACTTATCTGCTGCCACTGCTCATCGGTTACACCGGTGGTCGTCTGGTTGGCGGTGACCGCGGCGGCGTGGTCGGTGCAATTACCACCATGGGCGTTATCGTCGGTGCCGATATGCCGATGTTCCTCGGGGCGATGATTGCCGGTCCTCTGGGTGGCTGGGCGATTAAACGCTTCGACATCTGGGTTGACGGTAAAATCAAATCCGGCTTCGAGATGCTGGTGAACAACTTCTCCGCGGGCATCATCGGGATGATCCTCGCCATTCTGGCGTTCCTCGGTATTGGCCCTGCGGTTGAGATGCTGTCGAAAGTGCTGGCGGCTGGCGTTAACTTCATGGTCGTTCACGACATGCTGCCGCTGGCGTCTATCTTTGTTGAACCGGCGAAAATCCTGTTCCTCAATAACGCCATTAATCACGGTATCTTCTCGCCGCTGGGTATTCAGCAGTCCCATGAACTGGGCAAATCCATCTTCTTCCTGATCGAAGCGAACCCGGGTCCGGGTATGGGCGTCCTGCTGGCGTACATGTTCTTCGGTCGTGGTAATGCTAAGCAGTCTGCGGGCGGCGCGGCTATCATCCACTTCCTGGGCGGTATCCACGAAATTTACTTCCCGTACGTGCTGATGAACCCACGTCTGATCCTGGCCGTTATCCTCGGCGGTATGACTGGCGTGTTCACCCTGACTATTCTGAACGGCGGCCTGGTGTCTCCGGCGTCCCCAGGTTCCATCCTGGCGGTGCTGGCAATGACCCCGAAAGGCGCTTACTTCGCTAACATCGCGGCAATTGTTGCGGCAACCGCGGTGTCCTTCATCGTCTCTGCCATCCTGCTGAAAACCAGCAAAGTGAAAGAAGACGACGACATCGAAGCAGCGAACCGTCGTATGCAGGAAATGAAATCCGAGTCCAAAGGGGCAGCGAATCCGCTGACCGCAGGTGACGTGACCAACGACCTGAGCCACGTGCGTAAAATCATCGTTGCCTGTGATGCCGGTATGGGCTCCAGCGCAATGGGTGCAGGCGTGCTGCGTAAGAAAGTGGCCGATGCCGGACTGAGCCATATCTCTGTCACCAACAGCGCTATCAACAACTTGCCGCCGGATGTCGACCTGGTGATCACTCACCGCGACCTGACCGAACGTGCAATGCGCCAGGTGCCACAGGCCCAGCACATTTCACTGACTAACTTCCTCGACAGCGGCCTGTACACCAGCCTGACCGAGCGTCTGGTGGCAGCACAGCGTCACGAAGATAACGAAGTGAAAGTGCGCGACAGACTGAAAGACAGCTTTGACGCTGACGACAGCCACCTGTTCAAACTCAGCGCGGAAAACATCTTCCTCGGCTGCAAAGCGTTCAGCAAAGAAGAAGCCATCCGTTTTGCCGGTGAGCAACTGGTGAAAGGCGGCTACGTTGAGCCGGAATATGTGGAAGCGATGCTGGAACGCGAAAAAATGACCCCGACCTATCTGGGTGAGTCCATCGCAGTACCGCACGGCACCATCGAAGCGAAGGACCGTGTACTGAAAACCGGCGTGGTATTCTGTCAGTACCCTGACGGCGTGCGCTTCGGCGAAGAGCCGGACGACATTGCCCGTCTGGTGATTGGTATCGCAGCGCGTAATAACGAACACATCCACGTGATCACCAGCCTGACCAATGCGCTGGACGATGAATCCGTCATCGAGCGTCTGGCCACCACCAACAGCGTGGGCGAAGTGCTGGCCCTGATTTCGGGTAACAAAGTCGCATAAGATTTCCTTCCCTCTCTCGGCAGATTTCTGCAGGGAGAGGGTTCGGGTGAGGGACCGCGGATGTCCCCTCACCCGAGCCCTCTCGGGTAAAAACATTGATGAAGGTTAACACTATGAAAGCATTACATTTTGGCGCAGGTAATATCGGACGTGGCTTTATCGGCAAACTGCTGGCCGATGCAGGTATCACGCTGACGTTCGCCGATGTGAATCAGGTAGTTCTTGATGCCCTGAATGCCCGTCATAGCTATCAGGTGCATGTGGTTGGCGAGAATGAGCAGGTCGAAACTGTTTCCGGCGTGAATGCCGTGAGCAGCATCGGCGATGACGTGGTGGCGTTGATTGCCCAGGTTGACCTGGTGACAACCGCCGTGGGTCCGGTGGTTCTGGAGCGCATCGCCCCGGCGATTGCCAAAGGCCTGGCCAAACGCAAAGCCGCGGGCAACAACACCCCGCTGAACATCATCGCCTGTGAAAACATGGTGCGCGGCACGACCCAGTTAAAAGGTCACGTTGACGCGGCGCTGGCCGAAGAAGATAAAGCCTGGGTGGCTGAGCACGTTGGTTTTGTCGATTCCGCCGTGGACCGCATCGTTCCCCCGTCTGAATCCGCCACCAACGACCCGCTGGAAGTGACCGTGGAAACCTTCAGCGAGTGGATTGTCGACCAGACCCAATTCAAGGGGACCCTGCCGACGATCCCAGGAATGGAATTAACCGATAACCTGATGGCATTTGTCGAGCGCAAGCTCTTCACCCTGAACACCGGGCATGCTATAACCGCGTACCTCGGCAAGCTGGCGGGTCATCAGACTATCCGTGATGCGATCCTCGATGAGAAGGTCCGGGCGGTAGTGAAAGGCGCAATGGATGAGAGCGGCGCAGTGCTGATTAAACGCTACGGTTTTGATGCCGAGAAACACGCCGCCTACATCCAGAAAATCCTCGGTCGCTTTGAGAACCCGTATCTGAAAGATGACGTTGAGCGCGTGGGCCGTCAGCCGCTGCGTAAACTGAGCGCGGGCGATCGCCTGATTAAACCGCTGCTCGGCACGCTGGAATACGGCCTGCCGCACGCCAATCTGGTGAAAGGGATTGCTGCTGCGATGCACTACCGCAGCGAGCAGGATCCCCAGGCGCTGGAACTGGCAGCGCTTATCGACGAGAAAGGGCCACAGGCGGCACTCGCGCAGGTCTCCGGCCTGGACGCTGAGAGCGATGTGGTCGCACAAGCGGTTGCGGCGTATACAGCGAGCGCATGATGCAGGACCCGGTGCTGCTCTTGCAGCAGCACCCAAACAAAAGATTGTCAGATATGCAGGCAATAATGGAACAAACACAAGCCTTTGAAAACCGTGTGCTTGAGCGTCTGAATGCTGGCAAAACCGTACGAAGCTTCCTGATCACCGCCGTCGAACTGTTAACCGAGGCGGTGAATATGCTGGTGCTTCAGGTCTTCCGCAAAGACGATTACGCGGTGAAATACGCAGTGGAACCGTTGCTGGACGGCGAAGGGCCGCTGGGCGATCTGTCTGTGCGTCTGAAGCTCATCTACGGCCTCGGCGTGATTAGCCGTGCGGAATACGAAGATGCCGAGCTGCTGATGGCGCTGCGTGAAGAACTCAATCACGACGGCAGCGATTACGCCTTCACCGACGATGAGATTCTTGGCCCGTTTGGCGAACTGCATTGCGTTGCCGCGTTACCGCCGCAGCCGATGTTTGATACCAGCGACGCGGAGCTGTATGCCATGCAAAAGCAGCGCTACCAACAGGTGGTGCGTTCCACGATGGTCCTTTCCCTCACCGAGCTGATTTCACGGGTCAGCTTGAAAAAAGCCTTTCAAAAGTAATCCTCCAGCCCCTGACATAACATCCCTTTTTATCTGCTTAATGCAAAAAAAATGCACTCGGGAATCCGCATAACAAAATCACTTTTATTTTCATTAGATTAGAGATGCCAATCGTGTTTTTTCGCTGAGTGTAATGCGTCAAATTTCGATAATTAACTATCAGGAACAGCGCTCAACGCGCATACTATTGAGCATCGATACTCTTTTACTAGCAAAAGCCACAGACCATGAAAGAAGTTGAAAAGAACGAAATCAAACGCCTGAGCGACCGCCTGGACGCTATCCGCCACCTGCAGCCGACCCTCTCTTTGGTCGATGAAGCAGAGAAATTCGCTGAGCTTGAAAAAGAAAAAGCGACTCTGGAAGCAGAGATCGCGCGTCTGCGTGTCGTGTATACGCAAAAGCTGAGCAAAGAAGCGCAAAAGCTGCTGGCTCTGCCGCACCGTCGCGCCATCACTAAGAAAGAGCAGGCCGATATTGGCAAGCTCAAGAAAGCCGTGCGCGGCCTGGTGATTGTTCACCCGATGACCGCCCTCGGTCGCGAAATGGAACTGCAAGAGATGACCGGTTTTTCTAAGACCGCGTTTTAATCCCTCTTCCGTTCTCGGCCCTCTCCTTCCCGGGAGAGGGTGATTATCTAAACCCCCTTTAAATTGGCCCTACCAATTCCTATTGGTTCTGCCTGACGCCTCAC
The DNA here is from genome assembly GCF_003935895.2 of Scandinavium goeteborgense. Lineage (GTDB taxonomy): Bacteria > Pseudomonadota > Gammaproteobacteria > Enterobacterales > Enterobacteriaceae > Scandinavium > Scandinavium goeteborgense. The sequence continues at coordinate 98,479 of NZ_CP054058.1, read as the reverse complement.
ATAACCTCAATCTCATGCAACATATGAATTGCCTGATGGCAACATATGGTTAACCATTCCTTGGCATTACCCTCACATCACAATATTGGCAGGACCACTTTTACAAAGCGTGTGACACAGAGCTGAGCGAAGACTCGCCCGTGTGGCCGTGGAGTGGTTCTTTGGAGACCTGCATGAACCTCTGGCAACAAAACTACGACCCTGCGGGAAACATCTGGCTCTCAAGCCTGATTGCCGCCCTACCGATCATCTTTTTCTTCTTCGCACTGATTAAGCTCAAGCTGAAGGGCTACGTCGCCGCGAGCTACACCGTCGCTATCGCCCTCGCGGTGGCGCTCCTGTTCTATAAAATGCCGGTCGACCGCGCGCTGGCCTCCGTGGTGTACGGCTTCTTCTACGGCCTGTGGCCGATTGCCTGGATTATTATTGCTGCGGTATTCGTCTACAAAATCTCGGTGAAAACCGGGCAATTCGACATCATCCGATCATCGATATTATCGATAACGCCGGACCAGCGTCTGCAAATGCTGATCGTCGGCTTCTCTTTTGGCGCGTTTCTGGAAGGGGCCGCAGGCTTTGGCGCACCGGTGGCGATTACCGCCGCGCTGTTGGTCGGCCTTGGGTTTAACCCGCTGTATGCCGCGGGCCTGTGCCTGATCGTTAACACCGCGCCGGTGGCATTCGGTGCGATGGGCATTCCGATTCTGGTTGCGGGTCAGGTCACCGGTATCGACAGCTTTGCGATCGGCCAGATGGTCGGCCGTCAGTTGCCGTTCCTGACCATCATCGTGCTGTTCTGGATCATGGCGATTATGGACGGCTGGCGCGGCGTGAAAGAGACCTGGCCTGCGGTGATGGTCGCAGGCGGTTCCTTCGCGATTGCCCAGTATCTGAGCTCCAACTTCATCGGCCCAGAGCTGCCGGACATTATCTCCTCGCTGGTGTCATTGGTGTGCCTGACGCTGTTCCTGAAACGCTGGCAGCCGGTGCGCATTTTCCGCTTTGCCGACATGGGCGCGTCGCAGGTTGATATGACCCTGTCGCGCACCCAATACACGCCCGGACAGGTGCTCCGCGCCTGGTCGCCGTTCCTGTTCCTGACCGCCACCGTGACCTTATGGAGCGTGCCGCCGTTTAAAGCGCTGTTCGCCCCGGGCGGCGCGCTGTACGACTGGGTGTTTAACGTCTCGGTGCCGTATCTCGACAAGCTGGTCGCGCGTATGCCGCCGGTGGTTCACGACGCCACGCCGTATGCGGCGGTGTATAAGTTCGACTGGTTCTCCGCGACCGGCTCCGCAATCCTGTTTGCCGCCCTGCTTTCCGTGGTGTGGCTGCGCATGAAGCCGAAAGATGCGGTGGTGACTTTCGGCCACACGCTGAAGGATTTGGCCCTGCCGATTTACTCCATCGGCATGGTATTGGCGTTCGCGTTTATCTCTAACTACTCCGGCCTGTCGTCGACGCTGGCCTTGGCGCTGGCGCATACCGGCGGCGCATTCCCGTTCTTCTCGCCGTTCCTCGGCTGGCTGGGCGTGTTCCTGACCGGTTCCGACACCTCTTCAAACGCGCTATTTGCCGCACTACAGGCCACCGCCGCGCAGCAGATTGGCGTTTCGGACGTGCTGCTGGTCGCGGCGAATACTACCGGTGGCGTGACCGGGAAGATGATTTCGCCGCAGTCGATCGCCATTGCCTGTGCGGCGGTAGGGCTGGTCGGTAAAGAGTCGGACCTGTTCCGCTTCACGGTCAAACACAGCCTGATTTTCACCTGCATGGTGGGCGTGATCACCACGCTACAGGCTTACGTCTTAACCTGGATGATCCCATGAAAGTGATGCCCCGGCGTCTGGCAGACGAGGTTGCGACCCGTGTGCGGACGTTGATTGAAGAACAGCAGCTGGAGGCGGGCACGCGTTTGCCCGCCGAGCGTCAGCTAGCCACGCAGCTTGGCGTGTCGCGAAATTCACTGCGTGAAGCGCTGGCGAAACTGGCGAGCGAAGGGCTGCTGGTAAGCCGTCGCGGAGGCGGGACGTTTATCCGCTGGCAGCATGAGCCGTGGTCGGAGCAAAACATTGTGCAGCCGCTGAAAAGCCTGCTGGCCGACGATCCGGATTACAGCTTCGATATTCTCGAAGCCCGGCATGCCATTGAGGCCAGCACCGCCTGGCACGCGGCGCTGCGAGCCACCGAAGCCGATAAAGAAAAAATCCGTCTCTGTTTCGACGCGACGCAAAGCGACGACCCGGATTTAGCCTCTCAGGCCGACGTGCGCTTTCATCTCGCCATTGCCGAAGCCTCACACAACGTTGTGCTGTTGCAGACGATGCGCGGCTTCTTCGACCTGCTGCAATCCTCCGTCAAGCAGAGCCGCCAACGGATGTATCTCGTCCCGCCGGTGTTTGCCGGACTGACCGAGCAGCATCAGGCGGTGTTAGACGCCATTCTCGCCGGAGACGCCGAAGGCGCCCGCCAGGCCATGATGTCGCATCTCGGTTTCGTCCACACCACCATTAAACAGTTTGATGAAGACAGGGCCCGCCAGGCGCGGATCACTCGCCTTCCCGGCGACCATAACGAGCATTCCAGGGAGAACCATTAATGATTATTTCAGCCGCCAGCGACTATCGGGCCGCGGCCCAACGCATTCTGCCGCCGTTTCTTTTTCACTACATCGACGGTGGCGCCTACAGCGAGCACACCCTGCGTCGTAACGTGGCCGACCTTTCCGATGTGGCGCTGCGCCAGCGGGTGCTGAAGAACATGTCGGATCTCAGCCTGGAGACCAGGCTGTTTAACGAAACGCTGTCGATGCCGGTGGCGCTGGCCCCGGTTGGGCTGTGCGGCATGTACGCGCGTCGCGGTGAAGTACAGGCGGCGGGTGCGGCGGATGCCAAAGGCATTCCGTTCACCCTTTCCACGGTTTCCGTGTGCCCGATTGAAGAAGTCGCCCCGACGATTAAGCGTCCGATGTGGTTCCAACTATACGTACTGCGCGATCGCGGGTTTATGCGCAATGCGCTGGAACGTGCGAAAGCGGCGGGTTGTTCAACGCTGGTGTTTACCGTCGATATGCCAACGCCCGGGGCGCGCTATCGCGATGCACACTCCGGGATGAGCGGCCCGAATGCCGCGCTGCGCCGCTACTGGCAGTCTGTCACGCATCCACAATGGGCGTGGGACGTGGGCGTAAACGGGCGTCCGCACGACCTGGGCAATATCTCCACCTACCTCGGAAAACCCACAGGGCTGGAAGATTACATTGGCTGGCTGGCGAATAACTTCGATCCGTCGATTTCGTGGAAAGACCTCGAGTGGATCCGCGAATTTTGGGACGGCCCGATGGTGATCAAAGGGATCCTCGACCCGGAAGACGCACGCGACGCGGTGCGCTTTGGTGCGGACGGCATTGTGGTGTCTAACCACGGCGGTCGCCAGCTCGACGGGGTGCTGTCTTCCGCCCGCGCGCTGCCTGCCATTGCTGATGCGGTGAAGGGTGATATCGCCATTCTTGCCGACAGCGGTATTCGTAACGGTCTGGACGTGGTGCGGATGATTGCGCTGGGCGCGGATAGCGTGCTGCTGGGCCGCGCGTATCTGTATGCGCTGGCGACCCACGGCGGCGCAGGCGTGACCCATCTGCTGAATTTGATAGAGAAAGAGATGAAAGTGGCGATGACGTTGACCGGGGCGAAATCCATTAGCGAAATCTCGCGTGATTCGCTGGTGCAGGAGGCGAAGCATCTGGCGGCGTCACTGGCGCCGGTGACGCGTGGAGATGCGGCGTAAAACTCCCCTCTCCCCAAAGGGGCGAGGGAACTCAAAAATTCTGCTATTCTGCCCCGGCAATTAAGGGGGCAGCATGCTTAACATCGTTTTATTCGAACCAGAAATCCCACCGAATACCGGCAACATCATTCGCCTGTGCGCGAATACCGGTTTTCGTCTGCACATCATCGAACCTATGGGTTTTACCTGGGACGATAAGCGTCTGCGCCGCGCTGGGCTCGATTATCACGAGTTCACTGCCGTACAGCGCCATGCCGACTACGCAGCGTTCTTTGAAGCGGAACAACCCAAGCGTCTATTTGCGCTGACCACTAAAGGTACGCCTGCGCACAGTGCGGTGAGTTACGAAGCCGGTGATTATCTGATGTTTGGCCCGGAAACACGGGGTCTGCCCGCCAGCATTCTGGATGCGTTACCGCGGGAGCAAAAAATTCGTATTCCGATGATGCCGGACAGCCGCAGCATGAATCTGTCGAATGCGGTGTCGGTGGTGGTGTATGAGGCCTGGCGCCAGCTGGGTTATGCGGGCGCGGTATTACGGTAGGCCGGATAAGACGTTTACGTCGTCATCCGGTAAAATGCCCGGTGGCGCTGCGCTTACCGGGCCTACGGGTCAGATACCGTCGCCATACTCGAAGGTATGGTGTATACCGTTGAAATGTTGATCCATATCCATCGACGGCTTATCGCTGTCTGGTTTGCCGACGATTCGCGCCGGTACGCCTGCGGCCGTGGTGTGCGGAGGCACGGGCTGTAAAACCACAGAGCCTGCGCCAATCTTCGCGCCACGCCCGACTTCGATATTGCCGAGGATTTTCGCGCCTGCGCCAATCATCACCCCTTCACGAATTTTCGGATGGCGATCGCCGCTGGTTTTGCCGGTACCACCGAGGGTCACGGATTGCAGAATCGACACGTCATTTTCGATAACGGCGGTTTCGCCCACCACGATGCCGGTCGCGTGATCGAGCATGATCCCATGACCGATTTTCGCCGCCGGGTGAATGTCGACCTGGAAGGTCACTGACACCTGATTTTGCAGGAAAATGGCCAGCGCACGGCGCCCCTGATGCCACAACCAGTGCCCGATGCGATAGGCCTGTAGCGCGTGGAAACCTTTGAGGTACAGCAGCGGCGTGGAGTATTTATCCACCGCCGGGTCGCGAGTACGCACGGCCTGAATATCACAGGCAGCGGAGGCGATCATTTCCGGGTCAGCGGCGTAGGCTTCTTCTACCACTTCGCGAATCGCAATGGCGGGCATGATAGACGAGGCAAGTTTGTTGGCGAGCATGTAACTCAGCGCGCTGCCGAGGTTTTCGTGCTTGAGGAGCGTAGCGTGGTAGAAACTGGCGAGCATAGGCTCACAGTCAGCCAGCGCGCGGGCTTCGGCTTTGATATTGTTCCAGACGATGTCCAGTTCTTCACACGGCATTGCAAACTCCAGAAGCGATGATAATGACCGGTCAGTTCTGCGCTGACCGGGTCATTGAGATGACAACGATTCCCTGCGACTAGTGGTGGCTACGCTCTTCCTTGCTGGCACGACCTAATAGGGTCAATGCTGCCTCGCGAGCATTCTTTCCGCAATACAATACCTGATAAATTTCCTCGGTTATTGGCATTTCGACACCAAATCGGTGGGCAAGTGCCCTGACCTCTTTGGTATTGCGGTAACCTTCAACCACCTGACCAATCGCATCCTGCGCGCCCTGCACATCTTTGCCCTGTCCGAGCATCATGCCAAAGCGGCGGTTACGCGACTGGTTGTCGGTACAGGTCAGCACCAGATCACCCAGCCCCGCCATCCCCATAAAGGTGGTCGGGTCGGCACCCAGCGCCGCGCCCAGACGCGTCATTTCAGCAAGCCCACGGGTGATTAGCGCGGTTCGGGCGTTAGCGCCAAATCCGATGCCGTCAGACATCCCGGCACCAATCGCAATCACGTTTTTCACCGCACCGCCCAGCTGTACCCCGATAAAATCTGGGTTGCTGTAGACGCGGAAGCTTTTGCCGCAGTGCAGCAGCTTTTGCAGATCCTCGGCAAATGCCGGTTCGGTCGCTGCCAAAGCAATTGCCGTCGGCATGCCAGCCGCCAGTTCTTTCGCGAACGTCGGGCCGGAAATCACCGCCAGTGGAATATCATCCCCGAGCGCTTCACGCGCGACGTCCTGTAACAGACGGCCGGTTTCCGCTTCCAGGCCTTTCGTCGCCCAGACCAGACGCGCATCAGAGCGCAGCAGCGGTTTGAGCTGACGCAGCACGTCACCAAACACGTGGCTTGGCACGACAACCAGAATATCGCGGCTGGCGGCGAGCGCCGTGGCGAGGTCGGCTTCAAGGTGCAGCGTGTCGGGGAAAGGCACATCAGGGAGGAAGGCCGCGTTGCAGCGGTCTTGTTGCAGTATCGCCAGATGTTTGGGGTCGTGACCCCAAAGGACGACATCGTGCCCGTTTCTTGCCAGGGTGATGGCAAGAGCGGTGCCGTAAGAACCGGCACCGATCACAGTCATTGCAGCTTTACGTGCGTTCATCAGGCATCCTGATGTTGTTCGGCACCTTCGCCAGCTTGCTGCTGCAGATAATTCATGAACAGCGCATCGAAGTTCACTGGCGCAAGGTTCAGTTGCGGGAATGTACCGCGAGAAACCAGGCTGGTGATGCATTCACGGGCATACGGGAACAGGATGTTCGGGCAGTATGCACCCAGGCAATGCGCCATCTGGTTACCGTCGATGCCTTCGATGGAGAAGATGCCGCCCTGCTGAACTTCACACAGGAATGCCGTTTCTTCGCCCAGGGATGCGGTAACGGTGACACGCAGAACGACTTCGTATACGCCTTCAGCCAGTTGGGTTGAAGCCGTATCCAGATCAAGTTTAACCTCTGGCTGCCAATCTTTCTGGAAAACCTGTGGCGCATTTGGCGCTTCGTAGGAAACGTCTTTGGTGTAAATACGTTGGATCTGGAAAGTCATTTCTGGATTGTTTTGTTCTGACATCTTATTTGTCCTTAAAAGGGATTATCGCAGCAGGGAATCAAGTCCACCACGCGCATCAAGTGCATACAAGTCGTCACAGCCACCAATGTGCTGTGTATCAATAAAAATCTGCGGCACCGTGGTACGGCCACTACGTTCAATCATTTCTTCACGCTTCGCCGCGTCACCATCGATTGGCAACTCCTGGAAGGAGACGCCTTTACTGTTCAGCAGCGCTTTCGCGCGATGGCAAAACGGACATGTTGCTTTGGTGTAGATCTCAGTATTGGCCATGACGTTACCTCAGAAAGTTACTTACCACGAACCAGTGGCAGGTTCTCACCGCTCCAGCCCGCAACGCCTTCTTTCAGAACATATACGCGCTCGAAGCCCGCTTTGTTCAGCGTCGTTGCCGGATCCTGAGCCTGCATACCGGAACCATCTACAACGATGATGGGTTTATCTTTATGTTTTTCAAGCTCGCCGAGGTTATTTGCTTTGATTTCAGCAGGCAGGACGTTAACGGAACCGGCGATGTGGCCTTTGCGGAAATCATCACGCTGGCGCAGATCGACGACCACTGCGTCTTCTTTGTTGATAAGGCGCGTGGCTTCACCGCGGGTGATCACTTTGATTTTTGAGGTCAGGCCTTTAAAGGTCGTGAACAGAACGGCAGCCAGTAAGCCAACCCAGGCGATACTCAGTATGGGATGACGGCTAACAAATTGCATAATTTCTTGCATGGAGGGTGATAACTCCCGACTCAGTGATTAAAAAAAACAGGGAAGGAGTATACCTGTGCGTGGTGGCAAATACAGCAAGCCGAGCCTAAGCTAATCCAATTTCTGCGGCCTGTTTCGCTAAAATTAGGCCAAAAATAATCAAACTCAGCGTCGGGGTCGCCCGTTCTTTGATCTTCCGAGGCAGATTTATCGATTCAGCTGTAGTAAAATTACGCAAATTTTTTATCTTGTGAGCATGAGGTTGTCGCATATGTCGGTTACTAAAAAACCTATGGTACTGGTGATTCTGGATGGCTACGGCTACCGTGAAGACCAGCAGGATAACGCGATTTTCGATGCGAAAACGCCGGTTATGGATGCCCTGTGGGCCAAACGTCCACACACGCTGATTGATGCTTCCGGCCTGGAAGTCGGTCTGCCGGACCGTCAGATGGGTAACTCCGAAGTGGGTCACGTCAACCTGGGCGCGGGCCGTATCGTGTATCAGGACCTGACCCGTCTGGACGTTGAAATCAAAGAGCGTACGTTCTTTGAAAACAGCGTGCTGGCAGGCGCGGTTGATAAAGCCGTTGCTGCGGGCAAAGCCGTGCACATCATGGGCCTGCTGTCTGCCGGTGGCGTTCACAGCCACGAAGATCACATCCTGGCGATGGTAGAACTGGCTGCTCAGCGTGGCGCAGAGAAAATCTATCTGCACGCCTTCCTTGATGGCCGCGATACGCCACCACGCAGCGCCAAGCCAACTCTGCAGCGTTTCGAAGAGAAATTTGCTGAGCTGGGCAAAGGCCGCGTAGCGTCCATCATTGGCCGTTACTTCGCTATGGACCGCGACAACCGTTGGGATCGCGTTGAACAGGCTTATGACCTGATGACCCTGGCGAAAGGCGAGTTCCAGACTGACACCGCCGTTGCCGGCCTCGAAGCCGCTTACGCGCGCGACGAAAACGATGAATTCGTGAAAGCGACTGTTATCCGTGCAGCAGGCCAGGCCGATGCAGCCATGGAAGACGGCGATGCGCTGATTTTCATGAACTTCCGTGCTGACCGTGCCCGTGAAATCACCCGTGCTTTCGTAAACGCTGACTTCGACGGCTTCGCCCGTAAGAAAGTGGTCAATCTCGACTACATCATGCTGACCGAATACGCGGCTGACATTAAAGCCCCTTGCGCATACCCACCAACATCCCTCGCGAACACCTTCGGCGAGTGGATGGCGAAGAAAGACAAAACCCAGCTGCGTATCTCTGAAACTGAGAAATACGCGCACGTCACTTTCTTCTTCAACGGCGGCGTAGAAGACCCGTTTGTGGGTGAAGAACGCATCCTGATCAACTCCCCGAAAGTGGCGACCTACGATCTGCAGCCAGAAATGAGTTCGGCAGAATTGACTGAAAAATTGGTCGGCGCAATCAAGGGTGGCACGTACGACACCATCATCTGTAACTACCCGAACGGCGACATGGTTGGCCACACCGGTGTGATGGAAGCGGCAGTCCAGGCCATTGAAGCGCTGGATAACTGCATCGCAGAAGTCACTGCAGCCGTAGAATCCGTTGGCGGTCAGTTACTTATCACTGCTGACCACGGTAACGCTGAGCAGATGCGTGACCCGGCTACAGGCCAGGCGCACACCGCGCATACCAACCTGCCAGTACCGCTGATTTACGTTGGCGGCAAAGCGGTTAAAGCGGTCGACGGTGGTAAACTTTCCGATATCGCACCTACCATGCTGACCCTGATGGGCATGGAGATCCCGGAAGAGATGACTGGCAAGCCGCTGTTCATCGTGGAATAATCCCTCCCCATGAGGGGAAAGGCGATTGTTTCAAATACATGGATCGCGACGGCAGTCCGATCCATTTGTTACGCCAGCGCAGTTAGCGCTGGCGTATTGTTGTGCGCGACGTATGCTCACGCGAACGATCGCGACCAGCTAAAATCTATTCAGGCCGACATCGCCAGTAAAGAAAAGGCGGTTCGCCAACAGCAGCAACAGCGCTCCGCGCTGCTCGCCCAGCTCAAAAAGCAGGAAGAGGCCATTTCCGCTGCCGCCCGCCAACTGCGGGAAACCCAGAATACCCTCGCTGACCTCAATAAGCAGGTCGATGCCATGAACGCGTCGATTGCTAAACTTGAAAAGCAAAAAGTCGCCCAGGAACGCAGCCTCGCCGCACAGCTTGATGCCGCATTTCGTCAGGGTGAGCACACCGGTATTCAGCTGATCCTCAGCGGTGAAGAGAGCCAACGCGGACAACGTCTGCAGGCCTATTTTGGTTACCTCAACCAGGCGCGCCAGCAAACCATCGCCGAGCTGAAACAGACGCGCGAAGAAGTAACCTCGCAAAAAGCCGAGCTGGAAGAGAAACAGAGCCAACAGCAAACGCTGCTGTATGAGCAGAAAGCGCAGCAGGCCAAGCTTGAGCAGGCGCGCAACGAACGTAAGAAAACCCTCGCCGGGCTTGAGTCCTCGATTCAGGCTGGCCAACAACAGCTTTCCGAAATGCGGGCCAACGAATCACGTATGCGTTCCCGCATTGCGCAGGCCGCCGCTGCTGCGCGTGCTCGCGCAGACCGCGAAGCCCGTGAAGCGCAGGCCGTACGCGACCGCCAGCAGGATGCCTCGCGCAAAGGCACCACCTACAAACCTTCTGCAAGTGAACGCTCGTTGATGTCCCGTACGGGCGGGCTGGGTTCACCGCGTGGTCAGGCCTACTGGCCAGTACGTGGCCCAACGCTGCATCGCTATGGCGAACAGCTTCAGGGTGAACTACGTTGGAAAGGGATGGTTATCGGTGCGTCTGAAGGCACCGAGGTAAAAGCCATTGCCGATGGCCGGGTGATCCTCGCCGACTGGTTGCAGGGCTACGGCCTTGTGGTTGTCGTTGAGCACGGCAAAGGCGACATGAGTCTGTATGGCTATAACCAAAGCGCGCTGGTCAGCGTCGGGACCCAGGTTCGCGCGGGTCAGCCGATTGCCCTTGTGGGCAGCAGTGGTGGTCAGGGCCGACCGTCACTTTACTTCGAAATTCGCCGCCAGGGTCAGGCGGTCAATCCACAGCCGTGGTTGGGAAGATAAGTTTTGCTTCAATTTCGCTCGTTAGCGTTGTCCGTCGCCGCCGTACTGGCGATGATTTCCCCGGCCCACGCCGGAAAACTCTCGATAGTCATTGATGATTTTGGCTATCGCCCCCACCAAGAAAATCAGGTACTGGCCCTGCCCAATACCATCTCCGTTGCAGTGTTACCCAATGCTCCCCACGCCCGCGAAATGGCGACTAAAGCCCATAACGGTGGTCATGAAGTCCTGATCCACCTGCCGATGGCGCCACTCAGCAAGCAACCGCTGGAGAAAGACACCCTTCGTCCGGACATGAGCAGCGCAGAGATTGATCGTATTATTCGTGATGCGGTCGGCAAAGTGCCGTACGCCGTGGGGCTGAATAACCATATGGGCAGCGCCATGACGTCGAGCCTGTTCGGCATGCAGAAAGTGATGCAGACGCTGAGCCACTACAATTTCTATTTTCTCGACAGCATGACGATTGGCAACAGCCAGTCAATGCGCGCTGCCGCCGGGACGGGCGTGAAGGTCATCAAACGTAGAGTGTTCCTGGATGACAAGCAAAACGAGGCGGATATTCGGGTGCAGTTTAATCGTGCGATTCAGCTTGCGCGCCGAAATGGCTCGGCGATTGCGATTGGCCACCCGCATCCCACGACGGTTCGTGTGCTTCAGCAGATGGTGTACAACTTGCCGCCGGATATTACCCTTGTCCGACCAAGCAGCCTGCTCAATGAGCAGCAGACAGACACCTCGACGCCGCAGAATAGCGGCCCGGCTCAACAGCCCGCCACATCGCGTAACCCGTTCCGTGGTGTGAAACTGTGTAAACCAAGACAACCACAGCCGCCAGTGAATGCCAGCCGCTTCTTTACCGTGCTCGGCGACAGCATTACCCACAGCACGCTGGTGCAGTATATGCAGCTACAGTGGCAGGGATGGGATCAGCCCTGATTCAACGAGGCTGCCGAAAAGGCGGCCAGAAATGAACATCACAGAATATATCCATTAATAATTTCTTGATAAAGTGTTGGCACGTTTCCTTTTTTAGAGACCCGGTTCCCTTTATAAGTCAATTTATAGACACCTACCTCATCACTATTAACTTTATCTCGGACATGATTATTTATAGGAGCATCCAAATTATCTCTTAAAAAAAACCTTTCGTTCCCATTAATTTTTTGTAGCAGCACCATGCTCTTAATTTTTGCATTTTTTTCGAAATGAAAACGCATTATGTAATCAAGCAAAAAGTAATCAATGGCGACGTCATGATTAGACCAATATGAAATAAGCATCGAATAAATTTTAGTAATATACTCGTTCGACTTTTCGCATGATAGTAAGTAAGTAACCCATAAGCCCTGACTTATTGCGAAAACTTTCGGTTTAACATCAAATCTTAATGAATAAAAAGATCGATTAGTAAAATTCGACGATAACGACCGCGTTAAGTAAATAGTCGCATCCACCCAGGTTCCGCCATGCCGAGAGAGCAAAGCGCAACGAAGAATATCAGAGAAATGAGCACCACCAATTAGCCCCATCTTAAACTTTGAATATATCGCCTCAGATATAATTGCATAGTTTTTAAAATTATTTTCATCAATGATTACCACCTGCCTCCCTCCACTATTTCGGTGAATGGATGATATGCATTGCCTAACAATTTCAGGAGATTTTTCAATCCCTTGCAACCAACAAATCCATATGGCATTATCAATGTTATCACAAACATCATGATGCAGATTATCAATTGGCACAATGGGCAATGCGGAAAGAGTTTCAAATACTCTCTCCATTTTTTTGCTCTCAAGATACCAATAAATCTTCGTTAGTGTTTTATTGTTGTATTTTTTACTTAATCGCTTCGTCTTTCGGATAAAATAATTCAGAGTTTTCAGTTTCACTTATCCGCCCTCTTTTTTGAGAAACTCCATTAAGCTACGACGAATTAACTTCAAGCGAAGTTTCATATTCTTCTTTTTCCTAAAAAGCAACGAATTCATTTTCACGGCACTCATCCCACGAAAAGACATCAGCTGGAAAAGGTTATTACTCTTCGTTTCTTCACTCATAAGGTCTCTGAACTTGAAATAGAGCTTACGATAGGAGGTGTATTTCTTTATCTGCTTGGTAATTCTGTTATCGCTATGCTCAGCATCCACCATCTGGGTACTAAACGGGTATTTCAGACCTGGACCAAACTTTGCGATCAGTTTTATCCATACGTCGCGGTCTTGTTGTTGCTTGATTTCCAGAGAGAAACATCCTACCGCCATCAACTTTTCTCTGGTCGTAAGCACTTGGTTACCGACTACATTCTCGCAGAGTATATCCTGCAGCCCAATAACTCGATAGGTATCTATATTTTTAGCGTGCTCTCGGTCTTTATCCAGGCGCGTCAATGTGTCGCAAACAAAAGCATATTTGTCATTGTATCTACTGACAAGAAGCGATATGCGTTCTGGCAGAAAATAATCATCATCATCCAGCCCAGTAACAAATTTGCCTTGTGATAATGCATAGCCGCAGTTGCGGCTAAAATTGGAACCGCTGTTAATGGCATTACGCTGATATACAAAACGAATGAATCGTTGTTCACACTCATCGCGAAGGGAATCTATCAGCATTGATGTCTTTTCATTGGAGAAATCGTCAATCACGATCAATTCAATCGCCAGATAATCCTGAGCGATAACAGAACGAATAGCCCTTTCCAACAGGTCTTCCCGGTTGTGGGTGGTGATGATGACGGAAACCAACTCTTGCATACACAGACTCACTTCATAAATCGAGGCGTTTTCACTGCCAGGAAGAATACTCTGTCACTGGCAGAGAAGCAAAATGATCACTTCACAACATCATGGTGGCGGTTCTGTGTCAGGAAGACAACAAACATAATCAATGTCAGCATCCAGGCGGTAGGCGTCGTTTTTGAATAGAACATCACTCCACTAAACCCAAACATTACCATGGAAGTCAAAAAAGCAAAGAGAGCAAAACTTTTTATCTGCCGAAGTGAATACCATGCCAAGGCTATGACAAAGCAGACATAAAGCAGAACCCCAGAAGGCCCTTTGGTTGACACCGCCTCAACAAACTCATTATGCAGATGCCCTCTGATATGACTCAATGCTCCCGATAAGCTAGGATCTTCCTTAACAGCTTGTCTTATAAGAGTATTACGCTGATCAGTAGATTGCCAAAGATAATTATGTTCCGACGCAATTAATCCTGATTTCCACATAGCGAATCTCGCGCCGACAGAGGTGTTACTGTTATCATTTTCATAGGCCGAAACATCTTTGTTCAAATCATTATAACGCTTGACCAGATTGTCCTTCATCATGAAAGCGCCCGCCATAAAGGCCAGTAACAGCACCGCTATCCCCTTCCACGGTATATGTCGTTGCTTATAGCAACGAATACAGAGCAGACCTGCAAATATAATAGGGTAGGCCATGATCGCAGCGCGCGTGCCTGTTGTGACAAGAATAATAAAGGTCACAAAGAAGTGTGCAAGAATAAGTAAATCTTTAAAGCGCATCCGCGAATGCTGGAGGACCATCATGATATAACATGACAGGAAACCGACTGTATATGCAGCACCAGTAGAGCTCGCGCCGCCTCCAAGAGAAAACTCAACTCTCTGTAAACCTAATTCAATATGTTGGTACCAGGCATACGCAATCATGATTATTTGAAGAATCATAATCACTGCATAATGGATTTTATTATTGCCAATTTTAAATTTTTCGTTGACTGAGAAGGCAAAAATTAAAAGAGATCCATATATGCAAATTTTACCCACTTCAAGATAGGCACGATATGAGTTAATCGCCGGACTATTATTGACTTTATATAATCCATACCATGCCAGGTCACAGATCCCAGTGATTAAGAGAACCAGACATAACCAAAACACTTCCGTTTTGTAGAGATGTTTAATATTGTAAATAACTAAGAAGAATGAAATAAAACCCGCGACATTCAGTAACTTATTAGAAAAGTCGGGTGACAGGATGATACTGCCAAAGGCCACGACACAGAGGCCAAAAATCAATTCTGTCATCCGAACCTGTATGCTTTGCCCTTTCAAACTCGTCATTATCGTTCTCAATCAGTTACTCAATGGTAAAATTTGAATTTAATTCTTTAAAAGACTGTAAAAAAACAGCATCTTAACCAAACTGGTGAGCAATCATGCCATAGTTAATGCATGCTGTTCCAGCTATATATCTTTCCAGTTGTATCCATGATCATAATGGGTTTCTGGTAGGTCTGGAGCCAAGATTTAAGGTTTTTATCTTTGCTTTCAACCCGATGAACGCCTAACCACAGCTCAGCAAGCGTGTTGGTATCATCTGTAGACCATGGCGTGTTGTAATCTCCGGTCCATTTTTTATTCTCTGCAACTTCCGGGCTGTACCAGATGAACGCGGGAACAGATAAAGCCTCTTTAGGAGGATTAGCGCCAGCGTGGGAGTAGACTACAGCACGCGAAGGATCGCGTATTAAGGCATGGTCCGAAAAATAGAACACAGACGACCGTGAATGAGAAAGTTGGCTAAATATTTTACCCATGAGCTCATCGGTGAATCGCACAGAATTATCATAGCAATCATCGGCTTTACTGCCGTCTTTAAAGAAGGAAGCCGTCTCAGGGAAACGCTTGCATGCCGGTTCATGGCTACCGTAGATGTGCAATACGATCAGTTTCTTGCCCGGCTTTGCAAGAGCCTGACTCAGCAAGGGCAGCAATGCGTCATCAAACCCACCCTCTACCCACTGATGCTGTTTCGTATTCATAGCAATCCCGGTAATCACGTTATTGTACGCCCCTCCTTTGCCTTGCCGGCTGTACCAGTGCGTCTCATAACCTGCTTTATTCGCGACACCGATAATATTGTCGCCATACAGAACAGGTTCTGGCTTTTGCACAGAAGCTGCGGTGAGTGCTAAAGGCACAGCCATAATAGTCACGGGAGCAGGACTCACGGCATGGCGGAACAGCAGGATATTCTTCTGCTGGGACTCCAGCTGTGGCGTGGTCTCTCTTTCATAACCATAAATACTCATATTTGACGTGCGTTCTGACTCGCCGACGATGAGTATATAATTGTCAATGCCTGTATCCGTGGTCGTTATTTTATAATCTGGTGCATTTTTATTAATAGTAGCCACGACATTGATATCCGCGAATGCCTGCATAAATACTTTTGATGTACTCAGTGGCGTTGAATTCACGACTCGCTGAGCCATACTGTCCACTTTACTTTTGCGCATCTGATGCAGTGCGGCCTGGACTGTGTAACCCGTCAATAAAAGTACCAGCAAGATAAGAGGGTATTTTCGAAATCTATTTGGAATCGCATCCAGGCCACTATTAATCGTGAACATGAACAGGGCAAATAAGGCTAAGAAAATGCTACAGTCTCGCCAATACAACCCCAGCATTGAATATGCTTCACTGCCAGTAGTATTCATAACACTTAACGCGAAGCCATATGTGAAAACGGAATTAAAATTTGTCCAGGCATATAATTGCAAAGCAAGATCAGTCGCAATAAGCCCGAAGAAAAAAGCACCAGCAAGATTTCTTAAAAAATTATTACCAATGCAACGTAAAGCCAACATCAATAATATAAAAACTAGAGTGCGATTGATAACGGCATTATAGCGTGCATTAATAAAATTAATTAATACTACTGCCAAAACGGACAAAATAAGCGGGATCCACGTGAAAAATAATGCGCTTTTTTTAGATCGATTCTTTTCAATAGTTAACGACATTTCACGTAATTCCCACGTAGTAATTTCAATAGTGAATATGGATTATAATTAGCAGGCTTATCGAATTATCATGGCGCTATCATCACTCGACATGCATTATGGAATTGATAAGGAAAAAATCATTGAGCACCAGTTTATCAATCTGGTGCTCAAAGAGGAAGGTTAATCCCAGCTCAAAATCACTTTCCCGGACTGGCCGGAACGCATCGCGTCAAAGCCTTTCTGGAAGTCATCAACGCCGAAACGGTGGGTAATGATTGGGGAGAGATCCAGCCCTGACTGGATAAGCGCCGCCATCTTATACCAGGTCTCGAACATCTCACGCCCATAGATGCCTTTGATGAACAAGCCCTTGAAGATGACTTTGGTCCAGTCGATAGACATATCTGATGGCGGTATCCCCAGCATCGCAATACGCCCGCCGTGGTTCATGGTGTCAAGCATGGTACGGAACGCGGGTGGTGCGCCTGACATTTCCAGGCCCACGTCAAACCCTTCGGTCATGCCCAGTTCGGCCATGACATCAGTCAGGCTTTCTTTGGACACGTTAACCGCGCGAGTCACGCCCATTTTACGCGCCAGATCCAAACGGTATTCATTCACGTCAGTAATCACGACGTTACGCGCACCAACGTGTTTCGCGACGGCAGCGGCCATAATACCGATTGGGCCTGCGCCGGACACCAGCACGTCTTCACCGACCAGATCAAACGACAGCGCCGTGTGAACCGCATTACCGAACGGATCGAAGATTGACGCCAGATCATCAGAAATGTTATCCGGGATTTTAAAGGCGTTGAACGCCGGCAGAACCAGATATTCAGCGAAGCAACCCGGACGGTTAACCCCAACCCCCGTGGTGTTGCGGCAAAGATGTGTGCGGCCTGCGCGACAGTTACGGCAGTGGCCGCAGGTGATGTGACCTTCACCAGAAACGCGATCGCCGATTTTAAAACCTTTCACTTCCTGGCCAATACCGACCACTTCACCCACATACTCATGGCCCACAACCATCGGAACCGGAATGGTTTTCTGCGACCATTCGTCCCAGTTATAGATGTGCACGTCGGTGCCGCAAATTGCGGTTTTGCGAATCTTAATCAGCAGGTCGTTATGTCCGACCTCCGGCTCCGGAACGTCGTTCATCCAGATACCTTCTTCGGCCTTCAGTTTCGATAATGCTTTCATCTCACATCCTCAGGCAATCACGCCCAGTTGCTTACCGATGCGGGTAAACGCGTCCACCGCACGTTCAATTTGCTCAGGTGTATGCGCCGCAGACATCTGCGTGCGGATACGCGCCTGACCTTTTGGCACCACCGGATAGAAGAAACCGGTGACGTAAATCCCTTCTTTTTGCAGCTCGCGGGCAAAGTCTTGCGCCACGGTCGCTTCACCCAGCATCACCGGGATAATGGCGTGATCGGCACCGGCCAGGGTAAAGCCTGCGGCAGTCATTTTTTCGCGGAACAAGCGCGCGTTGGACCACAGGCGGTCACGCAGCTCAGCACCTGACTCCACCATTTCCAGCACTTTGATAGAAGCGGAAACGATGGCCGGAGCCAGTGAGTTGGAGAACAGGTATGGGCGGGAACGCTGACGCAGCCACTCGACCACCTCTTTACGCGCCGCGGTGTAGCCGCCGGATGCGCCACCGAGCGCTTTGCCCAGCGTACCGGTGATAATGTCTACGCGGTCCAGCACATCGCAGTATTCGTGCGAGCCACGACCATTTTCGCCGACAAAGCCGACCGCATGGGAGTCGTCTACCATCACCAGCGCATCATATTTGTCCGCCAGGTCGCAGACGCCTTTCAGGTTGGCAATCACGCCATCCATCGAGAACACGCCGTCAGTAGCAATCAGCACGTGGCGAGCCCCGGCTTCGCGGGCTTCTTTCAGACGTGCTTCCAGTTCCTGCATATCGTTATTGGCATAACGGAAGCGCTTCGCTTTACACAGACGCACGCCATCAATAATGGAAGCGTGGTTCAGCGCATCAGAAATAATGGCGTCTTCCGGGCCGAGCAGCGTTTCAAACAGGCCACCGTTGGCGTCAAAGCAGGAGGAGTAAAGAATCGCATCTTCCATACCGAGGAAATCGGCCAGTTTCTTTTCCAGAACCTTGTGGCTGTCCTGCGTTCCGCAGATGAAACGCACGGAGGCCATACCGAATCCGTGGCTGTCCATGCCAGATTTTGCCGCAGCAATCAGTTCAGGATGGTTTGCCAGGCCGAGATAGTTGTTCGCGCAGAAGTTGATGACATGGCTGCCATCGCCAACGGTAATATCCGCCTGTTGGGCAGAGGTAATGATGCGTTCTTCTTTAAACAACCCTTCCGCACGGGCGGTTTCCAGGTCGCTGGTTAACTGTTTGTAAAAATCACCACGCATTGCAACTCTCCAGATTCGGCAAAATTTGGAACATATTACCCAATGCTATAGGTCTATACGAGATGACGCTGCGTCGGTTACGCATTTTTGTAGCATAAATCACGTGTATCCCTGCGGGTTGTCGGTGAATGTGAAGACTCTGCATAGTGGTGGTATGATAAGAACCATTAGCGTCCGGGATAGTCCCGGTCACCCACATTCAAAGGTTATCGTTATGATCATCGTTACCGGCGGCGCAGGCTTAATCGGCAGCAACATTATTAAAGCCCTGAATGATAAAGGCATCACTGACATCCTGGTGGTGGACAACCTGAAAGACGGCACCAAATTCGTTAACCTGGTCGACCTGAACATCGCCGACTATATGGATAAAGAAGATTTCCTGATCCAGATTATGTCTGGCGAAGAGATGGGCGAAATCGAAGCCGTCTTCCATGAAGGTGCCTGCTCTTCCACCACTGAGTGGGACGGCAAGTACATGATGGATAACAACTATCAGTATTCCAAAGAGCTGCTGCACTACTGCCTGGAGCGCGAAATCCCGTTCCTGTACGCCTCTTCCGCAGCCACCTACGGCGGCCGCACGTCTGACTTTATCGAATCCCGTGAATATGAAAAGCCGCTGAACGTTTACGGCTACTCCAAATTCCTGTTCGACGAATACGTGCGTCAGATCCTGCCAGAAGCGGAGTCTCCGGTTGTCGGTTTCCGTTACTTCAACGTCTACGGACCGCGCGAAGGTCACAAAGGCAGCATGGCGAGCGTGGCTTTCCACCTCAACACCCAGCTGAACAATGGCGAAAGCCCGAAACTGTTCGAAGGCAGCGACAACTTTAAGCGCGACTTCGTCTACGTCGGCGATGTTGCCGCGGTGAACCTGTGGTTCTGGGAAAACGGCGTGTCCGGCATTTTCAACCTCGGCACCGGCCGCGCGGAATCCTTCCAGGCTGTGGCAGATGCCGCGCTGGCGTATCACCAGAAAGGCAGCATCGAGTACATTCCGTTCCCGGAAAAACTCAAAGGCCGCTATCAGGCGTTTACCCAAGCTGACCTGACTAACCTGCGTGCTGCAGGCTACGATAAGCCGTTCAAAACCGTTGCCGAAGGCGTGACGGAATACATGCAATGGCTTAATCGCGACAACGATACAAATTCACAAAATCATTGAAGCGGTATCAAGGCGGCAACTGAGTGAATCCCAGGAGCATAGGATAGCTATGTGACTGGGGTGAATGAAGGCAGCCAACGCAGAGACAGCTTGAAGGATGAAGTGAATGAAGATATTGGTGGTTGGCCCGTCATGGGTGGGCGACATGATGATGTCGCAAAGTCTCTATCGCACGCTCAAGGCGCGCTATCCCCAGGCGATCATTGATGTGATGGCACCTGCGTGGTGCCGTCCGCTTTTATCGCGTATGCCGGAAGTGAATGAAGCGATCCCAATGCCGCTCGGCCATGGCGCACTGGAAATTGGTGAACGTCGTCGACTCGGACGCAGCCTGCGTGAAAAACGTTACGATCGCGCTTATGTGCTGCCGAACTCGTTCAAATCTGCACTGGTGCCGTTCTTTGCGGGAATTTCGCAGCGTACCGGCTGGCGTGGCGAAATGCGCTACGGTTTACTGAACGATGCTCGCGTCCTCGACAAAGCGGCCTGGCCGCTGATGGTCGAGCGCTATGTCGCGCTGGCGTATGACAAAGGTGTGATGCGCTCTGCGAAAGATTTGCCGCAGCCTTTGCTCTGGCCACAGCTCCAGGTCAGCGAAGGCGAAAAGCTGCAAGTCGCTGGTGCATTTTCGCTTTCCACTGAACGCCAGATGATTGGCTTCTGCCCCGGTGCGGAATTTGGTCCGGCAAAACGCTGGCCGCACTTTCACTATGCAGAACTGGCCAAACAGCTGATCGACGAAGGTTATCAGGTGGTGTTATTTGGCTCCGCCAAAGACCACGATGCCGGGAACGAGATCCTGGCGACGCTCAGCCAGGAACAACAGGCCTGGTGCCGTAACCTGGCGGGCGAAACGCAGCTTGAACAGGCCGTGGTTCTGCTTGCCGCCTGTAAAGCGGTCGTCACCAATGATTCTGGTCTGATGCATGTCGCCGCAGCGCTCAATCGACCTCTGGTCGCGCTGTATGGCCCAAGCAGCCCGGATTTCACACCGCCGCTGTCGCACAAAGCCAAAGTTATCCGCCTGATTACCGGCTATCACAAAGTGCGGAAAGGCGACGGCGAAGAGGGCTATCATCAGAGCCTGATCGACATTACACCAGACCGCGTGCTGGAAGAATTAAACCAGCTACTGCTGGCCGAGGACGCATAACGGATGCGCGTATTGATCGTTAAAACGTCCTCGATGGGTGATGTGCTCCACACGTTGCCTGCGCTGACCGACGCCGTTCAGGCGATTCCAGGCATCCGTTTTGACTGGGTGGTTGAAGAAGGCTTCGCGCAAATCCCCACCTGGCACGCCGCGGTAGACAAGGTTATCCCGGTGGCGATCCGCCGCTGGCGCAAAGCGTGGTTTTCAGCGCCAATAAAAGCCGAACGCCTCGCGTTTCGCCAAAAGGTGCAGGCCGAAAAATATGACGCCATCATTGATGCCCAAGGGCTGTTGAAAAGCGCGGCGCTGGTCACGCGCCTCGCACACGGTATCAAGCACGGCATGGACTGGCAAAGTGCCCGTGAACCGCTGGCAAGTCTGTTCTACAACCGTCGCCATCAGATCGAAAAACAACAGCATGCGGTCGAACGTACCCGCGAGCTGTTCGCGAAAAGCCTCGGCTATGCAAAGCCCGATGCGCAGGGTGATTATGCGATTGCACAGCACTTTGTGACCCCCGGCAACACGACAGCGACGCCTTACCTGGTTTTTCTGCACGCCACCACGCGCGACGACAAACACTGGTCGGAATCCCACTGGCGGGAGCTTATTGCAACGCTGGATGGTAGCGGTCTGAACATTAAACTGCTGTGGGGTGCGCCTCATGAAGAAGCCAGGGCGGAACGTTTAGCCGAAGACCATGAGTACGCGGAAGTGCTGCCGCGAATGAGCCTTGAAAAGGTTGCTCATGTCCTCGCAGGCGCGCGTGCTGTCGTGTCGGTCGATACTGGACTCAGCCATTTAACGGCTGCGCTGGATCGGCCGAATATCACGCTTTATGGCCCTACGGATCCGGGTCTTATCGGTGGCTATGGAAAAAACCAACATATTTGCCGTCCTGATGGCTCAACAGAACTGAGCGAACTGAGTGCGGCAACCGTTTATGAGCGATTAATGTCTTTACTGGCCGCAGAGAGTCATCATGCCTGATTTTTTCTCACCGAATCGTCCACCAAAACGCGTTCTGATCGTTAAGCTGCGCCATCACGGGGATGTGCTACTGACATCCCCGGTCTTTACCGTGTTGAAAAAAAACTGGCCCGACGCCGAAGTCGATGCGCTGGTTTACGATGATACCCAGGCGATGATGACCAATCATCCATCGATTAACCAGGTGCATACCATCGGACGCAACTGGCGTAAGCAGGGTTTTATCAAACAGCTGACGCTATATCGGGCGTTGCTCAAAACTCTGAAAGCCCGCGACTACGATGTACTGATCAATCTGACAGAGCACTGGCACGGCGCACGTCTGGCCCGTCGCCTGAAACCACGCGTATCTGTCGGCTTCAAACCGGATAAACGCACCGGCCTGGCTCGTCGCCGCTGGGTGAAATCCTTCACCACGCTCTACCCTGCCATTCAAGACAACTCGCGCCATATGGTTGAGGTGAATCTGGATGCACTGCGCCATATCGGCATTCATCCGCAAACGGCTGAAGACAAAAACACGCTGTTCGTGCCAGGTGACGAAGCGGAAGCCTCTATCGTGCAGAAGTTGGCAGATTTCGGTGTTGTTTCAAAATCATATGTCCTGGTACATCCGACCTCTCGCTGGATGTTTAAAGCCTGGTCGCTGGAGAAACTTGCCGTCACCATCGACACGCTTTCCGCGCGCGGTCTGCCGATTATTCTTTCTGCGGCGCCGTCCAAAGAAGAGAGCGAATACATGGATGGTCTGCGGGCACTGCTCACTCAGCCGTACCATGATTTGAGCGGAAAACTGAATTTGAAAGAACTGGGCGCATTAATGAAGCATGCCCGGCTCTACTTTGGCGTCGACTCCATGCCGATGCATTTGGCGAGCGCAGTGGGAACGCCCACGGTCGCCATCTTCGGCCCAACCGGGGCGATTAAATGGGCGCCGTGGGGCGTCCAGTTCCGGGTTATCACCGCAGGCTTTACCTGTCAGCCTTGTGGTAAAGCGGGCTGCGGGGATAGCCATGTCTCAGATTGCATCACCGCCATTACCTCTCAGCAGGTGCTGAGCGCGATTGATACACTGCTACTGGAAAACCCGGCATGAAGCTCGCGATCGTTAGACAAACCTATAATCCTAACGGCGGTGCAGAGCGATTCGTCTCCCGCGCGCTGAATGTGCTGGCCCGTGATTCCGAAATCGATGTCACACTGATCGCTCGCAAATGGGAAAATGCGGCAGGCTGGAATACGTTGACTATCGATCCGCCGTTTCGCAATCGCCAGGCTCGCGAAGAAGGTTTTGCCGCAGCCGCAGCCGCGCATTTTAAGGATTTTGATCTCGTCCAGAGCCACGAACGCATCCCCGGCGCATCCATTTTCCGCGCAGGCGACGGCGTTCACGCGGCCTGGCTCGAGCAATACAACCGTATTCAGTCGCCTCTGACCCGCTGGGCGCAGTCTTTTAGCCGTTATCACCGCTACATTCTCAGCGCTGAACAACAGATGTTTACTCACCCAAACCTGCGCAAAGTTATCTGTAACTCACGCATGGTGCGGGACGATATCGCCCGCCGTTTTGGCCTGAGCGACGATAAGCTGACAGTGATTTATAACGGGGTCGATACCCAACATTTTCACCCCGACGTGCGTCAGGCTTCAATGCGTGGTCGTCTTGGCATTCCGGATAACGCGCCAGTGCTGGCGTATGTTGGCTCCGGTTTCGCTCGGAAAGGTGTGGCCACGGCGTTAAAAGCGATTCAACCGCACCAGGATGTCTGGCTGTTAATTGCCGGTCACGATAAGCATGCATCAAAGTTTTCGAAGCTTGCCAGTACGTTAGGTGTCTCTTCTCGCGTGAAATTTCTCGGGCCGGTTTCAGATGTGCGTGAAGTCTACGGCAGCGCAGACGCACTTATTTTACCGACGTTGTACGATCCGTTCCCGAACGTCTGTGTAGAAGCACTGGCCTGCGGTTTGCCGCTGTTGACCAGCCACGGCTGTGGCGCAGCGGAATGGATTGAGGAAGGAAGCAACGGCTGGGTTCGTGACGCGCTTGACGTCCCGGGATATCAGCAGACGATCGCTGCCTGGCTGGAAGGGCGCTATCGTGGCGTTGATTATGCGGCAGCGGCACGCGCCACCGCAGAACCTTATACGCTTGAAAGCATGGCCAACAAACTGCAAGACCTTTATCGCGAACTGCTTGACTGAGCCGCGTTGCTAAAGACCTTCTCCATCGCCGTCAGCATGCATTCACGGGTAAAATGAGCATTAAGATACTCATTCCCTTTGCTTGCCAGTTGGCGGCGCAACTCCGGGTCGTGATACAGCGTGAGAATGGCATCACGCAGTCCTTCTACGTCCTGCTGTGCAATCAGTAGACCTGTCTCCCTGTCGATAATGGCATCTGCCGTGCCACCGGCATCCGTCGCGATTGTCGCAATCCCTGTCGCCAAAGATTGCAGTACGCCTTGTGGCACACCTTCCATGTCGTGGGATGGACTGATGGCAATATCAAATGCCGGGAACCAGCGTTCCGGATCGGGCTGATGGCCCGCCAGCACCACACGCGTTAAGAGATTGTGCTGGATAACTTCA
This sequence comes from Scandinavium goeteborgense, assembly GCF_003935895.2. Lineage (GTDB taxonomy): Bacteria > Pseudomonadota > Gammaproteobacteria > Enterobacterales > Enterobacteriaceae > Scandinavium > Scandinavium goeteborgense. The sequence continues at coordinate 73,819 of NZ_CP054058.1, read as the reverse complement.
CTTTCCAGCGCTTCACGATGTGGACCATCGCCCACAATGGCGACCTTAATTTCCGGGATGTTGATTTGCGCCAGCGCCTTGAGCAGGACGCTATGGCCCTTATTCGGTCGTAAATGCGACACCACGCCCAGCCAAAAATCTCCCTGACTCAGATCGCAGTGATTGCGGGCAGCGTCTTTATCACCAGGGTGAAAACGAGAGGTATCGACTCCGCTAGGCACGGAGGTGGTGTTTTCCAGCGGCACGCCCAGAGCGGCCATTTGCAAACGCAGGGCTTCTCCGGTGGAGACAATATGCTTACAGGCTTTACGGTAAAGCCAACGCGTCGTCCAGTTATTACGAGGGACACCGGAGGCGTGGCGAGTGCGAATGAGCGGAATTGGGCGAGATAAGAACAGATTTGCCAGGGCAACAAGCCACGTATCCGCCGAGTTATGGCTATTTACGATATCGATATTGTCGCGATTGTCACGGAGCCAGCAGCGTAACGTCAGCAAATTGCCTAGATTTTTTCTTCTCATCGGCATGGTCACCACATTGAGTCCCGCCGAGAGCGCCAATTGATGCAGCGGAGCAGATTCAGGGCAGAGGATAGTCACCTGATGTCCACGCTGTATCATGCCCAGAGATTCGTTGATGATACGCAGCGGTTGGCCGCCTTTACCGCCATCGGCTTCGGTGTGGACAATGTGCATAGGGTTCCTGTTCAAATAGGCCAGCTTGAAAGAGAAAGAATTATATCGCTATGAAGCGCTGCCAACAAAGAGGCAACTTCGGGGATGCCGTGTATAATGCCGCCACACCAAGCGTGGCGTGTCATTAAACGGAGAAACCATGTTCGACCAGCCCCTTCTGAGTCTCGTTGTCGCGGTATATAACGGTGAAAAATTCCTAAATGCCTTTTTTGACAGTATTAAAAACCAGCATCTCGATAGCCTTGAAATGATCCTGGTCAACGACGGTTCTGTGGACAACTCAGCGGACATCCTGGCCCGCTACGCCAGTGAATTTACTAATTATCGGGTTATCAACCAGCCTAACCAGGGCGTATCTGCGGCACGTAATACCGGTCTGGCCGTTGCCACGGGTCAATATCTGGCGTTTCCGGATATTGATGACGTTATCTATCCGGGTATGTACGCGCGGCTGCTGGATGTTGCCACCAAAAATCAGCTTGATGTCGCGACCTGTAACGGTAACTACGTTTACGATGATGGGCGCCCATCGAAGAAAATACTCCCCTCTGACAAACTCTCTTCTACCGGAGTGGTGGAAGGAACGACGTGGTTACAACAGGCATTGGCATCCCGTAAATTCCTGCATGTCACTTGGCTCAACATCTATCGTCACGCATTTATCAAAGAGCAGGGATTTACCTTTGAGGACGGTTTACGTCATCAGGACATTCCATGGACGACAGAAGTTTTGCTGACTGCAAAACGTGTGCAGTACATCGATGAAACGTACTACGATTATTTGATTCATTCCGCATCAGTTTCGCATACGCCTGGCACTGACGATACGCGTATCCGTAACTCTAAGCACTACATGAAAATCCTCGAAATGCTGAACGAGATTAACCAACGCTATCCGCAACAAGTGGCAAAAGTGCCCGCCTGCCAATGGCAGATTGCGAAAGAAGGGCTTGGAATTCTACACAGTATCAATAACATAGCCGACGTACAGAAACGTAAAACGATTACACAAGAACTCTTCGACCGCGGTATCTGGACCTTGATCTGGAAAAATGCTCGCGGGCTCCGTCTCCGCTGGCGTTTAGGCCGTCGTTACTTCCGTTTGAAACGTTATCTGACCGATTGAACGTCCAGAACCCCAAAGGGATAGCTTTAAGCACGCTAAATGCTTAGAATTTGCCCGCCGAAGTATAAAAACGGATAAATCGCTTGGAATTTCTGTATACCATCTTGCTCTACCTGATTCAGCCACTGGTCTGGCTGCGGTTATTGTTGCGCAGCCGAAAGGCACCCGCGTACCGTAAACGCTGGGCTGAACGCTATGGCTTTTGCAAAAATAAGGTAGTGCCTGATGGCATACTGCTGCACTCCGTCTCCGTAGGCGAGACGCTGGCCGCCATTCCGTTGGTGCGTGCACTGCGTCATCGTTATCCGTCATTGCCAATAACCGTCACAACCATGACTCCGACCGGTTCTGAACGGGCATTGTCCGCCTTCGGCAAAGATGTGCAGCACGTCTATCTGCCGTACGATTTACCCGGCGCAATGAACCGCTTCTTCAACACCACCCGTCCGAAGCTGGTTATCGTGATGGAAACCGAGCTGTGGCCGAACATGGTTGCCGCGCTGCATAAGCGCAAAATCCCGTTGGTAATTGCCAATGCGCGCCTGTCTGAACGCTCAGCCAAAGGCTACGGCAAGCTCGGCAAATTCATGCGCAAACTGCTGAGCCGCATCACCCTGATTGCTGCGCAGAACGAAGAGGACGGTAACCGCTTCCTCGCGTTGGGCCTCAAACGCAATCAGCTCACGATTACCGGCAGCCTCAAATTTGATATCTCCGTGACGCCAGAACTGGCGGCACGCGCGGTGACCTTACGTCGCCAGTGGGCGCCGCGTCGTCAGGTGTGGATCGCAACCAGCACCCATGACGGCGAAGAAAAAATCATCCTCGATGCACATAAAAAGCTGCTGGAAACCTTCCCGGACTTGCTGCTGATTCTGGTGCCGCGCCATCCTGAACGCTTTGCTGACGCCCGCGAACTGGTGCAGAAAGCGGGCATGCCGTTTACTCTGCGCAGCACGGGTGAAATCCCTTCCGCGACGACTCAGGTGGTCATTGGCGACACCATGGGTGAGCTGATGCTGCTGTACGGAATTGCTGACCTGGCCTTTGTCGGCGGCAGTCTCGTCGAACGTGGTGGACATAACCCGTTGGAACCGGCCGCGCATGCGATTCCGGTATTGATGGGCCCGCATACCTTCAATTTCAAAGACATCTGCGCCAAGCTGCAGCAGGATGACGGCCTCATCACGGTTACCGATATGGACACTCTGGTGAAAGAAGTCTCTACACTGCTCACTGATGAAGATTACCGCCTCTGGTATGGCCGCCATGCCGTCGAAGTGCTCCATCAGAACCAGGGCGCGCTTGCCCGTCTGCTACAGTTATTGCAACCTTATCTGCCTCAGCGGAGCCACTAATGCCTACTCGCCTGTCGGTGGTGATGATCGCCAAAAACGCTGCCGATCTGCTGCCGGATTGCCTTGCATCGGTACAGTGGGCTGACGAGATTGTTCTGCTGGATTCCGGCAGCGACGATAACACCGTTGAACTGGCGAGAAGTCTTGGCGCGCAGGTCCATGTGAACAGCGACTGGCAAGGCTACGGTATTCAACGTCAGCGCGCACAAGCGCTCGCCACCGGCGATTATGTGTTAATGATCGACACCGACGAACGCGTCACGCCTGAGCTCGAAAAATCCCTCCGCGACGCTCTTGCGGCCCCGGAACCGGGGGCCGTTTACAGTATCGCCCGCCGTAACTATTTTCTCGGTCGCTTTATGCGGCACAGCGGCTGGTATCCGGACAGGGTTCTGCGTCTTTACGAACGCGAACGCTGGCAGTACAACGATAATCAAGTGCATGAATCCCTCGACAGTCGCGGTGCGAAAGTCGTTGAGCTGAAGGGCGACCTGAAACACCTGACCTGTCGTAATTTTGCTGAGTTCCAGCGTAAACAGCTGGCTTACGCCACGGCCTGGGCGCAGGAACGTCATCAGAAAGGCAAGAGAACCTCACTGGCAGGCATTTTTGGTCACACGTTGGGCGCGTTAATCAAAACGCTTATCCTGCGTGGCGGCGTTCTGGATGGCGCGCAAGGCTGGCTGCTGTCGGTCGTGAACGCGCAGTATACGTTTAACAAGTACACCGAGCTGTGGGCGCTGAACCGCGGCTTTAGCAAAAAGGCGTGAGTCATGAGCACAAAAGCCATCTACCCAGGCACGTTTGATCCCATCACCAACGGTCATCTCGACATCGTTACCCGCGCCAGCTGCATGTTCGATAAAGTGCTGCTGGCCATCGCGTCCAGCCCGAGCAAAAAACCCATGTTTGACCTGGATGAACGCGTCGCGCTGGCCACACAAGCGACGTCGCATCTGACGAATGTGGAAGTGGTCGGGTTTAGCGACCTGATGGCAAACTTCGCCCGCGCGCAGCAGGCCAATATCTTGATTCGCGGTTTACGGGCGGTGGCGGATTTCGAATACGAGATGCAGCTGGCGCATATGAATCGCCATCTGATGCCGGAACTTGAGAGCGTGTTCCTGATGCCGTCGAAAGAGTGGTCGTTTATTTCCTCTTCACTGGTGAAAGAAGTGGCGCGCCACGATGGCGACGTCGCCCACTTCCTGCCGCCTGCTGTCCACCAGGCGCTGATGGACAAGCTGAAATAATCACTTCTGGCAGCGGCGGCAGTAAAATGTTGCCCGCTGCGCATGCTTCGTCGCAATAATCGGCGAACCGCAAACCCGACAAGGCTCATCCTTCCGACCGTAGACCTGTAATTCCTGAGCAAAATAGCCCGGTTTACCGTCGCTTTGCAGGAAGTCCTTCAGCGTCGTCCCGCCCTGCTCAATAGAACGCAGCAGCACCGCCTTGATGACACGCACTAATAGCGCGCACTCCTCCGCAGAAAGCGAAGACGCAAGCCTGTCAGGGTGAATGCCTGCAGCAAACAGTGACTCGCTGGCATAGATGTTCCCCACCCCGACCACCAACTTGTTATCCATCAACCACGGTTTGATCGGCGTTTTCTTTTTCGCACACTTCTCGCGGAAGTAATCGGCGTTAAATGCCTCGCTCAGCGGCTCCGGGCCGAGATGTGCCAACACGCTGTGGCCTTCCAGTTCTTTGGCCCACAACCATGCGCCAAATCGGCGAGGATCGGTGTACCGCAGCACTTTACCGTTGCTCATTACCAGGTCGACATGATCGTGTTTCTCTGGCGGGCGGTCTTCGGAGAGGATTCGCAAACTTCCAGACATTCCGAGGTGGATGATTATCCAGCCGTCAGGCAACTCAAGCAGCAGGTATTTGGCGCGACGCTGAACGCTGAGCACGGGCTTATCGCTGAGGCTATGAATTTCCGCAGATACGGGCCAGCGCAGTCGGCCGTTGCGAACAATCGCGTGCAGGATGGTCTCACCGACCAAATGCGGCTCAATACCGCGACGGCTGGTCTCGACCTCTGGTAACTCAGGCATGACATCTCCAAAGATAATGCGGGATACGTTCTATTATGGGGATGAGCAGAAAACAAAAAACCCCGCCGAGGCGGGGTTTTTCTTAAAGAAAACTAAAATTATTTGATTTTAGCTTCTTTGTACAGAACGTGCTGACGGACAACTGGATCGAACTTTTTCAGTTCCAGTTTTTCCGGCTTAGTACGCTTGTTCTTCGTGGTGGTATAGAAGTGACCAGTACCAGCAGAAGAAACCAGCTTGATTTTCTCACGAATACCTTTAGCCATGATTTAATTCCTCTTAGTACTTAGTACTTTTCGCCACGGGCACGCAGTTCGGACAGAACTGTATCGATGCCTTTCTTGTCAATTACACGCATACCTTTAGCAGATACACGCAGGGTGACAAAGCGCTTCTCGCTCTCAACCCAGAAACGGTGAGAGTGCAGGTTCGGCAGGAAACGGCGCTTAGTCGCGTTCAGTGCGTGGGAACGGTTGTTACCGGTCACCGGACGCTTGCCAGTTACTTGGCAGACTCGGGACATGTCTATTCTCCAAAAATCAAATTAGCTCGAGCTTCGTATAGGGTATTGGCGCCTCGTCAGGCTGCTACAGCCCGGTCTGACGGTTCTAAGTGAACTCGTATAGCCAGGCCCAAATGCCAAACCCGAGATTCTCAAAGGTGGCGTAGTATACGCTGACTCCGCGGTGTGCTCAAGTCCCGAACAGACAAAGATCCCGGTGGATCGCTAAATCCATCCGTGTTCAGCAAAAGAAATTATCTCTCCTTTGCCGACAATCAAGTGATCGAGGACGCTTATCTCCATGAAGTGGCAGCACTTTATCACTCTTTCGGTGATGATTCTATCCGCTTTGCTGGGCTGAGCACTGCCTGAAGGATGATTATGCGCGAGTATCAGCGCCGCCGCATTGACCTTAATGGCTTCGCGGACTATCTCACGAGGGTGCACTTCGACGTGACTCAACGTACCGCTGAACATCCGGCTGTGCTTTAACACCCTGTTTTGACTGTCTAAGAAGATCACCATGAAGATCTCACGCTCTTCTTTCGCCAGCTGACTTTGCAGAAACTCACGCGTGGCATGAGGGCTGCTCAGCGGGTCTTCCTGCATCATCAACTGAAGATTAAAAAAGCGCCGTGCCAGTTCGGCAATCCCTTTAAGTTGGGCATATTTGGCGATACCAATGCCGTCCATCATAAGGAGTTCAGACTCTGGCGCCAGCAGTAAGCCATGCAGTGAACCAAAGTGTTTCAGCAAATACGCAGCGAAAGAAAGCACATCGCGCCGCTGTGTGCCCGTTCGTAAAAACAGGGCCAGCAGTTCAACATCACTGAGTGCTTCAATCCCATCGATTTGCATTTTTTCACGCGGCAAAATCAGTTCAACGTCGTCCATACCTCTTCTCCTTTTGACGACGCTTATCTTGCCATACGCCTCATCCTGCGCACGACGGCTGATTGCCACGCTTGCGTAACGCCTCGCAAAGTGGATTTTCCTTTGCAGCACGACAACGGAGGGATTGTGATAAAATGAGCGCATTCCGATGTCTTCCACAGGAAAGAATCATGATCAGCCTGGCCGGTAAAAAAATCGTTCTTGGCGTCAGCGGAGGTATCGCTGCTTACAAAACGCCAGAATTGGTGCGCCGCTTGCGCGAACGTGGCGCAGAAGTCCGCGTCGCCATGACGGACGCGGCGAAAGCCTTCATTACGCCATTGAGCCTTCAGGCGGTATCCGGTTTCCCGGTGTCCGACAGCCTGCTGGACCCTGCTGCCGAAGCGGCGATGGGTCATATTGAGCTCGGGAAATGGGCCGACCTGGTGATTTTGGCCCCGGCGACCGCCGACCTTATCGCCCGCGTTGCCGCAGGCATGGCCAATGATCTGGTCACCACCATTTGCCTCGCCACGGCGGCTCCTGTCGCCGTCGTACCGGCGATGAATCAGCAGATGTACCGCGCAGCAGCGACCCAGCATAATCTGGACACACTCGCTTCACGTGGCCTTTTGCTCTGGGGCCCGGACAGCGGCAGCCAGGCCTGTGGCGATATCGGCCCCGGCCGCATGCTGGATCCGCTGGTGATTGTCGAAATGGCAGCAACGCATTTTTCGCCTGTCAAAGACCTGCAACATCTCAATATCATGATTACCGCAGGCCCTACCCGCGAACCGTTAGATCCGGTGCGTTACATCAGCAACCACAGTTCCGGTAAAATGGGCTTTGCGATTGCCGCAGCGGCGGCACAGCGTGGGGCAAATGTCACCCTGGTCAGTGGCCCTGTTTCAATAGCTACGCCGCCATTCATTCAGCGTATCAATGTCACGACGGCGCTGGAAATGGACGCTGCGGTCCAGAAAAATGCGCAAAACCAGCACATTTTTATTGGCTGCGCAGCGGTTGCTGACTATCGTGCAGCGGCTATTTCGGACGAGAAGATTAAAAAGCAAGGCGATGAATTAACGATAAAAATGGTTAAAAATCCGGATATCGTTGCAGGCGTCGCCGCGCTGACGACCTCTCGTCCTTATGTCGTAGGGTTTGCCGCAGAAACAAATAATGTGGAAGAATATGCGCAGCAAAAGCGAGCCCGCAAGAACCTTGATCTGATCTGCGCGAACGATGTATCGCAAGAGAATCAAGGATTTAATAGCGACAACAACGCATTACACCTTTTCTGGCAGGATGGAGATAAAGTCCTACCGCTTGCGCGAAAGGAACTCCTGGGCCAACTACTACTGGACGAGATCGTTACCCGTTATGATGAAAAAAATCGACGTTAAGATTATGGACCCGCGTGTTGGCGAGCAATTCCCGCTGCCAACATACGCCACCTCCGGTTCTGCCGGACTTGACCTGCGAGCCTGTCTTGATGAAGCCGTAGAACTGGCTCCTGGCGCAACCACGCTGCTGCCAACCGGCCTGGCTATTCATATCGCGGATTCCTCCCTGGCAGCCGTTATCCTGCCGCGTTCCGGTCTCGGCCATAAGCACGGTGTCGTGCTGGGTAATCTGGTTGGCCTTATCGATTCAGATTATCAGGGCCAGCTGATGGTTTCCGTCTGGAACCGTGGTCAGCAGAGCTTTACCATCGAGCCGGGTGAACGTATTGCCCAGATGGTGTTTGTCCCTGTCGTTCAGGCAGAGTTCAACCTGGTGGAAGAGTTTGACGCCACCGATCGTGGCGAAGGCGGCTTCGGCCATTCAGGACGCAAATAAGCCGTTCTGAAGCAGCATCCTGCAGCGAAAAAATGCAATAACATCACCGCAAGCGCTTGTTTGCGGTCGTTGTGTGGATGTCCGCCTGACGAGTGTTTATTTTCAGGGGTATTTGAAAACATGGCAGAAAAACAAACCGCGAAACGGAATCGTCGCGAAGAAATACTTCAATCTCTGGCGCTTATGCTTGAATCCAGCGATGGTAGTCAACGTATTACTACCGCAAAGCTGGCCGCCTCAGTGGGCGTTTCCGAAGCGGCGTTGTATCGCCATTTCCCAAGCAAAACCCGGATGTTCGACAGCCTGATCGAGTTCATCGAAGACAGCCTGATCACCCGTATCAATCTGATTTTGAAAGATGAAAAAGACACCAACGCGCGTTTGCGCCTGATAGTGTTACTGATCCTCGGCTTCGGTGAACGTAATCCTGGCCTGACACGCATTCTGACCGGTCACGCTCTGATGTTTGAGCAGGACAGACTTCAGGGTCGCATCAATCAGCTGTTCGAGCGCATTGAAGCTCAGCTGCGTCAGGTGTTACGCGAAAAGAAAATGCGCGAAGGCGAAGGCTACGTTAACGATGAAACGCTGCTGGCTGGCCAGATTCTGGCGTTCTGTGAAGGGATGCTTTCCCGCTTTGTGCGCAGTGAATTCAAATACTGCCCAACGGAAGATTTTGATGCCCGCTGGCCGCTGGTTGCGGCGCAACTCCAGTAAAAAAACCGGGCGCGATGCCCGGTTTCGTTTTTATACGCCAAACTCTTCGCGATACGCGCGCACTGCCGCCAGATGGTCGGCCATTTCAGGCTTTTCTTCCAGATAGGCAATCAAGTCTTTCAGAGTGATGATAGAAATCACCTGACAGCCATAGTCGCGCTCCACTTCCTGAATCGCTGAGATTTCACCGCGCCCGCGTTCCTGGCGGTTCAGCGAAATCAGCACACCCGCAAGCGTTGCACCATTAGCCTGGATGATTTCCATCGACTCACGAATAGCCGTTCCAGCGGTGATCACATCATCAACCAGCATGATTCGGCCTTCGAGCGGACTGCCCACCAGGTTGCCGCCTTCGCCATGGGTTTTGGCTTCTTTGCGGTTGAAGCAGTACGGCACATCACGATCATGATGTTCAGCCAGCGCGACAGCAGCAGTTGTGGCAATCGGGATGCCTTTGTAGGCCGGGCCAAACAGCAGGTCGAAATCGATGCCAGAATCCATTAGCGCTTCAGCGTAAAAACGGCCTAACAGCGCCAAATCGCGCCCGGTATTAAACAGCCCGGCGTTAAAGAAATAGGGGCTTTTGCGCCCGGATTTCAGCGTGAATTCGCCGAACTTCAGTACCTGCTTGTTAAGCGCAAATTCAATAAACTGGCGCTGATACGGTTTCATGGATTCGCTCCTCATCCTGTTTTCTACAGACAAAAAAAGGGCGACTCATCAGTCGCCCTCTTATTAATTTTCTAACGCCGCTTTCTGCGTCGTGACAATGGATTCGATTCCCCCTCGGGCCAAAGCCAACAAGGTAAGAAGTTCCTCATGGGTGAACGGTTCTCCTTCTGCCGTCCCCTGCACTTCGATGATGCGACCATCTTCGGTCATCACCACGTTCATGTCAGTTTCTGCGGCGGAATCTTCAACGTATTCCAGGTCGCACAGCGCTTCACCGGCCACAATACCGACGGAAACCGCTGCAACCATGCCCTTCATTGGGTTGGTTTTGAGCTTACCGGCAGCAACCAGTTTGTTCAGGGCATCAGCCAGCGCCACACAGGCACCGGTAATAGATGCAGTACGCGTGCCGCCATCAGCCTGAATGACATCGCAGTCCAGCGTAATAGTGAATTCACCCAGCGTCTTCAGGTCAACGGCAGCGCGCAGGGCGCGAGCGATCAGACGCTGTATTTCCATGGTACGGCCACCCTGCTTGCCTTTCGCCGCTTCACGGGCGTTGCGGGTGTGGGTGGAACGCGGCAGCATGCCGTATTCGGCGGTGATCCAGCCCTGGCCCTGTCCTTTCAGAAAACGTGGCACGCCTTCGTCAATGGAGGCAGTGCAAAGCACTTTGGTATCACCGAATTCGACAAGCACAGAGCCTTCAGCGTGTTTGGTGTAGTTACGGGTCAGGGTTACGGGACGCACCTGATGAGCGCTACGGCCTGCTGGACGCATGATGATATCTCCGGCTTAAAACGAATGTGGCGCGCATTATACGGATTAAGGACGCATATTCCTATCATGAGAAAGCCCTGCTAGCTATAATCCCTCCATCTCTCCTTTAAAAACAGGAACGTCTATGATCCGCAGTATGACCGCCTACGCCCGTCGTGAAATCAAAGGTGAATGGGGCAGTGCCGCGTGGGAATTGCGCTCGGTAAACCAGCGTTATCTCGAAACTTACTTCCGCATGCCGGAGCAGTTCCGTAGCCTTGAGCCGGTTGTCCGTGAACGTATCCGTGCCCGCCTGACGCGTGGCAAGGTCGAGTGCACCCTGCGTTTCGAACAGGATCCGAGCGCAACAGGCGAGCTCATCCTGAACGAAAAGCTGGCGAAACAGCTGGTCAATGCGGCCAACTGGGTCAAAATGCAGAGCGACGAAGGCGAAGTTAACCCGGTAGATATTCTGCGTTGGCCGGGCGTTATGGCCGCTCAGGAGCAAGATCTTGATGCTATCACCGCTGAAATCCTCTCTGCCCTTGATGGCGCCCTGGATGACTTCATCGTTGCCCGTGAAACTGAAGGCACCGCGCTGAAAGCGCTCATCGAACAACGTCTTGACGGCGTTAGCGCCGAAGTTGTCAAAGTCCGTGCGCATATGCCTGAAATTCTCCAGTGGCAGCGCGAGCGTCTGGTTTCGAAGCTTGAAGATGCGCAGGTTCAGCTGGAGAACAATCGCCTCGAGCAGGAACTGGTCATGATGGCTCAGCGCATCGACGTTTCTGAAGAGCTTGATCGTCTCGAAGCCCATGTGAAAGAAACCTGGAACATCCTGAAAAAGAAAGAGGCAGTAGGCCGTCGCCTCGACTTTATGATGCAGGAGTTCAACCGCGAATCGAACACGCTGGCGTCTAAATCCATCAACAGTGAAGTCACCACCTCTGCCATCGAGCTGAAAGTGTTGATTGAACAGATGCGCGAGCAGATTCAGAATATCGAGTAAGCGCACAGGCCCGGTTCATGCCGGGCTTTTCAATTTCCTGCCTTCAACGCGCGTTAAACAGCATACTTTTACTAATCCCTTAACAAAGTAAAATAGCCTTAACATGGCCAATAGCTGTCATTTCAAATAACAAAAACTAATCCTTTTCAGTTTGCCTTAGAAAATCTCAATCGTGATTCACCGCACAAATCACTAATCTGCCGCTCTAACTTGCGAGGGTGATTATGCTGCTACATATTCTTTATCTCATCGGGATCACTGCGGAAGCGATGACGGGCGCGCTGGCGGCCGGACGTCGCCGGATGGATACGTTTGGCGTCATCATCATTGCCACCGCCACCGCGCTCGGCGGCGGTTCGGTCCGCGATATCCTTCTCGGCCACTACCCTCTGGGCTGGGTTAAACACCCAGAGTACGTGATTATTGTTGCCATCGCCGCGGTGCTAACGACCATCGTTGCCCCCGTGATGCCGCATCTGCGTCGCCTGTTCCTCGTGCTTGATGCCCTTGGCCTGGTGGTGTTCTCCATCATCGGCGCTCAAATTGCACTGGATATGGGTGAAGGCCCGGTGATCGCCTGTATCGCTGCCGTGGTAACGGGCGTCTTTGGCGGCGTGTTACGCGATATGTTCTGTAAGCGCATCCCGCTGGTGTTCCAGAAAGAACTGTACGCCGGGGTCTCATTTGCTTCTGCAGTGCTCTATATCGCCCTACAGAACTATGTCAGTAACCACGATGTGGTGGTGATTGCCACGCTGCTGTTTGGCTTTACCATGCGCATGCTGGCGCTCCGCCTGAAACTGGGCCTGCCGGTATTTCATTACAAACACAACGCGCATTAATCCTTAAACCCTGCAATCCCCTGCTCCGCAAGCCACTGAGCCAGCTCGTTCACATGCGAGTCATCCAGCCAGCGCATCAGCTGGCTGGCTTTTGTTTTTCCGGTCATAGGCAACGTCTGCCACTCCTCTTCTTTCATTTGTTCAAGCTGCTGCCAGGTGAATCCTGCAAGGCTCGACAATGCCTTTTGATTCAGCGGCATTCCCATCGCCTGTAGCCATTGAGTAAAAGGCTGCTGCTTCGCGAGGTCAAACTTGTGCCACACCTGGCGGGCTCTGTCCGCAGAGAATCCCGGAGTTTGCTGGAGCTGTGTTTCGCTCAGCGTTAACCAGGAAAAGAGATGTGCGAAATGGTGACTCTCATTGAGCTGCCGCCAGAGCGATTCCCCCACGCTGTCGAGGTGCAGTTGCTGGCTAACCCATAGTAACCGCGCCAAAAACTGCGGTTGGCACTGCACTGAATTCCAATAGCAGGATAGAGAATCAAAGGTGCCTTCTGGCGGCAATGGTTTGGTCCTGTCGGTTGTTCGCCAGGCCACATCATCAACTCTCGGGATCCCTTGCCCGGCAAGGCTGATATTCAGTCGATCGCCTGGCGCAATATCCCAATCTTGCCAGCGTTTTAACGAGCCAACATTGACCCGCCGAACCTGTTTGTCATCAAGCAGGACAGGAACCAGATGCGCCACAACGGCCACCTTTCCGGTGCGGCCCACGCTGAACTCAATCGATTTCACTTCGGCAATTCTCGTCGCTGGGGGATATTTCCACGCGATGACCCAGTTGCCCTCTCCGGGCAACCAATTTCGAGATTCGGGTTCTTTTGCCGCGCGGACCACAACGCCATCGGTGGCAAAAGGCAACGGCGTGGTAAACCAGTGTTGGCGAAGCGTTGTGACATCCGAAATCACCTTGACCGGTCGTGAATAATCCCCGACCAGTGAAAATCCGGCTTCGCGTAGTAACGTCAGCCGCTCCGACATGTGTGCCGGTCCATCCGGCCAGGCCCAGATAAACACAGATAATTCATTGAGCAATTTTGAATCCGCTTTACGCAACATAGCGCCAGCGACTTTTGACCGGGCATTCATACCCCCCATTTGCTGCTGAATATGCCCTTCTTGCCGAAGAAACAGTTCCCCTTGCAGGACACTGTTTGCAAGGCGGCCTTGTAGCGTTTTGGGGATAGCGGGGATTTGAAGCGCTTTATTGGTCCAGTCTTCGCCCGCCCGGCCATTGCCCCGGCTGATAACCTGCACGAGTGTGCCTTTGCGATAGACCAGCGTCATCGCCACGCCATCGACTTTGGGTTGGGCCCACAGGTCTGTTTTGCCATGCATCCAATGGGATACCGCCAGACTGTCTTTCATCTTTTTTACGCCAGTATGAGCCACCGGATGCGCCTGTTCCCCCTTTAGGGCCGGGAGTGCAGGCTCCTCAACGGGATTGCCAAAACAGCGCCGCCACTGCTGTAACTCCGCGCTAAGCTGATCGAATTTGTCATCGCTTATCCCGCTGCCCCCGGATTGCCAATAAGCGTCATTCCATTCATCTATCTGCCGTTGCAGACGGTCAATTTCTTGTATCGCTCTGGCATCCGACCACGCCGGACAAACGGCCTGCGCACTCAACGTTAACGCTGTCAGCAGCACCGCTAAAATCCCTCTTATCCCTGTCATTTTATGTCTCCTGCCCGTTTACGACAGGTTGTAGCGCGAACAAAAACAGGTGGCGAGAGGGGCTTTTCGGTATTGCGCACTTGCTTCAGAGGAGTTTGTGCTGTTGCTGCAACAGATAGAAAAATCAGGAAAGGCGTGCGCAAAAGGGAAGAAAGTGACGTAAAAAGTGTGACAAAGGCTACGTCACGCAGCGGCGACGTGTATAATAGGCTCGTATGTAGACTTTCTTTCGACGCACATACACAAGACTCTCATGGCTCAAGGCACGCTTTATATTGTTTCTGCCCCTAGTGGCGCGGGTAAATCCAGCCTGATTCAGGCATTACTGAAAACCCAACCGTTATACGACACCCAGGTTTCTGTTTCGCACACCACGCGCGCGCCGCGTCCGGGTGAAGTTCACGGTGAGCATTATTTCTTTGTCGATCACGCCGATTTTAAAACGATGATTGGCCGGGACGCGTTTCTTGAGCATGCCGAAGTGTTTGGAAATTATTACGGTACGTCGCGTGAAACCATCGAGCAGGTTCTTAAATCCGGCGTAGATGTGTTTCTTGATATCGACTGGCAGGGCGCGCAGCAAATCCGCAAAGCCATGCCCGAATCACGCAGTATCTTTATTCTGCCACCGTCGAAAGACGAACTCGACCGCCGACTGCGTGGCCGTGGCCAGGATAGCGAAGAAGTTATCGCCAAACGTATGGCGCAGGCTGTAGCGGAAATGAGTCACTACGCCGAATACAACTATCTGATTGTGAACGATGATTTTGATACCGCCCTGGGCGATTTGAAAACCATTATTCGCGCTGAACGTCTGCGCATGAGCCGTCAAAAGCAACGCCATGACGCTTTAATCAGCAAATTATTGGCAGACTGAACCCACATTCAGTATCATGCCCAGTCATTTCGTCATCTGTGGAGCTTTGAAATATGGCACGCGTAACTGTTCAGGACGCTGTAGAGAAAATTGGTAACCGTTTTGACCTGGTGCTGGTCGCCGCGCGTCGCGCTCGTCAGATGCAGACAGGCGGTAAAGATCCACTGGTACCAGAAGAGAACGACAAAACCACCGTAATCGCGCTGCGCGAAATCGAAGAAGGTCTGATCAACAACCAGATCCTCGACGTTCGTGATCGCCAGGAACAGCAAGAGCAGGAAGCCGCAGAACTGCAGGCCGTTACCGCCATTGCTGAAGGTCGTCGTTAATTAACCCTGCGGGTCGCCCTTGTATCTGTTTGAGAGCCTGAATCAACTGATTCAAACTTACCTGCCAGAAGACCAGATTAAGCGTCTTCAGCAGGCTTATCTCGTTGCACGTGATGCTCACGAGGGACAGACACGTTCAAGCGGTGAACCCTATATCACGCACCCGGTAGCCGTTGCCTGTATTCTGGCCGAGATGAAACTCGACTATGAAACGCTGATGGCAGCCCTACTGCATGACGTGATTGAAGATACCCCCGCCACCTACCAGGATATGGAACAGCTGTTTGGCAAAAGCGTTGCTGAACTGGTAGAAGGGGTGTCCAAGCTTGATAAGCTTAAGTTCCGCGATAAGAAAGAGGCGCAGGCCGAAAACTTTCGCAAGATGATTATGGCGATGGTGCAGGATATCCGCGTCATTCTCATCAAACTTGCCGACCGCACCCACAATATGCGCACGTTGGGCTCTCTTCGCCCGGACAAGCGCCGCCGCATTGCCCGCGAAACGCTGGAAATCTACAGCCCGCTGGCGCACCGTTTAGGTATTCATCACATTAAAACCGAGCTCGAAGAGCTGGGCTTTGAAGCGCTGTATCCTAACCGCTACCGCGTTATCAAAGAGGTAGTGAAAGCGGCACGTGGCAACCGTAAAGAGATGATTCAGAAGATCCTTTCTGAAATCGACGGACGGTTACAGGAAGCGGGAATTCCGTGTCGCGTCAGCGGCCGTGAAAAACATCTCTACTCCATATACTGCAAAATGGTGCTCAAAGAGCAGCGTTTTCACTCGATTATGGATATCTACGCCTTCCGCGTGATCGTCCATGATTTCGACACCTGCTACCGCGTGCTGGGCCAGATGCACAGCCTGTACAAGCCGCGTCCTGGTCGGGTAAAAGACTACATCGCTATTCCAAAAGCCAACGGATATCAATCGTTGCATACCTCAATGATTGGCCCGCACGGCGTGCCGGTTGAGGTGCAGATTCGTACCGAAGACATGGACGTGATGGCAGAGATGGGTGTTGCCGCACACTGGGCGTACAAAGAGAATGGCGAAAGCAGTACTACCGCACAAATCCGCGCCCAGCGCTGGATGCAAAGCCTGCTCGAACTGCAGCAGAGTGCCGGTAGCTCGTTTGAATTTATCGAGAGCGTAAAATCTGATCTCTTCCCGGATGAGATTTATGTTTTCACCCCGGAAGGCCGCATTGTCGAACTTCCAGCCGGTGCGACGCCGGTCGATTTTGCCTACGCGGTCCATACCGATATCGGTCATGCCTGCGTCGGTGCTCGCGTCGACAGACAGCCTTATCCGCTGTCGCAGCCGCTCACCAGCGGACAAACCGTCGAAATTATCACCGCACCGGGCGCCCGCCCGAATGCTGCGTGGCTGAACTTTGTGGTCAGCTCAAAAGCGCGCGCCAGAATCCGTCAGCTGCTGAAGAACCTGAAGCGCGATGACTCCGTCAGTCTCGGCCGTCGTCTGCTGAACCATGCGCTTGGAGGCAGCCGTAAGCTCGCCGAAATTCCGCAGGAAAATATTCATCGCGAACTGGTTCGCATGAAACTCCCTACGCTTGACGATCTGCTGGCCGAAATCGGTCTGGGCAACGCTATGAGCGTGGTGGTCGCGAAGAATTTACAGCATGGCGAAGCCGGTGCAGCGCAGCAGCCAACGCCGTCCGGCCACGGTCATCTGCCGATTAAAGGCGCCGATGGCGTGCTGATTACCTTTGCTAAATGCTGCCGCCCAATTCCAGGCGATCCAATCATCGCCCACGTCAGCCCGGGCAAAGGGCTGGTTATCCACCACGAGTCGTGCCGAAATATTCGCGGTTACCAGAAAGAGCCGGAAAAATTCATGGCCGTGGAGTGGGATAAAGAGACCGAACAGGAATTTATCACCGAAATTAAGGTGGATATGTTCAACCATCAGGGTGCGCTGGCGAACCTTACCGCCGCGATCAACACCGCCTCATCTAATATTCAGAGCCTGAATACGGAAGAGAAAGATGGTCGCGTCTACAGTGCCTTCATTCGTCTGACGGCACGCGATCGCGTCCATCTGGCCAACATCATGCGCAAAATTCGCGTTATGCCGGATGTGATTAAAGTCACCCGTAATAGAAACTAGTGTTAAACACAAAATCATTCGAATTGCGTCGAGGCGGCAAGCGAATGAATCCCCGGAAACGTGCAGAAGTACGTGACTGGGGTGAGTGAGCGCAGGCAACGCTGAGGCAATTTGAAGGATGAAGTGTTTATGAATTCACAGCGTTATGCGCGTATCTGTGAGATGCTCGCCAGGCGTCAGCCTGATCTGACCGTCTGTATGGAGCAGGTCCACAAGCCCCATAATGTTTCGGCAATCATTCGTACTGCCGATGCCGTTGGCGTGCACGAAGTCCACGCCGTCTGGCCGGGAAACCGCATGCGTACCATGGTGTCCAGTGCCGCAGGCAGCAACAGTTGGGTGCAGGTCAAAACCCACCCAAACATCGGCGATGCCGTCGCCACGCTGAAAGGCCGTGGCATGCAAATCCTTGCCACTCATCTCTCTGATAAAGCAGTCGATTTTCGCGAAATCGATTACACACGTCCGACCTGTGTGTTGATGGGTCAGGAAAAAACCGGCATTACTCAGGAAGCGTTAGATCTCGCCGACCAGGACATCATTATCCCGATGACCGGCATGGTGCAGTCACTGAACGTTTCCGTCGCCTCCGCCCTTATTCTCTATGAAGCTCAGCGCCAGCGGCAAAACGCAGGCATGTACCTGCGCGAAAACAGCATGCTCCCGCAAGAAGAACAACAGCGCCTGTTGTTCGAAGGCGGCTACCCGGTGCTGGCGCACGTCTCGAAGCGTAAAGGCTTGCCTTACCCACACGTCAATGAGCGTGGGGAAATCGAGGCTGATGCGGAGTGGTGGTCTATCATGCAGGCATCAAAAACAACTCAAAATCATTCACGTTGCATCGCGGCGGCAAATGAACGAATTCCCGAGAGCATAGATAACTATGTGATCGGGATGAGTGAATGTAGCCAACAAAGAGGCAACTTGAAGGATGAAGAGTAAATGAAAGGCCGTCTGCTGGATGCCGTCCCATTAAGTGCACTCACGGGTGTCGGCGCAGCGCAGACCAGCAAACTGGCGAAGATTGGCCTGCATAACGTGCAGGATTTGCTCCTGCATTTGCCGCTGCGTTACGAAGACCGAACCCAACTTTACCCTATCAATGACCTGCTGCCCGGCATCTACGCCACGGTGGAAGGCGAAGTACTCAACAGCAATATCACCTTCGGCGGTCGCCGAATGATGACCTGCCAGATAAGCGACGGCACCGGCATCCTCACCATGCGTTTTTTCAACTTCAACGCGGCGATGAAAAACAGTCTCGCCACCGGTCGCCGCGTGCTGGCCTACGGCGAAGCGAAGCGTGGGAAGTACGGCGCGGAGATGATCCACCCGGAATACCGCGTGCAAGGTGATATGAGCGAGCCGGAGCTGCAAGAAACGCTCACGCCGGTCTATCCGACTACCGAAGGTGTGCGCCAGGCTACGCTGCGTAAACTGACCGACCAGGCGCTGGATTTACTTGATACCTGCGCCATCGCCGAACTGCTGCCGCCTGAACTGGCACAGGGTTTGATGAGCCTGCCGGAAGCATTGCGCACCCTGCACCGCCCACCGCCGTCGTTGCAATTGACTGATTTAGAAAGCGGTCAGCATCCGGCCCAGCGCCGTCTGATTATGGAAGAGCTGTTGGCGCATAACCTGAGCATGCTCGCCCTTCGTGCGGGCGCGCAGCGTTATCACGCCGAACCGCTGGGTCCTAAGGACGAGCTGAAGAATGGTCTGCTCGCCGCCCTGCCGTTTAAGCCAACGGGGGCTCAGGCCCGCGTCGTCGCTGAAATCGAAAAAGATTTGGCCCAGGATATCCCGATGATGCGCCTCGTTCAGGGCGACGTCGGCTCCGGGAAAACGCTGGTCGCCGCCCTCGCCGCGTTAAGGGCGATCGCCAACGGCAAACAGGTCGGGCTGATGGCACCCACAGAACTGTTAGCCGAGCAGCACGCCACCAACTTCCGCAACTGGTTTGCACCGTTGGGCATTGAAGTGGGCTGGCTGGCGGGCAAGCAAAAAGGCAAAGCACGTCTGGCACAGCAGGAAGCGATTGCCAGCGGTCAGGTACAGATGGTGGTCGGCACCCACGCTATTTTCCAGGAGCAGGTTCAGTTTAATGGGCTGGCGCTGGTTATTATCGACGAACAGCACCGCTTCGGCGTTCATCAGCGACTGGCGCTGTGGGAAAAAGGTCAGCAGCAGGGGTTCCATCCGCATCAGCTGATCATGACCGCCACACCTATTCCGCGCACGCTGGCGATGACCGCCTATGCCGATCTCGACACCTCGGTTATCGACGAAATGCCACCGGGTCGTACGCCCGTCACGACGGTCGCCATTGGGGATACCCGTCGCCACGAAATTATCGAACGCGTACGCAATGCCTGCATGCAGGAAGGTCGGCAGGCGTATTGGGTCTGCACGCTAATTGAAGAGTCTGATTTACTGGAAGCGCAGGCGGCAGAAGCCACCTGGGAAGAGCTGAAAATTGCACTGCCGGAGCTGAATATCGGTCTCGTTCACGGCCGCATGAAGCCTGCTGAGAAGCAGGCGGTCATGCAGGCTTTCAAGCAGGGCGAGCTGCAGTTGCTTATCGCCACCACGGTGATTGAAGTCGGGGTGGACGTGCCAAACGCCAGCCTGATGATTATCGAAAACCCGGAGCGTCTGGGCCTGGCGCAGCTGCACCAGCTGCGTGGCCGTGTTGGGCGCGGAGCGGTCGCCTCTCACTGTGTACTACTCTATAAAGCACCGCTGTCGAAAACGGCGCAGAAACGCCTGCAGGTTTTACGCGACAGCAACGACGGCTTTGTGATTGCGCAAAAAGATCTCGAAATCCGCGGGCCGGGTGAAATGCTCGGAACCCGTCAGACCGGTGCGGCCGAATTCAAAGTGGCTGACTTACTGCGCGATCAGGCGATGATCCCAGACGTTCAGCGCATCGCGCGTCATATTCATGACAAATATCCGGAGCAGGCGCTGGCATTAATTGAGCGCTGGATGCCTGAAACTGAACGTTATTCCAACGCGTAGCCTTCCGGGCTGCGCGCCATTCTTAGCTTCCAAAACGAGTATGTTATGAGACGAGAACTTGCCATCGAATTTTCGCGTGTAACCGAGGCCGCCGCGCTTGCCGGTTACAAATGGCTGGGTCGCGGTGATAAAAATATCGCCGACGGTGCCGCCGTGAATGCCATGCGCATCATGCTCAACAAGGTCAATATCGACGGCACCATCGTGATTGGCGAAGGCGAAATTGACGAAGCCCCAATGCTGTTTATCGGTGAGCAGGTCGGCACCGGCAGCGGTGATGCGGTCGATATCGCTGTGGACCCGATTGAAGGCACCCGCATGACCGCGATGGGCCAGGCGAACGCGCTGGCCGTGCTGGCGGTGGGCGATAAAGGCTGCTTCCTGAATGCACCCGATATGTACATGGAAAAGCTGATTGTTGGTCCTGGCGCAAAGGGCGCTATCGACCTCAATCTGCCGCTGGAAGAGAATTTACGTAATGTGGCGAAGGCGCTGGATAAGCCACTGTCAGAGTTGACCGTAACCATTCTTGCCAAACCGCGCCATGATCGGGTGATTGCTGATATGCAAAAGCTTGGCGTGCGCGTTTTTGCTATTCCTGATGGCGACGTGGCGGCCTCGATTCTGACCTGCATGCCGGACAGCGAAGTCGATGTGCTGTACGGCATTGGCGGCGCGCCAGAAGGCGTAATCTCTGCCGCCGTTATCCGTGCGCTTGACGGCGATATGCACGGCCGCCTGTTGGCACGCCATGACGTTAAAGGTGACTCGCCGGAAAACCGCCGCATGGGTGAAGACGAGCTTGAGCGCTGTGCGGCAATGGGTATCGAAGCCGGGAAAGTGCTGCGCCTCGACGAAATGGCCCGCAGTGACAACGTGATTTTCTCCGCCACCGGTATCACTAAAGGCGACCTGTTGGACGGCATTACCCGCAAAGGCAATATCGCCACCACCGAAACGCTGATGATCCGCGGCAAATCGCGCACCATCCGCCGCATTCAGTCGATTCACTATCTCGACCGTAAAGATCCGGAAATCCAGCTGCACATCCTCTGATTTATTTGATCAATAGAGCTTTCCAGCCTTTCGGGGCTGGAAATCTTTCCTCCTGGTAGCGAAGATAGGACTATCAACGTAGCGAGGAGAAGATCATGGCGGATTGGGTCACAGGTAAAGTTACCAAAGTCGAGAACTGGACAGACGCCCTGTTCAGCCTCACCGTTCATGCCCCCGTTCACCCCTTCACGGCCGGACAATTCACCAAGCTTGGGCTGGAAATTGACGGCGAGCGCGTCCAGCGCGCCTATTCCTACGTCAACGCTCCCAATAATCCTGACCTCGAGTTTTATCTGGTGACGGTCCCGGAAGGCAAACTCAGTCCGCGTCTGGCGGCGCTCAAACCTGGTGATGAAGTGCAATTAGTCAGCGAAGCGGCGGGTTTCTTTGTACTGGATGAAGTCCCGGACTGCGATACGCTGTGGATGCTGGCGACCGGCACGGCGCTCGGCCCGTACTTGTCGATTCTGCAGGAAGGGAAAAATCTGGAGCGTTTTAACAACCTGGTGCTGGTGCACGCGGTACGCTATGCCCACGATTTAAGCTATTTACCGTTGATGCTGGAACTGCAAAAACAGTACGAAGGGAAACTCCGTATTCACACCGTGGTGAGCCGAGAGGAAGTGTCCGGCTCGTTAACCGGCCGCGTGCCGGCGCTTATTGAAAGCGGAGCGCTGGAAGAGGCCGTGGGCCTGACGATGACCACCGACAACAGCCATGTCATGCTGTGCGGAAACCCGCAGATGGTGCGAGATACCCAGCAGTTGCTGAAAGATTCCCGGCAGATGACCAAACATTTGCGTCGTCGGCCGGGCCATATGACTGCCGAACACTACTGGTGATCAGCGGTATTTAACGGCAATCGTTTCTTTTCCATATTTATTTTCGCCCTGGGTTCCCACAAACGCGCCCAGGTCGATAAGCATCATCACCATAATCAGGGTCGGAATAAAGCGGCCCACGCCCCACTGCCAGACGCCCGGCAGCACCGCCCAGTTTCCGGCGAGAAGCATCCACGCGAGGATCATCAACAGCGCCCAAATACCTGATTTACCCCGATCGTGCAGGCGCTTAACGGTCACCGCCGCCGTCGGCCACAGCAGGCACACCAGCGCAAACGCAGCGGTTTGCAGATTCAATAAACCGCTGCCCGCGAGGGTGAACAGCACAACCATCGCCAGCACCCAAATGCCAATCCAAATCCAGAAGTCACGGCGTCCAATACGCCCATTAATCGAAAATAACCACTGCTGTAGGGTCATGGAAAATTCCTTATCATCGTAATGCCGCGTAGTTTACCCTGAAGTAGTCTCTTTTTGACAAGCGGGGCGGTTTACCGTTTTAATCATCCCCAGGAAAAAAACTTAGGTGGTGTACATGACGAAATGGCTGACTTTGTGTTTGATTGGGCTTACAGCGCTGGCTGTAGGCCAAAACGCGCTGTCGGCTGAAACGGGCGAATCCACCACCGCGCCTTACCTGCTCTCGGGTTCGCCGACGTTTGATCTGTCCATTAGCCAGTTTCGCGAGAAGTTTAACGCCGATAATCCGGCACTGGCGCTGAACGAATTCCACTCCATCACCACCAGCCGCGATCAGATGACCCTCACGCGCGCCGCCAGCAAAATTAATGAAAATCTGTACGCCTCCACAGCGCTCGAGCGCGGCACGCTGAAGATTAAATCGATGCAGATAACCTGGCTGCCAATCCAGGGCCCGGAACAAAAGGCCGCCAAGGCGAAAGCGCTGGAATATATGGGTGCGATTTTGCGCGTCTTCACGCCGGCCATGACCAAAGCGCAAAGCCTGCAAAAACTGCAAAAACTCCTCTCTGCCGGAAAGAACAAACGCTACTACACCAGCAGTGAAGGTGCGCTTCGCTATGTGGTGGCAGATAACGGCGAAAAGGGACTGACCTTCGCTGTTGAACCGATTAAGCTGGCCCTATCTGAGACGCTCGAAAGCAACAATAAATGACAAAAAGCAAAGCCTTTCCAGCGCCGAATCTCTATACTGTTTCACAGACCATGCTGCCCTGAGGGGTGGCCATATTCCTTAATTCGCTTAAGTAGCGTGGAGAATTCAAATGCGACATCCTTTAGTGATGGGTAACTGGAAACTGAACGGCAGCCGCCACATGGTGAACGAGCTGGTTGCTAACCTGCGTACAGAGCTGAGTGGCGTAACCGGTTGTGGCGTTGCTATCGCGCCACCAGAAATGTACCTCGACCTGGCTATTCGTGCCGCTGGCGGCAGCCACATCGTCGTGGGCGCGCAGAACGTTGACCTGAACCTGTCCGGCGCATTCACGGGTGAAACCTCTGCGGAAATGCTGAAAGATATCGGTGCAAAATACATCATCATCGGTCACTCTGAGCGTCGTACTTACCACAAAGAATCTGACGAACTGATCGCCAAGAAATTCGCCGTGCTGAAAGAGCAGGGTCTGGTACCGGTTCTGTGCATCGGTGAAACCGAAGCAGAAAACGAAGCGGGCAAAACTGAAGAAGTTTGTGCACGTCAGATCGACGCAGTCCTGAAAACTCAGGGCGCAGCAGCATTCGAAGGCGTGGTTATCGCTTACGAACCAGTATGGGCAATCGGTACTGGCAAATCTGCAACTCCAGCGCAGGCTCAGGCAGTTCACAAATTCATCCGTGATCACATTGCTAAGGCAGACGCAAAAGTGGCTGAGCAAGTTATCATTCAGTACGGCGGTTCTGTAAACGCAGCTAACGCCGCTGAACTGTTCACCCAGCCGGACATCGACGGCGCGCTGGTTGGCGGTGCATCCCTGAAAGCTGACGCTTTCGCGGTTATCGTTAAAGCTGCTGAAGCCGCTAAAAAAGCGTAATTTTTCACGCTAACGAATCAGGCCCGGTCGCGCATGCTACCGGGCTTTTTTTATTGCTTGCTGAGCAACGGGTACCCCAGATAATCCAGCGCCAGAAAGGGTGGGCTTATTTCAGGATTTCGCAGCGATGATCCTGAATTTCCTCGGCAAATGCCCGGTTCAGTGTGAGCAGGTCGCGCTCAGTCGCCAGCAGTACAAACGACCCGTCACTCTGCTGCACCATCGCCAACGCGAAGCGGCCCATATGGTCACGCGCTTGCGGAACTTCGTCCGCCAGCATCAGGAAAGGACTTTTCTGCACCAGCTCATTCTCGGTTACGCGGCGGGCCAGATATTGATGATTGCGCAATCCACCCGGCAGCGGCAGCCAGCGAGAGCTAATCGACTCCATGCTGTCATTCAGCTTCCCGCGAACATCAGGCCGCAGGCAGGATATATGGATATGGAAATGATTCTGCGTGCGTCCGGTACGCGAGTTTATGGTCAACGACACGGCGGTATCCGGCACTGGCGAACCGTGGCGAACGCTCATTACCTGACGGTTTTGCCAGGCCTGCCAGAAAAAGTTAGGGGTGTGGGGATTCAGCAATAACGGGCTTTCGGTGCCGTTTATCCTGTACGTCGGCATCAGCAGATACTGCAACGGGCCGTTGCGGTCCTTGAACAACACATAGCCCCCTTTCAGGTTCACCGACGCGCACGGCGCCGGAGACTGGCTCTGCTGTTGATGAGGCACGCACTGGTCGATAACGAAATGGCGTAAAGCGTCCGGATTGCCGGCATGCAGCCAGTACCAGCCGCCTGCGGCCACACCGGCCAGCACGATAACGCCTGTCAAAACCAGATATTTGATGCGCTTCATTTTTCGGTCCCTGTAAAAGCTCTGAAGCGAAAGGGTAGCGCAAAAAGATGACCAAAGAAAAACGGCCCCGAAGGGCCGTTATGGTTAACGCCGTTAACGCTGACTGATTTGGTCAAACGTCCCGCCGTTAGAGAAGTGATCTTTCTGCGCTTTTGCCCAACCACCAAATTCCTTGTCGATGGTAAACAGCTTCAGTTTCGGGAATTCGGCTTCGTATTTTTTCGCCACAGCCGGGTCGCGTGGACGATAGTAGTTTTTCGCCACGATATCCTGGCCTTCCGGGGAATACAGGTACTTCAGATACGCCTCGGCAACCGGGCGCGTTCCTTTCTTATCCACCACTTTGTCGACCACAGAAACGGTCGGCTCAGCCAGAATAGATTCGCTCGGGGTGACGATTTCGAATTTATCTTTGCCCAGTTCATTGGTCGCCAGCAGCGCTTCGTTTTCCCAGGCGATCAGCACGTCGCCGATCCCACGTTCAACGAAGGTGTTGGTCGAGCCACGTGCGCCGGAGTCCAGCACTTCCACATTCTTATACAGCGCTTTCACGAAGTCCTGCGCTTTGGCCTGGTCGTTATTGTTGTGATGCAAGGCGTAGCCCCACGCCGCCAGATAGTTCCAGCGTGCGCCGCCAGAGCTTTTCGGGTTCGGGGTTATCACCGACAAGCCCGGTTTCACCAGGTCATTCCAGTCGTGAATTTGTTTCGGGTTGCCTTTGCGCACCAGGAACACGATGGTTGAGGTGTACGGCGCGGAGTTATCCGGCAGGCGTTTGATCCAGTTTTTGTCGATACGACCGCGGGCCGCGATGGCATCCACGTCATAGGCCAGCGCCAGGGTCGCCACATCGGCCTCAATGCCGTTGATGATTGACGTCGCCTGCTTACCGGAACCGCCATGCGACTGGCGGATCACCACGTTGTCGCCGGTTTGTTTTTTCCAGTAAGCGCTAAAGGCTTTGTTGTAGTTGTCGTACAGCTCGCGTGTGGGATCGTAAGATACGTTCAGAAGCTGAATGTCTTTTGCCAGAACGCCAGCAGATGCCAGCAGAAGCGTTAACCCGAGGCCTAATTTGTTCATCGACCGCTCTCTTATGTGATGTTGTGATGAGAGTAGCCTGCCAGAAACAGATTCGATGATTAAAGAATAAAAAAAGATTGGATATAACTTTATGAGATAAGCCATTTACAGCCCCGGCCCTGATAACGGGACGATGCTGTGAAAGTCTTCTTACAATATTATTAAGTGGACCCTAAACGCTATTCAACGCTACCGTTAGAAGGGTAAAAACATTCACGATATCAATAAAATAAAGAGATGTATTCCCCATAATTGAAATACCGTTATTCACTCAGACGATAATTGTTTTAATTAAGTTCTGTGGACTTATTTTGTGAAGGCCCGTTTTCATTAATCGAACGTATAAATCCTATATAACTTATTATTTATTGAGCCAAATGAAAAACTCATGGTTTAACACCTTTGCCGTGGCACTACTTGTCACATTGCTCACCAGCTGCACGCTTTTCCCCGGACAAAATCTCAACCTCTCGAACAAAAAACGCGTCGGGGTGGGCATCGATGATGACATCAACAAGATGGTCAGCGTCATGCCTTTAACACCGCAGGTCATTGACCGAATGCGCCTGCCTCTTGTCTCCTCACGCCCCAACCCTGCGCTCGAAACACTGATCAACCAGTATGAATATCGCATCGGCGTTGGTGATGTCCTGATGGTCACCGTGTGGGATCACCCGGAACTCACCACCCCGGCAGGCCAATATCGTAGCGGCAGTGATACGGGGAACTGGGTTAAATCTGACGGTACCATTTTCTATCCTTACCTCGGCAAAGTGCATGTCGTGGGGAAATCACTGGAAGAGGTCCGCACGACGCTCACGCAAGGCTTGAACAGCGTTATCGAAAGCTCGCAGGTGGATGTCAGCGTGGCATCGTTTCGCTCACAGAAAGCGTACATCACCGGCGAAGTGGAAAAATCAGGCCAACAGGCCATTACCAACGTGCCTCTCACCGTCATGGACGCGATTAATACGGCAGGCGGCCTCACAACCGATGCTGACTGGCGTAACGTGGTGCTGACCCACAACGGTACTGATACCAAAATTTCGCTTTATGCCCTGCTGCAACGCGGAGATCTCACCCAAAATCATCTGCTCTATCCCGGCGATATCCTTTTCATTCCGCGTAATGATGACCTAAAAGTTTTTGTCATGGGCGAAGTCGCCAAACAGAGCACGCTGAAGATGGATCGCAGCGGCATGACGCTGGCGGAAGCCTTGGGTAACGCCAACGGCATTAATCAAAATATGGCGGATGCTTCAGGGATTTTTGTTATTCGCCAGAAGGCCAAAGAGCCCGACGGGAAAATTGCCACCATTTATCAGCTTGATGCAAAAGATGCATCGGCCATGGTGCTCAGTACCGAATTTCAGCTGCAGCCCTACGATATCGTCTACGTCACCACCGCGCCGCTAGTGCGATGGAACCGTGTCGTCTCCCAGCTGGTTCCGACCATTACCGGTGTTCACGATCTCACCGAAACCGTCCGTTACATCAATACATGGCCGCGCTGATGTGTAATGCCATTTTAATCATTTGTACGGCAAACATATGCCGCTCTCCCACCAGCGAGCGGCTGTTACGCCACCGCTTACCGCATAAAACCATTGATTCCGCAGGCACTGTCGCACTGACAGGCCAAGGCGCTGATCGTGATGCCATGCGCATCGCTAACAGGCACGAATTGTCACTGGAAGGCCATCAAAGCCAGCAATTTACCGCCGCGCTGAGTGCGCAATACGATCTCATCCTGGTGATGGAGAAAGAACATTTCAAACACATCGCCCATATTGCGCCTGAAGCACGGAGTAAAAGCATGCTGCTGGGGTATTGGTCCAACCAAATGGAAATTCCCGATCCGTGGCACCAAAGCGATGAGGCCTTTAATCACGTCTTCCAGTTAATTGACCAATCTTGTCAGGCATGGGTCAGCAAACTCGTCAGTTAATTTTTCAGGTAGCGAGACAATGTCATTGATCAGTATAAAAAATGCCTCCCAACCTCAGGGTGAGGTCAAAGAGATTAATCTTGGAATGCTGCTGGGAGTGCTCCTTGATCATTATAAGTTCATCGTGGTTTTCACGGCAGTGTTCACCTTCGCCGCGATGCTTTATGCATTCAACGCCACCCCGATTTATCAGGCAAATGCGCTGATTCAGATTGAACAAAAGCAAGGCAATACATTGCTGAGCAACTTAAGCCAGATGCTGCCGGACAGTCAGCCGCAATCTGCGCCTGAAATCACACTGCTACGTTCACGGATGATCCTCGGTAAAACCGTCGATACGTTGGCGCTTCAGACGACTACCCAGCCCTACTACCTCCCTGTAATAGGTCGTCTGATGGCAAAGCTAACAGGTCAAAAGCCCGGCAAGATAGCGTTAACACAACTGGTTTTCCCAACCCACGACAACGAAAGCGCTAGTGCCACGCTCAGCGTTATCAATCACAACCAGTACCACCTTTCGGGAGAGAATTTTGAACTTGAGGGCCGGACGGGTGAACGAGTAGAAAAAAACGGGGTATCGCTGCTCGTCACAGAGATCAATGCCGAACCCGGCTCGCAGTTCACAGTGACCCAGACGTCTCGCCTAAAGGCCATCACGCTGTTGCAGGAAAGTTTTAATGTCGGCGAAGTGGGCAAAGACACTGGCATGCTTAACCTGATTATGTCTGGCGAAGACCCGCAGTTAATTAACACGACGCTGCAGAATATCGCCGAGCATTACCTTGCACAGAATATTACCCGTCAGGCTGAGCAGGACGAGAAAAGCCTGCAATTTCTGAATACGCAGTTGCCCGCGATACGCACCGACCTCGACCGCGCAGAAGATAAGCTCAACGCCTACCGGAAACAGAAAGACTCGGTCGACTTAAACATGGAAGCCAAATCTGCACTCGACCAGATCGTTAACATCGAGAATCAGCTCAATGAGCTGACCTTCCGTGAAGCAGAAATATCGCAGCGCTACAAAAAAGAGCATCCCAACTACCGGGCTCTGATGGAAAAGCGCGATACGCTGCAAAACGAAAGGGCAAAGATGAACAAGCGTGTAAGCGCAATGCCCTCAACCCAGCAGGAAGTGCTGCGTCTGAGCCGTGATGTAGATTCAGGGCGGGCGGTCTATTTACAGCTGCTGGGCCGACAGCAGGAACTGAACGTCGCAAAATCCAGCGCCATTGGTAATGTGAGGATCATCGACGATGCCATCACGGTGATAAAACCCATCAAACCTAAGAAAATCATCATTACCATGATCGGTTTTATGCTGGGTGGATTCATCTCCGTCGCGATGGTGTTACTGCAATCCGCACTTCGTCAGGGGCTTGAATCCCCGGAACAGTTGGAAGAGAGAGACATCAACGTTTATGCCAGCGTTCCCTATTCAGAGTGGCTGCTCAAAAAAGATATCAAAAGCAAAATAGGGACAACCAGCCTGCTGCTGGCGATAAAAAACCCGGCAGATCCCGCCATCGAAACCCTTCGCGGGCTGCGTACCAGCCTGCACTTCACCATGATGGATACAAAAAATAAGGTGCTGATGATTTCAGGTGTCAGCCTTGGAGCGGGGAAAACGTTTATCAGCAGCAACCTGGCGGCGGTGATCGCGCAAACGAAGACAAAGGTGTTACTGATCGATGCTGATATGCGCAAAGGCTACCTGCATCAATTATTCGGGCTGAGTGAAGATGACGGGCTCGCAGAAATACTCAAGGGAACTACCACCTTTGAACAGACGGTGGTTTCACTGCCGGATATCGGGCTGGATTATCTTTCTCGCGGGCATATTCCCACCAATCCGGCGGAGTTGTTGATGGGTCCGGCGTTTAAGGCACTGCTCGATACGGCGTCTTCGCGCTATGACCTGATTATCATTGATACCCCACCGGTGATGGCGGTGACGGATGCAACGATCGTGGGCCGACATGCGGAAACCATCCTGATGGTGGCGCGTTTTGAAGAAAATACGGCGAAAGAGGTCGAGGCCTGCATCCGTCGTTTTAAACAGAGCGGTATCTCAGTACAGGGGTGGATCTTGAATGGCGTGAAGAAAAGGAAAAGTAGCGACTACGGTTACGGATACAGCGCCTATGGCCCGTCGTATAACCAGAAACAAGGCTAACGGCCCAGTCGCGCTAAACTTCCCTTCCCCTCAGAAAGGGGAAGGGAATGAAGATTATACTTCTTCCATGCGGCCCAGCAGCGCCTGCAGACGCTCCTGCCAGCCGTGCTGCTGTTCTTTCAGCTGGCTGTTTTCACGCTCCAGATCTTCACGACCGTTCTGCGCGTTATGCACTTCCTGCGACAGTGTATTGTTCTTCTCTTTCAGCTCTTCGATTTCCATCTGCAGCAGAGTGATAGTATCAATCGCCTGCTGTACTTTGGATTCCAGTTTCTCAAACACTTCTAATGACATCGTCATACCTCTCCTGAATTTGCAAGGCGTTGAACTCGTCCCGGAAACCCGGCGACGCCTTAACGTAAGTAAGCGCACTGCTATGCATCCGATTGTATGGAGCGCCGCACTCCCTGTCCAGCGCCAGGGCGCTCAGATCGTGGTTTGCAACACTTTTCAGGCTATACCTGGTGCGTTCGCCGCAAATACCCCTAAATTGTTAATCCATTCGTTAAATAAATGATTCCCGCGTCAGGTTGACAAGCGTCTTAATGCGCACTTTTTCGCGCGAAAACGCTCATTTTATTGACCCAGCACACAGATTTTGATTTCGATATTTCTCGTTTTTGTTCGTTAACGATAAATTAACACTATGCCTACATGGCAGCATGGTCGAGTTCGACCTCCATGTTCACAATAATCATCAATGAATCTTCAGGATCCCATCATGAGCCAAACATCAACCTTAAAAGGCCAGTGCATAGCCGAGTTTCTCGGTACCGGGTTGTTGATCTTCTTCGGTGTTGGATGCGTCGCCGCGCTTAAAGTTGCAGGCGCGAGCTTCGGTCAGTGGGAGATCAGTATTATCTGGGGTTTGGGCGTGGCGATGGCCATTTACCTGACCGCGGGTGTTTCCGGGGCACATCTCAACCCGGCGGTGACCATTGCTCTCTGGCTGTTTGCCTGTTTTGACGGGCGCAAAGTAGTCCCCTTCATCTTTTCTCAATTTGCCGGCGCGTTTTGCGCAGCGGCGTTAGTGTACGGGCTTTATTACAACCTTTTCTACGACTTCGAACACACGCACAATATGGTGCGCGGCAGTGTCGAAAGTCTTGAGCTGGCAGGCATTTTCTCGACTTATCCGAACCCACATATCAATTTTGTGCAGGCCTTCGCGGTAGAAATGGTCATTACCGCTATCCTGATGGGCGTCATTCTTGCGCTGACGGATGACGGGAACGGCGTTCCGCGTGGCCCGATGGCGCCGCTGCTGATTGGCCTGCTGATTGCAGTTATCGGCGCATCGATGGGACCATTGACCGGTTTTGCGATGAACCCGGCCCGTGACCTCGGTCCGAAAACCTTCGCCTGGCTTGCAGGCTGGGGTGAAATGGCCTTTACCGGCGGGAAAGACATTCCATATTTCGTGGTGCCGCTGTTCGCACCGATCGTCGGCGCATCGCTGGGCGCATTCGGCTATCGCAAGCTGATTGGTCGCCATTTACCGTGCGACGTCTGCGAGGTGGAAGAGAAAGAGACTACCGCCAGCACCACACAACACAACGCTTCGCTGTAATCTGACTACGGGACATAGCATTATGACTGACAAAAAATACATCGTTGCACTCGACCAGGGTACAACCAGCTCCCGCGCCGTTGTCATGGATCACGACGCCAATATCGTCAGCGTTTCACAGCGCGAATTCGAACAAATCTATCCTAAGCCAGGCTGGGTTGAGCACGACCCGATGGAAATCTGGGCTTCCCAGAGTTCCACCCTGATAGAAGTGCTGGCTAAAGCCGACATCAGTTCCGATGAAGTGGCGGCTATCGGCATCACCAACCAACGTGAAACCGCCATCGTCTGGGATAAAGAAACCGGCAAGCCGATTTATAACGCCATCGTCTGGCAGTGCCGTCGTACGGCGGATATCTGCGAACAGCTCAAGCGTGACGGCATGGAAGACTACGTGCGCAGCACAACCGGGCTGGTGATTGACCCGTACTTCTCCGGCACCAAAGTGAAGTGGATCCTCGACCACGTGGAAGGCGCGCGCGAGCGGGCAAAACGCGGCGAACTGCTGTTCGGCACCGTCGACACTTGGCTTATCTGGCGTATGACCCAGGGCCGCGTGCACGTGACCGATTACACCAACGCCTCGCGCACCATGTTGTTCAATATTCACAAGCTGGACTGGGACGACAAAATGCTCGAGGCGCTGGATATCCCGCGCGCGATGCTGCCAGAAGTGCGCAAATCATCCGAAGTGTACGGCCAGACCAACATCGGCGGTAAAGGCGGCACCCGTATTCCTATCGCCGGGATCGCCGGTGACCAGCAGGCGGCGCTGTTCGGCCAGCTGTGCGTCAAAGAAGGGATGGCGAAAAACACCTACGGTACCGGCTGCTTTATGCTGATGAACACCGGCGAAACCGCTGTTAAGTCAGAACACGGCCTGCTGACCACCATCGCCTGCGGCCCAAGCGGCGAAGTGAACTACGCCCTGGAAGGCGCGGTATTCATGGCGGGCGCATCCATTCAGTGGCTGCGTGACGAAATGAAGCTGATTAACGACGCGTTCGATTCCGAATATTTTGCGACGAAGGTCAACGACACCAACGGCGTATACGTGGTTCCGGCATTTACCGGCCTCGGCGCGCCGTACTGGGACCCGTATGCTCGTGGCGCAATCTTCGGTCTGACGCGCGGCGTGAACTCGAATCATATTATTCGCGCCACCCTCGAATCCATCGCCTATCAGACGCGCGACGTACTGGAAGCGATGCAGGCCGACTCCGGTATTCGTCTGCACGCCCTGCGCGTGGACGGCGGTGCGGTTGCCAATAATTTCCTGATGCAGTTCCAGTCAGACATTCTCGGCACCCGTGTTGAGCGTCCGGAAGTGCGTGAAGTCACGGCGCTGGGCGCGGCGTATCTCGCCGGGCTGGCGGTCGGCTTCTGGCAAAATCTGGATGAGCTGAAGGAAAAAGCGGTGATTGAACGTGAGTTCCGTCCGGGGATTGAAACCACCGAGCGTAACTACCGTTACAGCGGCTGGCAGAAAGCGGTGAAACGCGCGATGGCGTGGGAAGATCACGATTAAGCCTGATTGTTTAAGTCCATAAAAAAGGCCGGGGATAATCCCGGCCTTTTTGTTTCTGCCCGATGGCGCTTCGCTAATCGCGCCTACGTGATCGAGGTTTTGTAGGCCCGGCAAGCGATAGCACCGCCGGGCACATCGTTATGCGAACATCGGTAACAGCAGATACAGCTTAATCACCAACGCATTCACAATATCTATAAAGAATGCGCCGACCATTGGCACCACCAGGAACGCCGTGTGCGACGGTCCGAAACGTTCGGTGATGGCCTGCATATTGGCAATCGCCGTTGGCGTAGCCCCCAGACCAAAGCCGCAGTGACCCGCCGCCAACACCGCTGCGTCGTAGTTTTTGCCCATCATGCGATAGGTCACGAACACCGCGTACAGCGCCATCGCCACGGTTTGCACCGCCAGAATCGCCAGCATTGGCAGCGCCAGAGAAGCCAGCTCCCACAGTCTCAGGCTCATCAGCGCCATGGCCAGGAACAGCGACAGCGACACGTTCCCGAGTACTGATACGGCACGTTCAAACACGCGATAGAAGCCCAGCAGCGCCAGACCGTTGCTGAGGATAACCCCGACAAACAGCACGCAGACGAAGGTCGGCAGCTCAAACGTGGTGCCCAGCAGCAATTGCGCAACGATTTTCCCGACGGTGATACAGATAGCAATCATCGCAATGGTTTCAATCAGCACTAATGAGGTGATCACCCGACCCACCTCCGGCTTTTCGAACGCCGTTGGCACTTCCTGATCGTCCGGTTTACCGTCCGGTGTAGAGGAGTGCTTCACCAGATAACGCGCCACCGGGCCGCCAATCAGGCCACCCAGCACCAAACCAAAGGTCGCACAGGCCATCGCTACTTCGGTGGCATTGGCGAAACCATAACGCTCAATGAACAGCTTACTCCAGGCCGCACCGGTGCCATGACCCCCGGAAAGCGTAATCGAACCGGCCAATAAGCCCATCAGCGGGTCCAGCCCCAGCATTTTCGCCATACCAATCCCGATGGCGTTCTGCATCAGCAGCAGCCCTACCACCACAATCAGGAAGGTTCCCACGACTTTACCGCCGCGGCGCAGGCTCGAAAGATTGGCGTTCAGGCCAATGGTGGCAAAGAAGGCCATCATCAGCGGATCTTTCAGGCTCATATCGAAATCGATTTCCCAGCCCATGCTCTTTTTCAGGATCAGCAGTGCCAGCGCAGCCAGCAGGCCACCCGCAACGGGTTCAGGGATGGTGTACTTCTTGAAGAGGGGGACGGTATGGACAAGTTTGCGTCCTAACAGCAACACCAGCGTTGCCGCAACAAGCGTCGATAGCGTATCGAGATGAAACATAGAAGCTCCTTGTTAGCGCAGAATCCAATTTAAGCGACGTGAATACCTGTAGTGAATGTTCTCATCGTTGTTAGCAGGAGCCGGATTTTACGCAAAATGCAGTGGAAAATGACAGAAAAATATGTCTGGAGCGGTGAAATTTGCGACAAAACGTGCAAAAACAGCATAAAAAACCGCGTAGTTATGCATCCTTAATAT
Source organism: Scandinavium goeteborgense (assembly GCF_003935895.2). GTDB lineage: Bacteria > Pseudomonadota > Gammaproteobacteria > Enterobacterales > Enterobacteriaceae > Scandinavium > Scandinavium goeteborgense. Next base: position 38,705 of record NZ_CP054058.1, on the reverse strand, counting down.
ATTGAAAGCAACCGTTTGCTTTTGCCTGGCAGTCCGCTAAAATCCCCCCTTTTCCACCACGGGATTGCCTCTGAAATGTCAGTGAACACCATCGAAGCTGAAAATGCGCAACCGATTGCGCAGAAGCAGGACAGCGAATTAATCTACCGCCTTGAAGACCGCCCCCCGCTCGCGCAGACTCTGTTCGCTGCCTTCCAGCACCTGCTGGCGATGTTCGTCGCCGTGATAACCCCGGCCCTGCTGATTTGCCAGGCGCTCGGTTTACCGGCAGAAGATACGCAACACATTATCAGTATGTCGCTGTTTGCTTCAGGTGTCGCATCCGTCATTCAAATAAAAGCGTGGGGCCCGGTTGGATCCGGACTGCTGTCGATTCAGGGCACCAGCTTTAACTTCGTGGCCCCGTTAATTATGGGCGGGACGGCGCTGAAAACCGGCGGAGCAGATGTTCCGACGATGATGGCGGCGTTGTTCGGCACGTTGATGCTAGCCAGCTTTACCGAAATGGCGCTGTCCCGCGTGCTGCATCTGGCGCGCCGCGTGATTACACCGCTGGTTTCCGGCGTGGTGGTGATGATTATCGGCCTGTCGCTGATTCAGGTTGGCCTGACCTCCATCGGCGGGGGCTACGCCGCGATGGCTGACCACACCTTCGGCGCCCCGAAAAACCTGCTGCTGGCGGGCATCGTGCTGGCGGTCATTATTGTGCTTAACCGTCAGCGTAACCCGTATCTGCGCATTGCCTCGCTGGTGATTGCGATGGCCGCCGGTTACGCCGCAGCCTGGTTTATGGGCATGCTGCCTGAAACCGCACCGACCCACAGCCCGGTGATTATGGTTCCGACCCCGCTCTATTATGGGCTCGGCATCGACTGGAACCTGCTGCTGCCGCTGATGCTGGTGTTTATGATCACCTCGCTGGAAACCATCGGTGACATTACGGCAACCTCTGACGTTTCCGAGCAACCAGTCTCCGGCCCGGTATATATGAAACGCCTGAAAGGCGGCGTGCTGGCGAACGGCCTGAACTCCTGCGTATCGGCTATTTTCAACACCTTCCCGAACTCCTGCTTTGGGCAGAACAACGGCGTTATCCAGCTGACTGGCGTCGCCAGCCGCTACGTCGGTTTCGTGGTAGCGCTGATGCTTGTCGTGCTCGGCCTGTTCCCTGCGGTGAGCGGTTTCGTGCAGCATATTCCTGAGCCGGTTCTCGGCGGTGCGACGCTGGTGATGTTCGGTACCATCGCCGCTTCCGGGGTGCGTATTGTCTCCCGCGAACCACTGAACCGCCGCGCGATCCTGATTATCGCCCTGTCCTTAGCCGTCGGTCTGGGCGTTTCTCAGCAGCCTTTGATCCTGCAATTTGCGCCTGACTGGCTGAAGAACTTGCTCTCATCCGGGATCGCCGCAGGCGGCATTACCGCGATTGTTCTGAACCTGGTTTTCCCGCCAGAAAAGAGCTGATCCTCGTCACGGCGGCCTTTCTGGCGGCCGCCGTGAAACCTTATTAAACGAATCCATCCTTGAGGATTGCGCACAAATCGTGCATAACTCCTTTATGTGCCCTTCACTGGATGGAAGACGATGAAATTTATCGGGAAGCTGTTGCTCTGGCTGCTTATTGCGCTGCTGCTGGTCGCGCTGGCGTTTTACTTTTTGCTGCAAACGCGCTGGGGCGCGCGCGAAGTCAGCGGCTGGATTTCCAGTAACACCGACTACCACATCGCTTTCGACGCGATGGACCATCGTTTTTCCTCGCCGTCTCATATCTTGCTTAAGAACGTCACCTTTGGTCGCGACGGAAAACCCGCCACGCTGGTCGCCAAAACGGTTGATATCGGTTTGAGCAGCCGTCAGCTCACCGACCCGCTGCACGCCGACACCATTACGTTGCAGGACGGGACCCTGAATCTGTCGCCTTCCGCCGCGCCGTTCCCGTTTGAAGCCGATACGTTGCAGCTCAGCAATATGGCGTTTAACAGCCCGGAAACCCACTGGGATCTCAGCGCCCAGCGCGTGACCGGCGGCGTGTCGCCGTGGTTGCCGGAAGCGGGCAACGTGCTCGGGAAGCAGGCGCAAATTCAGATGAGCGCGGGCTCGATGACCCTCAATGACCTGCCCGCGACCAACGTTCTGGTGCAGGGCAATATCGATAATGGCGTAGTGACGCTCAGCACTCTGGGCGCCGATATCGCGCGTGGCTCGCTGACTGGCAACGCCAAACGTAACGCTGACGGCAGTTGGCTGGTCGACAGCCTGCGCCTGACCGACATCCGTATGCAGAGTGACAAATCGCTGGCCGATTTCTTCGCGCCGCTGACCACCGTACCGTCATTGACTATCGGCTCGCTGGAAGTGACCGATGCGCGCCTGCAGGGCCCGGACTGGGCGATTGCCGATCTAGACCTCAGTCTGCGCAATCTCACCTTGAGTCACGGCGGCTGGAGCAGCAACGGCGGGCGTCTGTCGATGAACGCCGACGAATTTATTTATGGCTCGCTGCACCTTATCGACCCTATTTTCAACGCTGAGTTTTCCCCGCAGGGCGTGGCGCTGCGCCAGTTTACCTCGCGCTGGGAAGGCGGAATGGTGCGCACCTCCGGCAACTGGTTACGCAACGGCAACGCGCTGGTGCTCGACGACACCGCCATCGCCGGGTTGGAATACACGCTGCCGGAGAACTGGAAAAAGCTGTGGATGGACCCGCTGCCTGGCTGGCTGCAAAGCGTAACGCTGAGTAAATTCACTGCCAGTCGTAACCTGGTTATCGACATCGACCCGGCGTTCCCGTGGCAAATCACGTCGCTGGACGGCTACGGCGATAATATGCAGGTGGCGAAAAACGGCAACTGGGGCGTGTGGGGCGGTCATACGGCGCTGAACGCGGCGGCCGCAACCTTTAATCGCGTGGACGTCCGTCGTCCTTCGCTGAAGCTGGCGGCGAATGGTTCGACGGTGAATATCACCGAACTGAGCGCGTTTACGGAGAAAGGGATCATTGAAGCAAGCGGCGCGGTGTCTCAGCAGCCGCAGCGCCAGACGGCGATCAACCTGAACGGTCGCGGTGTGCCGCTGGATATTCTGCAACAGTGGGGGTGGCCGGTATTGCCGATTGGCGGCGACGGTAATCTTCAACTGCGTGCCAGCGGCAGCGTGCAGGCTAACGCGCCGTTAAAACCGACAGTCAACGCACAGCTGCACGCGGTAAATATGTCAAAACAGGAAGTGACGCAGACAATGAGCAATGGCGAAGTGAGTACGGCGCAGCCTGTGGTGCCCGCCCCGACGGAAGCCGCGCCAGTGCCTGTTTCACCTCCGGCGCAGTAATTTCCCCCTCACCCTAACCTCTCCCTCAGGGAGAGGGTTAGGGTGAGGGGAATGCCGCTATAGTTGCCAAAACGTTAAATACGTCACAAACAAAATGTTACACTGCGCAACTTTCCCACCCAATACGCGCAGGTTCCCATGAGCGAATGTACTGAAAATCTTGCCCGCAGTGAGACGTTAACGCGTCCGAACTGGTCTGCGGTTTTTGCCGTGGCGTTTTGCGTTGCCTGCCTGATTACCGTTGAATTTCTGCCGGTTAGCCTGCTGACGCCGATGGCGCAAGAACTCGGTATTACCGAAGGCGTCGCCGGGCAATCGGTGACCACTACCGCGTTCGTGGCGATGTTCGCCAGCCTGTTCGTCACCCACGTGATTGGCCGCACCGACCGCCGCTACATCGTCATCCTGTTCTCCGTCCTGCTGACGCTCTCCTGCCTGCTGGTGTCATTTGCCTCCAGCTTCAGCCTGTTACTGCTTGGTCGCGCCTGTCTGGGTCTGGCGCTCGGCGGCTTCTGGGCGATGTCTGCGTCGCTCACCATGCGTCTGGTGCCCGCACGACTGGTGCCGAAAGCGCTGTCGGTGATTTTTGGCGCGGTCTCCATCGCGCTGGTGATTGCCGCCCCGCTCGGCAGCTTTTTAGGCGGCATAATTGGCTGGCGCAACGTCTTTAACGGCGCGGCGATAATGGGCCTGCTGTGCGTGGTGTGGGTCTGGAAGGCGCTGCCTGCGCTGCCCGGTGAAACCGGACCGAAAGCAAACATGTTCGGGCTGTTAAAACGCCCCGGCGTACTGGCAGGGATGACCGCGATTTTCATGGCATTTGCCGGCCAGTTCGCGTTCTTTACCTACATTCGCCCGGTATTTATGAATCTTGCGGGCTTTGATGTCGACGGCCTGACACTGGTTTTGCTGAGCTTCGGGATAGCCAGTTTCGTCGGCACCTCGCTGTCAGCGGTTATCCTCAAGCGTTCGGTGAAAATGGCCCTGGCCTTTGCGCCGTTGATTCTCGCGATAAGCGCCGCGGTGCTTATCCTGTGGGGAAGCGAGAAAATCGTGGCCGCGTCGGTGGCGGTAATCTGGGGATTTGCTTTTGCGCTGGTGCCGGTCGGCTGGTCAACGTGGATCACCCGCTCGCTGTCTGACCAGGCCGAAAAAGCCGGTTCTATCCAGGTAGCGGTGATTCAGCTGGCCAACACCTGCGGTGCCGCCGTGGGCGGCGTGGCGCTGGACCATTTCGGTCTGCTGTCACCGCTGATGTTGTCCGGCACGTTGATGCTGCTTACCGCGCTGCTGGTGGCGACAAAAGTACGAATGAAGTAATCCTGCCTGCCCGGATCACATGTCCGGGCACTGAATCTGCCCGATAGCATCCCAGTAATTTTTCTGGTTACTGCGCTCCATTGCCAGCGTCGCGTCACGCACGTGGCGCTTGTTGTCTTCGTTCGCGAGAATTTTATTGGCGAAGTCGGTTTCGCTCATACTGGGGTCTGGCGTACAGGTTTTTTTGACGTCTTTCATCACCTGCAGCTTTTGCTGCTCAAACTGCAACCCTTTCATCGGGGAGTCGGCGTAAGCGGCTGGGACGCTCAGACAGGCCAGCAAACAGAGAATTGGCACAGTTTTCATCGTAGATCCCTTCTGTTGCAAAATTCATTACCTTTAACTATATGTTCAGGCCGCTGATAGCGCAAACTCGTCGACCGGAAAATATTATTAAATCAGTCAATTATGGATTTTATCGCGCAAAAGCATGATTGACAGCTCTGCGTTATTCCAGCCGTGCGTGACGGCGTGAATCGAGCGAAATCAGCACCACCGACGAGAGGATCAGCAGCGTACCAATCCAGTCCGGCAACGCAAAGCTGACGCCCAGCAGCAGCACCGACAACAGCGCACTACTCAGCGGTTCGGCGCAGCTCAGCACGCTGGCCTTCGGGCCACCAATCATCTGCGCGCCCTTCAGGTAGAGGCTGAACGTCAGCGAGGTGCCGATCACCACCAGATAGAAAAACGCCAGCAGCAGATTACCGCTGATCACGAAATGGAGCCCTTCCCCGGCGTAGAACGGCAGCAAAAATGCACCGCCCAACAGCATGCTCCAGCCAACGATCGGCAGTGTGCCATAGCGCGCAATCAGCGTCGAAGGATAGGTGGTATAGAACGCGGCGGCAAAGGCCGAGGCAATTCCCCAGAACACCGCCGCAGGCGAGACCGAGAGCGACGTTGGATTGCCGTGAGTGACCAGCAAAAAGGTGCCAAACAGCGAGGTCAGAATAGCGGCAAACACCAACGCGCCGGGCCGCGATTTGCGCACAATGGCAAACCACGCCACGATGATGGTCGGCGACAAGAACTGAAGCACGGTTGCCGTGGCGGCATTGGATTTTTCGATAGTCATCAGGAAGGTGAGCTGGACCGTCAGCGCGCCCACCAGCGAAAACAGCAGCAGACTCAGCCCGTCTTTGCGGTTCTTCAGAATGCGGAAAATGTTATCGCCATGCACGAAGGCCAGCATCAGCAGAATGAATCCTGCAAATAGCAGGCGCACCATGGTTAAAAACTGCGACGACATCTGGCTCTGCTCCATGATGTACTGCGCGCACACGCCGGAACTTCCCCACAGCACGGCGGCTATCAGTACGTTCAGCATCCCTTTCCTGGTCGAGCCCATCATTTCCTCAACAACCTGATTTCATTGCCCGGGATGATAGCACAGGACAAAAAGCAGGCCGACGCTGCCCCTGTTATTAGTGATTGAGAAGTTATTTGCCAGACCCAATAATGAGGCGGGTTTATGGGATAAATGCGGAGACAGGCCATGCAAATTGAGATCACCGAGAACGTTACTCAGCAAGACCAGGAAGCATTACTCACCGGATTACGCGCTTTTAACAGCCAGTTTATTGATACCAAAGACTGGTACGAGCTAGGCGTTTACTCCCGGGATGAGAGCGGAAACATGCTCGGCGGGCTGATTGGCAAACGCAAAGGTGACTGGCTGTGCATCGACTTTTTATGGGTTAGCGACGCCGCACGCGGCAAAGGGCTTGGCAGTGAACTGATTCGTGGCGCCGAAAGCCGCATCCGCGAATGGGGCTGCAGCCATATGTTGGTGGATACCGCCAGTTTCCAGGCGCTGCCGTTTTATCAGAAATGCGGCTTTACATTGCACAGCAGTATCAAGGACTTTCCTCATCAGGGAATGCAGCGCCACTACCTGACCAAAGCCCTTTAACCGCCAATCCCCTGGCCCATTATCGCCAGCGCATGACGCACGATAACGTCGGGGGAAACGCTTTTCATTCGTTCGTCGGTTCGCAGACGGGAAAACGGCACCAGCACCAGGCTTATCAGCGTCGTTATCAGCAGCTCCGGGGCGAGCTCCCGGTTGAGCTTGCCCGTTTCCTGCCATTGAGCCACGGTGCTCAGTAGCTTTTGGTGTTTATCTTCGCCGAAACGCGCCTGCATGTGCTGACGCAGGATCGGCATTTCGCCAATCATCTCCTGCATCCACAACGGCGCAAACCACGCGTGTTGCTCCGCCAGTTCCGCCAGCACCCGCACCATGATGGTTAAGGCCATAACCGGGTCGTCAGAATGTTCCACGAACGCGCTGCTGATGCGGTTGCGCAGCGGCATAAAACGCTCTTCGAGGATCTGATCGATAAGCGCCTCGCGGGAAGTGAAATAGTAATGCAGCATCGCCGGGGTCACGCCGCCTTCTTTGGCGATGGCGTTGAGCGACACCCGGGCGATCCCCTGCTGGGCAAACAGCGTCAGCGCGATATCCATCAGTTGCTCGCGATTGTCGGTTCCGGCCTGCTTTCCACGCGGACGCCCCGGGCGGCGCGGTTTCTCGGAATTATCTTTGCCATTCTGTGCTTTCATTTGCGGGCTATCCCTTGACCTAAACCATAACTTACATAAATATTAATTAGGTATTTAATTAATTTCAAGTGAGCTTGTTTATGGAGTCTCAAACGACGACTCAATCGCAGCACGTTCCGGCCACCGGCGTGAAGTCCATCCGCCTTTTGTTCAGCGCGCTGTTGCTGGTAATGCTGCTGTCAGCACTGGATCAGACCATCGTCTCGACGGCGTTACCCACCATCGTGGGCGAACTCGGCGGCCTTGATAAGCTGTCGTGGGTGGTCACCGCCTACATTCTGACATCCACTATCGTGGTGCCACTGTACGGCAAATTTGGCGACCTGTTTGGCCGCAAACGGGTGCTGCAAATCGCCATCGTGCTGTTCCTCGTCGGCTCCGCGCTGTGCGGCCTGGCGCAGAACATGACGCAGCTGGTGCTGATGCGTGCCCTGCAAGGTCTGGGCGGCGGCGGCTTGATGGTGATCAGCATGGCGGCAGTGGCGGACGTTATCCCGCCTGCCGACCGTGGACGCTATCAGGGCCTGTTCGGCGGGGTCTTTGGTCTCGCGACGGTGATCGGTCCGCTGATCGGCGGCTTCATCGTGCAGCACACCTCGTGGCGCTGGATTTTCTACATCAACCTGCCGCTGGGGCTGTTCGCCCTGCTGGTGATCGGCACGGTATTCCACAGCACCAACAAGCGCAGCGAGCATCAGATTGACTGGCTCGGCGCGCTGTATCTCAGCATGGCGCTGCTGTGCATCACGCTGTTCACTACCGAAGGCGGCACCGTGCGCGAATGGAGTGACCCGCAGTTGTGGTGCATTCTGGCGTTTGGCCTGGTGGGCATTGCCGGGTTTATCTATGAGGAGCGTTTAGCGTTCGAGCCGATTATTCCGCTGTCGCTGTTCCGCGACCGCAGCTTCCTGTTGTGCAGCCTGATTGGCTTTATCATCGGGATGTCACTGTTTGGCTCGGTAACCTTCCTGCCGCTCTATTTGCAGGTGGTGAAAAGTGCGACCCCAACCGAGGCCGGGCTACAGCTGATCCCGCTGATGGGCGGCCTGCTGTTAACCTCGATTATCAGCGGACGCTTAATCAGCCGCACCGGTAAATACCGCCTGTTCCCCATCGCCGGGACACTGCTTGGTTTCATCGGGATGCTGCTGCTGACGCGGATCACCATCGATTCGCCAACCTGGCATCTGTATCTGTTTACCGGCGTGCTGGGCATGGGCCTCGGCCTGGTCATGCAGGTGCTGGTGCTGGCGGTGCAGAACTCCGTAGCGCCGAATCTGTACGGCGTGGCGACGTCCGGCGTGACGCTGTTCCGTTCGATTGGCGGTTCCATTGGCGTGGCGCTGTTTGGCGCGATCTTTACCCATGTGCTGCAATCGAATCTGACTCGCTTGCTGCCGGAGGGGGCGGAAATCCCTCGTGGAATGAACCCGGTGGCCATTCATCACCTGCCGGTGGCTATCCGCACCGATTATCTCGATGCCTTCGGGGCCGCCATTCACGCGGCCTTCATGATGGCAGCGTGCATTATGGTGCTGGCGTTTGCGCTGTCGTGGTTCCTGAAAGAATCGCCGCTGAAAAAATCTCACCATTGAGTCGATGTTCACCGGGAAGGTCAAACTTCCCGGTTTCGTTCAGGCGAATATGTGCCAGGATATGGAGAACACGATCCCGCAGGAGTGAATGATGAGTGAACCACGCCCCCCGCTACCCCCGTTTACCCTGGAAAGCGCCATCCACAAGGTGCGGTCTGCCGAAGATGGCTGGAACAGCCGCAACCCGGATAAAGTCGCGCTGGCCTACACCCCTGATAGCAGCTGGCGTAACCGCAGCGAGTTTATCGACGGGCGCGATGCCATCGTCACCTTCCTCGACAACAAGTGGCGCAAAGAGCAGGAATATCGGCTGATCAAAGAGCTTTGGGCCTATACCGACAATCGCATCGCCGTGCGTTTCGCCTACGAATGGCACGACGAGAACGGCAAATGGTTCCGATCCTACGGTAATGAAAACTGGGAATTCGACGACAACGGCCTGATGAACAAGCGTTTCGCCTGCATCAACGACCTGCCGATTGCCGAAGAAGACCGCCTGTTTCACTGGCCTCAGGGCCAACGTCCGGATGATCATCCGGGCCTTAGCGCATTGGGCCTGTAACCTCGCCTTCGGTCATAGCGGGGGTTTTTCCCCCGCACACTGACTGCGCGCGCCGACAACTCTCGCCTAAAGTAGTACCTGACATCTCATAATTCTAAAGGATGAAAGGTACGATTATGCGCAAGATGAACACTTCTCTCTGTCTCCTCGCACTTTGCCTCGGCGCTTCGCTGCAGGCCAGTGCGGCTCAGGCCGCGAACGACTGCGGCGTGCCGCAGCTGACCACCTGTCCGGCTCCGGTTGATGCCAAACTGCCTGACGTGAAAGACATGCTGACCTGGAACCAGCAGCAGCGCGTAATCGGCTTTCGTAACGACTATCGCTCCTACGCCGGGGATGTTTTCAAAGCAGGAGACCCGCAGCCGATTCCGGTGATGACGCGTTCCCTGAGCGATGCGACCTACCAATATCAGGGGCAGCGCTATGGTTTACAGGATTACATCAAGCGCAATGACGTGACCGGGATGATGGTCATCAAAGACGGCAAAATCGCCTACCAGTATTACAGCCACGGCAACACACCAACCACGCTGTGGACCTCACGCTCGGTCGGAAAATCCGTGGTGTCGACGCTGGTCGGGATCGCGGTTAAAGAGGGCAAAATCGCCTCGCTGGATGATGAAATCGTCAAGTACAACCCCGATGTCAAAGGCACTGCCTGGGAGCACGTCACGGTGCGCCAGCTGATGCAGCACACTTCCGGCGTGACGTGGAATGAGGACTACACTAACCCGCAGTCTGACTTTGCGAAGCTGACGCAGTGTGAAGCCAACAAAGACACCTACGCCTGTGTGAATGCGCTGGTGAAAGACCCGAAACGTACCACTTACGCTAAGCCGGGCGCGGCCTGGTCGTACTCGTCCGGCGGCGCGTGGCTGCTCGGCGATACGCTTGAGAAAGCGACCGGTAAATCCCTGGCGCAGAACTTACAGGAAAAAATCTGGCAGCCGTACGGCATGGTGCATGACGGCGTGTGGCACAGCTATCAGCCGGGCAAACACGACGTGGGCGCGCACGGTTTCAACGCCACGCTGGAAGACTGGGGTAAATTCGGCCTGTTTATCATTAACAACGGCGTGCTGCCGGACGGCACGAAAACCCTGCCAGACAACTGGGTGAAAGATGCCCGAACCTGGAATACCGCGGAGAAATCGGTATCGGCGGCGCATCCGGACGGCATGTACGGCTACCAGTGGTGGAACAACAGCGTGCCGGCAAATGCCAAAGACGTCAGCCCGAAAGAGGGCCTGTCGAGCCAGGATACGATGTGGGCGCTGGGCATTTTTGGCCAGGTTATCGTGGTCAATCCGCAGCAAAAACTGGTGATCGTGCAGTGGTCCGCGTGGCCGAAGGCCGAGCCGTCGTTCAGCGCTCAGCCGCTGGAAGCATCGCTGATGTATAACGCGATTGCGAATACGCTGAACTAACCCGTAGGCCCGGTCAGCGTAGCGCCACCGGGCATCCCCCCGCAGCCCGGCGGCGCGTTGCTTGCCGGGCCTACAAAACCTGGCTCTATAGACCCGCGTTATCATCTTTTCGTCTTGCTCATTCCTTTTCGTTTTTATCCTCGCTCCGCCAAACTCGTTATAGTCATTTTTATTCGGGAACACCTTGTTTTAACGACTGTTTAAAAAGGAACTCTGGCGTGAAACTGACTCTTCCACATCTCGGCGCCCTGCTGCTGACCGGCTTACTTCTGGCGGGCTGTGACCAAAAAAGCGATACCAGCAAACACATAAAAGTCGGCGTGATTAACGGCGCGGAACAAGACGTGGCCGAAGTGGCGAAGAAAGTCGCCAAAGAAAAATACGGCCTCGACGTGGAGCTGGTTGGGTTTAGCGGCTCGCTGCTGCCAAACGACGCCACCAACGCCGGGGAGCTGGACGCCAATGTGTTCCAGCATCGTCCGTTCCTGGAACAGGACAACAAAGCGCACAACTTCCACTTAGTGGCCGTCGGCAACACCTTCGTTTTCCCGATGGCCGGCTATTCCCGCAAGATTAAATCTGTTTCCGAACTGAAAGACGGCGCTACCGTCGCCATTCCAAACGATCCGACCAACCTCGGGCGCGCGCTGTTGCTGATGCAAAAAGAGAAGCTGATTACCCTGAAACCGGGTAAAGGCCTGCTGCCGACCGCGCTGGATATCAGCGACAACCCGCACAAGCTCAATATTATGGAACTGGAAGGCGCGCAGCTGCCGCGCGTGCTCGACGACCCGAAGGTCGACGTGGCGATCATCAGCACCACTTATCTGCAACAGACCGGCCTGTCACCCGTGCATGACGGCGTGTTTATCGAAGATAAAAACTCGCCGTATGTGAACATCATCGTCACCCGCGAAGACAATAAAGACGCGGAAAACGTGAAGGAATTTATGCAGTCGTATCAGTCACCTGAAGTGGCAAAAGCGGCCGAGAAAATCTTTAACGGCGGGGCCGTACCCGGCTGGGATTGAGTGAGTCACCTGTAGCGAAATGGGCCAGCGGGATGCTGGCCCTATTTATTTTATTCGCCAAATATCCGCCGAAGGAAGAAATAAGAAAATGACCAGGAAACCAATGGAGCTCGCATGCTGTCTACTGGCGACGTGAACGCAAATATCTAACGAACATCGCCCCCCGCCAGAGCGGAAGGCAATAAAAGGATCTGATGATGCAAAAGAAAACCGCAATACTGGCACTCGCCGCAACAATCGCCCTTGGCGGATTAGCGGGATGCGATCAGAAAAAAACCGCCACCCCGGAGATTGGCGTCGTGGATATCGGCAAAGTGTTGAAGGACTCAGCTATCGGCAAACAGGAAATTGAGCATGACAAGCAGGTTCAGGCCGTGCTTATCAAGGCTAATGACGAGGCGAAGAAAGGGTATGCCGCCTTGTCCGCGGACGAACAGAAAAAAGCGAGCGACGCCGATGCGCAAATCCTGAATCGCCAGTGGCTGGCAGAACAAAAAGCCGCGCGTCAGGCAAGCCTGGCCGCCATCGTGAAAGCCGTGGATGCTTACCGGCAAGAAAAAAAGCTGCCGCTGATTGTTGATAATCAGAATGTCATTTCCAGCGACGCAAAATTAGATGTCACCGCCGACATCATTACCCGTCTTGAAAAAACACAGGTGACCTACGGTGATTTGCCCACGATCACGGTGAAAAAGCCAGAAGCCGCAGAGTCGGATACGCCAGCAGAGCCCGCGCCAAAAGATAACCCATAGTCTCCAGCATCTGGCTGGCGAAGCGGGGCCCACGCTTCATTCATGAGCCACCCCAAACGCCAGCCAGTTCCCCGAAATATTCGTGGTTATGAACACATATAACGGTACGGCCCCGGCGGACATGGGCGCAGATGCGTTTGAATATAGTGGTTCTTAAACGAGTACATCGCGCCCGAGAACGGATCGACAATCAGCCAGCCTGGAACGCCGAAGAAAATGATATTTCCGAACAGGTACCAGGGAGTGAGATGGGTGCTCAACGGCACGATAGACGTGTTGTAGCCATCCTCCGCGAGCGTCATCGTGTAATTAATCTTGCCGAAATAGCTGCCATCCGCTTTCTTCAGCGTAATGGTCTGCGGCGTAATCCCACTGGCGACAATCTCGCCCTCGCTGTCAGAGATAGCAAAGCGAACATGCTCGGGTACGCTGTCGATGCGCACCTGTTCCTCATTGTCACCGACAATCGTGGCGCAGCCAGCAAGCAGTAACGGTAAAAGCAATACGAGTAATTTTTTCATCCTGGCGCTCCATCGGTTAATACAATGAACAGCGACCCAGACGGGGGAAAACTTAAACGGTATTTACTCACTGAGCGGTCATCAAAGACGATGCGGGGTTTTCGGGTATTGAGGTGAAGAAAGTGTAGATTTGACGCTTACGGTGAGAGAGAACTGGCGGAAGATCACAGGAGTCGAACCTGCCCGGGGCCGCTGGCGGTCCCATTTGGATTTGAAGTCCAACCGCCTCACCGGAGACGACGACCTTCCGCGCCTCGATTGCTACATGGAGGCGGTGCGCAGTATAGCTACTTTCAGGCAGTTACCCCACTCTTTATCTAATTATTTCCTCATACCTGTGCAGTAAATCACCACAACCCCCATAAAACCCTACAAAATCCGCTAGTTACATTTTTAAACATTTATCTTCCCAACCGCGATCACAGAAAACAAGAAACATAATCCGCATACGAGATATTGGAATTCCATCGGCACCGACGATGAATTACAACCATGTAACCGGTTACTGATGTTCGATGACGCTGTTGAGGGATAAAAAATGAGTCATGAAGTATTATCCGTGAAGGAGAAGATTGGCTACGGCATGGGAGATGCCGCCAGCCATATCATTTTTGATAACGTCATGTTGTACATGATGTTTTTTTATACCGATATTTTTGGTATCCCCGCAGGCTTTGTCGGCACCATGTTTTTGCTCGCCCGTGCGCTCGATGCGATTTCCGACCCGTGCATGGGCCTGCTCGCCGACCGCACCCGCAGCCGCTGGGGTAAATTCCGACCGTGGATCCTGTTTGGTGCCATTCCCTTTGGCCTCGTGTGCGTGCTGGCCTATAGCTCGCCAGACCTCACCCATAACGGCAAAATGATTTACGCCGCCGTCACCTACACGCTGCTCACCCTGCTGTATACCGTGGTAAACATCCCTTACTGCGCGTTGGGCGGCGTGATAACCGATGACCCAACGCAGCGCATCTCCCTGCAATCCTGGCGCTTCGTGCTGGCAACGGCGGGCGGCATGCTTTCGACGGTACTAATGATGCCACTGGTAAACCTGATTGGCGGCGACGACAAAGCGTTCGGCTTCCAGGGCGGCATTGCGGTGCTGTCGGTGGTGGCTTTCCTGATGCTGGCCTTCTGTTTCTTCAATACCAAAGAGCGTATTCAGGTGCCACCGAGCACCTCGTCGATGCGTGAAGATCTGCGAGATATCTGGCAAAACGACCAATGGCGCATCGTCGGCCTGCTGACCATTCTCAACATCCTCGCGGTCTGCGTGCGTGGCGGCGCGATGATGTATTACGCCACCTGGATCATGGGCTCCGCCGGGTTGTTCACCGTATTCCTGTGCACTTACTGCGTCGGCAACCTGATTGGCTCCGCGCTTGCGAAGCCAATCACCGACTGGAAATGTAAGGTCAGCGTGTTCTGGTGGACCAACGCGGCGCTGACGGTGCTGAGCGTGGCGATGTTCTTCGTGCCCATTCAGGCCAACGTCGTGATGTTTGGCTTCATCTTCGTAATTGGCGTGCTCCACCAGCTGGTGACGCCAATTCAGTGGGTAATGATGTCCGACACCGTCGACTACGGCGAATGGTGCAACGGCAAACGCCTGACCGGCATCAGCTTCGCGGGGACGCTGTTTGTCCTGAAACTTGGTCTGGCGCTGGGCGGCGCAATGATTGGCTGGATGCTGGCGGCAGGCGGCTATGACGCCGGAGCCAAAACCCAAAATAGTAACACCATCAGCATTATTGTTGCGCTGTTTACCCTCGTTCCGGCGGCCTGCTATCTGCTGAGCGCCATTATCGCCAAGCGCTATTACACGCTGAAAACACCTTATCTACGCAAAATCATGGCGGATATCGCGCAGGGCGCGCGCCGCAATCAGCAAGACTTTGAGCAGGCTCCGGTCAGCAAAGAATTACCGAACTAAGAGGAACAAGGCATGAAAATCAGTGATGGAAACTGGCTCATTCAACCTGGCCTGAATTTAATTCACCCGCTGCAGGTGTTCGACGTTGAACAGCAGGGTAACGAAATGGTGGTGTATGCCGCCCCACGCGATGTGCGTGAGCGCACCTGGCAACTGGATACGCCACTGTTTACGCTGCGCTTTTTCTCCCCGCAGGAAGGCGTGGTGGGCGTGCGTATTGAGCATTTCCAGGGCGCGCTGGATAACGGCCCGCATTACCCGCTGAATGTGCAGCAGGATGTGAAAGTCGAGATGCAAAACACCGCCGAATTTGCCGAGCTGAAAAGCGGCAACCTCAGCGTGCGCGTGTCGAAAGGCGAATTCTGGGCGCTGGATTTCCTGCGCAACGGCGTGCGTATCACCGGCAGCCAGGTGAAAAACAACGGTTACGTGCAGGACACCCAGAGCGATCGTAATTACATGTTCGAACGTCTGGATTTAGGTGTAGGTGAAACAGTTTATGGCCTTGGCGAACGCTTCACCGCGCTGGTGCGCAATGGCCAGACCATCGACACCTGGAACCGCGATGGCGGCACCAGCACCGAACAGTCGTACAAAAATATTCCGTTCTACCTCACCAATCGCGGCTACGGCGTGTTGGTCAATCATCCGGAATGCGTGTCGTTTGAAGTCGGCTCCGAGAAAGTCTCGAAGGTGCAGTTCAGCGTCGAAAGCGAATATCTCGAATATTTTGTGATTGATGGCCCGACCCCGAAAGACGTCCTGAACCGTTATACGCAATTTACCGGCCGCCCGGCGCTGCCGCCTGCGTGGTCATTCGGCCTGTGGCTGACCACCTCGTTCACCACTAACTACGACGAAGCGACGGTAAACAGCTTTATCGACGGCATGGCTGAACGCAACCTGCCGCTGCACGTGTTCCATTTCGACTGCTTCTGGATGAAGGCGTTCCAGTGGTGTGACTTCGAATGGGACCCGGTGACATTCCCGGAC
Source organism: Scandinavium goeteborgense (assembly GCF_003935895.2). Classification (GTDB taxonomy): domain Bacteria; phylum Pseudomonadota; class Gammaproteobacteria; order Enterobacterales; family Enterobacteriaceae; genus Scandinavium; species Scandinavium goeteborgense. The sequence continues at coordinate 22,676 of NZ_CP054058.1, read as the reverse complement.
CCGGAAGGAATGATCCGCCGTCTGAAGGCCAAAGGGCTGAAAGTCTGCGTGTGGATTAACCCGTACATCGGGCAGAAATCACCCATCTTTAAAGAGCTGAAAGAAAAGGGCTATTTACTCAAACGCCCGGACGGTTCGCTCTGGCAGTGGGATAAATGGCAGCCTGGGCTGGCGATTTACGATTTCACCAACCCGGAAGCGTGCCAGTGGTATGCGGACAAACTGAAAGGCCTGGTGGATATCGGCGTCGACTGCTTCAAAACCGATTTCGGCGAGCGTATCCCGACGGATGTCGTCTGGCATGACGGCTCTGACCCGCAGAAAATGCACAACCATTACGCCTTTATCTACAACGAACTGGTGTGGAACGTGCTGAAAGAGACGCTGGGCGAGCAGGAAGCGGTGCTGTTTGCACGCTCGGCTTCCGTCGGCGCACAGCAGTTCCCGGTTCACTGGGGCGGCGACTGCTACGCCAACTACGAATCGATGGCGGAAAGTCTGCGCGGTGGGCTGTCGATCGGCATGTCGGGCTTTGGTTTCTGGAGCCACGATATCGGCGGCTTCGAAAATACCGCTCCGGCGCACGTCTACAAACGCTGGTGCGCGTTTGGTCTGCTGTCGAGCCACAGCCGCCTGCATGGCAGCAAATCTTACCGTGTGCCGTGGGCGTACGATGATGAATCCTGCGACGTGGTACGTCATTTCACCGAGCTGAAGTGTCGGATGATGCCGTATCTGTATCGTCAGGCAGCGATTGCCCGCGAAACCGGTACGCCGGTGCTACGTTCGATGATGCTTGAATTCCCGGAAGATCCAACCTGTGATTATCTGGACCGTCAGTACATGCTCGGTGATTCAGTTCTGGTGGCGCCGGTGTTCAGCGAAGCGGGCGATGTGCAGTTCTATCTGCCTGAAGGCCGTTGGACGCACCTGTGGCACAACGACGAGGTAACGGGCAGCCGCTGGCATAAACAGCAGCATGACGCGCTGAGCCTGCCGGTGTACGTGCGTGACAACACGCTACTGGCGCTGGGCAATAACACTCAGAAGCCGGATTATGCATGGCATGAAGGCACGGCGTTCCAGCTGTTCGGTCTCGAGGACGGACGCGAAGCGGTGTGTCAGGTGCCTGCGGCCGACGGTTCAACTCTCTTCACGTTGAAAGCGAAGCGTTCTGGCAACACCATTACCGTGGAAGGTACTGGCGAATCGCGCGACTGGACACTGTGTTTGCGTAACATGCAGCAGATCAACGGCGTGCAGGGCGGTTCACAGTCCGGTAGCGAATGGGGTGTGGTGATTGCAGCTCAGGGGAATTCAGTGGTGATTACGCTCTGAAAGCGCCCTCTCCCTAACCCTCTCCCGCGGGGAGAGGGAATAATCCTGCTCCCCTGATTTTCTCCCTCGCCCCTTTGGGGTGAGGGGAAAACACATCAATCAATGCAACCAGCTCACTCCATCCTGCGGCATAAATAGCAGGTTGTAACGGTGCTGGAACGCGTTGAACTCTGATACATCAGGCTCCAGCTCACGCAAAAAACCCAGCGCCAAACGAATTTGCGCATCGGTCACCGGGGCGGCGAGACGCGCTTTTTGCAGCTGGCGGTGCCAATAATGCATATTGATCTCGCTGGCATCGACCACCGCCACCTGCCAGATAAGCAAAATCTGCGCGGCATTTTGCAAATGTGCTTCATTAGGGCGATGCAAATAGCCCAGGTACTCTTCGCCCGCACGCTTTCCCATCTGATCGACCATCGATTCAATATGCATTGGCGTGATCCCCAGCCGTTCGCTCAGGCGTTTGACAGCCCGACGCGAATCGGAGGTAATTACCCGAAATCCCACCACAAATACCACTACCAGAGTGGCTAACGTCAACCAGATCATGCGTCCTCTCAGCTTTCCTCAGCCCGGATATCATAAAGACATCCATTGTGAAGTCGACATAAAGGATTACTCAAAAAACAGACCCAGCTTGTTGAACACGCCCGGGTCGCTCTGGTGGCGGGTCACCTGGGTGACATCTTCGAGCTTGTCGATTTGGCTAATCATCTGCTCCAGACGCTGATCGTTGTTCACCAATAGCCAGATGCGGCTTTTATCGCTGTTCTGAATGGGCAGACAAAGAATGCCTTCCACGTTGAACGCGCGACGGGCAAACAGGCCGCAGACGTGGGTCATGACGCCGGGATGGTTGCGCACGGTGAGTTCCAGAATGACGTTGTCATGAATTGCGTTTTGCATGGCTTATTCCCCCACCATTTCAGTATTTGCGGCACCCGGCGGCACCATCGGCCAGACTTTTTGCTCAGGATCGATACGCACGTGGATCAGCGCCGGTCCCGGACGGGAAATGATTTCCTGCAACGCGGCCTGCGGATCTTCAGCCGTATTCAGGTCACAGGTTTGCAGGCCAAAGCCCTGCGCAATCTGCATAAAGTTAATCATGCCCGGATAGGTGGCGGCAAAAACGCCCTGTTTGTAGAACAGGCTTTGCTGCTGATGCACCAGCCCCAGCGCCTCGTTGTTCATCAGGATAATTTTTACATCGAGCTGATTTTCCGCCGCGGTCGCCATTTCCTGAATGTTCATCATCAGGCTGCCATCGCCGGAGAAACACAATACTTTGCGGTGCGGATTCGCCAGCGCCGCACCTACGGCCGCGGGCAGGCCAAAGCCCATCGTGCCCAGCCCGCCGGAAGTCAGCCACTGACGCGGACGGTTAAGCGGATAGGCCTGCGCGGTCCACATCTGATGCTGGCCGACGTCGGTAGTGACAATCGCGTCGTCGTCCACGCAGGCCGCCACGGCGTTAATCAAACCGTAATGGGTCAGCGGGTCGCCCGCTTTCGGGATAGCCGACGGGAATTCCTGTTGTAAATCCGCCACCAGTTGACGCCACTCGGCGCGCGGCTGAGCTTCAACCAATGGGATCAACTGGTCCAGAACCTCGCCCACATCGGCCTGAATCGCCACGTGTGGCTGTTTGATTTTGCCCAGCTCTGCGCGGTCGATATCAACATGAATAATTTTGGCATTCGGACAGAATTGTTCCGTTTTGCCAATCGCCCGGTCATCAAAACGCGCGCCTAAAACAATCAACAAATCAGCTTCTTGCATAACGTAGTTGGTGCTGCGGGCGCCGTGCATCCCGAGCATACCTAACGACAGCGGGTGTGCTTTCGGCAGCATGCCTAGCGCCATCAGGGTCATGGTGGTCGGCAGATTGGCTTTTTCCGCCAGTTTGCGGATGTGTTCCGGCACGTTGATAACCCCACCACCGAGATACAGCACCGGGCGTTTGGCGCTGTTAATCATCGCTGCGGCATCGCGCACGTCTGACAGATTAAATACTGGCGCAGGCGCTTTGCAGCCCGGCATCGGCAGGTCGTCGATATCGATTTCAGCGGTTTGAACATCCTTCGGAATATCCACCCACACCGGGCCTGGACGGCCAGACTGCGCAATGCGAAACGCGTCGCTGATCACCTGCGGAAGTTCGCTGATGTCGCGCACTAAATAGTTGTGTTTGGTGATGGGGATGGAGATGCCGTAGGTGTCCACTTCCTGGAACGCATCGGTGCCGATCATCGAGGCAGGAACCTGGCCGGTGATGCACACCAGCGGAATGGAGTCGAGGCGCGCATCGGCAATCGCGGTGACCAGATTGGTCGCACCCGGGCCGCTACAGGCCATGCAGACCGCCGGTTTGCCCTGCGTACGCGCCATGCCCTGGGCGATAAATCCCGCGCCCTGTTCATGGCGGGCCAGTACGTGCCGGATCTGTTTGCTTTGGCTGAGCGCGTCGTACAGCGGTAAAACCGTGCCGCCCGGAATACCCGCCACAATGGTGATGCCCTGACGTTCCAGCAAGTGAACGATCAGCTGTGCGCCGGTGAAACGCCTTGCCTGTGACGTCGTCTGCGTTGACGCCGTCTGTGATGACATTGTGCCCGAAGTTGCCATGTTCCAGTCCTGTTCTTCTGGGCCGACTTTCCGGGGGGCTTAAACGAAAAACCCCGCTCGGTTTGCGCCGGCGGGGTTTTGGAATCGTGTGTTCCGGACCCTACGGCGCATTGCCGACGACCACCACCACACGCACGACGACCACTGCGGCTGGGTGCGCAGTTGGTAGTAGGTTGATTGCGTTCAGGTGAGTGTTCATTAGGGACCATCTGTTGTGTTAATAGCTGGATTCATACAAGCATAGCCAACCGCTCGCGGCAAGCGCTTTATGGCCACACGCAAAAATCTGCGCCTTTGGTCACATTTCCCTGCAAAACCTTAGAAAACAAAAAACCCCGCCGGAGCGAGGTTTTTTCAGTGTTTTGCGGGTGGTATCCGCGAAGCGCACTGTGTTACGTCAACCGCAAAAGTATACGCGATCGGCGGCGATCGTGCAATTTCACCCACGGTTTACCGCGTTATTGAGTATGGGACAACCCGCTAATTTTGTCGACAAACAACTGTTCATATATACAGTATCTATCTATACTGAAGCTGTTCGCAGTGAGCCATTTGGGGGCCGCATGTTTGACCGGCGCGCAATAAGTCCTGGCTGAAACGGGTGGTGCCGTCAGCGCCTTAACCCCCGGGAGAGCACACTGTGTTACGTCAACAACACGGCTGATGACAGGCAGCGGAAAGGTAAATCAGCCGGAAGTTCTCCTTACACTACAGGAGAAACGTATGGGTGGAATGGAACTGGCAGTGTTGGTCCTGAAACTCATGGTTGCGTTGCTGCAACTGCTTGATGCAGTCCTGAAAACCTTCCGGTAATCAGGTTCAGGCCGTACCAAAGAGGGGCGGGCAATCGCCCCTCTTTTAACCGTTCACCGTGCTTTGACAGTTTGCGCCCCGTAGTTGGTTGATCGCACAGGGAATGTTACAGTCTTGTGACACTTCACTGCAAAGCGCGCCATGACTCTTACCGTCTTCTTTGTATTGCTGTTTGCCGCCCTGCTGCATGCCAGCTGGAATGCCATCGTCAAAGCGGGGAGCAATAAACTCTTCTCCGCCATCAGCGTGAGCGGTTCCGCATCGCTGATCGCCTTTGTGCTGTTGCCCTTTTCTCCACAGCCTGCGCTGGCCAGCGCACCCTGGCTGATTCTCTCCTGCGGTTTGCAGGTGGTTTACACCGTACTGGTCGCGAAAACCTACCAGGTCTCAGACATGAGCCAGACCTACCCGCTGATGCGCGGCACCGCGCCGTTGCTGGTGGCGACGGTCAGCCTGTTTTTACCGGGCGAGCAGCTCTCTTCTCTCGCGTGTATGGGGATTGGCGTTATCTGTCTGTCGATTTTGGCGATGGCGCTGAACGGGCGAAGCGGGTCAAGAAAAGGGGTAACGCTGGCACTGATCAACGCCTGTTTCATTGCCAGTTATACGCTGGTCGACGGCACGGGCGTGCGGCTTTCCGGTTCCGCGCTCGGCTATACCCTGTGGACATTTTTGATGAACGGTTTTTGTCTGCTCGGCTGGGCGATGGTCTCTCGCCACCTTGAAGTCTCCCGTTACATGCGTCTTCACTGGAAGAAGGGCATTTTTGGCGGCCTCGCCACTATGGGCTCTTATGGCCTGGCGCTGTGGGCGATGACGCAGGCTCCGCTGGCGGTCGTGGCAGCGCTGCGTGAAACCTCTATTCTGTTTGGCGCGATCATCGCCCTGGTGATCCTCAAAGAGCGGGTAACGTGGCTGCGCCTCGCCGCCGCCTGCGGGATTGCCCTCGGCGCGATATTGCTACGTCTGTCCTGACTCTCTCTGGCAACAATTGTTGCCGAATATCGTTTACTAAACCTGCCTGATACCGCTTCAACGATCCTTCCCCCGGTGGTTGTTCTGTCATTTTACTGTGGTAGATTCCTCCCGGACTTTGCTGATTTCATAGTCACATATTCTTTCTTTTTAACCCTTCACAAAGTATTCATCGAATGAAAAGGCATAAGAACGTCAATTTGCTGCTGATGCTGGTGCTGCTGGTCGCCGTCGGACAGATGGCGCAAACCATTTATATTCCAGCGATTGCTGACATGGCGCGGGATCTGAACGTGCGCGAAGGTGCGGTCCAGAGCGTTATGGCCGCATATCTGCTGACCTACGGCGTATCGCAATTATTCTACGGCCCGCTTTCAGACCGCGTGGGCCGCCGCCCGGTTATCCTCGTCGGCATGACGATTTTTATGCTGGCGACAGTTATCGCCATGACCACGCACAGCCTGACGATGCTGATTGCAGCCAGTGCACTCCAAGGCATGGGCACCGGTGTGGGTGGCGTCATGGCGCGCACCCTGCCGCGCGACCTGTATGAAGGCTCCCAGTTGCGCCACGCGAACAGTTTGCTGAACATGGGTATTCTGGTCAGCCCGCTGCTGGCACCGCTGATTGGCGGGATGCTCGATACAGTCTGGAGCTGGCGCGCCTGCTATGGTTTCCTGCTGGTGCTGTGTTTGGGCGTGACCCTGAGCATGGCGCGCTGGATGCCGGAAACGCGTCCGCAGGATGCACCGCCAACCCGCTTTACCACCCGTTATAAAACGCTGCTCGGCAACGGGCCGTTCACTTGCTACGTGATGATGCTCATTGGCGGTCTGGCGGGAATTGCGGTGTTCGAAGCCTGTTCCGGCGTGCTGCTGGGCGCAGGGCTTGGGCTGAGCAGTATGGTGGTCAGTATTCTGTTTATTCTGCCGATCCCGGCGGCGTTTTTCGGCGCCTGGTTTGCCGGTCGCCAGAACAAGCGTTTCTCCAGCATGATGTGGCAGTCGGTCATTAGCTGTTTGCTGGCGGGGCTGATGATGTGGATCCCGGGCCTTCTCGGGGTGATGAACGTCTGGACGCTGTTGGTTCCAGCCGCACTGTTCTTCTTCGGTGCCGGGATGCTGTTCCCGCTCGCCACCAGCGGCGCAATGGAGCCGTTCCCGTTCCTCGCCGGAACCGCCGGAGCGCTGATCGGCGGCTTGCAGAACATCGGTTCCGGTGCACTGGCCTGGCTTTCCGCGCTACTGCCGCAAACCGGACAAAGCAGTCTGGGCCTGCTGATGACGCTGATGGGACTGTTGATATTGCTGTGCTGGCTGCCGTTGGCTTCACGGTTTAACCAGCATCAGCAGACGATTTAAGGCGGGGATACGCCCGGCGGAGAACATTTGCCGGGCCCTCAATGGATCAGTGAAGTTCTGGCCAGTACGCCTTATTGGCTTCGATCAGATCGTCGAGAATCGCCTTCGCGACGGACGCGCCAGGCACCGTTTTAGACAGCGTGATGGCCTGCCACAGTTTCTGGTACGAGCGCTGCTCCCAGGCATCGACCACCAGTTTTTCCACCGCCACCTGCTGGCTCATCAACCCTTTCTGGAAATTCGGGATGTCGCCGACCGTCAGCGGCTGCGGCCCGCTTTTGCCGACCAGGCACGGAATTTCCACCATCGCATCGGCGTCAAAGTTATGAATAGCGCCATTGTTTGGCACAATCAGCAGCATCCTTTCCTGGGTGTTGAAGGCGATGGCAGAAGCTAAATCAACGATATACGACGCATGCTCGTCGATTTCCAGCTCGCCTGCCGACGATTTTCCTGCCTGGATAATGGCGTTGCAGGAACCAAATACGTTTTTCTCGCGATGATCCATGACCTCATTGGCCCGAGTCCGGTTCGGATTGGAGTGCTTCACCACATAGTCTGGGAACAAATAATATTTCAGATAGGTATTCGGCATGGTGTCCGGATCCAGCGCTTGTACATCCCGGGCTTTGACGAAGGTATCGTTCCAGCTCGCTTCGGTATGCGGATCGTCAGTTGGTGGAATATAGCCATATTTCGCCACATGTTCGCGTAATTTCGGCATTAAATCATTCCCCTCCAGGTCTTCTATCGACGTCCACCAGCCGAAGTGGTTCAGGCCGTAATAACGCGTGCGCATCTGTTTTCTGTCTTTCAGGCCCACGATTTCCGCCATGCGCCCTTCAATGCCAATCGGCATATCACAGATGTTGAGGATTTTGGCGTTCGGACGCAGTCGACGCGTCGCTTCAGCCACAATCGCCGCCGGGTTCGAATAGTTGAGCATCCAGGCGTTCGGCGAATACTGTTCCATGTAATCGACCAGTTCCAGCACGCCACCAATCGAGCGCATGCCATAGGCAATCCCGCCCGGGCCGCAGGTTTCCTGGCCGAGAACGCCGTGGCGCAGTGGGATTTTTTCGTCCTGTTCACGCATTGGGTATTTGCCGACGCGAATATGCGCCATCACAAAATCCACATCGGTAAAGGCGGCTTTCGGGTCGGTGGTATAGCTAAATTTGATGTCCGGGGCCTGCTCCTGAAGGATGATTTTGCAGGCTTCGGCGATGGTTTCCTGGCGGGCGCCGTCGTTATCATAAAACGTCAGTGCACGCAGCGGCAGGCGATCCTGGTTTGCCAGCAACATCAGGACAATCCCGGGGGTAAAGGTGCTGCCGCCACCGGCTACAACGATAGAGAATTTTTTCATGATACTGCCTCCGTCATGGATTTAGGTTCGGTTATCGATATGTCATTCATCAGAGTTTCCAGATGGTCACGCACTACAGGGACGTTCAGACCGACAATCACCTGAATGCCGTCACCACGTCGAACCACGCCATGCGCGCCCAGCGCTTTGAAAATGTCGTCACTTTGGGTCTGCGCCATGTCGACCAGCGTGATACGCAGCCGGGTGGCGCAGTTATTGATGCTGCGAATATTGCTGGCCCCGCCGAGCGCTTCGAGGAATCCTGCGGCCTGGCCGCGCTGAGCCTCTTTGGCTGAGGTCGCGGGAGTTGGCTGGCGTGCGGCCTTGTAATCCGCTTTGCTGTAGAGCTTGATTTCGCTCTCTTCGCGGCCCGGCGTTTTAATGTTGAAACGCAGAATGAGGGTGCGGAAAACCACGAAGTAGATGCCGGTGAAGAGCAGCCCGATGGCGATCTGGGTGAAAATCATTCCCGAGTGGTTGTGGAACATCGGGATCCAGTCCAGCGGCAGAATGGTATCGATCAAGCCGCCGCCCATATTCCCGGACACTCCCGCGATGTACATGACGGTCGCCATGGTGGCGGCCAGTATCGCGTGCAGGACAAACAGCGGCGGGCATATAAACAGGAACGTAAACTCGAGCGGTTCGGTGATCCCCACCAGCACGGCGGTGAGCGCCGCCGGGATGAGCAGGCCAGCGACTTTTTTGCGGTTCTGTGGCGCGGCGGTGTAATACAACGCCATTGCAATCCCCGGTGCGGCAAAGACCTTAGAGTTACCGAACAAGGCAAATCCGCCTTCCGGGAACAGAGTTTTCAGGGATTCGGTCGATTGACTAAATTCCAGCAAATGCTCGGCCCAATACACCTGAATGCCGCCCTCGATGGCCGCCGGACCGAAAACAAATGGGCCATAGACAAAATGATGTAATCCGGTGGGAATCAGCACGCGTTCCAGGAAGGTATACAGCCAGACGCCACTGGCCCCCGCGCTGCGTAAAAAGGCTTGCAGGGATTCAATCCCCATCTGGACTTTCGGCCAACCGAGTAACGTCAGCCAGGCGCAGGGGATCATCACTAAAAAAGCAATCATCACCACAAATGAGGTGCCCTGAAATGTGCCGAGGAATACTGGCAAGGGTTTATCAAAATAGCGATTATGAAGACCGGTCACGATCCCTGAAATAACAATCGCACCGATAATACTGGTATCGAGGGTTTTAATTCCGGCAATCATTGTTAAGCCACTTCCCGTCACGGTATCCAGCGTAAAATCGACACCAAAATAATGACCCCAGGTCATTCCCATCGCGTTAATAAAATAATTCCAGGTTAAAAAACTGACCATTACGGCCAGGCAAGCCCTGCCGGGAGCCTGCTTCGCCAGTCCAATCGGCAACCCCACGGCAAAGATCAACGGCATATTACGGAATACCGTCCAGCCACCTTCTTCAATAATATGAACAATCTGGCGAAATAAGCTGTCAGGCGCCGTGAGTGATTCACTGACGAATAAGGGGTTTTGCAACATAATTGCAATGCCCACCACGATCCCAGCAAACGGAAATAACAGCACTGGGGTAAACATTGCACCACCAAAACGTTGTATTTGACTGAGCATTTTTACATCCTCATCGACACTTGTAGGGGAAGAGGTCTTATTGGATTTATGTACTGACCTGGCATGAGCATATGAAGTTACGCCGCAGCAAAGGGGATATGCCGCTGCGTTCCGTGACCGTGTTCATAGTTTAAAAAGTCGCCATGATGTCTACTTTTTGTTTATAAATCAGACATCACGGGACCAAAATGTCCTGGTGACTTGCTAAAAGAGGTCTACTGGTGATCTACAAATCCATTGCAGACAAACTTCGTCTGCGCCTGAATTCAGAGGATTACGACGTGGGCAGCCCGCTTCCCGGCGAGAAAACGCTGGCACGAGAGTTTGGCGTGGCGCGGATGACCATCCGTAAAGCGACGGCGCTTCTGGTGAGGTGGGGGCTGGTTGAACGCAGGCACGGCAGCGGTACCTTCGTGGCGCGTAAAGATGTCCATCAGGAAACGACCAATCTGACGGGAATGGTGGAAGTCATGCTCTTGCAGGGAAAGACGGTGGTCAGCAAGGTGCAGACGTTCGAAGTGATCCCCGCGCCTCCGGCGATTGCCGGTAAGCTGCGGGTCCCGGTAAACAGCCAAATCTACTTTTCCCGGCGAATTCGCTACGTTGAAGGTAAGCCGCTGATCCTGGAAGACAGCTATATGCCGGTCAGATTGTTCCGCACACTGTCACTGGCGCATCTGGAAGGGTCAAAATTTGATTACATTGAAAAGGAGTGCGGGATAACGATCAGCGGTAACTACGAAAGCCTGGCGCCGGTACTGGCCGATAAACAGCTGGCCTTGTCGATGAATGTGGATCTACATACCCCTTTGCTGTGTATTACCTCGCTGTCCTATAGCGATAAAGGGGAATTTCTTAATTATTCGGTGATGTTCAGAAATGCGCGGGAATACCAGGTGGACTACCATCTGCGGCGCATCCACCCGGAAACGCCGCTAACCCATGCCCCAGAATAGTACCGCCAGCAGCTGCGGGGTGATGATGCGCAGGAACATTACCAACGGATACACCGTGGCGTATGACAACGCTGCCGCGCCGCTGGTGGCGTGCAGATTGTTGGCGAAGGCCAGCGCAGGTGGGTCGGTCATCGAGCCTGCGAGCATTCCACACAACGTCAGGTAGTTCATTTTGGCGAGCAGCCGTGCAAGGATGCCGACCGTCAGCAGCGGTACGCCGGTAATGACGATGCCGTAGGCAATCCAGCTCAGACCGTCGCCTTCGGTGAGCGTACGCACAAAATCACCGCCGGATTTCAGCCCCACCACCGCCAGAAACAGCACGATGCCGAGTTCGCGCAGCGCGAGATTGGCGCTCGGCGGCATAAACCAGTACAGCTTGCCGATGCTGCCGATACGCCCGAGGATCAGCGCCATAATCAGCGGCCCGCCCGCCAGACCCAGCTTTAACGCCACCGGGAACCCAGGAATAAACAGCGGTACGGAACCGAGCAGTACCCCGAGCCCAATGCCGATAAACACCGGCAGCATTTGCACCTGCTGCAATTTTTGCTGCGCGTTACCGACTTCAGCCGCCACCGCCTCAATCGATGCCGGGCGCCCGACCAGATTGAGAATATCGCCGAACTGCAGGCTGGCATGACTGCTGGCCACCAACTCGACGCCCGCGCGATTGAGTCGGGAAATCACCACGTCATAGCGCTGTTTAAGGTGCAGATCGCGGATTTTCCTGCCTAATACTTTCTCGTTGGTGACGACCACCCGTTCCACTTTGAGGTCGGTTCCACGCGTTGACAGTGAGGTTTCCACTTCTTTGCCGATCACCAGCTGCGCGTTGTGCAAATCCGCAGGCTGGCCCACCAGATGCAGTAAATCGCCGACCTGAATCAAGGTGCCCGGCGACGGCACCATCAGCATGTCGTCGCGCTTGAGCCGCGAGCAGATAATGTTGTCGCTATTGAGCACCGGCACGTCCTGAATCGCCAGCGCGTTGAGATTGGGGTTTTCGACGCGGATATTAATGGTATGCAGATTCGCGTGGCCGTGGCCGTGGCCGACACTGGAATCAAACTGCTGCGCTTCCTTGTCAACGTTGATACGAAAGAACAGACGAACCAGCCACATGGTCAAAAGAATGCCGCAGATGCCGAACGGATAGGCCATCGCGTAGCTCATTCCCATCTGGTCGACGACGTCGAACGGCACGCCGAGGTCGCGCAAAATCTGTTGTCCGGCCCCCAGCGCAGGGGTGTTGGTGACGGCCCCGGAGAAGATACCGAGCATCACCGGCAGCGGAATGGCGAACAGTTTATGCAGCAAAGCCGTGACCACGCCGCCAATCAGCACAATCAGGATGGCAAAAAGATTAAGCCGCAGGCCGGAAACCCTTAGCGAGGCGAAAAAACCCGGACCGACCTGAATGCCAATCGTGTAGACGAACAGGATCAGGCCAAATTCCTGAATGAAGTGCAGCATGGGACTGCTGAGCGTGACGCCTGCCTGCTCGACAAAATGGCCGACGATAATGCCGCCGAACAGCACCCCGCCAATACCAAACCCGACGCCGCGAATTTTGATGCTGCCTATCCACAGCCCTACCACCGCCACCAGCGCTAACACGCTGACGGTCAATGCTATCTCACTCATCGTCTTTTCCCTGTGAATAACATTACTTATTGAATGGATTCTTGCAGAAATCGTGAGGGCTGTATGGATCGTGGCGCACAAAAAAGCCCCGACTGGCGGGGCTTCTGCGGCAAGAAACAATTAGCTATTTAACGCCGGGCGTTCGGTGATGGCGATCCGCTGCGGAGCGATTTCTTCCGGTACGTTGCGGGTCAAATCAATGTGCAACAGACCGTTGGTGAAGGTCGCGCCAGTGACTTCCATGTGTTCCGCCAGCGTGAAGCTCAGATTAAACGCTTGCGTCACGAGACCCTGATGCAGGTAAGCAGGCTCTTTTTCCGGTTTGGTCGGCGTGCCTTTCACCGTCAGGCGTGTGCCCTCAAGCTGCACATCTAATTCGTCCTGACGGAACCCGGCCAGCGCCAGGGTGATGCGATAGTGGTTATCGTCGCTCTTTTCGATGTTATACGGCGGGAAACCCTGAGTTTCACCGGTATTGAGCATCGCGTTGGCCAGTTTATCGAAGCCAATCCACTGACGAAGCATTGGGGTTAAGTCGTAATTACGCATGGTATTTCTCCTTCTAAGAAGCGAGTGAATGCCTGCAAGTTCTGAACTCGCAGCTGCTCCCTTACGGCGAGCATGGGGTTATTTTCGGGCGGGGTTATCCCGCCCTTCGGAATTAATTAATTTCGATGCGACGTGGTTTATTCGCTTCTGGAACTACGCGTTCCAAATCGATATACAGCAGGCCATTCACCAGGTTTGCGCCTTTTACGTGAATATTTTCTGCCAGCTGGAATTTGCGCTCGAAGTTACGTTCGGCGATACCCTGATACAGGTATGAACGTTCTTTTTGTTCGTCAGAGTGAGAGCCTTTCACCACCAGCAGATTGTCCTGAGCGGTAATATCCAGCTCGCTTTCTGCAAAGCCTGCGACGGCAATGGCGATGCGATAGTGGTTTTCGTCAACTAATTCAACGTTATACGGAGGATATCCGCCGTTGCTCTGGCTCTGGTTGTTTTCGAGCAGATTAAAAAGACGGTCAAAACCAATCGCGGAACGATACAGCGGGGAAAGATCGAAGTTACGCATAATAAAAAAGCTCCTGAAATCAGCGAGAATTTACAGACCTTCCACAATGGACAGGCCACGCGCCCCGAACACCCCTCAGGCATGTTCGTTATCGGGTCACATTCTTAAGATGGGATCCTTTGAACGTTTATCAAGGTTAAAGGTCTTACTTTTTTTGCACTTTCGGCTGTAGGGCTTAGACTGGAGTACAGCTTTGGAAAGTAAAATGCGACAAGCGCCACAGAGCGCTGTTTCCGGACTATTTATTTTATCAGCGGGCCGTTATAACCCGAGAGAGAGGCACTTCGCGTGCCGACAATGATGATATCGCATGATGAAAAAGTTAATTTTGATACCTGTATTTTACTCAGGGATGATGGTTCTGGCAGGGTGCTCCAGCGTGATGTCTCACACGGGTGGCAAAGAAGGGACGTACCCTGGAACCCGTGCCAGCGCGGAGATGCTTGGTGATGAAACGACGGGCTGGGGAACCAAATCTCTGGTCGCGCTGGACATGCCGCTGACTGCCGTCGCCGATACGCTGCTGATACCGTGGGACTTGTTCCGCAAAGACAACTCTGTTCGGTCTCGGGTTGATAAGAGCGAGCAGCAAACGCAGGCGATGAACTCCATTATCCCACCTGCGGCGATGCCCGCTCAGTAATTTAGTCGCCTGTTTGCGTAACCCATAGCTGACGATAGCCGTGGGTTTCCTGCATCCAGGCAACCGCCTTTCCATCCGGGGAAAAGACCACTGCATCGCCTGACGGTGGATTTTCATGATCGGCCGTCAAAAAGCGAATGTCTCCGCTCTGGGCATCGCACATCGCAATCCTGTCTTCCAGAACAAATCCTAAGGCTTCACCTGACGGATGCCAATTCATCGCAGACTGAATTCCGCTGCACTGCGTTAACTGCCGCATTCCGCTGCCGTCTGGCGCAATCAGCCACAGTTGCACTACGCCTGCATCATCTCGCATCAGAAACGCAATGCTATCGCCCTGTGGATTACAGCGAACCCAGTGACGCGGCACGCTGGCCAGGCCGGGATATGCCCGGTCGTGGGTGAACGTCAGACGACGCTGAACCACGTCGGCAGGCGGCGCGGGCAGGGTCTGTTCCGTGCCACACAGCGGCGCATCGCCCTTTTGCTTCCAGCCCGCTTCGTCCGTTGGCAGCGTAACGATAAACAGCTCCGGTACCTTTTCACCACTCAACGACAGCGTGTCGCCGATAAAGGCCAGCTGCGTATTGCCCACCCAACCCTCTTCGTAGGCGCGGTTAATCTCATCGCTGCCGGGCTGCGGCGTCGGCGTGGTCTGGCTAATCAGAACTGACCAATGACTGCCGGCATATTCACGCGGATGATGGCCCGACGGCGTGACCGGCCCATACGGCGCGGCAACCCCCACGTTACGCAAATCCAGAGCCGGATCGTGCTCATGCATGACGTGGTCGTTGTAGGTAAAGCTGACCCGCTCGCCGTTCGGGCTGTAAACGTGGACATGGCTTCCACCGCGCAGCGCACCCGGCGTAAACGGCGGGGTAATATCCATCGCATCGAGATTATGGGTTTCACCCTGGAACGTCACCACACCACGGCGGTGATGGAAATCGTATTGCCATGAATCATCAGGGTTTTCTGGGCCGTGAATAAACACGTAACGTTCGTCCTGAGGATGAACGGTCACCACGCCAACGTGCGCGCCTTCGGGAGCCGTATAAATCACGTCGGTTTCACCGCTGTGGATATTGACGCGTTCAATGGTTTTTCCGGTAAACGACGCACCGGAAGGACGCACGTCAAACACCAGCCATTGGCTGTCGGGCGTCCAGGTTTGCGTGTTGGTGAGCTGATGATGGCGAGCGGTGAAGGTGATTTGTTTCATGAAGATACCCTGATGCGCGTTGGTGGCATCAGGGTATAGCAAAGCCTGCGGGTTTACATCAGTTCAGGACAAACTTCTCAATCGCGTAGGCAACGCCGTCTTCCAGGTTGGATTTGGTCACGAAGTTGGCGACTTCTTTCACCGATGGAATGGCGTTTTCCATTGCCACGCCCATCCCGGCGTATTCAATCATTGCGATGTCGTTTTCCTGATCGCCGAGCGTCATGACCTCTTCCGGCTTGATGCCTAACGTATCGGCCAGCGATTTCACGCCGGTGCCTTTGTTGACGCGTTTATCGAGGATTTCGAGGAAGTACGGCGCACTTTTCAGCACGGTATACTTCTCTTTTACTTCTGCCGGAATGCGGGCGATGGCTTTATCGAGAATGGCTGGCTCGTCGATCATCATCACTTTCAGCAGTTGAATATCACGCGCCATATTTTCCGCTTCACAGAACACCAGCGGGATGGTCGCCACAAAAGATTCATGCACGGTGTAGTAGCTGACGTCGCGGTTCGCGGTGTACAGCGTGTTGCGGTCGAGGGCGTGGAAGTGTGAACCCACATCGCGGGAAAGCTGTTCCAGATAGCGATAATCGTCATAACTCAGCGCTGTTTGCGCCACCGTGCTGCCATCACTGGCTTTCTGAACCAGCGCGCCGTTATAGGTGATGCAGTAATCGCCTTCCTGCTCCATGTGCAGTTCTTTCAAGTAGTTATGAACGCCTGCATACGGGCGACCGGTACACAGCACCACCTTCACCCCGCGCTCACGCGCAGCCGCAATGGCCTGCTTAACCGCCGGAGAAATGGTATGGTCGGGCAGCAGCAATGTTCCGTCCATGTCGATTGCAATGAGTTTGATAGCCATAGGATCCCCGAGATAAGTGAGTTCTTACTCATGCTAACGCGATTTAGCTCAAAAAACAGCAAAAGAGTCGGGGTTAAAGGGGGATGGAGATCGAGGCGGGAAATCCTCTTTTGCAGCAATAAAAAACCCGGTGCCGCTAGCGCTCACCGGGCTTAGGGATTTTGTCGCCCCGGCAAGCGCTAACCTACCGGGGACTACCTTACTTAGATATCGATGTTCGCCGCTTTCAGGGCGTTTTCTTCGATAAATGCACGACGCGGTTCAACAGCATCACCCATCAGGGTGGTGAACAGCTGGTCGGCGGCGATGGCGTCTTTGACGGTCACGCGCAGCATACGGCGGCTTTCTGGATCCATGGTGGTTTCCCACAGCTGATCCGGGTTCATTTCACCCAGGCCTTTATAACGCTGAATAGACAGACCACGACGTGACTCTTTCACCAGCCATTCCAGCGCCTGTTCGAAGCTGGTAATCGGCTGACGGCGTTCGCCACGTTCGATGAACGCGTCTTCTTCAATCAGACCGCGCAGCTTCTCGCCGAGCGTGTAAAGACGACGGTATTCACCACCGGTCACAAACTCCTGATCCAGCGGATAGTCGGTGTCTACACCATGAGTACGTACGCGGATGATAGGCTCAAACAGATGCTGTTCCGTGTTCTCACGAATATCGAACTTCCACATGCTGCCGTGCTGCTCATCTTCGTTCAGCTGAGTAATCAGCTGATTGACCCAGCGCGTCACTTTCTGCTCGTCGCTGAGATCGGCTTCAACCAGCGTTGGCTGATAAACCAGTTCTTTCAATAGTGAACGTGGGAAGCGACGTTCCATACGGACAATCATTTTCTGTGCAGCGTTGAATTCTGCCACCAGTTTTTCCAGCGCTTCGCCCGCCAGCGCCGGTGCGTTAGCGTTGGTGTGCAGGGTTGCACCATCAAGCGCGATAGAAATCTGATACTGATCCATCGCTTCGTCGTCTTTAATGTACTGTTCCTGCTTGCCTTTTTTCACTTTGTACAGTGGCGGCTGGGCGATATACACGTGGCCACGCTCTACGATTTCAGGCATCTGACGATAGAAGAAGGTCAACAGCAGCGTACGGATATGCGAGCCATCGACGTCGGCATCGGTCATGATGATGATGCTGTGATAGCGCAGTTTATCCGGGTTGTATTCGTCACGCCCAATGCCGCAGCCCAGCGCAGTGATAAGCGTAGCCACTTCCTGAGAGGAGAGCATTTTGTCGAAACGGGCTTTCTCAACGTTGAGGATTTTACCCTTCAGCGGCAGAATCGCCTGGTTCTTACGGTTACGACCCTGCTTAGCAGAGCCGCCCGCGGAGTCCCCTTCCACGAGGTACAGTTCGGACAGCGCCGGGTCGCGTTCCTGGCAATCCGCCAGTTTGCCCGGCAGGCCTGCTAAGTCCAGCGCGCCTTTACGACGGGTCATTTCACGGGCTCTACGCGCCGCTTCACGCGCACGCGCCGCATCGATAATTTTGCCCACGACGATTTTCGCATCAGACGGATTTTCCAGCAGATATTCTGCCAGCAATTCGTTCATCTGCTGCTCAACCGCAGTCTTCACTTCGGAAGAGACCAGTTTGTCTTTGGTCTGCGAGGAGAATTTAGGGTCCGGCACTTTCACGGAAACAACGGCAATCAGGCCTTCACGGGCATCGTCACCAGTGGCGCTGACTTTCGCTTTTTTGCTATAGCCTTCTTTATCCATGTAAGCGTTCAGCGTACGGGTCATCGCCGTACGGAAACCGACAAGGTGAGTACCGCCATCGCGCTGTGGAATGTTGTTGGTGAAGCAGTAGATGTTTTCCTGGAAACCATCATTCCACTGCAGCGCAACTTCGACGCCGATACCGTCTTTTTCGGTGGAGAAATAGAAGATATGCGGGTGAATTGGCGTTTTGTTTTTGTTCAGATACTCAACGAACGCTTTGATACCGCCTTCGTAGTGGAAATGATCTTCTTTGCCGTCACGCTTGTCGCGCAGGCGGATAGAAACACCGGAGTTCAGGAACGACAGCTCACGCAGGCGCTTAGCCAGAATGTCGTATTCAAACTCAATGACGTTAGTGAAGGTTTCATAGCTCGGCCAGAAACGGACTTGCGTCCCGGTCACTTCGGTGTCGCCCGTTACGGCCAGCGGTGCCTGTGGCACGCCGTGTACATAAATCTGATGGTGAACTTTGCCTTCGCGGCGAATCACCAGTTCCAGCTTCTGCGACAGGGCGTTTACCACTGAAACGCCTACGCCGTGCAGACCACCGGACACTTTATAAGAGTTGTCATCGAATTTACCGCCTGCGTGCAGAACAGTCATGATGACTTCCGCCGCAGAAACACCCTCTTCCGGGTGAATGCCGGTCGGAATACCACGGCCATCATCCGTTACGGAAACGGAGTTATCGGCATGGATGGTGACAACGATGTCTTTACAGTGACCCGCGAGCGCTTCGTCGATAGCGTTATCCACAACCTCGAATACCATGTGGTGCAGACCGGTACCGTCATCCGTGTCGCCGATATACATACCCGGGCGCTTACGCACCGCATCCAGTCCTTTCAGGACTTTGATACTGGAGGAGTCATAAGAATTCGACATCAACGTTTCTCGCTCATTTAAACTTGGGTTAATCCGTTATTTTACCTTTTTCCACGCTGAACATCTTCGAATTTTTGTCCGACATGTCCATTACGTGTTCAGCGCTAATGGCGCTGACAAAAACCTGCGACTCGGTCGCTTTGAGTCTGCTTGCCAGCAGACCGCGGCGCTCGTCATCAAGTTCCGAGGCAAAATCATCTATTAGGTACAGGCAGCGCCGCCCGCTTTCACGGGTCAGAAACTCACCTTGCGCCAGACGTAAGGCGCACATCAGCAGTTTGAGCTGCCCACGCGACAGAGTGTCCTCCACCGGTGCGCCATCGGCACGAATGCGGAAATCCGCTTTGTGCGGGCCGTGGGCGGTGTAGGTCAGCATTCGGTCGCGCTCGAAATTCCGTTCAAGCACCTCTGAATAGTCGGTCTCTTTTTCCCAGCCGCGCTGGAAAGAAAAGGTCAGACTGAATTCAGGAAGAAACTGTTTGCAGGTATCCGCCATATCTTCGGCGATCCCCGCACTGTATTCCGCTCGCCATTGACTGATTTGCTCGGCCAGCGGGATAAGTTCCATGTCCCACGGACGCAGCTGGGCGTAGCGGGTCACCTGACGCAATGCGGCGTTACGCTGTTTCAGCAAACGCTTGAGATTGCTCCAGGCGGTAAAGAAACCGGCTTCGTTGTGAAAGCATCCCCAATCGAGGAAGGCTCTTCTGTATTTGGGGCCGCCGTTGAGTAAAGTAAACCCTTCGGGGGTGATGAGCTGCATCGGCATCAGCAGCGCCAGTTCAGCCACCTTGTGACCGTCGGTGCCGTCGATGCGAACTTTGCTGTCGCCCTGTTTGTCTTTGGTGAGGCCAATCGAGATCTCGCGCTCCTGACCTTGCAGACGCCCATGTAAAATGAACGATTCCTGCTCGTGGCGAATTACGCGGCCTATTTGCAAACTGCGAAACGCCCGACCGTGGCCGAGCGTGTAGATGGCTTCCAGAACGCTGGTTTTTCCGCTGCCGTTGGCACCGACCAGGAAATTAAAGCCAGGGGATAAAGCAAGATCCGCGCTTTCAATATTGCGAAAGTCGCGGATCAACAAGCGGGTTAGCGCCATTACAATCTCATTGGCATAACAACGTAAGCCGCGCTTTGGCTGGCTGCATCTTCAATCTGAACGCTGGATACGGAGTCGGTCAGCAGAATACGGACGTTTTCGCATTTCAGTGCATTGAGCACATCCAGTACGTAGCTGACGTTGAAGCCGATTTCCATCTCGGTCCCGGCGTAGGTGACATCCAGAATTTCTTCTGCTTCTTCCTGTTCCGGGTTGTTGGCGGTGATTTTCAGCTGATTTTCGCTGACATACAGACGCACGCCACGGAATTTCTCATTCGAGAGAATCGCCGCACGGGCAAAGGCCTGTTTGAGAATGTCACAGCCCGCATCGAGATGTTTATCCGGGTTTTTCGGCAACACGCGACGGTAGTCCGGGAAACGACCATCCACCAGTTTAGAGGTGAAGATGAAATCGCCCACGTGTGCGCGGATGTTGTTGCTGCCAATCTGCACACGCATCGGGTTGTCGCCGCCGTCGAGCATACGCATCAGCTCGATAACGCCTTTACGCGGTACGATCACCGAATGGTTCGGCAACGTTTCGCCGATAGGCATCGAGCAGACCGCCAGACGGTGGCCGTCGGTCGCGACGGTACGCAGTTCTTCACCTTCGGTTTCGAACAGCATGCCGTTTAAGTAGTAACGAACGTCCTGATGCGCCATGGAAAACTGGGTCGCTTCAATCAGGCGTTTCATCGTCGCCTGAGCAACGGTGAATTCCACTTCGCTTTGCCAGTCGTCGAGGTTCGGGAAATCGGCAGCAGGCAGCGTAGAAAGCGAGAAACGGCTACGGCCAGAGCGTACCAACATGCGGTCACCCTCAAGCTGTACGGCAATTTCAGCCCCTTCCGGCAAGCCACGGCAAATATCGAAGAACTTGCGCGCTGGCACAGTGGTGGCGCCCGGCTCGTGCGGCTGAAGCAGCGCGACGCGTGCGACCATTTCCATTTCAAGGTCGGTTCCGGTCAATGACAAGGAACCGTCTGCAACCTGCAGCAGTAAATTACCCAAAATCGGCAACGTTGGGCGACCACCTAATGGGCCACTTACCTGCTGCAGCGGTTTTAATAAATGTTCACGTTCAACGGTAAATTTCATAGCGTCACGAAGATAATGTTCTGATTAAGTTGGAGAAATCTTCTTTGATGTCATGGCTTTCTTCACGCAACTGCTCGATCTTGCGGCACGCATGCAGCACGGTCGTGTGGTCGCGGCCACCAAACGCATCGCCAATTTCCGGCAGACTGTGGTTGGTGAGTTCCTTGGCCAGCGCCATCGCCATCTGGCGCGGACGCGCCACAGAGCGAGAACGACGCTTGGACAGCAAATCTGCCACTTTGATCTTATAGTACTCCGCCACCGTCTTCTGAATATTGTCGATGGTGACCAGTTTTTCCTGCAGCGCCAGCAGATCGCGCAGCGCTTCACGCACGAAATCAATGGTAATGGCGCGGCCGGTAAAATTGGCGTTGGCGATAACACGGTTCAGTGCGCCTTCAAGCTCACGCACGTTGGAACGCAGGCGCTTGGCAATAAAGAACGCCACTTCGCCCGGCAGACGAATGTCATTCTCGTCGGCCTTTTTCATCAGGATCGCCACGCGCGTTTCGAGCTCAGGTGGCTCGATCGCAACGGTTAATCCCCAGCCAAAACGGGATTTCAAACGATCTTCAACGCCGTTGATCTCTTTAGGATAGCGATCGGACGTGAGGATGATCTGTTGATTCCCTTCCAGCAGGGCATTGAAGGTGTGGAAGAACTCTTCCTGGGATCGTTCTTTATTAGCAAAGAACTGAATGTCATCTATTAGCAGTGCATCAACGGAACGGTAGTAGCGTTTGAACTCTTCGATGGCGTTGTTCTGCAGGGCTTTGACCATGTCCTGCACAAAACGCTCGGAGTGCATGTACACCACTTTAGCGTTCGGTTTACGGGCAATAATGCCATTGCCGACCGCGTGTAACAGGTGCGTTTTACCGAGACCGGTTCCGCCATAAAGGAATAACGGGTTGTATGCGCCGCCAGGGTTATCTGCTACCTGACGCGCCGCAGCACGCGCTAACTGGTTCGATTTACCTTCAACGAAGTTATCGAACGTGTGCTTTACGTTTACGTTGGAGCGATAGGACGGTTCTGCCGGAGCGGGAACGTTATCCCAACCGTGACGTGCCTGAGGAATGGCGCGCGGAGCGTGTACCTGCTGAGCATGTGCCTGAACGGCAACCTGTGCGGTTTCTCTCACAACCTGCGTGGCAGGCCTGGCACCGACTTCAAACCGCAGTTGCGGGGCGTCGGCACCGCAGAAATCATTCAACAGTCCGTTGATATTATTGAGGTATTTGTCCCTTACCCAATCAAGCACAAAACGATTTGGTGCATACAATGCCAGCGTGTTATCGCTCAACTCCGCCTGCAATGGGCGGATCCACAT